>JBBAKX010000001.1:0-24769 GCA_040403315.1 Flavobacteriales bacterium
GATTGATTTTCGTGGGCTTTCATTACCTCTCTCTCTTATCTCTCTCCACGGGAGAAAGACGATACATTTGATGTGTTTGGGAGTTTTGGGTAAGTGTGGTTGATTGATTTTCGTGGGCTTTCATTACCTCTCTCTCTTATCTCTCTCCACGGGAGAGAGACGATACATTTGATGTGTTTGGGAGTTTTGGATTAAGTGTGGTTGATTGATTTTCGTGGACTCTCATTTACCTCTCTCTCTTATCTCTCTCCACGGGAGAGAGACGATACATTGGAGGTGAGTGGGAGTTTTGGATTAAGTGTGGTTGATTGATTTTCGTGGACTCTCATTTACCTCTCTCTCTTGTCTCTCTCCACGGGAGAGAGACGATACATTGGAGGTAGTTTAGAGCTTTCGATTTGATTGTGGCTTTGGAGATTGAATGCGCTTTCAGTTACCTCTCTCTCTTATCTCTCTCCGCGGGAGAGAGACGATACATTTGAGGTGTTTGGGAGTTTTGGATTAAGTTTGGCTGATTGATTTTCGTGGACTCTCATTTACCTCTCTCTCTTATCTCTCTCCGCGGGAGAGAGACGATACATCGGAGGTAGTTTAGAGCTTTCGATTTGATTGTGGCTTTGGAGATTGAATGCGCTTTCAGTTACCTCTCTCTTATCTCTCTCCGCGGGAGAGAGACGATACATTTGAGGTGGATTAATCTGTCGGTTTGCTATTGATTTCTCAGTGAATCAGCGTCACACTTCCTTTGTACTCAACAGTTTCTTTGTTGATTCGGCTTTTGCCGGTGATCGTCCAGATGTAAACATCTTGTTTAACATCGTTTCCTGTCCAACCTTCGCCAAGCTGGTTGGTGAAGAAAAGTCTTTGTCCCCAGCGATTGAACACTTGAAACTCATAATCTTCAACTTCAAACCCTGATGCTACAGGAATGAAAACATCATTCAATCCGTCTTCGTTTGGCGAAAAAGATCCAGGAATATACAGCGCGAATTCATCGAAAATGAGCACTGTGTCGCGTTTTGAAGCTTCGCAACCTTCGGCAGTTATAGCAGAATATGTGACAACATAGGCGCCGGTATCTTCGAAAAGAATTTCAACTTGGTCTTCATTGAAAGTGCCGAAGCCCTCAATTTCCCAAGATTCGGCTGAAGCATTGTTGGTTAATCCTGTGAAGGTTACCAATGGATCGCTAAGTGTTGTAACGGCTGGATCGATTGTAAATTGGAGATTTGCACGTGGAAGAATCTCTATAAAACTCGGGATTGTTTGGGTGCCAGTGCAGCCAATTACATCAGTGAGGGTGAGCGTAATTGAATAATCTCCAGCCTCTATATATTCGTGTGATGGCTGCGCTGAAGTAGCGGAACTTCCATCTCCAAATGACCATGCAAACAAGAATGGACCAATTCCAGATGTGCTTGCAGTAAAGTTAATTGTGGATGGAAGACAATCCTTAGTCAAATCGGCATTAATAGTAGGAACTGGAATTGGACGAACCTGAACCGTTAAATCGGAGGTCATATCTGCAGCTGGGCACTGAGAATTTGTTGTTACTGAATAAACACCAGAGGATGCCACAGTAATAGAATTGGAAGTTTCTCCATTGCTCCATAAATAACCAGGAGCATTGCTGCACGATAGTATTACACTATCTCCTTGACAAATATCACTGGGGCCATTTGCTGTAATCACTGGCGTGTTAGCCAATGGAATTACATTAACAACCAAAGAATTTGAAGCGTATGAAACACATCCATTGGCATCGGTGTAGGTTGCAGTATAAGCACCTGTTGCTCCAACTTCGATGCTGGCCGCATTTGCTCCCGTACTCCAAGTGATACCGGTTGTTGGATTTGCATTTAGCACAACAGTTTCGCCATCACAAAAGCTAAGTGTTGAAGCTGCAGAAATATTCGGTGCCACTGGGCGAGGATTCATGGTTACCAGAACCGGAGCAGACAATGGAGCTGGACATCCATTGAAGTCAATAGTATTGACAGAAAAAGTTCCTGAGGCATTTACAGTTATGCTTTGAGAAATCTGACCAGTGTTCCATAGATAGGATTGAGCTGCAGGAACTGAAAGCGTAACAGATTCACCTTGGCAGAATGTGGTGTTGCCATTTGCTGTGATTACTGGCGCTGCAGGTGCTGGATAAAGCGTGGTTGAAAAATTTGCAGAAACTGGCGAAGTACATCCGTTTACATCTGTTACCGTTACAGAAAAAACGCCAGTCGTATTTACCGGAATGGTTTGGGTTACTGCGCCAGTATTCCAAAGCCAAGAAGTTGCGTTTGGCGCTTGGAGTGTTGTGTTACCACCAGGGCAAAATGCTGCAGGATTTTGTGCTGTAATGACAGGCAATGCTGGCAAAGGATTCACTGTAACAGTTACTGATAAAGAAGTGCCTTCGCAGCCCAAGGCATCGGCGATTGTAACGGTATAAGTTCCTGATGTTGCAATAATGGCCGTTTGCGTTAAAGTGCCGTTAGACCATTCATATGAGGCATATGCCGAAGAAGACAATTGCACCGAGCCGCCTTGACAAAAAACAAGTGGGCCATTTGGCGTAATGGTTGGAGCTGTTGGGCCTGGCGTAACATTCACAACAACATCCGCAGAAGCAGGAGAGGTGCATCCGTTGGCATCTGTAAGTGTCGCGGAATAGGTCCCAGAAGCATTGATTGTGGTTGTAGAGCCAGTTGCTCCATTCGACCATAAGTAAGAAACGCCTCCAGAAACAGATAAATTTACCGAACCACCTTGACAGAAGATTAATGGACCTGAAGCCGTAATTGTTGGCGCGGCTGGTTGGCTAAAAACAGTGACCGTTATTGGTGCTGATGGAGGGGAAACACAACCATTGGCGTCGGTAACAGTGAGCGTGTAATCGGCTGTTGCAGCAGGAGTAGCAAGTGGATTTGAAATATTAGGGCTATTTAGTCCTGTATTTGGAGCCCACAAATAAGTGGTTCCTCCAGATCCTGAAAGTTGCGCTCCAGTACCTGAACAATTTGCTGCACCAGAGCCCGGATTGGCTGTTGGAAGTGGATTTACAGTTACGAGAACATCATCAGTTGCAACGCATCCCGCCGCAGAAGTTACTGTAACAACATAGCTACCCGTAATATTGGGCGATGCCAAAGGATTTGCGATGGCAGTATTTGAAAGTCCATTGGAGGGCGACCAAGAATATGTGCCGCCACCAGTAGCTGCAAGTTGAACACTAGAGCCGATGCATACAGAAGTATTTGTTCCTGCATCAGCAGTTGGCAAAGGATTTACGGTAACAGTTACAGATGCAGAAGCTGGACAAGCGCCTGATGTAGAATTTGCCGTTACTGAATAGGTAGTGGTTGCTGATGGAGTAGCAGTTACTGAAGCCGTTGTAGAGGCGGCTAAACCATCGGCGGCGAGCCAGTTGTAACCATTGCTCGAACCAGATGCCGTTAGAGAAACTGATTCTCCTGGACAAATGGATTGTGTATTTGCTACAATTGTGAGCGGAGGTGCTGCCTCGAGTCCAACATTCACTGTGCCTGATCCACTACATCCAGCAGCATCAGTAACCGTTAGTGTGAAAGTTGTTGCTGCGCCGATTGTTGCAGTTGCAGGATTTGTAGTGCTGTTGGCAAAAACCCCAGCTGGAGCCCAAGAGTAGCTTGCATAACCTGCTGGGCCAGTAAGAATTACATCATCACCCGCACAAACAGTGGGAACAGAGGCTGTAGGAGTTACACTAAATGGAGGATTAACTGTAACGGTTACTGGAATTCGTGGAGATGGGCAGCCATTGATTACAGTTTGCACCCAATAAATTGTAGTTGTATTGAGTATTGGTGTGTTGAAGTTTGGTCCGATGCCAACGAAAGATGCCGCAGTTTGAGAAATGTACCATTTGATTAGACCTCCTCCAGTGGCAGATAAGGAAGCGGTTTGTCCTGCACAAATTGTAACCGGAAGAACCGTCAAGCCGGGATTAGTCGGATTGGCAACTACCATTACGTTGTAGTCTTCCGTTTCTCCATAGTTTTCGTTGCTACAAGAAGTTGCAGGAACTGTGCTGAATGCAGAACGAACGCGCATTCTGGTCATGCCAAGTGTTGCTGTAGTTGGAACATTGATTGTTCCATTAAAAGCTTGAAAACCCGCACTACTGCTGTTAAAGGATGTTTCGCAGGAATTGGAAGTGTTGTTTTCGAAAACACCATTTTGGTCCCAATCGACCCAAATCTTAAACCCTTGAGCAAAAGATGCGAATCCGGCTCCTAGAGAACATTGAACTTGAACTGTAAAGGAACTTCCGCGCATCACGGTAACGGTCATCCCAGAATTATAAATATAGTTAGCTGGAAGCGTTCCGTTGCAACCGGTGTTTAGGTTAGAGATATTGGTGATTCCTCCAGCTGTGGAGAAACTGTTGATGTTATCGTCGGTAACGCCTGGATTGTAGCAAGGGTTGGTGTACGTAGTAGCGCAGTATTGCGAATGTGCTAGATTTGGAAATACCAGAAGCAGCGCAAAAACCCATAAAACTCCTGTTATTCTTTCTTGGTAGAGTTTCCCCATTTTTCAAAAATAGCCTTTCCGAATCAGTGATGCAAATGTTTTTTCAGATTCAGTTATGACAGTTTCAAGATGCAGTGTATTTGATAGACGTTGCACCGCGATCATTTTCCCATTTTACCGATCACTTTATCAAGCTCTGCCTCGGTATTTCTGAGTTTTTCTTTGCAATATTCAACCAATTCGGAGGCGCGCTTTACTTTGTCGGCCAACTCGTCGATTGAAACCGATTCGTTTTCGATGGCTTCGGCAATTTTCTTCAATTCTGAGAGTGCTTGTTCGTAGCTGAGTTGGGAGGGTTCTTTTGTCTTAGCCATTTTTATTGGTTGTATTGATGGTTGCCGAGGCTTGTCCGCCGATGAGTTGGATTTCGACTGTATCGTTTATTGAAATCTGTTGGATATCACGAACTACTTTGCCCTTTTTCAACACTAGCGCATATCCTCGTTTCATGGTTGATTCTGGGCCTAAAATACGAATGATGTTTTCTATTGCATGCAATTCGGTGAGTTTCGACTTTTGAAATTGCATTGCAGTTGATTGGATTCCGCGTAAATGATTGTTCAATTCGGTGCTCGAACGCTGCAATTGAAATGCAGGTAAAGTTGTTACTCTTCGCTTCAAATCGAGTTGATCGCTTTCAGCATGTCGAATCAGCTTCTTTGCATCGTTACACAATGAATTTTTCAGGTGAACCAAAACGTTGCGTTCGGAGACGCAAAGTTCGCGGCTAGCGCTGCGGATCTCATCCCGCGTAGCGACCAAATGACCTTTCGCTGCATGCAAAAGCTTTTGTCCCACGATCACAATTTGCTGCCGGACCGAGAAAAGATGATCTTCGAACGACCTATTTTTTGCGATGATAAATTCGGCCACCATGGTTGGAGTTTTCAAGCTTGTGTGGGCAACCATATCAGTAAGCGAAATATCCTTTAGGTGGCCCAAACCGGTAATTACAGGGATTGGAAATCTTGAAACCGCCTTGATGAGTGGATAGGCATCATACAGGAGAAAATCGGTTTGAGAACCTCCACCACGCACCAAAATCAAGGCATCATAGGCAATATTGGAGGTAAATATTTCGACCATCCGATTCACCAATTGGCTCACATTTGCCTCACCCTGAACGACGGTTGGGTAAAGATCGACATCGATTTTATATCCAAAGGTATTTTGCTCAAGAGTGTGCATGAAATCTTGAAAACCAGCACTTTGTTCGGATGAGATTACGGCAAGCTTTCGAAATGCGAGTGGTAATTGATGCGATTGATTTCGGGTGAAAAGTTGTCCATCGATGATTTGTGCAGCATCGGGGTTTTCATCTACCAATTTCTTGATCGATAATTTCCGTTGTTGTTGGATTTTTCCAGCGCTGTAGTTGACATCCACATGCTGAAGCTGCAATTTGAGTCCTTTCACTGGGTGGAAAGCAACAATCACTTGCACTAAAATCTCGATTCCGTTGCTAAACGGCTGACCAGTTGCCTCTTCGAAAGCTCTTACGGAAGCATATGCTGCATTGAAGCCTACACAAGACAGCTCGGCCGAAACAATTCCTGTTGAAGCATCCTTTTCGACCAAATGAAAATACAAATGACCTTTGTTTTCGTAGATCTTCAGATTCGAAAGCTCGCCGGTAACCCAGTAAGATGATTGTCCGAATTGATCTCGAATACCAGCTTCGAGCATTCTGGCAAAATCGGTGAGTTTGATTGGGTTCATTTTAGAAGTCCGAAATTAAGACTGATTTCGGTACTTTGTAAGCATGAAGAAACGAATCTTAGCTATTCTCATTTTATGGAGCAGTTTTTTGATTGCACAGTCGCCCAAATGGGCTAGCAGTGCTGTTTGGTATCAAATTTTCCCAGATCGTTTTTGCAATGGCGACCTATCAAATGATCCAAAAATTGGCGATCAAATTGGTGCTTGGCCGCACGACACAACTGGACCTTGGCAAATTCATCCTTGGACAACCGACTGGTATGAGCTTCAACCTTGGGAAAAGGCGAATGGAAAAGGATATTCGTTCAACATCACCCGAAGGAGATATGGTGGAGATATTCAAGGCATCATCAACAAAATTGGCTCTTTGAAAGATTTAGGAATCAATACATTGTATTTGAATCCAATTTTTATGGCGCCCTCAAACCACAAATACGATGGGGCAACTTACCACCATGTTGATCCAACATTTGGTCCCGATCCAGCGGGAGATATAGATTTAATTGAGAAGGAAGATCCATTAAAACCTGAAACTTGGGTTTGGACATCAGCGGATAAGTTAGCCTTGAAGATGATCGACTCACTGCACAAATCTGGTATCCGGGTGATTTTCGATGGTGTTTTCAATCATTTAGGCGTAACCAGCTTTGCATTTAAGGATTTGGCAAAAAATGGAAAGAACTCAAAATATGCAAGTTGGTTTACTGTGAAGCAATTCGCAGATTCTGCAACTGGCAAGACATTGGAATATGAAGGTTGGTTTGGCATAAAGGATTTGCCAGAAATACGGGAGGATGAAAACGGCATTGTAGAAGGACCTAAGCAATACATTTACCAGAGTACCCGCAGGTGGATGGATCCGAACGGTGATGGAAATCCGAAAGACGGAATTGATGGTTGGCGATTAGATGTGGCGTTTTGTGTGCGTCACGAATTTTGGAAAGATTGGAGAAAATTGGTGAAGGGAATTAATTCAGAAGCTTATTTAACGGCTGAAGTAATTGATAGCGTAAGCAAAGTAAAGCCTTACGTTGAAGGAGATGAATTTGACGCAGTAATGAATTACAATTTCGGATTTATTTTGGCGGATTATTTTATTGGAGAAAATCGAATGAGCCCGTCATCGCTAGACAGATCGTTAAAGAATCTGCGGGAAGCATTTGGAGTTGACCCATTGATTATGATGAATTTATTTGATAGCCACGACACTAACCGAATGGCATCACATGTTGTAAATCAGCAAAAGAAGAAATACCACAATTGGGGCGAATATTTTGGATGGTCGAAAGCCGAAAACAAAGAGTATTTAACCCGTAAGCCGAACGAAAAAGAGCGTGCAATTCAAAAAATGATCTTGGCATTTATGGCTTGCTATCCGGGTGCGCCGATGATGTATTATGGCACTGAAGCAGGAATGTGGGGTGCAAATGATCCAGATTGCAGAAAGCCGATGGTTTGGAAGGAATTAAAATATGATCTGGAAAAAATCAATTCCGAAGGAAAAGCAAGTGAGCAAATTGATGATCCGAATTTTGATGTTGAATTTTATTCGTTTTGCAGATCGTTGTTACAATTTAGAAAAGACCAAGCTGTTCTGCATACGGGCAATTACAAAACTTTAATTTCTGATGATGTTTCAGGTGTTTTCGGTTTCGAAAGAAGCAACAATGAAGACATTGTTATTGCACTATTTAATTCTAGCGAAAAGCCATTTAGATTTGAATATAAACTTCCTAAAATTGAGGCCATGTATACCGTGCCTGGGAACATGAAAATTCAATCGCCGGGTGGGAACATGGTAACAACAGTAGAACCTGGTTCCTTCTTAATATTGAAAACATTGGGGTATTAGACTGCCCTGATTTTTTAGGATTTTAATTTCAAACTTTCTATTGCTAAAAACAATCAATTAGAAAGAATGTGAAAAGGTACTGAATTTAAAATAAAAGGTAACCAACTCTAAGGAAGATATTCATTCCCAATGCTGATTTGCGGTAATCGATTGTAGAAGAAATTGTATTCCATTTTGTGTGAGGAAATGACCCAAAATTAGCTCCATTGTTTCTTGCAAGAATACTAGCAATATAACCATCCTGTGCTTTGTTCGTTGCTGAAGTAAATGAATACACTAAGCCCCAAGAAAAGTCGATCGTTAAGGCATCAAATTTCACCCATTGTTTCCCAAAATTCATTTGAAAAGAGGATGTATTTATTTCTCTGTCGGTGACTTTAAATTTTCGTTGGCTTTTAACATAATAGGAATTGTAGCTTCCAAAGCTATCATCACCGTGAAGAGGGTTCGGTATTTGAATATTTCCAGTTACCTTTTGTTTGCCGCGAAGGTATTCGAGTGAAAAATACCTTCCATAAGGTGCTGAGAAGATTGAGCTTTTGTAACTTCTTAAACCAATTGACCAGACAGAAGACTGCACTTTCAATTTTTCTGGAAATAAAAATACTTCAGCGTCATCATAATCGTATGCACGATAATCCAGATATTGACTAGCTAAATAGCCAATCTCATAATCAGTGTACCCGTATTTCTTTAGAGTTGCTTGACTAGAGGTCTGCAAAAAATTATATGCGTAGTCTAATCTATATTCTGGGCGAATATTTGAAGCTAATAGCGAGTATCCAGCTGTAATCGAAAATTTCTTGCCCAATGCATATTCAAATTGAACATCATTGAGTGGCATTCTAAAGCTATTAAAAAGATTTACTTTAATAACAGCTTTTTTTCCCAAAACACCTTGAGAAGAAGCCTGAAAAGAAACTGAAAAAGCTATTATTGTGAAAAGAATTAGTTTTCTCATTTTTTGAAAAATTTATCCAGTAAATAAAAGCTGTCGTATACAAACATTTTCATTTCCGATTTTTTAACGAGACCCGAATAGCCTTTAATTTCCTGATATTCGATTCGCCCTAGATTTAAATCTACGATCACGTGAAAAAGATATGATTTCCCTTTCGAGGTATAGATATCTACCAGCGAGAAATAAGGAGTATTGTATTTCCCAACCAATTCGGCCAATTCAGCAGGCAACATTGTTGGCACTACAAATTTCTGAATGATTTCTTTTTTGTAGGTGTTCGATTCAACCTCATTCATTGGATTATCTTGCACATTGAGTGATTTCAATATTGCCGATTTCAATGGGAGCAAATCTTTGTAATAGCTAGTTAGCTTTTCTCCTTCGCTGTATGGGGAGTAAACTTCATAATTCAACTTGTTTTTCTTAGAATACTTTTCAATAGAAGAATTATACAACTGCTTGAATTTACTTGCGAATTCATAATCTTCGTCATCGAAATCTGTGTCTTCGAATTTTCTGAAGGTTGGATTAATGCAGATCACTTTTATAAGTTCAGATTTTTTATTCTGAAACGAATCTGTGTGCAATGCAAAAATAAATCCTTTAGAGCTAGAACAGGAACTAAGAAATAGCAGCAATATGGCTAATCCTAGAGAGTATTTACTGAAGTTTCTCATTTACGCTGGAGATGTAAATTCCGTTGGGGAATTTTGAAGAATAATTCTTGTAATGGATTTTAGCCGTTTCTTTTCCTAAATGAATATCGGCGGCAGAAGCCAAATAATAAAGCACTGTTTCGTTGGTATTGTCTGCCTCCCAAAGCTTCTTTAAATATGTGAAGAGAAATTTCCCTAATTCATCATTAGGCGTTTCTTCAAATATTAACTTCAATTGAGCCATTGATTTTATATTTCTGATTTCAGTTTCATCTAGCAAATCATCAATAACTCCGGCGCTTTTCAAATTGCAAAGCCAATATAAATTAGAAACAATCATATTTTTTGCAAAGGCATTAGTAGGGTAAATATCTGCCAGACGAAGTGCATTGTGAAGACCTTGCAAATAATCAGCGCGGAAATAATCATTTTTCACCATTTCAAAACGAGCCAAACGTTGGTATCTTTTGAATTCTACATCGTTAGATACAACGGTTGGTTTCACATAGCTGATAGAAGAGAGGATTTCACCTGCTGCCAACTGTCGTTTTTGACCTTCAGGATGGCTTTCAAACATTTCATCGTTTCCACTCAAAAGGGTGCGTTCTTCTTTCTTCGCAGATTTTTTAAGCAAGCGCTTCACCTCTTTTGCAGAGATGATTGAGGTGTCGAGTTTGAAAACATCCGACTTGAAAAACTTTATCAAATCAATTTCAGTTGAATCCGAATTTTTACCAGTTACCAATTCTAATGCTTTGCTGTATTCGTAAGCATCAAATGGAGATGCAGCAATCAAATTCAAACCTGCTGCATCGGCCTCATATTCAGAATCTCTAGAATACTTCATACTCAAATACAAGGATGAATATGCTCTTCTTCCCGATTTGCTGTCTTCGATCGATGCCTTCACTTGTTTTAGAGAATGGCTTTTCTTAAAATGACTGATTTCGTGAGCGAGAACTCCTGCAAGTTGCGATTCATTCTGCATCAAACCAATCAATCCAATGTTTACGATTACTGTACCATCTACAGTACAAAAAGCGTTTGGAATAGATGATCTACTGAGTAGCACACGGTAGATTCCAGACTCAGGATTGTTTTCGGGATCGATTTTCTGGATGATGCTTTCCAAATACTCAGAAATTTCATCGTTGATATAAAAATCTCCTGCGTTAATCATACTGGAGATGCGCAAAAGGGCATCTGCATAAACCTTGAATGCAACATCCTTCTCAAGAAATTCTTGATTCTTTACTAAGGCTTTCGACTTCTTTTCTATGTCAAAGTTGTACTTAGAAAGATCGGATGATTGAAATACCTTGAGCTGATCGTCAGACAGTTGTTGGGCTTCGACACTTAAAAAAGAAGTCAAAACAAAACTGCAAAACACAGTTAAATAAGTGAAATATTTTTTCATAAGGAGATGGTGTAAAAATAGTAGCTTATTTCATCTAAGCAAGAAATTGTAAGAATTTTCCACCAAGTTAGGCTTACTGTTACTCATGCTAGTAAATCAGCATGCAATAAAAAATTGGTTAAATCGATCTATAACACGTAAATCTGCATTCAACAACTTGTACAATTGTAGCGAATACCTATTTTTAGCGCATGAAGTACATCGCACTTTGTTTCATTATTCTTTCGAATCTTTCGGCTTACGCACAAATAAAATCTCCTGTAAACGGCGTTCCAGACAATCGGCAAACAACCTATGCAATTACTGGAACTACAGTGCACAAAAGTGCTACAGAAGTTATTTCCAATGCCATTTTATTGGTTAAAAATGGAAAAATCATAGGGGTTGGACAAGGCCTCAAAATCCCGAACGATGCAGTTGTAGTTCATTATCCATCAAAACATATTTATCCAGCTTTTATTGATGTTTCAACTAATTACGGACTTTCATCGAATAAAGAGAGCAGCCGTGGGGTGCAATTGATGGAAAGGCCTGATCCGGGAGCAATTTCTTGGAATATGGCGATCCATCCTGAATATCGAGCAATTGATGGATTTAGGCACAAAGCCTCAGATGCATTGGCATATCGAAAAATGGGATTTTCGACTGTATGCAGCATTTACAAGGATGGCATTGTGCGTGGAAGTGGTTGTGTAGTAAGTTTGGCTGATAAACCTGAAGCTGAGCTAATTCTTAAAAATGATGGAATTACTGGACTTTCTTATCAAAAAGGGAATTCATCTCAAGAATATCCAAATTCTTTTGCAGGAAGTGTTGCACTTATGCGGCAATCAATTCTTGATGCAGATTGGTACAAAAAAAATAAAAGCAATAATTATTACAATGAATCCTACGAAGCGTGGAATAAAAGCAGAGATCTACCAGCATTGTTCGAAACACTCCACTGGCAAGATGTATTAAAATCGATTGAAATCGCTGATGAATTTAAATTGAATTTACTTATTGAAGGAAATGGTGATGAATATTTAATTGCCGATGAAATTAAAAAATCAGGAGCAAAACTCTGCATTCCAATTAATTTCCCTAATGCATTAGATTTAAGCGACTCGGAAGTAGAAGAAAAAGTTCCACTTTCTACGTTGTTGCATTGGGAAGCTGCTCCAGCAAATCCAGCATATTTATTCAAAAAAGGAATTCCTTTCGCCATTTCTGCAGCAGGAATAACAGATGAAGAAAATCTGTTTACGCAATTAAGAAAAGCCCATGCTGCAGGTTTGCCGTCATCTGAAATTTTAAAAGCTTTAACATCTGTCCCTGCAGAAATTCTAGGCGTTTCAAACCGAACAGGAAGCATCAATGTAGATTATGACGCTTCATTTATTGTATGTTCCGACACTTTGTTGCATCCACAAAATCGCATACTTGAAAATTGGGCGAATGGGCAAAGACTTCAATTAGATGCCGCTTTATACCGAGATATTTCTGGAATTTATGAAGGAAATATTGGACAAGACAGTTTGAAAATATCCATCAAAGGAAAATCGTCATCACCAGAATTAGAAGGGAAAATGGGAGATGCTAAATTCAAAGGAAAAATTTCAATTTCGGGATTCAATGTTCAAATCAAGGTAAACAAAAGTGAGTCTGAGATTATACAATTGCGGGGAATATTGAACAAAGACAAATCACTGAGCGGTTCAGGAGTCAAAGAAAACGGAAGTTTAGTGAATTGGGAAATTAAGCGAATCGGTGATCTTCCAGGCGACACATTAAAAGAAGAACAATTGCTCGTTTTACATGCCGATTCACTTAAATTACGTTTCCCATTTACTGGATTTGGAAATTTTCAAAAGCCTGAAGAAGAAACATTAATCATCACCAATACTACGCTGTGGACCAATGAAAACGAAGGGATTCGTTCTGGATCTTTACTAATCGAGAACGGGAAAATAACCTCATTGGGAAATGAAAGTGAATTAAGAAAAAGAATTTCCGATCAAAAAAAGCTGAAAATAATTGACGGGACTGGAAAACATGTTACGCCAGGAATTATCGATGAACATTCGCACATCGCTTTAAGCAGAGGTGTAAATGAGGGTACGCAAAACAATACCGCTGAGGTGCGAATGGGAGATGCTTTAGACGCTACCGACATCGACATTTATCGTCAACTTGCAGGTGGCGTTACAACAGCGCAATTGTTGCATGGTTCATCGAATCCAATTGGTGGTCAATCGGCAATAATTAAATTCAAATGGGGTGAATTTGGAAACGACTTATTGATTTCGAACGCGCCTAAGCACATCAAGTTTGCCTTGGGAGAAAATGTTAAACAAAGCAATTGGGGGAACCAAAAAACTGTTCGATTTCCGCAAACAAGAATGGGCGTAGAGCAAGTTTTTTACGATTCATTCCAGCGCGCCAAAGAGTATAAAAAAGCAAAAGAATTGTGGAAGAGTTACAGTGAAAAAGAAAAGAAAAATAAAATTGAACCTGTCCGCGATTTAGAACTTGAGGCTATCTCTGAAATACTTGATGGACAGCGAAATATCACGTGTCATAGCTATGTTCAATCGGAGATAAATATGCTGATGCACGTAGCCGACAGTATGCAAATTAAAGTAAACACTTTTACGCATATTCTAGAAGGATACAAGGTTGCCGATAAGCTAAAGGCGCACGGAGCGAGTGCTTCTACATTCTCAGATTGGTGGGCTTATAAATGGGAAGTAAATGATGCGATTCCCTACAACGGTGCCTTGTTAAACAAAATGGGCGTAGTGACAGGTTTTAATTCGGATGATGCAGAAATGGGCCGAAGATTAAACCAAGAAGCAGCAAAAGCAATATTATATGGAGGTGTTACCGAAGAGGAAGCTCTAAAGTTTGTGACACTAAATCCAGCTAAAATGCTGAAAATAGATCAGCGAACAGGAAGTTTATTACCGGGTAAAGATGCTGATATAGTTATTTGGAGCGATAACCCATTGTCAGTTTATGCAAAAGTGGAACAAACATTTGTTGAGGGCAAACGGTATTTCGATTTGGAGCAGGACAAAGTATTACAAGAATTAAATCGAACCGATAGACTTCGAATTGTGCAAAAAATGCAGAAAGAAAAACTGAGCGGAAAGCCCTTAAAAAAACCAAAAATTGGAAATAAACATTATTACACCTGTGAAGATCTTTACCATGAATTTGAAACAGAATAAATTGATGAAATTAATTTCCATTTTCGTAGTTTTTTGCATTCAATTGATAGGGAATGCACAATCAACAAGCACATTGTTTACAAATGCAGTTATTCATTGTGGCAATGGTACCGTTTATCAAAATGGTGTTTTAGGTATTCGATCTGGCAAAATTGATTTGGTAGCTGATGGCAGCTTGATCAAAATTGATAAATCGGCTTATTCTGAAATTATTGATTTACAAAACCAGCATATTTATCCGGGTTTTATTGCGATGAATTCTTCTATTGGTTTGAGAGAAATTGACGCGGTGCGCGCTACCTTAGATTATGCAGAAACTGGCGATTTAAATCCACATGTTCGTGCCATGCCAGCCTTCAATACAGATTCGAAAATTATTCCCACTGTTCGATCTAATGGAGTGCTTACCGTTCAAGCGACACCGCAAAGAGGAACTATCTCTGGCGCTTCATCAGTTTTTCATCTTGATGGTTGGAATTGGGAAGATGCAATTGTAAAAGTAGATGATGGAATTCATCTTCATTGGCCAGAATATCCTCAAAAAAGACTAGATATCGATACAGTAAAATCAACGAAAACTATTCTCAAACAACAGGAAATTCTAGCATTCTTCGAAGAAGCAAAAGCATACAGCAACAACACGAATCCTTCAGAAAAAAATCTTCGTTTAGAAGCTATGCGCGGACTTTTCAATGGAAGCAAAGTGCTGTATTTGCATTGTAATGAAATGAAAGACATTGTTGACGCCGTTCAAATGACCGAGAAAACTGGTGTACAAAAAAGAGTTCTTATTGGAGCAATAGAAAGTTATAAAGTAGCAGGATTACTAAGAAAAGCAGATATCCCGGTAGTTCTTCCAAGAATACACCGGCTTCCAGACTATCAAGACCAAGCCACCGATTGGCCCTTTCGACTTCCTGCAATACTCGCAGATTCAGGCATCAAAGTAATTTTAAGCTACGATGGTGAAATGGAAGCAATGGGAACAAGAAATCTCGGTTTTATTGCTGGAACTGCCGCTGCATATGGCGCTCAAAAGGAAGATGCACTCAAAATGATAACTTTACATCCGGCTCAGGCACTCGGCATCGATCAATCCACAGGCAGTCTTGAACTTTCGAAATCGGCAGATTTTTTCGTTTCTCGTGGAGATGCTCTTGACATGCGCACATCCGCAGTTACGGCAGCTTACATCGCAGGTGTTAAATTGGATTTAGATAATCATCAGAAATATTTGTATAATAAATTTCAGAATAAATACAATTTAAAATAATCGTAATTACTTTGACATTCAAAGTCTAATTGAAGCTATTGAATTGTAGAAATTAACTGTTTAACACTAATGTTCAGGTTTTTAAATTGCCTAATATTTTTAAATTATTAGTGTTTGCAATAAAAATAATTTGATTTACATTTTTGAAAATTCAGCCGATCAACTACTTGCAAATTTTCCTAATTTCGCAGTGTTAGAAAAATCTTCCCAATTCCATGGAAACCAACAACCAACAATCAGGGAATAACAAAAAGACCGTGTATTTACTTGGTCTACTTTTGTTTTTATCTGTAGCCACAAATATTTACTTGTTTACTCGCACAACTGATGCCGAAGGAACTGTTGCTCTTAGAGATGCAGAAGTAGATTCCTTATCGGATGTAAAAAAGAGTATCGAAGATGATTACCAAGCAATGACTTTCGAACTTGATCAATTCAAGGGGAAAAACATTCAACTTGATAGTTTGCTTGAAAAGGCAAACACAGATATCGAAAAGCAAAAACGCAAAATTGATCAGCTTATCAAAGAAAACAAAGACATTCCTTTGATCCGCCGTCAAATGGAAGAATTAAAAGCCATTCGTGATCAATACCGCATCCAAATTGAGCAACTCATTAAAGAAAATAAAGAACTAAGATTCGAAAATGTCAATCTAACTCAAACTGTTTCAGAGCTCAATCAAACTACCAAACAATTGAGCGAAAAGGTTGAATTGGCATCTGTTTTAAAAGCAGAGAATTTAACGGTGAAAACCCTCCGCGAAAAAGGCAAAGGAAAAATGGAGGTAACTGAAAAAGCAAAACGTGTGAGTAGGATCAGCACTGTATTTGTTGTTGCAGAAAATAAAGTTGCCAAACCAGGAAACAGAGACGTTGTGATGCGCATTATCAAACCAGATGGCTATGTGCTTACCGATGCGAACAATGGTTCAGGAAACTTTACCAAAGAAGATGGCAGAAACACTGAATTTACTGCCAGAAAAACGCTCGAATACACCAACAATCGCGAAGAAATCGTATTCGATTGGGACCAAACAGATGAACTGAAAGCAGGTCTTTACATTTCGGAGGTTTACATGGATGGTAAAATCATGGGGACCTTCAAATTCAATTTGAAGTAAATCGCTTCAATGAACGATTCGGGCCCTCAGTTGAGGCTTCCAGCGCTTAATGAGCCAGGCAATCTGGTTGATACCGAATTTCTTAGTCAGAAGGATTTACTTAGAAATCTTATTCTGCAAATCAGGAAAGACTTCCAATCTGCTGGTATTCCTATCAAACTTTTACTCAACACAAGGTATTCGTTTGGAGAACTTGCTCAAATCATCTCCGATTCCTTCATGCAAGCCGGAGCAACAGCCATGTTCAATCTACTTTACCGTGTGGATGTTTCAGAAAAACAGCTAAAGGATGGAATGCCAACTCCTGGAATAGATCCAATACTTGTAGCTGAACTCGTGATCAAAAGAGAACTACAAAAGGTTGTTCTAAAAAAGCAATATTCTCAAGGTTGATTATTTTCGAAATTTCACATTCTTCAACATCAAATCAGCAGATTCGGCAGTGACAGCAATCTGTTTTAACTTACTTTTGCCTTCATTTTTAATCTTGGAATGGACACATTCAGCTACCTCGCCGCCTCCGACCCTGCCACTTTAGACAATCTATATCAACAATTTCAGGAAAATCCCGCCTCTGTCGACAGCAGCTGGGCAGCTTTCTTCGAAGGTGTAGATTTTGCGACCAAAAATTATCCGCAAAAGCCACAGTTGGGAAATGGTGAAATTCCTGAAAATGTATCCCGCGAATTCAAGGTTATTAACCTTATCAATGGTTATCGCTCACGCGGACACTTGTTTACAAGAACAAATCCAGTTCGCGAAAGAAGGAAATACACGCCAACGCTTGAAATTCAAAATTTCGGGCTATCAACTGCCGACCTTGAAACAGTTTACCAAGCTGGCACATTGATCGGCACTGGTCCATCCAAGCTGAGCGCCATTATCAAACATCTTGAAGACACATATTGCCAGAGCATCGGTGTCGAATACATGTACATCCGTAACACCGAAGTGGTAGAATGGATGCAGAAAAAAATGGAAGGCAGCCGCGGTAGAACCGAATATTCGAAAGAAGAAAAAAAGGCCATCTTTCAAAGACTGAACGACGCTGTTGGGTTTGAGAGCTTCTTAGATAAAAAGTTCGTTGGTCAAAAACGATTTTCGCTTGAAGGTTGCGAGGCATTAATTGCTGCCCTCGATCATGTTATTGAACGCGGTGCTGATCTTGGAATTCGTGAATTCGTAATGGGAATGGCACATAGAGGTCGTCTTTCCGTTTTGGCAAACATCTTTAAAAAAGATTGCAAAAGCATTTTTACCGAATTTGAAGGGAAAGACTACGATGATGAAGAATTTTCGGGTGATGTAAAATACCATCTTGGTTATTCAACCAATGTTAAAACCCGAGGAGGTGTTGATGTTCGTATGACGCTTGCTCCAAATCCATCGCATCTTGAAGCTGTTGGACCTGTTGTGGAAGGCATCGCACGCGCGTTTGCTGAGGAAGAACACGACAACAATCTCGATAAAATTGCGCCGATCATCATCCACGGAGATGCAGCCATCGCTGGACAAGGTGTTGTTTACGAAACAGTCCAGATGGCGAAGCTTGATGGGTACAAAACAGGCGGAACCATCCACATTGCTGTAAACAACCAGGTTGGATTTACTACGAATTACACCGACGCTCGTACTTCTATTTATTGCACCGATGTAGCGAAAGTTACACTAAGTCCGGTATTTCACGTAAATGCCGACGATGTTGAAGCTGTTGTTTTTGCAGTGGATATGGCGATGGAATTCCGACAGAAGTTTCATGGAGATGTGTTTATCGACTTGCTCGGTTACCGCAAATATGGTCACAATGAAGGCGATGAACCTCGTTTCACACAGCCGATCCTTTACAAAGCCATTGCTCAACACCAGAATCCACGTCAGATTTATCTGGATCGATTAATTGGTGAAGGAAATTTAACCCAAGAAGAAGCAAATCAGTTTGATTCAGAATTACGCTCAAAGCTTGATCTGGCTTTAGAATTGGCTCGTAAAACAGATAAAAACGTTATCAGTAATTTCCTTGAAGCGATTTGGAAAAAGTACCGGACTGCAACAGAGGAAGACTTTATTAAATCGCCCAAAACAGCAGTATCCGAAAAGCAATTAAAAGAAATTGCTAAGGTTGTTTACACCGTTCCTGAAGGCATGAAATTCTTCAAAAAAATGGAGAAAGTGCTTCAAGACAGAAAAGACATGGTTGAAAAAACCGGTTTGATTGATTGGGGCATGAGCGAAATGCTTGCGTATGGTTCTTTGCTCCAAGAAGGACATCCAGTGAGATTTTCAGGGCAGGATGTGGAACGTGGCACGTTTTCTCACCGACATGCTGTATTGAAAATCGAAGATTCGGAGGAAGAATACGTTCCGTTGAGCAATATCAGTAAAGATCAAGCTCGTTTCAATATCTACAATTCTCTGTTGAGTGAATATGCAGTATTGGGATTCGATTATGGATATTCGCTCGCAACACCTGAAGGATTAACGATTTGGGAAGCGCAATTTGGTGACTTCAACAATGGAGCGCAAATCATGATCGACCAATTCATTTCTTCTGCCGAAGATAAATGGAGAAGCCAAAGCGGATTGGTGATGCTACTTCCTCATGGTTACGAAGGGCAAGGCGCAGAGCACTCGTCTGCTCGCTTAGAGCGCTTCTTAACTCTGTGTGCTGAGCTTAATATGTTTGTTGCAAACGTTACCACTCCGGCCAATTACTTCCACATGATTCGCCGTCAATTGGCACATCCATTTAGAAAGCCTTTGGTGGTGATGTCACCAAAAAGCCTACTTCGTCATCCAAAATGTGTAAGCGAACTAAAAGCATTTACCCACGGAACTTTCGAAGAATTAATCGACGACAATTCCGTAAAAGCTGCCGATGTAAAACGCGTGGTTTTCTGCACAGGCAAACTCTATTATGAATTGTTGGAACAGCGTGATGCAGGCGACTTAAAACATGTTGCATTGGTGAGAATCGAGCAACTGTATCCTTTCCCGATGCAGCAATTTGAGGCCGTTTTGAAAAAATACAGCAAAGCCAAGCAATTAGTTTGGGCACAAGAAGAGCCTGAAAACATGGGCGCTTGGATGTATTTGTTGCGCAAACTCCGTCATTTAGCAAACATCGAAGTTGTTGCCCGCGCCGAAAGTGGTTCGCCTGCAACTGGAAGTTCAAAGCGTCATGCTGTTGAGCAGAAAGCTTTGGTGGCGAAGGCTCTGGGGATGTAAAAATTACTCAAGGTGTTTTATCCGTGGACTGAAGTCCACGGTTGCGGGTACTCAAGACTCAGTACTTATTACTAAAGACTCAAGACTAATCCAACTTCAACACCGCCATAAACGCCGATTGCGGAATCTCTACAGAACCAACTTGGCGCATGCGCTTCTTACCTTCTTTTTGTTTTTCGAGGAGCTTACGCTTACGAGAGATATCTCCACCGTAACACTTGGCAGTTACGTCTTTACGCATTGCTTTCACCGTTTCGCGGGCAATTACTTTTGCACCGATAGAAGCTTGGATCGCGATTTCGAACTGTTGACGTGGCAATAATTCTTTTAATTTTTCGCAAATCTTCTTACCGAAATCAAAAGCATTGTCGCGGTGAATCAAAGACGAAAGTGCATCTACAGGCTCGCCGTTGAGCATCAAATCGAGCTTGATCAATTTCGATTCGCGGTAATCAATTGGATGGTAATCGAATGATGCATAACCGCGAGAAAGCGATTTTAATTTGTCGTAAAAATCAAATACAATTTCACCCATCGGCATTTCGAAAATTAATTCTACACGGTCGGTGGTGAGGTAATTTTGATTTACGAGCATCCCTCTTTTTTGGATGCACAAAGTCATGATAGAACCAGTGTATTCAGCCTTTGTAATTACTTGAGCACGAATAAATGGTTCTTCGATGCGGTCTAATTTGCTAGGATCGGGCAGATCGGTAGGATTGTTTACTATTAGATCTTCCCCATTGGTTAAATATGCATGGTACGACACGTTTGGAACTGTCGTGAGCACAGTCATATTGAATTCTCTTTCGAGGCGCTCTTGGATGATTTCCATGTGCAACATCCCCAAGAATCCACATCTGAAGCCGAAGCCCAATGCGGCAGATGATTCTGGCTCGAAGGTCAACGATGCATCATTCAATTGAAGCTTTTCCATCGAATAACGAAGCTCTTCATAATCTTCAGTATCTACCGGAAAAATCCCTGCAAATACCATCGGCTTCACATCTTCGAACCCTTTAATTTGGTCTAAACACGGACGGTCAACATGGGTAATCGTATCCCCTACTTTCACTTCGCGTGCTTCCTTAATTCCAGAAATTAAATAACCAACATCGCCGGTTTTAACTTCATCTCTGGCTTCAGGTTTTAAGCGCAACAAGCCAATTTCATCCGCGAAATAGGTGCTTCCCGTTGCCATGAATTTAACCTTATCGCCTTTTTTAATCGATCCGTTTAACACCCTGAAATAGGCATAAATTCCTCTGAAAGAGTTAAAAACAGAATCGAAAATCAATGCTTGAAGTGGCGCGTCAGGATCTCCTATAGGCGCTGGAATTCTATCGATAATGGCTTGAAGAATTTCATAAACACCCATTCCTGTTTTACCAGAAGCAGGGATGATTTCCTCGCGTTTACAGCCAATCATATCCACAATTTGGTCTTTCACTTCCTCTGGCATTGCGCCCGGAAGATCCATTTTATTGAGGATTGGAATAATTTCCAAATCATGCTCTAAAGCAAGATAAAGATTACTAATAGTTTGTGCTTGAATACCTTGCGCAGCATCTACAATAAGAAGCGCACCTTCGCAAGCGGCAATCGAACGAGATACTTCGTACGAAAAGTCAACGTGGCCGGGCGTATCGATCAAATTGAGGATATACTTTTCCCCATTGATTTCGTACTCCATTTTAATCGCCTTACTTTTAATCGTGATCCCGCGCTCGCGCTCAAGATCCATATCATCAAGCACTTGAGCCTGCGATTCGCGTTTGGTAATTGTCTTGGTATATTCGAGCAATCGATCTGCAAGGGTTGATTTCCCGTGATCGATGTGTGCGATAATGCAAAAATTGCGGATGTTTTTCATTGCTTGGCAAAGATAGTTGAAATGGGCTACTCTCGATTAACGATTGAGCGATGAAAGATTAACGATAATCGATTTACGAAAAACGATTTTAGACGGTCTATAAGTGATGAACTACATTCACCTATACTTGTAATTAACAGCCGCTAACAACAATTTGTTTCTACTACTCAGCTTTTAAAATTCTTTTTTTGCCGGCCGCCGCATTCATATTCAATTCCAATTAATCCTCCAAGGCGGCGCCGCGCTTTACGCTAATAGTCCTCGCACCGGGAAAATCGGCGCTGCGGTCTATCCGCTTCAATCGCTGCCGGGAGCATTCGGGTATGCATAATCTTCCAGCTATCAATCAAACCAAGCTTTTCCCATACTTCTCTCCATCAATCACCAAGGCTTTTTCGAGCAAGTGTAAAAATGTGCCAAGAAAATCTTCGTCCGCTAATCGATTCTTCAGCATCACAAGCTTTACAATTTTTCGGTCGTCGGGATGGAATATCCCTGACTCATCATATTGAACGAGCAATTTGCCCCAATAAAAGGCGAAATACAATCCGAATTTTTTATCCACAGTGAAATATCCAATCGGTCCATAGCGGTAAATAAATGGTGCGCTATAACTCATTTTGGTGTAGAGTCGAGCATCAGAATTAAGAATTAAATCTGTAATTAAAATTAAATCTGCAACAATCGACTTGTCTTGCTTTTCAAGCCAAATTTGCCATGCATGAATTCCTGAATGCATTTTAATTGTATTTATTCAATAATTTAATTTTGAAATTTAATACAATGTCAAATGCACTAGAAATAAAAAATGCCTTGGAAAATTAATTCCAATGCATTTGTGGGGCTAACATGAATAAAACACTTAGTTCAAATACTTTCCTATCGCTAGGATGTTCTGTGTTTTTTGAACCTCTTCTTTTATCGCTTAATTGACTTTCTTATTTAAAACGGATCAATTCACCCTCTCTTGAATGAATCGATCCGTTTATTCATTTACATCCAAACGCTTCTTCCGATAACATGCCAAATGTTGCCGTCTGAAATAATATAGATTCTGCTATTTCGGTCCATTCCACTTGAATATGCTGTTGCAAATTCACCAACATTTGGATAAAAAATATTCTCATCCATTCCTTTTATTCCAGATGGAGAATACAGTCTTAATTCATCATTAGACATAGCAACAAAAATCTCGATTACTTTGCCCGAATTGCCCTCTGCACTTGGTAAATTGATATTTGAGTATGCCCAATTGTCAACATCTGGCCCTTTAGTGATCATGTATTTCATGTCCACTTGAACATCCATAAAAGAACCATTGTTTTCAATAATTTGCACCAAGCTTCCAGCGCCAGGATTTTGCCATGAAGCATTTCCACTTCCATCAGAAGTTAAAACCTTGCCGTCACCTTCAGTACCATCATTGATTCGAACATTGCCGTTAACATGCAATCTAGCTTGTGGATTGCGCTCGTTGATCCCAACATTTCCTGTCGACTGAAGATTGATATGATCATCTCCATCATTTGCAATTCCGATTTCTAATGTTCTTGCTTCGGAGCCATCGCGGTTCATTGAAATCATGTACCAATCATCTCCACATCCTCCTGGACCTGGTTCTTGCGCAATAATACCTGATGTTACATGCTCTGCGATTACATCTCCGCAAGTATTGTTGATTGTAAAGTCGGATGCTTCGTTCACTTCACCGAGTGATAACAATCCGTTTGCAATGCGCATTTTGATTGTACCATTGCTGTTGTCGGTATTGTTTGTCCCAACTGCAACCACACCGCCGTTGTTGGTGATGTTGTTGTCGTTCACCCATGCACTTCCATTCCAATAAGCAGTTGCGCTAGTTGATGCACCTTCGGACAAGCCTCCATTGCTTCCTGAACCACCATTACTTGACACGGCTGTAGAATTGAGTTGTACCCAACCCGGTTCGGTTGTCGCTAAATAGGTTTGGAATGCCACATCATCACCTTGTTGATTCCCATTTGCATAAGCATTTCCTGACGGATAAACATCTTCATTGCTCCCCCAAACTAAGTTTCCACTGCAGTCTTCAGTTTGACGGATTTGAATAGTGTACTGCTGCCCTTCTTGTACCATCACGTTGTTTAACTGATATTCGTGAAAGGTAAGATCACCATAATCTGCTCCTGTGGCAACAAAGTTCTTTGTTTCTAATACCGTTCCAGAAGTTCCATTGCCTGCAAAAACTTCCAAAGTCAAACTGATATCACCACCGCATTCAGTGGCATTTTCAGATGGATCTTCATAACCATTATTGAAGTATCCAACTTTCGCTGTTACTTTCGATAATCTTCCTGTGGCTGAAGCTGTGAAACTTTGACCAACCGATTGATTGTAATCCAATCCAAAATACCATCCTCCAGGATGTTGTTCAGCACTTTGATCGATTTCTCCTGCACCTGTTAATCCTTGATATCCTTGGAATGTGCGATCGTCGCTATTGTAGATAATCATTCCTTCAACTGGTGTCATTTCATTCCTTTGCTCATCATCAAGGCGTGAAATTAATAGCGCTTTTGAATCGGATTGAATTTCAAGTGCTGCAGATGTGTTTGGAGTAGATGTTCCAATCCCTACACTTCCACCATTGTTAAAAATGTTGCTGCTATTTACAACCCAGTTAGTACCATTCCAATAAGGAGTATTTCCAGCAGTTGAGCCATCAGGAAGCAATCCTGAGTCGCCTTGTTCACCCTGAGGGCCTTGTGGGCCGGTTAAACCAATCGGACCTTGAGAACCAACTTCTCCCTGAATACCACGATCACCTTGTGCGCCAGTAAAACCAATCGGACCTTGTGGACCAACTTCGCCTTGGATGCCTTGAGCACCAGCAGGACCAGTTTCACCTTGAA
>JBBAKX010000001.1:24869-141520 GCA_040403315.1 Flavobacteriales bacterium
TACCTTGTTCGCCTTGCAGGCCAGTAAAACCAATCGGACCTTGTGCACCAACTTCTCCTTGGATGCCTTGAGCTCCAGCAGGACCAGTTTCACCTTGAATACCTTGTTCGCCTTGCAGGCCAGTAAAACCAATCGGACCTTGTGCACCAACTTCGCCTTGGATGCCTTGAGCTCCAACAGGACCAGTTTCACCTTGAATACCTTGTTCTCCCTGAAGACCAGTCAAACCAATTGGACCTTGTAGACCAACTTCACCTTGGATGCCTTGAGCACCAGCTTCACCTTGAATACCTTGTTCGCCTTGAGATCCAGTAAAACCAATCGGACCTTGTGCACCAGTTTCACCTTGAATACCTTGTTCCCCCTGAAGACCAGTCAAACCAATTGGACCTTGTAGACCAACTTCGCCTTGGATACCTTGAGCTCCAGCAGGACCAGCTTCACCTTGAATACCTTGTTCGCCTTGAGATCCAGTAAAACCAATCGGACCTTGAGCACCAGTTTCACCTTGAATACCTTGTTCTCCCTGTAGGCCAGTTAAGCCAATTGGACCTTGTAGACCAACTTCACCTTGGATGCCTTGAGCACCAGCTTCACCTTGAATACCTTGTTCGCCTTGTGAACCAGTTGAGCCAATTGGACCTTGTGGACCAACTTCGCCTTGGATGCCTTGAGCGCCAGTTTCACCTTGCATACCTTGAGGACCTACAGGCCCCGGATTAGCATTGCCAGAATGCAAGGCATAAGGTACAGACCAAAGTTGGCTTGCCCCCATATCAACAAAACCATTACCGAGATCTGCTTCAACCTTAATACTTAACTCGCTGGCTCCCCAGTTAATTTGATTGAAATTCTGCAAACCAGCACTTGTTGGAGCACCTTGTCCGATGACAAGATTGAACAAACCAAACTGGTTGGTATTTATTGATTGATGAACCTCTTGGTAAATTTCCAAGTTAGGCTGACTTTGTCTAAATAGCGAAATCCTAATTGAAAGCGATTGATTTGCAATCACTTGCCCTGAAGAATTTCGAGCAACGGCTTGATAGTTTACACCTTGTGGAACATCTTGTGTCATTGCATTGGTATTGAGTCCGGCAACGAACAACATACCATAAAACCATGCGGATACGGAAAACTTTTTCATTTTCTTGATTTAATGTATTGAATAAAAATTGGGAATTATTGGGTCTTGGTAATTCTGAGTGTAGTGGTGGATTTTGATTGGATGTCCTGAACGGAAACCAAATAAATTCCAGCTCTGAGATCGTCGCCATAAAAGTTGAAACTGGCTCCAGATTCTGTTACATGAACCAACTGGTCTTTCCGAATTTGACGGCCTGCCATATCAGTAACTTTCAAAAGAAAATCAGCTGCGGCTGAAGGGCGAATGTTCAAACTGAAATTTTCGTCAAATGGATTCGGCCAACAGTTAACCGATACGGCTCCGTTTCCCCAGTTGGGAAGGCTTGCAACAATGCCATCGTTGGGTTGCTGAAATCCTTCAGTTAGAATAAACGCAGCGCTACTTTTGGTTAATACAATCGTTTCTCCGATCGTGCTACTAAAAGCAAGATTCGCTTGCTGATTCTCATACACTCCGCCTTGAGCGGAGATTACTTGTCGCTCTGTAAATTGAGCCTGTGTGGCTGCCGAGAGACTTAATAATGAAACGAATAGGTAATGTTTCTTCATGGGTTCAATTATTTTGTTGAACCAAATCTCAGTGTAATTACCTAGTGGTTATCACCCTTGAAGGCCATTCCATTACATTGTAAGAAAATCAATCGGGTGGGTTACTTTTGAACGTATTTTTAAAATAGAGATAACCAATAAAACGAGTAAAAACCAGGCTTACAGAAAATAAATAAAATCAAATGCCAATTCGATTGCTGTGATATATAATCGTTAAATGATGAAATAAATAACTTCTTGCGCGCTAAACGTTAGATCGCTCACAAGTGTCATTTAACCAATAAACATCAATTTTTTATTTTTTCTACACTCCGTCTGAATAAAAACTATTGAAATAGAAATTCCAAAGCGCCAAATCAAAAGAGGAAAGAATAACAGTAAAAGCCAATAAAATCGGGGGCTTTAAGATGCTTAATACAAATCAGCATACAATTTCTCTATACTATTCGCTAAACTCCAATTGATTTTTACAATTGCTGTTTTAAGTAAATTAAAGTGCAATAAAAAGGGGGAACGATTTCAAATGCATGCGCGCGGCGTTGCGGAAATCGTTCCCCTTTAAAAATGAATGCTATTTCGAAGCTACCGATGTTTTCATACCATCCACACCCGTTTTCAGGAAGGTGAGATAAGTGTTTTTGTCGGTGTAACCAACTGGCTCAGCCAATAAATTCCCTTGTGGGGATAAGACCACATATTGCGGCTGTGAATTCGACTTGAAATTCACAATTTGCAGGTTGCTCCATTTGTTTCCAACTGTCTTCACACGCTTTCCGGTAAGACAAGAAGTAAACTGCTCTTCTGCAGGCAGCTCTTTTTTCTCATCCACATACAACGAAACCAGCACGTATTGCTCGCTCATGATTTTCTTTACTTCAGGATCAACCCAAACCCCTTCTTCCATTCGACGGCAGTTTA
The DNA here is from genome assembly GCA_040403315.1 of Flavobacteriales bacterium. Taxonomy (GTDB): domain Bacteria; phylum Bacteroidota; class Bacteroidia; order M30B66; family M30B66; genus CAMCXT01. Next base: position 27,483 of record JBBAKX010000001.1, read on the forward strand.
CGCATGCCCATCCAGTGAAATCGATCAGTAGTGGCTTATTTTCCTTTTTTGCGCGCTCCAAGGCAATATCAAAGTCGTGCTCACATGGAATTCCTTGCGGACAATGGCTATCGCCATCTGTTTCCACTTTGGTTTCAGACTTTGCAGCATAGCTGTAGAAAGTTGGCGGTGGGAAGCCGGAGATCAATTCTAGATTGGCACCAAAAAGGCCTGTGGCAAAATAGATTCCTGATGCAGCAAATACTGTAGCCAAACCGATTCGAATTGGGCCGAATTTCTTGATTTTACTATCGTGTGGAAATTTGATTAATCCCATCAGATATGCAGCCAATCCAAAGGCGAGCACAGTCCAAATAACCAAAAATGTTTCGCGTTTTAAGATTCCCCACTGCTCAACAAGATCTGCATTGGAAAGGAATTTCAAGGCCATGCCTAGTTCAAGAAATCCTAAAACCACTTTCACCGAATTCAACCATCCTCCCGATTTAGGGAGAGAATTTAACCAAGCTGGAAAGGCTGCAAAAAGTGCAAATGGAAGTCCGAGAGCGGTTCCAAATCCAAGCATCACAAAAAGGATGTTGTATGGATCTGGATTTGTGGCAAGTGTGCCTGCGAGGAAAGAACCAAGAATCGGACCTGTGCAGCTAAACGACACCAAAGCCAAAGTGATAGCCATGAAGAACACGCCAAGCAAGCCGCCCATGTTGGAAGCAGAATCGGCTTTGTTCGCCAATGAAGATGGCAGTGCGATTTCGTAATACCCGAAAAATGAGATGGCAAATGCTACGAAAATCACAAAAAACACAATGTTCAAAGTAGCGCTGGTAGCAATTTCGTTGAGTGTATCAGGTGGCACTTTTGCCACAATAAACGGCACTGCGATGAGTGTGTAAATGGCTGCAATTGATAATCCGTAGATTACTGCGAGGAACAAACCTTTCTTGCGTGTTCCAGAATTCTTGGTGAAAAAGCTCACCGTTAATGGAATCATTGGGAAAACACAAGGTGTTAACAGTGCCACCAAGCCTCCACCGAAGCCTAGCAAAAAGATGAACCAGTAAGATTCTGATTCACCTTTCTTTTCTTCTTCAGTCACCAAGCCTTCGATCACCAAATCTTTACAATCGCCCGATTTACCTCCAGCAACCGAAGCTGCGTTTTTAGCTGTGTCGGTTACTACCACTTGTTGTTCGGTGGTATCGATAGCGGAGGTTTTTACACCATCGGCGCTTTTGCCTTTGAGCTTGAATTTGAAAGGTGTCGGATCCATTGGGATGCAGCCTGCTTCGTCTTTGCAAGTCATCCCGTTAATTTCACCCGAAATCTCCACTTCTTTGGTTGAAGAATTAACCACCTTTTGGGTAAACACCACCTTCGACTGTGGGAAGGAATACACGTCAACACCAAAAACATCTTCAAACTTTTTATCATACTTCGGTTCTACCACTTTCCCGATTCGCTTTACTGCTTTGGGGAGTTTAAAAGTGAACTCGGTGGGCATCGGACCATCAGCGGGAGTAAATTGCGAGTACAAATGCCATTTATCTTCAAGTACGGCAGTAAACTTCAACTCGGTAGTAGAATCGTTGAGCTGTTTCTGCGAAAATTTCCAATTGATCGGATTCTGAATTTGTGCTTGAGCGAGTAAGCCCATGCACAGTGCGAGAATAAGAAGTAATTGCTTTCTCATAAAATATGGTATGATGACTTAGCTTTTTTGTTTAACAGGATTTTGTTGCGATCGGGAAACTAATTTACCCGATTTGAGCAATTCTAGTGCTTTTTGAACGGCGATATCGTGGCGGGTTTGCGTTAAATAGAAACCGTTGTTTCCATGCAGCGCGCGGCCAATCAAGGCTTGCAATTGGTTGCTGATGATGCCCCAAGACACAGTTTGACCTTTGGAATCATTGGCAACTCCGTTTTTGGCGGCAAATGCATAGAAGTCTGGCAGCAAGCCGTTCACAGGAAACTGCGATGCAAAATTCTCGGCACTTGGGTAACGGCTTTTCAGCTCCTTTCGACGGGTATCAACGTATTCAAAAGAAAATCGATTGATCAATCCGTTCGAAATCACTTTAGCCAGATATTCTGAGTAGCCTGTTGTATCGGCATCGATCGTAACATCAGGCATCACTCCGCCGCCGCCGTAAACAATACGACCTGATGGCGTTTTGAATGCCAATGAATCTTTTTTGTCGGCCGCATCCTTGTTTTTTGAAGTGCCCGTCATACGCTCAGTAATTTCTTGGTAATATTCATCGGTACCTTGGTCGTATGGGCGTTGAATACATCTGCCAGTAGGCGTATAATAGCGAGCAATGGTTAGCCGCATCGCAGAACCATCATCAAATCGAACTTCCTCCTGAACGAGGCCTTTCCCAAAAGATCTTCTTCCAACTACCCAACCACGGTCGTTGTCTTGGATGGCTCCAGACACGATTTCAGATGCCGAAGCCGAACCTTCGTCGATCAATACAACCAAATCGCCAGTTTCGAAGCCGCCTTTTGCTGTTGCAGTGTAGTCTTCTTTTGGCCGCGCTTGACCTTGCGTATAAACTATTTTCTTTCCTTTTGGAAGAAATTCATCCGACAGATCAACCGCCGCATTGAGATATCCTCCGGGATTGTCGCGCAGATCGAGGATGAGTTTTTTCATGCCCTTCATACGCAGTTCGCCGAAGGCTTTGAGGTATTCGTTGTATGTGGTAGCTGCGAACCGTGAAATTTTGATGTATCCGGTTTGCTGGTCGAGCATCACCGAAGCATCCAACGAGTAAATCGGGATTTTACCACGTGTGATGGTGAATTCGCGCAAGTTTTTTTGTCCGGGACGAAAAATGCTCACTTTTACTTTGGTGCCACTTTTTCCGCGGAGCTGCTTGATAACATCCTCGTTGGTGATTTTCTTTCCAGCAACTGTTTTCCCTTCAATCTTCACGATGCGGTCGCCGCTTTGAATGCCAAGTGCTTCCGAAGGTCCACCAGTAATGGCAGCAACCACCATAATGGTGTCGCGCTGGATGTTAAACTCCACGCCTATTCCATCAAAGTTGCCTTCTAATTGTTCTGTAACTTGTTCTAATTCTGTAGCAGGAATGTAGGATGAGTGCGGATCGAGCTTGCTCAACATCGCTGTAATGGCCTCATCCTGAAACTTTTTCGGATCTAATGTGTCTACATATTCGTTGAGTATGTATTGCATCACATCCTGCATTTTATCGCTATTCGAAACCGACTTGTGGTTAGCTTGGACGGTAGAATTTCCAGGCAAAAAATAACCTATGGCGATTCCAAAAGCTGTAGCCAAGCCTAAGAATAATGGGAAAAGCAGCTTACGGAGAGAGTTTGGTTCCATTTATTGAATTGATCTTAAGTAACGATCAATCGCTTATTATGTTATGCATGAATAGAATCTTGCGGAAGATTTTCTAATTTTTCAACCTGCACGCCAAATTTGCGCAAGAATTCAACGCCTTCATCCACTTCGATGCCTTTGTAAGCAGCATAAGAATTCAGAAAATGCACCTTTTTAATCCCTGCAGAAAGGATAATTCTGGCACAAGGCAAACATGGCGACAAAGTAACATACAAGGTACTTCCCTCGAGGTCGACTTTGTTTTTGGCAGCATACAAAATGGCGTTGGCTTCGGCATGCAGCGCTAAATAACAACTGCCCTTTCGATCGCGTGCGCATCCTGTTTCGGGCCATTCTTCATCGCAATTGTGCGTTCCTGCTGGCGGACCATTATAGCCCAACGAAACAATTCGGGTGTCTTTTGCCAACACTGCACCAACCTGTTGCTTCACACAATGCGACCGAAGCGCAAGGTTAGAAGCGAGATTCATGTAAATTTGGTCAAAAGATGGAGCGTTTTTCTTCATGTACAAGTTGCGAAATTAAACAATTCAGCGTGCTTTGTTGCGTGATGCAAGTCATGAATTGGCAACAAATTCTGAAGCTTGTCGCAAAAAATTAATTTCCTTGTAATGTTTTTAAAAATCGCGATACAGACCACTCAAAAAAGATCAAATTATGAAAATGAAAATTCTCAGTTTATTGATTGTTTTCTCCTTCGGAGGATGGATTAACATCACAGCTCAATCGAGCACCAATAACTCATTGTTGTGGGAAGTTACAGGTAAAAACCTAAAAAAACCTAGTTATCTATTCGGCACATTTCACTTGTTGTGCGAAAGTGATTTAAGCATTGCCGATGCGGCAGCAGAAAAATTGAAATCGTGCGATCAGTTAGCGCTTGAGTTGGACTTCGACGATCCAAACATGATGATCGAAATGCAAACACTTGCAGGCATGAAGGATGGCAAAATGCTCGAGGACTTACTAGGCTCAACCAAGTTCAAGCTCGCCGACAGCCTTTTCACGGCAACAACTGGTATTTCGTTAAAGTTGCTTTCGGGCCTCAAGCCGATGGTTGCTTCCAGTGTTTTGTATCCATCGGTTTTAGGCTGCAATCCGGGATCACCAGAAATGACCTTATCGAAATTGGCTGGAGATGCCAAAAAGGAAGTGATTGGTTTAGAAAAAGTGAGCGATCAAATGGAAGTGTTCGACAAGATTCCATATCAAGTTCAAGCCGACATGTTGTACAGTTACATCACCGAAACCGATAAATTCAAGAAAGAAACCGACGAAATGTTGGCCATTTACCGTTCGGCAAACCTCAACGATATGCAGAAATTGATGGCCGATCCTACATATGGCTTAGATAAGTACCTCGATTTACTTCTCACCAACCGAAACAAGAATTGGGTGAAACAAATGCAAACCATAATGCCCGAAAAGGCCACACTTTTCGCAGTGGGAGCAGGACATTTGGGTGGAAATGAAGGAGTGATTAGTTTGTTGAGAAAAGCTGGTTACACAGTAAAGCCCCTCTAAAGCTTTGGAAGAGCAAGAGTTCGTTTCGTTGATTAGCCATCACCAGGGCATCATCCGAAAGATTTGCTATTTGTATTGTCAGAACCACGACGATCGAAATGATCTGTTTCAAGAAATTTTGATGCAGGCTTGGAGCTCAGTGCCACGCTTCAGACGTGAAGCAAAGTTCAGTACTTGGTTGTATCAAGTTGCGATCAACACAGCCGTTTCGAGATTTAAAAAGTGGAAACGGCAGCCTGAAATCAAACCCATCGACTTCAAGCTCGACATCTCCGAATCGCTCGATGAAGAGGAGAAACATCGGTTCGAAATCATGTACAAAGCAATTTCTACATTAAACGACATCGACAAAGCGATTGTATCGTTGTATTTCGACGATTTAGATTATCGATCTATTGGTGAAATGCTCGGCATGACAGAAAATCACGTTGCTGTAAAGATGAACAGAATCCGTACTGCACTTAAACAACAAGTTTCAACATTCAACTAAGCTATGGAACTGGAAGAATTTAAAAACTTGTTTAACAAACATAACAGCAGTTTGCCTAGCGAAAGCACTGCAGAAATTGCCCGCATCATCCACAAGAAAGGAAAATCGGCCATTGAAAAAGTGCTTCGTAACATGATGATAGAACTCGCTTTTGCTGTAATTGCCGCAGGAGCTTCCTTGGTGTTTGCAATTCAATACCAAGGTGCCACTTCGTTTAAGTGGTTTGCCGCAATCATAATCGTGGTGCTCATTCTGCAAAGCTTGCTCTTCATCCCGGTTTACCGGAAAATTAAAAAACTACGCGACCAACAAAGCGACGCCCTAAAAAACTGGCTGCAATCGCTTGTAGACACGGTGGAAACATTCCTCAACTTTTACAAACGGAGCATGCTCATCGCCATACCAATTGCCATGCTGATTGGCGGATATATTGGCTACACAGTTGCCGATGAACCCAACGACCCGATGGTGCCTTATTTCGAAATGGCGTTCATGCCAGTTTGGGCCAGATTGGCTTTAATTCTTGGCGTTCTCGTTGGTGTGTACTATTACTTAAAATGGACGCTACATTATTTGTACGGTAGATACCTCAACCAAATGAAAGCTGGTTTGAAGGAGTTGGAAGGGTAGTTAGGGCCCTCAATTGAAGATTATAAATAAATGTTGATTTTTTTTCCTGGGACTGAAGTCCCAGGCTGCAAGGGAGTACCAGCCGGAGACGAAACCCACACTGGACTTTCTGACCACTCTTCTCCCCGCATCCCTAGATTTTAATCCAGGGTTACAGAGCTCTTACTTTGAAACCCACACAACTCACCTTTCAGGTTGTACACGAGCTGGGCTTCCACAGGATTGTAGTTTGTGAGATCATTGGTGTCTCCAAACTGCGACTCCACCGTGATTCCTTGTAGCTTATTCTGGCTATTGTAGCTGAAATGGCTGTTCGTGAAATTGATTGGCGTGCTGAATGTGGTAAACATCGAAAGCAAGTTGTTGGTGTATTCGGCTTTCACGCAATAAACTTGAGAATACATATCAGTGAAACTCCAGCTTTCAACGAAGCGATCGTCTTCGTAAATTAACTCCAACCAACCCGTGATTCCATCTCGCCGATTTTCGGATTTTAAACTAAGGTTCAACGAATCGAAAGCTACATTTTGTAGCGGATCTTGATGCACTTTTCGCATCTGACTCAACATCCAATCTGGATCGATTTTCGGCGGTTCTGGTATGTTGGAAGAAACAACTCGAATCAACTTCCCTTTACGGTTGTACTTGAAATCTATTCTGCCTGCGAAATAAGAAACATACTTATCGTCGTCTGGCATAAAGTCTGAAACCTTGATTGTTTCAACCAAACCCTTCTTGTTGCTCTTCATACTAAATCCCGCTTCAGGGATGAATTTCTGCTTATCTTCGATATAAACCATCCGAAAATTGATCATCGAATCGGGAACATTCTTGTCGTTGTAATGAATGGCGTTGCAATGGTTGTACATCCACATACCTCCATTGCACGAGTAGCTTGTGGTCGTATAGTAGGTTGTATCCCATCGAGCAGAAGGTTTGATTGATGGGTCGAACCAAAGAAGATTTGCAAAAACACTTGGATTAAACAGGGCGCTTGATTTTCCAAACCCAGGCAAAAATGTGTTGAAAGGTTGGTTGGTTTCCATGCCTAGCAACTGATCATATTCCCAACTGGTTGCTAAAAGCGAATCATCGGGAATTCCATCAGACAAATCAGGTAATTCAACTTCATCTGTGTTCCAGTTTTGAAAGAGCGAATAACAGTCGCCATCGAGAATTTTAATCTCTGGCTTTCCTTCAATGTTCAATATATATCCTGGAGTAAAGGGCTGCGCAGAAATCTGAGAACTTCCAACCAGCAGCAATATCCAAAACAGGCGATCAGATAAAAAGGATCTCCGCCAATTCATCGAATGGATATTGCTTGTTGTGGGTTTGTTCATTTAGTTTTTCTGCAACAATACTTAAGTAAAGTGGCCTTTCATCAGCATAATGAACGGCAATTTCGATGTTTCCGTAAAGCTGTTCGGGCTTGTCGCTCACACTAAAAGGTGGAACCTGAGGACGAAGTAAATGGCGCTCAACACCGCTCAAATAACCCATCCGTTCAACGGTTTGGCGTTCACTTAAAAACACTTGGTAGCCCACCCGAACAATTCGATCGCGGAAATAATCCTGCAACAATGGGAACACTGTTTTCCCAAATGGATCGATAAAATGCAGCAAAATTTGTGATCTGTTTTTCCCCTTAAAATACGTTAGCGGCAAATCGCCCATCACCGACAACTTGCTCAGCGTGAAAGACGTGTAAATATTCTTGAGCAATTCTTGGTGATTCCCTTTTTGGATCCAATCGCGGTATTGCTGTTTCTCTTGGTGGTTCCTTACGAGCATTTCCGTTTCAAGTCCGACCGAGCTTTTCAGCTTAGGTTTGAATTGATTGCGGATGTATTGAAAAACTTGGGAAATCATAACTCACCAGATTGACCGCAAATTACTGAAATGTAGAATCACGATAAATATTGCTTCCATGAAAAAGAAAAAGCCGCCCCTTTGTTTAGGAACGGCTTTCAAATATGTAAAAAGAAATATTTACTGCTTAATGAAACGCTTCATTGATTTTTCGCCTGCTTGATCAAGCCATATGAAATACAAGCCTGCAGGGATTTTCGACACATCCACTTTGTGCTGGCCCGCAGCAAAATTTTCGCTCTTTACGATGCCACCAAGTGCATTGTAAATAACCAAACGAGATGGCTGCGAAGACTTAGAGGATGTAACTACAATTTCTTGTCCGCTGGTTGGGTTTGGAAATACATTGAAAGACAATGCTGCCGAAGCAGAAGCTGCTGAAGCTGTTAAATCTTCTTCCAATACCAATTGGTCCTTGTAAACCAAATCACCCAAAGTGCCGTCATTGTTGTTGGATGCCATTACTGCGTTGTAGAAATTGACTGTTCCGGTTCCAGCTGCTGGAGCCGTCCAATCGAACGACCAAGTTTTGCTTCCCGTTGAACCACTGTTTCCAGCAGCAGTGTGGGTTACATATTTATTTCCATTGGTTCCTGCAGCTAAACGAGTTTGTGCAGCATTAGTAAGGGTGTAAGTGCCTTGCAAATCGCCAGCACTATTTTGTGCAGTAGCTTGAAAGCCCCATTTTGAAATGCCCGCTTCAGTAATTGAAACAGTCATTGTATAGGTTTCTCCAGGAATGTAACCAGTTGAAGGAACATTTGAAGTGATTAAGCCATCACGATCGGATGCTGAACCGCTGTGGCAGCCAGATGTAGCACAAGTACGGTTGTTGTCGGCAGGAGCGCCAGAAGCTTGAACGGGTGCTCCTTCTGGACGAGAATGCGTTTCTGGTGCATTAATAATTCCCGCAACAGCAATAACGATGCAGGCAATGGAGAATGGTATAAGTTTTTTCATGACTATAGATTCATTCAAATGTAGGAATAAACGCTCTGAAAAATTGTTCACGTACATTGAATTTTGAACATTAGATTCACATCCTCAAATTATGCAGCACGACCGGCTAAAAATGATGCGTCTTTTCAGGTGGAGTTTGGCGTTAAATGCGCTGCGACTATCTGCTTCCTTCTATCTTTCGAGATGGCGTGGAAAGGTCATGCACCATGGTATGCCACTCAATATTTCGGTTGAACCAACAACATCCTGCAATTTGAGATGCCCCGAATGCCCCAGCGGATTGCGCGCTTTTAGTCGGCCGACCGGAATGATGGAACCTCAATTTTTCAAGTCGTTGGTTACCGAACTAAGGCCCGGATTGGCTTCGATCAACTTTTACTTCCAAGGCGAGCCGTTTCTCAATACCGATCTTCATGAAATGATTGGTTTCGCCGCTCAACGCGGGATATATACAGCTACATCGACAAATGCACATTACCTCAATGCCGAAAATGCCGAAAAAACGGTGCGTTCAGGGCTTCATCGCCTCATCATTTCGATCGACGGAACCTCGCAAGAAACCTATCAGCAGTACCGCATCGGTGGAAAACTAGAGAAGGTCATTGAAGGCACAAAGGAAATCATCGCAGCACGGAAACGTCTGAAAAGCCGAACTCCTCATGTGATATTTCAGTTTCTAGTAGTAAAGCCTAATGAGCACCAAACCGATGAAGTACTGCAATTGGCCAAAGATTTAGGGGTGGATGAAGTGCGGTTCAAAACAGCCCAAGTGTACGATTTCGAAAATGGAAATCCGCTCATTCCCGAAAATCCTAAATACTCACGTTACCGCAAAGGTTTAGATGGCAAATGGAAGTTGAAAAATAAAATGGAGAACCACTGCTGGAGAATGTGGCAAGGTTGCGTGTTTACTTGGGACGGAAAAGTGGTTCCTTGTTGTTTCGACAAAGATGCACTTCATACTTTGGGAAATGCTGGAATTGATGATTTTAAGACTGTTTGGAAAAGCACCGAGTACGATCATTTCCGCCGTTCAGTTTTAAGCAACCGACAAGAAATCGGCATTTGTAAAAATTGTACTGAAGGCACCAAGGTTTGGGCCTGATGCTCTAGAATTGACGTTGCATCAGTTCACGAGCGAAGCCTTCTAAAAGCGCTTTTACTGATGCTGATGCGTTTACGTTTTCTAACGAGTCGAGTGATTCGTGCAAATATTGCTGCATGAGTGTTTCTGCTTCAACTTTCACATCATTCGCGTCGAAAATTGACCGAACAGCATTTACCTTTTCAATTGGATCGAAAGCTTCTCCGCTGTAATAGTTGGTTAATTCAGCAAGTTGTGCTTCGTTCGCTTTTTCAAGAGCACGAAGTTTCAACCAAGTTTTCTTGTTCGATATAATATCGCCACCTACCTGCTTGCCAAATTTATCAGGGTCGCCATAAACATCCAAAACATCATCTTGAATTTGAAATGCCACACCCAAGGCGCAACCAAAATCATAGAGCAATTGTGCGTCTTTTGGATTTGCTCCTCCGCACAAAGCGCCAATTTGCAAGGAAGCACCTAACAATACAGCTGTTTTGAAACGAATCATGTTGAGATATTCCGGAATACTCACATTGCTGCGCGATTCGAAATCCATATCCCATTGTTGCCCTTCGCACACTTCGATGGCAGCTTTCAGAAACACGTCAATAACTGGCTTTAATACTGGCGCCGGAGCATCAGAAACCAATCGAAACGACTCTGCAAACATTACATCTCCCGAAAGGATGGCAACATTTGTATTCCATTTCGAAAAAACGGTGGGCTTATTTCTGCGCAACGGAGCATTGTCCATGATATCGTCGTGCAGCAAAGTAAAATTGTGAAACATCTCCACTCCCAGCGCTGGGTTGATTGCAGCATCGAGGTCGCGGCTAAAAAGCGAACATCCCATCAGCACAAGTGCAGGACGCATACGTTTGCCTCCTAGTTCGAGTGTGTATCGAATAGGATCGTAAAGATCTGCTGGCTGCTGAGGAAATTCAAGTGCAGCAACAGAAATGGCAATTTTCTCTTGTAACGCTTTTATTTCCTGGCTCAAAGAATATAGCTGGTATTTTGAACGATTCGTTGTAATCCTTCTTCAAATGTTACCAAAGGACGATTCATTAATTTCATCATTTTGGTGGTATCTGGCTTACGGCGGGTCATATCGCCTTCTTCGAGAGGATCTAGGAATCGGATTTCAGATTTAGAACCAACCACACGAATAATCGTTTCGGCCACTTGAAGAATTGGAATTTCGATGGTTCCACCAACATTTACTACATCATTCACATACTCGTTGCGGTAAAATGCTTGTGTGCAAGCCTCCACATTGTCGTCGATGTAACAGAAAGTGCGTGTTTGAGACCCATCGCCATAAATTGTGATAGGCTCATTTTGTGTTGCCATGCGGAAAAATTTCGAAATCACGAAATCGCGGCTTTGCTTTGGTCCGAAAGTATTGAAGAACCTGAAAATAGTATACTCCAATCCAAATTCCTTTTGATACGAACGCAGATAAGCTTCACCAACATTTTTCACGATGGCGTAAGGCAATCTTGAATTGAGTGGCGTAGTGTGCTCATTCTGAGGAAATTCTACTGGCTCTCCGTAAACTTCCGATGAAGATGAGAAGTACACGCGTTTCACACCAGTGTTTTTAGAAAGCTTCAGCACATTTTCGATTCCAGCAATATCGTCGAGTACTGCAACCGGATTTTGCAAGGTTCTCAAAACGCCAACGAGCGCGGCGTAATGAAAAACAAAGTCGAATTTCCATGCGAAGAAAACTGCCGAAATATCAGCGTAATCGTTGGTGTCGCATTTAATAAAATGAACATTGTTATGGCGTGAGTTTGGCACTTTAACAATTTCTCCAGTGCGGAGATTATCCACCACCACAATCATGTTTTCTGGGTTTTCCGCTAGTTTATCAGCCAAACAGCTTCCAACAAATCCGGCTCCACCGGTAATGAGTATACGTGTCATCGTCCTTTCAAGAGGTTTATCAAGTAATCGCCATATCCGCTTTTGCGTAATGGTAGTGCAAGCGCCTCTAATTGGGCGTCGTTGATGAATTTCATTCTCCAGGCTACTTCTTCGATACAGCCAATTTTCAAGCCTTGGCGTTGCTCAATTACTTGAACAAACTGACCAGCCTGCATCAACGAATCGAAGGTGCCTGTATCAAGCCAAGCTGTTCCGCGGTCTAAAACACCGACTTTGAGTTTTCCAGCTTGCAAATAGTGCTTATTGACATCTGTAATTTCGTATTCGCCGCGGGCAGATGGCTCTAAGTTTCGGGCAATTTCAACCACCGAGTTGTCGTAGAAATACAAACCAGGAACAGCAAAATTCGATTTCGGTTCTGCCGGTTTTTCTTCGATAGAAATGGCTTGCTGTTGATCGTTAAACTCAACCACACCGTAGCGTTCCGGATCTGAAACATGGTAAGCAAACACAACTCCTCCATCCGGATCATTAATGCTTTGCAAGAGACGCGACATTCCAGCACCATAAAAAATGTTATCGCCCAAAACGAGCGCGCATTTATCGTTTCCTATGAAATCAGCACCAATCACAAATGCTTGTGCAAGTCCGTTTGGAACAGCTTGTTCAGCGTGACTAATATCCATACCTAAAGATTTTCCATCGCCTAACAATTTCTTGAAGTGGGGTAAATCGTGCGGTGTAGAAATAATAAGTATTTCACGAATCCCTGCCAACATGAGCGTCGACAGCGGATAATAAATCATTGGTTTATCGTAAACCGGCATCAGTTGTTTGCTCACTGCGAGAGTTAGCGGATGCAATCGAGTACCGGATCCTCCGGCGAGAATGATTCCTTTCACGTTAGTTTTCGTTTTCGTCCTTGCGGATAGTCAGATGATCCAATTCAATGTCTTCTTCCTCATCAAATACCATGATTAGTGGCTCTTTGTAGGCCTTTATGGCGAACGCTCTATCCAAAGAAAGTAGCAAGGTTGGAAGCAACAATAGGTTGGTAAATAGTCCGACGAAAATAGTAACAGAAATCAGGAATCCCAAAGCAATCGTTCCTCCAAAACTGGAGAAAATAAAAATACAGAAACCCAACAGTAAAATGATAGAGGTATAGATGATGCTTATTGAAGTGTCTTTCATAGCATCGAAAACGGCTGGGCGGATTTTATTTCCATGCGCTTTGAGGTCGAGCCCGTAACGCGAAAAGAAGTGAATCGCACTGTCGACGGTGATTCCGTAAGCAATATTGAAAACCAATATGGTGGATGACTTCAGAGAAATTCCAAAGAAACCCATTAAACCTGCGGTAAACAGCAGCGGAATCACGTTCGGAATTGCCGAAATCAAAAGCATTTTAAATGAGTAGAACATGAAATACATCAGTCCCGAAATCAAAATAATAGCTGCCAATAAGCTCAAAAGCAGGTTTTCGATTAAGTAATCTGTTCCCTTTAGAAAGATTATGCTCGTTCCTGTGAAATTCACATCGAATTTATCTAATGGAAAAAGTGAATCCACCTTGGGGCGAATTTCTTTGGAGATCTTTTCCATCTCGGTTGTGCCGATATCGGCCATCTGAACGCTGATGCGGGTTACCTGCTTGTTACTGTCGAGGAAAGAAGCGGTAGTGGAGGATTTTAGATTGGTATTTTGCGCATAAGGAAGCAGGAACGCAATCTCTTCACTGTTTGGCAATTTGTATTCTGTTGAATCACCGCCATAAAAAGCTTGCTTCGAAAACTTGATCACTTCCACGATCGAGAGCGGTCGAGCAAATTCAGGGTATTTCCGAAGTTCCTGCTGAAGCTGTTCGATTTTTTTCAAAGTCGAAAGCTTCATCACTCCATTCTTTTTCCGGGTATCGATCGTAATTTCAAACGGCATCACACCGTGAAAGTGCGTCTCGAAAAACTTAAGATCCACAATCATCTTATCCGAATCTGGAATATCGTCGGTGAAATTTCCAGTAGTTCTGATTTTTGTCATCCCCCAAATACTCACACCAACAATCACAGCCGTTAGGATGTAAATTAATTTGCGGCGATGCGTAACCATGTTGATGAGCCAATCCACCACCACTTGCATCCGTTTGTTGTCGAGATGCTTGGTTTGTTTAGGTTTCGGTGGCTGAATGTATGAATAGAAAATCGGCAGTACGGTGATGCTCAGGAAAAACACCTGCATTACATTGATCGAAGAGAGAACGCCAAAACTTTGAAGCAATTCACTGTCGGTAAACGCGAAGGTTACAAAGCCTAGTGCAGTGTTGAAGTTGGTAAGGAATGTAGCATTCCCGATTCGCTGTAAAACACGAGAAATTGCCTTGATTTTATTACCGTGACCTTTGTACTCGCGGTGGAAATTGTTGGTGAGGAAAATACAATTGGGTATCCCAATAATCACGATCAATGGAGGAATCAAAGCCGTGAGAATGGTAATTTTATACCCTAACATCGACAAAGTACCTATGCACCAAATTACGCTGAGTGCCACAACAAGCATTGGGAAAACAATGGCCTTCACCGACTTAAAGAAGATGTAAAGTACTATGGCGGTGATGAGCAGCGACATCCATAGGAACATCACCAATTCATCGCGGAGTTTCAGAGAGTTGAGCGTTCGGATATGCGGTAAACCCGAATAGTGGATCACCAAATCGTGTTTTTTGCCAAACGAATCGCCAATTTCAGCGATATGTTCAATCAGTTCTTTGCGGTCTTTCCGGTCGATACTCTCTTGATCGAGCGTAATAAGCATTAACGTGGCGTAGCGACCATTTCCAGATGGAGCAATGAGCAATTCACGGTAAAATGGAAGAGATAAAATGATGTTTTTCAGACTATCCAGCTCAGCCTGAGATTCGGGAATTTGGCTGATCAACGGAGCTACATCGAACTTTTGCGTTGAATCGTTTCGGGTGAGGTTGTAAATGCCCGCAACCGAAAGGACATTCTTCACGGCTTCAATCTTGCGAAGCTCCTGCCCGGTTTTCATCCAATCGCGAAAAACTAGGAGCTCAAAAAGACTGTCGGTTTCGAAACCAATTACCATGATGTTGGCATCCTGTCCGAAACGTTTATTAAAATCCTGATAAGCAAGATACTCCGGATCATCCGTAGGGAGAATCTGTGCCATTGTGTAGGTCATTTCTGCTTTTGAAGCATAGTAACCCATCACCACAGTAATGGCGCCGATAACCAATAAAATGGGAAGCCTAAAGCGCAGAATCCACCTCGAAAGAGCAGTCCAAATCATAGTAAATGAAGAATTCCGCGGATTGAATGTGTTGATAGAGTAATAAAAACCGGTGAATCGCGGCGAATGACTGCTCTGCGTTTCACCGGTTTAATATAAGGAAAAGATTTCCCCATCGTTACAATTTGATTTCTTCTTCCTGATTATTTAGAAAGTGATACTCCAAGAAGTGGTATGATGGTACAGCTTTAACCTTAACCCAAATTTTGTATTTCAAAAACCAGCGCATTTGAAGCGAAGGCAACCCCTTCTTAATGTAAGCTTCCAAGTAAGGATTCACCCAAAGCTTTACACCTTTCTGGTTTTGTTCTGTTACGATGTAACGGAGATTGTTTTCGATGTCGTCGGTAATGAGCATCGATGATTGAACTTCGCCAGTTCCGTTGCAAGATGGGCACTTTTCAAGCGTTTCAATCACCATTTCTGGGCGAACCCGCTGGCGAGTAATTTGGATGAGCCCAAATTTACTTGGAGGCAAAATGGTGTGTTTAGCCCGGTCTTGCGACATGGCCTCTCTCAATTTATCGAACAACAATTTCCGGTTAACCGGAGAATGCATATCGATAAAGTCGATCACAATAATTCCACCCATATCGCGGAGACGCAATTGACGGCTGATTTCTACCGCAGCCTCAAGATTGGTATCGAGCGCATTGGTTTCTTGGTCATTGTCGGAACGGTTTCGGTGCCCACTGTTCACATCGATCACATGCATAGCTTCAGTATGCTGAATGATCAAATATGCACCACTTTTCAGGCTAACATTTTGCCCAAAAGCAGCTTTAATCTGCCGGTCGATTCCGAATTCTTCAAATACAGATTCTTTGCCTTTGTAGAGTTTTACAATCTTTTCCTTGTCGGGAGCGATGTGCGAAATATAACTGCGCACTTCGTTGTAGATCGATTGATCATCAACAGTTATGTTTTGGTAAGAATCGTTGAGCACATCGCGCAACAAAGCCGAAGTTCTGCGGATTTCTCCGAGCACTTTCGATTTGGGCTGGGCTGTCGGCAAATTTTCTACCAACTGCTGCCAGCGTTGCACAAGTTCGTTTAAATCTTGATCGAGTTCAGCAACCTTTTTACTGGCTGCAACGGTGCGAATAATTACACCAAACCCTTTCGGACGAATGCTTTGAATGAGACGTTTTAAGCGATTCTTCTCTTCCGAATCCTTGATCTTTTGTGAGACCGAAACTTTATCGGAAAATGGAACCAATACAAGATACCGACCAGCCAATGAAAGTTCGGAACTAATCCGAGGCCCTTTGGTTGAAATCGGCTCCTTTGCAATCTGCACGAGGATATTCATGTTGTTCGATAAAACGTTTGAAATTTTCCCGTCTTTTCGAATATCCGTTTCGTTGGTAAAATCGGCCAGCGATGAATTAGCAAGCTTGTTGGCCTGACCTTGCTGAATGTATTTCAGCAACGACTGGACCTGCGGACCCAGATCGAGGTAATGCAAAAATGCATCTTTCTCATATCCAACATCCACGAAAGCAGCGTTAAGACCGGGCATAACTTTCTTCACACGACCTAAATAAATATCCCCTACGGCAAAGCTATTGTTGCTTTTTTCGCGGTTCAGGTCGGTAAGTCTGCGGTCTTCAAGTTGTGCTATAACAACTTCGCTGCCTGTAGCAGTGATGACAAGTTCCTTGTTCACAAACTTCTTTGTATAAGGAATCCGGATAAATACAAAACCAATGAGGTCGCGAGCCAGTGGCTCCAGCCTTCAGAGGTAGGTGTCAATATTGAGTAGTAAGAAATCCGAACTCTAAGAAATCCGATAGACGGATTACTTCTTCTTATGACGGTTTTTACGCAGACGCTTTTTGCGCTTGTGAGTGGCCATCTTATGACGTTTTCTCTTTTTTCCGCTTGGCATGATGAATGAATTTTTTAAAAATTAGTTCTGTAAAATGTTTGCTCTCCGCGATTTAACCTCGTTGAGGAGGATCGTATCTTTGGAGATTTTGGTCAATTTGTCGAGCTCTTTTAGGGCTGCATCTTTATTGCCTTCCATCGAAAGTGCATCTGCAAGATAGAGATACATTTCTGGAAGATCCGGACGAAGTTTGATGACAGTTTTGAAACGTTTCACGGCCTTATCGTACTGGCCACTTTTCATAGAAAAAAAGCCAAGGCTAAGCTGTGCATCTGTATTTGTTGAATCGGCAGCTACAACTTCCCGCAAGAGCGTGATGCCTTGCATTGGTTGAGCACTTCCTTCAACATAAGCAATGCCTAGTTGTGTTTTGATTTCAACATCTTCAGGAGCCATTTTCTGCGCTTTTTCAAGACAAGAAACTGAACGGTTTGAAAGCGCATCTTTGTCGGCACCTTCAAAAAATCGAGAAATACCTAAAAAACGAATACCTGCATCTTTCCATGATGCTGCGTTGTTAAGGATTTCGGCCTTTTGAAGCACATACTCAGCAGCAATACCTGGACGCATTTGTCGGTCCCAAACCGAGCGCAAAGAATCCAGCCACTGCACTTTTGCTTGTCCGTTCTCAGATTTCAACTTCCCTTCAAAGAACTCAATGCCTGCCAATACTTCGGCAGACGTTTGCTTTTTTACTGCCCCGAGTTGCGACTCGAATGATGCGTTCCCTTCAACTGATTCCTGCGCATGATCTTCATGATTGTGCTCAGCATTTCTCGGCAAGAGATACACAGCGGCTCCAATCAGTACACATGCAGAAACAACAATCAGTTGACGAGAATTCATCAGGGTAAAAATGCTTAAGCCTTAACAGACTTCTTCACTTTCTCAGCAAACGTTTTAGCTGGCTTGAAAGAAGGGATGAAATGTTCAGGAATAACGATGGTGGTGTTTTTAGAGATGTTACGGCCTTTCTTAGCAGCACGTTTTTTTACGATGAAGCTTCCGAATCCACGCAGATAAACATTTTTACCTTGTGAAAGGTTCGTCTTTACACTTTTCATGAATGCTTCAACAGTAGCCTGAACGGTTACTTTTTCAATTCCGGTCTTCTCAGCAATTTCTGCAACAATTTCAGCTTTGGTCATGGCTGTTTGATTATGTTTGATTGATTTGTAACTGTGGATGTTAGCGTTTTTAAAAACGGGATGCAAAGATATGCGTTTTACATTTCTAAGAAAATGTTTTTTGGAAAACATTATTTTGCCCGTCGTTGTTGACTTAGCTTATGAATAATCACCCCATTTCTACCCTTTTGGTTGCTTGGTACCATCAAAATAAACGCAATCTTCCTTGGAGAAATTCTCAGAATCCATACTTCATTTGGTTATCGGAAGTCATCCTGCAACAAACGAGAGTCGATCAAGGCACTTCATATTACCACAAGTTCACAGAAAAATATCCTAGAGTTTCCGATTTGGCAAAAGCTTCAGAGGAAGATGTTCTACTAAGTTGGCAAGGATTGGGTTATTACTCTAGGGCTCGAAACCTGCACGCTGCAGCAAAAACGGTAGTAGCAGTACACAAAGGGATGTTCCCAAACACATATCAAGACATCCGTAGCTTGAAAGGAGTTGGCGATTACACTGCTGCTGCTGTTGCTTCCATCGCTTATGGTTTGCCTCATGCTGCCGTCGACGGGAACGTGAACCGCGTGGTGGCAAGGCTTTTCGAGGTTGAAGAAAATCCACTTCTCCCTCCGGGGAAAAGGAAAATTCAAGAAATAAGCAACTTGCTGCTTCAAACCGAAGATCCAGGTGCATACAACCAAGCCATGATGGAGTTGGGTGCTACGCTATGCAAGCCTCGAAATCCAAGCTGTGATATTTGTCCGATTCGCCAGCATTGTGGAGCATTTGCCAATGGTCGTCAGCATGAATTTCCTGTGAAAGGCGAAAAAACGAAAGTGAAAACAAGGTATTTGCACTTCATCATCTTTACCGATGCACAAAATAAGGTATTGGTTTCCCGAAGAGCGCAAAACGACATTTGGAAAGGGCTCTATCAATTCCCAATGCTCGAAACCAACAACAGAACCGAATTGCATGAGCTCAAAATTCCAGGATGCGAAAACCTTAGGATGGTAAAATCGAAAACCGATATCCGCCATCTACTCACACACCGTGAACTCATTATTGGCTTTCATCATTTCGAAGGCAACAATCTGCCTTTAGAGTTTTGGGAAAATTATGAGTCGGTTTCGGCAGATCGACTTGATGAATTGGCCTTCCCACGGGCAATTACGCGCTATTTAGAAGGCTTTTAACACGATTAAGCATTTGCAGAATTTAAAATGAGTAAAGCGCTTTAGCCAAATTTAAAATGGCAACAATAGCCCTTAGGGGTTATTGCTCATTTTCAAGATGCCCAGTCCTTATATTTTATGGTATGCCTATAATTGTTCGGAAAAATTTCTTCAGTAGATACTATTTTATATCATTGTACATTAAAATACATTTTCAGAAACTAGTTATAAGACTTAAGAGTTAAAGTGATTGATTAACAGGATAAAGTGATGCCCGATAATAATTCTGACGTTTCTTATATTGATTTGTGTGCTCGGCTGATAGAAGAATTCGGCTCAGCAGAAGACATTGCAGCATTGGTGCAAATAGTCGAAAGCTCTTTTGTGCACCACATGCCAAAGGGATATTTTGGGATGTATCTTTTCAACGAAAGAGAGCACAAACTAAAAATGATGATGGCCTCAGGGTTCTCTCCTGAAGAAAGAAAACTGGCCGAAGAAACTGCCTTAGAGAGGCATCCTGGTTACGTGTACAAAACGGGGAAAGGTTTTTATATCCCCGATACGCATGAAGACAATTCAGGGATTTCGATAGATTCTGCGCGTTCTTTTAATATTAGGAGTCGCGCCTTCGAACCGGTAAACTATAACGGTAAAACCATTGGCTGTTTAGGAATTACTTCGGAAGCGGTAAATGCTTTTTCCGAAAAAGATTTAGCATTGTTTACTTTTTTCTGCAAACTAACCGGAATAACCTACGCCAAATTAAAAGAAGAAGAAGAAAGAAAGCTAGAAGCGCAGGAAATTCTGAAACTATCGCTTGTTGCTTCCCAAACAGACAATTCAGTTATGATTACCGATAAATTTGGTAAAATTGAATGGGTGAACAATGCCTTTACGCTTATTACTGGTTTTACCTTGGCCGAAGCCATTCACAAAACACCCGGTTTTTTGCTTCAAGGACCAAGAACTGAAGATGAAAAACGAAAAATATTTCGTGATGCCATTGCGAAAAAGGTAAAAGCCGAATGCACGCTCATCAACTACCGAAAAAATGGCGAGGCATACCATGGCTTTGTTCAAATATATCCTCTCTTCGATGAAAATGGAGTACATACGAATTTCATTTCTCTGCAGCGAGACGTTTCGGAAGCATCAAAGATAAACCTCGAAATCCTTGATCAACAAAAGCGATTTAAGGCAATTGTAAATACCCTGCCCGATCAGTTGTTTATTTTAAAAACCGATGGTACTATCCTTGAGTTCTACTTGCCTGAAAAACAGCACCTAGATCTGCCTGATGATCAGGTAATTGGAGCCAATATTCAAGGATTTCTAGATGAAAATGAAGCAAAAGCAGTTATGCACATGATAAAGGTAACTGCGTCGGGTGGCGTTGTTGATCCTTACCAATACACTTTAACCATTGCAAATGAAATTCAGCATTTCGAAGCTCGATATACCTCCCTTGACAACGACCGCGTTTTGTCTGTTGTTCGAAACGTTACCAAAGAGAAAAAATCTGAGTTCGAACGAGACAATCAAGCTCGATATTACAGATTGCTTTCTGATTTCACCTCTAAATTTATCCTCGCAGACTCCCTTCAAATAACCCTGTTCTTGCAGGCCTTTCTTGAAAAAATCGGGCAGTTCTTCGCGGTTGACCGCAGCTATATTTTCGAGTTCAATGATGAGGAACAAACCATGGACAACACCTTCGAATGGTGTGCTCAAGGTATTGAACCACAAATCGACAATTTAAAAGGGATAAATTTCAGCGATCTTCAATGGTGGACCGACCAGATTCTTGCCAACCGAGAAATATATATTCCCGATGTAGATAATTTGCCAACAGAGCTGGAGTTTTTAAAAGAATTGCTTCGATCGCAAGATATTAAATCGCTTTTCGTATTACCGATGGTGGTGAACCGAAAAATTGCAGGATTTTATGGCTTCGACTCAGTGGTTAAACAAAAACAATGGACAGAAAACGAGGCTACATTACTCAAACTAGCAAGTGAAATTATTTGCAATGTTTTTTCGCGAGTGCAATGGGAAAACGACCGCGATAGATTTAGAATTGTTTTTGAAAATGCGGCTTTTGGAGCCATTATCGTGAATAAAGCAGAGAAGATAATTTATGCCAATAAGTACATCTCAAACTTAATGAACTGCTCGTTGCAACAATTGCAGAAGCTCAGTTTCAACAGACTTTTTCCGCCGTTTCTTAATGGAAGCAAGGATGTTGGCTACAATGAAATGATTAAAATTGGATTTAAAGAATCTTTCGAGTTGATTCATCCATTAGCTGATGGTAGCATTGCCGTTTTACTCACAAATGCTGTTCGCATCAACGGTCCATCAAATAATGAAACACTGGTCGCTTACACCTTAAGTGATATTACAGATCGAAAGGAACAAGAAAAAACAACTACTGAGGCATTGAATATTGTGAGCGAACAAAACAAAAGGCTACTCAATTTCTCCTACATTGTTTCACACAATATCCGATCGCATGCCAGCAACATCAGTGGTATAGCTTCAATTTTAGCCGAAGATCCTGAAACTGAAGTAAGGCATCAATTTGTAAATGGACTCGTGTCGTCGAGCAAGAATTTAGACTCTACACTTCGACACCTCAACGAACTGTTGAACATTCAATCGAGGGTAAATATTCACAAAGAAACGGTTCAGTTAAAAGAAGTAGTTGATCGAACAATTCAAGCCATAGCGCTCGATGTGAAAGCCAATGATGTGCATTTAGATCTTCAGATTTCAGAAGAATTTGTTGTGAATACCGACCGTGCGTACCTAGATAGTATTGTGCTGAATTTAATTTCAAATGCTATCAAATACCGCAAACCAGATATACCTCCAATTATTACGATTCAATCGGGTGAAATTCAAAAACAGAACTGGTTTTCAATCAGCGATAACGGAATGGGGATAGACCTTGTAAAATACGGAGACCGAATTTTTGGTATGTTTAAAACCTTCCATGGAAATCGAGATGCGCGAGGAATTGGATTGTTTATCACACGAAATCAAATTGAAGCACTCGGTGGAAAAATCGAAGTAAATAGCACTCCTGGTGAAGGAACAACCTTTACCGTTTATCTCCCAAAATAATGGAAATACCGCTCGTTTGGATCATTGATGACGACAACCTGTTTTACATGATTACCAAAAATAATCTTCGGAAAACAGGCATAGAAACCACAACCGAATTCTTCTACGATGGGCTTGATTCGCTTAATGCGTTACTCGAAAAAGTAAAAAACAATCAAACTTTACCTTCACTCATCATCCTAGATTTAAACATGCCGCTTTACGATGGGTGGAGCTTTGTGCAAGGCTTCATGAATTTGCCTGTAGAAACCCGATCGAAAATGAAATTGCACATCTGCACATCATCGATCGATCCAGCCGATATTACCCGAGCCGAATCTATACCCGATGTACTTGGCTTTCAAGAAAAACCTCTCAGTGTTGATATTTTAAAAGCACTCTTATCAGCATAACATTTCAACAGAGCGAACACACCCGATGAAAATTTTAACTGCCTGTATTTGCGATTGATAATCTTTATATTTGTTCATACTTATTTAGAAAAGATTAGCATATGGCCGGAGTTAACAAAGTGATTCTGATCGGTAATGTTGGAAAAGACCCGGAAGTTAAGGTATTGGAAAACGGAGTGCGTGTAGCGAACTTCCCATTAGCTACAACAGAAATCTACAAAAAAGACGGCAATCGTCTCGAGCAAACAGAGTGGCATAACATTGTGCTTTGGAGAGGCCTTGCTGAAGTAACCGAAAAAATTGTTAAAAAAGGCGCAACCGTTTATATTGAAGGGAAACTCAGATCGCGCACTTGGGAAGACAAAGACAAAGTGAAACGTTACTCCGTTGAAGTTGTAGCCGATACACTTACTCTATTGGCTGGCCGCAGAGACGACTTTCACCACCATTCGGCAGAAGATGACTTTAGCAACGGCGATTACTAAGTTGCAATTTCATTTCTTTGCAAGCATGCAGAGGTTCATATTTGGTTTATTGATGGTGGTCGTGTTCGCATCTTGCGGATCTGAAGAAAATGCCATTCCTCGTCCGAGAGGATATTTTAGAATCGATTTCCCTGAAAAGAAATACCAAGCCTACACGAGCGATTGCCCATTTGTATTTGAATATCCAACATACGGAAATCTCGAAATCAACCCGCGACGCGATCAGCCTTGTTGGCCAAATATCGTTTTCCCTAAGTTTAAAGGAACAATACATATTAGTTATTTGCCTGTTAATGGCAACCTTCCTAAACTTTTGGAAGATTCGCGCACAATCACCTACAAACATACCGTTCGTGCCAACGATATATCCGAAATCTTGGTTAATCGCCCTGAAGCAAACGTGTACGGAACTATTTATGAAGTTACCGGAAATGCTGCATCAGCAATACAGTTTCACTTAACCGATAGCTCGAAACATTTCCTGCGCGGATCGCTCTATTTCAATGCAAGTCCGAACGCCGATTCTCTCAACCCTGTAGTGAACTTTTTCAGGAAAGACATCGACCATCTTATCGGCTCGCTTAGCTGGAAGTAACGCCTCTCTGTTGGCGGAGTGATATGAAAATACCGAATTGAATCGAAAAGATTATACACGAAACCAACAAATGCAGCGATTGCCCTGCTTGTGGAATATTGAAGTAATTAAGCACTATCCCTAATATGATTTCGGTTGCGATACACGCACCTAAAAATTTAGCTTGTTTGCTTCTGTAGGCCGTTTTTTGCTGTAAAAGTTGGTAAATTAAGATTCCGTTGATTGCCACAAGTACCATCGAAAATGCCTTGTGCAAGGTGAGAACCGACGACAATCCATCGATCCATAATTCGCGATTTTGATGCCCGAACTGTTCTGCAACCATATCGATCTCTTCACGCACTTGCGTTCCGATAAGCACCTGAATAACCGTTAAAAACACTGCTCCCAATGCAATCCAACCCAAAGTTGGGACAGGCTTTGAACCTGATGAGAATGGCTTCAACCGATTCAACAACAATTGCACAAAAAGCAACAACAACAAAGCCGCCAACATGTGGATGCTGATTGATTGGGGAATAAGGTTTCCATCAACCACCAACTTGCCTAACCATGCCTGAAAGCCAGTTAAAAAGAGGAGCACAAAACTGTAAAGAGGCACGAGCTTATCGGATTTCCAGTAAGAAAGTGACGCAATCATCACAGCTAAAACAAACAGGCCCAACAAAGCGCCTAACAAACGATTGATGTATTCGACCCATGTTTGATACACGATAAAATCGGCGTAATCATGCTTCGGATATTTTTCCCAAGAGGTACGGTCGAATGATTCCTTTGCAGAAAAATCCTGCTTTGCTCTCCAAAGAGTGTCGTTAACAATTACCATCATTCCTTTTGTGTAGGCTTGATTGGGATGGAAATTTACTTGGTCAGGATCGGTTGGTGGAATGTAATAACCAAAACACTTAGGCCAATCGGGGCAACCCATTCCCGACTGGGTAACACGTACCACGCTACCTGCAAGAATAACCAAAAACGTGAAAATCAATGTTAGCCGGGAAAGAAATGGAAGCGATTTCTGCAGAAATTTCATAGCGCAAAGGTAAAGATCGGGTAGAATTTAGTTGGTTGATTTTCGACCAACATTTTGAATCTTTTTGTAGTTAAAAAACAGATAACCTTTCATTGTGTTTACTACTTTAGTCGAATCAAAATCAAGATTTAATCAAAGTACAATATGAGCTCAAACGCCTCTTTAATCCTCGATGGGAAAACGTATGAAATTCCGGTAATCACTGGTTCGGAAAACGAAAAAGCCATCGACATCCAAAATCTTCGTCAGCAAACAGAGTACATCACACTCGATACTGGCTATAAAAACACAGGTGCGACCACAAGTAACATCACATTTTTGGATGGAGAAACGGGTATTTTGCGCTACCGCGGATATCCAATCGAGCAGTTGGCCGAAAAATCGAGTTTCATTGAGGTTGCCTATTTGCTTATTTATGGCGAGTTGCCAACTTTACCGCAACTTGAAAAATTCTCTACTTCCATCACCCGCCACACCTTGATTCACGAAGACATGAAACGTTTCTATGAAGCGTATCCTTCAAAGGCACATCCAATGGGCGTAGTGGCTTCTATAACCTGTTCTTTATCGACCTTTTACCCTGAATCGCTCAACCCAAATCGTGGCGAAGAGGCTATCGAACTCACTATTGTGCGCCTGCTTGCAAAATTTAGCACAATCGCAGCTTGGGCTTACAAAAACTCAGTTGGGCATCCGGTAATGTATCCTAAAAATTCGCTCAATTACGTAGAAAACTTCCTCCACATGATGTTCGGCATGCCCACGGAAGATTACGAAATCGATCCTGTTATCGTAAACGCGCTCGACAAATTGCTCATCCTACATGCCGACCACGAACAAAACTGCTCAACCTCTACCGTTCGCATGGTGGGATCGTCGCAGGCAAATCTGTATGCATCCATTTCGGCTGGTATTTGCGCACTTTGGGGCCCATTGCATGGTGGTGCAAACCAAGCTGTAATTGAGATGCTTGAGGAAATTCGCAACGACGGTGGCGATGTGAGCAAATTCATCAACAAAGCAAAAGACAAAAACGATCCTTTCCGTTTGATGGGATTTGGGCATCGGGTTTACAAAAATTTCGACCCAAGAGCATCCATTATTAAAGAAGCCTGCGACCAAATGCTCAACAAGCTGGGTGTATCCGACCCATTGCTCGATATCGCCAAACAACTAGAAGAAACGGCCCTTTCCGACCCTTATTTTGTGGAAAGAAAACTTTATCCAAACGTAGATTTTTACTCTGGAATTATCTACAAAGCCATGGGCATTCCAACCGAAATGTTTACAGTAATGTTTGCGCTTGGTCGTTTGCCAGGCTGGATCGCCCAATGGAAAGAAATGATTGGCAACAAAGAACCAATTTCCCGTCCTCGCCAGATTTATACTGGTGCTGTGAAGAGGAATTATGTGAACATTGCGAATCGGGAGTCTTAGTTGAAAGGGAAAAGTTAAAAGGGGAAAGTTGAACTTTTCCCTCGCGATCATCTTTACATTTACCATGCAGTCGCGACTTTAGTCCGTGGCTTATGCAGCTCAAATCTTACTACATTTGCCGCTATGCTTATGCGGAACGAGACGTTTCAGGATTCCTTACAACCAGTTATCACTGCGAATGCTGCTTCAGACAGTTTAGTATTGATAGATAGTTCGACGGCTAAACAAAGCACTTTTCAATCTTCAAAACCCAAACTTGAAACTACAGTTGAAGAGCCAGAAATTCTGCCTAACTTCTTTTATACCAGCTTTACAAAAGAACTCCGACCGCGGTTAAGAAAAACAGACGCTGAGGGTTGGATTTTGCCGCTATTGCTCTGTGCTTTTTTTCTGGCAGCCATAGTCAATACATTATTTCCTAAAACCATCAGAAATATTCTGATGAACTTTCTCAAACGAGACTCATTTAGGAAAATTCGTGAAGAAGAAAACTTACTTTATCGCCGCACATTGGCTTTGATGCTATTGATCTTCCTAATCGTATCGCCTGTATTTATTTACCAGGTTGCTGGTTACTTTAAACTCAGCACTGCATTTCTGCCCTTCATGCCAGCATATTGGCAGTTATTCTTGATTGGGGCTGGGATTTTGGGTTTTAAACTCTTCACGATTCAATTGTTGGGTTATTTTTTCAATTGCACGGTAGAAGCAGGTCAATACATTACCGGAATTATCATGATGAATTGCTTCTTAGGGGTTCTTTTTATTCCGGTTAGCCTGGGAATCAAGATTTCAGCAAGCGAAATTTCAGGGTATTTATTGATGGCGGGGCTCGGTCTTTTCGGGCTTTTTTACTTGATTAGTGTATTGATTGGCATCGGCGCTGGAATTCGCAGTGAAGCGCTGTCGAAGTTTCATTTGATTTTGTACTTTTGCACGCTTGAAACCCTGCCTGTTTTCTTGATCATCAAAACAGTGCGAAACATTTTATAAAGGTGTAACCAATGAGTTCTGAGAAGAATCCACAAACCGAAGAGAATACCGGAACAAATTCCCGGGAGCAGAAGGTAAAGACCATTTTGGTTACGCAACCTAAACCCGAGACAGATAAATCTCCCTATTTCGACCTATCGAAGAAAATGAACGTGAAGATTGATTTTCGTTCTTTTATTCATGTTGAAGGAATTTCTGCCAAAGAGTTTCGTAAAGAAAAGATCAACATTCTCGAGCACTCTGCGGTGATCCTCACCAGTCGCAATGCTGTAGATAATTTCTTCCGTCTTTGCACAGAGATGCGTGTAGTTGTTCCTGAATCAATGAAATATTTTTGCATCAGCGAATCAACAGCATTCTATCTGCAAAAATATGTGCAGTACAGAAAACGCAAGATATTCTATGGCAACCAGAAGTTCATCGAACTAATGGATGTGATCAAGAAAAACAAAACCGAGAAGTTCCTTTTGCTTTGTTCAGATATTCATAAGGATGAAATTCCTGAGATTTTAGATGAACACAAAATCAACTACACCAAAGCAGTTATTTACCGCACCGTTTGCAGCGAT
Organism: Flavobacteriales bacterium; assembly: GCA_040403315.1. GTDB lineage: Bacteria > Bacteroidota > Bacteroidia > M30B66 > M30B66 > CAMCXT01. The sequence goes on from JBBAKX010000001.1 coordinate 55,456, forward strand.
CTTTCCGACCTGTCGGATGTGAAGTACGATATGTTGGTGTTCTTCTCTCCATCGGGCATTAAGAGTTTGTACCAGAATTTTCCTGATTTCAAGCAAAACAATACACGCATTGCAGCATTTGGTCCAACCACTGCTGCAGCGGTTCACGAAGCAGAACTCATCCTCGATATACATGCGCCACAACCGCAAGCTCCATCGATGACTATGGCGATTGAACAGTATTTGAAATTGGTGAACAAAGGCCGGTAAACCGGACAATGTACAGTTTACCGAAATCCGAAATCCTTCGTGGTAAAACGTCGCTCGACAAATTGTTTGGCGAAGCACAGCGTATGTCGGAATTTCCATTTCGGGTGTTTTATAAAATCAATCCGGCCGCAGAAGGAGTATCTGCCTTACGATTTGGCATTGTTGTACCCAAAAGAGTTTCTAAACTCGCACACGAAAGAAACAGAATCAAACGAATTGTTCGTGAAGGTTATCGGCTCAATCGACATCCATTTGTTGCCACGTTGGAAAGTCAAAGCAAGCAAGCCGATTTTTTTCTAGTTTACACAGGTAAGATCAAGCCCAATAGCGCAAAGATTCACAATAAAATAATCCTAATTTTACAGCGTTTAACGCAATATCATGAGACAACTGCCGAGTAAACTGGTGATTTTAATTTTCACCATTTACCAACGCATCATCTCGCCAATAATGCCCAATGCATGCAGGTTTCACCCAACTTGTTCTGCATATGGAATCGAGGCGGTGAAAAAATACGGCGCCATCAAAGGCAGTTGGCTCGCAATAAAAAGGATCGGCCGATGTTCTCCCTGGGGAGGACACGGAATTGATCCCGTACCTTGACCAAAACGACTTTACAGCTTTTTGCTATGCGTAAGAAATTCAGATTGTATGCAGCCCTTGTGCTGATTTCCATTACTGCAGTTGCCGGCTTAAGTTTCCGCGACGACTATTTCGAAATTTCGAAAAATCTCGACATTTTCGCTACCATGTTTAGAGAAGTTAACCTCTATTATGTAGATGAAATTAAGCCCACCGATTTGATGAAAACCGGTATTGATGCCATGTTGGAGTCGCTCGATCCGTACACTAATTATATTCCTGAAGACGATATTGAAGACGCGCGATTCATGACAACCGGACAATACGGTGGAATCGGTGCGCTGATCCGAACGAAGGATGATTATGTTGTGATTGCTGAGCCATACGAAAATGCTCCAGCAGCTAAAGCAGGCTTGATGGCGGGCGATGTTGTGCTGGAAGTGGAAGGAAAATCGACCAAAGGGAAAACCACTTCCGATGTGGTGAAAATCCTCAAAGGCACGCCCAACACACCAGTAAAAATTACTATCCAACGGCCAGGCGAAGAAAAACCGATCGAGAAAACCATCATCCGCGAGGAAATTAAGGTGAAAAATGTGCCTTACTTCGGAATGGTAGATGATAAAATTGGAATGATCAAGCTTACCGGTTTCACCGAAGATGCAGGCAGAGAAGTGAAAGATGCGCTCGTTAAACTAAAGGAAAATCCAAATCTCGAAGGAGTAATCCTCGATTTGCGCGGAAATCCTGGAGGGCTTCTGCGTGAGGCGATCAACATCGTAAACGTATTTGTTGAAAAAGGTCTCGATATCGTATCCACCAAGGGCAAAGTAAAAGAGTGGGACAAAACCTACAAATCGCTCAATAATCCTGCAGATCTTAATATTCCATTGGCGATTTTAGTGAACCGATCATCTGCATCGGCAGCCGAAATTGTAAGTGGATCACTTCAAGATCTTGATCGTGGCGTAGTGATAGGTCAACGTTCTTTCGGAAAAGGATTGGTGCAAACCTCTCGCCCACTTACCTACAACACCCAAATCAAAATAACAACTTCTAAATACTACATCCCAAGCGGACGTTGCATTCAAGCGAAAGATTATTCGCATCGAAACGATGATGGCTCGGTTGGTTCTGTTCCTGATTCGTTGATTCGTGAATTCAAAACAAAAAATGGTCGTAAGGTATATGATGGTGGCGGAGTAAATCCTGATGTTAGCCTAACAATGAAAGAATATGCGCCTATAACACGGGCCATTGCTGGAGAGAATTTTCTATTCGATTTCGCAACGCAATACAGAATAAAAAATCCAACACTTTCTGGTGCCAAAGACTTTAAAGTAAGCGAAACACTCTTCAATGAATTTGTAGAGTACATCGGCGAAAAAGAAATTAAGTACGAAACTGAAAGCGAAGAATTACTAAAGAAACTCAAAACTGCTGCTGAAAAAGAGAAGTATTTCAGTGCATTTGAGAAAGAATACAATGCGTTGAAGGAAAAAATGATACGTGATAAAAAAGCCGATATGGTTAAAGCGCGCGAAGAGATTTCTGATTTGCTTGCCGACGAAATTGTGAGCCGCTATTTCTATCAACGCGGTCGCATCGAAAATTCATTTAACACAGATGCCGAAATCACAAGGGCTGTGCAAATTCTGAAAGACAAAACATTTTACAACGACGTAATTACCGGGAAATACGTTGAAGAAGTGAAAAAGAAAGGCAAGTAAGCTGCTTTTTCAAAAACAAAGGCTTGTCTTCAGCGACTTACAGAACTGTTAGAAACGTATTGATTAGATCTTCGATTTGATGGCATCTTCTAAAGGCGAAATCGCGGGACCATAAACTCCAATCAGCTCTCCTTGCTCATTGATCAAATATTTGGTGAAATTCCAAACTGGCGCTTGGTCGTTCCATCCATTGCTTTTAGCATCAGATAGCCATTTGAAAACAGGATTCTGATCGCCCTTTTTCACCACAACCGATTTTTTGGCCAAAGGAAATGTAACACCATAATTTAGCTGACAAAATGCTGCAATGTCCTTGTCTCCAGCTTTTTCCTGTGCTTGAAAATCGTTTGCAGGAAAACCAATAACCACCAATTTTTCTGGCATTTCTATTTGCAACTGCTGCAATTCGGCATATTGTCCAGTGTAACCGCAGTCGGAAGCTGTATTCACCAGTAAAACTTTTTTCCCTTTGTACTTGCTCAGCTGAATATCGCTGCCTGTGTTTAGATGCACAAGAATATCCTCAACAGGCTGAATGGCGTGCGATTGAGCAGGCTTTTCTAAAACAATACCGTTTCCAGTTTTGCGAGAATTTTTAGCGATAAATGGATACAGTTTTTTGAGAATAATCTGGCGTAGTGTCATAAAAAACTAACAAAGTTCAACCTGAATGGTTGGTAGAATAATTATTTTGGGCAACCGCCACATCGTCGGCCATGCTTATATTTCTTGCAGCATTTCTTTTTCTTCTGCTTATCGATTGCTTCAGAACAAGCACACAACAAGCGACACATTGCCTGTGGAAAGACATTTACATCATTTTGCTCCTTATCTTCGGCGTTGATTAGCATTCGCCAACGGTAGCGAAGATTTGTTATTTGGAATCGTTCTACACAAGAAATTATTTCAACTTAAATTTCAAGACAACCGGTTGGTGATCAGACCATCTAAATTGCATGTCGATGCCTCTAATTTCAAGAATTTCCAAATTGGGCGAAGTCATGTAATAATCGATCAAAGTGGTATAAGTTGTAGCAGGATCAAAAACTTTGTCGTTGCTGCGATTGGTCGCCAAGGTGCTGTCGAAGCTCACAGTAAAATCTTTGGCAATTTGATCCACACTTAACGATTGAGGCGTATATCCATCAGGCATTTGTTTGTTAAAGTGTTTCGAATTGAATCCTGGAGGTACTTGATTCCAATCGCCGCCCATCACCACGTAATTACCTTTGGCCGACTCTGCTTCGTAACGCTTTTTCATGAATGCCATTTCGAGTTTTTTGATCGCACCAGTTGCATCATATGCTGTGTTGTGCGTGTTTACGACAATGAGCTCCTTCCCTCCGGGGATAGTGAAACGCTGCTCAAGTGCACAACGGTCGAGCATATACAATTTTGTAGGCCAATCGAACCCGCCTGGATATTGCACACGAACGCTGGAAGATGGTTTGAATCGCGAGTAGCTAACCAATCCGCCATAGGCTTTACCATAAGGTGTATAAGGAAATCCGAATGGAACTGGAACAAATTTCACATCATAATTGAGCGCAAATGTGGAATTGAAACCTGCAAGTTCTTTTTGAATAACAGCTACTTGATCAATGTTATAGCTTCTTTTGGAATTCTGATCTACTTCTTGCAACAACATAAAATCAACCGAATCCTTCATCGATTGGGCAAAGAGAGCGATTGCCTTCAAGTATTTAGCTGCTTGGTCTTCTGTCGAACGTACCATTTTGCCACCATCGTTAAAGAAATCCATTTCTGCTCCGAGGCCGGCATAGCCAACATTCCAAATCATTACAGTGAAAGTATCGCCCTTCATCGCTTGGCCATTGCCTTTGGTTTCTAATTGCTCAATAGACTCTGGTTCAGGAGCATAATCGGTTACCGTTGAAAAAACCAACAGTCCACCAAAGAGCAACAAAAACAACAGAATAACACCAAAAACAATTTTAACGATGCGCTTTACCATAAAAATTTCCTTTGGCCAAACCTACGAATTGATCAGGAATCGTTCAGGAAATTTCTTCATTCATGTAAAATGTAATTCTACCATAACACTATATTTTATTCAACTTTTTAAAATTCTCTAAATGCCTGTATAGGTATACCTTATGTACATTTCTATGCTTTGGCAAAAAATCTAATTCTCGAAAATTAAAATTCGCGGTAAAGTGAAAGTATCTATTTCTATTTTTACCCAAAGCACAAATCCCCATGCAACACACCAACTTTAGCTGGAGAACAGGTTCTGATCAGTTGAAAATCCATGGACAGGTTTGGCAGCCATTGCCAGGAACGGATACCATTGCTGTTATAGCTTTGGTTCACGGCATGGGAGAACACAGCGGGCGATACAGAAGATTTGCTGAGTTTTTTGCCACACATGGAATTGCAATTATAGCTTTCGACCAACGCGGTCATGGTAAATCGGAAGGCAAAAAGGGACACATCACCCATTACAATCAACTACTTGATGGTATAGACGAGCTTCTTGAACGCGCCCGTTTACAGTTCAAAGACAAGCCTGTTTTTCTATATGGCCATAGCATGGGTGGAAATTTGGTGCTCAATTACGCGCTCAAAAAACCCAATACAGTGAAAGGTGTAATTGCCACTGGACCGTGGTTGAAACTGGCATTTGAACCACCCGCTTTTCAGCTAAAACTGGCGCATTTGATGCGGAACCTCTATCCTGGTTTTACACAAGGCTCAAAACTAAAAACCGCACATCTTTCGCACGACCCAGAAATCGTGAGGGCCTATGAACGAGACCGTTTGGTGCACGACAAAATTTCGGCATCGTTCTTCATGAACCTTTATCAGGCTGGACTTTACGCGATGCAACATGCCAATGAGTTGAAAGTGTCTTCGTTGATTATGCATGGTGGCGACGATAAAATTACTTCACAACCTGCATCTGAAGAATTTGCACGCAAAGCCAGTGTGGTTGCAGAATACAAACTTTGGGATGGGATGTACCATGAAATTCACAATGAACCCGAAAAGGAAGCCGTGCTACATCACGTTGTAGACTGGGTTCAACGCCAAATTATGCGATGAATCGAATTTTTGCCAAAGAAAACAGATCCGCATTGCTGCTGATCACTGTTGCTGCATTGGGCTATTTCGTCGACATCTACGATCTGATCCTTTTTAACGTAGTAAAAAAAGAAAGCCTTATCAGCCTCGGTTACACTTCAGAAACCGACCTTAAGAATTACGGCTTGCAGCTATTTAATTGGCAAATGGGCGGAATGCTCGTTGGTGGCGTGCTTTGGGGAATACTCGGAGATAAAAAAGGGCGCCTCAAAGTGCTCTTTGGTTCAATTTTATTGTACTCTGCAGCCAACATGGCCAATGCTTTTGTGGGTGATATTACATCATACGCCATGATTCGTTTTATCGCAGGCGTTGGTTTAGCGGGCGAATTAGGCGCAGGAATTACACTAGTTGCCGAGGTCATGAGCAAAGAAACCCGTGGTTACGGCACTATGATTATAGTAACCTTTGGTGCACTTGGTGCGGTACTAGCGGCAGTAGTTGGAGGCGAAAGTGCGGGGATTTCGAAAATCATCGAATCGCTTACCACTGTTCATCTCGAAAATTGGCAAGTTGCATATGTTATTGGTGGCATTCTGGGCCTATTGTTACTTGCTTTGCGCATAGGAACACTTGAATCAGACATGTACAAAAAAGTGCACCATGAAGAAGTTAGCCGAGGCGATTTTTTATCTCTGTTTAAAAACAAAACAATCTTTCTCAAGTACCTAAAGTGCATATTGATTGGCTTACCAGTTTGGTACGCTATAGGAATTCTGATTGCTTTGGCCGAAAACTTCGGAGGGTCATTGCTCAATGTAAGCGGTAAGGTTGTTAATGGCCAAGCGGTTATGTATGCATACCTTGGTCTATCTGCGGGCGATTTAATCAGCGGCTTGCTTAGTCAAATTCTTAAAAGCCGAAAAAAGGTTGTGATGCTCTATTTATTCTTTTCGGCAATCGTTATCTGGATGTATTTTGGAACTACGTCGGGCAGAAGCGCTGAATGGTTCTATTTTGTATGCTTTTTAGTGGGTGCTGGTACTGGCTTCTGGGCCCTATTTGTTACAATTGCTGCTGAACAATTTGGCACCAATATCAGAAGCACAGTAACCACCACTGTTCCAAATTTCGTTCGTGGAGCGGTGATTCCAATTACAGCAAGTTTCAAAGCATTGGAAGGCTCTTTAGGGACATTGAATGCGGCTGTATCAGTTGGTATTGTTTGTTTATTGCTCTCTTTTTGGGCAATATGGGGAGTTGAGGAAACTTTTTCGAAGGAACTCAATTACACAGAAACGATGTAAACAGCCTTTCTGAGGTAGATTTCAAAGATTCGCACTTTGCCAAAAAAACATCTCAACATGAACGATTTCCAACATCAATTTTCCTTTACATTTGCACCCAAATTCCCTATCGGGTAAAACAATGAGGATGTGTTCTTGTTAGTTTAATCCGCAGGAAAAAACGATCGGCTATGATTACAAATGAATACTTCCCAATGCTCATACAACTTGTGTTTGCCTTGGGTTTTGTGGTGTTAGTTCTGGTGGTCACTCACTTGATCGGCCCTTCAAGAAAAACCGAAAATAAACTCGACAGTTTCGAGTGCGGTATCGAGTCTAAAGGTAACGCACGACTTCCTTTTTCAATTAAGTATTTCCTTACGGCCATTCTTTTTGTGCTGTTCGATGTAGAAGTTATCTTCTTTTACCCGTGGGCAACCAACTTCAAGGAACTTGGTTTGTACGGTTTTACTAGCATGGGAATCTTTGTAGCACTTTTTCTACTAGGCTTCCTGTACTTGAGAAAAAAACAAGCATTCAAATGGGAATAATTCAAAACCAAGCAGTAAAATCATGAGCGACATGAAATTGGTTGAAGCCCCAGAGGGCATTCAGGGTGAAGGTTTCTTTGCCACAAGCCTCAATAAAGTTATCGGCATGGCGCGCGCAAATTCGATGTGGCCTCTACCATTCGCAACATCTTGCTGCGGAATCGAATTCATGGCCACAATGGGATCAGACTACGACCTTGCGCGCTTCGGTTCGGAAAGGATGAGTTTCTCCCCGCGCCAAGCAGATCTGCTCATGGTGATGGGAACAATCGCTAAGAAAATGGGGCCAGTGTTGCGCCAAGTATACGAACAAATGGCAGAGCCGCGTTGGGTTATTGCTGTTGGTGCTTGCGCTTCAAGCGGTGGCATTTTCGACACTTACAGCGTACTCCAAGGCATCGACAAGATTATCCCAGTGGATGTTTACGTGCCTGGTTGCCCACCTCGCCCCGAACAAATCATCGATGGTGTAATGCGTATCCAAGATCTCGTTCGCGATGAAAGTCTTCGCCGTCGTCATTCACCTGAATACAAACAACTTCTTGCCTCTTACGGCATCGTTTAACCATGGCGCTCAATAACGATATAGTTCTAAGCCGCTTACAGGAAAAATTTCCGGATGCCATCCGCGAAGCGTATATCAACTTCGATCAACTCAACATCGAAATCGATCCTGCACACAATGCTGCAATCTTGAGATTTCTCAAAGAGGACGAGGAAATGAATTTCAATTATCTCACCGATCTTACAGCCGTGCATATGCCCGATCAAGCTGGAAAAGAAATTGGTGTGATTTATCATCTTCACAATCTTTACGACAATTACCGTTTACGATTGAAAGCTTGGCTTCCTGCTTCTGAACCAGTAATTTCTACTGCATCAAGTATTTGGTTAGGTGCCAATTGGATGGAAAGAGAAACATATGATTTTTTCGGTGTTCGTTTCGACGGGCATCCTGATTTGAGAAGAATCCTCAATGTTGATCACATGGAGATTTTTCCCCTTTTAAAACAATATCCGCTGGAAGATTCCAGTCGCGACGATAAAGACGACCGATTCTTTGGCCGCTAATCCAGAAGCAATGACAGAACAATCAATCTTCGGAGAAGACTTTGTAAAACCGGAAGAAAAGCAATACAACACGCTTAATCTAGGTCCTACACACCCTGCAACCCACGGTGTATTTCAAAACATCCTGCAAATGGATGGCGAAATCATTATTTCGGCTGAACCAACTATCGGTTATATTCATCGCGCCTTTGAAAAACTGGCAGAACGCCGACCATTTTATCAGGTTACACCGATCACCGACCGATTAAACTACTGCTCATCGCCAATCAACAACATTGGCTGGCACCTGACAGTGGAAAAATTGCTCAACGTAAGCACTCCAAAAAGAGTCGATTACATGCGGGTAATTATCATGGAACTCGCGCGAATTGCCGATCACTTAGTTTGCAATGCCGTTTTGGGCGTAGACTCTGGAGCGCTTACAGGTTTTACATATATGTTCCAAGAACGCGAGCGTATTTACGACTTGTACGAAGAGATTGCTGGGGCTCGACTTACTACCAATATTGGGCGCGTTGGCGGCTTTGAAAGAGATTTTACTCCACGCTTTCATGAAAAACTGAAAGAGTTTTTGGCAGGATTCCCTAAAAGATTCGAAGAATTTGATTCGTTGATTACTCGAAACAGAATTTTTATGGACCGTGTGATTAACGTTGGGCCTATTAGCGCAGAAAAAGCTTTGAGCTACAGTTTTGCCGGACCGAACCTACGGGCTGCAGGTGTAGACTACGATGTACGGGTGATGAACCCTTATTGCTCTTATCAGGATTTCGATTTCATGATTCCTGTAGGAACCCATGGCGATACATTCGATCGTTTTGTAGTGCGCCAAAATGAAATCAGAGAAAGCCTCAAAATAATCAATCAAGCATACAACAACCTTCCAGAAGGGAACTTCCATGCTGATTGCCCTGAATTCTATCTTCCTAAAAAGGAGGATGTTTACAATTCGATGGAAGCCTTAATCTGGCATTTCAAAATTGTAATGGGCGAAGTTGACCTTCCAGCCGGTGAAGTGTATCATTCGGTTGAAGGGGCTAACGGAGAACTTGGTTACTATCTAATTTCCGATGGAGGAAGAACTCCTTACCGTTTACATTTCCGCCGTCCTAGTTTCATTTACTATCAAGCATATCCGGAAATGATTAAAGGTCAAATGCTCTCCGATGCAGTCCTCACATTGTCGAGCATGAATGTTATTGCAGGTGAACTGGACGCATAAAAAAGAACAGCATGGCAGCTCCAACACAAGGAACCAGAGATTTTAACCCCGATGTAAGGGGAAAAATCCATTTTAGTGAAGAGGCGCTTCAAACCATCGAAGCACTCATGAAACGCTATCCTGAAGGAAAGCATAAATCGGCATTGTTACCTGTTCTTCACGTTGCACAAGCCGAAGCTGACGGCTGGCTAAGTGCAGAAGTGATGGATTATGTAGCCGAATTGATGAAAATTTCATCGATAGAAGTTTTCGAAGTGGCATCCTTCTATTCAATGTACAACCTCAAGCCAGTAGGTAAATGTGTACTTGAAGTTTGCCGTACGTCTTCTTGTTGGACGCGCGGCGCTGAAGACATCGTTGATTACATTGGCAAAAAATTAAACATCCGCGAAGGCGAAACAACGCCAGATGGAATGTTCACCTTAAAAACTGTTGAATGCCTTGGTTCATGTGGATCAGCGCCAATGCTACAGTGTGGTGCAGAATACCACGAGAACCTTACCGAAAACCGCGTTGATGCACTGCTCGACAGACTGCGCACCGATGGGAAACGGAAGAGTTATACAGATCTTGATTTTCAAAATACGAAGTGAGCTGAAACATGAGTAGAAAACTGCTTTTAGCCAACGACCATATTCCAGGCATCCAGTCTTACGAGGTGTATCGCTCTAACGGAGGGTACCGCTCGGTTGAAAAGGCGCTCAAAACCATGAGCCCTGAAGATGTTGTGGAAGAGGTGAAAAAATCCGGCCTGCGTGGTCGCGGTGGTGCTGGTTTCCCTACGGGGATGAAATGGAGTTTCTTGGCGAAGCCCGAAGGTGTTCCACGCTATTTGGTGTGCAATGCCGACGAATCGGAGCCGGGAACTTTCAAGGATCGTTACTTGATGGAACACATTCCTCACATTCTAGTGGAAGGAATGATAACTTCAAGTTTTGCACTTGGAGCCAATACTTCCTACATCTACATCCGTGGTGAGTATTTTTATGTGGCTCGAATCGTTGAAAAAGCGATCGCTGAAGCTTACGCAAATGGCTGGCTTGGAAAGAACATCCTTGGAACTGGCTTCAACCATGACATGTATGTTCAAGTAGGAGGTGGCGCTTACATCTGCGGAGAAGAAACTGCACTCCTAGAGTCATTGGAAGGGAAACGTGGAAATCCACGTATTAAGCCTCCTTTCCCAGCTATCGCCGGATTGTATGGCTGCCCAACTGTAGTGAACAATGTTGAAACTATCGCTGCCGTAGTTCCGATTGTGAACGATGGAGGCGATGAATATGCGAAAATTGGAATCGGTCGTTCAACTGGAACAAAACTGATTTCGGCCTCTGGAAACATCAACAAACCTGGCGTTTACGAAATCGAACTCGGCGTACCAGTTGAGGAGTTTATTTTCTCAGATCAATACTGCGGAGGAATTGCAAACGGAAAGCGCATGAAAGCATGTGTTCCGGGTGGTTCTTCTGTTCCAATTTTGCCTGATTACTTGGTTTGCAAAACCGCTACAGGTGAAGATCGTTTAATGACTTACGAATCGTTGAGCGATGGGGGTTTCGCTACTGGCTCAATGCTAGGTTCGGGAGGATTTATCGTGTACGATGAAAACCAATGCATCGTGCGTAACACTTGGAATTTCAGTCGCTTCTATCACCACGAAAGTTGTGGACAATGCAGCCCGTGCCGCGAAGGAACAGGTTGGATGGAACGCGTGCTGCACCGCCTTGAAAAAGGTATGGGCAATTTGAGTGATATCGATTTGTTGGTAGAAGTGGCAAAAAAGATTGAAGGCAATACGATTTGTCCGCTTGGTGATGCTGCTGCATGGCCTGTAGCTGCTGCTATTCGTCACTTCCGTCATGAATTTGAACACCACGTGCTGAATCCTGACAAAGTAAAAGATCCAAAACACGGTCACCGCGAACCGATCATGCCGGTAAAACCTCAACCAGTTACCGCCTAACGCATTGAATCATGAGTTTACTCAAAGTTACGATCGACAATAAAACCATCGAGGTAGAGCCAGGAACTACCATTCTCCAAGCTGCGAGAATGATTGGTCCAGAAGTGGCTCCTCCTGCAATGTGCTATTATACAAAGCTCAAAACATCAGGCGGTTACTGCCGTACCTGTTTGGTGAAAGTTTCAAAAGGTTCTGAAAAAGATCCACGTCCGATGCCGAAACTGGTGGCTTCATGCCGCACCACAGTGATGGACGGAATGGAAGTGGAAAATTTCACTTCACCTGAAGTAGTTGATGCACGCAATGGAGTTGTTGAATTTTTGTTGTTGAACCATCCACTCGATTGCCCTATTTGCGATCAAGCTGGAGAATGCCACTTGCAAGATTTGAGCTACGAGAACGGCAAAAGCAAGACTCGCAATGAGTTTGAGCGTCGTACATTCGAGAAAATCGACATTGGCGATAAGATTCAATTGCACATGACGCGCTGCATCCTTTGCTATCGTTGTGTGAAAGTTGCTGATCAATTCACTCCCGAACGTGTTCATGGGGTAATCAACCGCGGTGAAGTTTCAGAAATCAGTACATACATTCAACACGCAGTTGATAATGATTTCTCTGGAAACATGATCGATGTTTGTCCGGTAGGTGCATTAACCGACAAGACTTTCCGTTTCAAGAGTCGCGTGTGGTTCCTCAAGCCTGTGGACGCACACCGAACTTGCGAAAAGTGTTCAGGGAAAACGGTGTTGTGGAAATACGGACAAGAAATTTACCGCATCACAGGCCGAAAAGACCAGTGGGGCGAAGTAGAAGAATTTATCTGTAACACTTGTCGTTTCGATAAAAAAGCACCATCCGATTGGACCGAAGAAGGCCCGCGCAAGCTTTCTCGTCACTCAGTAATTTCGCAAGGACAATATGGTGCAAACACCAAGTTTGTTGCTTCTCCTGTAACCTTACCTAAAAAACAACTGAGCTGAAATGGATTTGTTGTTCCTCCTTGATAAATCGGTAATTGCCTTTGTAGCGTTTTCGATTACATTGCTCATCGCTACTTACAGCACATACGCTGAACGTAAAATTGCTGCCTTTCTTCAAGACCGAGTAGGTCCTGACCGTGCGGGCCCATTTGGTATTTTTCAGCCATTGGCTGATGCGGGTAAGTTTTTCTTCAAAGAAGAGATCATCCCAAATACTTCAGACAAGTTCTTGTTCATCATCGGACCAGGAATCGCGATGCTTACTGCATTGATGACATCAGTTGTAATTCCGTGGGGCGATACTTTAGAAATTGCTGGCCGCCAAGTTTCACTTCAAGTGTCGGACCTCAACATTGGCGTTTTATATGTTTTCGGAGTTGTGTCGTTAGGTGTTTATGGTATCATGATCGGTGGATGGGCGTCGAACAATAAATTCTCATTGCTTGGAGCGATCCGCGCATCATCGCAAATGATCAGCTACGAGCTTAGTATGGGCTTGGCACTTATCGCTTTGATCATGATGACGGGTACCTTAAGCGTAAAAGATATTGTTGACCAACAGCACGGTTTCTGGCATAATGGCTGGTTTACTTGGAATTTTTTCAGTCAGCCGCTAGGCTTCTTGTTGTTTATCGTTTGTGCATTTGCAGAGTGCAACAGAACACCGTTCGATCTTGCTGAGTGTGATGCGGAATTGGTGGGAGGTTACCATACAGAATACAGTTCAATGAAATTGGGCTTTTTCATGTTTGCAGAGTACATCAACATGTTTATTTCGTCGGCATTCATGGCGAGTTTGTACTTCGGTGGATACAACTTCCCATTCATGGATGATCTGGGCTTGTCGCAAAACTGGATCACGATTATCGGAACCATTGTGTTCTTCATGAAAATTTTTGCATTCATCTTTTTCTTCATGTGGATTCGATGGACACTTCCGCGTTTCCGCTACGATCAATTAATGCGTTTGGGATGGCAGTATATGATTCCATTGGCATTGATCAACATATTTATCACAGGAACTGTTATTTTACTTCGCCAACCATAACAGGAAAATCTTAAGCTATGAAACCTTTGAGTAACCGATCGGTAGTTGTTTCAGACAAGAAGTTCACCTTAGCAGAAGGGTCTTACCTTCCCGCGGTGATCAAAGGCTTAGGCATTACAATGAGCCACTTTTTCAGGCGTCCGGCAACTGTGAAGTATCCTGAGCAACAACGGGAATTTTCTGAAGTATATCGAGGGAAACACGTTTTGAAGCGTGATGAAAATGGAGCTGAGCGTTGCACTGCTTGCGGTTTGTGTGCTGTGAGTTGTCCGGCAGAAGCCATCACCATGGTGTCGGATGAACGCAAGAAAGGTGAAGAGCATTTGTATCGTGAAGAAAAGTATGCTGCGATCTATGAGATCAACATGTTGCGTTGTATTTTCTGTGGATTGTGCGAAGAAGCTTGTCCGAAGCAAGCGATTTTCCTCACCAAAGAAATTGCTCCAGCTAATTACGAAAGAGAAGACTTTATTTACGGCAAAGACAAGCTCATAGAAGGTATCGAACCTATGAAACGTATCGATGTTTCGAAAAGACAAGATCGGTAAAAACTGAACTGTAAAAGGGCACTGGACTTAACCTAAGTCGACAACTTTACGCGCACTCGCTTAACTTTTATTAACCTTGCGTTATTGTTTGTTTAAATTGAATTTTAGCCCCAATCATTATCAATAAAGGATTTTGTGCAGTGTTTTGGCATTTCAATCGCTTAACCAAAACATAACATTCAGGACAGATTCATGATCTATGGGTTGTGGACTTTTGCATCGTTGTAAAACACGACATAAATCCATCAACTATCTACATATGAAAAAATCTGTACTCATTTCATTGATGTCACTTTTGACATTTCCATTGTTTTCTCAAAATGGTCTTGAAAATATTATTGTTGAGACATATTATGTGTCTGATGCCAATGATGCAACTGTTGATGCAGATGGTGGTGTTTTACCTGTTGGTTCAGTAACCCGCAGAGTATATGTAGACATGCTACCTGGATACAAACTTCAGGCTGTTTACGGAGCTCCAGCGCCAAATTTTCATGAATTGCGTATTGCTACCACCACATTATTCTTCAACAATGAGGATCGTGGAGCGATTACACCTAGTTATACTAAAACACAGGCACGTGGCAACACAGTGATGCTTGATACTTGGGTATCAGTTGGTGGAGCTTGTACAGGCCAAATGGGCGTGCTTAAGACCGCTGATGACGGTGTTGCAACAAACGTGAACAACGACGGAGTTTTATTGAATGCACATCCTGCTGCGGGAATTCCATTAACAGAACAAGATGGAATGGTTACAGGTACTCCAGTAAGCGTAACTAGAGTGGGTGCAGATGATCAATTTGCAAAGTTTGACGCTCAAAATGACGGATCTAATGGTCCTTTATTTTTAACATCAGATGGTTCTTGGGCTGCTTTAACTGGAGCAACAGGTCCTGATGCAGCAACAAACCAAGTATTAATCGGTCAATTTACTACTGATGGTATTTTGTCTTTTGAATTAAACATTCAAATCGGAACACCTGCAGGAGGTGTTGAAAGATATGTTGCTTCAAATCCTGTAGATGCAGAGATAGAATTCGCAGGATTAACTTATGTATCTGACGTAATTACGAAAGCACACTACCAGAACACAAATGATCAACTGATTACATTGTTCCCTAATCCTGCTATTGATGCATTGTCGTTGAAATTGGAAAATGAGGCAAACGGATTGGTTCGTTATTCAGTATTTAATATGCGTGGAGAACTCATATCGGTTAGAACAATCGCAAACTTCCAATCAGGAAGCACAGAGCAAATCGATATCTCGAATTTGGCTAAAGGCCGATATATCCTTGAAGTTATATCGAACGGAAAACGATCGACACAAAACTTCGTTAAGAATTAATTTCGAAAACATTCATGAGCAGGACCTAAAAAGTCCTGCTTTTTTTTCTGAAAGGATTATGAAGTACCTCATACTGAATATCATTGCCTTTTTCCTCATTTCTATTGGAGCAACTGCTCAAGGAACTGTTAGAGGAAAAATTACCGACGAGAATGGCGAAACCATTATTGGTGCTGCGGTTTTCTTAAAGTCGAACAAATCAATTGGAACCATTACGGACCTTGACGGTAACTATTCACTTGTTATCAAGGATAGTACAGCCCAAGTGATTCAAGTGTCTTTCGTGAGTTACGTGCTCATTGAGGAAACTGTTCAATTGAAAAAGGGACAGGTAGTTATCAAGAATTTCAACATGAAGCCAAAAGAGAATGTGATTGGCAATGTTGAAATTATTGCAGATGCTGTAAAAAACAAGGATTACTATCTTGAAAATCTGAAGAAAAAATCGACCACATCAATCGATTACATTTCTTCAGAAACCATGAAAAAAACGGGCGACAACAACGTAACAGCTGCTGTAGCTCGTGTAAGCGGAGTTTCAACAAATGGAAGTTTCATCACTGTGCGTGGTATTGGTGACCGCTATCTGAAAACCAACATCAATGGAATGAGAATTCCAACGCTCGATCCATTTACCAATAACATTAAACTCGATTTATTTCCGGCTAGCTTGGTCGATAATATTATCATCACAAAAACTGCTTCACCAGATTTACCAGGCGACTGGGCGGGTGCATATTTGTCGGTAGAAACCAAGGATTATCCCGATAAATTAACAGTGACTTTTGAAAATGCAATAACCTACAACCCGCAAACTACGGGTAAAACAATATTGTCTACAGAAATAAGCAGTACCGATTGGTTAGGTTACGATAACAATTTCAGAGATGTTGATCATAGCAGTTTTGCTGCCTATGACAAAAACATATCTTTATATGAGGAGCTTGCGGCAAATGGATTAGAAGACTATTATAATTCAATTGGCGTTACTTCTAATACCCAATGGAATGATACCTACTTTAAGTTGGGTTTAGTGCAGCTCGGCTTACTTTCTCCAGGAAACTTCAACAATTCAGAAGCATTTAATCTTGCAAGAAACGAATACATTGCAGGGAACTATAAAGTTGAAGCTTACCAAAAAATCAATGGAGCTTCAGGTGAATCAGGATCAAAGTTTGCAAATAACTGGCAGAACAAAACTCAAACTGGGCCAGTAAACTTTTCTCAAAGTTTTAGTATTGGAAATCAATTAAAACTCTTTGGCAAGCCACTTGGTTTTTTTGTTGGGTATAGATACAATAGCACTTACAGAAATGATCCAAATGCCATTGCTCAAAGAGCGGCTATAGATAACAATGGCAATGTATTTCCCATTAGTGATGTTACACAGCATGCGACAAGACAATCGAACGGTTGGAGTGCCCTTTTTAATTTAGCCTTTAAACCATCACCGAATCATTCGATTGCTCTAATGTTTATGCCCAATCAAAATGGCGAAAACAATATTCGTAATGATGCCGAAATTGATGACAATAACCAAACTCTGGTTACTTATACGCAAACTCAATTTTATGAGCAAAGAAATCAAATGGTCTATCAATTGAAAACGGATCATTATTTCCCTAAATCGAAGTTAAAAATTGACTTTAATGCGTCTTATACAAATGGAAAAAGTAAGGCTCCAGATTTTAAAAGCTTTAACTACTTTTTAAATGGTGATAGTCTGTTGGAAATAAGTACAACAGGATCACGAACTAGCCGCTTTTACAGGTATCTATCTGAAAATCTGTTAGACACTAAAGTAGGTTTTGAACTGCCTATCGCAAAGCAACGTGCAGGACTTATCAGAAAAATAAAATTTGGTGGGGCATACCAGTTCTTAGACAGAGAGTATGACCAATACAATTACTTGCTTTCATTCAGTAATCCCAATCAACAATTTATTATTCAGAATAACGATTTTTCTTCGTTCTTCAATTCTTCGAACTTTGAGTATAACGAAGAAGGTCTTCTAAATTCCTTTTATGAAAGAGAAGAAAACCCTGGCAACCGCAGCGTAGGAAACAGCAATATCACAGCTGGTTTTGCAATGATCGATTACAACTTCAATCCCCAAATCAGAGTATCTGGAGGATTAAGGGTTGAGCATGCGAACTTTTTTACTGACGTTACTTTGTATGATTCTTTGGGATATGCTGATGATGATGGAAGACGATTCTTCAAGGATGCGCTTATTGCTTTGGCGCCAATTTCTGGCAAACTTAATGAGACAAGTTTTCTTCCAAGTATCAACGTAGTTTATAAACTACGTGACAACGAACAAGCTCCTATTAACTTAAGAGTGAATTATTCAGAAACAGTGGCCAGACCAAGCCTTCGAGAACTTTCTGAAGTATTCATACTTGACTTTGAACTTCGCGTTCCTGTGTTTGGGAATGCGAACTTAAAAATGGTAAACATCAAAAATTACGACATTCGTTTGGAGAATTATTTCAAATCTGGCGATAATGTTTCTTTGAGTTTCTTTTACAAAGATTTTAAAAATCACATCGAGTTAACCAACTCTAGTTTCGGATTTAGTTGGCAAAACGTCGACAAATCGATGGCGTCGGGTATTGAAATTGAAGGGCGGAAAAAAATTGTTAAGAACCTCGAATTCAGAGCTAATGTTACCCTTACACAATCTAGAACAGAATTCACGCAAACAATCCTACAACTTAACAATGGAGTAAAAACATACATTCCGGTTGAAGATATTAGTAGACCAATGTTTGGGCAAGCACCTTATGTGCTCAACGGTATTTTAAATTACACATCAGATACTTTGGGATTGACTGCAACGATCAGCTACAATCGTCAAGGAAAAAGACTTGTAATTACCAATGGATTCGGTATCCCTGATGTGTATGAGATGCCTCGTGATATGATCGATGTTAAAGTGAGTAAAGAAGTAGGAAAACATTGGCTATTCTCTGTTACTGCAAGAGATATTCTAAACACTGCTATTCAGAGACGTTACAATTTTACTGACGGAAATCGAATAGATTTTGACAGTTTCAGATATGGGACCTTCTTTCAATTTGCTGCTCAATACCGATTATAATACAATTCAGTCATGAGAAAATTTCTTTTAATACTGCTTAGCTTGATGGCAATCAATCAGGCAAATGCACAACTCGAGAATATAATAGTTGAATTGTATTATATCTCCGACGCAAATGATGCTACAGACACTCTCGGTGGCGGACTTCCAATTGGAAGCAAAACATACCGTGTTTATGCCGATTTAGCACCAAATGCAAAAATCAAAAGACTCTATGGTGATGCCAACCATCCGATTATTATCAGATGTACACAACCGTTTTTCAACAACAAAGCAGACGGTAAAACTTTTGGGTATGAGTTTCCCAAAACACGTCTTGATGAAAACACTGTAGCCGTTGACACTTGGTTGACTATCGGTCAAACAACAGTCAACTCCAACAAGCAAGCAGGTGTTTTAAAAGCTAACGACACCAATGGCTCATTCATAGCAGGAAATGGCGTTCATGATGGTGGTAGCGCGGAAATTCTTGAAGGTTTGTTTAACAACAACGACCCTGAAGCCGGAATTCCTATCAATGTAGCTGATGGGAACGACACCTTAGAGAATTTGCCATCTGCACCAGGATCTATTGGGATTGTAAATCCTATCGATGAAACAGACTCTACTATTTTTGGCTCAATTGTTTCTGGAAATGAATTCGAAAGCAGAAATGCTTCAGTATTTAATTCAGGCACAAAAGGTGTCGACACCACTTTAAATCACGTGTTATTGGCTCAATTAACAACAACAGGTGAATTGTACTTTGAGTTAAATCTAGAAATAGAAGTTGAAAGTCCGAATGGAAATCAAATCATCAAATACGTAGCCAGAGATTCTTCTTTGGCTCAAGATGAGTTGTTGAGCTCATCGCTTGTTTACCCGCCACAATGTGGTTGTCAAGATCCCGATTATCTTGAATATAGCCCAACTTTCGCTTGTGGAACTCCTGATTCTTGCCGCACATTAATCGTTTTTGGTTGCTTAGATCCACTTGCATGCAACTACAACGTAAATGCAAATTTCAATATAATCGATTTGTGCTGTTATATTGGAGATTGCAACGATTTGGATATCTCTACGGTTTGTCCAGAATTGTCGATCGACTTACTGAAAAATCAAGTTTATTTCTTGAACACCTTCCCGAATCCAGGAAAAAACAGCATTTCTATTAGTGGGAACTTTTTGCCATCTGAAGATTTCACTGTGAACATCCTCAGTGCAATGGGTAGTGTAGTTTATAGCGCGTCGGATGTAAAAGCTTCAACAGGATCAACTATTTTCTTGGATCAATTGAATCTTGCACCAGGAATGTATTTTATAACAGTTCAAAATCAGCGCGGACGCTGGTTTGGTAAATGGACTAACCAATAAAAAAATGAAGATGTCGATCAAATTACTCCTCTCGAGTTTACTTTTCATTGGCTTGTTTTCGGCCTGTGAAGATGACATTATTGAAGAAACAAAGCCTACAATTGATTCAATTGCCGATATTGATGGTAATATTTATACCACAGTAAAAATTGGTGATAATTGGTGGATGGCAGAAGATCTCAAAGTAACCCGTTTTAGAAATGGGAATAATATTGCGAACAGCCAAAATCAAAACGATTGGGACTTGGGCACAGCTGCTTCTTGTTTGTTTGAAGAAAATCAGCAAGCACCAGGTTTGCTTTACAATTGGGAAGCGGTAAATCACAGCGACGGATTGGCTCCTGAAGGATGGCATGTGGCTACTGAAAGTGAATGGCAGGAACTCGAAAAACACTTAGGTATGAGTGCCGATGAGATCGAAAAGGTAAACTGGCGCGAAAGCGGAAGTTGCGGCGATCAGTTAAAAGTAAGAGGGCCAGAATCATGGTTAAGATTTGGGGAAGTTTGGGGAAGTAATAAAAGCGGGTTTACCGCATTAACTCCTGCTGGCAGACTCGCAAATGGAAGTTGGGCGAATCCTGGCCTTGGATATTGCGGATACTGGTGGTCGGCGACTGAAAAAGATTATGAAACTGCTTTTTTCAGAAATTTGGATTACAAAAAATCAGGTGTTTTCAGATTTTATGTAAGCAAGAAATTTGGGATGGCGGTTAGATGTGTAAAAAACAAATAATTCAATTGAGACCTTCTCTATTTATTAATTTAGAATTTAGATTATTAAATTATTGAAGAATCTACCTAATCAGTCACTTACTAGAAACCTGACTTGTTTTTTTGTAATTCTTTTGATATTAAAATAAATTATTAATCACTTATTTATTGCACGATAACTGTTGCCAAAAGTTATGGGATTTAGAAGAGCACTCAAGTGCAATTTATTGAAGATGGCCGTCTTTGTTTAGTTGGAGATGAATTGAGAATCGATTGAAATAACTGAATTGAATGCTGAAGATATTCCGGTTATTGGCTATTGCATTTTTGTTATTTATAACAACAGGAACATTGTGTTCAAATGCAAATGACCGTGGTGGAATTATTAATGCTCATTTAAATAGAAAGGAACAAAAGCTTCCACTTGCAATAAATGCATATTCATTAACTCCGGGCAACGGTGATATTGCATTCACCGCTTTTCAGACTTCCGTGCCTCGTGGTTTTGAATTTATTACCCTCCGCAGAATTGATTTGCGCAATGTGGTTTTAACCGACAATGGAATTACGAGTTCTAATACAATGCTCACCGGCGAAGGCAGTTATGTTTTTCCCAATGTATTGGCCTTGTCAGATGTCCCTTCTGGAACAATTGTTCGTGTTGATGAAGCCGTTGGAACAAGTGATTTAGATCCCTCCGATGGTGTAATGCATATTTATGGCAACGGAAGCCAAATTGCAGGGATACCAAATTTTAGTTTGTCACAGTTGGGAGATCAGGTCATTGCATATATTGGAGCACCGTCAAGCCCTACATTTATTGCAGGAATTACTGGAGCTGATATTGCCGCCAATTGGAATTCCGGTGGAACCAATGCAATTACCAGTAAAGCCCCAGGAACGATTTCCGACTTATACTTTAGCCCTGCCGATAATGCATTTTACAATGGGACTGTGCTTGGAAGTACTTCAACAATTCGAAGTTCATTATTAAATACCGGTCTTTGGAATTTATCCGCAACCTCACAAGTAGCTAGATTCAATCGAAAAAATATCCAATTCCTAGAACCTGTCTACAGCGGTGGGGCAATTTCTGTTTTTAATGTAAATCCAACTGGTTTTTCGATAAATATATCAACTTTAACTTTCTTGAATGAAAGTCAAGAGAATACAAGATACGCAGTTGTTATCAGACAAGCTGCATCACCCAGTGCTCCTGCCGATCGATACACATGTTATCCCGGAAACTTAAACCTCCTCACGGTAAATTTCACAACTGCGCCTAACGTTAAACAATCAGCAAGTGATATTTGCACAGGCGTTGATGGAAATGGGAAAATAGTATACCTCGGATATGATAAACCTAGCCAACTTATTGTTCAAGGCTTAAGTCCAAATGTGAGCTATGTAGTTTCCGTTTATGCATTAAATGGCAATGGATGGAGCTCTAATTACTCATCATCTCCTGCACAACTCACTCAAACAACACCAATAGGATTGCCGCTTTTAACAACGCAAGCACCTGTTTCAATTACAGAAAATAGTGCGGCAGTTTCAGGAAGTGTTGTGAATGATGGCGGATCTTCTGTTGTCGAAAGAGGAATGGTTTGGGACATCATTCCTGATCCTGACTTTTCGGGAATTGGCAGTAGTTATGAAGGTACAGGGATTGGCAGTTTCTCGACTTTAATGTTTGGTCTTGATCCACAAACAAATTATTATGCTCGGTCTTATGCCGTGAATGCTAATGGATTTGCTTACGGCAATAACCAAAGTTTTTATACCCTTTCAAACCGCCCCACAACACAAGCTTCGGCATTTAATGCTTATCCACAAAGTGCTTCTCAAATCAATTTGGCTTGGGAGACAGCTGTTTTCCCTAGCACCGGCGCTAGTGTAAAAGGCTACGTTTTAATTAGATCATTAAGTCCTCAAGTTCCAGCTTTGTTGAATGGACAAGGAGCCGCTCCTGTTGCAGCTACAGGAACTATTGTTTCTAGCACTGTTGGTGAAGGAGCTGTAACCTTTACCAATACTGGCTTGTTGGCCTCAACTGCCTACACTTATTTACTCGTGCCCTTTTGCTGGGATGGCGTTCATCCTGAAACCTACAATTATTTAACTACAAATGCCGGCCTTGCGACTGCCACCACCTTTCCCCCACCCTGCAGTGCTCCAACAATACAAAGTTCGAATGTTGTAATCAACAGCATTTCTTCTAACAGTTTAAATCTTTCATGGACAGCAGGCAATGGCAACAGAAGTCTTGTAATTGTTCGTACAAATAGTGAGGTTACTTCTTTGCCAAACAACGGCGACATCTACACTGCTAATTCTGCATTTGGATCTGGTCAAATGCTGAATTCAAACGAATTTGTGGTTTTTAATGGAACTGGAAATTCGGTGGTTCTTTCTAATTTAATGGCATCCACAACATACCATGTGGCTGTGTTTTCATACAACATCAGTGGAAACTGTTATCTTGAAGCATTGCCAGCGATAAATCAAGCGACTACCAATTCTGCAGGCCTCATTGAAACATTTGAACCTGGTGTTAAAACCACTTATCCTTTAGCAAATACGCAATGCAACTTAGGAGTATGGAATTTCACGGATGCATTGATTGGAACCACTGCTGGTTCTGATCGATTCAATGGTACAAGATCAGCTCGATTAATCAACAACGGGTCAATCGCCATGCAATTTGATAAAACGAATGGCATTGATTCTGTGAGAATTTTGCATTCCACCTATGGATCTGATGCGACATCTACCTGGATCTTAGAAGCATCAAACAATGGAGGTGCAAGCTTCGATGCCTTTGCAAGTCAAGTATTTACATCAAATAATACCAGCACACTCGCTGCTGCAGTAGTTCAAGTTCATTTAACAGGGAATATCAGAATTCGTATTAGAAAACTCAGCGGTGGAGGAAGCCGCATGAACATCGACGACATTGCATTTTCTGATTATATTTCTACGAATACCTTGGCGACTGGCATTTTTACTCCAACTAGCATCTGTCAAACCAATGGTGTAAATGCGCCGATTAGCGTACCATTTAGTTCAACTGGAACGTTCGAAGCCAACAATATATTTACTGCACAATTATCGGATAGCCAAGGGAATTTCAATAATCCCACCAACATCGGAAATTTATCTTCCGCTAGCAGCGGAGTTGTTTCAGCATTCATTCCTGGCAACACACCAGAGGGGAATGACTATAAAATCCGTGTGGTTTCAAACCGCCTTGAAGTAATTGGAGTTCCAAATGTTGGAAGCTTGTCTATTTTGAAAAGTGCAAGCGACGTTTCCAGCTTCTTCCCAAGTTCGATTGCTGGTTCAAGTATGAGTTTAGGCTGGATAAATCCTTTTGCTTGTTTCGACGAGATCATGATTGTTGCTAGGCAATCAAATGAAGTTTCAGCAAGCCCAAGTGGGAATGGTACCAACTACACATCAAACATTAATTTCGGAAATGCAGGTGCAGGTGTCAATTTGCCTGCTGGTGAATTCTGCGTGTATAAAAGCACTTCTGGCAATACATCCACCATCAATAGTTTGAGCGCTGGCTCCCAGTATTACTTTAAGATTTTTGTTCGCAAAGCACTGCAATGGAGCGAAGGCGTTATGATCTCGGTGCTGCCAATCAATCCTCAGTTTGGAGATTTTAGAACACAAAATTCAGGGAACTACTCAACACCTGCTATCTGGCAAACCTACAATGGTGTGAGTTGGGTAACATCGAGTATTTTTCCAAATCAATTTGGATCTGTTTCAGGAACTGCCAATGTAACGATCAGAACAGGTCACACAGTTATTCTTGATGCCTCACGTGCAACAAATCCGATACGCAACCTGACCGTTGAAACGGGCAGTAAAATCTGGACACAAGACAGCACTTTCAACAATAACCGCTACCTCACCATTTACGGTAATATCCTTTGTAACGGTTCCATTGGACGCGGTGCAAATCAATACGACAACATCAGTTTTAATATAGAAGGTAATCCTACTACTATCTACGGCAGCGGAAGCTTCAACGCCAGCAGAATCCGGAAAAATTATACCCAACAAGCCAATAGTAGATTAATTTTGGCCATGTCGGCTGGTTTGAAATACAGCCCTGCAGCAGGCTTCGCCAATGGAACTTGCCTTTACAACAATGCTGGCGGCAACAACCGATTCGACTTTACACTCAATGAAAATTGCACGTTAAACCTGTATTCAAGCAATGTTTCATCGGCCAATATTTCGATCGACGGAGCTGATGGAGAAGGTGCAGGAGAAATGTATGGCAATTACACCATCAATGGGACACTGACTGTTCAAGGAACTATTTTCAACTTTACAAACAATTCAGTAAGAAACATCCTTTTTCAAATTGGAAACGGTGGCACTGTAAGTTGCTACAATATTTGCACGGGCAATAGTGCAAGTGCGAATGTTTCAGTACAAAACGGTAGTGCGGCAGGCGGTTCCACTTTCAGGATTTTGCCTGGTGGAAAATTGAACCTTACGGGTGGAAAAAAATCATTCTTGCCCAACTACAACAAGCCATTTGCTCTTCGGAACAATACCTCGGCATTGCATTCATTTGTAGACGGACTCGGCACAACAAACAACGTTTTCAACTTTCAGTTAGGATCAATTGTAGAGTATTCGTGCCGAAGTGGAGTTGTGAATTTGCAAGGCGCTTCGTTGATTTACCCGAATCTCATCTTGAGCGGAGCGGCAACAAAAACAATCAATTCGAGCATTCAGATCAACGAAAACCTGGAAATGGTTTTTCCATCTGTGCTTAAACCCAATGGCAATACCATTCAAATTGCAGGATCGTGGAGAAACTACAATCGACTAGGGTTTCAAGAGGATGGACTTTCAACAGTACACTTTAATGGGGCTTCATTTCAAAGTATCAATTGTCCTGGCGGAGAAACTTTTGACAACCTAACCATCAGCAATTCGAATATTGAAGGCTTAGTTTTAAATACGGACATCGGTGTTGCGAAAGTTTTGAATTTATCCTCCAATGGAAAATTAAACTTCGGTTATTTACCTCGGGTAGTTTCATTGTTGAATATGCAATCTGGAGGGCCAGCTTTGATTGGAGGGCCAGCAAGTGGGATTGATTTGAGTGCCACAGCACATCGATTAAATATTGGAATTGAAAGCCATAGTTTCACTGGTTCCTTGACTTGTGGGCCGAATTCGGAAGTGAATTACAACCGAAATGGAGCCATTTCAGGCACTACTGGCAACCAACAAATGGTTGGAAGTACAACCTATGCCCAATTGATTTTAGGTGGTTCAGGGAATAAAACGCTCAACGAAGGTTTCAGTTTGATTGGGAATTTAATTATAGATGGAAGCTCAACCCAATTTTCAGCACCGGTGCCTAATCAAACACTGCAATTCGGAGCAAATATTCGTTTGGAAGCTGGAGCTTCGATGAATTCAAACTGTTACGACAATCTAAACCTGGTGAGTTCATCACCCAATAGCAATCAAAGTTTTAAGGGAAATGGCAACAGCTTCAGATGCTACAATTTCACATCAGAGAAAACCGGAAACGGTGGATTTACTTTGATGCAAGCCACGTCGTTGTTGGTGAAAAACGACCTAAAAATTAAGCAAGCTGATTCAGGTTTATTTTCGGATGGTGGCAACCTCTTGCAAGTAGGCGATGATGTTATAATTACAGGCGAAGCGGAAAGGTTCAACTTCACAGGTTCTTTGGCAATGTTAGGGAATAGCGATGTGCTTAACACTATTGGCGACGAAAATCAGCTTGCTTGCAAAGCCGCTATCAATCACTTAAGCATTGAACGTTCTTTAGTTGGTGGAGAAACGCGCTTGTTGCCTGATGGAGGAGGAAGCAGCATAAACATCAAAGGAAACATTTCGATTTTAAATGGTAATCCAGCGGCTCCAGGGAAATTAAATGCAAACGCGAACCGCCTGGTTGTTGGAGGCACTTGGAGTAATTACAACGAATCCGCATTCATTGAAGCTGGCTCTGAAGTTTGTTTTTGCGGAACAGTTTCATCCCAATTTATTCAAACAAATTCTGGTGAAATATTCAATCGCTTAACCATCAACACTCCAAACCAGGTTTCCATGTTCTCCAATGTTCAGGCGAAGGAAGAATTGAACATGCAACTTGGAAATATCGACATGGATGTTCGATTATTAACCGTTGGAGAATCGACAATAATTCCTGGCAGAGTGAATCATACTTCAGGCAGAGTGATCGGAAACATGAAACGTTGGTATGCTCCGCTAATCAATTCTGGTTCTGCAACAGGTTTGTTCCCCGTAGGGAATTCGCTTTTCGAACAATTTGTTCAGATCGAATACAGCACTGCTCCATCGCAAGGTGGCGCTTTAACGGTTTCGTTCATGGAGGAAGACATGGCCAATTTTGGTGTGCCGAATGTGAACTACCAGATTCCATCAACTGGAACTTGCTCTGCATTTAGTGTGAGTCGCTTGTCGGAACAAGGCTATTGGCAGATTTCAGAAAGCAATGGACTTACCGGCGGTCTTTACGACATAACTTTTGATGCAGAAGGATTCAACATCGTGAATGATCCTTGTGCCATTACTGCTTTGAAAAGAACAGGGAGCGGCACATGGTTAGAAAGTGGAGCCCATGTTCAAACCCAAGGAATTGCAACAAGACCATTGGTGAAGAGACAAGGAGCAAGTGGTTGGAGCAATTGGGGCTTTGGCGCTGGAGGAACCAACCCATTGCCGATAGAATTACTCAGCTTCGATGCAGAGGCAGTTAATTCGGAAGTTCAGTTAAGTTGGACAACCGCATCAGAAACCAACAACAACAAATTTATTGTCGAAAGAAGTCACGATGCGATAAACTTTGAATTTGTAACTGAACAACAAGGTGCTGGAAATTCGAACACGATTCTGAATTACAAAGCAGACGACAAGAACCCTTTCGAAGGCATCGGATACTACCGATTAAAGCAAGTTGATTTTGATGGTCAATATACTTACAGCGATTTAAAGTCTGTAAATGTTGTGAAGCAAAACAAATTCGATTTCTCATACTTGAATATGAAAGACGGGGTTGTTCGATTTGGATTAACGAACATTTCGAATTCATTGGATATTGCGATTATCGATTTATCGGGAAGAGTTGTTCGGAGTTTACAGCTTGAAAATCCAACCCAGGATTTAGAAATCGATTTAAGGAATTACGAAAAAGGACTTTATCTCTTGTCGGTATCAAACGGAACTGAAAGTATCTATTCGAAGTTGGTTCGGTAGATAATGAATTTCTATTTATCAGATCGCCTATATGATGCCTATAAATAGTTTTGTTGAGATCTAAATGTATCGTTTAGATAAAGTGGTCTTATAAAATTTCTGTTTCATTTTTGTCTTCTGAGTTTTCAGCGCTAAGAAGTTTTCAGCTGATTGTTGAAAACAGGCATTTAGGTATACTTACCTATGCCAAACAAGAAAATCGAAAACAATTCAGAAAACATTAAGTAAATGTTTAGATAACATTTTTAATATTTTATTTCCTCTTAATTAACATTATGCTCGATTAATGGGAATAAGCTTCGAGATTAATGAGCTATCGTATTTAAATAATTGAATTAAAATTAGAGGCATATCTAATACATCCTCAAGTTTTCTTTTATTTTTTTTTGAGACTTTAATAAATCGATTGAAGTAATTAGCCATTATTCGTAATTTCAATAAAAACAACATTAAGACAGGCTTGACTCCAAGTGTATATTAAATCTTCGTAAACAATTGTGAATTTGAGTTAACAATGAGAAGGCTGATTCATAATGATTGAATAATTGTAAATATCGACTGAGCAAACAATACCGAGCAATATTTGCACAGCTCAATAATGAGCAAACAACTAATTTATTTTATGAAAACACAAATTACCAAAATGGCTGCTTTGGCAATTATTGCTTTAGCTGCTAACAATCAGGCTTCTGCTCAGCTCGCGTCTCAGCAGAACCTTGGAGAAGCGTGTGGATGCCCTCCAGTGGCATCAAGAACTTCAGTTTCTTTGTCAACTTTAGCTACTATTGGTGGAGCTACAGATGGCGATTTAACTGCTACTAACACGATCTTGACTTGCGACAAGACGTACATCCTTGACAACAAAATTTATGTACCAGCTGGTAAGACTCTTACCATTCAGCCAGGTACTGTAATTAAAGGTGCTTCAACTGGAAATCCTGCTGCTGCAAATGCAATTTTGGTTAATCGTGATGGTAAAATCTTCGCTAGCGGTACTGAAAGCTGCCCTATCATTTTCACAGCACAAGCAGATCCACTCGATGGTACTTACGCTTTGACTAACAAAGGTCAGTGGGGTGGTATTGTAATCCTTGGAAAAGCAAAAAATAACTTAACTACAGCTGCAAATTACAGCGCAACAGGAGTTGTTGGTTTCAATGGAACAACAGGTTCAGGTGCTAATGGTGGCGATGGTATCGGTTTCATCGAAGGTTTTACTGCAGCAGATGCTCGTAACCTATACGGTATGCCAGTAGGCCAAGAGGACGATAACGATAACTCTGGTGTTCTTCGTTATGTATCTATTCGTCACGCAGGTGCAACAGTAGGTGCTAACAATGAGTTGAACGGTCTTACTTTAGGTTCAGTAGGTCGCGGTACAACAATCGAAAATATCGAAGTAATTTCGAATGACGATGATGGTATCGAGCCATTTGGTGGTACTGTGAACCTTAAGTATTTAACATTGATGTTCAACAATGACGACAATTTTGACTACGACCAAGGATATTCTGGTAAAGTTCAGTTCATGCTTTCAGTTAAATTAGACGCTGCAACCTTTACAGGTGGAGATAGCGGTTTAGAAATTGATGGTGATGACAACAAAGCTAACCCAACTCTACTTTCACGTCCAACTATTTACAACTCTACTTTCATCGGTAACGGTTCAAACGTAAATGCTACAAATGGTACATCAGGTGGTCCATTTGCAATCAACGCGAAAGAAAAAGTTGAAGGTTCAATCTACAGTTCAATCTTCGCAAACTACCGCGCTGGTTTTAACTTGGTAAAATCAATGGGAACTAGAACAGGTACGGCTGAAGCTTACCACAACTGGAGAGGTCTTAACACTGCAGGTACTGCTGTTACGCCTACTTTAATTGTTGAGTGTAATACATTCGTAGGTAACACTGCTGGTTTAACTGTAGGTGGTACTGCTGCTAACCTTGTTGCTGGTGATGAAGCAAAATTCCTTGCTGATAACAACACAGTAGTAGCTACTCTTGCTGGTTTGGATTTCAACTTTGCTGCAACTGGAACTACAGTTTCTGATCAGTACAATGCTGTTCCTAACCCACTAGTTGTTTCAACTTGTGTTCCTCCTGCTGATGGATTCTTCGTTTCTACAAACTACCGTGGCGCTTTCAAGCCAGGTCAAGCTTCTTGGATGTCTAACTGGTCTTACTCAGCTCTTTTAGATGCTGCGAACGGTCTAGTTCCTTGTGCTACTGACATCACTAAAGATGGTCAAACTAACACTAACGACTTCCTTGACCTAGTTGGTCAATTCGGTACTTCTTGCGACTAATCTCACAAACCCAAAAATCTAAAACAAAAGAACTTTCAATCATGAAAAAATTTATGTTAGGCCTTGGCTTGCTTTTATCAGCTGGCTTGGTTAACGCTCAAAATGGTCTTGAGAGCATCATCGTAGAGAAATACTACGTATCGAATGCTGTTGATGCTGCTGGTTCAGTTGGAACACTTCCAACAGGATCTGTTACTTACCGTTTCTATGTTGACATGTTGCCAGGATACAAATTCCAGGCTGCTTATGGTGCTCCAGCTGGAAACGACGTTCTTACATTCTCTACAACTACTTCATTCTTCAACAACGAAGACCGTGGTGCTGTAACTCCATCTTACACTAAAACTCAAGCTCGCGGTAACTCTGTAATGCTTGATTCATGGTTGTCAGTTGGTGCTGGTTGCGCTGCTAACTATGGTATCTTGAAGTCAGAAGATGATGGTGTTGCTAACGTAGTGAACAACTCTTCCCCAATCATGCTTCAGAACAATGATGCATCTGCAGGTATTCCATTGACTACTCAAGATGGTCTTATTGCTGGTACTCCACAAGCTGTAACAACAGTTGGTCAAACAGATGGTCAAGCAACTATTTTTGATGCAACAAGCCAAGCTGGAAGTACTTTCACACTAACTGACGGTGCATGGTCTGCATTGTCTGGTGCTACTGGTCCAACTGCTTCTAACCGTGTATTGATTGCACAGTTAACAACAGATGGCATCCTTACTTATGCTTTGAACATCCAGATCGGAACTCCTACAAGTGGTGTTCAGCGTTATGTTCACGATACTCCAAATGGAACTGAAGTTGATCTTCCTTCTTTGTCTGGAACTTTAGGTGCACCAAACACGCTTCCTACAGTATCTATCACTTCACCAACTAACGGTCAAGGTTTCATTACAGGCTCAACTATCAACATCGCAGCAACTGCTGCTGATGCTAACGGTACTGTTGCTTCTGTTGCTTTCTTCAACGATGGTGTTCTTATTTCAACAGACAACACTGCTCCTTACCAAGCTTCTTACACTGGTACAACTGGAACTGATGTTCTTACTGCTGTAGTTACTGATAACGAAGGTGCAACTGTTACTTCTGCTGGTGTTACAATCAACATCGCAAGCAACCCTCCACCGTCTGTTGCTATCACTGCTCCAACAGCAGGTGCTTCTTTCATCACTGGTGATGTTGTGAACATCGCAGTTACTGCTACTGATAACGGTTCTGTTACAGGTGTAGAATTTTTCGTAGATGGTAACTTGTTGTCAACTGACAACACTGCTCCATACACTGCAACTTACACTTCAACTTTGGGTGGCCACTCTTTGACTGCTCGTGCAACTGACAATGCTGGTCTTCAAGCTACTTCAGCTGCTGTATCAATCTCTGTAGTTAACAACATTCCTCCAACTGCTGCTTTAACTTCACCAGCTGCAGGTTCATTGTTTACTGCTCCTGCAGTAGTAGCTATCTCTGCTAACGCATCTGATGCTGACGGTACAGTAACACAGGTTGAATTCTTAGTTAACAACGTATCAATCGGAGTTGACAATACTTCACCTTACTCTATCAACTGGACAAGTGTTATCGGAAATGCTAGCATCGTTGCTAGATCAACAGACAACCGTGGAGCAGTTACTGCTTCTGCAGCAGTTGTTCTTAGCATCGCTGACCCTAATGCACTTCCTTACAACATCGGTTCTTCAGTGAACGTTTGTAATGATACTGCTTTCTGCTTGCCATTAAACGTAGTTGATACAGTTGCAAACATCATCGGTTACGACGTTGTTTTGAATTTCGATCCTACTCGTGTAACTCCAACAGGTGTTGTAACTGTAGGTTCTGATCTTGTTAACCCTTCATTAACTGAAGTAAGTAACAGTATCGACCAAGTTAACGGTGTTATGAACATCTCTGTATACTTTAACGGTTCTGCTCCTGCTGCAACTCGTTTTGCTGGTGCTGGCGAATTGTTCTGTGTTCAGTTCACTAAAAATGCTGCTTTCGCTCCAAACGATACTGCAAACTTTACTGTACCATTCCTTCAGGAATCATTCTTTACAGGAGTTCAGTCTAAATTGGTTCAAACTGGTGACTATGTATCTTACCGTGACTCTTTGTACACTGGTACTTTGAAACTATGGTCAGACAACAGCCGTATTCCTTACAACGTTGCTAACCCTAACCAGTTCCTAATTACTAACGTACGTGGTACTGCTGCTGATTGCTCTAACCCATCTGTTACTGCAGTTCAGCCTGACCTTAATGGTGTTTTCACTTACAGTGCATTCAATGGCTTGAGCATCAACATCGACAAAGACATCCTTGGTACTACAGACGTTCAAGCTGTGATCAATGGTCAAGATGCCCTTTTGGCTCGTCGTGTTCTTATCAACGATATCACCCTTTCACCTTCTGTTTACCAGATCGTTGCAATGGATGTAAATCTTGATGGTACTGTTAGTGCTGGTGACGTTTCACAAATCAATCAGCGTGCTGTATTGTTCATTCCTGAATTCAAGCAAGCTTGGAACTACGACATCAACGGAGTATCAAACGGTTCTTTGTCAAAAGACTGGTTGTTCGTAGATTCAAGCTCAGTTTCAACTCCTGCTTACGTAATCTCTTCAACTTACCCTGCTGACAACGGTACTGGTTTCTCTAAATCAAGAGTTCCTTCAGTTGATTTCTGTTTGCCAATCAAAGTTACTTCTTTCGCAAACTGCCCTGATTACACGCCAGAAACTTACGTAGGTATCCTAGTAGGTGATGTTAACGGTAACGTAGCTACTGCTAACCCAAGTGCTGCTTTCAAATCAGCTACTGAAAAAGTTATCTTCGATCTTAACCGTGCAGTTTACTCAGCTGGTTCAGTTGAAGTTCCTGTTACTGTTATGTCTGTAGGTGGAGTTAACGCAGTTGACTTCTCTATGAACATCAACGAAAACAAACTTTCATTCGTAGGTATGACAGGTGTTGCATCTAACCTTGAGTCATTGAGTCACTTCAATGCTGATGATAGAAAAGTACGTTTCACTGCTAACGGTATCGAAAGCGTAAACACAGCTCGTCCAGTTGCATTTGTAAAATTCAACATGAACGGTGCAGTTGATGCTTCTGACTTAATGAATGCTTTCGGTTACATCAATGGTAACCAAGCTGAAGTTGAAGTTATCGGTAACTTCG
Organism: Flavobacteriales bacterium; assembly: GCA_040403315.1. Taxonomy (GTDB): domain Bacteria; phylum Bacteroidota; class Bacteroidia; order M30B66; family M30B66; genus CAMCXT01. The sequence continues at coordinate 89,033 of JBBAKX010000001.1, forward strand.
TAACTGGTATCAGCGCTAACGATTACAACGAAGTTGTTGCTGTGTTCCCTAACCCAGCTAGCAACATGGTTAACGTAATTGCTCCAGAAGCAACAACTATCTCTATGATGGATGCTGCTGGTCGCGTTATCTCTGCTCCAGTTTCAGTTTCTGCAGGTCAAACTCACAGCATTTCTACTTCAGAATTTGCTGCTGGTGTTTACTTCGTAAAAATCAGCAACAACAATTTCTCAGTAATGAAGAAAGTTGTTGTTAACAAGTAAGAGTAACCCTCTCACTAAATAACAAAAAAAGCCCCGACTTCGCAGTCGGGGCTTTTTTGTTTTGTAAAAATCGGAACCTAAAAATTCAAACGTTATTAAAATTCAATTGCTCATAAAATTTGATTTTGGCCTTTATTGTAATTAATCGATGCATTTAATTTGAATCAAATAAATTAGTCGACTTGCAACAAGAAAAGTTGAATTCAAATGAATTATCATTAACGTATTCATAATACAGTCTGCACAAATAAAAGACAATGAAGAAATACATTTGTGCGAGAAAATTTGATCTTTCCATAATGGAAGAGAATAAATAGAAGTAGTTTATTCATCCTGGTTAATCAACGAAATTAATTCTCCAATCATGGTTGCCTTAAATAAAATTTGTTTCAATATGGAATTTAACAGACTTCAAACAATTGTTGAATAATGACATCAGGTGCAACCAGGAAGCGGACTTCCATTTTCAATGTTAATTTAATTAGTGCTGGATTAAAATTTAATTACAGAAAGTTTCACCTCCTATTTACATGGATGTGCTTTTTTATTGGCGCCAATTCGACAATCGCATCTGCAGCTGCAATGCCTAATTCGGTTGCAGCAATTGACTTAAATGACACGATTTTTATTGATGTGTCAAATGCCATTGTTGGATCTGGATTTATCGATTATCCAGTTTACATTAATTCGGATGATCCAATTCAATCAATGGATTTTCAATTCTTCTTTAATGACGCAGCATTTACATACAACAGCATAATCAATGTTGCTGGAATTGATCAGGTTCTAGGAAATGTTGCTCCTGATGTTGCTTCTGGAGGATTTAATGAATTCCGATTTACTTCGAACGACCTTACTACTGTATATCCGAATGGATCAGTATTGATATATATTCGCTTCAATACTACTTCCACAGAACCTTGCGACCTCAATATCGTTACCAATCAATATTCAGTTGTTGTACTTGGAGATATTAATGGGAATGGAGGATCAGTTACAATAATTACGAATGGATGTTCAAATCCTCCTGCTGATGCTGGTGACGATCAAACAAACTGTTCCGACTCTGCAACTGTTACCGGTAATGCTCCACTCCTCGGAATAGGAACTTGGTCGCTTGTATCTGGATCAGGTATTTTCCAAGATTCCAATTCGCCTACTACTCTTGTTACTGGCCTTGGAGTAGGTGCTAACGTTTTACGTTGGACACTTCCAGGATCGGGTGGTTTTCCTCCAACTTTTGATGAAGTTACTATCACAAGATTGCCCAATCCAAGCACCTCAAATGCTGGAGCAAATCAAACAGTTTGCTTACAAAGCGCTGCATTGAACGCAGAAAATCCACTTGTTGGAACAGGTGTTTGGGAAGTTTTATCTGGTACTGGCGTTTTTGAAGATGCGACAAGTCCATTTTCAGGTGTTTCGGGATTGTCGCAAGGTGACAACATCTTTACTTGGACCATTTCAAATGGAGTTTGTCCAGTATCGGTATCTCAAGTTATTGTTTTCAGAAAGGACTCTGTTTTCGCAGGTATTGATCAAACAATTTGTGAAGACACAGTTACACTTGCTGCAGCAGAAGCAACAGAAGGAACTGGTTTGTGGACCGTTGTTTCTGGTAGTGGTACTTTCGCAGACGCAACGTTGTTCAATACAATTGTTACAAATTTAAGTGCTGGCGAAAATGTGTTTCAATGGACAATCACAGGAAGTAATTGTCCTGATTCAACCGATCAGGTTTCGATTGTAATTCAATGTAACACGCCGCCGGTAATTGTTAGCGACCAATTTGATGTTCTCGAAGACGGTGAAGCAAGTGGAAACATTCTCGACAATGGCGACAACGATCCTGATGGCACCACACTGGTAGTGAACGTGAATCCTATTTCAGGTCCTTCAAACGGCTTAATCACCATCAACCCTGATGGTTCATTTATCTACAATCCAAGTCAGAATTTCTACGGTAACGATACAGTGTTTATTGAAGTTTGCGACCAAGGTTTGCCGCTTCCTGCCATTTGTTTAATCGACACATTGGTGTTTACTGTATTGCCAGTGAATGATGCACCAACCATACAAAATGAAAACATTATCGTTGTGGCTGGCGTACTTTACAACGGAAACGTTTTAGACAACGACTTAGACATTGAAAATACAACCCTTACTGTAGATCCAATTGTTGTAGATGATGCCAACAACGGTGTGTTTACCTTCAACAGCGATGGATCTTTCAGCTACACTGCTGATGCTGGTTTCACTGGTTTCGATACGGTAATTGTTTCTGTTTGTGATTCAGGCTTCCCATTGCCTGCCATCTGTGTAAACGATACAATTGTATTCGACGTTCAAGCATTTACTTTGGTTGTTTTTGCAGGTGATGACAAAACAGTCTGCGATTCAACATACTTCTTAGAAGGTTCTGAAATTCCGGTTGGAGGTTCAGGTATCTGGGCGCAAATCACAGGAACTGGTGCTTTTGTAGATCCTACATTGGCCCTGGCAGAAGTAAACGATTTAAACCCTGGTGAAAACACCTTCGTTTGGACAGTTTCGCTGGGCAACGTTACAGTGTCCGATACTGTTGTGGTTACAGTGAGCGAACCTGTTGCTCAGGCTCTTGCAGGTCCAGATCAAGATGCTTGTTTAAAGGAAGCCTTCCTAAACGCTACGGCACCTGCTGTAGGAACGGGTGTTTGGAGTATATTCTCTGGATCTTCGGTGATTGTTGATCCAAACTCTAATACAACAGCAGTAAACGAATTAAGTCTTGGAGAAAATACTTTCATTTGGACTGTATCAAATGGTGCATGTAGTTCTTCAGATTCGGTAACAATCAACCGCTTCGAACAGCCATTTGTAAACGTTGGACCAGATACTTCAATTTGTGCTTCCGAATTACCAATTAACCTACCAATTACGGTAACAGGCACAGCAACTTGGACTTGGGATGTGCTTGCAGGAACAGCGCTTATTGATGGTGCACTTTCTACCTCTCCAACCTTCTCAGGTTTAACAAAAGGCATTACAAATACCTTGTTGCTCATCGCACAAAATGGAAGCTGTATTGCAACAGATACCTTAAACATCACTTTGTTTAGCGATGAATCTGATTTCTGTACAAACCAAGAAGTTTACATCCCAGCAGGATTCTCTCCAAACGGTGATGGTGTATTTGACTTTTTTGAAATCCTAAACCTCAACGGAAGAAATGCTGAGGTTAGAGTTTATAATCGTTGGGGTAATCTTGTTTATGAAAGCCTCAACTACCAAAATGATTGGGGTGGTACCTCAGACATAGGCGTACAGTTTGGTGGTGACAGATTGCCGGAAGGCACTTACTATTACCAAATTCAAATCGAAGGTGAAACTGAAATCAGAAACGGCATTTTGACAATATGGAGATAAGCATTACCCGTCGCATTGTAAAGTTACTTTTACTTCTGCTGGCACCGTCGGCGCTTAGCGCACAACAAGATCCAATGTACAGTATGTACATGTTTAATCCGCTTTCGATTAACCCTGCTTATGCTGGATCACTCGATCAGTTTCAAGCTGTAGGAATGTTTCGTAGACAATGGATGAAATTTCCAGGGTCTCCAGGAACATCAACCTGCACAGTACATGGTCCGCTCAAAAACAAAACTATGGGCATAGGACTAAGCTTCATGAACGATCAAGTTGGGTATTTCAAAACCACCAGTTTGATGGTATCATATGCCTACAAATTGAAGTTGGAAAAATCAACCTTAGCGTTCGGACTTCAAACAGGCGTTCGCAATTTCAACGTCAACCTCACTGAAGTGGAATTGTCGCCGGAGTATAAATACGACGCCGCATTTGCCAACAATTTTTCGAGTTGGAATTTTAATTTCGGTGCTGGAGTGTTTTGGTATGGCGAAAAATGGTACGGAGGATTGAGCCTTCCGCACCTCAACAACCATCTTTTGCGTGATGATTTGTTAAATTCTGACAATGTTTCTCGCCTTCGGACGCACATGAATCTTTATGGAGGATATGTGTTTGATTTAGGTTCTGATTTGAAACTTAAGCCATCAGTTCTTTTAAAGAGCGTTGCTGGTTCACCTGTTCAGATGGATATCAATTCGAATCTTTACTACCAAGATCTTTATGGAGTTGGTTTGAGTTTCAGAACAGGCAATGCAATTCTTGTTTTAGCTGAAGTGAAGGTGAATAAAAATTTCAGATTAGGTTATGCGACCGATTTCACAATCAACAAACTTTCTGGAAGGGTTGGAGCAACGCATGAAATTATGGTTCGTTATGATTTTATGACCAACAAATCAGGCTCTTTTACACAAAGAGATTTTTGATTCTGGGTTTTTAGAAAATCATCATTCTTCAAATATCATACATCCTATTCAGATCCTCCGGCAGAAATTCCGGGGGATTTTTTGTGTTCAATTGCCAATAAAATCAGCAAATGAGCCATAAACAAACCTGAAAAAAGACTGTTTATTCGCAGACTTTAAAGACAGTATATTGTATCGAATTAAAATTGCATAATTTCGCGCCACCAAGTTTAGTATGTCCTCAATCGTTTTCCTCCTACTTGCAGTATTGACGCTTGCCTCGGCGCTGATGGTGGTTTTTTCGAAAAGCCCTATCTACAGCGTATTGTGGCTCGTTATCTGCTTTTTCTCCATTACAGGACATTACATCCTGTTGGACGCCCATTTTCTGGCAATTGTTAACCTGATCGTTTATGCTGGAGCCATTATGGTGCTCTTCCTTTTCGTGATCATGTTACTTAACCTCAACAAAGAAACAGAACCACACAAACCATTTCTGCTCAAATTGGCAGCAGTTGTTTCAGGATGTTTGCTCATGTTGATATTGGCTGCTTCGTTCAAAGATTTCTCAATTAGCAGTAGCTCGGCGCTAATCGACGGTTTCGGCACAGCAAAAGAAGTAGGAAAAATCCTTTTCAATAAATTCCTTCTCCCGTTTGAAGTAGCTTCCATCCTGTTTATTTCAGCAATGGTAGGTGCAGTAATTCTGGGTAAAAAATCTGTTAACGACTGATCATGGCAGCTATGGAAAATCTCCTCGGACCAATCAGCATCAACCATTATCTTTTTCTGAGTTCTATCCTCTTTTCGATTGGAGTAATGGGCGTGCTGTTAAGAAGAAACTTCATCGTCATATTTATGTCTATCGAGTTGATGCTCAATTCAGTGAACGTTTTGTTGGCTGCGTTCTCACGATTCAATGGCAACCAAGACGGTCAAGTGTTCGTGTTCTTCATCATGGTAGTGGCTGCTGCCGAAGTTGCAGTCGGATTAGCGATCTTAGTGATGATTTATCGAAATATCCGATCCACAGATATCAATGCATTAAGAAACCTTAAATGGTGATTCGAAACTGATGGAACAACTCGCTTGGCTGATCCCCGTACTTCCACTCGCAGGTTTTCTGTTGAGTATTTTCTTTGGAAAAGGCACTTCTAAAAACATCATTGGTAGCATTGCCTCACTGATGATTCTTGTGCCCTTTATTCTCACCGTTTCTATTTTCATTCCGTTTGTCAACTCTGTTGATCACGAACCTATTCGTATTGTTTTTCTCGAATGGATGCACATAGCAAGCCTTTCAATCAATTACAGCATTCAACTCGACCAACTTTCGTTGATGATGATGCTCGTAATTACTGGAGTTGGCTTTCTCATTCACGTGTATTCGGTTGGATACATGCACGACGATGAGAACTTCCACAAGTTTTTCGCCTACCTCAACTTGTTCGTTTTCTTCATGCTTATTTTGGTCATGGGAAGCAATTACATCCTGCTTTTTGTTGGATGGGAAGGCGTAGGATTGTGCTCTTACCTTTTGATTGGATTCTGGTACAAGAACCCAGAATACAATAAAGCAGCCAACAAAGCTTTCATCATGAACCGCATTGGAGATCTTGGCCTTTTGCTCGGAATCTTCTTGCTTTATTTGCGTTTCTCCACCTTCGAATTTAACCGAATTGCATTCGAAGCCCTTCAAATTGATCCAGGCGATCCGTTAATCCGTAACGCAACCATCTTACTTTTCATTGGAGCAATCGGTAAATCGGCTCAGCTGCCGTTGTTTACTTGGCTTCCAGATGCGATGGCAGGCCCAACGCCTGTTTCTGCGCTTATTCACGCTGCTACAATGGTTACAGCTGGCATTTACCTCATCATCAGAAGCAACGTGCTCTTCACTTTAGCGCCGTTTACACAGGAAATTATCATGGTTGTAGGTTTGGTAACCGCCATCTTTGCAGCAACCATCGGGCTCAAACAGAACGACATTAAAAAAGTATTGGCATACTCAACTGTGTCGCAACTCGGTTACATGTTTTTTGCGCTCGGTTTAGGCGCTTACACAGCGGCTTATTTCCATTTGTTCACCCATGCGTTCTTTAAAGCCTTGTTATTCCTCGGTTCTGGATCTGTAATCCATGCCATGGGCGGCGAACAAGACATTCGCAAAATGGGTGGATTGAAGAAATACATGCCGATCACGCATCTTACTTTTGCCATCGGAACATTCGCTATTGCTGGAATTCCACCTTTAGCAGGCTTCTTCTCAAAAGACCAGATTTTAGCATCTGCATATGCCCACAATCCTATTTTCTGGGTTTTAGGTTTAGGTGGCGCACTCCTTACAGCGTTTTACATGTTTCGTCTTTTCTACCTCACTTTTTACGGTAGTTTCCGTGGAACACACGACCAAGAACATCACTTGCATGAATCACCTAAAACAATGACAATTCCGCTCATCGTTTTGGCTGTTTGCTCTGTTGTTGCTGGATTTGTGAATGTGCCGGAAGTGCTCGGTGGAAACCATTGGCTCGATCGCTTCTTTGCAGACATACTTGCAGGAACAACGTTTATTCTCGAAGGCCAAGAACATGCGCACCTTTCACAAACACTAGAGTACATCCTCATGGCTGTTTCTGTGGTGGCTGTGCTTTCGGTGATATTTTACGCACGCATTCGTTACAATAAAAACGGGCATGTCCCTGCCGGGGATGGGGAAAGCATTCCAGGATGGCAGAAATTATTGGTCGACAAATACCGCATCGACGAATTGTACGATGCCGTTGTGGCACGACCTGTTGTGACAGCATCTAGCTGGATCCAGAAAATCTTTGAAACCAATTTCTTCGACAGAATCGTTAACGGTGTTGGCCAGGTAGTTATCCTGAGCTCCAGAACGGTTCGTTTCCTGCAAACTGGAAATGTCGGATTCTATGTATTCGCTATGGCCATTGGAATTCTTGCCATTCTTGCCGCTAATCTTTTTCTGAACTAAGCATGCAGACACCAGATACCATTACCCTTCCTCTCACCGGGATGATCACGGTTGCCCTGCTGGCTTTTCCGTTCATTTCGGGGCTTTTGTGCTTATTCATCCCTAAACAGGCTAAGCAGGTTGCTCTTGTTTCCACTTTGATTCAAGCCATCCTTACTGCTTATGCGATCTACTTATTCAACATCAACTACCGCTCAGGTTTTCTTGCCAATATGCAAGGAATTGTTGATCAGCCATGGATTACTCAACTAGGTGTAAAATTCTTCGTTGGACTCGATGGCATCAGCATGCTTATGGTGATCCTCACCAATTTCTTATTGCCCCTTATCGTTTTGTCGACTTGGAATCGTGAATTCAAGCAAAGTAGCTTGTTCTACTTCTTGATGCTCTTCATGCAAAGTGCACTGGTGGGCGTTTTCATTTCCCTCGATGTGTTCTTATATTACATCTTCTGGGAATTGGCGCTCATTCCGATCTATTTTATCGTACTCATTTGGGGCGGAGAAAATAGAATTCGAATCACTTTCAAGTTTTTCATTTACACCCTTAGTGGCAGTTTGCTTATGCTTGCTGCTATTATTTGGTTGTATCTACAAGCAGGATCGTTTTCAATCGGAGACCTATACAACCTCCGACTTGACCTATCCTCACAACGTTGGGTTTTCTGGGCTTTCTTCGCAGCCTATGCAATCAAAATTCCATTGTTGCCTTTCCATTCTTGGCAACCCGATATCTATACTACAGCGCCCAACGCAGGTGCAATGCTCCTTTCGGGGATCATGCTGAAAATGGGTATATATTCAATTCTTCGTTGGATTTTACCAATTACACCGCAAGCAGTTCTTGCCTATGCAGATGTGGCTATCATCATGGCTATTGTTGGTGTTGTTTATGCTTCGTGGATAGCCATCGGACAAAAAGATTTCAAGCGCATGATTGCGTGGTCGTCTATTGCCCACGTTGGATTGATTACGGCAGGTGTGTTCACATTAACCCAAGTTGGTTTTCAAGGTGCATTGGTACAAATGGTTGCGCACGGTGTAAATGTGGTAGGATTGTTCTTCGTAGCAGAGATTTTCCTCAGCCGTTTGAATACAACACAAATGGAAAACTTGGGAGGAATCCGTCAGTTGGCGCCAGTTTTTGCATCAACCTTTCTCATTATCACTTTTGCAAGTGCTGCATTGCCGCTCACCAATAGCTTCGTTGGAGAATTTCTGCTGCTAAATGCCCTTTACGAAACCAGCTACTGGTATGCTGCAATCGGTGGATTGACAGTAATTCTCGGAGCAGTATACATGCTTCGCGCTTACAAAGCGACTATGTTGGGCGATGTTCAGCAAGTTGCTGGATTTGCGGATTTGAGTCTTTCGGAAAAAATGGTACTGTTCCCAGTTGTCGCGTTGATCGTGGCTTTAGGGGTGTATCCTCAATTTATCTTTAACCTTACCGATGAGTCGGTGAAATTCCTGCTGTTCCAGATTGATCAGCACCTAGCAACCACCCACTGATATGTATACACTGGTACTCCTGTCACTTCTAGGCTTCTTGGTTCTTTTCCTTGGTGCCTTTGATCAGAAGAAACTTCTGCTTCCGGTTGCACTTATTGGACTTGCTGCTGCATTCGTGCTTAATGCTATGGATTGGGGTACAAATATCACATGGTTTGGCATGATGAATTACGATAACTACGCCGTATCATTTACCGGTCTCATTATCTTCATCATTTTCATGCTGTTTATGCTGGCAACTTGGCACTTCCGAAACGAAGACAGCAACATCGCCGACATTTATGCGCTGATGATTTTCTCTGCAACTGGTGCAATGCTTATGACCTCTTTCACCAGCTTGGTAATGCTTTTCATAGGGATCGAGATTTTATCAATACCGCTTTATATTCTTGCAGGTAGTCGCCGTTTAAACTTAAGTTCCAACGAAGCATCTTTGAAGTATTTCCTCATGGGAGCCTTCTCTTCGGGTGTGCTCCTTTTCGGAATCACTCTAGTATTTGGGGTTTGTAATAGTTTCGATCTGAACGTGATTTCTGATTACGTAAACAATACAGAATCTACTCCCCTAATTTTCAATGCAGGTGTGATGATGATTCTGATTGGACTTGCCTTTAAAATTGGTGCTGTTCCATTCCACTTTTGGTCGCCTGATGTTTATCAAGGTGCGCCAACAATGATTACTGCCTTCATGGCAACAGTTGTAAAAACTGCCGCTATCGCTTCCTTTTACCGACTTTTCGATACTTGCTTCTCAGGCATCGATGGTGTTTGGTATCAGATCGTTTGGGTTATTTCGGTGGTTACAATCTTATTGGGAAATATATCCGCAGTAATGCAAAATGAAGCCAAGCGAATGCTCGCATGGTCGGGAGTTGCCAATGCAGGATATTTGCTGATCCCGATTATGGCGCTTAATGAAACGTCAGCTTCTGCACTTTTCTATTATTCGGCAGCTTACAGTGTGGCTTCAATTACTGTTTTCGCAGTTATAATGGCACTTAGTGGTGTGAAGAACGAATTGCCTGTAGATAATTTTAAAGGCTTGGCGAAAAATAATCCACTACTCACAACTGCATTGGTAGTTTCGATGTTTTCGTTGGCAGGTATTCCTCCTCTGGCAGGATTTTTCGGGAAATACATGGTATTCTTTAGCGCCTTCAACAGCAACCTAATTGTGGCAGTACTTTTCGCCATTGCAGGTTCACTCATCGGGGTTTATTACTACTTACGCCCTGTGGTTTACGCATTCAATAGCGAAGGCCAAGCTCCTGATAAAATTCAAGCGAACGTAGCGTTCAATTTGGTAATCTTTAGCGGTATATTCTTGAGTCTTTTCTTGGCAATCTTCCAAAATTTCTTCAACGGACTACCAGGCTAATCTTCCGTTTGATCTTCGCCCAACAAGCGAAACACCAAACTGGCTTCGTAACCTTTCTGCATCAATTTTCTGATTAAGCTCTGGCGGCCCTTTCTGTCGTTAGGGATTTTTGAACCCGCAGTTTTCCGAATTATCTTTCGAAGTGTTTCCTCGTAGTCTTCATCTGAGATCTCCTCGAAACTCTTTTGGATATTCTGCTTGCTCACTCCTCTGCCGCGGAGCTCTGCTTCTATTTTCGCTTTGCCCCAATGGTTCATTCTGAACTTCCCCCTTGTGAAACTGCGTGCAAAACGTTCCTCATTGAGGTACCCTTCTTCAATCAAGGTTGTAATAACAAATTCCGCCTCTTCACCACGCATGGCATGCTGCATCAACTTAAGCTTGACTTCATAACTACTGCGCTCCTGAAAAGCACAGTACTTCTTCATCTTCTCGACCGCGTCGGTTACCGTAAAAAGTAGGTTAGTCATATTGGGCAGTGAAGTTAATACACCCAACCCGAGATTCTGCTAATAGATTCAATCTTTCGTAGCACCTTTGCCAACAAATGAAAAATGCTGCTGCCTATCGTCTGCTTTATACTGCCAATGCCGTTTCAGGCTTCGCGCAAGGCATAAGCATGCTGGCCATTCCGTGGTACTTCAGCAAAATGATTAACAAGCCTGAGCTTTTCGGCTGGATGTATTCGGCAACAACGCTTATCATGCTTTTTTGGGGCCTTTATGCTGGCTCACTCATCGATCGGTTTTCACGAAAGCATGTTTTTCTGGGCATCAATGTATTTGGGGCTTTGCTTCTCGGCATTGTGAGTGCCTATGGCTATTACACGGGCGATGTAGGCGAATGGGGAGCTATTGCCGTATTTTCTGGAACTATCTTCGTGTACAACATTCATTATCCTGCATTATATGCCTTCGGACAAGAAATCACCGAGCGGAAGTATTACAGCCGCTTCACATCGATGACGGAAGTGATTGGACAAAGTACGTCGATTCTATCAGGAGCTGCTGGAGCGTTGTTGCTCAATGGAACAATCGATCTCACCATCGCCGGCAAGTCGCTGCCTGAAATTCAACCTTGGGAGCTTCATGAAATCTTTCTCGCAGATGGAATTACCTACTTAATCAGCATATTTCTTATTGCAGCCATTCGTTACACCCCAATGGCTGAGAGGCACACAGAAAATGGCGGATTGTTCGACCGAATAAAATCTGGTTTTGTATTCTTAAAAAAGAACCCACTCATTTTTCTTTTTGGGAATGCCTCTTTTGCCATCTTCATCGTGTTGCTCGTTACTGTGCAGCAATTGCTTCCACTTTACACCGATCAACACCTAAAGTCTGATGCTGGCGCTTACGCCTTGGCAGAATTCTTCTATTCGATTGGCGCAATGCTCGCAGGAGTTGGGATCGTGAAGGTGTTTGAGAAAAAAGGAGCTCTCTTTGGCATTCTTCTATTAATGGCAATAACCGTTTTTATCTATGCAAACGCAGCCATTTCGCATTCTGTTGCTTGGTACATGCTGCTAAGTGTGCTGCTCGGGCTCACCAATGCTGGAGCGCGTGTTTTGCGCACTACGTGGATATTCCAGCACGTTCCGAATCAAAATATTGGTCGTGTAAGCTCAGTTTTTCAAACAATCAACATTTTATTCCGTGCTGCCTTGAGTGGATTGTTTGCCTTACCGTTTTTCAACCGCGATGGAAACGTAACGTGGGCATATGCGATATGCGCAGCAGTAGTGGCTCTATTTATGATTCCGTTGCTGAAGAATTATCATCTGATTAAAAACAAAGAGGAAATTTAAATGAATCCACATTATTGAAAAAAAGATAACATGAATAAAGGACGTTTAATTGTATTTATTTCGACGCTATTGTTGATTTACACACATTGCGCAATTGGGCAAAACAACCGAATAAATACAAGCAATAGCATTGGTTGGTACAACTATTTTGGCACATTTAAGATGTCCTCAAAATTTGGAATTCATACCGAATATCAATGGCGCAGAAATAACATAATTGCAAATTGGCAACAAAGCCTTCTTCGACTTGGAGTTAACTACAATTCAAACCAAAATGTTTTGTTTAGGATAGGTTACGCTTGGATTGAAACTTTTCCCTATGGCGAATTTCCAATTAACGGTTTAGGTAGAGATTTTACAGAACATAGAATTTTTGAAATGGCACAGATTTCCCACAAACAAGGGATAATTGACCTTTCACATAGGTTTATGTTAGAACAGAGATTCGTAGGAAAATATAGTTCTGCAAATGTTTCTACTGAAGACGAGTTTCCTTTACTAAACCGTGCCAGATATATGGTTAAGCTTCAGGCCCCTTTAAAAGGCAAAGAAATCAAGGAAAACACTCTTTATTTTTCCGTTTATAATGAAATATTTATTGGGTTCGGGAAAAATGTAAATGCTAATATTTTCGACCAAAATCGAATTGGTGTATTGTTAGGTTTTAAGTTTTATAAAAATGTAAAGATTGAAGCTGGCTTCTTGAATCAAACACTACAGTTGGGCAGATTAATTGGCGGACAAAATGTTTTTCAAAACAATAACGGACTAATCATAAACGCCAACTTTAACTTTGACTGCACTAAGAAGATTCAAGGTTAGAGCTGTCCTTAAGAAGTGCGCACACAGTTGATCTAAAAATTCGAGTTATTCTCTAAGCTTCAGAAATTTACCCCTTCGAAACCAGTTGGCATCTATCTAATTCGACGCCGTTGATCGGTTCACAAGTTTGAAGCCCTTGCCATGCACATTGAGGATTTCGATGTTCGAATCACCAGAAAGATATTTGCGCAAACGAGCGATGTAAACATCCATGCTTCGAGCATTGAAATAATTGTCTTCCGACCAAATGGCACGCAAGGCAAAATTGCGCTCGAGCGTATCGTTGATATTAATACAAAGCAACTTCAGCAATTCCACCTCACGGGAAGTAAGCTTATGGGTTTCATCACCCTCTTTGCTTAAGGTGTTAAGCGTTGGATTGAAGATATATTTACCGATTGCAAATTCCTGCGACGACATTGTGCCATCGCTTTTCTCGGTGCGTTTCAAAATAGCTTTTATTCTCAAAACGAGCTCTTCCATGCTGAAAGGCTTGGTGAGATAATCATCTCCACCAGCTTTGAAACCTTCGATAGTATCCTCCTTCATCGACTTGGCAGTGAGGAAAATCACTGGAACATCTTTGTTGTGGTTGCGGATTTCCTTGGTGAGCGTGAAACCATCCATCAAGGGCATCATAACATCAAAGATGCATAAGTTCCATTTTTCCCGAAGGAAAACCTTGAAAGCATCTTCACCATTGAGACACAAATGCGTTTGATATCCTTTTGCTTCTAAATATTCGCTAATAATTGCGCCCAAATTTGGATCGTCTTCTGCCAATAATATCTTCATGGTTTTAAAAGCTGATTGGTTTTGCGTGGCACAAAAATCATGCGAGGCAGAAATACTGTCAAAATCGTACTTGAGTATTAAGACAAGCCTTGTGAAAACGGCAGATTCACAGTAAATGTACTGCCAACATCCAGCTCGCTGTCTAATTTCACACTGCCATTGTGCTTATCTATTATCACTTTCACATAGCTCAAGCCTAAACCGAAGCCTTTCACGTTGTGAATATTTCCAGTAGGCACACGGTACAATTTTTCAAAGATCTTTTTCTGTTGATCACGAGAAATGCCAATTCCATTATCGCCAACTGAAACGTAAAATTGAGTTGCGGTATTGCGTGTCTTGATGATCAATTCGGGCGCTTCAGGAGAATATTTCAGGGCATTATCGATCAAATTGAAAATCACATTGGTAATGTGAACGACATCTCCTTCAACAATAAACTGGGTTGCATCTTTTTGGATGGTTGTTTTTACCTTCCGTTTATCAATGTGCATCCGCATACTTTTCATCACTTTGTCGATCACCTGATGCATATCGACCTGACTCAGTTGAAGTTGGAAGTCCGACTTGTCGAGCAAGGCACTTTGTAACACATTCTCCACCAGTTGGGCTAACCGCTTATTTTCTTCGGCAATCATTCGCGTGTAACTCTCCGTCATTCGAGGCGTTTTTGTTACATCTGCATCATTCAAGGCTTCACATGCCAGCGAGATCGTTGAAATCGGTGTCTTCAACTCGTGGGTCATATTGTTGATGAAGTCGTTCTTAATGTCGGATAACTTCTTCTGCCGAATGATGGTAGAAATGGTGTAGTAGAATGAGCCAATGATGATCAAAATAAAAAATCCTGATGAAGCAAACATGAGCCTAAGGTTGCTAAACACATACTCGTTTTGCTCAGGAAAGTATAGCATTAAATAATCTGGATGGTAAAAGATATCATGTGGAAACAACCGCATACGGAAGCGGGTTTTCATAATTTCTTGGGTGTAATCGGTAGGATGATCAACGAATAATTTGTTGTTCATGAAATCGTAAAGTCCAAACTCAAACGGAGTCGAAATGCCTGCTGAATTAAATTCTGCTCTTAAAAGCGAATCGATCATTTTCGGATTTACCCGATCTTCCACACCAGTGCGCATGTTAAGATTGAACAATTCCTTGAAAACTTCCGTTACCAAACCCGATTTTTTCATCAGCCGTTCCAGCCTTGGGTCGCCACCTTTTTCGAGTGAGCTTACAGTTCCTGCAACATCCGAAAAAAATGGAGCGCCATTGGTCTGCTTCGATTTTCTCACCTTTCGGTATTGTTTCGTTCCAGAAGAATCGGAAAAATTCTCTTCAATGATCTCAACAGTTCCGTCGGCGCTGAGCTGCCGGAATTCCGTTTGGATTTCTCCGGGACTCACTTCGTTCCAAAACACAAGTCCCGAAGTGGTGGTATCTTCTCGATCGATGTTCTGACGAATCAGCGAGTCGATTCCCATGAAAAACATTTTGCCCTGCCGGGAAGCATCGAATTTCTTCCGCACATTTTGAGCAACTTCCTGTTTTTCAACCAACTCCACCACATTGGCAAGTACTTGATTTACGGTGCTTTCGAAGCGTTGTCGCTCAAGAGAAATCGCATTGTCTATCCAATAGATCTGAATACCAATCAATCCTGTGAGGGCAACAACCATCAGCACGATGATCAGTCGGATATTGGCACGGTTAATCATTTGGTTTTACACAGGGCTAAAGCGAGTTCTGCAAATTCGGGAACCGATAGTTGTTCGGCCCGTAAGTGAAGCCATTTCTCCTCGGTTCCATCACCGGGAAGCATCGGTTTCAGTGCATTACGTAGCGTTTTCCTACGTTGATTAAACGCGAGCTTAACTACTTGCAATAAAAACTTGTCCGAAACAGGGAGTTGCACATTGTCTTTCCTTCGGAGGATAATTACTGCAGATTTCACCCTCGGCGGCGGATTAAACACGTGTTCATACACCGTAAACAGATATTCGATGTCGTAATACGTTTGCATCACCACGCTGAGAATCCCATAAACCTTATTGCCATGTTTGGAAGCAATTCGCTCAGCTACTTCCTTTTGAAACATACCACAGACTTCACTTACGAATGGGCGAAAATCGAGGCAATGAAACAAAATTTGCGAGGAAATATTGTAGGGGAAGTTTCCAATCACTGCGCCATCATCATTAAGATAACGGCTAAGATCCATTCTCAAAAAGTCGCCCGGAAGAATTCGGTCTTTTAAATCTGGGAAATTTTTTTCCAAATAGGCAACAGACTCGCGATCGATTTCAGCAACCTGAAGGTCGAACGGTTTCTTGAGCAAAAACTGCGTCAGCACGCCCATTCCCGGACCAACTTCGATCACCTTTCTTTTGTCTTCTACACGCAAGGCATCTGCAATATTCGATGCAATGTTGAGATCTGTAAGGAAGTGTTGACCAAGTTGTTTTTTGGCTTTTACTTGATTTTGGTGTTGATTGTTTAGGCCCATTCCAACAATGTTCTGAAGGCCACGAAACGATCGCGGTATCGAGCAGTGTGTTCTGCTTGAAGTGCGGAAGCAAATTCGGCACGATAGCGCTCGTAATGTTCCATTGTTGGTGCAGTGTATTGAACTGAATAGGTAAATCCTTCACCTTCTTCGGTATTCAGAACGCGGAGAAATCGATTTTCAGTAAACATTCCTGTAGCCAAAACATCTGGAATGTGCTTGGTTTTCATCCATTGCACCCATTCGTCGTGAACAGCAGGGTCGATGTTTACCGTAACATTGTATAAAATCATGGTTCAAAGATAGGCAAGCCAAAGGCTCTATGATCATTGTCGTTCGACTTAAGTGGGAAGCAGCAAACCTTCAGGCTTACTGAACCACATCCCCGCGAAGGGTTCTGAATCTTTTTCTGGCTTCTACCACATAAAGGGATCCCGGGAAATCGGTCAACAATTCCTTGTAGAGCTCCATGGCTTTGGGCGCATCGTTTTTCTGGTAATCGAAGATGCCTGCCAACATAAAAAGGGCATTGTCAGCCAGAATATCTTTTTTGTATGCTGCCAATAACTTATCGAGCTGATCTATTGCCTCTGTTGTTTTTCCTTGGCGGAGATTAATTTTTGCACGTCTGAAAAGCAGATCGTCGCCTAAGGTGCTTTCCGGAAATGCTGTTTCTAAAGAATCGAGTGTTGCAAGTGCATTTGAAACTTGATTCTGGAAGAAAGCCAGATCTGCTCTAGAAAACATGCGCAATGCCTCACCTGTAGAGTCAAAATTCAAATTGTCGCCAATGAGTAAACTGAGCTCCAATGCATCGTTTGCAATAAGCTTCGATGTTGCAGCCTTCAATACGTCTAACTGTGCCTTCGCCCAATCGAATTCTCCATTGTAATAAGCCAAACGTGAATTTCGGAATTTCGCTTCTTGTCCTAAAGTATCGCCACGCATTGCCTTTTCGACTTGCGAATACAACAAAGTAGATTCCCACACTTCTCCTTTCAAGAGTTGTATGTCGGCCATTTCAAGTTTCACTTCGTTTGCAGTTCTTTGTTCAAGGCCCGCTTGAGGAGTGCTCAATTCTTCGAGAACCTTCAAACCATCATCGGGGCGATTCATATAAAATGCCTCTAGATGTGCTTTTCGAATTCCAACATGCGAAGAGTTTTCGTTGGGCCCTAATTCTGAATACGTACTCGTAAGTAAAGTGTGAAGTTCTGTGAGCTCGACTTGGGTGTAACTTCCAGCTTGTGTGAGCTTCCGATACAACGCAACTGCAAGTTCTTTTCGGGCATAGAAGTACATTTCTGTGATTTGCCCTTTGTCGATTACATATTGATATGCTTTTTTTCCAGTGTCGAAAAAATCGTTACTCATGGCAAGTCTGGCTAATTCCATGATCCGATTGCCGTTTTCCTTCAGGCGTTTGTCGATTGCTTTCGATTGGATAAACGCTGACTCAAAATCTTTTTTCTGAATGAAGTACCAAATCAAAATGTCAGAGAATGCCAGATTGGATGGATTTTTCTGAATTTCCTTTAGCAACTGCTCCTTGATGAGCTCGCCTTTTTTGCCATCCAAATCGGAGGCAATGATGTCTTGGAGGTTTTGCTGAATTTGCTCGATAAACTCATAGCCTTGTGTGTTGATGAGTTCGAGGTACTCCACAACTACTTTGTCGGTTTCTCCACGTTTGTCGTAGAGTCGAGCAAGTTCAAGATTGAATTGGTAAATGCGCGCAGGCGATTTCCGAGCGGCGAGATATGCTTTCACTGCAAACTCTGTTTGCCCTCGACCTTCAAAGGCATTGGCTAAATCTTTAACCATGATATCGTCAGAGACATCGAGTTGCTTCAGCGCTTTTTCATATTGTTTGCGGGCGTCGTCATCCTCCCCACTTTGGGCATAAACATATCCAAGGTCAACTTGATAGGCTGGTTGGCGTGCATTTCGCTTAGCTTGACGGGATACCAATTTCTCGGCTTGCTTAAAATCTTTGAGATTTATATAGCAGTTGAGTAGTTGGGTATAATAAAAATTGACTGGCTTTTTGTCGTATAGCTCTTCGTATGCAGCAACAGCTTTCAACCATTCGCCATTGTTGTAAAACTGTCCTGCCAGTTGTTCTTCGGTAGACGGCATGGGCGATTGTTCTCCTTCAGGTCCTGGTTGAGCAAACGCAACAGGTACACAGAAAAAAGCAAGCACACAGAAAAGAAGTATTCTATTCAGCATTGGAGCGAAGATACGCGGTTAGCAGATGAAAATATCGTTTTCTAAACGCACTTTTTCATGCCTTGTTTCAATGAGATAAAAAAAGAAACTCCGGACATTTCTGCCCGGAGTCGTTACCGGAGGTTTTTGAAATCAAACCCCTCCTCCGGTGTTATCCCCAACACCAAAAAACCAAACCAATTGCTTTGATTATCTAAAAGTTTTGGTCGTGATTAGAACTACACCACTTGTTGTATCCCCATACTGTGCTGGCACTCCGCCCGTAATCACGACCATTTCTTCAATTCCTGATTGTGGAATTTGAGGCTCACCAATCACCTTAATTCCATCTATATAATATTGTGTGGCATCTGTTCTTGAACCTGAAAAATTGATTCCTGCGCGTTCATTGGTTTGAAAAGCCTTCGGGACGCTGGTTACGATACTCCCTATAACACCGCGTGGATTGGCATTTTCAAGAAGTTCTTCAGCTGTAATTCTCGTCATGGTTGGAGGAGTTCCCTTTCCAAGTAGATCTTCCTTTTCTTGGTCCCAAACAATCTCGATAGGTTTGAGGCTTGTATTCCCAAGTTGTTTGTTCAAGAAGGTGATGCTTCCATTAGAAATTACAACGTTGTTGATGGTTGTTTTTTGGTAACTTAAATGACTGATCTCCACTTTGTATTCTCCAGCTGGAATTCCTTTGATTGAATAGGCGCCATTCATATCTGCAATAGCACCTGTGTTAATCGTTCCACCAGTTACTTTTACAACGGCAATAGGAATGGGTTCGTTGTTGGTAGAGTCGGTAATTACTCCCATAAGTGAACCGCCATTTTGGGCGTGAAGCATTCCGCTAAATGCGTAAATGCATATACTGATGATTAGCTGTTTCATGGTTCCTTCGTTTTAGTTTTATAAAATTACTTTATCCTTACAACGCACTCAAATACAATAAATCTCTCTTGTCGCTAAGGTGCCTTTGAAATACAAACTAAGTTTCTTAACAATAATTGTTGAAAAGCTTTGGAGATTAAAATCGAATCACTACTTTTGCAACCCTTTTCAAGTAAAAGGTTAATTCAATCTTTCAATACTATGTACGCAATTGTAGATATCGCAGGTCAGCAGTTCAAAGTGGAGAAAGACCAGACTATTTTCGTTCATCGCCTAGCTAATAACGAAGGCGAAAATGTGAAGTTCGATACTGTTCTTCTTATTGAAAACAACGGAAGTGTGACGGTCGGAGCTCCCACCGTAAGCGGTGCATCGGTGAGTGCGAAAGTGCTCAGCCATCTGAAGGGTGACAAAGTCATCGTTTTCAAGAAAAAAAGACGTAAGGGGTACCAAAAATCAAATGGTCACCGCCAACAGTTTTCCAAAATCGTCATTGAAGGTATCAACGCTTAATCGAACAGAACCATGGCACACAAAAAAGGGGTTGGTAGTTCTAAGAACGGCCGTGAGTCCCATAGCAAACGCCTAGGCGTTAAAATTTTCGGTGGACAGGTAGCCATTGCTGGTAACATCATCGTTCGTCAGCGCGGAACACGTCACCATGCAGGTTCAAACGTAGGTATTGGTAAAGACCATACCCTGTTTGCACTTACTGATGGAATTGTTCAGTTCAAACGCCGTAGCGATAACCGTTCTTTCGTATCGGTTGATCCTATCGCAGGAGAATAATCCATCTAGAAAAAATTATTAAGCTGTCCTTTAACGGGACGGCTTTTTTTGTTTATCCATATGCTAAACGAAAACTAGACAAACAAAAAAGCGCTGAACAGAATTGCTCAGCGCTTTTAATTTGTATTCAATTATGAAGCTATTACTTCTTCTTCACTTTTATCTTCTGCCCAACTTGAAGTTTGGTGCGTGAAGTAAACCCATTAAGCTTGCGAATTTCCTCTAAGGTCATTCCATTGCTTACCGCAATTTTCCATAAGGTATCGCCAGATTTTACTTTGTATAAACTTGCTCCCGATGTGGCAGTTTGCTTAGGCGTTGATTTAGGCTCTGTTGGTGTTGTTTCAGAATTAGAACCAGCCGTGCTGTTGGTTTGACTTGATTCAGAAGAATTTGTTTCTGTCGTTGTGCTGCCCGATTGTGCTGATACTTCTTCAACTTTCGCTTTAAACGGCGCAGTTACTTTTAATCGTTGCCCACGCTTGAGCTTATTAGAAGGCAGTTTGTTCCACTTTTTCAAGTCGGCAACTGTTACTCCGTACTTTCTTGCAATCGCAGATATACTTTCTCCTGATCGTACAACGTGAGTTTTTGAGGCCATTGGTAAAGCCTTAGTAATATTCATCAAACTATCGCGAGTTGTTTCCTTCGTGCGATAATTGTAGATCGTTTGCTCGTTATTAATAAAAGTCGGAATCTTGGACTTAGGTAAGGTGAGCACTTGATAATTTCCCATTTCTGGAATCACGCCAAGCAAATATGTTGGATTCAAAAATTCGATGTCATCGATAGGCATGTCGAGCACATTGGCAATCTGAGAAAAAGCTAAACGCTTATGAACATGAATAGTGTCGATCTCACTAAAAATTGCACGCGGCATAATCGGGTAAAGATTGTGCTCTTTGGCATAGTGCATCACGTAAGTTGCAGCAATGAAAGCAGGCACATAACCAGCTGTTTCTTTTGGCAAGAAAGGGCGAAGATCCCAATAATTGGTTTTTCCTCCTGATCGTCGGATGGCTTTATTCACATTGCCAGGACCGCTATTGTAAGCGGCTAAAACCAACGACCAATCTTTGTAAATGGAATACAAATATTTCATGTACAAGCATGCCGCTTCGGTTGACTTTATTGGATCGCAACGCTCGTCGACGTAGCTATTTACTTCAAGCTTGAACAACTTTCCAGTACCGTACATGAATTGCCAAAGTCCTTGTGCACCAACTCTAGAACGCGCAGCAGGATTCAATGCCGATTCTACAATGGCGAGATACTTTAATTCAAGAGGCATTTTGTGGCGAGCGAGTGCCTCTTCAAACAGCGGAAAGTACAGTTCTGATAAACCAATCATTCTCGACACTTGGTTTCGCTTTCGAATAGCATACATATTAATGTAGGCGCGAACCTCGTCGTTGTAAATCAATTTAAATGGCGATTGTGCATCAAGCTTTGCAATTCGGTCGGCAATTACCGAAGCCTCGTAAACAGGAACAGAATCGGGCGAAAAACCCATAGAAGTAGCCTTGCCAAACTCCGACCCAAAACGTGTTGTCTCGAATAATTTGAGGTAAGCAAGTGAATCTAGCGCTGCAGCAATAGGATCATCGCTGAGTAACTTCACAGTTGTATCTCGCGAAGAAGTGTAGGTGCGCTTCTGCCCAACTAGGGAATTTCCAGCAGACAAACACAAAAGAATGATCAATCCAAACAATCTCATTCGCAGAAGAACGTCAAAACCTAAACGGTAGTATTATAAATGAATACCTGAATCGTTCGTCGTTCAGGATTTTTCAAACCTACAGGATTTTTCGATACGATAAATCCCCTTTGAAGCCAAATTCAACACAGGTTTGTTGACAAAGTATACGCTTGTAATGTGCTTAAAGGTTATACAAAATCATTCTGTAATCTTGCAGCAAATGCGAGCAAATCTGAATCTTTCGATGCTCCGCCAACCAACTGAACACCAAATGGAAAGCCATTTGAGTGCTGACCCATTGGGATTGAAATGGCAGGTAAACCGCACAAATTCGCTTGAACTGTATAAATATCTTCCAAGTACATTTGAATAGGATCAGCAGATTTTCCACCTAGAGGAAAAGTCGTTCCTGGTGTAGAAGGCATCAAAATGAAACTGTAAGAATTTAGAATGTTGTTCGTATGATCGCGAAGCATTCGTCTTACTTTTTGCGCTCTAGAATAATACGCATCATAATATCCCGAACTCAAAACAAACGTGCCCAAAATAATTCTGCGCTTTACTTCTTTGCCGAATCCTTCTGTTCGAGATAATTTGTAAGTCGACTCTAAATCAGTAGCATTTTTACTGCGATATCCATAATGAATCCCATCAAAACGCGAAAGATTAGAAGAAGCTTCGGCAGTGGTAAGAACGTAATATGCGGGAATCACATAATCCAAATATGGAAATTCCAATTCATCAACTGTATGACCCGCTGCACGTAACTTCTCAATTAATTGCAAAACATATTCTTTGATTTCAGCATCCAAACCTTCGCTTTCCAGGTATTGCTTGAAATATGCAATCTTCACTGGCCCTTCGCTTTTCAATAATTGCGAATAAGCTGGTGAAGGTTTTTGTATCATGGTAGAATCATGCTCGTCGGGCCCAGCAATTACTTCCAAAATAATTGCACAATCTTCAACAGTGTTGGCCATAGGACCAATTTGATCGAAAGATGAAGCGTAGGCAATACATCCCCAGCGGGAAACCGTGCCATATGTTGGTTTCAAACCAGTAATTCCGCATAGAGAAGCCGGCTGACGGATAGAACCGCCCGTATCAGTACCTAAGGTTGCCAAACAAAGCCCCGCCGCAACTGCCACTGCCGAACCTCCAGAGGATCCACCTGGAACCATGTTTTGATCAAGGTGATGAAGAACAGGGCCATAAGCAGAGTTTTCATTGGAACTACCCATCGCAAACTCGTCGCAATTTAAACGACCAATAATCACGGCATCTTCATCTATCAATCGTTGCACAACCGTAGCGGTGTAGATAGATTCGAACCCTTCCAAAATGCGGCTCGAGGACGAAACTTTATGTCCTTTGTAGCAAAGCACATCCTTGATGCCGATCACCATTCCATTGAGCTTTCCTGGATTTCCTTGTTTACGCTTTTCGTCGGCAGCAATTGCCTGATTTATTGCGTCTTTTTCGAAAACTTCTAGGAATGCATTTAATATTGAGTTGTCAGCAATTTGTTGCAGGTAATAACGGGTAAGAACTTCTATGGTTGTTGCTCCCGATTGAATAGCTGAGCGGGTTTCCGCCAGTGATTTGTACATAGATTTTTCGGGCTGATCAGTTCTTTTTTTCTGGCAATTCGTCTTTATTGCCATCTTTTGCATCCTTAAATTCACGGATGCCTTGTCCAATGCCTTTCATGAGTTCTGGCAATTTTTTGCCTCCAAACATCAATAGAATAACTGCCACTATCAGAACAATCTGCCAAGGGCCTACAATACCCAATAAAATAGAGAGGTTCATGTCTTAAAATTAGACTGTAAAGCTAAGGAATTATTCAGCCGCAATCACGAATCAGCCAATTTCCGCTTCTCTACTCGGCGCGCAATCAGGATGCTGATTTCGTACAATATAAACAGTGGAATTGAAACGATTACTTGGCTAGTTACATCTGGGGGCGTTATGATTGCTGCAACGATCAAAATGATCACATAGGAAATCTTCCTAGTGCGCTTTAAAAATGCTGCTGACACAATGCCGATTTTTGCCAAAAAATAAATCACTATGGGCATCTCGAAAACCAAGCCAGCACCGAATGTTGTTGTTACAACTGTAGAAATAAAACTACTAACCGTAATTTGATTGGCAACCATCTCTGAAATCTGATAATTCCCAAAAAAGTAAACACTCAACGGAGTGATCACAAAATAACCAAATGAAATGCCTAAGGCAAATAGAAAGCTTCCCCAAAAGACCATCCCATTGGCATATTTCTTTTCGTTTGAATACAAAGCAGGCTTTATAAAGCGCCAGATTTCCCATAACAGGTAAGGAAACGCAAGTACCAATCCTGTGGCAAAAGCGACCATAATGTGGGTTGTGAATTGTCCCGACATCTGGGTGCTAATGAGAACAAAATCCAAATCATTCAGACAAATGCTATCGTCGTGAAACAGCACATTCGACAGCCAACAAAAGAATCTATACGTCGGGAAATCAACATATTTAGGCGCCAATAGGATGCCGTCGAAAATAAGTTCGGAAAAGAAAAAAGCAAGCGCTCCGAAAGCCACTACAGCAATTGCCGACCTTACGATATGCCAGCGCAAGGCTTCCAAATGATCAAGAAAAGTCATTTCGGCTCCTGGGGTTTCTTCTTCGGGCTGATCTATTGGCATGAGCGGGCAAAGATAACAATGCAGAAGGATTTGCAGAACATGAAAATTCAGCCTTCTAGGTTGTATTTGTGCTATTCAAAAACAGCACTCAGTACTTCTGGACTTTTAAATTCTCCCACCGAAGGAAAGTGGCACTTATAATAACCCAATAAATGATCTGTTAGCAATTGACGTTGGTACCGGTTCGACTTTCGAAGGTAGAGTTCCTCAAACGGGATTTCCATCAGCATAGCCAACTGTTCGCTTAAGTCTAAAGACCAAGTCCCCGTTCGGGGGAAGCCAATAAATTCGCCTGCCGATGGATCGAAATACTTACACTCATCAGAAAAATTCATCTGTGGCCTGATCCCCAAGAAGTTACTGTAATCGAGCAAGAAGCGCAAATGAAAATCTGCTATGACTTCGGTTTGCTCGTCGAGGGCTAACAACATGCCTTGCACATAATCAAACAATTGGTCGTCGGGCTCTAAGTCACGCAACGTTTTAATGAGAACCTCCGAAATAAAAACAAGCTGAGCTACCGAAACCGGAGAAAATGGAACATTTCGATAAGCATGATGCATTTTTAGATCGGTAAGCATTTGCAAATCGCGGTTTTCACGGTTACGAAATGCTATAAAAACCAAATTCATCGCTTGTAAAATAGCTGCTTTCCCCGATTTACGGGCATAAACACCTTTTACTAAAAAAGAAACTAGTCCTCGTTGGCGGGTAAACATTCTGGCAACAACCGATTGGTCGCCATGTCTAATTGTTTGGAGAACCAGCGCTGGGCCAGCAAGGAGCATCATCAGTTCACGAACAACAATTTGGTCACTTTCGTTTCTGATCCATCTTCGTTGGCGGCAAAAATCATATAAACACCAGTAGCTGCGCGGTCACCAGAATACAAACGACCATTCCATGTAATTGTACCGCCGTTTGAAATTCCTGTAAAAACCACATTTCCTTCTACATCGGTAATTTTCACGTCGGCATTGTTCACTAAGCCCGTTACTGTGATTAATCCCGTGTATTCGGGGCGAACAGGATTAGGGAAAGCGTACATTTTATCGAAACCGCGGTCGCTCATTGAAGCATCTGTTCGGAATGAACAAATACCCTGATCTGTTCCAATAAACAATTCGCCCGTTTTGTAATTCATCGCCATGCTGATAATGGTATTGCTTAACAGCGGACTGTTTTCGAAATCGTAGTTCGCGATTTGTTCAGTTCCATCAGGCGATACAAGGAATAAACCTGCTCCTTTTGTTCCGAACCATTTCCGGTTGGCTCCATCTACTACAATGGCAGTAACTTCCTCAGAATTGAGTAAGTATTGGTTGAAACCACCTTGAGAAACAGTGATTTTTTGAGCATCCCAGTTAGATTGATTGGTTTCATCCAGAATTGCATCTGGGCTATAAATCACGTTAACGCCTTTGGATGTTCCAACCCAAATTAAACCATCAAGATCCTGCGCCAACGAAAATACTCTTGTAGAATTCAAGGCTCCAGTGCCAATTTGGTCGTTGACTAATTGAAAAGATTCAAGTTCATCTTCTTCATCTGTTTTGAAAACCACCAATCCACGGTCTTGAACAATAAACCATTTCTGACCAGAAGAATCAACCAGCATATCTGATGTGCTTTGGTCGTTTATCGCTGAATTAAATGCATACGACTTCCACGTTCCATTTGGTTTGCGCATGGCGACAGGCCTAGTTGCAGAAGTACTAACCGCCCAAAGCTTGGCATCTTTGTCGAATGCCACTGCAGAAACCCGAATCTCGCTGCTGTTTTCGGCAATTGGAAAAAGCTCACTGTTCGTTGTATCATATTTTTGAACAATCACGCCATTATCGACTTCAATAATTCCGCTTCCCCAAGTTGAGGCGAAAAGGTGTTTGGAGTTTGATGGATCGATCGTTACTCCAACAATATCGCGCACCCAATCGGTTGCAGTTGGATATTGATATGAATTCCAAATTGCACCATCTCGATTGTACAGTCCATCAATTTGATACAATGGAGCGTATCCGAAATCATATCCGCCAGTGGCTACCCACAATTGATCTTCAGCGACTTGTAACCTGAAAACATTCTTGGATGCCGGACCTTCTGGCGTGAATGGTTGATTGTCGAAAATGGCAAACGATTTCACCAAACCTAACTTTTGATCGGCAATCCAAATTACGCGGTCCTCTTGGTTATCACGAATGGCATCAGTAGGATTCGGAGTGCCGTTGTTGTTGTACTCGAAGATGGTTTGAAAAGCTTCGGTCGGACTTTTTTTAACGAGTACACTCAAGTTTTCGCAAATAAGCAATTGGCCTTTGCTTTCGCGAATGCCAGGGTACCCATTGCCCGTTAATTCAACATCTGGGTTTCCATTGTTGAAGCGAAAAATGGTGTCGCGTGCATATTCAAATGGCACATACCGTGTAATATATAATTCGTTGTTGTACCATGTCACATTTCTGGTTGGTCGTGTTACATCAAAGCCAGACAAGATAGACCAATTGTTAAAAAACGAAACGGCAGGATCGGTGAGATCTGCTTTTCGAACACCTTGTTCTGTGGCAACGAATACAGAATCGCCTTTGAAATCTATGTCGAATACTTCTGCATTGTTTGCAGTTGGATACAATGTAGAACTCACCTCGCGGCGCACCATATCAATTACAACAACACCAAAGCTGGTGCACAAATAGGCCAGATTCTCTTTGAATTTAATTCGGTTGATTGCTTTTGCACCTGAGATTACATTAAATCTTTTTAGATCTCCCAGATTGGCTACTTCGTTGTTTCGGAGAAAATCGATGTTACCGTTTTTATAACCGATCACCAAGGTTTGAGTTGGATCGTGAAACCCTACACTGCCAATGTTGATATCGCTCAAACCACCTGATCGGCCCAAGACTTCGAACGAGTTATCGTCTTTGCGAAGTACAATAATGCCTTTTTCAGTAGCACAAAAGACCTTTTCATTCGATTGTGCGATAGAGATTCCTTTGCTCACCGGAAGGTGTTCTCTCCAAGAATCAACGGGAATATTGAGACTTTGTGCAAAGGATTGAGCAGAAATAAAGCAGAAAAATAAAATGGGGAAAATTCTTTTCATGAAATAGCGCTATGCGTCAGCACAAGATAACGAATAGTGTGTAAAGATATTTCATCGCAATGGCTTCATACATTGTAAACAATAAAATAATGAGCAAAACAATTAAAAGCCAGAATACTGCAATCTAGAAGAGGCTGATATGCTGAAAAAACATTGATAGTGTAAGCATTTGAAGAATTTTAAAGTGCAAGTCATTGCTCAGGTAAAAATTCTGTTTTGTCTTTTTAGTTTGTGAAATCATTATTTTTAATCTTGCGCTTCCATGTTAGGAGTGGAATTGGCTATTTTTGAACCATGCAAAATTCTGAAGAATCGCTCCAAACACCGGAAACCGGACCGAATGAAAAACCGGAAACTACGCCTACAGAAACTACTGAAACAGTTGCAACTGAAGTGGCCATTCCAATTGAAACTCCTGTAAATACAGAAATTCAAGAAGCTGAATCTGAAGAGATCGAAGCAATTGAACATGCTGAGGAAACACAAGAGGTGACTGCACCAGAAGCCATAGTTGAAGAAGAAGTTCTTGAGGCCGAAGTTGAAGTAATTGCGGCCGAAGAGCCTAATCTAGCGGCTGAAGTAACACAGGAAGTAGCTACTCTTGAAAATATTGCTGAAGAAGAAATTCTTGAGGAAGAAATTAAAGTAATAGCTACCGAAGAGCCCATGGCAGCGATTGAGGAATTGCAAGAAGTTATTGCTGAAAAAGCCATTCAAGCTGATGTGGTAGAAGATACTGCTCCAACAAATTTGACCGCAGTTGCTGAAACAGATGTTGTTGAAGAAGAACATGATGACCTTCAGCCACTTGTGGCATGGCACGAAAAATCCCGTCCTGAATTGGTTATCGCCATGAAGGAATTGCTTGGACATGGCGACTTAGAAGCCAAAAAAGCCACCTTCGCTTCTATTCGTGCAGCATACCGCACCAACAAAGAAGAGGAAGTAAGTTCTAAAAGGATGAAGTTCATAGAAAATGGAGGCGATCCAATAGAATTTGAAGTTATACAAGACGATACCGATTTAGAATTTGATGAAGCGGTAAAGGCATTTATTGAAAAGAGAAACGACCTTCGCAAACAGAAAGAAAAAGAGCTATCTGATAACCTCAAGAAAAAGAAAGAGATTCTTGATGAGCTCAAAAAAATGATGGAGAACACGGAAAATATTCCGGCTTCCTTCGATCGTTTGCATGAACTTCAAGCTACTTGGAGAAACATCGGACTTGTTCCTGCAGGACATGTAGATGAGCTTTGGAAAAACTACCATCACCATATCAATAACTTCTATGAGGTTATTAAGATCAATAAAGAACTTCGCGAGCTCGACCAGAAGAAAAATCTAGAGTTAAAAACATCTCTTTGCGTTAAAGCGGAAGAATTGTTGCTCGAAGAATCGATCCGTAAATCGCTCGACGATTATAAAACGCTTCAAGATCAATGGAAGGATATCGGACAAGTGGCTCGCGAACAAAGCGAAGTTGTTTGGGAAAGATTCCGTTCGGCTGGCGATAAGCTTTTTGATCGTCGTAGGACATATATTCAGGGGCAAGAATCTACGTTCACCGATAACCTCAATCTAAAAACTGCAGTTTGTGAACGTGCCGAAGTTATTTTGGCAGAAGTTCCATTTAAGTCGCATCAACATTGGCAAGAAGCCTCTGAAAAGATGGCGGCAGCTTTAGAAGATTGGAAAAAGATTGGATTTGCGTCTCGAAAAGACAATGAAGCAATTTGGCAACGTTTCAAAACCGCTCGTGATTCTTTCTATGAAGTAAAAGAAGAATTTTACAAGAACCTGCGAAATACACAGAACCACAACTACAAATTGAAAGTAGATCTGTGCATGGAGGCGGAAGCGCTTAAAGAAAACAACGATTGGAAAAAAACAGGTGAGCGCCTTCGCGTTTTACAAGAAGAATGGAAAAAAGTAGGCCCTGTAGCTAAAAAGCACAGCGATAAACTTTGGACCAGATTCAGAAAAGCATGCGATGTATTTTATGAAAACCGTAACCAGCATTTCGCTGGAATGAATTCTGAACAAGACGAAAACCTGAAGAAAAAACAAGATTTGGTAGCTGCAATTGCTGCATTTGAGCTTGGTGAAGACAACAATGCCAATTTTGAAGCTCTTAAAGCTTTTCAAGCACAGTGGATGGAAATTGGGCATGTGCCGATGAAAGAAAAAGATGCTGTTCACAATGCATTTAGAACTTCCATTGATGCGCAATTCGCCAAATTGAAAGCTGGAAATGCAGAATCTCGCCGTCAGGTTTTCCGCAATCAAGTGAGCAATATCAGCTCAAATCCCCACGGAAAAGACAAACTTTATCAGCAAAAGAATGTAGTTCAGGAAAAAATTCGACGCCTACAAGCTGAAGTTCAAACCCTCGAAAATAATATTGGATTCTTTGCAAATTCTAAGTCGAAAGCGGCCGATGATATGCGTAAAGACATCGAACGAAAAATCAGTAAAGCAAAGGAAGAAATAGGCGCGCTGATGGATCAGTTAAATATCCTTCGAGAAGCATAAATCATTTCATTGTTGTTCAGCAAAACGATTTATCCGGTCAGCAATGACCGGATATTTTTGTTTTTGCATACAATCGAAATGCCCTTTCGGACAAACCGCATAGCCAATTTTGGAGCAAGGTCTACAAGACAATCCTTCTACCTCGGCTATGTAGCTATTGCTTGGCTTTTCGGGCATAAAAGGCGACATGCCAAATGCAGGAACTGTGTTGCCCCATACTGAAACGATTGGCTTTTCGAATGCTGCAGCAATATGCATCAGGCCAGTATCTGCCGTAAGCACAGAGGCACTTTCGCGTAATACAACAGCAGACTCACCGATGGACGTTTTGCCGCACAAATCGATTACATTGTTTCCAATGACTTCCGAAATTTCAGCGCCGATGACAGCTTCCGTCTTTCCTCCCAACAAAACTACCGGCGCTTCAATTGATTTACAAAGCGAAATGAGATGTTCTACAGGTATTTGTTTGGTTCCTTTTAATGCGCCGCACACAACGGCAACGTAATGATTGGGCAATAGATTCCTAATGGCCTCATCAAAAGGTGCTGGATAAAATTCCAAACCCTTGCCGTCCCAATGAACACCCAAACTAGCAACAGTTTCAAGGTATCGTTCAACAATATGTTTTTCGGGTAAGCGGTTCCATTTGAAACGAACCATCAGGTATTTAGCCAAGTTCAACTTATCGAACGAAGTAGACTTAACACCCAACTGCCATTTTACGCGAAGCGATCGAAGGTTATGATGCAAATCGATAATATGGTCAAATCCTTCATCCCGCAGGGAGGTTAAAACCTCCCGCGACCACAACCAAACCTTCGTCACATGAGGATTGTGCAATAACAAAGGCTCAAACTGATGCTTGGTGAGATAATGAATCTCCGCATCCGGCAAATCTTTCTTAATACACCGCAAAACAGGAGTCGTGAGCACGATATCTCCAATAGAACTGAAACGAATGATCAAGATTTTCACTGCCTAAATGTAAGCGTTGATCAGCATTGCACCAAAAAGGGAATGAAACAAAGTCTTGAAGTTTTTTGAGCTTATCTTTGGCCCGTGGAAATAATAGATACCCATGCGCACCTGTATTCTGCAGAATTTGATGCCGACAGAGATGCGATGATCGAGCGCGCTGTAAAAGTTGGACTTACCAAAATTGTCATGCCCAATATTGATTCTGAGTCGATTAGTGGGATGATGGCGCTGACTGAAAAATATCCTGAATTGTGTAGACCATCGATGGGCCTGCACCCATGTTCCGTTCAAGCGGAAAGCTGGAAGGCCGAGCTGGAATTATGTTATAGTTGGTTGAAAAAACATCCGTTTGTAGCCATTGGTGAATGTGGGATGGATCTTTATTGGGATCAATCAACCAAAGAAATTCAGGCTGAAGCACTGGAGATTCAATGCAGTTGGGCGAATGAATTTGACTTGCCGATGATTATTCATTCTCGGAATGCCACACCTGAGTGCATTGAAATCATTAAGCCTTGGGCAGAAAAAGGTGTAATCGGAGTCTTCCATTGTTTTTCTGGAACCCTTGAAGAGGCATTGCAAATTACTTCAATGGGTTGGTATTTGGGCATTGGAGGAGTGATTACCTTTAAAAAATCTGATCTTGGAAGAATCACCAAGCAAGTGAATGCTAAGTATTTATTGCTTGAAACAGATGCGCCATACTTGGCACCTGTTCCATACCGAGGAAAAAGAAATGAATCCTCGTATCTTGCTTACGTGAACGAAACGCTCGGAGAACATCTGCTGGCGGGGAGACGAGAAATTGCAAAAACAACAACAGAAAACGCCAAAAGGCTATTCTCCGGATTATGAACGGAAAACCAAGAGCACTGATCATTTATACTGGAGGAACCATTGGAATGGTGAAAGACAGTTTTACAGGCTCGTTGATGCCGGTAAACTTCGAACGATTGATTGCGAATGTGCCAGAAATAGCTAAGCTAGATATAGAGCTCGACATTCACACTTTCGAACCAACCATCGACTCTTCGAATGTGAGTCCGGAGCATTGGATTCGGTTGGTAGAAGTAATTGAATCGAATTATGACCGTTACGACGGCTTTGTGATTCTGCATGGATCAGATACGATGGCATATTCGGCTTCGGCGATCAGCTTTATGGTCGAGAATTTATCGAAGCCAATTATTTTCACTGGTTCACAACTGCCGATTGGGGTTTTAAGAACCGATGCCCGTGAGAACTTCATTACAGCACTTGAAATTGCCGTTACCAAGGAGTTTGGAAGGCCGAAAGTGAGCGAAGTTTGTATTTATTTCGAATATCATCTTTTAAAGGGCAACCGAACCACCAAGTTCAGTTCGAGCCATTTCAATGCCTTTACGAGTGCGAATTATCCATTTTTGGCTGAAGCGGGCGTACAGATTCAGTTCAACGACCCGATGTTGAGGATTTACAATGGCAAGCCCACGAAATTCTACAAGAAACTCGATTCCAATATCGCTATTTTAAAGGTTTTTCCGGGGATGTCGCAAGCTTACGTAACGACCATCTTGGGTATTCCTGGACTGCGAGCGGTGGTGCTTGAAACCTTTGGTTCTGGAAATGCGCCAACGGATGATTGGTTTATCCAAGAAATTCAAAGAGCGATCAACGGTGGAATGATTGTGCTAAACGTTACCCAATGTTTGAGTGGAACCGTAATGCAGGGCAAGTACAAAACATCCACCCAGCTAGGGAACATTGGCGTTTTAAGTGGAGAGGATATTACAACTGAGGCAGCTGTAACAAAATTGATGTTCCTACTGGGCAACTCAGATGATACGCTATTAATTAAGGCGCAACTTGCTAAGCCTCTGCGGGAAGAATTTACTCAGAATAACTGGGAATAATTCGTCAACAAGGAATTTGTTAGAAATCGACCGATTTTGTTTTTGGATATATGTTCTAGAACATGCAAATTGTATTTCAAAGAACAACCTATGAAAAAACTGTACACCTCAATGATGGCGCTCCTTATGGGGGTTACCATTAGCTTAAATGCACAGCGCCAATGCGGCACAATGGAGCATTTGGATCACATGATCAACGAAAATCCTGAGTTGATGCACTCAATGGAAGCGGTAGAAGAACACACCCGCCAATTTGAGCAAAAAAACACTGGAGAACGCGTTGTTGTTACGATTCCAGTGGTATTCCACGTGGTGTACCGTAACGCCACTCAAAACATCTCTGATGCACAAATCGCATCGCAGCTTACTGTTTTAAACAACGACTTCCGTAAATTAAATGCTGATGCTTCTTTGATTCCTTCAGTATTTACTTCAGTAGCTTCCGATATGGAGTTCAATTTCTGTATGGCACAGCGCACTCCAACAGGAGCTGCTTCAAACGGTATTAACCGTGTTGCTTCTACAAGAACTAGCACATTTGGAACTAACGATGCTGTAAAATCAGCATCAACAGGCGGAACTCCAGGCTGGGATCCTAACCGTTACCTCAATGTTTGGGTATGCGAAATTGGAGGCAGCATTTTAGGTTATGCCACTTTTCCAGGAACTGCTACATCTACAACAGACGGTGTAGTTATCGACTATCGTTACTTTGGAACTACAGGAACTGCTACTGCGCCATTTAACAGAGGCCGCACGGCAACACACGAAGTTGGTCACTGGTTAAACCTTCGCCACATTTGGGGTGATGCCAACTGCGGTAGCGACTTGGTAAACGACACGCCTACACACAATACATCTAATGTAGGTTGCCCTGCTTACCCGCATTATTCAACTTGTACAGGCGCGCCAATCGAAATGACCATGAACTACATGGATTACACCGATGACAACTGCATGTACATGTTCTCTGCTGGTCAAAAAACACGCTCACAAGCTTTGTTTGCTGCAGGTGGATTAAGAGCAGGCTTGTTAACCTCTGATGGATGCACTGCTCCAACAGGTGGTACAACTTGCGGAACTCCTACTGGACTTGCGTCATCAGCTGTTTCTGCAACCGGAGCGACTGTTTCTTGGAGCGCTGCTTCAGGTGCACTTAGCTACAATTTAGAGTACAAAACTTCAGCAGCTACAACTTGGACGTTGGTGAACAATGCTACTACAAGCACAGCGCTTACTGGTTTAACTGCCAGTACCACTTATCTTTTCCGTGTAACTACAGTATGTTCTGCCGGAAGTAGTGCTGTTTCATCTCAAGGAAGCTTTACAACTTCGTCTGCTACAACCTGTACTGATAACTATGAACCAAACGAAACCCGCACAGGCGCAAAAACAATTGCTTTGGCTACAAATATCAGCGCCCGTATTTCATCTGCAACAGACAAAGATTACTTGAAATTCAACAACACCACTGCAGCTAGAAACGTACGCGTTACTTTAACGAACCTTCCTGCTGATTACGATCTACAGTTGTTCCGTTCAAGCACTTCAGTTGGGATTTCACAAAATGGAGGCACTACATCAGAATCTTTGATTTACAACAATACACTTGCAGCAACAACCTACACAGCTTATGTGTATGGTTACAATGGTGCTTTCAACGCAACTTCTTGCTACACCATTCGTGCAGAAATCAGTGGAACATCATTTGTTCGTCAATCAGGCGAAGAAGTTGAAATTCTTAATGCAGAACTGACTGATGAAGCACTTCAGATTTATCCAAACCCAAGCAATGGTTTGTTGAACATCCGTCTTCAGCCAGAAAGCGACATCAACCAAACAGTTGAAGTGTACAACCACCTTGGTCAAAAAGTTGAGTCTTACGAATTAACTTTCACCAAAGATATGCCTGCTGTTGAAGTTCAATTGAACGACCTAACTGATGGTATTTACTTTGTTCGCGTATTCGACGGCGAACAAGTTCAAACCCGCAGAATATTGCTGAAGAAATAATCTTCATCTAGTTTAATTCTTTGAAAAGGCTCCGATTGTTCGGGGCCTTTTTTATTGGTACCTATCCCAATCGAAAGATTCAAGAGGGAACACACAAATGCTGCATCCGAGCTTTGTGTGGCTTTACGATGTTGAGACATGAACTAGTTCGCTTGTTGATGCAGCAAAGTCTAAGAAGCCGTAACATCAACAATTACATATGCCTCTTAGGATATTTACTTACTCATTCGTTGATCTGAACCAACTAAATCTTACTACTATTCTATTTAATTCAAAACAAACGATCAGAATGCACATATCCTTTTAATCCAACACCATGTAACTAGATAATTGCAAAGGATGTTGGGTACAAAAAAAGGGCTCCTTTCGGGAGCCCTTTCAAAATGAGATTTAGGTGTTTTTAGTTCTTCATCAACTTGATTACAGAACGAATTCCGTCTAACTCAAGGGCGAGAAAATAAGCCCCTGCATTCAAATCAGAAGGCAAAACAATTGCATTTGAAGCTATAGAACCGTTGGCAACAATTTTACCTGTTACATCAAGTAAATTAAAGTTAGCTGATTGTACCTGAGCAGGCAAAGCAATAAACAATTCGTTACTGAAAGGATTAGGATAAACAGCTAGCGTGCCGTTAGCATTCTGATCTCCAATTGCATTAGGGAAATCTGAATACACAGCAAAAGTTCCACCCAAAGAAGTAAATGTCGCAGAGGCAAAACCTTGTCCAATGTTCACATCAGAACCTGTGTTCCAGTTGGTACCGTCATTACGAGCAACAATACGATTCTGAGCATCTGCCCAATTGTTCAATTCACTGTTTCCAGTGTAATCAAATCTAACACTAGCGTTGTTTCCAGCTGCACCTGATTCATTCATGATCCACTCCAAGCCCACGAAGCTGTTTACTGCTGCAGGCAAATCAGGGTTAAAAGAATTGGCATTCATTGCTGAGCGAACACGAATGGAAATCGATTCGCCTGTGTTATTTGCATCATCAATAGTAACTGGAGCGTAAAGATTTCCAACACCTACAGGCAATACCGTTGAAATATCGTTTAATGATTGAAGTATCAAAGCACCTGTTCCAGTTGTGCGAACAAAAGAACCTGCACTTCCTTGGGTAACAACAGCTCCCGTATTCAGTGTTAAATCGAAAGCACTCAACTCAAGGAAACCTCCGTTAAGCTGATTTACTTCAACAGCATTGCTCACATTAAGATCTCCTCCAAGTGTGAGAACTGCTGCATTTCCATTCATGCGGATACCACCCAGGGTAACCGCGCCAATAGGAGTGAGGACAAATGACTTTGAAACAAAGATTGTTTCAGAAAACTGTGTTGCATTCAAATACACAGAGCCATTTGCTGCAACTAACACATAGGCATCATTTGCTGATGAACCGCTATGAACTGTTACAGATGCACTTTGGATCGCTTGATCGAATGGTAGGTTACCAACGATATCAGCAGCATCAGTAATGGTAATCGAATTTGCCACTACAGCATTGGTTCCGGTTTTAACCAATTGTAAATTCTTGTTGAATACAACGTTTTCATCATAAACACCTGATTCAATAACCAGAATCTCTCCGCTATTTAGTGTCGCAACACCAGCGTTAATGGTTTTCTTAGGACCATTGCTGCCACTAACTGAAGCAGACAAACCATCGTAAGAATCGTCACCTGTTGCTGTATTCACATAAATCGTTTGTGAATTGGCAAGAAGCGCGGTAAATGCAAATGCCAGGGTAAAAAGTTTTCTCATGGGTTCAAAGTGGATTACTTGCACAAATTAAAGCATAATAGCCGTAAATAAAAAAAGGGGGACCGGAAAACCGACCCCCCTTTTTCAATTCGTTGATGAATTATTTCGCAATCGTGATACGACCTACGTTACGGAAGTTTTTACCTTCTACTGTTACTTGGTAAACACCGTTAGCAAGACCATTGATATCGAGACCGATAACAGAGCCAGAGCGTACGTCATTTACAAGTTTAGTATTCACCAAGCGACCAGCTGCATCATTGATGCTGATAGTTACGCTTGATTCAGAACGATCTACATTGAGTAGTAAGTTAGCTACATCAGTTGCAGGGTTCGGGAAGATAGAGAATCCGTTGTTTGTAGTTGCAGAACCAATACTTGTTGCATCGTTAGTTACCGATACAGTAGAAGTTGCTGTAGAACCACATCCGTTGTTCAATGCTGTGAAAGTAACGGTGTAAACACCAAGACTTGTGTAAGCATGAACTGGATTCAAGTCGCCAGTTACGATAGAACCATCACCGAAATCCCAGATGTACTCAGATGCACCTTGTGCAGTACCTTGGAATTCGATAATTGCATCAGCAATAGATACAGTAGTTGCACTTGCAATAAAGCTTGCAGGAGCAGTCATACCGTTAGATTCAACAACTGCATTCTTAGTTGTTGAACCACCATCAGCGTAAGTAAGATTCAAGCTGTAGTTTCCAGCAGACAGGTTAGTTACTTCGTGCTCGCCTAAGAAAGCAGTAGCAGTAGCTACAACTTCATTGTTTGCGTTTTTAACCTCTAGAGCAACTGGAGTTGCGTTAGGGTTAGCTACGATGATCTTTCCTGACTCAGTTCCAGAGCAATCCATTGAAGAAGCTACTGAAATTGGAGCACGGAAGTGCAGTCTGAAACGAACTGTTTCACCATTCAAACCTGAGTTGTTGAACGAGTAAATGCTGTTCTCAGTTAAGTTATGGAATACACCAAGTTCAGTGTCTTCCAAGTAAACGATAACTGAAGCATCGAAGTTCTCAAACAAGTTCATTGCGATTGTAGATGGACCAGCAACTGTGTTTACAGTTCCTAGATCAATTACGCGCTCGTTGGTCAAAGTTGGCCAAGCTTGAACTGCATACTCAAGGTTTCCGTTGAATGTGTAAAGGCTCATTTGCGTGTTACCGGCAAGACGAAGAGCGTCGTACTGAGCATCTGCTGCATCTGTTGCATCCTCAAGGAACGCTACGATTGCTTCGCTAGCTACAGTATTAACATTCTCCATGCGGAGACGCAATCTTGTGATAGTAGTTGCATCAAAGAACTCAGAGTTTGTTCCGTAAACTTTCATTGCATTTGTGAAAGAGAATGTTCCACCACCTGCTGTGTTGTAGTTCACAAAGAAACCTTGACAAGATCCGATGTTACCAGAGAATGGAGATCCACTGTTTGGCCCGTTTACAGTACCAAGACCTGTGTATACGATGAAGTCACCTGCACCGTAATTAGCTCCACCCGAAGCATCATCATCCCAAAGGTACATTGCGCCACCTACGATACGTGCAGAGTTTGCAGTAAGGAAGTTGCTTGCACCTAGTGGAGCTGGATATGGATTAGCCAAAAGGTTGAAGTCGTTTCCGCCAGCTCCTGATTGTGGAGTATAAGAAAGACCGATTTGGTTAGGAAGACCAGTGAAGTTAGCCAAACCAGCACCTGTTGCGATGTAACCTTTTGTAGGCTGCATTGCTGTTGCAGGTGTAAGTGGCTGCCATCCAGCTTGTGTACCTAAGTAATCAAGACCAGTTGCATTTGCTGTGTTGTAAGCGTAAAGATTTGGAAGTAAACCTGGAGCCGACAATGAAGATAATGTAGCATTCGAAATTGGAGCACCCCAGAAGTTGTAAACGTACTGGCTTGTGTTACCCTGGCGACGGTAAGTAATGTTTCCGTTTACCATTGAGAACGCAGGACCAGTTAAACCAGAATACAATGAAGCTCCGTTATCGAAGATCATGTTGCCGTTAGAGTTTACGTTGGTTGTTCCAAGAACAGTTGTAGCACAACGGAAGCGAGTTGGGTAAGCGATGTTTACATCTTGACTCACTGCAGATCCGATGTCGAGGCGACCAGCACCTTCAACACGACCACCTGCCGATGAACCTGTAATACCACGACCTGAACCAGCGAACGTTCTACCGTTCAAAGTAAGAATTACGCTTGCGTTGATTGTGATACGTGCTTGTGTAAACACACCACCAACAAACTTAATACCTCCAACTGAAGCGTTCGATACAACTACTGGCTGATTACCTCCCGCTGGAATATTAATTACGGCATCACCTGCTGCAACACCCCATCCTGTTGAGAACGAGTTAGTAACAGTTGCAAATGGATTTGGCGTTGCGTCTGTTGCACCTTGGTTGATCCAAGTACCTGCACCATTGTGATTAAAGCCATTCGCACCTGTCCACAACCATCCGTCGTTTACGTTAATACGGAACTGACCGAAGTTAGCCGCCGTGAAACCATCTACTGCGTAGAAGATTGTGTTTCCTGGGGTTAAGCCCGACATGTAAACGTAAGAACCTAAACCTGCGCCACCATCGTCATCCCAAGCAATGTTGGTCAAAGTACCAGTTGCTGTGTTATCAGATGATGTAAACACACGCACTTTAGTGTCATTGAATCCAATACCTACAACGTTAATAGCTACAACACCATTGGTAGGAACGATAGAACGGAACCATACGTCGTTGTTCCAACCGGTGAAATAAGCACCTGGTGACAATGATGAATTGGTTGCACCAAGGTTATTGGTAGCGATATCGGCACGAATGCTAGATACATTCACCAATGTTGCACCTGTGATGTTATCGTTAACTGGCGGTACACCAGTGTAGCACAATGTAAAGTTTGGATTTACACCAGTTGCTGTTGCTGGAGCAATGCTGCTTGCAGCATAAACACGTGCATAATAAACAACACCAGGAGTTAAACCTGTAACTACCAAGTTTTCAGTTCCAGGAGCAGGATCGTTATCCGCACATCCAATTGGAGTAAGCGTTCCACAAGAACCACTGAACATTTCAACAACCATATCTGTTGCTCCTGAGGCACCTACTGGTGTTAGAGTAGCTTGAGAAGATGAAGCGATGAATGAATACCAAACATCGTAAGTTGGTGAGTTGAAGCTACAGTTAGCAGGCAATGTTTGGGTTGCACCAGTTAATACACCCGATACAGGTGAACATGGTGAAGCATTTGGCAAAGCAAATGCACCAGAACAATTGTCGTTAAGTGGAGCTGATGCAGTTCCGAAAATACAGATTTCGAAAGTACCCCATCCTGCTGGATTGACACCACCGCCGTATACCTGAACTTTGTAGGCTTGACCAACAGTTAATCCTGTTGCACTGATAATTTCAGTACCATCAACACCTGTTGCATTAGCACAAATTACTGAAGTACCAGCACCAGCACCGCTTCTAAAGTCAACCGTTGGGTTGAAACCTTGTGAACCAGTTACAGTAATGGTTGCAGTTGGAGCAGAAGCGATGAAAGTATACCAAACGTTATCATCAGCAGCTCCGCCACATGATCCAGGAGCAGCAGCATCGCCAGAAGTAGCGTTTACAGTATAGCCATCAGTTGCCCCGAAGCAGGTTGCTGAATTTTGCTGATAAAGCAAAGTAGCATTTGCCAATGCATCATTTGGTGGTGGAGGTGTTACATAAGTACAGATTGTGAAGCTACCTGCTGAAGCAGTTGCGTTCCAATCAAATACACGAACATAATATGTAGTAAGACCAGTTAAACCAAAAACCGTTTGAGTCTCGCTTTGATTTGCAAAAGTGAAATCAACTGGAGCAAACAAACCTGTAAGTGTTTTACAGTTCGACATTGTATACACTTGGAATACCGGGTCGAATCCGCCACCACCTTGTACATTAATAGATACAGAAGTTTGTGATGCATCGGTGGTAAATTTGAACCACACATCATCATTAGGCGTACCATCACCTTGCTCAGCCAATGTCATGTTCAATGAACGTGTAGCTGTATTTGTTGTGTATGGACCTTCTGGTGAACATGTGTTAGCAATACCTAGATCGATTGCCTGACAAGTATTGTCGTTTGCTGGAGCAATGGCAGGGAAACTGTTGGTTACGCAAATAGTGTGCGATCCACCAGCACCTGTGCCAACACCGTAGTGATAAACACGTACGAAGTAAGTTCCAGCCGCAAGTACACGGGTAATTCTTTCAACACCACCGCGAAGTGAGTTGTCTGAACAGAATAATGAAGTTGGAGAACCGCATGATCCACTGTAAAGCTGAACCACAGGATCCATAGTAGTATTGCTTGCTGCTACCTCAATGTTAACGTTGGTTGCAGTTGCAAGTGTAAATTCATACCAAACATCATCATCAGCATTTCCTGTGAAGCCGCTGCATGCAGAAGCTGGTAGCGATTGTGTTGCAGCAACTGTGTTACCAGATGTAGTGACACAAGAAGCACCAACTGCAAGCACTGTAGCACCAGCGCAATCGTTGTTTGCTGGAGGAGGAGGCGTAGTTAAACAGATAGAGAAGTTACCTCCTGCAGAACCATAACCAGCATCCATGTCATACACACGAATTCTGTAAGTAGTTCCTGTAGAGATACCAACTACTGTATTGGTTTCAGAAACACCTCTGTTTGCACTTGTGTTGTTACAGAACAATGCAGCAGAACCACAAGTTACAGGGTGAAGTTCCCAAGCCAAGTTAGAACCAGATTGTACAACACCGTTGGTTGAAGCATTTAATTCAACAACAACTGCATCAGAAGTTGCTACGAAAGAATACCAAACATCGTCATCAGCGTTACCGCCAGAACAAGCTACTGCGATTCCAGATGTTGTTGCACCAGCAGTTGTTCCTGCTACAGCAGATGTACATGTTGCACCACCTTGAATAAGGGTTGCAGCAGATGCACAATTGTCGTTAGCTGGAGCAGCAGGTGTTTGACGGATGCGAAGGAAGAAGTTAGACTGTGTTACTGGAGAAGCGTAATCTACAATTAGATAGTAAGTACCCGCAGATGGGATAGCTACTACATTGTGTGCAGAATTATATGTACCAGTTGAAACTGCACAACTCAATTGCGAAGCAAGTGTAGTAAGTGCACAATCAGTACCGCTCTTCAAGAACCAACCAATAAAGCGAGTGTTTGAAGTATTTACCAACGAAATCTCATAGTTACCTGCAGATGGTGCAGTGAACTCGAATACTACATCCTGGCCACCACCATAAAGGTTTGAGCAAGATGATGTTTGAACTCCGATATCGTTACCGGCTCCATTCGAAGAGAAATTCAAAGTAAATGGCAAAGAAGCAACCACATAAGGATCGGCGCAGCTTGCACCACCTACAGTTGTGATTTGAATAGCATTTGAAGTAGCAATTCCACCACCTGGCTCAGTACAAGTTGTTACCAAACGGTACCAACGGGTAGTTGAAAGTGTTGGAGTAGTGTAGTTAACCAAGTTTGCACCTGAACCGCCAACTACTACATCCCATGCATCAGCGCCACCATTGTCGTCAGACTCTTCCCACTGATAAGTAATACCCAATGCAACCTCAGCTCCTAGTGGAGTTAAAGTAGTTGAAGTGTTGTTTAAGATCTGCAATGAAGCTGGAATAGTTCCACCTGCAGGAACACCTGAACATGTTGGAGGCGTAATGATATTTACAGTGTAGTCTTCTGTTTCACCATAACCGTATGTACCACAAGCTGTTACATCACCTGCAAAAGTAGTTTCCCACGATACAATACGCATTGCGGTTAAACCATCAGTAGCTGAAAGAGGAACTGCAAATGTGAAGTTCAATGCTGTAGAACCTCCACCAACTGGCGCCAAAGTAATAGGTGAAGTGTAAATCAATTCACCAGCTTCGAATACTCCGCTACGGTTGTAATCGATCCAAACTTTCGTAATGTAGTTGTAAGCCGTTGTTCCACAACCTGCAATACTCACCGACATAGCGTTTGTAA
The DNA here is from genome assembly GCA_040403315.1 of Flavobacteriales bacterium. Taxonomy (GTDB): domain Bacteria; phylum Bacteroidota; class Bacteroidia; order M30B66; family M30B66; genus CAMCXT01. The sequence continues at coordinate 132,013 of JBBAKX010000001.1, forward strand.
CAGTCTTAGTAAGATCTGTTTGAACTGCGAAGTAGTTGCTGTAACGCTGATTCAATGAACCTGCTCCTGGCGCTGTTGTAGCACATGTAGAAGACTGGCTAATTGTTCCAAGAGTTACACCCACAACTTCACCGTCGGCAGTAATTGTCGCGTTTGAAGGGCAGTAGCAAGCAAACAATGCGTTTTGTGCAACTGAAACCGGAGCCGAAGCTGTTGATGCTCCACCATTTGTACATGTAATGATACATTGGTATTGAGAAGCAAGCGTTTGGTTTGGTACAGTATAGGTTGCTAAAGTTGCTCCACCAATTGGTGTGAAAGTAGCTCCACCATCTGTTGAACGCTCCCACTGGAAGGTGAAATCGCAACTTGCATAAGCAGCACTTAAACTCAAATCGAATGGAGAAGAAGGACAAGTTGTAGCTACAGATGACAATGCGTTTGATGCAGCAGGCGTACCTGAACATGCACCACCATTGGTAATGTTTACAAGATAGTCTTCTGTTTCACCCCAAGTGTAAGTTCCACATGCAGAGATGACAGTAGGACTGAAAGTTTCAACTGCCACTACACGCATTCCTGTTAAACCTAATGTGGCTGTACAAGGAATAGCGAAGTTGTCAGTGAATGCAGCACCAGAACCAACGCCTGAAGGAAGTGGCCCCGCATTAGCAACGGTTTCTCCAGCATCGTTGAAGTCGCCATCTTTGTTAAAGTCGATAAACACACGAACACTTGAAGTGTATCCTGTTCCGCTGCAACCTTGAACACCTACCGAAATAGGATAGTTTTGGCTCAAGTTAAGGTTTGGAGCAGCTACTCCAGTGTAGTTGCTGTATAGACTAGCAACAGAACCTGAACCAGCTGCCAATGCGTTACATGCAGAAGTGTTGTTCAAGGTACCAACTGTTACATTTACGATGTCTTCATCGGCAGTACTTGTAGCTGCTGATACACAATAACAATTGTAGCCCGGCGCCATGTTGATTTGCAACGGTGTTGAAATCGTTTGGCTACCACCATAAATACAATCAACCTTACAACGATACCAAGTGGTTGCAGTTTGGCTTCTTACCAAAGTTGCATTTGTTGCACCTACGATATCAGTATAAGTTACACCGTTTGGTGAGCCTTGCCACTGGAAAGTGTAACCAGCCAAAGCATAAGCATTGCTCAAACTCAAAGTAAAGTTCGCACCTGAACATACAGAAGCAGAAGTAGACTGCGTAGTGGATGCAGGAGGGGTAACTGTACAAACTGCAGGTGTTGTAAGATTGATAAGGTAATCTTCTGTTTCACCATAACCGTAAGTTCCACAAGCAGGAATAGTAGCAGGCGTAGTAGTTTCTTGCAAAACAACACGCATACCTGTGTTACCATCTAAGAAAGACCCCGGGATGTTAATTGTTCCAGTTGTAGAAACAGGTGCTGTTCCTGCAGCAATAGCAGGAGATACATACACCTCTTCGCCGGCATCAACGAAATCTCCATCTTGGTTACCGTCGATAAAGATCTTGAATGCTCTTGCATAGTAAAATCCACTACAAGTTCCGTGGTTAACAGAAAAACTTACAGGTACAATTTTTTCGATTGATGCTGGAGCCACGTTAAAGTAGTTAGCATAACGATTCAAAATTGAACCTGGGCCAGTTGCAGCAACTGGACAAGTTGAAGTATTGTTCAAAGCACCTACAGTAACATTGAACAATTCAGTATCGGCAGCTTGTGTCGCTGCAGATGCACAGTAGCAACTGGTAAAAGCTGTAGTTACTTGCACAGGAGTTGAAGTACCTGTATTTCCTGAACACGTTACTTGGCAACGGTACCACGTAGCAGAGGGCACGGTGGTGGTTAAGGCAGCCAAGGTTGCGCCCCCTATGTTTGTGAAGGTAACGTTATCGGGCGAACTTTGCCACTGATAGGTAACACCGGAACCCGGTGTTGAATTTTGAAGGGTGAAGGAAGCTGGACCACCCGGGCAAACAGAAGCTACAGAAGCTAGTGTATTGCCTGGTGCAGGAGTACCCACGCATGGCGAACCAGCAGCTTGCGTAACAACTACATCATCAAAGTTTAAATAGTAATCTCCGGACCCCCAAGCGGTTGTCCAACGAAACCAAATATTTGTTGATGCCGGAGGTGTAAACGTATGCGATTTAGACAAACACGCCGCAACCGATGCTTGCGCCTCGTTGGTAATAGTGGCAATGTTAGTCCACGGACCAGCGGTACCTACAGTAGAATACTGCACGGTATAACTACCCCATGCGGCTGATCCAACGGTATTTGCAGACCAATTACGCACTTTGTAAGTGTAGTTCAATGTTACCAAAGCGGAATTGTTGCCTGTAATAGCAGGACTTACCATGGAACCATTTGTTCCTGAGGTATAAACATTTCGGCGCATAGAGCCACCTACGCCGCCGCAAACTGTTCCACCCGTAAAGCGGGTAAATGCTCCAGTCGGAGCTGTTCCACCACCAGTCCAACCAGTAGAGTTTGCATCGAAGTTAAAGTTGTATGCAATTTGGCTGGCCACTTCCGTAGAAGGCAAGATGGCCATCAACACCGCAAACAGGCTCGCTAAAGAGAACGTTCGCCAGCGTTGAGTCCGCCGCGTAATTCTCTCTACACGAATGGGCAAATCTCCTTGGTGAGGCGACTTACCCGTAAGAGTAGTGATTTGATTCATATTGGTTGAGTTTTGATTGTTTTAAAATTGAAAATTCGAAGGTGTATTACGTTTATTGGGGTTTGGATGTTTCATAGGCGAACGGCATTTAAAAGAAGAATGCTTCATTTGGTTAGGTTAATGGTTGTGTAAATTATTTCATTTTCTGCGAAAAGCCAAGCTCTACTCGGCAAACCTTCATTTGAAAGTCAATAGCGAGCATCAAGCCTTTTAAACGCAGATTTTTGCTTGGAAGCATATTAATTTCTTTTATAAGCTCAACTTCACGAGAAACATAAGCGTCCCATATTTCTTTGTCGAGGTATTCGAGCCCAATATACGATAAACAGAATGAGAATTCGCGCAATAAATCTTCGCCCATGGTTTCACGCAGAGCTTTGTTATGACTAAACTTAGGCGGTGTAACTGGCGCTTCAGCGTCAGGATAGAGCTTAAGAATGTTCACGCAATTGCTTCTACTATCATTTGGTTGGCGATCAGAAAAAATCGCATTCTGGGTTGATTTCCAAAGGCCATCTGCTTGTCGAATGCTGTAAAATTCTTTTAAGTCTTGAAACTCTTGGTAAGCTGATCTAATCTCTAGGTGATTAAATAAGGCGAGACTCACTTCATCTGCACTAACCAACCTTCTTGTTCTTGGAGATAGCGCTTCTTCTTTAGAATTGAACAGCTGAGGCCCGTCTTTCTTGATCGGTTCTGCATAAGCAGACTTAGTCGTTCCTTGAGCAGAGAGCCCAAAGCAGCTTAGAAGCAATACATATATAATAGTAAGTTGCTTCATGGTTAATTTAAAAGATTTGGAATTGTTTGGGTATTCAACAATTCGTCGAAAACCATAGTGGAAAGCATGAACCGTTGTTTTGCAAAAAGCTCAATCACCGAAACATCTCTTTTTGCCAAAGATTCTCTGAGGGCGATATTTGGCAATTCATAAAAATACCAAGGGTATGCTGCCGCCCATCCATAAAGACAGTTGTAATATTGGGCTAATTCATTCTCTATTAACGACAGGTTATTTGCAATCATCAATGGCATTTTTGTGTTGGCATCAACGATGATGGCATTGCCACAATTAAATTGTTCTTTGTAAAGAAGTTCGATGTTAATGTCTTTTGAAATGTACTCGCGAATCCAATTCGGCATTTCGATATTGCCTCTTCCGGTTCCGTTGCCATCTGTTCCCGCAGGGTCGATACCTGTGGTGTGAAATTTTACGGCTCTGGTGTACATTTCTACCGACTGTTCACTTGTAATTCCCGCACCCACAAGAACAGGAATAGGCAACAAGCGCGTAAGAGTATTGTATGCTTCAGGGGCAACTTTAATTCCTTTTCTGAATTGACCACCAATTGCGTAATTCAGGTAATACTCAGGTAACAATGAATCGGGCGCAATGATGCGACCAGTAGACTGAAGTTCAAAGCCTTCAGGCAACTTATTCTGCGCATAAGCACTTGAACCACAAGATAATACCACTAAAAAAAGTAGCATTAAAATTGTTGTGCTTACAAATGTTCTTTTATAATTTCTCACTTCTTCAGTTACGTATACAGACAATCAGTTTATAAAGGTAATGAAAAGTTATTATTGGTTCGATTACACAACATCATTTTTTTTAATAAAAAATAATCTGACCCTCATATTTGCATTAAATGACAAATGGTACAGCACTTTTTAGGTGTTGATTGCATTATTGAGAATTCCTAAAGATTTATCGTTAATTCCATGTTAAGAATATAGGCAGAATCGCATTTCGATTCGCATTGTGATAAAAACTTACATCATTTAATGACATTTTGAACATCCATGCAGCCGTTTCACAATTGGTTTTCGGTTTGAACACTTTGCAAATTGATTAGAAGTTCTTCCTGCGGATTTTTGTATACTATTGTATAGAAATGGTTGTAGAGCATAAACTTTCCTTATTAGAAAGCGATTTAGTTTTATCCTTATTAGTTTAAACAATTGGTCTGTTCATCTTTTTCGAAATCTATCCATATCTTACGCATATATATGTTGTTATTGTATCTTTATATTTGATGCTCTACAAAAATTAATTTCATGAGAAGATTGCTGGTGTTAATTTGCTTTGCCTTGCTGTCGAACTTAGCATATTCGCAACAAGCAGGAAATTTTAAGTACGTAATTAATATATGTTCCGGCGATAGCGTGCGCGTTGGAATCCCTCCACAAGTAGGAGCTTTGCATATTTGGCCCGAGATTGCTCCATTTTATGAATTCTATGGAGATACCGTTGGTGCATACTTCGAAAATCCTGGCGAAGCAGCCATTGTGATTGAAAATTTCATCACCCGATTCTACGAGGATGGCTTTGTTACAAGCGATACACTCATAGTCAATATTCTGCCCGAACTTCAAGAAGTCTTGCCCGAATTGACTTACTCTATTTGCTCGGGCGATACAGTCAATGTATTCTACCCACCCGTTCCTTACGGGTTTATGTACGCCAATCCAGATTCAAGTAGCGAGACAATTACCAATATCGGATCACCCAGAATAGACCTTTACCCTACCGTTTCAACAGTCTACGATCTATACATCGCCAATATTGCAGGTTGCCAGATTGGGCCCTATGATCTTACAGTGAATATTCAATCGTCGATCGATTCTTTAGTACTCTTTATGCCCGATTCGATCTGCTTTAATTCCGAGCCTTTCGAGATAAGCTATTATCCTAGCGATGCAACTGTTTTTGGCGCTGGTGTTACAAACGATTTGGTTTTCTTGCCAGAATTGGCTGGTGTTGGAAAGCACTATATAACAATTACGAGAGGCTTCGGAGCTTGTCAAGTTACACGTGTTGATTCTATCTACTTGGTTTCCGAGGATGATGTTATCTTTCCAGAAATACAAAACCCTTGTCAAAACGATCCTAAATTTGAACTCACGGGCGGCATTCCAACTGGCGGGGTTTACCTAGGCGAAGGAATAGAAGGAAGCAATCCAGCACTTTTCAATCCAAACACACTTTTGCCCGGTAATTATACCATCGCCTATAATTTCGTTGGAGATGATGAATGCCGTGTCGAAAAAACGCAAAACGTGTTTGTGAAAGCAATTCCTGACAAACCAGAACTTTTGTTTAATGGAGACTCCACCGCCTGCGCAGGAGACACAATCGTTTTAAACTCATCTATTTTTGCAGTTCGCTACGAATGGAGCACTGGCGATACCACGCAATTCATCCAAGCTTTCAATACAAGTTTATATTATGTGACGATCGTCGCCGCCAACGGATGCCGCAACTACTCCGACACCACCTTGTTGAGCTTCAACCCACAACCTGAACTCACATTGGTTAGTCCAACCTTCTCGAATGGCTTCAACCTCAGTACTTACGGCGCTACCGATGGATCTATCGATGCCACCATCACCGGAGGCGTAGCACCCTTCTTTTTCACTTGGTCGAATGGCGAAATAACGGAAGATTTAGAAAACATACAGTCAGGATTCTATCAACTCACCATCAGCGATTTAGGAGGATGTGGAGATAGCGATACCATAACGCTCACTCGTCCCGACACCATTATCATTGTTGATCCTGAAGATTTCGATTTGCTTATTCCCAATGCTTTCACCCCGAACGGGGATGGCTTCAACGATGTGTTTTTCATTCGTGGCCTAATTCCAGAACATGTGGAAAACGAGTTCTACGTGTTCGACTTCCGTCGGCAACTGGTGTATTCGGCCCAAAACTACAGCAACACCTGGAACGGAACCGACAACAACGGAAAACGATTGCTCACTGGCACGTACTACGGGGTGTTCAAATCGAATGGACTCGAGAAACCGTTTACGACCGTGATTGATTTGAGGTACGAATAAGGGATTCTGAACCTCGGACTGAAGTCCGAGGCTGCGGGGATATCTTGGGCTTGGGGGAAGGCCGAATGATCGTTTGAGGTACATGCAACCTCGTACTTCAGTCCGAGGTTACAACGCGTGTGTGACGCCCACCATTACTTTTGCGGCGCTATAAATGGCATGCTCATCGTATCCACATTCTGCCCAAAGTTCGGGCTGAGTGCCATGTTCGATGTATCGATCAGGAATTCCTAAGCGCTTCACTTTGGAATTGTAGCCGTTATCGGCCATGAATTCCAAAATAGCAGAACCAAATCCTCCTTGCACACAACCATCTTCAACTGTTATAACACGTGCGTGGTTGGTGAAAATATCATGCAGCATATCTTCATCCAAAGGCTTCACGAAACGCATGTCGTAATGCGCAACAGAAACTCCCTCTGATTCTAATTTATCGGCTGCGATTACAGCAAGATTTCCAATATGACCAATCGAAAGAATGGCGATATCGTTTCCTGATCTAAGCTTTTTGCCTTTCCCGATTTTCAATTCCTCCATTGGTGTTCTCCATTCGGTCATTACACCGTTTCCACGCGGGTAACGGATCGACATTGGGCCAGGGTTTTTCACTCCAGTAAACATCATGTTTCTTAGTTCCTGCTCATTCATCGGCGCAGCAACTACCATGTTTGGCAAACAACGCATGTATGCGATGTCGTAAGCTCCATGGTGTGTTGGGCCATCCGCGCCAGCTAAGCCACCACGGTCGAGACAGAAAATAACATGCAAATTCTGAAGTGCTACATCGTGCATCACTTGGTCGTAAGCACGTTGCATGAAGGTACTGTAGATGTTACAAAAAGGAATTAACCCTTGTGTTGCCATTCCAGCGCTGAAGGTAACTGCATGTTGTTCTGCAATACCAACATCAAAGGCACGGTCTGGAATTTCCTTCATCATGATGTTGAGCGAGCAACCTGATGGCATTGCTGGTGTTACTCCAACAATGCGTTCATCTGCTTTTGCCAACTCAACGATGGTATGCCCAAAAACATCCTGATACTTAGGAGGCTCTGGTCCCTTCTTTGGCGACTTAAGGATTTCGCCAGTGTCTTTGTTGAACAAACCTGGCGCGTGCCACAGGGTTTGGTCTTCTTCGGCCAACTTGTAGCCTTTACCCTTCACTGTAAGTACATGCAGAATCTTAGGACCAGGAATGTCTTTAAGATCCTTCATTACCTGCACCAAGCGGTTTACATCGTGCCCATCAACCGGGCCGAAATACCTGAAATTTAACGATTCGAAAAGATTGCTTTGCTTCAACAAGGCACTCTTTACTGCATTCTCGACCTTTTGCACGATGGCTTGCGCATTGGGGCCGAACTTTGAGATTTTGCCCAACAAATTCCACACTTCATCTTTCACACGATTGTATGTGTGAGAAGTGGTAATGTCGGTTAAATATTCTTTTAAAGCGCCAACATTGGGATCGATAGACATGCAGTTGTCGTTCAGGATCACTAACATGTTATTGGGCTCTGTACCGGCATTGTTCATGGCTTCGAAGGCCATTCCGCCTGTCATTGCACCGTCGCCAATTACGGCAATGTGCTGTTTGTCGAACTGCCCTTTTAAACGCGAAGCTACAGCCATTCCAAGCGCAGCAGAAATAGATGTAGTGCTATGACCAACACCAAAGGTATCGTATTCGCTTTCTTTTCTTTTTGGGAAACCGCTAATTCCTTTGTACACTCTATTGGTGTAGAAAACGTTGCGTCGCCCTGTGAGCATTTTGTGCCCGTAAGCCTGGTGACCCACATCCCACACCAACTGATCATATGGAGTGTTGAAGATGTAGTGCAGCGCAACTGTTAGTTCCACAGTTCCTAAACTAGCTCCAAAATGGCCTCCTTTTACCGATACAATATCGATGATGTATTGGCGGAGCTCGTTGCTGATTTGAACTAGGTCGTCTTCTTTGAATCGACGCAAATCGGCAGGCGTATCAATTTGAGAGAGCAGTTCGCCGGGGATAATGTTCATAGGCGTGTTTAGAAAGGCAAATGTAGAAAAAGCAGCGTTTAACTTTGTATTAACAATGTAGTTTGTGAATTGTTGTCTAACCACGGACTGAAGTGCGTGGTTTCTGGTCGAAATGTGCAGCTTCTCGGAAGGCTGGAAGATTCACAAGAACATTCATAACCCCGGACTGAAGTCCGGGGCTGCGAGACTTAAGACCTGGGCTGCGAATGTGAAGTCCGGGGCTGCGAAAGGACAAATGAGCATCGTGAATACAAGCAACCTCGGACTTTAGTCCGGGGTTAACGCACGCAGCCTAGGAGTTCAATCGTCTTTAACCTTTACCCCCGAACTGAAGTCCGGGGCTGCGGGAACTCAAACGAGCATTAGGAATTCAAGCAGCCTCGGAGTTCAGTCCGGGGATTTCATATTGGTTGGTGGAAATAAAAAGGGTATGCACTACACGCAAAACTTTTGCATTCAACGCAAATGATTTGCACCAGACGCAAAACAAAAATCATCCATTTGTCCAGACTTTTGGATGAAAAAAGATGTCGAAATATGTTCATCTGGTCTTTAACACGAAATACCGACTAAACAGCATCTCAGAAAAGTTGATAAGATGTTTCCACGATTACTTTCAGGAACATCTATCTAAGCAATCGATCGAAATGTTGGCGTGCAATGGCCACCAAAACCACATTCATTTGTTGATCAGAATTGAAAAGGATATTGATCTTCCAAAAATCGTTCAAGCTCTAAAAGGAGGAGTGGCGAGGCAAATTAATATCTCCCATCCAAATGAAGATAAATTCAAGTGGGGCGTTGGTTATTTCGCGCAAAGGATAACTTATAGTAGGGTTTACGATTTGATTGGATATATCGAAAATCAGAAGGAACATCACGCAAATACCCCGGACTGAAGTCCGGGGCTGCGAGACTGAAGTCCGGGGCTGCAAAAGTCCGAGGCTT
>JBBAKX010000001.1:141620-459597 GCA_040403315.1 Flavobacteriales bacterium
GACTGAAGTCCGGGGCTGCGAGACTGAAGTCCGGGGCTGCAAAAGTCCGAGGCTTCGGGAGTTCGGGCTGCACGAAAACAAATAATCATCAGGCAAAATAACCAACCTCGGACTTCAGTGCAGTATCAGAAACGAGGTCCGGGATCAGAAGAAGACAGATGAGCATCGAGAATACCCGAAACCCTGGACTTCAGTCCGGGGATAAAAGGGGGCACAAATGATCATCAAGCCGCCCTCCGACCTGCGGGAGTCCGGGGTTGTGATAGGACAGATGTGCAACTAGAATACCCGCAACCTCGGACTTCAGTCCGGGGATAAAACCCCAACAACATTGAAATCCAAGGTCAGAACCATCCTTGAATATCCGCCAAGCTCAGCGACTCCCTTGAAGCGCCGATTTCATCGCGAACGATTTTTCCTTCGGATAGCTGCACGATTCGATCGCCGGCTCTGGTACAATGTCGAAGATCGTGGGTAACTAGCAAAGCTGTTAGCTGTTGCTCTTTGATAATTGTGCCGGCAAGATTGAAGACTGTTTCTGCCGATTTAGGATCCAAGGCAGCAGTTGGCTCATCAAGCAAAAGCAGCTTGGGTTTTACGTAAGTAGCCATGAGCAACGACAAGGCTTGACGTTGCCCTCCAGAGAAGCTTCCAATAGAGCGATCGAGGCGATTTTCAAGACCCATGCTCAATACCTCAACGCGAGAAGCAACTTCAGCTCTGAATGCCTTTCCGGTTCCCACGCTCAAGCCATTAGATGAAGTGCGCAACGCTGCCAACCTGAAGTTTTCCAAAACGCTTAAATCTGATGCAACGCCGTCGGATGGTTGTTGGAAAATTCTACCAATGAATGGCGAACGTTGGTGTACCGCCTTGTGGGTAACGATCTGGTTGTTGATAAGGATTTCTCCATGTCCCCGTTCGGGGGATAAATTGCCGGCAATTACATTGAGCAATGTTGATTTACCTGATCCGTTCGACCCAAGTAAAATCACAAATTGTCCTTCAGGAACCTGAAGATTCACGTGCCGAAGTGCAGACAATTCCTGCTCAGTGCCTGGATTGAAGGTCATGGAAAGGTTTCGGATCTCGATCATCTGGCACGGAGTTTTTTCCGAATTACCGGAAGTGAAACAAATGCCAATACTACAGCTGCATTAAACAGTTTCATCATGTTCGGATCAACACCAGACGCCAATGTAAATGCCATGATGAGGCGGAATAACAAGCAACCTACCAACACCATCAAGAGTTGAAAGCCAATTCCATTTTGACCGCTTAGTTTTTGGAGGCTTTCGCCAATCATCACAGCACCTAAACCGAAAATCACGATCCCGATTCCCATGTTGATGTCGGCAAATTGCTGCATTTGGGTAATAAGCGACGCGCTGAAAGCAGTGAGGCCATTTGCAATACCTAATCCAGCAAGTTTCATCCGGTTAACACTGATGCCCATCGTTGCAACCATTTTCTCGGATTGACCAGTAGCGCGCAATGCCAATCCGAAATCGGTATGCAGAAACCAGCGCATTAAAAAGAAGACAACAGCTGCAATCAGAAAGACCACCAAGAAGTAGTTTAGATAAACATCGGAGGTGAACTCAAGCGCGGTGAAGATATTGTCTGTTTCGAGCAGCGGAATGTTTGAGCGCCCCATCACTGTGAGGTTCACAGAATACAGAGCAGTCATCACCAAAATTCCAGCAAGTAAAGCGTTAACACCAAGCCAAGCGTGAATAAATGCTGTGATCATTCCTGCCAAAACACCGCCAACAATTCCAGCAAGAACTGCAATATACCATGGATTCCCAGCCATCAAGACCACCGCGGTAATGGCAGCCGAAAGCGTGAAACTTCCGTCGGTGGTGATATCGGGCAAATTGAAAATTCTAACCGAAAGGTAAACGCCCCAAGCCATCATGGTAGTAGCCAGAGCTAAAGCGATAGCCGAAAGGTAAAAATCCATCCGATGGGATTATTTAACTACTTCTTTGGCAACGATTTTCTTGCGAACCCGAACTTTTACAAGCGCTGGTACTTTGCCGGTCTTGAAAAACTTTACGGCTTCGATGCCGGCATCGTAACCCCATTGATAGATATCGGCACCAAATGCCATATCCGCCCCGCGTGCAACCAAGCCTGTTTCGGAAGTGAGGATGGGCACTCCTTTGCGTTTGCAAGCAGCTGCAATGGTTTCGAATGAACTGAAAATGGTATTGTCGGGAAGGGCAAAAAAGACATCGATGTTCTGACTAAGCAATTGCTCTGTAACTAGCTGTGTTTCGGCAGAGCCTGATGCTGGCAATGCAATTACTTCCATGCCCATGGCCAGCGCGTTTTTCTTGATTCTTTCAAGGGCATCAACACTCTGAGGCTCACTTTGGTTAATGATTGTACCGATGCGCTTGGCGCCTGGACGAAGTTCTCGTGTAAGCGTGAGCGCGGTATCGATATATTCGAGGGTTTCGTAAACGCCGAAAAGGTTTTCAGGATCCTTGCCGGATTTGTCGCGTAAGCCGGTAAGTTCTGTGCTTCCGCTAACTATCATGCAAATGGGAATCGACTTGGTTTTTTTTACTGCCGAAATGGTTGACAAGGTGGTATTCGCCACAATGAGATCAACACCAGAAGTTACGAAGAAATCGACCGATTGTGTAAGCGCGGGAATGTCGCCTTGTGCATTTCTGTATAGCACACGGATGTTTTGTTCAGGGATGTATCCGCTGTCTTTTAGAGCGACAAAAAAACCTTTCTTAGCTTCTGCGATGGTTTCATCTTCAAAAGCATCGAGGAAGGCAATAGTAAAATTGGATTTGGATCCAGAACCGCCGCATCCGGCAAGAATGAGGCTCGAAATGAACAGAAGGAAGAGGTGTCGAATCATGCGTCAAACATAACAAATCCCGATGGATGTTGTTTAGCAGAGTTCAATCAAGCAAATCGACAGCCTTGTCCCCGGAGGGAAAAGCAAAATAACTTAGGATACTTTTCTGTGCAACACCGGCATGTCGAGCAAATGATTGATCGTTTTCATATCGAGCGGTTTCGACAGGAATTCGCGAACCATTGGATAGGCTCTTGCCCGTTTCACATCTTCGGGATCGATAGATGATGAATACATGTAAACATTCACAAAGCGACCGAGCTTGTTGAGTTCATCGAGAAATTCCCAGCCGCTGATGCCCGGCATATTGATATCGAGCAAAAGAATATCGGGACAATCGTTGTCGAGACGGAGCTTTTCGAGTGCCATTTTTGCACTTAAGTAACCGCTAACTTTTAATGAAGGATCGGCATTGTGTAACAACCGCTCGGTAATGTATGTAATCACCTGATCGTCGTCGACAATCCAGATTTCATTGATACCCATTTCCTCAGGCTCGTTAAAGAATAGGCTCTTTTCGGCTTCCATGTCGAGTTCGGTGAGCGCGTCACTCATCTGGTGAACTACATCATCGAGTTGCCCAGTGAGCATTCTCAAGGTTTCGAAGGTTATGGTAACATCCTGTTGCGACTGAGATTCGCTTTTCACCAATTCAATCAAACCGAGGATGTTTGCCAAAGGTTGACGAAGTTTGTGTGAGGTTAGGAATGCAAATTCCTTGAGTCGCTTATTTTGTTCGAGAATTCGGGTTTCGAAATCGCGTTTCTCAGTTTTATCGATCAGATAAACAGAAACCAATTGCTTTTCACCTACCAACACATTTTTCATAACGACTTCAACAACACGAAGATGACCACGCAACGACATAGACTTGATTTCCTTTCGGTACACGCGGTTTGATTGCAAAAAATCGTTTGCTTCAAGGCGTAATTTTCGTTTCTCCTCTTTGCTAAAATGATGGAAATGTAGGTCGATGTAGTCTTTTCCTATCAATTCGGAAGAAGAACATTCGAAAAGTTCACAAAAGGCTTTGTTCACCTTGAAGAATTTTCCTGAAGGCTCGTTGTAGCACATTGGTACAACTGTGTTTTCGAACATTTCAGCAATTTCACTTCTAGAGCGTTCGATTTCCTCCTGTTGCTTTCTTTGTTGGGTATTGTCGGTTAAGTAAACGATGTAACCAACTGGTCTTTGATTGGAGGTAGTCGCAATGGCTATATTGAGATCAATGATGAGCGAGTTGCCATGTAAGTCTTGGCAGGTAAATTCAGCTTCTCCTTGATTTTCTAATCCAACTCGATTGATTAATGCGAGGAAATTTTGTGGGAGCTTGTCGTCTTTGAAAAGCAATTTCGACAATACTTGGCCTTTGGCAAGTGAGTTGTCGCAACCAACGAGTGTGTAAAATGCTTCACTTGCCCATTCTAAGTTCAGATTAAAGTCTGTAACGCAAACTGCTACACTCTGATGGCTGGCAATTAAGGCATGTTTTTCTCCTTCGGATAATGACTGCATGATTATTTGTTTCTGTGCAATTTCCTTTACTCGTTTTGAGAGTGAAGGGTTGCACAGAAACGGCTTGAAGAATCAACAATCTATCTGAAAAATTTACATGGATTAGCGAGCAAAAATTGACCGCAAGCTGGTTTGTTCTCCAATGATTTTTTCAAGGTCGGCAATAGCCACACGTTCTTGTTGCATCGAATCGCGGTAGCGCAAGGTAACAGTATTGTTTTCAAGGCTTTCATGGTCAACCGTGATGCAGAAAGGCGTTCCGATAGCATCGTGTCGGCGGTAACGCTTTCCGATGGCATCTTTTTCTTCGTAGTGACAACGAAAGCTGAGTTTCAATACATCCATGATTTCGCGAGCTTTCTCCGGCAAACCATCCTTTTTGGTAAGTGGAAAAACAGCCACTTTTACAGGAGCAAGTTGTGGTGGAAGGGCAAGAACCACGCGAGTTTCTTTACGATCGCCCTCTCCTACTTCCTCTTCTTTGTAAGCACTGCACATAAGCAACAAAAACATCCTATCTAAACCGATAGAGGTTTCGACCACATAAGGGATGTAGTTCGAATTGGTTTCAGGATCAAAATACTGTAATTTCTTACCTGAAAACTCCTGGTGGTTGCGTAGGTCAAAATCAGTACGGGAGTGAATTCCTTCTACTTCTCTGAAGCCAAAAGGGAATTCGAATTCAATATCTGTGGCTGCATTGGCATAATGTGCGAGCTTTTCGTGGTCGTGGAAACGGTATTTAGCAGTAGCGGTTCCTAATGCAAGATGCCAATTGAGGCGGGTTTGTTTCCAGTGTTCGAACCATTCCATTTCGGTTCCTGGACGCACGAAGAATTGCATTTCCATTTGTTCGAATTCACGCATTCGCATGATGAATTGTCGCGCAATGATCTCATTACGAAATGCTTTACCGGTTTGCGCAATTCCAAATGGAATTTTCATTCGACCTGTTTTCTGCACATTGAGGAAATTCACAAAAATCCCTTGTGCTGTTTCAGGGCGCAAGTAAACAGCATCGCTATCTTCTGCCACAGAGCCCATTTGCGTGCTGAACATCAGATTAAACTGACGAACATCGGTCCAGTTGCGGGTGCCACTAATCGGACAAACAATTTCATGCTCCACGATCAGATCGTGCATTGCAACTAGGTTATTGTCGTTCAGGGCAGCGTTCATTGCTTCGTTAAGCGCTTTAGCCTTGTCAGTTTTTCCTTTTTTCTCGTACTTCTCAATTTGTTCTTCGAGAAGTTGATCGGCGCGGTAACGCTTTTTGGAATCTTTGTTGTCGATCATTGGATCGGAGAAGCCATCAACGTGACCAGAGGCTTTCCACACTTGAGGGTGCATGAAAATGGCAGCATCAATTCCTACGATATTTTCGTGGAGTTGAACCATCGATTTCCACCAGTATTCTCGAATATTGTTCTTTAGTTCTACACCATTTTGACCATAATCGTAAACAGCACTAAGGCCATCATAGATTTCGGATGATTGAAAAATAAAGCCGTATTCTTTGGCGTGAGAGGTTACTTTCTTGAATAGATCCTCGATTTGAGACATGGTTGAGCTTATTGAGAAATAGGATGGAATCGACTAAGATGACAAGAGATCTCGCTTTTTACGGCAACGATCTATTGATTTCATGTAGGTTTCTACATTGGGATCGCTGAGTGTAAAACGCACGGCCTCGCGAAAATTCTCGATGGCCTTGTTGTAATCCTGGCGAAGTTCGTACAGAATGCCGAACTCATTGTAAATGGCTGCTTTTTCAACACCCGCAACCGTAAGTGCCTGGTTAAGAAGCGCTTCAAGCTCATCGTATTTGCCAAGAGTTGAAAGAGCGATCGAGAGATTTAGATAAACAGGTGGATAGTCTGGGTTGAAGGCCAAACATTGGCGGTACATGGTTTCGGCGCGTTTATAATCCTTTAGCTTGGTTTCGAAAATCCAGCCGAGGTGATTGTATGCTTTACCATAATCTGGCGCTTGCGCTATGATACCTTCCAGAAGGCTCACTGCATCAGAAATGCGGTTATTTCTGATATGATCGTCGGCTTCGAAGAGCATGTCTTCGTATTCTAGATTTTCGTAGGATGCCATAAGATTGAATTCGGTTACAAACCTATGGAATTTCGACGTTGTAATGAAGCAGATTGCGCCAAGAATGCCACATAGAAAGCCTAAAATCATACCTTTGCGGGATGCTAATTGTTGGAAACGTTCTGCTTTCGGAAGATATCGTAGAAAAGAAATTTGTTTGCGATCTGAATGCCTGTAAGGGAGCTTGTTGCGTAGATGGCGATTCGGGAGCTCCGTTGAAAGATGAAGAAACAGGCATTTTGGAAGAAATTCTTGAAGATGTTTTGCCTTATTTACCTCAGGAAGGAAGAGATGTTTTGATGGAAACTGGCGCTTGGGAAATGGACAGTGATGGCGACCTTGTTACACCTTTGGTAAATGGCAGCCATTGTGCTTACACCATTTTTCTTGACGATGGAACTGCCAGTTGTGGAATAGAAAAAGCCTACCGAGACGGAAAGGTGAAGTTTAAAAAACCGATTTCTTGTCACCTCTACCCTATTCGTGTGAGTTCGATTGTCGACACCGATGCCTTAAATTATCACAAATGGGAAATCTGCAAACCTGCATGCTCATGTGGAGAAATGTTGAAGGTGCCCGTTTACAAATTTTTGAAAGAGCCATTGGAAAGAGCTTATGGTGCCGAATGGTATGCCGAATTAGATGAAACGGCTGAGGCATGGGTGTTAGCCCACAAGAAGTGTTAATTCGATAAGTATTCGATTTCAACAATCCTATGAGTAATCATTAATATTTGACTTAACTTGTGTGTTAAAACTAAGTTAACTACCATTAAATTAGACACATAACTTGTTCAAAAGTCGACACGATTTACATCAATGGTGCATACCTGATTTCTATTGAAAATACTGTTTTGTAGCATTGATTGGCAGTTCAAGCTCTATGTGCATAAGTGCAATCAAATGTTAACAAAAACGAATTGCCCATTAAGCAATCTCGGTCGATTTTTGTGTCACCAGTTTTTCCAGAAAGCCTTTTCGATAATCAACTGACTGTTAGCATATTCGTTTCAGTCTTAAATATCTTTGCTGAATGCAAAAACTCAATTAATTGACAATCAACGACTTATGATAATGAACCAGGTGATAAACGAAGAGATTAAAGCGCTAGTGCCTTCAGGTACTACAGAAAATGAACCTATTCTAAGGGAGAACAAAGATCGCTTTGTGCTTTTCCCAATTAAGCATGATGCGATTTGGGGTATGTACAAGCAAGCAGAGGCTAGTTTTTGGACTGCTGAGGAGATTGATCTTTCTCCCGACTTAGTTGACTGGCATGAGAAACTAAACGATGATGAGCGCTTCTTCATTAAACAGGTACTTGCATTTTTTGCAGCCAGCGATGGCATCGTGAATGAGAACTTGGCAGTAAACTTCATGAATGAGGTTCAATATCCAGAGGCTCGTTGTTTCTACGGTTTTCAAATCATGATGGAGAATATCCATTCTGAAACCTATTCCTTGTTAATCGACACATATATCCAAGACACAGCAGAAAAAGGGCGTTTGTTTCAAGCAATGGAAACCGTGCCTGCAGTAAAACGTAAAGCAGATTGGGCACTTCGTTGGATTGAAAAAGGTTCGTTTGCGGAGCGTCTAGTAGCATTCGCAGCTGTTGAGGGCATTTTCTTTTCTGGATCTTTCTGCTCAATCTTTTGGTTGAAAAAGCGTGGTTTGATGCCGGGCTTGAGTTTCTCGAACGAATTGATCAGCCGCGACGAAGGACTACATTGCGATTTCGCATGCTTGCTTTATAGTCAATTGCAAAATAAATTGCCTGAAAGCCGCATTCTAGAAATCATCACCAATGCTGTCGAGATTGAAAAGGAATTTGTAACAGATTCAATTCCTGTTCAACTGATCGGAATGAACGCGACACTAATGTGTCAGTACATTGAATTTGTAGCCGATCGCCTGTTAGGTGAATTGGGCTGTCGAAAAGTTTACAATGCAACCAATCCTTTCGATTTCATGGAAATGATTTCCCTTCAAGGAAAAACCAATTTCTTCGAGAAAAAAGTTGCTGAATACCAAAAAGCTGGTGTAATGTCGAATAAAGCCGACAACTCCATTCGTTTCGACGAAGAATTCTAATCCCCGCCTAACTTTAATTCCCCAATAAAAAGAGATGTACGTAATAAAAAGAGATGGCCGACAGGAGTCGGTGAAGTTTGATAAAATCACCGCCAGAATTCAGAAACTATGCTACGGACTTGATCCTAATCATGTGGATTCGGTGAGTGTAGCGATGAAGGTTATTCAAGGTATTTTTCCAGGCGTTACCACAGCACAACTCGATAATCTTGCAGCTGAAACGGCAGCCTCGATGACTACCCGTCACCCTGATTATGCTCTTTTGGCTTCAAGAATTGCAATTTCGAACCTTCATAAAAACACCAAAAAGTCTTTCTCAGAAACGATAAAAGACCTGTATACATACATTGATTCAAAAACAGGCCATGCTGCACCGCTTATAGCAGATGACGTGTACGAAATCATCCAAGCAAACGCCGATGAATTGGATTCAACAATCATTTACGACCGCGACTTTGGATATGATTACTTTGGATTCAAAACCCTAGAGAAATCTTATCTGTTGAAGATTGATGGTTCTGTTGCTGAACGCCCTCAGCAAATGCTTATGCGCGTTTCAGTAGGCATCCACAAAGGCGATATTGCACAAGCTATCAAAACATACGAATTAATGTCGGAGCGCTGGTTTACCCACGCTACACCTACATTGTTCAACGCTGGAACACCGAAACCACAAATGTCGAGCTGCTTCCTTTTAACGATGCAAGACGACAGCATCGATGGTATTTACGATACCCTGAAGCAGTGCGCTAAGATCAGCCAAAGTGCAGGTGGAATCGGCCTGAGCATCCACAATGTGCGTGCTACTGGTTCATACATCCGTGGTACCAACGGAACATCGAATGGTATCGTTCCGATGCTACGCGTATTCAACGATACAGCCCGTTACGTAGATCAAGGTGGTGGAAAACGCAAAGGATCATTCGCCATTTATCTTGAGCCTTGGCATGCTGACATTTTCGACTTCCTCAATTTGAAGAAAAATCATGGGAAGGAAGAAGTTCGTGCTCGTGACCTATTTTATGCCATGTGGGTTTCTGATTTGTTCATGAAGCGTGTGGAAGAAGAAGGCGATTGGAGCCTATTCTGCCCAAATGAAGCTCCGGGACTTGCTGAGTGCTGGGGAGATGAATTTGAAGCCCTTTACGAACGTTATGAGGCAGAAGGCCGTCAACGCAAAACGGTTAAAGCACGCGAAGTTTGGGCTGCCATTCTAGAGGCACAAATCGAAACTGGAACGCCTTACATGCTTTATAAAGATGCATGTAACCGCAAGAGCAATCAGCAGAATTTAGGTACCATCAAGTCGTCGAACTTGTGTACTGAAATCATTGAATACACAGACGAAAACGAAGTTGCTGTGTGTAATTTGGCTTCTATCGCGCTTCCAAGATTCGTTATCGATGGAAAGTTCGATCATCAAAAACTGTTCGACGTAACTTACCAAATCACACAGAACCTCAACAGAATCATCGACAACAACTACTATCCAGTTCCAGAAGCAGAACGCTCCAACTTGCGTCACCGCCCAATCGGTATTGGTATCCAAGGTCTTGCAGATGCATTTATCCTTTTGCGCTTCCCATTCGAAAGCGAAGAAGCACAAGCTTTGAATAGAGAAGTTCACGAAACTATCTATTACGCATCCATGACTGCATCTAAGGATCTTGCAAAAGTTGAAGGTCATTACGAAAGCTATCCTGGTTCACCAGTGTCAAAAGGAGTTTTACAATACGATATGTGGGATGTTACACCAACAAACCGCTGGGAATGGGATATCCTCAAAGAAGAAGTGGCTAAATATGGCGTACGTAACTCCTTGTTGCTTGCACCAATGCCAACAGCTTCAACATCGCAAGTACTTGGAAACAATGAGTGTTTCGAACCATATACTTCAAACATCTACCTACGTCGCGTGCTTTCTGGAGAATTCCCGATTGTGAACAAGCATTTGTTGCGCGACTTGGTTGACTTGGGTATTTGGAACGACTCCATCAAAAACAAGATCATTTCCGACAACGGATCGATTCAAGGTGTAGTTGAAATTCCTGACAACATCAAAGAGCTTTACAAAACTGTTTGGGAAATCCGTCAGCGAACAATTATCGACATGGCTGCCGACCGTGGGGCTTACATTTGTCAGTCGCAGTCATTGAACATCTTCATGGAATCGCCGAATATGGCAAAATTGACTTCTATGCACTTTTATGCTTGGAAGAAAGGTCTAAAGACTGGTATGTACTACCTAAGAACCAAAGCAGCAGCTGATGCAATTAAGTTTACTGTTCAAACACAAGCAGAACCAGCGATGACACCAGTAACCAGTGCACCAGTTGAGAAAGTTGGTGAAATGGTTATGGCAGGAAGTGTGGTTGCAATGGAGGTGAATCAATCAATGAGCGACATTTCTTGCTCACTAGATAATCCGGAAGATTGCGAAGCTTGTGGAAGCTAAGCTTGAACACTTAATGTTCTGAACGAAAAAGGGCTCTGTAGAAATTACAGAGCCCTTTTTTATGCCTTGAATTAAATCTAATGTTTATTTCTCTTTTGCTACATCTACCTTCAATTTGGCAGGGGTAAAAGCAGTTTCGGGTTCAGTTCCATTGTAAGAAGACTGGATATTTCCATTCCATAAATAGAACACTCCTGGTGTTTGTCCGGTTGGACCGAACAATGTCCAGAAGTTAGCTGCATCCAAAATTCGATTCGGGAATTTCTTGCCAGCAAAGGTGAAAAACTCAGGAATTTTCTCAGTTTCTTCATCCATAAAGAAAACGAATACCTTAGGAAATCCTGGTGTTTTAGAAAGTTTTGTAAGGTCTTTTGCAGCTTGCTGACAATGGTCGCAGCCAGGAGCGAAGAAACATACGATAGTTTTGTCTTTGTCGACAGGGAATTGCTTTCCGCCACCAATAGCCCAAGAAGCAAACCTGGAAACCAGTTGATTTGGACCAGTTGATTTGGGTTTAATGGTATCTTGTGTAGTTAATTTAGATGCCGTATCAATCATTGCGATTGCAACTGCGGCAGAGTCTTCGGGGATGTCCATCGACGTTGTGTCTGTATCGTCGATCATCATGTTGCTTTGGTCGACTACTTCATCTTTACAAGGACAGAATGGGAATGCCACAAAAACGGCCATTGTTGAAAGCGACCAAATGAGTAGAAGAATTGAGAAACGGTGAGGCTTTTCAGACTCTTTGGTGAGTTTATACAACCACAACAGAAGTGAAATGGTGATGATGTTTTTGATGAATGCTTCGAGGGGTGTCATCGGAATTAGCTGACCGAAGCAGCCGCAATTCCCATTCATGGCTCCATTATTTACCATTTCGATACTCAAGTGAATACAAAATGCTGCAAGCAGGGCGATGGTGGCGGGAATAACAATGCGTTTGAGAAAATTTGGTTGAAGAATCGCAATTCCTAGAGCGAGTTCAACTCCTAAAATAAGTCTTGCCAAATAAGGCGCTTGGCACCAAGAGGCAATATCGAGATCGACCAACTGTTTTTCAAAAGCCCATAATGGAAACATCTTAGCTAGGGCCGAAACGAAGAATAACACAAATACAAGAATCCTGATGGTCCAGGCAACGTAGTTTTTATTCATTATTTTGGATATTTGATTGCGAAAATGGTTCAACAAATTAACTACGAAGAACGCTTAAATAAAAGTGACAACTATTTTGCCATAAATCTCAATTAAATGAAAATATCCATAAAAAGTTCGGCTTGTCTAATTTTTTCAATGGTTTTTTCGCTGATTTTCAGTGGAATAACAAAAGGCCAAGCGCCAAATAATTTCAGCTATCAAGCAGTTGTTAGAAATGAATTAAACCAGCTAGTGATTACCCAAACGGTTGGATTGCGCCTTAGCATTTTGCAAAATTCAGCAATAGGCAACACTGTTTATGCCGAAACACATAGTCCAACAACAAATGCGAACGGACTTTTTAGTGTAGAAATAGGAAACGGGACAGTCGCTTCTGGTTCGATTGCCTCGATCGATTGGTCGCAAGGGCCCTATTTTATTAAAACAGAAATTGATCCATTGGGAGCATCAAACTACACAATTGAAAGTTTAAGCCAACTGCAAAGTGTTCCATATGCTTTGTATGCAAACAATTCCGGCAATTCAGTTGCAGGACCAACAGGGTCGATTGGACCACAAGGGCCACAAGGAGAACCTGGTCCTTCAGGAGAACCTGGCCCTGCGGGAGTGGGAGCTTGCGAAACCATAAGCAATGGCAATACGATGGTGGTTTATACAGCATCTACAGGTTACGGATTGTCGCAATCACAGAGTAGTTCAAATACCAGTTACAATAGCCTTCAATATTCAACACAACTCTTCTCTGGTGAGATTCTAGGGGCTATCTCTTCAGAAAGACAAATTGTTATTTACACAACTACAAATGCCTATAGTTTTTCTCAAACACAAAGTAGTATTGGAACTAGCTATAACTATGGAACTTGGTCAACCACCAACCTGTCTGGTAATGTGATTGGAGCTATTGCTTCAAAGCAAAGCGTTGTAGTTTACACCACAACAGTTGCTTATGGTTTTGCCCAGAGTCAAAGTTCAGTGGGCGACCCTCCAAGTTTAAACGCTGGAACTTGGAATATTCAGAACCTAAGCGGGAATTTTGTTGGGGCGAAGGCCAATGCAAGGAGTATTGCCATTTACACCAATACAGGTATTTACACTTTTTTTCAATCTCAAAGTGGTATTGGCACTAGTCCTGCCGATAACAATGGCAATTGGGTTATACAAAACTTGTCGCAACCACCTGTGGATGCCATAACCAACCATTAATTTATGCTTTTTTAGTAATTGATGCCGGCCACTACAATAGCCGGCGTTTTTATTATATTGATTTTCAGGCAATAAGAAAAAACTTAAAATACAATGGAAACATTTTTACTGTAAATCGTTTCCATTGTAAATTCGTTTCTATCTTTGCGCCATGAATGAAAAGCTCGATCATTTGCTCAAACAAGCCGGCGTAATCTTTATGCGCTATGGCTTGAAAAGCGTTACAATGGACGATGTGTGTCGGGAATTGGGGATATCTAAGAAAACACTTTATCAGTATGTATCTGATAAAAATGATTTGATCTCCAAAGTTTTGGATCAAGACATTCAAGAAGACGAAAAAGTTATTTGTGCGCTTCAAACCAGTGGTTTATCGGCTATTGATGAACTACTGCACATCCAAAAAATGGTTACTGAAAAGGTGCAGCATATGCACAGTTCGATCATTTACGATTTAAAGAAATATTATCCTGAATCTTGGGGAAGAATCATAAGACACCGCAACGAGTTTATCGTTGGATGTATCGAGCAAAACATCATAAAAGGTCAGCAAGAGGGCGTTTTTAGAAAAGACATCCATTCGGCCTTGATTGCTAAAATTTATGCATATCAAATTGAAGCTTCGATAGATCCTAGCTTGTATTCGGGTTTAAAAATAACTGCCGTAGAAGTATATGCTGAGGCCATGCGCTATCACATCCGAGGAATTGCCACAGAAAAAGGTTTGAAATACTTAGAATCAACTCAGAATAAAACAAATCCAGAATTATGATACAGAAAATGTTCATCAGTTTCCTGTTGCTCATCGTTGTGCAGTCGAAGGCGCAGAATGCCTTTAGCCTTCCACAGGCTATCGAGTATGCTTTAAAAAATGGCTATTCGGTGCAGAATGCAGCAACTGACATTGAAATTGCAAAGAAAAAAGTTGCAGAAATCAGAGGAATAGGAATTCCTCAGCTTTCTGCAGAAGGTTCCTATCAGAACTTCCTTGCAGTACCTGTGAGTATTATCGAAGCAAGCGCATTTAATCCTGCCGCTCCATCTGGAACTTACCTTCGCGTTCCTTTCGGAGTGCAGCACAATATGTCGTACGGCTACACCGCATCATGGCTGGCCTTTAGTGGAGAATACATTGTTGGATTGCAAGCTTCCAAAGCATATGTTGAACTTTCCAGAACAGGCCTTCGCAAAAGCGAAATTGAAATCAAAGAATCGGTTACCCGCGCCTATGGAACGGTGGTTATTCTATACGAAAACAAACGAATTCTTCAAGAAAATATCGCTTCACTCGATAATTCAATTACTCAAACGGATGCATTTTTCAAGGAAGGTTTGATTGAAGAATTGGATGTAGATCGGTTAAGATTGCTCCGTAAAAACCTCAGTACTACACTAACCACATTGGAAGAACAAACTAAGCTTGCTGAAAAGCTGCTGAAATTCAATATGGGCTTTGACGTAAACGGAGAGATTAGCCTAACCAACAAGTTTCAGGAAATGCTCAATGCAGCATCAACAGGCGTAGATCCTCAACCGAAATTCGATTTAAATGCGAACATCGACAACATGATAATCGATCAATCGCTGAATCTTCAGAGGCTAGAATTGAAGCGCCAAAGGGCAAATTATCTTCCAACATTGACTACGTTTTATACTTGGAAAGAAAGTCGAATCACCAACGAAGGAGACCAACTTTTCGATCCATTGTTTCGCGTTCCAGGTGGCACAATCTTAGGCGTTAACCTTAATGTTCCGATCTTCAAAGGATTGAGTCAGCGTGCCAGGGTACAAACAGCAAAATTGAATGTTTCGAAAACAGAAGTTTCCGCCAAACAAGCATCACAAGGCATTGCATTGCAGTCAGCTCAATCGCTTACAAGCTATACGGCAGCATTAAGTAACATTCAAAATGCACGCGAATCGGTGCAATTGGCAGAGCGCATCCGCGATAGAACACTTATCAAATTCCAAGAAGGAGTTGGTTCTAGTGTAGAACTCCTTCAGGCGGAAAACGAATTGCTCAATGCGCAGGCAAATTATGTTTCAGCAGCTCAGCTATTGATAGACAGCCGTGTTACACTCGATAAAAACCTTAACAAATTCTGATACCTCAAGCCCGAATAAATAAACCATGAAAAATTTCATCTATATCACTCTGATTTTTCTCGCAGCCTGCAAACCTGGCTCTGATTTAGAATCAAAAAAAGCAGAATTGGCAGGCTATAAAACTCAAATGGATGAGTTAAAAGGCAATATTGAAAAACTTGAAAAAGAGATCGCATTGCTCGACACTTCGTCCAATGCTCAGAAGCCTCGATTGGTTACAATTGAAGCAGTTCCAACAAGCGATTTCTTACACTTTATTGATGTTCAAGGGTCTATTGAATCGGACCACAATGTTGCAGTTCAACCTGGAATGCCAGGCTTGGTTACCCGAGTGTTCGTGAAAGAGGGCGATATGGTTACGGTTGGCAAAGTGCTCGCTGAAACCGATGGACGTGCAATGGCTGAAAGCATTGCTCAATTGAAGTCGAACCTTGAGTTTGCTAAAATTGCTTACGAAAAGCAAAAGCGATTGTGGGACAAGAAAATCGGAAGCGAGATTCAGTTTCTTCAAGCAAAAACGCAATATGAATCGCTTGAAAAAAGCACGAGTTCATTGCAAGCGCAGTATGATATGACAAGAATCAAATCGCCGATTGCTGGTGTTGTAGACCAAGTAAATGTTAAAGTGGGCGAATATGCCGCTCCGGGGATGTTTGGTTCGTTCCGCGTAGTGAATGCAAACAGCATGAAAGTGACTGCTAAGCTTGCAGATTCTCACATTGGGAAAGTAAAAATTGGCAATCCTGTTTCGATTCGTATAACTGACTTAAACGATACCATCCAAGCGAAAATTAGCTATGTAGGTAAAGTTGTTGATCCAATGAGCAGAACCTTTGTTATCGAAATCAGCTTGGATGGTGTTCAAACAGAGATTCGTCCGAACATGTTGGCTAATATCAGCATCAATGATCAAGTTGTGCAAAAGGCGATTAACCTTCCATCGAACTATGTTCAGAAAGATGCTGCTGGCAAAAACTATGTAATGGTTGCAGAAGGCCCGAAAGGCAAGATGGTTGCTCGCAAGAAACTTGTTAGCACAGGACTTTCTTACGGAGATCGTATTGTGATTACTCAAGGTCTTGATGGCACTGAGCAACTGATTGTT
Organism: Flavobacteriales bacterium; assembly: GCA_040403315.1. Lineage (GTDB taxonomy): Bacteria > Bacteroidota > Bacteroidia > M30B66 > M30B66 > CAMCXT01. The sequence goes on from JBBAKX010000001.1 coordinate 158,246, forward strand.
TCAGGATATCAAGAAGTAACCGACGGGCAATCGTTGGTTCTTTGATTCCTTTCATATTAGACGAAATTAGAGATGGAAAAAGAACATATTAAAGAGTTTAAACCCACAAATTGGGCGATAAACAACAGCACTGCAGTTTATATTTTTACAGTGTTGATTTCGCTTGCGGGGATGCTCATCTTCCAGCGGATTCCTAAAGAACAGTTTCCCGACATCGTGGTGCCGACCATTTTCGTGTCGACCATTTATCCGGGTGCAAGCCCCGAGGATATTGAGAACCTCATCACAAAGCCAATAGAAAAGGAAATTAAATCGGTTTCTGGAATTAAGAAAATCACCAGTAACTCGATTCAAGATTTTTCGCTAGTTGTTGTGGAGTTCAACACAGGTATCGCGGTTGATATTTGTAAGCAGAAGATTTCAAATGCGGTAGATAAGGCAAAAGGGCGACTTCCAAACGACTTGAAAAACGATCCGGATGTGCAGGAAGTGAACTTCTCCGAATTCCCGATCATGAATATCAACGTATCGGGTGAATATCCTTTAGATCAGCTGAAAAACTACGCTGAGGATTTGAAAGATAAGATTGAAACACTGCCTGAAATTACACGTGTTGACATTATCGGAGCGCTCGAAAGAGAAGTTCAAGTGAACGTGGATTTATACAGAATGCAGGCCCTAGGAATGACTTTCAACGATATTGAAAGAGCTGTTGCCAGTGAGAACGTTAATATTTCAGGAGGAGAAATTCGCATCGATGATTTACGCCGAACACTGAGAGTAACAGGCGAGTTTCAAAATGTAAATGAAATTGGAAATATCCTGATTCGTTCAACACGCGGAAATCTTGCCTATTTGAAAGACATCGCCGAAGTGAAAGATGGCTACAAAGAGAAACAAGACTTCGCTAGATTGGAAGGAAAACCAGTTATCACCATGAATGTGATCAAACGTTCTGGCGAAAACTTGATCAATGCAGCTGATGCGATCAAAGAATTTATTCAAGAGTATGAAGCCACGAAATTCCCCGACGGGCTTGGCGTAGTGGTTACTGGTGACACTTCGATGGAAACCAAGACTCAGTTGAACGATTTGGTGAATACTGTTATCATTGGTTTCGTTTTGGTGGTTGTGATTTTGATGTTCTTTATGGGACTTCAAAGTGCATTCTTTGTTGCACTTGCAGTGCCATTGTCGGTTCTAGTTGCGCTGTTGTTTATGCCATCGTTAGGATTTACAATGAATGTGATCGTGCTCTTCTCGTTCCTGTTAGCACTGGGTATTATTGTGGATGATGCGATTGTTGTGATCGAAAACACCCACCGTATTTTCCATCAATACGACTTTGACATTAAAACTGCAGCCAAAGCAGCTGCTGGTGAAGTGTTTGTGCCCGTATTGGCTGGAACACTAACTACCATTGCACCATTCTTCCCACTATTATTCTGGCCAGGAATTGTTGGTGACTTTATGAAGTATCTGCCAATAACGCTGATCATTACTCTGTTCGCGTCGTTGTTTGTGGCATTTATCATGAATGCAGTTTTTGCGGTTTCATTCATGAAAAAGGATCATGCGGTTCGCTTACCAGCAATGAAGGCAATGAAAACACCTTTGATCATCTTCAGTATTGGAGCATTCTTATTTCACGCATCAGGTGTTGCATCAATTGGTAATCTGTTCATCATTTTGCTAATTCTCACACCAATCAATTACTACTTCCTTGAGCCAGCTACAAAAACCTTCCAAAATAAAATTTGGCCTTCGGTTATTGCACGTTACAAGAATTTCGTGATTTGGATCTTGAAAGGTTATCGCCCGATAGTTACCATCGCAAGTGTTTTTGTGCTGTTCATCATTTCGTTCATGATTTTTGGAGCATCGAATCCAAAAGTGGAGTTCTTCCCGAACGGAGATCCAAACTTCGCTTACGTGTATATTCAGTTGCCTATCGGTACGGATGCGGAAGTTACAGATTCGGTTACAAAAATTGTAGAGAAGCGTGTTTACAAGGTAATCGGTGAGAAAAATCCAAATGTTGAATCGGTAATTTCTAACGTTGGAATTGGAGCAGGAGACCCACAGAATCCTGATCGTGTAGCTACACCGCACAAAGGGAAAGTATCGGTTGCTTTCGTCGATTTTGCAGAACGTGGCGACTTTTCTACTCAAGTATGTTTGGAGAAAATTCGAGAAGCAACCCGAGATATCCCAGGAACTAGGATTACTGTCGACAAAGAATCGAATGGTCCGCCAACTGGAAAGCCAATCAATATTGAAATTTCAGGAGATGATTTCGATGAATTGGTGAAAATCGAAGAGAAAGTTCGTGCAGGCATTTCGAAAGAGAAGATCCAAGGGATCGAAGATCTACAATCGGATTTGCAGCGAAATAAACCTGAGATCATTGTAAATATTGACCCTGATCGTGCGCTTGCTGTAGGGATGAGTAAGGCCCAGATTGCATTGGAATTGCGTACGGCTTTGTTTGGGAAAGAGATTTCGAAATTCCGCGATGTGGATGACGATGCGGAAATCAATCTCCGATTGGCTCCTCAGTATAGAGATAAAGTTGATGATTTGTTAAACATGCAGGTTTCATTCCTTGATATGAGCACGGGGGCTTTCAAATCTATTCCTGTTTCGGCGGTTGCTTCGGTTCGTTATGATAATGCATTTAGTTCGATCAACCGTAAAGATCAACGTCGAGTTGTATCCTTATCGTCGAATGTGCTTACTGGCTTCACTGCAAACGAAATTGTTCAGGAAATTACTCAAGTAATTAAAGGTGTTGAAGTTCCAGAAGGTTATGAGATTAAAATGACTGGTGAACAAGAACAGCAGAAAGAAACTTCTGACTTCCTTGGTTTGGCTTTCATGGGAGCCTTGGCATTGATGTTCTTGATTCTGGTGACTCAATTTAACTCGTTGGTTAAGCCATTCATCATCTTTTCAACGGTTTTGTTTTCGTTGATTGGGGTATTTCTTGGGTATGCCATTACTGGTCAAGTGTTTTCGATTGTAATGACTGGTGTAGGAATCTTCGCCTTGGCGGGGATTGTTATTAGAAATGGTATCCTTCTTATTGAGTTTATCGATGAATTAAGGGCTCGTGGATTGGGTATTGAAGAAGCTATTTCTGAAGGAGGATCAACACGTATTACGCCGGTAATCTTAACAGCATCGGCCGCAATTCTTGGTCTTATTCCACTGGCAATTGGTGTAAATATCGATTTCGATGGATTGCTGGCAAATGCAGAGCCTCACTTCTTCTTAGGAGGCGATAACGTTGCCTTCTGGGGGCCATTGGCTTGGACGATGATTTATGGATTGATTGTGGCTACGTTCCTAACGCTCATTGTTGTTCCGGCGATGTACATCGTTTATTTGAGAGCGAAAAAGCGTTTTGGCAGAGAAGGTAAAGGTGAAAAAGTGCATTCTGGAAATATGCTTTGAGGTTGATAGGATTTGTTTGATTGTTTTGTAATCCTGGGTTTGGTTGACTCAGGATTTCTTTTTTATGCATACTTGATGTGCAAAAAATCGATGCAGTTTGTGTTACTTTGCCATACATAAAATACTAAAATTCCAAACTATATGTCTTTCGAACTTCCCTCATTATCATATGCTTACGCTGCACTTGAGCCACACGTGGATGCCCGCACAATGGAAATCCACCATACCAAACATCACCAAGCGTATGTAACAAATCTAAATGCTGCCCTAACAGGAACAGCATCAGAAAGTAAAAGCCTTGAAGCCCTTATGGCAGAAATGTCGAAGCAACCAGCTGCAATTCGCAACAATGGTGGCGGACATTACAACCACAAACTTTTCTGGGAAATTATGGGCCCAAATGGCCAAGGTCAACCTGCTGGAGAATTAGCAGATGCGATCAATTCTGCATTCGGATCATTTGATAAATTCAAAGAAGATTTTGCTAAAGCTGCAATGACTCGTTTCGGCTCTGGCTGGGCATGGTTGGTAAAGCATGATGGCAAATTAGCGATTACTTCAACACCAAATCAAGACAATCCATTGATGGATTTAGCTGATGTGAAAGGCTCGCCAATTATGGGATTGGATGTTTGGGAACACGCCTACTACCTTCATTACCAAAATCGTCGCGCTGATTATGTTACAGCCTGGTGGAACGTTGTGAATTGGGATGTTGTTACTGACCGATTCAACAAAGGATAATTTCACGAAGCTTTCATTTGTTTGGGCATATATTCGCTTCAACATTTGTTTAAACAGCAATTTATTGCATCGATATAACCGATATAAACTAGGGAATCCCGCATCAAAGCGGGATTTTTTATTTATCGTGGAACTTCATCCATATATCTTTGTTCTCTTATTTTCGCATGATGATTAGCAGAAAACGTTCGGAAGAACTCTTCACCACAGCAAAAACCTACTTCCCTGGAGGAGTAAATTCGCCCGTTAGGGCATTTAAATCGGTTGGCGGAACGCCTCTTTTCATTAAGAAAGGCTATGGTTGTAAGATTACAGATGAAGACGGAAATACATTCATCGACTTTTGTCTTTCCTGGGGCCCATTGTTACTTGGCCACAACAATTCTAAGATCCGTGAAAAAGTTTGGGAGACGATTCAGAACGGGACTTCGTTTGGTGCACCAACAGCACTCGAAAATGAATTGGCAGATTTGATCCTTTCGAACAATCGATACCTAGAGAAAATTCGATTTGTGAGCTCGGGAACCGAAGCGGTGATGTCGGCCGTTAGACTTGCACGAGGCTTTACTGGTCGTGATAAGATTCTCAAGTTTGAAGGTTGCTATCATGGTCATGTGGATAGCTTATTGGTTAAAGCAGGATCTGGATTGGTAACCTTTGGAAATTCCTCTTCTGCTGGCGTTCCGAAAGGCTTGGTAAATGACACAATTGTAGTTCCATTGAACCGAATCGATTTGGTTGAAGCAGCTTTTCAGGAGTTTGAAGGCCAAATTGCAGCAGTGATTATTGAGCCCATTCCTGCGAACAATGGATTACTTCAGGTAAGTAAAGAGTTTCTATTTTGTTTGGCATGCAAAGCCAAGAAACATGGTGCATTGCTGATTTTTGATGAAGTGATTTCCGGTTATCGCGTTGGCTTTGAGGGCGCTGCAGGATTATACGGTATTGCACCTGATATCATTACTTACGGGAAGATCATTGGTGGAGGATTCCCAGTTGGGGCTTATGGCGCTAGCAAGGAAATTATGTCGCGGGTTTCGCCAGATGGAGATGTTTATCAGGCAGGTACATTATCTGGAAATCCAGTGGCTATGTCGGCCGGTATTGCAGCGCTTACGGAATGTTTGAAGCCTGGTTTTTACGAACAGCTCGACCAGAAAACAAGCGGTTTTGTTGCGCGCATTGAAGCCCATGTTGCTGAACGAAACTATCCTTTTAGAATCTTCAGAATTGGATCTATTTTCTGGTTAGCATTTACAAAGAACGATATTCGAGCTGCCGAAGAAATTGATCCTGCGGGCATGGATAAATTCCGCGTCTTGCATGCGTTTTTGCTCAACAATGGTGTGTATTTCGGTCCGTCGGGGTATGAAGTTGGTTTTGTTTCTGCTGCACACACAGATGAAGATCTAGAATTTTCTGCATCTAAAATTTGTGAAGCTTTAGATTTGGTTTACGCTTAAACGAAAGACAAAAGGAAGATCCAAAACAATTGATCGATCATGGTTCCTTCGAGCCAAAATGCATACATCATCTCACCTGAATCTTCGTTGATTTGTGCAATCAGCCAACCACTTGAAGCGGCAGAAATGATCATTGCGATTGCTGTTGAGCCACTAATGAAACTGAATTGAAATCCAGCAACGGCCAACAATGCAAAAGCCGCCAATAAAGCACGGCAGATGAAACGCGTTTTGTGAAATCCCCAACTCGCTGCGAAAGTCTTCACATTGTTTCTTGCATCGATGGTAAGATCACGCAGATCGAAAGGAATACTAATAGCTGTTAGAAAAATGAATCTTTCGGCCATGAGCCATAAAACAGCCGGAGAAATATGCTCAAGCAGTAGTGCTTCCTTCGAGGCAGGTACCACCGTGATAACCGACCAAACAGCAGAAATGATGAATGTTTTTACAAAAGGAAGATCGCGTAACCGGGTCCAATTTCCGCCGAAAGGCAAAACAGGCAAAACATACAGCAACGAAAAAAAACCTGCTGGAATTAACCAGTGAAGCATTTGAAATTCGATTATAGGAAAAAGAAACCACCCTGCAGTTGAAAAAGAAACCAATAAAATGAATATAATGGCTTTTCGGTTGTCACGAATCCAAATGTGCCGATTAGAACCTTTGGCATAATACGCCAATGAAGAAGCAGGAACTCTGTGATAATTGTAGGCGGCAACTGTGGCAAAAAAGATGATAAAAAACCATCGCCATTGAAATGGCTCGGCTAAAGTAATCGTGGAAGCAGCATACATGCATCCAGCACAAGCAGCCACCCAAAAATTGCCGAAAACAATCCATCGACTGGTTTCTTGAATCTTAATCATGATTTTATTGCAGAATTGTTGTGAGAATCGCCAGACCACTCACATACCCGATAGACGACCACAAAGCGGCGCTTTTCACTGAACGTCTTTTCGCAGCGGTGCCGAAACCTTCTTTGTAGGCTTCGTTGCTTTCCATTGCAGGATTAAACCCATGACGTTTGTTGTTTTTCGGCAGCGCATAGCCAACAATCCCGGTGTAACTGATTACACCCAATGGGCCATAAAACATCCCAGCTCCGGCACTGATTCCTCCTACGATGAAGCCTCCCAAGCCGGTTAAAACCGGCCGTTTCCTATACGCCTTCATCGCATCGTACTGGCCTTGCATGTAATTCTTCATTTCGGCAACCGAAAGCCAATTGTTCTCCAAAGTGTCGGGCCTGTAAACAACCGTTTCGGCGCCAGTTGCAGAGCGTATTGAATACACCTTGTCGAGTTCAATTTCACTCATTTTAAGCGTTCCTGGTAATCGATAAAAAAGGAAGCCTTCGGCAGTGTCTACAAAAATGGCTTTGATTGGATACCTATCGATTAACGTTAGATTTGACAAGCCTTTTGTTAAGAACTCCTTAGGTATGATCGAATCCTTCTTACTCAACTTAATCTTTCCGGTGAATGGATTCCATCGGTCGTATTTTTCTGATTCAGTTTTTAGATCGGCTTTGATCACCCTGAACGGTTGCTTTTTAGAGATTAGTGCTCCTTCGGCAGGAAAAATTAAAACACTAGATTTTTTCACAAAAAGCAAATCGTCAAAATCGACCACAGTAGAAACTACTTTTCCGGATCGAATTTCCTTGACTATATTGGGTTTGCCGTAACTTTCGGTGAGAATGTCGGTAATTTGGATGCGACCGGTTCGGTAAAACAAGGTGTCTTGTGCGGCAAGCGGCAAGGCAAGCAGCATAGCGATTAACAAAGAAAGTGTAACCCTAAAAATCACCATTTTGAAGTTCTTCAAACCTACAAGAAATTAACGCTGATGACAAGTAAAAATCCATTGGTGGTTTGAACCGATTTCTGTTTGAATTGTTCATAAATTTGCACGCCCGAACTAAACCGGGTAACCATCTATGATCCGCGATTTTGAATCCCGCCACATTGGGCCGGGACCAGCTGAAACAGCACTAATGCTTAAGGCAATTGGAGTTTCTTCGATTGATGAATTGATTGACCAGACCATTCCGCCGGCAATTCGCTTGAAAAAGCCGATGAAAATAGATCCTGCTATGTCGGAATATGAGTATTTGCAGCACATTCAGCAATTGGCAGCCAGAAATAAGGTGTTCAAAACCTATATCGGTTTAGGGTATTACGGCACTATTACGCCGTCGGTAATTCTTCGAAACATTTTCGAAAATCCAGGTTGGTATACCGCTTACACGCCTTATCAGGCAGAAATTGCCCAAGGTCGTTTAGAGGCTTTGTTGAATTATCAAACAATGATTCTCGACCTAACGGGAATGGAACTTGCCAATGCATCTTTGCTCGACGAAGCTACCGCTGCAGCCGAAGCCATGCACATGTTTTACGCAATGCGCACCAAAGATCAAGTTAAGTCGGGCGCCAATGTATTGTTTGTGTCGGAAAAATGCTTCCCTCAAACCATCGATTTGCTCAAAACACGTTCGGCTCCTTTGGGCATCGAACTACTGATCGGCGACCACGAAACCCTTCAATTTAACAGCAGCATTTTTGGAGCGGTGATTCAATATCCTGATGTGGATGGACAAATCAACCAATACCAATTTTTCAGCGATAAAGCAAAGGCAAACAACACATACCTCTGTGTTTGTGCAGATTTGATGAGTTTGGTATTGCTTACGCCTCCGGGTGAATGGGGCGCCGACTGTGTAGTTGGATCTTCACAGCGATTTGGCGTTCCGATGGGTTATGGCGGGCCTCACGCTGCATATTTTGCCACCAAAGAAGACTTTAAGCGATATATTCCAGGTAGAATCATTGGTGTTTCTATCGATAGCCAAGGCAACCGCGCATTAAGAATGGCGCTTCAAACCCGCGAACAGCATATCAAGCGCGATAAAGCGACCTCGAACATTTGCACTGCACAAGCATTATTGGCTATCATGGCTTCGATGTATGCGGTGTACCACGGACCAAAGGGTTTAAGAAACATTGCTAACAGTATTCACAACAAAACCAAAGCGTTAGCAGATGGTATCCAGCAATTGGGCTACACATTAGCGAGCAACAATTATTTCGATACTCTGTTAGTGAATCTCCCTGCGGGAAAAACTGTTTCAGCGGTAATTGAAGCAGCCGAAGCCCGTGAAATCAACCTGCGTAAATCGGGCGAACATGGTGTCGCAATAACCATCGATGAAACCACATCGGCAAATAATCTTCTCAACTTGTTGGAAGTTTTTGCGGGTCTCGTTGGACAAGAAACTCCGGCACTAACAGTGGCACAAGATCCATTGTTCCCTGAAAGCATTACAAGAAAAAGCGAAATCCTCACCCATCCAGTATTTAACAGCTATCATTCGGAAACCGAAATGATGCGTTACATCAAAAAGCTTGAGAACAAGGATTTGGCTTTAAATCACTCAATGATTGCCTTGGGTTCTTGTACCATGAAACTCAATGCAGCAACCGAATTGATGCCATTGAGTTTGCCAGGTTTTGCCAATCTTCATCCTTTTATTCCTACTTGGCAAGCTGAAGGATACCATGAAATTTTCAGAGAATTGTCGAGTGCGCTTTGCGAGGCTACCGGATTTGAGGCAGTTTCGCTTCAACCAAATTCGGGCGCACAAGGCGAATATGCTGGATTGATGACCATTCGTGCATACCACCAACACCGTGGCGATCAACATAGAAACATTGCACTTATTCCTTCATCGGCACACGGAACAAATCCTGCATCGGCAGTTATGGCCGGAATGCACGTTGTGGTTGTTGCTTGCGACGAAATGGGCAATGTCGATTTCAACGATTTACGCACAAAAGCGATTCAACACAAAGACAACCTTTCGTGCTTGATGGTTACCTACCCTTCAACACACGGAGTATTTGAAGAAGCCATCATCGACATTACCGATATCATCCATGAAAATGGAGGTTTGGTTTATATGGACGGCGCCAATATGAACGCTCAAGTTGGATTAACCTCACCAGGAAATATTGGTGCAGATGTTTGTCACCTCAACTTACACAAAACTTTTGCAATTCCACATGGTGGTGGCGGACCTGGCATGGGACCAATCGGAGTAAACTCGAAATTGGCACCCTATCTTCCAGGTCATACGTTGATTGAAACAGGAGGCGAAAATGCAATTCATGCAATATCTGCGACTCCATTTGGAAGCTCATTGATCTTGTTAGTATCTTATGCTTACATCAAAATGTTAGGCAGCGAAGGGCTTACCAATTCAACCAAGTACGCGATTGTCAATGCCAATTACATGCGTGCCATCCTCGAAAAGCACTACCCAATTCTTTATAAAGGGAAAGCAGGATTTGTTGCGCATGAAATGATTCTTGACTGCCGCGAATTTAAAAGGACCGCTAAAGTTGAAGTAGCTGATATCGCCAAGCGATTGATGGACTATGGCTACCACGCACCAACCGTTTCATTCCCTGTTCCAGGGACCATCATGATCGAGCCAACGGAAAGCGAGTGTAAAGCAGAATTAGACCGTTTTTGTGAAGCCATGATCAGCATCAGGAACGAAGTGGCCGAAATTGAAAGTGCGTTAGCAGACGATACAAACAATGTAATCACAAATGCTCCGCACACTGCACTTATGGTAATTTCCGACGGTTGGAGCAAGCCATATTCGCGTGAAAAAGCAGCCTATCCGCTCGAGTGGGTAAGCGAAAACAAATTCTGGCCTTCGGTTGGAAAAATCGATAACGCTTATGGAGACCGAAATTTGGTTTGCAGTTGCGCTCCTATCGAGGCATACGCAGAAATGTAAACTTGGATTTGTTACGAGGATGTTTTGGTATTGTTAACTGAAAATCTAACTTTGTAAACTGATTTTACACGCAATTCAACACAACAATTAAAACCACACAATGAAATCTAAATTTTTACTCATTTCATTTTTGAGCAGTGCTGTAGCATTGACCGCTCAAAAAGTAGAAACTACTGCATTTTCTGCAGTGAAAAACAATGCTAATTTTACACAAAGTGCTCCTTTACAAACTGTTGGTTCATCGAACCGTGAAGTTGTATGGACCAATGATTTTTCTGTTCCAGCTGATTGGACTATCGCTAACGAAATTGGAAGTGGTGCTGGTGCTGACGATAACTGGGTAATTGGCACAAGTGGTCCTGCTGGAGCTTTTGCAATTGATGATATTTTGTCGACTTCTGCTGCTAACGGTTTCGCATTGTTCGATTCAGATTTGCTTTGCTCTACAAACGGTCAAATTGCAAACTTGACTACTACAAACATGATCGACTGTTCTGCATACTCTGAATTAGTTGTTGAATTCGAACAACAATATCGTCGTTTCTTTGATTCAACTTTTGTATTCGTTTCTAACAATGGAGGGACAACTTGGGACAAATACTATGTTAATCGTGATTTGACTAACAACGATGCAGTTCCAACAAACCCTACAAAAGCAAAAGTTTACATTACGCCAACTGCTGCTGGTCAGGACTCTGTAATGATCCGTTTCCAATTTTACAGCCCATCTACAATCAATGCACTTGCAGGTTGTGCTTACAGCTGGATGATTGATGACGTTGCTTTGGTTGTTCCTCCTGCTAACGATCTTGTTTTAAACAATATCTATGTTGCTGACATCGTGAATGACTACGAAATGGGCATTATTGCGATTTCACAAGCAGATTCAATCAACTCAACCGTTACAGTTACAAACGAAGGATATGTTCCACAAAACACTGTAATTAACTACAACATTAAACTTGCTGGAAACTCTGTTGCGTCAGGTTCAACACCTGCACAAGTAGTTGCTCCTTTCGAAACAGTAAACATCACAGCTCTTTCTAACTTCGTTCCTACTGCAATCGGCGCTTACACTATCGAAATCAACTTAACTTCTGACAGTGTTGATGTAACGCCTGATAACAACCAAGGAGCTAATGTTCTTACTTACACTCAGAACCAATGGACTGGTATCCAAGGTTTAGATGTAGTTGGTGATATTACTCAAGCGGGTACAACTTCACCTTACGATCCATTCAAAGTTGGTCAATTCTTCTTCGTAAAAAATCCTGCAACTCTTCGTGGATTTGACATCGCAGTTGCTCGTGATGCTGCTCTTGCTGCTTCATCTGACATCGAATTGCAACTTGAGCTTTTCACTGCTGCTGATTTGAATACTCCAGTAGCTTTCGAAGGTTTCCAATTGACTTCAACTCACCCATTAACGCCATCTTGGTTTACTATCGGTCTTTCTTCACCATACGATTTGACTGCTACTTCTTACTTGGCTTCTATGGGTAACCTTGATACTGACAAGCAATTCAATTTCTACGCTCAAGGTGGAGATGCTGATGCAGGAACTTTGGTTTATGGTCCTTTCGGCGCAAATGCAGCAATCAACTGGTTTACTGGTTGGGATTACACACCTGCAATTGCTTTGAACTTCGACGAAACTATCGGTTTCAACGATATCAACAATGCTGGTTTGCTAACTGTATCTCCAAATCCTGCTGCTGATCAACTTACTATCAACTTCACATTGAACAATGCATCTTCGATCAATGTAAACTTGATCGACATCAACGGTAAAGTTGTATTCAACAAAAACGTAAAAGGTAACGTATTGTCTTACAAAGACATCCTTACTCTTTCTGACTTTGCAAACGGTATCTACACTTTACAAATTGAAAGCAACAACGGTCTTTCTAGCCAAAAAGTGGTTATTGCACACTAATCGCAATAAAATATAGTCTCATAAAACCCCTTGAGCAACTTCAGCTTAAGGGGTTTTTTTATTTATTTGCCAAAGCATGAAAAAGTATCTCGTATTTCTATTGTTCCCATTTGGACTGTCGGCACAAACAGACACAATTAACACCTTCTACATTTCTAACGGATCTAATGTTGTTGCAGCTCCTAATGGAGGTTATGCATCTGGAACCAATGGGTATGCTGATAGAGAGAAATTACAAGCCTTTGTTCCAACCCAACCTTATAGTGTTTTAGGCGCAATTGTTTGGTTTGCTGTTAAAAATGAAGTGTCGTCTCAGCCCGAGTTAAGCAATATTTGGCTTAAGCTTCGTCGTCATGATATTACAGCTCAAACAACAGTTCCATTTATTGTTGGCCCAAAAGAAACGATCGATTCTGTTTCATTTCCAATCACTAACCTAGTGGCTGGTTTAACCCCAGAAACAGGTTACAATTATTTGCCCTTCAACAATCCAGTTTTGGTAACATCGCCTTACGGCTTAAGCATCAGTTTTACCGAAGGCATGCAGGCTGAAGATACCTTGGCCATTATGCACTCTGCAAACGACAGCGTTTTAGCTGTTGGTCAAAGTTGGGAAACATGGAACGGGGATTGGCGAAGAATGATCGATAACTGGGATCTAAATGTAGACTTTGCAATTTTCCCTGTTATTGATACTACTTTGAATGGAGTGACCCAGATGGAGTCTATCGATTTTGACATTTTTCCAAACCCAGCCGATAATCAACTTACCGTTACATTGCCTCAATCTAACGAAACATCAACAATTGAAATTCTTGGTGTTAACGGACAGATAATATCTCAAAATACTGCTTATCAAGGCGTTGATAAATTCTTCTTGGATGTATCAACTTTGTCTAATGGCTTTTACTTCATCAAGATAATATCGGAAAATCGTATCGGAATCAAGCCATTTGTGGTTTCAAATTCTGATAAATGATTTTTTTTGTCGCTCATTTCCATTTCTTTGCAAACTAAATTTGAATGTCAACATTAATTTTTAAAAATCAATAACCATGAAAAACAGACTTTTACTCCTGTCATTGGTTCTTGTTGGATCTGCATTAAACGCACAACAACGTGTTACACCTACTCACGAGGTAACCACAGCAAAGCAAGTTGTTTCTGCCGATCAAATTCCAACAGATCCTCACAACGGTGCCGCGGTAAACATTACATTTATCGACACCATCTATTCAAACGATTTCAGTGATAGTATCGTATTTACTCAGAATGTTGCATCTGGCTCATCCAGCGAGTGGGTGTTTGGAACAAACGCTTCGGTAGGTAACGGCGGTTTTTTCAATGCAGCATTTGCATCAAGCAGCGCAGCAAACGGTTACGCATTGTTCGATTATTTCGGATTTAATGCGGTTGCTCAGTTTGCAAATTCAACATTCACTTTAGGTCCAATTGACCTCACAACTGCAGTTGCTCCATTAACAGTAAACTTCGAGCAGTACTACGCGAAATTCCGCGACTCTGCTCAAGTTTGGTATTCACTCGATGGAAACAACTTCACGCTTTTAGGCGATAATACCGACTTGCCTTTGTATGGCCTAAATGCACAAGGTCAAACAATCGGAAGCACTACTGCAAATGGAGAGCTAAAGTCGATTTTTGCAGATCAACTCGCTGGGCAATCGCAGGTTTGGATCCGCTTCCGTTACTGGTCTGATGATGGAGGATACTCTTGGCTTGTGGATGATTTAACTATCACCAATGTTTCTGTTCCTTCAGTTGATTTGGATTTGGTTAATCTTTACAGCATGGATCCAGTGTTACTTGATTACGACATTACGCCTTTATCGCAAGCCGATACGCTTGTTTATGGTGTAGTTGTAACGAACAATGCGCTTAATGCTGCATCTTTCACAGTAAACTATGATGTTCAATTTAATGGTGCTTCTGTAGCTAGTGGATCTGATCTTGTTGGTGTAATTGCACCGCTACAAACAGATACACTTTACTTCTTAACCAACTACACTCCAGACTCAATTGGAACGTACACTCTTTCTGCTACTATTGTTGCAGATGGCGACTTTACCGCAAACAACAACACACGCACCGACCAATTCGATATCTCCGAATACATCTACTCTCCAGTCGCCAATTTAACTGGATCATATTCTGAGTCATTAAGCGGTTCTGCAGCGCCTTACGATGCTTATAAAGTGGGTCAATTCTTCTACACAAAAGCAGCAGGAACAATTTACGCTGCAAATCTCGCAATGCCTCGCCCGGTTGGTACTGCAAATTACCCTGTTGAATTAACGATCGAAATTCGTGACGCTGCAGATATCGAAAACATCATCAACATTGCCGATTATGTACTCGATAATACACATCCTTCAGGCACACAATACAAAACTGTACTTTTCGATCCACCAGTAGATCTTGCTGAAGATAAACTTTACCTTCTTGTTGTTTCTACAACCGACGAAACCAAAAAATTCAATTTCTACGCTCAGCAAGGTGATGATGATGAAAGCACACGTGCTTATGGTCCTTTTGGAGTTGATAATGCAATTAACTGGTTCCGTGGTTGGACATTTACACCTTGTTTCCAGTTATCATTCGACCCTGAAGTGGCTGGCTTGAAACCAACAGATGCTGGAATTAAGTTAGCGGTTTACCCCAATCCAGCTGATGCAAACATCAATATCGTAATGTCGATGGACAATGCAATGTCGGCTACATTGAATGTACTCGATATCCAAGGTAGAATTCTTACTACCCGCAATATTGAATCTTCTCTTTCCGTTACTGAATCAATTCCAACTTCTGATCTTGCCAATGGGATTTATACCCTTCAAGTAATCACTGCAAAAGGAATTAGCACACAGAAAATCACGGTTGCTCACTAATCAGTAAGCACAAATTAGTCGAAGCCCCGATAGTCATCAGATTGTCGGGGCTTTGCTTTTATAGTCGATGGAGCAATGAGCTATCGCCATAACTCAAAAAACGATACTGATTATCGAGTGCATGCTGATAAACTTTCCACCAATCTTCCCCAATAAAAGCACTCACCAATAACAACAAAGTGCTTTCGGGCTGATGAAAATTGGTAACCAAAAGTTTTGCAGTTTGGATGCGGTATCCCGGTGCAACCATTAGGCCTGTGTGGCCTTTGAGTGTATCAATGCCGGCAGCTTCCATTCGAACGATTAAATTGAACAACAAGGAAGAGAAATCAGGCAGTTGTTCCATTTCATACTCATACGGCTCCCATTGTTTCACCTGAATGTTCAATATGGCTTCAGGTTGATTGAAAATCCGCAGGGCGGACCAATACAAACTCTCGAGCGAACGCAACGAGGTAGTCCCCACTGCAACAATTCTTCCTTTGCACTTCGCCAGCCGGCGGATAAAATCAAGACCAATGATCACTTCTTCTTCGTGCATCTGGTGGCCTTCCATAGTAGCTGCTTTCACAGGTTTGAAAGTTCCAGCACCAACGTGTAAGGTGAGATAATCGGTTTCTATACCACGACTATTAAGCGCATCAAAAACCCGATCAGTAAAATGCAAACCTGCGGTTGGTGCAGCTACTGAGCCTTTTTCCTTTGCATAAACGGTTTGATACCGGTCTTTGTCTTCTGGAACCACTTCCCGCTTCAGATAAGGTGGCAAAGGAAGATTCCCAATCCTTTCAAGCACATCGGCAAAACACAAATCCGGATCGTTCCACTCGAACTGGATACGAAAAGCATCGCCTTCCCTACCCTTCATCGATACGGATAAACTCACATCGCTCTCTGGAAACAGCAATTGCAACACTTCACCATCTTTCCACTTTTTTGCATGCCCAACTAAACAAATCCATTCTGCACTTCCTCGCTGTAGCATGGCAGTAGGGATATCCCGAACAGATCCAGCAGGCTCTAAGCAAAACACTTCGATTCTTCCACCATTTTTATTCAAGAAATGAAGTCGGGCTTGTACAACACGAGTGTGATTAAAAACCAAAACATCACCGGGCTCCAATTCGTTGGGAAGATCATTGAATTGGGCATCTCGGATAGTTCCAGATTGATAAATCAATAATTTCGAAGCATCTCTTTCGGCGAGCGGATGGCTTGCTATTTTTTCTTCCGGAAGCGAATAATTGAAGCCAGAGATCGATAGTTCACGAGGATGTTGCATGGTATTATTTGGACGCCTTTCGGATGCGCTTGAAAAGCTCGGAGGCATAAACGAAATTGTTCACTTCTTCGTTGTCGGTTTCAAGAATCGAGTGCTTATCGCCTTCCCACCATTTCTGACCTTTGTTCAGGTAAATGATCTTTTGCCCGATTTCAAGCACCGAATTCATATCGTGGGTATTGATTATTGTAGTGATGTTAAACTCTTCCGTAATTTCCAGAATGAGGTTATCAATCACAATGGAAGTATATGGATCCAAACCCGAATTGGGTTCATCACAAAAAAGATATCTAGGGTTCAAGGCAATCGCTCGGGCAATCGCAACGCGCTTTTTCATACCTCCACTAATTTGACTTGGATACAAATCGTGATCAGCGGTTAGGTTTACTCTGTTTAAGCAAAAATCAACACGTTCGTTGCGTTCTGCTAAAGTCATATTGGCAAACATTTCCAAAGGGAAGGCAACGTTTTCGGCCACTGTTTGAGAATCGAACAACGCGCCACCTTGAAAAACCATTCCAAAATCCTTCCGAATATCGCGTTTCTCATCTTCAGTACTCAATGTGAAATCGCGGCCATCATAGAGAATTTTTCCACTATCAACCGTATACAGCGAAACCATACATTTCATCATTACGGTCTTTCCAGATCCGCTTCCACCAATCACCAAGTTGGTTTTACCCTCTTCAAAAACTACAGAAACATCGTTAAGAATGTGCCTGTCTTCGAACGATTTGTTGATGTGCTGAATTTCAATCATGACAACAACATCTGGGTAAGTAGGAAATTGGTTAGCAACAAGAAAATGCTGCTGTAAACCACTGCTTTTGTACTTGAAGCACCTACTTCTAAAGCTCCGCCAGCAGTGTAATAGCCAAAGTAAGCGGAAATTGATGTGATTAGAAAAGCAAATACAACCGTTTTAAGTAAGGCGTACGTGATGTAAAATGGTTGAAACGCATATTTCACTCCGTAAACGAACTCTGTAGTTGTAATAACACCAGCCAGCAAACCGAAAAACCATCCACCCGCCATCCCGATGGCCATTGAAATAATTACCAAAAATGGATTAATGAACAAGGCGGCTATGATTTTGGGCAATACCAAGAAGGAGCTTGAATTTACTCCCATGATTTCTAAGGCATCAATTTGCTCGGTAACACGCATTGTTCCCAGTTCAGAAGCAATGCTAGAACCCACTTTTCCAGCCAATATCAAACTGATAATAGTTGGCGAAAACTCCAAAATTATTGAATCGCGTGTAGCCAATCCAACAGCGTAAAGCGGAATGAATGGGCTGTCAATATTAAAGGCCGTTTGAATAGTAAGGGCCGCGCCAACGAACATAGAAATAATCCCTACAATTGGCAGTGAATTTATCCCAAGCGAATTTACTTCAAAGATAAATTGCCTCCAGAAGCGCTTCCATTGTTGCGGCTTGCTGAAAACCTGAGCGATAAACAGAAAATAGTGACCTAAAGTTTGAAAGAGAGACATAATAATGCTCTAAATAACGGCAAAAACCCGAAAGACCATCAGGTTTCAGTGGCGAATTATTAGAAGCCAATTGTTGATGGCCAAAACTCGCACAATTCTCGTCTGCAATATCAAGGTTCATAGCCCTTTACTACCTTGCGGGCCTGGAATTGCCAAAGATGAATCGCCCAAGTACGGAACAATTAAAGGCTGTTGCGAACGAATACGACTACATGTTGTATCTCGACTCGAATGGCTATGCCGACCAATATGGCCGTTGGAATCATCTTTTAATGGCTTCAAACAATCATTCAATCGGATGCCATGAAGACCATGCACAGGCGTGGCTCGATTTTAAAAATGAGTTAGAGGCAATTCAACATTCGATTGTTCCAGTGTTTTTTTCATACGACCTAAAAAATTGTTTTGAAAATCTGACCAGTAAACATCCTTCGTTGTCTGGGTTCCCACTTGCTGGTGCTTTTCGACCCGAATTGCTTTTCGGCCAACAACGGAATGGCGAATCCATCCAAAAAGGAACAATGCCTTCCGTTATTCAAATCACTGAAAACGAAAATCGATTTCAGAACTTTCATGTAACGCCCGATACGTCGAGAGAAGATTACAAAATTCAGTTTCAAAAAATAAGAGAACATCTACTTCGGGGCGATATTTACGAAACAAATTATTGCATTCGCTTTAGTGCCGAAATTCAGGATCTCGATCCAATTAAGTTGTTTGAAAAACTAAACGCCCAATCACCATCGCCTTTTGCATCGCTTCTCAAGTGGAAAAATGCTTGGCTGATCGGATCAAGTCCGGAACGATTTATCACCCGCAATGCGGATGTTGTAATTTCTCAACCAATCAAAGGCACTGCGAGACGAACAGGCGATATTGACACAGATCAAGCAACCATTGAAAAACTAAAAGTTGATCCGAAGGAGAGAGCCGAAAACATTATGATCACTGATCTTGTTAGAAATGATCTATCGCATTTTGCCCTCCCGGGAAGTGTTGAAGTGAAAGAACTGTGTGGCATTTATCCATACAACCGTGTTTTTCAGATGATCAGCACTGTTGAAGCGC
Organism: Flavobacteriales bacterium; assembly: GCA_040403315.1. Classification (GTDB taxonomy): domain Bacteria; phylum Bacteroidota; class Bacteroidia; order M30B66; family M30B66; genus CAMCXT01. Next base: position 177,408 of record JBBAKX010000001.1, read on the forward strand.
GAATTGAGCCTGATTTGAAAAATTGTAGCCTTATTGAAACCGCTTTCCCAATGGGATCGATGACTGGAGTGCCTAAAATTCGTGCAATGGAAATTGCCGATGAAACAGAAACTTTTCGTAGAGAATTGTATTCAGGTTCGGTGGGCTATTTCGATGGTACGGACAGATGCGATCTCAATGTGGTAATTAGAAGTTTCCTTTGGAATGCCGATTCGGGATTGCTAAGTTTTAGCACCGGCGGAGCCATTACGATTAGATCGGATGCCGACCAAGAATACGACGAGTGTTTACTAAAAGCAGAAGCATTGCTCCAATGTCTGAAGGAACTAAGCAAGTAATAGATCTCATTGCAGAAAAGCTTCAAAAGTGGGGCTTTACGCCACAAAACAGCCGTTTATTATTGGCTTGCAGCGGAGGAAAGGACTCGATGTTGATGTGGAAAATCTTAACGCTACTCAATTATCAATTTGATGTAGCACACGTGAATTACGGTTTGCGTGACGAAGATTCAGATGCAGATGCGCTCTTTGTAGAACAAAATGCTCAATCAGAAAACCGGAAATGCCACGTTCTCGATGCTTCCGAAAAAATGAAAAACGCAGTCGATAGAAATATACAATCGAACGCAAGGCAGATTCGTTACGATTGGTTTTCTAAATTAATCCTGCAGGAAAAATGCTCCGCAGTTCTTACTGCGCACCACCAAGAAGACCAAGCTGAAACTTTCTTGCTTCAACTTTTGCGGGGCTCTGGCGGGAAAGGCTTGTCGGGAATGAATGAGATGAACGAACATGTTGCGCGGCCGATGTTGACCGTTTCTGCGCAAGCAGTTGATAGCGCTTTGGAGGACTTGGAGATTGTTTGGCGGGATGACAAAAGCAATAAAAGTTTGAAATACCGCCGAAATTTTGTGCGCGAGTTGATACTGCCGAAGATGAAGGAGTTAAACCCTGAAGCCTCAAACATACTTGCAGAAACTTGCACACGTTTGAAATCGGAGCAAAACCTACTGGAATACTTCATCAATCAATCGGGGATTATTCTAGAGAAGTCATTAACAACAGGCCTTAGAATCGATAAACAAAAATTATCGGCATTGCCCGAACCAACGCTAGTGCTTTTCCACATTTTAGGAGATTTGGGATTTTCGTGGACCTTATGCAAGCAAATGGCTGAAAACCTTACAAAGACCAAAGAACTAACCTACCAAAGTGGATCTTGGAAAGCGAAAAGCGAAAGGCTGTACATTTCTGTTTATCAATCAGATACAATTGATTCAGAGGATGATTTTGATGTGCCTTGGGAGTTAAAAGTAGAAGTATTGACGGAAGTGCCTGATTATGTGAGAGAGAACAGTAAAAACTTAGTCTTTTTGAGTGGCTTGTTTTTAGGTTGCAAACTGAGCTTAAGAAACCCTCGAAATGCCGACTATTTCTATCCTTCGGGCATGATAGGGCGAAAAAAAATGAGTGATTTTTTCAAGGATTTGAAATTAAGTTCTGCGGAAAAAAAATCGCAGGTATTGCTTTGCGTGGATGATGAAATCGCTTGGGTAGTGAACCGTAGGATTGACGGGCGTTTTGCAGTAAAAGAGGAAGATAAAACAGTACTTCAAATTCAACTTATCTCCAAAAATGAGGAGTAATGGGCATTGTAACCAGAAAAAGGTGTGGTCGTAACAGACAACAAACGAAAACACTTAATCATACAACCCTATGCGTAACGTACCTCTGGTGGAAAAAGAGACACTCAAGAAAATGTTTTTCCCTCGCGAAGAAGTTTTGAAATCTGTTGAATCGGCTCAAGAAAGAAGAAACTTGCTTGAGCGGGCAACAATCTTATCAAACCTTTATCATAATAAAGTAAAAATTGTTTTTGAAGACCGCGATGGCAGCAAAATGGTTGATACTACAATTTGGGCAACCACCGATTCTGCAATCATGTTAAAAGGTGGCATTGTGATTCCAATTCACAGAATTCATAGTATCGATTTACTCTGAAATTCTAGACAGAATGTCAGCGGCCGGACACATTCCACCGCTTAATTTCCGGCTAGTCGTCGCATAACGGTTATTTTGCCATAATTTTAACCGGGGGAACAGCAATTGTTCGTCCCGGTTTTCTTATTTCTAAAAACTGTTATTCAACATGAAAAGTACCGTAGTCATCGGAGTCGTTATTCTTTTTGTCATCATTCTTTTTGGAGCAGGTGGTTGTTCCTACAACGGCTTGGTTAAAGAGCGCGAGAATGTGAATTCAGCTTGGGCTCAAGTGGAAAATGTGTATCAACGAAGAGCCGACTTAATCCCTAACTTGGTAAATACCGTTAAAGGTGCTGCCAATTTCGAAAAATCAACTTTAGAGGCAGTTGTTACTGCTAGAGCAAGTGCTACTCAGGTGAAACTTGATGCAAACAACCTAGATGATGCAGGTTTGAAAAGATTTCAGCAAGCTCAGGATGGATTGTCGAGTGCTATTTCTCGCCTTTTAATGGTTACAGAAAATTACCCTGACCTAAAAGCGAACAAAAACTTTAGCGAATTGCAAGCTCAATTGGAAGGATCAGAAAACCGAATCTCTACCGAAAGGAAAAAATTTAATGATGTAGTTCGAACTTACAACACCAAGGTAAGTTCTTTCCCTACTAACCTTTTTGCAGGGATGTTTGGTTTCACTCCAAAGGCTTACTTCGAAGCAACTAAAGGGTCTGATAAAGCACCAGAAGTTAATTTCTAATGGGGAAATTTCTAAGTTCAGTTGAAGAGAAATCACTGATCGAAGCAATTGGCAAAGCCGAAGATAGAACCTCGGGCGAAATTCGTGTACACCTTGAATCAAAGTGCAGCGGAGAAGCTTATCAAAGAGCTATCGAAATCTTCTACGAATTGAAAATGAACGAAACCAAAGATCAAAATGGTGTGCTCATTTATGTTTCTACAGAAGACCATAAATTGGCAATCATCGGTGATCATGGCATAAACGCACTCGTTCCGGAAGGATTTTGGAACGAAACGTTACAATTGATGAAAATGCATTTCTCAGCTGGGCAGTTTTGCGCCGGTTTGGTTTTAGCAATCGAACATGCTGGTGAAAAACTCAGCAATTTCTTCCCTTATCAAAACGACGATACAGACGAATTAAGCAATGAAATTTCCTTTGGCCGCTAGTTTTCGTCTCCTCTTTTTATTCCTGATCGGGTTTGTTTCTTTATTGAACGGACAAACCTTTCCGGAACAGTCATCGCCAGCAAAAATTGTAAATGATTTCGCCGATATCTTAAATCCTGAACAAGAGAACCGCCTTGAGCAGAAGCTGGTAGCATTCGACGATAGCACCTCATCACAAATTGCTATTGTTACGATGAAGGATCTCGACGGAGAACCAGCATCATCCTACGCGCCTGCGTTGGCCGAAAAGTGGGGCATTGGTCAAAAAGACCGCAACAATGGTTTGCTTATTTTGGTTTCGATGGACAATCCACGGGAAGTGTTCATTGCAACAGGCTATGGTTTGGAAGAATTTGTGCCTGATGCAACTGCCAAACGCATTGTAGACGATCATATCCTTCCAAATTTCAAACAAAGCGCTTACTTCGAGGGCCTCGACTTAGCTACTACAGATTTAGAGCAACTCCTTAGAGGAACCTTCAAGGGGTTTGGTAATAAAAAATCAAGGCGGGGAGGCCCAGGAGTTCCACCATGGATAATTGTCGTGTTCATTATTTTGATGGTGATTTTTGTTTCCAGTAAAGGAGGCAGAGGCGGCAGAGGACGAGGAATTAGAACATTTGGAGGACCCGGCTGGGGCGGAATTCCAATTGGAGGATTTGGTGGTGGTGGATTCGGCGGCGGAAGCTCTGGAGGAGGTGGATTTGGTGGATTTGGTGGCGGAAGTTTTGGTGGTGGTGGTGCTGGCGGAAGCTGGTAAATAACCGAAAGCGGAGCAATCGTTTAACCAATGTCGCATTTCAATTCAAACCATTGCAAATAATATCGGCACGATTTTTATTCACAGATTTTGAGGATGAACAAAAATCTCCTACGTTTGAATAACCCAATCTCCACTTTAGTTTTTATGAAAAATTTGATCTTAATCTTTGTAGCAATCCTTCTGTCAACCGGAATATTTGCCCAAGACAAAAAAGGCTTTGACTTTACCGATGGATGGGCAGTAACGAAAAAAGGCGATACCCTTCGCGGTAAAGTTTGTTACGAAAACACCAAAACAGGTGAAAAATTCGATAAGATTAAATTTATTGACGCCAAAGATGCAACACAGCAAAAGAAGAGTTACGGAGTCGAAAAGCTAACTTCATTTGGAACCAAAGGGTTGGTTTTTGAATATATAAATTTAGATGCAGAAATCCCTCCAATGATTATGGAGCGTGTAGTAACTGGCGACCTAAATCTTTATCGCTGCTGGTTTAAAACCCAGTTGAGTACGCCTCAAAAAATGGATTACGTAGTAGGAATGTTCTTGAAAAAGAAAGACAATACCGAATTGTATGAGGTCCTCGATAAGAAGTTCCAGAAGGAAATGGCTGCCTATTTCAAAGGCGATGAAGATATCGTACAATTGATCAAGGAAAAAAACTACACCGTTAAAGACATCGATAAAATTGTAATCGCCTACAACGAAAAAGAGTAATCGTAATTTAATAAAGACAAAAAGGTCAATCCGAAAATGGTTGACCTTTTTTTATGCTCAAAAAGTTGTTCCTCTTAGTTTAACCTTGAAACAGGGACGACTTTTACCCCGTTTTCGGTTTTAATTTTAACAACAAAGTAACCCGTCTCTGAACCAGATGGAATTACAGTAGCTGATTGGCCTTGAAAATTTACAACTGCATCAAGTTCTCGACCCATCAAATCAAAAACATTTACTTGTAAAATCTCCTCTGAATCTGATGAGACATTTAATTGATCGGAAAATGGATTTGGGAAAGCGCTTAATTGATGAGCAGAGATTTGAGTAAACCCATCGGGCACAAGTGGTGTGTAATTGAGACGACAAGTATACATGTCGGCATTTACTCCACCAGTAGCAGTTAAAGTATTAGCGCCTAGTGTAATTGGATCTGTGAAATTTCCAGTTATCCTAAATGAGTTTTCAGAATAAACATCTGTGCTATAAATGGCTGGATGCGCGATTCCCCAACGATAAGACCCATCGGTGTTGACCCTAGTTAAAAAGGAGGAATTCGTTCCTGAAGATGCGAACGAAAAAGTGCCGAAATCAAATGGTTGAGTTTCTAGATTTCCAGCCACATATATGTATCCTTCAACCGAAGAACGCAGCAACAAAGAGCCCGTGTTGAAATCAGTATTCCCCAATCGATTTAACCAAAGCCATTCGCCCGAACTGTTAAGTGATGCTAGATAATAATCATAGTCGCCGTTATTTCCGAAAGCGTCTAAACTGATAATCGAGTTGGAAATGGAGTCTTGAAAAATTCCTGCAACGTAAACTTGCCCGTTATTGTCAACAGCAATACTGCTAGCATAAGATTCAAAAAACAGACTTCCTGCGTTCTTCCCCCAAATCGGGATACCTTCAGCCGAAAGCGCTAAAACATACATATCGGCTGCTGTAATGCTTTCTTCTGCGGATCCTACATTGGTTAAGACTACATCTCCTGCAGACAACAGAACTTCTGCATCTTCATAAGTTCCAAAACTTCCACATAAATACACTGTTCCTGCATCATCAACAGTAAGTCCTCCCAAACTAGCGCCATAAGGAGTTTCTGGATGAAATGCCCATATTACGTTTCCATTGGTGGAATACTTTGCTACAAATGGAAGTTGTTCTTGTGCGGTGAGCGTTTCAGTTCCCAAAATTAGGTCTTCTCCGTAGAATGTTCCACCAACAATAGCGCTGCCTTGTGCATCACAATCAATAGCATTTCCAGCCGCAAAAGCATTTCCTATCTGTTGTTTTGCCCAAATCCAATTGCCTGTAGAACTCAACTTAGCAATAAAAAATTCGGTTACGCCAGTTGATCCGTTCGCGGTTAGAATCAAATCATCAAACTGCATATCAGCAGTGTAATAGCCCGTTATAAAAACTTCACCTGTTGTATTTACTGCAATAGCATTTCCTTGATCTGTAGTATTTGAGGCAGCAACAGCTCCCCACAAAACATTGCCATCTGAAGATATTTTAACAACACCAATGTCGTTTTGTCCAATAGGATCAAATTGAATTAAGCCAATTTGAAGTGGTTCAGAAAAGTTGAACAAAACATATGTGTTTCCATCGATATCAACTGCAATATCCCGGGGTACAACAAAATCTCCAGACTGTTCTGAATTGAATGCCCAAGGATAGTTTGAGGTTTGAGCTTGAGTTACGCATTGTAACATGAACATGATTGATAATAACAAGACACGTAGTTTCATAAAATAATTTCTTTAGCGGCAAAATTACCCGTTGTTTAATTACCACCTCATTGAATGTTTGAGGCTTTACACATTTTGTTGTTAAAGGAAGTATTTTCTTGCTGAGAAGATGTAAGAAAATTTTGCTCGCCATAGTGGTTGGCACCCATATCGGGCCTGTGTTACATGCTCTGACATTGCACGAAGAGTTAATATAGACTCCTCAATATATATGATTGTCCTTTTAATATATTTTTTTAATGGAACTTTAATTTGATTTATGATGTAAGATATTGTAGCTTTAGCTCTCTTAATCTAACTAAAAATTAATCTTATGAAATTTTCTACAAAACTGTGTTTTTCAATGATGGCAGCATCGCTGTTTTTTGTTGGAACTGCTGATGCGCAAGTTTATGCAACCAGCTCTTCAAATTACAACCCAGGTCCTTTAGCAGATGGCGTAAGCCCTATTGCTTCTGTTCGTCCTGCAAGAACCAACCCTAACAATGTTGTAGGATTTGTTGATCCTTCAACGAACGATTCAAACATCGGCGAAGGAAGCGGAACTGTTCAGTTTGTATCGCTTGGTTATGGTGGATCTATCGAGCTTCAGTTCACTACTCCAATCTGTAACATTGCTGGTCCAGATTTCAAAGTTTGGGAAACCTCTTACGGTAACAGCTCTAACTGTGTAGCTTGGCCTGAACGCGCTGCTATTTATGCACGTCAAGATGCTTGTCAACCTTGGGTACTTCTTACTCCATATGCAGGTGAGTGTCTTGATTTCGAAGTTGATCTTGGCTTTTTAAGCTGGGCAAGTGAAATCAGAATTGAAGACCGCACAGACGAAACAACTCCAGTATTCCAGTCTTCTAACCAAGATGCATTCGATGTAGATGGTATCGAAGGATATGTTGGTTGCGCAATGCCAATGGTTAACGCAGCAGACAAATATTCTCCAAACGCTGTTGCTTTTATTGCACAAGGTTCTCGTAGCAACGCAACTGCCGTTTTAGGTAGTCGTTCAATTCAGTCGAAGATGTTAGGCGCTCCACAAGCTTCAGACATTGCAACTTCAGCTGTGAACAATAACTTCTACGCTTTAGGATATGCTGGTACTACTACACTTTCATTCCCTTATACAATCTTTAACGTAGCTGGAGCCGATGTTGAAATATTTGAAACAACTTTCGGCGATAACGCATCACGTCCATGTTCTTCTTACCCTGAAAAAGCACGTTTCGAAGGTTCTATTGATGGTGCTACTTTCTTCGATCTTGATGCAGTTGTTACTGCAGACGACGCAGGTGCAGTTCTTTGCCGTGATGGTAAATTGAATATTCCAGCAGCTTACGGTGGAATCAACTACATCCGTGTAACTGATCTTACAGTTATCGGAACTGTACCGGGTCTTTCTGATGGTTATGATATCGATGGTATTGTAGGCTTGAATCAGTGTGCGACATCTTCAAACTCTGGTCGTAACACTGAGTCTTTCACAGAAGTTATTGGAGAAGGTGAATACGGTGTATCTGTTTACCCTAATCCTGCCGACAAAATGGTTAGCATCGAAATCAATGCTACAAACTCAACAGACAACTACACTGTTACTGTTATCGACGTAATGGGTCGTGTTGTTGCAAATGAAGTAATTCTTAACAGCGCATCTTCTTCAATGATCCAGAATATGGATATCTCTTCACTTCCATCAGGTCTTTACTTGGTAACTGTGAAGAACAACGACAACATCGAAGTAACTCGTTTCGTTAAAAAATAATTACCTAGCAACTAGGTTAAAAAAACATCCCGGCCAATTGGTCGGGATTTTTTGCCCAAATCCCAAATTAAACACCCAAAAACATCCCTCATTTGTAGTTGGATTGATTGAATAGGCATGCTCTCCTTCAACGGGCATCCAAGTTTAGGCTTGGGTTTATTTACCATTTGATATAAAAGAAAGCACTTCTTGCGTTATCTTCAACGCCTCAAAACCATTCAACAAGAATATTATGAAGCATATTTTTACCTTTTTGATGCTGATTTCGGTGCTCGTTGCAAATGCAGCACCCGGTGATACGATCCGAGTAACCACACACAATGATGTTTTTATTGAAACAAATCCTTCGGTAGGATCTACTGATTATTTTGGATGGGGTAGCTTTCCAGCAATTGATGCACACAAAGTACTGATGCACTTATCGTTTCGTTGCCCTTCGGGAGAAGACTGTGGTGAGTGGGATTACCTGAATTATATCTATCTAAAACGTGCTGGGGGCGTAAATGGAACCTCCCTCGATATCGAGTTGTCGCGGTATATCACACCGTATGGATTAAGTTATTCATCTACATGGCAAGGCGATTGGACCTTGGATGTAACCGATTTTGCAGGACTTTTAAGAGATTCAGTTGAAGTGCAATACCGTCACACAGGTTATGAAACCAATGTTGGCCGAGGTTGGGTGATCAATTTAGATTTCGAAATCATCGAAGGAACACCAATTCGCAACTTCGAGAAAGTGAACAAGCTTTGGAATGGCAATTTCTCTTATGGCTTTAACGACAATCCGATCAATAGCCAGCTTACACCCAAAGCGATTACGATGACTCCGAATACCCGTTCGGTGCGTTCTTACATTGTTCAAACAGGCCACAGCTTTGGCGATATTGAAAATTGTGCTGAGTTTTGCCCGAAGGAAAGGATTCTAAGAATGGATGGAACGCCTTACCTACAAAAGCTTGTTTGGAGAGACCAATGTGGAGAGAATCCGAATTTTCCTCAAGCAGGAACTTGGCTTTACGACCGTGCAGGATGGTGCCCGGGCGACATCGCCTATCCTGATTTCAGCGATTTAAATGTGGAACCATCTTCAAGCCACACATTTACTTGCGAAATGCAGGCATATACAAACCAAGGAGGATCTAGCCCGAATTACGTTATTGAATCTTTTCTATTCGAATATGGTGCGCCAAATTTCAATGTGGATGCATCTGTCGAAGAAATTTTAGCGCCGAGTACCAAGTATTATCATTCGCGCTTCAATCCAATTTGCGCCCGTCCGAAGGTGCTTATCCGCAACAACGGAAGCACTCAACTTACTTCTTTGGTGATTCAATATGGCGATAAAAACGGAAACAAAAGCAGTTTTACATGGTCTGGCAATCTTGGATTTTTAAAGACTGAAGAAGTAACTCTTCCTGCGAACGTTCAGTGGAATGAATCGGGAATATTTGAGGTTATTGTTTCAAATCCAAACGAAACAACCGACGAATATGCTTTGAACAACCGTATGGAGTCTGAGTATATTGCACCTTTCGAATTGCCTGAATCGTTCGTGATTAACACTTATACGAATCTTTTTGGAAACGAAAGTTCATGGAGAATAGAAGACAAAGAAGGAAACACAGTTGCCAATAGCTCTGCAATGGCTTCGAGCACTGAGTACCGCGATACACTGAAGCTTCCATGGGGTTGTTACACGTTCATCTTCGAAGATTCTGATGAAGATGGATTGGGTTGGTGGGCCAATGATGACGGAAGTGGATTTATCAGAATTAGAAAAGCCAATGGATCAGGATTCCTGAAATTCTGGGGTACTGATTTCGGTTCATTTATTCGTGAAGACTTCACTGTTGGAGGTGTTTTATCGACGCCAGAGACTGCAAACATAGCATCAAGGGCAATGATTTACCCAAATCCTGCAGGCGAAAATGCAACACTCGACATTCAACTCAACCAACCAGAGATTGTAACATTGCGCGTTTATGCAACTGATGGAAGATTGGTAGATGACCGAAATTTTGGAAAAACAGACTTCGTTCAGGCAAACATTCTGAAAGCAGAATATCCAGCAGGACTTTACCTAGCGGATGTTCAAGCAGGTTCGTTCCGCAAGACCATCCGCTGGGTGGTAAAATAAGTTAGATCGTAAAACGCAACATGAACATCGAGCTGCGACCAGCCTGTGGGTACAAGTAATTAAAATTCAACCTTGTGCCTCCACTTAAACCAGAGAAGGTATAGCCATTGGGGGCATACAATTGATCAAGCACATTGGCCAATTGATATGAAAACTCGATCGCTCTACCTTCTTTTAGTTTGATGCTGTAGTTCAACCTGAAATCGGTTACTGCAAAATCGTCGAGTTTGCGCTCGCTGCTCGAAGTGTTGTCGAGGAATTGCTCTCCAACATAGCGGTTCACTAGATCGAAACGTAAAAAGGAGAAAGGCTTCCAACTGATCGTTGCTGCAGAAGTGACATTTGGAGAGAACGCAATGTTGGTGTTGGTGTACTGAATTTGCTGCTGAATGCCAGTGTCGTAATCATCAACAAACTCGGTGAATGCATCAATCTTGTTGACAGAATACACGAAGTTTCCTGAGAAAGCCAACTTACTCATCACTTGCCACTCCCATTCGAACTCAGCGCCTGCACGGTAACTGCTCGCAATATTCACCCGGTTGTAAGCACCAACATCGTTGATCCGGCCTGTTAGCACAAGTTGGTTGGTGTAATCCATGAAATAAGCTGTAACCCCCGCTTTGAAAACCCGTTCCTTGAAACGGTAGCCAAATTCGGTATCAAGAAGTTGTTCCGACTTAGGACGACTTGTTATACTCGATTGTGTGTAGTCGTCGCGAACAGGTTCACGGTTAGCCACTGATGTAGACAGAAAAAATCGGTGTCGGTTGTTTACGTCCCAAGTTAAACCTGCTTTAGGATTGAAGAAGTTGAGCGGAACTTGCTGCTGCACCGACTCAAGCAAGTTGTTAAACCCAAGAAAATCGTAATTCACAGCACGATACTGCAAGTCGGCAAAGAAATTCAGGTTCGATGCTATTTCATAGTTCGACTTCAGGTAAACATTCACATCTGTTTTCTTTGCGTCATTTTCGTAATACCTTGTATTTCTCGGAAGCGCGTCGCCATATTGCGACCAAACCACATCGCCGAAATGTGATCCTTCATAACGGTTTGCTCCACCGCCGAAAATCAATCTCCACTTGTTGTTCACCTGCCAAATTGCCGAAAATACGGTTCCATAAAAGTGGTTATCGAGCCAGCGCTGACGGATCAAATCGGTGGTTGAAATGGTATCGCCCGGAAGGGAAATCGTATCGCTTCCCGAAATCACCGTTTGTGCTCCAAACACCAGAGGCGATGCTCCATAACTACCCAAATCATCCTGCTGACGGTACTGCTCATAATATCCCCGGCCACGGGTATAATGAAACGCCACGTTCAACTGCAGATTTTGACGCGGTTCGTGGTTGAAGAACAATTGATAATGGTCTTGTTGGTAATTGTCGGTTTCATTGTCGTAAAACTGCTCCTTCCCATTGGCGCTGTAGTAAATGCCGGCGGTATTGTAAGTTGGATTTGTGGCCAAAGAATCCTGTGGAACACCATACCAAGCTTGGTAGGTTTTTTCGCGGCCTGAGAAGACATTGGCACGAATCGAAGTTTTCTTCCCATACCATCCACCAGTTAAATAAAACGACTTCAGGTCGGAAGATGCACGGTCGATAAAACCATCAGAATTGATTTTACTCATCCGAACATCGAAGGTGAAACCGTTCACCAAACCTGTTCCTGCTTCAAACGAATGGCGCAATGTGTTGAATGATCCAACGCTTCCTGTGTAAGACGCATAAGGCTTACCCTTGAAATCATTGGTCTGCAAATTCAATGTTGCTCCAAAAGCTCCGGCACCGTTGGTGGATGTTCCAACACCGCGCTGAAGCTGCATGCTCGACACCGAAGAGGCGAAATCGGGCATATTCACCCAAAAAAGCCCGTGCGATTCGGCATCATTCATTGGAATTCCATTAACTGTAACATTGATGCGTGTTGGATCTGATCCGCGCACGCGAATGCCTGTATAACCGATGCCTGTTCCTGCATCAGAGTTCACAACAACTCCCGGCTGTGTAGACAATAAAAATGGGATGTCTTGCCCAAAATTTTGGTTCTTGATTTCTTCTTTGCTCAAAGTGGTAAATGCCATCGCCGATTTATCGTCGGCTCGAGTGGCTTGAACCTCCACTTCATTGCTCAGGTAATTCTGTGGTTGAAGCTTCCAATCTTTCTGGGCTCCTGCAGGAAGAATAATTCTGTCGCGCTGAGCAAGAAAGCCAAGTGAGCTTACCTCCACATCGATTTCCTTCTGGCTGAGATTTTTAAAATCGTACTTCCCATTGGCATCAGTGGCTGTGGCCAAAAAAGTTCCAAGAATACGCACAGATGCACCCGGAATAGGCTGCCCATTTGGGTCTTTTACCGTTCCATTGAAGGTAAATTGGGCATTTACAGCCGAAATGGCTGACAAAAAAATGGTAATGATAATTGCTGCTTTTCGCATCGCTGCAAGGTTTTAAGTTTACAACGGACGTGCAGGGGCCGGCAAATCCGACAATTAAGTGATACCAATCCTCCCTACGCCGGCATGACCCGGATCAGGTTCGTCCCGAAAATGAATTCGAGAAAGGGTATGATCTCAGCCCCGAATCGCTCCAGGACACCCCTTGAATAATGAGCTCAAATGTATGTAAAAATTAATATCGGGGGCGGGGGTGTTTTATTTCCTCGGACTAAAGTCCGAGGTTGCGGGGTGCTCGAAAATTAATCGTCGTTCGAATCTAGATCGTCTTCCTCAGAAACCTCTTCTTTGTTGTTGATCTTATTGATCTTACGGATGCGCTTGTGGAAAGGCTTTTCTTTTTTGCCCAAAGAATCGAAAAAGGTAGATTCTGCTTGCAAGAAAACCGGTGTTGCTTCTTTGAGTAGCTCCATTCCTTTGGTGGTGATGAGCAACGATTTCGAACGCGTGTCGGATGCGTGGTCTTTGCGTTGGAGAAGTTTCTTGTCTTCCAAGGTTCTAAGCACTTTAGAAACCATCATTTTATCGCATCCCGATTGTTCTGCCACCATGCGCTGTGTAATAGAACGATCTGCGTCTTTGTTTAGTGATGCCAAAGAGTTGAGCAACAAGAACTGCACATGGGTAATGCCTAAAGGGTCAAGTTTTTCTTTGATCTTTCTTTGCCAAAGATTGGTGGTATTCCAAATGGAAAAACCTAATGTTTCTTTTGGGCTTTCGAAGGCAAGTTCGAAATCTGGGACAAGTCGTTTTTTCATGGTATCAAGCAATCTTCAAACCGTTGAGCACTTGTGCTTGGGGCGTTAAAAGCACCACATCCGAAGTTTCGTTGGTTGCTCCCAAAACTAAGCATTCGGAGCGAAATCCCGCAATGATGCGCGGTGGGAAATTTACTACAGCCACAACCTGCTGCCCTAACAAGGTTTCTGGACTGTAACGAAAAGTGATTTGCGCACTAGATTGTTTAATCCCTAGCTCACCGAAATCTATCCAGAGCTTAATCGCAGGCTTTCGGGCTTCTGGAAACGCTTCAGCCTTGACGATAGTACCCACGCGGATGTCGAGTGCTTCCAAAGTTTCGATGGTGGTGAGGGGTATGGTGTCCATGGGCGTTATATCCATGGACTAAAGTCCATGGCTGCGGGAAGTCCATGGTTGCCCGGAGAGTCCGAGGCTGTGGGAAGTCCGAGGTTGCGAGGAGTGTCTTGGGAAGAGCTCATGTGGAGCAGAATTATTCAGCGTACAACAAATATTTCTTACGCATTTCGGCGTATTTCCGCAATCCAGGTTGCCAGCTGGCGCGGATTTCCTCTTCGGTTTTTCTTTCGATAATTTGCTTGCGCAGTTTGTCGGTTCCAGCAAGTTTGTCGAAGAAATTATTGAAAAACTTCGATTGATCGGGCGCCGTTTTGTACAAATTAATTACCCAATAGAGGTAAATCATTTTCGAGTCGCGCACAAAATTATCTCCAAACCCTTGGAGATCGAAGCCGCGACATTCTTGGTTTTCATACAATGGATGCTTGCTTCCCGGACCACTTTTAGGTGTGAACGTGAATTTTCCTTCTTTGCCTCCTGGAAAACCAATCAGCTCAAAAGGAGATGGCGTTCCACGGCCCATGCTCACGATGGTTCCTTCGAACAAACAAAGCGATGGATAGAGATAAATCGCATTCATCGTTTTCAAATTGGGCGATGGCGGCACTGTAACTTCATAATATTCTTTGTGCGCCCAACCTTTACACGAGATCACTTTCAGATCGCATTGGATCTTGTTCTTCAACCAGCCTTCACCGTTCACCATTGTTGCGTATTCGCCAACGGTCATTCCGTGCACAATCGGCACTGGATGCAAACCAACGAACGACGAAAACGTAGGTTCCAAGATCGGCCCGTCGATGTAATGGCCATTCGGATTTGGGCGATCTAAGACCAACACTGGAATTTTCTGTTCTGCGCAGGCTTCCATCACATACGACAAAGTAGAAATGTAGGTGTAGAATCGGGCTCCCACATCTTGAATATCGAACACAACAATGTCGATTCCGGCAAGCTGTGCTGGAGTTGGTTTCTTGTTGTCGCCATACAACGAAACCACTGGAAGTCCGGTTGTTTCATCTTTCCCAGAGGCAATCTTTTCGCCGGCATCTCCCGCTCCGCGGAAACCATGCTCAGGTGCAAAAACCTTCACCACGTTCACTTTGCGGCTTCGGAGGGTATCTACAAGGTGCTTTTTGTTCACCAAGGAAGTGTGATTGGCAACGATCGCGACGCGCTTTCCGGTTAACATCGGAAGATACATCGACATCTGTTCGGCACCGAGATCCACATCGGCATCGGTGCGGTTAATCACCTCGACACGAGAAAAAATCTGGCGTCCAGCAAAGCTGAAATGGATAATGCTGAGTATTCCTGCCGACAACAGAAGTAATTTCCTAATTTGGGCTGCTTTCATTTTTGATTTAATACTTGGGATTTTCCGGATTCATTTCGCAACGACTTCTCCGCAGTAACGGGGAGTCCAGACAACTTTCCACGCCAATCGTTCGGATTGCTGTGGGCGGAATTGCCTTGGGTTTAACCGTGATGATACTTGCTGTTGCCATCGTTACAGGCTTCCAAGAAGAAATCCGCGGAAAAGTTATCGGATTCGGTTCGCATATTCAAATCATCAAATACGATTCCAATAAATCGCTAGAAGCCACACCCATTGCGAGAAACCAGCCTTTTGTGCAACAGGTGAAGGAGATTCCTGGTGTTGAAAGCATCCAGCCGGTAGGCAGAAAACCCGGAATTATTAAATCGGGCGATGCAATTGAAGGTGTTTTGTTTAAAGGTGTTGACCGCAACGATCCGCTCAAATTTTTTGGGGAGCATCTTGTTTCTGGTCGATTGCCCCGGTTAAACAGTGTCGAAAAATCGAATGAAATTTTGGTGTCGGCACAGTTGGCGTCGCAGCTCAAATTGGCACCCGACAGCAATTTGATCATGTATTTCGTGCAGGATCCGCCGAAAGCGCGGAAGTTTAAAGTTTCGGGCATTTACAACACCGGTTTAGGCGACAATGATTTCGATAAAATCTACGTGATTGGCGATTTGCGTGTAATTCAGCAGCTCAACAATTGGGACAGTACTTTGGTAGGCGGATTTGAAATCACATTGTCGGATTACAGTCAGCTCAAAGCCATCAACGAGCAGGTTTACCAAACCGTTCCAAACGATTTAACGAGTAACGATGTGGAAGAGGTGTATCCACAAATTTTTGGTTGGTTAGGCTTGATGGACACCAACGTTCACATCATCATAGTCTTGATGCTTTCGGTTTCGGTGATTAACATGATTACTTCGTTGTTGATCATGATTCTGGAGCGCACCCGAATGATTGGCATTCTGAAAGCCTTGGGTGCAGGCAACCGAGCGGTGTCGATGATTTTTCTGCGACAAGCTGGAGGTTTAACCCTTCGGGGAATGGTGATCGGAAACGTGATTGGTGTTGGACTTTGCTTGATTCAGCATTCTACAGGCTTGATCAGCCTCAACCAAGAAACGTATTATTTGAGTTCGGTGCCCATCAACTTAGAGTGGTGGCATTTGGTGGTGCTTAACCTCGGCACCTTTGCAGTTTGTATGCTTTGTATGTTGCTTCCCGTGTTGGTGATATCGAGATTTTCGCCAGCCAAAACGATTCGGTTTGCTTAGAATTTTCGAGTAGGCATCTCAATTCATTTATGCTTTCGAGGAATGTAGTTAGGGCGAATTTCGAACACTTGGTTTGGGCTTCCGATCAATGGAAGAATTTCCGACAATTCGCATTGTAACGCGGCTGTAATTCTCAACAAAGTAAGAATCTGCGGATTGCTTTTGCCGTTTTCTATGACAGACAGATTTGGCACTTCCATACCAATTTTATAAGCCAAGTCAGCTTGGGTCATCACAAGTATTTTCCGACGTTTGGCGATGTTCTGTCCAAGAAGTACCAAATAATCTTTGTCGGATTCTATCATGGCGCGAATCAACAAGGATGTTCGCAGACATAAGTTATGTATTTACATTAGTTTTGTGTAAATAATGCAATTTTTTTGCAGTGAAATTCTTCGAGCGAAAAGCTTTATGCCTGCAGCACATGAGCACTAACGCCTATATGGGCAGGTTTCTCGTCTTGTTAATTATTGTTAAGGCTGGATTTGAATGGCGGCTTTATTTGCCTGATTACCAAACAGAAAAGTCAACCGCATTGCGCATTCGAATTTTCATGAGCGCTCACACTCAATTTAAACCTTTAAAAACTTGAGCAGCAGCTTAGAAAAATCGCTGAACAGCCTATAGAACCTCACTAATTACTAATAATCAACCACTATAATAATTGCTTCGGAACTAAAAAAACTTCTCGACAAAGCAATCATTTAGCATATTATGTATTTACGTAATATATTTGTAGCATTCTTAAGCGTTTCAATGGACAATGTTACTTGGACATACTTGGACGAAATTTGTCAGGACGGAGAGATCGATGTTAGCAATGTGAATTATGCACAATACATCAAGATTCAAGATGCATCTCCAATGAGCTCGAATAAGTTTAACGGCTCTGCTGATGGTTATGATGTAGATGCTGTAATGGTGTTGAACAATGGTTGCGGAACTTCATCTGCAAGACTTGCACAACTCGACAACATAACACGCTTCAATGTCGATTTCTGCATTCCCGAATCCGATGGAAGATTACACCATAGTTAATTTCGAAGGATTGGAAAATGATGCTGATTTCAATTTCCAAATCATGGATGCAGCTGGTCGTGTAATTCGTAACAACAACATTCGAGTTTCGACCGCTAATCCTACCTATTTATTTGACGCTTCTGAATTGGCAAGTGGAATTTACCAGGTGCTCATTTCAAACGAAAATGGCAGTTATATAATTCGCTTAGTTAAATAAGCTGCCAGGTTATCCACAATGTTGGTTTGTGGGAGAATAAAAATCCTCGCTTTGGTAATCCCTCCGGAGCGGGGATTTTTTTTGGGTTCAAACCTTCGAACGATTGGCTAGGTAATTCAATTAGGGTTCTGCCACTGGTTAACTAAGATGCGAAAAGAACAGGCCCTTGTTGATTGTTGTAAAACCGAATACAGAATACCTGAAAAATAAACCGTGCAAAGCTTTAAAGCGCTGCAATTAATTTTCATTTACACCATTAGTCTCTTTCAAATACCATAGGCACCTATACTCATTTTTTCTATTTATTGATATTGAATCGCCAATAGACCGAAGCTCTTAGATGCCTTGCTAGATGGCTGATTGGCTGTAAATCAACAGCTTTCGTTGGAGCCAATTAGTTTAATAAATAACACAAACATGATACACCATGTAGGAATTTATGTAATTACATATTATCTTTTTTAAAACCTAACCTTAAAATGAAAAAAAAATTTTACTTACGGCTTTCTTGCTGTTATCGAGTCTGAGCAATTGGGCGCAATTACCTTCTTATCTGCCTGCCAATGGTTTGGTGGCTTGGTACCCCATTTAATGGCAATGCCAATGATGAAAGTGGGAATGGGAATAATGGAACTAACAATGGAGCGAGTCTAACTGAGGATCGATTCGGTAATGCTAATAGTGCATATTACTTCTCATCTGCTGGATGCGGAACCCGAATTGATGCCAATGTAAATACCTCAAGCATTCAAACAGGTTTAACGATTTCAGTTTGGTTAAAACGAGTTGGAAATGGCTGCATTTCTCCAAGAATTCTTGAGTTTTGGCCTGGCTCAGATGGCCCAGGAATGGCACAATGGGGATGGGCTTATGAATATCCTGGGGAACCAAATAGAATTGGACTAGGCTCATTAACTTCTACGGGTTATTCTTGTGCTGAGGCAATTTTAGAACCATCACTTACAGACTGGATTCAAATTGCTTATACAAATGATGGCTCAAACGGACGTTTTTATTACAATGGTACTTTAGTTTCAACTCTTCCCTCTGAAGGAAACCCAATTCTGGCGAGCAATCTTGCAATAGGTAGAATGAATCATCCTGCCTATGATGCCTTTAATGGCAACATGGATGATCTTGGTGTATGGAATCGTGCATTATCTGATGCCGAAATCACTAACCTGTTTAACTCAAACAGCACACCTTGTACCGCCAATTCTAGCACAGTAAACGCTACTATAACTGAAGGCGCAACCTACAGCTTCAATGGTCAAAACTTAACTACTGCTGGAACATACACAGCTACTTTGCAAAATGCTGCAGGATGTGATAGTGTGGTGACGTTGAATTTGACAATATTGCCAACTCCATTAAATTGTGACATATCAAGTGACTTCAACTCGAACTACTGTGCTGAGGTTAACTTATTGCTTAATGTAAATATTGGGGAAGTTGAGGAATTCAATGCAAATTCGCCGACAATCGATTGGACTCATGTCTATTCTCAAGAAAGAGTTACTAACATTATCAAAAATGGTAGCATTTTTTATTTAAGAACAGAAAGTGACGTTAAGACTTCAAATTCTGTTAATGGCCCCTACACTTCACTAGGATTTGCTGAACAAGTTGGGCAGACTCCAGGAGCAGAACTGCTAGGCTTTGATAACTTAGGACGTTTAAATATTGCTACAGGTTGGGATTGCTTATACAGGTATGAGGATGGAGTTTGGATACCTAATGGGCTTTGTGGTTTTGGCACAAGCGGAAGTTACTTTACAAAGCTCGAAAATGGTAGAATACTTCTTTCAAAATATGGTTTTTTGCGAGACATATATTATTCTGATGATAATGGGAATAACTGGGTTAACGCAACGAACTTAGATGTAGATTGGACTCAGATTACAGAAGCGGAAAATGGATATTTGTTTGCAGTAAGCGGAGTTGGTGGTGTAAGTAATAAAGGGATAATTAAGAGTGCAGACCAAGGCAGTACTTGGCAATACATCAACGATGCATTAGAAAATGTTTCAGGTGCTACAGGTCTTGTAAAAAATTCTCAAAATGAGTTATTCATAGTTGGTGATCGATCTATATACAAATCAATTAACAATGGTCAAAACTGGAGCAATGTAGCTTCCTTGCCGCAATTTTTTGATACTAATCCGATTTATGGAGATCTACTAATCACCAATTCAAACGAATGGTATTATTCAGGATATATTTCTGAAGTAAAATTCGGCCTTTTTAAATCGTCGAACATGGGCTTGACTTGGGATCAAATCACTTTACCGGCTAGCTATTTTGGGTCTTTAGTTGAAATTAATGGACAAATTGGATATTTAAGCCAAGAAGGCTTGTGGATAAAATCAACTGCACCTCAATCTTCCATCCTCTGGTCAACTGGCCAAACCACCCCTTCAATCTCTGTTTCTCCAACCGAAACCACTACCTACAATGTAACCGTTACACAAGGCAATCAAACTTGTACAAGCGAAGTTACCATCACTGTTAACCAACCAAGTACAGCAACTGTTAATGCAAGTATCACCGAAGGCGAATCATACAACTTTAACGGTCAGAACTTAACTACCGCTGGAACTTACACTGCAACACTTCAAAATGCTGCTGGCTGTGATAGTGTGGTGACGTTGAACTTAACCGTTGAACCGGCTGTTGAGCCATTGAATTGTGAAATTTCCGCTTCCAATTCAAGCACCTGCCCAAATACAGAAGTAACTCTTAGTGTTCCATCAAGCCAATTAGGATCTCAAATGCAAACAAATGGCTTGGGACAAGAAATCGAAGGCTACATCTACAAGGGAACATTCAATGGACATGCATATTACATGGCTAATACTCCCGGAACATGGACCAATGCAAGTCAAAATGCATTAAATGCAGGAGGTCATTTGGCTACAATCAATTCGGAAGAAGAGCAACATTTTATTGCAAGTTTAACTCTTGAGAACTTGTGGATTGGCTTTAAGCGAAACACAGTTAGCAATCAATGGGAGTGGATAACAGGGGAACTTGTAACATACCTAAATTGGAGAAATGGAGAGCCTAATGGTTCAGGTGAGAACGGCGAACGCTTTGCGCACATGTTGACAGACAATTGCTTTGGACCAAATCAGTGGAACGATTTGAACGATATTGACTGGAATGGAACGTGTTATTCAAATTGTTATGGAATTATGGAATTGGGGTCAATTAATAACACCTCCATCCTTTGGTCAACTGGCCAAACCACCCCTTCAATCTCTGTTTCTCCATCTGAAACCACCACCTACAATGTAACGGTTACCCAAGGCAATCAAACTTGCACAAGTGAAGTTACCATCACAGTTAACCAACCAAGTGCTGAAACTGTTAACGCAAACATTACCGAAGGTGAATCATACAACTTTAACGGTCAGAACTTAACTACCGCTGGAACATACACTGCAACTTTGCAAAATGCGGCTGGATGTGATTCTGTTGTTACCTTGAACCTAACTGTAAATCCAGCTCCAGTGGCGGGATGTTATGCAGCTTCGGTTGTTTCATTCAATCAAGGAGATAGCTTCGATGGAACTTCTGTGAGTGCAATTCGTTCGAATGCAGAACTAGCGCTTGGTATGCCTGAACCTGTTGTTACCAATGTGGTAAACTTTGTTTCTCTTGGTTTTGGAGGTTCAATCACGCTTGCTTTTGAAGCGCCAATTGCCAACGGTGAAGGAAATGATATCCGCATCGATGAAGCAACTTGGAACAACAACCCTTGCAACCGTTACCCTGAGCGTGCAGATGTATTTGCTTCGCAGGATGGTGTGAACTTCGTGTATCTCGGTGTGGCTTGTCAGGATGCAAGTTTCGATTTGGGTGCGCTATCTTGGGCGCAGTATGTTCGTATTGTTGATATTTCTGATCTATTGTCATTCTCTCATGATGCTGATGGATTTGATGTGAACGGAATTGAGTGCTTGAATGGTGCCGCTACTTCATTGAATGATGATGGTTTAGTTGCATGTTCGCTTCAAGAAATCGTTTCCTACACACCGGGCAACCGTAAAAACGGAACAGGAGTTGCGGCGGCAAGAAACAATCTAGCTAACGCACTCGGAACTCCACAAAACAACAACACCATCAACTTTACTGCACTTGGTTTTGGTGGAACAATGGTGGCTAAATTCGATTACGTAGTATTTAACCAGCCAGGAAACGATCTTCGTGTTACCGAAACTTCTTTCGGAAACCCTAGCTGCAACAATTACCCAGAAAAAGCACGTGTAAGTGTTTCGATGGACAATGTAAATTGGACTGAGTTGGGAGAAATTTGTCAGGATGGTGAGATTGATTTTGCCAATGTGAATTACGCTCAGTACATCAAAATATAGGATGCTTCACCTTTGAGCTCGAACAAGTTCAATGGCGCTGCTGATGGTTATGATATTGATGCAGTGGTTGTATTGAACAATGGTTGCGGAACATCATCGGCACGTTTGGCACAAATGGACAACACCACAACTCCTGATGCTTCAATGTCGATTTCTGCATTCCCGAATCCAATGGAAGATTACACCATTGTAAACTTCGAAGGATTGGAAAATGATTCAGATTTCAATTTCCAAATCATGGATGCTGCAGGACGTGTAATCCGCAATCAGCAAATTCGTGTAATGGCAAACAATGCAACCTATATGTTCGACGCTTCAGAATTAGCACGTGGAATTTATCAGGTAATCATTTCTAATGAAAATGGCAGCCAAATTATCCGCTTAGTTAAATAAGCTGCCAGGTTATCCACAATGTTGGTTTGTGGGAGAATTAAAATCCTCGCTTCGGTATCCCTCCGGAGCGGGGATTTTTTTTGATGTAGTATTTGTAAAAATTCGATGTGCAATTATCTCGATTTTACTTTCTAAATAAAGTAGAATGTCGGGTTGAAATCTGCGTACTTGAAGTTTTAGCTGAAATAGAAACGATGGCTCCTGCATTCAGCGTTTGAGCAGATTATACAATTAAAAAGCCAATGGTTAATAAACCCATAATTCAATCAGAAGAATCTAATCTTTAAGCAAAGCCTGAAAAATTAAAAAGCTTTGCTTCTCCCGTAATTTTTACGGGTTAGACCCACTACAATTTTAAATTTACACTGTAGGTCATTTTCAATTTGCACTGTTTTTCAAGAGTCTTCTTTGGGTCTAAATAATTCATATCGGTAAAAGCGTATGCCCACATCACTTTTACGTACGTAAAAATGTGGCGGACATACACTTTTAAGGATGAAGATGTATCTTTGAACAAAGAAATCCTATGAAAAGAACGGCTCTTTTAACACTACAGGCTTGGAAAACCAAGCAAACCAGAAAGCCACTGATCATTCAGGGTGCTAGGCAAGTTGGTAAAACTTGGTTGATGAAGTCGTTTGGACAAACTGAATTTGAACAAACCGCTTACTTCAATTTTGAAAATCAACAGGAACTCAGAAAACTATTTGAGCGAAGCTTGCAACCCGAGATTTTGTTGAAGGGCATGTCGATTATAGCTGGATTTCAAATTTATCCAAAAACATGCTTAATCATTTTAGATGAGATTCAAGCTTGTCCATTGGCAATAACAAGCCTCAAGTATTTTTATGAAGACCTTCCGGAAACATATATTCTGGCAGCAGGCTCGCTTCTTGGAGTTTCAATACATCAAGGTGTTTCTTTCCCTGTTGGGAAGGTTGAATTTATGTCGTTGCAACCTTTTAGCTTTACTGAATTTCTTCTAGCAACAGGTCATTCACAGCTTATCGACAGTTTAAAAGCGAACAATGAAACGCTCATTGAAGCTTTTGAAACGAAATATATCGAGCTATTAAAAAGTTATCTCTTTGTTGGAGGTATGCCAGAGGCTGTTAAATTGTATTCTCAAGGAGCAAGTTTATCAGAGATTCGAAAATTGCAAAGTGAGATATTAAGTGCTTATGAAAATGATTTTTCGAAACATGCACCGATTAACTTATTGCCAAGAATTCGGCTGATATGGAACTCTATTGTGAGTCAATTGTCTAAAGAAAACTCAAAATTTATTTTCAATGTATTGCGACCAGGAGCAAGAGCCAAAGATTTTGAATTGGCTTTGGAATGGCTTAAAGATGCTGGTTTAGTTCATAAAATAACTCGAATTACAAAAAGCGGAATCCCACTCACAGCATATGCTGATTGGAATGACTTCAAGCTCTATTTTGTGGATGTGGGACTTCTTGGCGCACTAGCTCAAATACCAGAACAAATTTTGCTGAACGGAAACTCCTTATTCACAGAGTTTAAAGGCGTGCTCACAGAACAATTTGTTCTACAACAACTCTTAGTAAACGAACTAATCCCGTTCTATTGGCGTCCAGAAAATGCTCAGGCGGAGGTTGATTTTGTTATTCAAAAAGGCATTCATATCATCCCAATTGAAGTGAAATCAGGCACAAGCTTACAAGCCAAAAGTTTATGGGTGTATAGCCAAAAATACAAGCCCAAAATCTGTGTAAGAACTTCTTTGAAGCTTAACGAAATAAACGATTGGGTAACCGACATACCACTTTATCGCCTTGGGGCATTTCTTGAATTGGATGAAAATATTTAGGCTGAAATGCAAATGCATTCCAGCCTAAATTAAAAACCCTATTCTATAAAAATAGATATTACTAATATGTCAAATTATAGTTTTTGCATGCTACAGAAGCATCGAAAGTAACCGTGCCAGCCCAGATTTCATCGCCGATATCGTCAATGACTTTGTAGCTTGCTGTTTTGGTTTTTGACTTGCCTAAATCGAACGTTTTAGAAACTACAGATGATTGACCACAATCTGGCGAAGAATTGAAAAACACGTTTGATGCATAAGAACCGATTACTTGATTGTCAATGTAAAAGGTCAGGCTGATGATATCGTCAGCCAAAAGATTTTGTGACGTTTGTTGATTGTACCAGAAATTAACACTAGCACTGTAAGAACATGTTCCATCGTCACTATCGGCATCTGCATTGAAATTATCTGCACTGCCATCGGTACAACCTTCTTTTTTACAAGAGGGCAGTGCCAAAACAGAGAACAAACCAAGTGTGATGAGGATGAGTTGTTTTTTCATTTTTGAGAATATTAAAGGTGGGTTAGTTATTTAAATTTAATGGCATCGCATTTACCCATATCGTTGGCGATAATTATACCGTCGGCCGAAGGGAATTTTTCTTTGGTTTTCCTTACTAGTTTATTGAACAATAGACTGGGCTTGTCGTCCCAAACCATACCTATTTTATAGGTGCCAACATATTCGTAATTGGCTACTGGTTTAGATCTATAGAATACATATACGCCTTCTTCTTGTTCAACATCAGCGGTTGACTTACTAACTTCATACACTCCAGATTTGAAAGCAATCAGAAAAACGAACAAAAAGGCACTCACTAGGCCTGCTGCAAAGTACTTCATAGGTTTACATTTATTGGACAAATGTAAGCTACACTTTACATAATGACAAGTATTCTTTACTTTTTTTCTAAATTAATCAGTCTCTTCTATTTGAAAAAGCGCCTCCACCTGCGAGCTAAGCATTTTGGCTAGTTTCAACGCCAAAACTGTGGATGGAACATATCGTCCAGTTTCAATCGAATTAATAGTTTGCCTTGATACTCCAATTTTATCTGCGAGCTCTTGCTGGGTCATGTTATTCTGAGCCCTCGCCAAACGAAGAGCATTTTTCATTGCATTTGTTTCTTTTTAGAATTAAAAACAAGCAAATACAGAATTAACATACTAAAGACTAGTGAAAATCCACTCATGCCGATTCCTGCCATAGGCAATATAGAATCTACAATTACATATAAAACACCCCAACGAAAAGACAGCTCAAAAGCTTTCAGTCGAATCAAACCCACCAATTCATCCTCAACTTTATCTCGGCTTACAGCCACCAAAAACAAGCCCACTACGATCAAACAACGAATTGCTGTAGATAGAAAGCTAGATTTTTCAAAGTTATCTATCAAGCCTGTAAGATTGATTAATGCAGCTGCCAGGAATGCCAAACAAGCTATCACATAACCTGCATATTTAAACTTGACAGGTAAAAGGGCGTTGAAGTTGATCGATTCGCTTTCCATATTCAATTGATTATTGATGATATTGCTTTATTACTGCTGGCGAAGTTATCGAATCCCTAGGTTATCTTAAAGTTGCACACCACATAATTGACAAAGAATTTGGACATTTTTCTTATGTCAAATTCATGTAAAACGATTTTGATGAAGCAAACTAATTTACTTTCATATTTCCTGCAGATTCATCCACCGCTTCGCCAAATACTGCTGCTCGGTTTGTCCCTTGGTGGGGAAAACTTCAGCACGCTTTCCTAAGGCAACAAGATCGCAAAGTGTTGAATAGCCGGCCGAACAAACGATCTTTTCTGCTTTCGAAACTTCGTTGGCGAATTCCTCATCCGAAAGATTGAGCAATACTTCATCAGCATTTGCATTCTGTGGAGGTTTCCAACCGAGTGCTTTGAAATGAAAATTTTGCTCTGCTGCCCGAGCTTTCATGGCTAGGAAAAATTGGCTGTAATGCGGCTCTGGTCCTGAAAGGATAGCCAACATCGTTTTTGACTGCGTTGGCATTTCCAATCGTTGGGTAAATCGCGAAAGCGGACCAATCCACTTGATCGGAGGCAACCCATCGAAAGGTTCACTGAGCTTTCCACTTAATCGGTTTGGCCCTTCGTGATCGGGCACATGGATTTCGTTGAAATGTTTCAGCAATCGTCGCATGAAATACTTCACGGCACGGGCAGCGATTCTTCCACCGAACAGAGCTATCGGCTGGAGTTGGTGAGTGATCAAAACCGATGGAATGTCGGGATGCCAGAGTCCGTAGCGGTTATCAGAAATGATCTGTTGAATTCCCAACTTTGAAGCATTCTCCAGAATCCATTGGTGTTCGAAAATGATGGACTTATGGATTTTCCAAGCTTGCAGAATTACCGAAAGCCAAACAGGAAGATGGCGGTGGTAACGGATCTCATATCCCCGGAGGGAAACAAATGAAACGCCCGAAATGGAACTGCGAAGACGCGTTTCAAGTGCCGGCGGACAAGCAACAACGACCTGAGCGCCCTTCTGTTGAAGTTTTTGAATGATTGGAATGCAGCGTGTGGCGTGGCCCATGCCCCAATCGAGCGGTGCAACAAGAATCGTAGGCCGAAGCGGTGCAGACATGCCGCAAGTTAAGCTTCCTTGGGTACATTTGCGGAATGGTAGCATTGATCACTGGTGTGACTCGCGGAATAGGCCGTTCTGTATGTTTAGGTTTGGCCGCAAAAGGATACACGCCCGCTTTTGTAGCGCGGGAAAGCAAGAATTTAGACAGTTTATTGGAGCAACTTCCGACTAATCCAGTATTGTTAAAAGGCGATTTACGGCAAGCCGAGGATGTGCTCAAGTTGAATGAAACACTTTCGGCATCCACCGGACTTCCTGATGTTTTCATATTAAACGCCGGAATTTTCGATGGTGGATTTCCTTCGGAGACCGATCAAGCAGCGATTGAAAAAATGCTGCAGGAAAATTTCTGGCAGACCTTCAACACCTTGAAATTCTGGCTGCCTGAAATGAAAAAACAGCGCCGTGGAAAAGTGATCATCATTGGATCGATAGTTACCAAAACACCCCGAGCCAATGCAACGGCTTATACTTTAGCCAAAACAGTTCTCGACACTTGGGCTTCGCTTGTGGCTGATGAAATGAGGGATTTCGGAGTTACCATCACTCGCATCACTCCAGGTTCGGTAAACACATCTAGTTGGGATGGAATGGAAGTTCCACGCGCCGATTTTGTTCAGCCTGAAGATGTGGCAAAAATGATTGAAACACTCTTAGAACAGCCTGCCAATTGCTGGACAGAAGAAATCATTATCCGACCAATAGATAAAAACTGGTAATCGATTATGGGGAAAAATAAACTCCAACATTTTGCTGAGCTCGATAAATTCGAACATGTTATTCAGTTCATGTTTTCTGAAGAAGATTATGACCATCCTTTGAAAGGAAAATGGAATTCTGATTTTTTTAAAAACGATCAACCAATCACACTCGAGGTTGGCTGTGGAAAAGGAGAATACACAGTTGGTTTGGCGAAAATGCATCCCGACAGAAACTACATCGGTTTAGATTTAAAGGGGAACCGCATGTGGCGTGGCGCCAAGACAGCCATGGAGGACGGAATGAACAATGTGGGCTTTCTACGTACCCAAGCTGACCGGATTTTGAACTTTTTCGCTCCGGGCGAATTGGCCGAAATTTGGGTAACGTTTCCAGATCCGAAACCGAAAAAAGGCAACGCCAGAAAGCGTCTCACCAGTAAGGAAAGCAGTGAACGGTACAAACAACTTTTGCAACCCGGCGGTTTGGTTCACCTAAAAACCGACTCGGATTTCAACTACCAATTCACCTTAGATACGATTCGTGAAAACAACTATGAAATCGTTCGAAACAGCAACGACATCGACCGCGATTTCCCAGATGATGAACTGGTGAAAATCAGAACCTATTATGAAATGATGTTTCGGGCGAAAGGGTTTCCGATTAAGCTAGTTAGTTACTTGCCATGACAGACAAGCGCAACCAACAAGACTTCTTCGTTCTCGTGTTTCAAGTGGTTCGGCAAATTCCACCTGGAAGGGTTACAAGCTACGGTGCAATTGCTCGGTACTTAGGCACTGGCAGTTCGGCCAGAACGGTTGGTTGGGCGATGAATGCATCACACCAGCAAAAAGAAAGCGTGCCTGCGCATCGAGTGTTGAATAGAAATGGTCTATTAACTGGAAAATTCCATTTCAATCCGCCTGAAAGTATGCAGCAAGCGCTTGAAGCAGAAGGGATTATTGTGATTGAAGACAAAGTGCAGAATTTCCAACAGCATTACTGGGATCCGGCAGTTGAACTAGCCCTTTAGAAAAACCACACGCGGAATCACTATGTTTGCAGCCAGATTTGGTTTTGCAAGCCCTGAATTGAATGCCTGATATGGAGATCAAGAAATTATCGATTGTTATTCCTGCTTACAACGAAGCAGCCACTATTCACCTCATCCTTAACAAAGTGAAGGCTGTGAATTTGGTTCAAGGCATTTCGAAAGAAGTGATAATCGTGAACGATTGCTCGAAAGATGCAACAGAGGAAGCGATTCTGCGGTACATGAGTGAGAATGCTGACCTCAACATTCAGTATTTCAAGCACGAAGTAAACCAAGGAAAAGGCGCCGCTCTGCATACCGGAATCAGCAAGGCAACGGGAGAATTTCTGATTATCCAGGATGCTGACTTAGAATACGATCCAAAAGAATACAACAAATTATTGATGCCCGTTTTGGACGGATTCGCAGATGTAGTTTATGGTTCGAGATTTATCGGAGGAAATCCACACAGAATATTGTTTTTCTGGCATACCATCGGGAACAAATTTTTGACGATGTTGTCGAATATGTTTTCTGACAAGAACCTTTCCGATATGGAAACTTGTTATAAGCTCTTCAACACGAAGATGATACAAGGTATCAAGTTGAAGGAAAAACGGTTTGGGTTCGAACCTGAAATTACTGCGAAAATCAGCCGAATTCCTAAAATCAGAATGTACGAAGTAGGAATTTCCTATTACGGAAGAACTTACGAAGAGGGCAAGAAAATCGGCTGGAAGGATGGTTTCAGAGCGATTTACTGCATCTTGAAATATGGTATGTTTAGACTTTAAGTTTATAAGTCGCTCATGAGCTGAATGGCTTCTTTTAGCCGTTCGAGCCCATTTCCTGAAACAACAGCAAACGGTCGTCCCGAGGTTTTTAAAGCATCTAGATATTTCTGAAACAATAGCTCACGTTGGTTAGGGTGTTCGCGCAAAGGATCATCTTCCCACGGCAAATCAATGTTCATCAACAGCGTGAAATCGTATTGCATCCCCCAAGATTCATCGATTATCCACTGTGGGCATTTTCCAAAAACGTGCTCCATCCAAATGCGAATCACCAACAAATCGGTGTCGCAGAAAAGAAATTCGAGTTGCGCACCAAATGCTGATTTTTCAAGCTTGAGCTGCTTGCGGGCAATGAATTCAACATCCTCAAAAGTGTAACGATCAGCCTTATTGCTCAGAAACTCTCGTGCAAATTCTGGAACAATGAGTCCTCCGAAATGCTGCTGCAAGGCTTCACAAATACTCGACTTTCCAGTTGATTCTGGTCCGGTGATGGCAATCTTTTTCACGGTGCACGAAGTTCACGTTTCCAATGCAAAAAACCATACACAGCCATGGCGGTAAAGAACAGGTAAACCACAGCAGTAATGAGCAAGCCACGATCGAAATATAGCGCCGCCGACACCAAATCTACTACGATCCAAGCCAGCCAATTTTCTACAAACCGTTTTGCCATCAACAGCGTGATAACCAATCCGGCGACTGCCAAAGAAGCATCCAAATAGGGCACTGTAGAATCCGAAAACCGATCGAGAAATGCACCTGCAGCAATGCTCAAAGTAGCAGTTATGAAAGCAGATGAAACGATGGTATTGATGGGAATTCTTTTCACCGCAGTTTCGGTTTCTGTGGTTTCATTTTTCCATTTCAACCAGCCGAAAACGCCCATGAATGCATAAAATATCTGCAGTGTAGATTCGGCGTACAAGCCCGATACAAAGAAGATGGCAGTATACATCACCGAACCGATGAAGCCCAACGTCCAACCATGCAGTTGTTTTCTCGAAGTGAGCCACACACCAAGAAGTGATACCGCGGCAGCGAGCATTTCGATGTAAAACAGCAGCTCTTCGTTCATGATTCAGATGCCGAAGATAACTCAATCGAGCCAGAGCTTGCGGTAGGCGCCATCGGTATCGTACATATCGGCCTGACGAACAGTATTGAAGTAACGGTTTTCGCGGGGATCGTTACCGACGCCAGCCACATAGGCCCAATTTCCCCAGTTCGAATACACGTCGTAATCAAGAAGAACAGCTTCGAAATACCATGCACCCAAGCGCCAATCCATGCCGAGATCGTGCACAAAATAACTGGCCACATTTTGTCGGCCGCGGTTACTCATGAAACCTGTGAGCTTCAATTCGATCATATTAGCATCGATAAATCGGTTGCCCGTATTGCCATCAATCCACTTATGGAATTTCACGATGTCGAGTCCTTGAGGTTGCCTTTGCTTTCGGGCTGTGATGCCTTCGAGCGAGAATAGATCGGTGCCGAATTTCTCCATCACCAAACGGAAATAGTCGCGCCAGAGGAGTTCGAAAATCAACCAATAAGTACTTTCGTTGGCAATGCGCTCGGCTTCGTATTTTTTCACTTCGTGGAAAACCTGCCGGGCGGAGAGGCATCCGTTGGAGAACCAAGCACTGAACTTGGATGAATAATCGTCGCCGATGAGACCATTGCGGGTTTCTTTGTAATTGCGCAAGCTGTCGGATTCCCAAAGATAGCTGTTGAGTCTTTTCTGGGCTTCGGTTTCACCACCTTGAAACAATAGGGCACTTCTCGAATCTTGCTTCGTTTCAGGGAACTGAGGAACAAACTCCGATTCCTGATGCGGAACCACCTCAACTTTTGTTGGTGTTGGGAAGCAATTACGGATGTTCAATCTGGCTTCTACACGCTTTCGGTATTGTGTGAAAATATCGGGAAGGTCGTGAAGATCGAATGGAAGATCCTCAGGATGAATCATCGAGGCTCCAAAGAAATACTTCCATGGAACCTGAATAGTTGATAGATTTCGTTCAAGCTTCCTTTGTTGCTGGCTCTCGTCATGCGCCGATTCGGCTTGCAGGAAAACCTCATCGATGTTGTATTTGCTACACAGTTCCGGAATCACATCTTCCGGCTTGCCCGGCAAAACAATTAACGATGTGTTCCAAGTGCGCCAATGTAGATCGAGATTTTGAAGCGATTCGAGCTGGAATTTACGTCGGAAGCCAGGAATTTCGGGGTTTCCGGGAAGATACTGACTGTAATCGGTTTGATGGTCGATATAAACCGGGAGGATTTCTGCACCCGAATTTACCGCTTCATGAAGTGCTTCGTGGTCGCTAATTCTGAGGTCGTTACGGTACCAAAGGAGGATTTTCTTCGCCATGATGGAGCTTAAGATTTAGATTTTCGACAGCGGTCGGAGCAGAATTTCACTTGGTCCCAATCGCGTTCCCACTTTTTTCGCCAGCTGAAAGGCTTTTGGCAATTCTCACAGATTTTCTCTGGCAGATGTTGCTTTTTTATTCCTTTCATTCTTCAGTGTTTCCGAGTGCTGCTTTGTAAGTGGCGATGGCTCTATCGCGCGCCATTTTGTGGTCGACGATTGGTTTCACGTATTTCCAAGGATCGGTGAATTCAGGCACCCATTTTCTGATGTATATGCCTTGTGCGTCGAACTTTTCGGTTTGAAGCGCTGGATTAAACACCCGGAAATACGGTGCTGCATCACAGCCCGAACCGGAGGCCCACTGCCAGCCGCCATTGTTAGAAGCTAGATCGAAATCGAGCAGTTTACGAGCAAACCAAGCTTCGCCTAATCGCCAATCGATGAGCAAATGTTTGGTAAGGAAACTCGCCACGATCATCCGCACACGGTTGTGCATGAAACCCGTTTGAGCCAATTCGCGCATTCCAGCATCTACAATAGGATATCCGGTTTTTCCTTCGCACCATTTCTTGAAAGATTCGGCATCATCGCGCCACTGAATTCGGTCGTACTGCGGTTTAAAAGCAGCACCGTTTACCCGTGGGAAATTTGCAAGAATCATTTGGTAGAAGTCGCGCCAGATTAATTCGTTGAGCCAAGTTTCGTTGGTGTTGAGCGCTTCCCATGCAAGCCTTCGGATCGACACAGTGCCGAACCTTAAATGAACGCTCAAACGTGTAGTTCCTCGAACCGATGGAAAATCACGTTTCTCCTTGTAATTCTTAACAATATCGAGGTTAAGTGTGCGTGCTGGAATTTCGATGGATGACTTTTTGAAACCCATTTCTTCCAATGTTGGAACTGGGCTTCCATCCCACTTGTGGAAATGATTGAAAGAATTTTCGGTTGGATAAGGCTTGAAAGAATCGTCGTTGAGAGCAGCCTTCCATTTCCTAGAATATGGAGTAAAAACGGTGTAGGGCGCGCCGTTGTCTTTCACGATTTCCGACTTTTCGAAAATCACTTGGTCTTTAAAACTGAGCAACTTCGCTCCGTTTTGTGCCAAAATAGTGTCGATTGCACGGTCGCGATCGGCAGCGTAAGGTTCGTAGTCGTGGTTGGTGTAAACCGCCTCCACTTTGTATTGTGCACAAAGCGATTTGAAGCAATCTGCAGGAAACCCATAAAAGGCTTTTAGTCCAGAACCGAGCGCACGCAATTCTTGGTTGAGCCGTTCAATTTCTCCATGGATGAAGGTTACTCTCGCATCGTCATCATCTTCTAAACGGTCGAGAATACTGCGGTCGAATATGAAAATCGGCAGCACTGGAAATCCACTTTTCAAAGCATGGTAAAGACCTGCATTGTCATCGAGACGAAGGTCGCGACGGAACCAGAAAATGCTAATTGACTGCATCTTTAAAGTTGTGTTTTACGGATAGGTTGATCGGGCTTCGCGTAGGAGAAACGTTGTCCGTTTGAAATTCCAAAATAAGCATCTAATCCCGCAACAGCCAAGCTATCGGCTTTCTGATGCGCAACAAAACCATCCTCTTCGAGAATATCTTCCCGAAGAAAAATATGCAGGATTTGTCCGATCACGAGAATTGTTCCGTTGCGTTCTACGGGAAGTTCCTCAACGAGTTGGAGCGCAATCTTCACGGGCGATTCAGCCACAAAAGGTGCATGAAAACCGTTGGTGATGGCTGGAGTTAATCCTGTTTGTTCAAATTCTGAAACGCCATCAGGATAACGTGCGCTGGTTTGGTGCACTTGCTCTGCTATGGCAGTTGTACCAGTATTGATGGTATAAAATCCGGTTTCGCGGATGTTGATAAGCGTATGTCGATCCACTGAATCGGGTCGAAAAAGGATGCCTGTAAGTGGCGGATTTGCACCAAT
This sequence comes from Flavobacteriales bacterium, assembly GCA_040403315.1. Taxonomy (GTDB): domain Bacteria; phylum Bacteroidota; class Bacteroidia; order M30B66; family M30B66; genus CAMCXT01. The sequence continues at coordinate 211,185 of JBBAKX010000001.1, forward strand.
ATGCAAAATCTGACTAAACACTGCCAAATTCTGATTTCCAGCGGAAGATGCCGTACCGATCAACAGTGCAGGGCGAACACCGTGCAACGAGTTGATGAGGTTTCGGCGGAAACGGTCGTCGAGACCTGAAATGGTTTCGGCGGAGAAGTGTTTCATTAGGCAATAATTTTCAGGCTACCCATTCCGCCATCTGAATGGAGAATTTGGCCAGTAATCCATGCACCTTGTTCGCTTAGTAAAAATGCAGATAAGGCAGCCAATTCTTCTGGCTTCCCTACTCTACCAATTGGATGGCGCTTATTGGAAGCATCAATCTTTTCTGGCGTGCTAAGCAGTTTTTCCGCCAGCGGGGTTTGAGTGAGCGACGGTGCAATGGCATTTACACGAACGCCTGAAGCAGCATATTCGGCTGCGAGCGAACGCGTTAAACCTTCGATTGCACCTTTTGCAGCTGCAATGGAAGCATGAAATGGCATACCAGTTTGTACGGCAACTGTACTAAACAACAGTACCGACGATTGACCAACCTTCTTCAGCGCAGGAAGCGCCGCTTGAATCAAATGTACCGCTCCGAGCACGTTGATTCTAAAATCGTTGAGGAAAAGATCTTCCTTCATGCGATGGAAAGGTGCCAATTGGATGCTTCCCGGACAATAAGCGAGACCATGAATTTCATCGGGCAATCCAGAAATTGCCGTTAAGGCAGTACTGAAGTCTGTTTCGATAAAATGTAGGTTAGAATTCGATTCCAAATCGCGCGCTGAGCGAGCTAAAACGTAAACATTATGCCCTTCAGATAACAGTTGTTCGGTTAGCGCTTTTCCAATGCCGGAACTTCCTCCGGCAATAACGTAATTTCTCATTTAGTCGAGTCCGAGGTAAGTGAAAAACTCTGATTTGGTGGCTTCTTCTGCAAATTTTCCACTGAAGTGTGAGGTTACCGTTTTCGAGTTGATGTCTTCAACACCACGCGATGAAACGCACAAATGCACAGCGTCAATTACAACCGCAATATCTTCGGTACCGAGCGCGCGTTTAAGATCATTGGCAATTTGCACTGTGAGGCGCTCCTGCACTTGAGGGCGTTTAGCGAAATACTGCACGATGCGGTTGATCTTACTTAATCCAATTACACTACCGTTTGCAATGTATGCTACGTGAGCCTTTCCAATAATTGGAACAAAATGGTGCTCACAGTTTGAGTAGAAAGTGATGTCTTTCTCCACAAGCATTTCTTTGTACTTGTATTTGTTCTCGAACAGAGCAATTTTAGGCTTGTTGTCGGGATTGAGGCCCGAGAAAATTTCCTGCACGTACATTTTTGCTACACGTTTAGGCGTGCCGTTGAGGCTGTCGTCGGTTAAGTCGAGGCCCAAAGTGAGCATGATTTCACGAAAATGTAGCTCAATTCTTTCAATTTTCTCTTTGTCGCTGAGCACGAATGCGTCGGCACGAAGAGGTGTATCGACTGATGTGCTGATGTGTTCATCGCCAATCAGATCGATCATGTGGACATCATTGTCCGTTGTATTCAACAAAATTTCGTTCGGTTTCATAAAGTCTTATGCTGAGTTCGTATCGGGCGTCAAGTTTGTTTCTGAGGCGATCCCAAATCGCTACAGCAATGTTTTCTGCAGTTGGGTTTACATGGCTAAATTCTTCAATGTCGAGATTCAGATTACGGTGGTCGTAGCGCTCAGTAACTTCAGCTTTGATAATGTTGCTGAGCACTTTCATGTCGATCACATAACCTGTTTCTGGGTCAGTTTCTCCTTTAACCTCAACGATCAAGTCGTAGTTGTGGCCATGGTAATTCGGATAACTGCATTTCCCAAACACCTCGAAATTCTTTTGTTCGTCCCATTTTGGATTGAACAATCGGTGCGCGGCATTGAAGCGCTCTTTCCTAAAGACAGATACTTTCATAGTCTAGAGAAAACGATTGTGTTGATGAATTGTTCAAAACTCGAAAAAGGCTTGCCAATTCGATCGCAAATGAACTCTTTTCAACGCAATCTGTTTCAAAGGGGATGCAAAATGAGGTTATAAATCCTGTAAGTTACTTTCAATCTGTCCCTGCCGGGGAATTGAAATCGCATTACGACGTAGTGGTGATTGGAGCCGGTATGGCAGGACTTACGGCAGCGGCGCTATTGGTGAAGGAAGGAAAGTCGGTGCTGATTGTTGAACGCAATTATCTTCCTGGTGGATGTTCGTCGTCGTATTTTCGGAAGGGTTATATTTTCGAAAGTGGTGCTACAACTTTAGTAGGTTTGGATGAAGGAATGCCATTGCGTGCGGTTTTGGATGAAACAGGAATTACATTGGACGCTCGCAAGCTTGAAGTTCCGATGCAGATATTTCTGCCCGATGGGCGGATGTTGACAAGGTATCAAGATCGTGATCAATGGATTGAAGAAGCTCAGCGGGTTTTCGGGGGGAAGCGCATGGCTGAATTCTGGAAATTCTGTTTCAGGATAAGCGATTTTGTTTGGAACAGTTCGATGCGTTATAGGTTTTTCCCTCCACAAAAAGCTCAAGATTGGATCTCTTTGTTGAAGAATTTCAAGATTACAGATTCTTGGTTTGCTCGAAATGCCTTTACCTCAACAGCCTCCTTGTTGAAGCGTTTCGGCTTATATGAAAACGAAGACTTTAGAACCTTCGTGAATGAGCAGCTTATGATTACTGCTCAAAATAAGATGGATGAGGTGAACGTGCTTTTTGGAGCAACAGCCTTGTGTTACACCAACAGCGGTAATTATTATTTACCGGGCGGAATGGTGAGCATGGTGAGAGCTTTCACCGATTACATTGGAAATCATGGAGGACATTTATTGCTTAGAACAGCGGTAGATTCCATAGAACCAAATGAAGAACACTTCAACGTGAAATTTGGAGACCGTTCTGTAATTGCTCGATCGATAGTTTCGGCCATCCCGATGAACAACCTTGCGAAGCTGCTCCCCGAAAAACATCCTTTAAAACTAAAAGCTACAAAGCAAACCATCGAAACCAAGAAGCTCAATTCGGCGCTTCAAATGAGCATTGTGTTGAAGGACCGTTTGTTTCCGAAATGTTTGCATTATCAGATTCATCAACCCAATGGTGGAAGCATCTTTTTGAGCTTAAGTAGCGCCGACGATCGATTGAGAAGTCCTCAAGGATATCGAGTTGCATCCATCAGTACCCACGCAAAAACAAACGATTACTTTGAATTAAGTAAACAAGACTGGGCAGAACAAGCCATCGAATTGCTCATTAAAAGAGGTTTGATCGAGTCTGACGATCTTATTTTGAAACACGTATCGGGTCCTGAAGAATGGCAACAATGGACAGGAAGAGCTGGAGGCTTTGTAGGCGGTTATCCACAATTCAAGGATGTTTTGCCGTGGAAAATGAACAAGCACCAACTCGGTGGAAACATCTATGCATGCGGCGATTCTGTATATCCGGGCCAGGGTATTCCTGGTGTAGTGATGAATGGATGGCAAGTAGCAGGTCGATTACTTCGTGATTTGAAAAAAACTCGGCGCGACAAATGATTTTGGGTACAACATAGAGTTGTAGATTTCAATAAGATGGTTGGCGAATTGGCTTATATTTGATTTTCACGTCAATGATACCATACGAATGATCAAAGAAATCCTACTCACTTTATTGATTTTGTTTTCGGCTTTTCAACATAATGCACAAAATATTGTTTTGGCGCCACAGGTACTTTCTTCGCAAGGCCAACATTTTCAAAATGCTCAATTCGAACTTTCTTGGACGGTTGGTGAAATGGCGGCTGTTAGCACAATATCTTCAGGAAATAACATTTTCACACAAGGATTCCATCAGCCCGATAAGTTTACCATTGCCTTTACTGAAGACCTCATGGCGACATGGTCGGCAGGTTTATACCCAAATCCGGCTGACGAATATGTTACACTTTCTCTCCTTGCCGCTAACAATGAAGAATTGGTAGTTGAAATCCTAGATGCTGCAGGAAAATTGGTAAGGAGTCCGCAAAAGCTTCAAGTTCCACCTGGGCAACAACAAATTAACTTTCCGCTTAGCGATCTCGCCTGTGGTATCTACCTACTTCGTTTAACTACAGCCAATGGTAAATACCAACGCAGTTATAGATTTAATAAATCGCATTCCTGACCTCATCATTCAATAAGAAAAATATGAACATAAAATTACGCGGGCTGACTTTGGTTGGCATACTCTCGATTGTCTTTTTGGGCAATAATTTAATGGCTCAGGCGCCAGTTCCCGATGGCATAAATTATCAGGCGATAGCCCGAAATTCAAGTGGAAGTGTATATGTAAATCAGAATGTTGCGGTTAAGATTTCGATTCTTGCAGGGTCAGCAACAGGAGCTGTTCAATATGCAGAAAGACATACCCCTACAACGAATAACTTTGGTTTGTTCACTTTGAAAATCGGTGCTGGCATTCCGCTCACTGGAACCTTTTCAGATATCACTTGGAACACTGCAAACCAATTTATTAAAGTGGAGGTTGATCAATCGGGTGGCACAAATTACACAGATTTAGGCGCCAGTGAATTGCTTTCTGTTCCATATGCACAATATGCCGAAACTTCTGGTAACGGAGGTGGTTCTCAAGGGCCACAGGGGCCTGCTGGTCCGCAAGGGCCACAAGGAGCTGCAGGAGTAGACGGTCAAGATGGAGCTCCAGGGCCAGCAGGGCCGCAAGGGCTTCAAGGCCCGGCAGGTGCTACTGGTCCTCAGGGTGCTGCTGGAGCAGTTGGTCCTCAGGGTCCAACAGGTCCTGGTAGTGGTTTAAATTGTTGGGATACTGATGGAGATGCTGTACAAGATGCCAATGAAGATGTGAATAACGATGGAGCTTGGAATGCTCTAGACTGCCGTGGTGCTCAAGGAGTTGCAGGACCTCAAGGCGTTGCAGGTGCAAATGGACAAGATGGATTACAAGGTGCACCGGGACCTGCTGGCCCACAAGGTGTATCAGGCCCTGCTGGGGCAATTGGCGCTCAAGGTCCTGCTGGTTTAGCAGGACCAGCGGGTCCACAAGGTGCTGCGGGCCCAGCTGGAGTAGCCGGTCCTGCCGGAGCAACGGGAGCTGCTGGTCTGCAAGGTCCACAAGGAGCTGCTGGTGCTGGAGGAACACTTGATCAGTCTTACGATTTTGGAGGTTCTGGTTTAGGTAGAACGATCACTGCCGATGCTGGATCAGTAACGATTAATGCATCTGGAACAGGTGCTGGTTCAATTGGTTTAGTTGTAAATCAAACGGGTACTTCTACTGCATCTATAGGCGCACTTTTATCGGGAACTGGAAATGCCATTAACGCTGCAAGTACCAATGCAAATAATTCTTTTGCGGCAATCCAGTCGGTTACGAACAGTTTAACATTGAACAATAGCGCGATTTTCGGACAAACAACAGGACAAGCACGTGGCGTTACAGGTGAGGCTACAGCAGCTTCCACTACCGATGTTGCTGTTAGAGGAAATAACCTTCGCACTGCAGGTGGTATTGGAGTGGAGGGCGAAGGCTTTAATGGTGTTTCGGGCCTTACGTCTCGCAACGATGGCTTTGCTATTTTTGGAGAGAACACAGGCGTTGCGAATGTTTTAACGGGGCTTAATAATGCAACTGCAGTTGTGGGTGTAGGAGGAGTTGGTGTGAACGGACAAACACTCAATCCACAGCTGGTTGGCGTATTAGGGCAGAACTTTGACCTTGGTATAACATTTAACAACATTGGAATTCTTGGACAGTCAGAAACTGGTGTTGGAATTTGGGGTGATAATCTTGATGCGTCTTTTATTGCTGTATTTGCAAATGGTGAATTAGGGGCTTCTGGCTTGAAAACCTTCATGATTGACCACCCTGCAGATCCAGCTAACAAGTTCCTCAAACACTTTTCTATTGAGTCAAATGAAGTGTTAAATCTTTACAGAGGTACCATCCAACTTGATGAGAATGGCGAGACTGTTGTTGAAATGCCTTCATATTTTGATTTAGTGAACAAAGATTTCAGCTACCAACTCACAAGTATTGGTGTAGCATCACCCAATTTGTATGTGAGCCGTGAAATGGAAAATGGGAAGTTTGCTATTGCTGGTGGAAAGCCGGGCCAAAAAGTAAGCTGGACTGTTTATGCAGATCGAAACGACCCTTATGTTCAACAACATCCAGAAAAAACAGCGGTTGAAGTGGATAAGCGTAAAGGTGAAAAGGGAAAATATCTGCAGCCTGATCTATACAAACAACCACAAAGCTTGAGAATGGGCATTAATCAACCCAAAAGGCTAAAACTTACTAAATAATCAACTTAACAAAACACTGTAAAGGGTCGAAATCAAAAGATATTTCGGCCCTTTTTAATTTGAATTTAGTGAGTCTTTTGCAGCTTGAAGTAGTTTAGTAGCCATCAAGTCTTCAGGGTTCAATTTTGCAGCCATTTCGAGGTCTACAATAGCAAGTTTGAATTTCCCTTCCTTCATATAATATTCCGCTCTTCCGAAATAGTAGTAAGAATATTTGGGATACAATTTGATGGCTTGATCTAAGTCGGGAAGTCCTTTATTGGGCTTGAATTGGTTGAGGTATACCATTCCGCGCTGAAACCAAGCATCAGGGAATTTTGGATCCAATTGAACACTTCTTGAGAAATCAGAAATGGCTTGGTCGAAATCTAAAAACCGTTGAATCGAACTTCCTGCACTTTTGTCTTCGTCGAAAAATCTTGATCTTAAATACCCTCGATAGTACCAAGAAAGATGATAGCTTGAGTCTCGTCGAATGGCTTCATTCAACTCTATGAGGGCAATGTCGAATTGATCTTGGTAATAATGGATTTTCGATTTTTCAATCCACACTTCCGCACCATTTCGACCTGTTAAGAAGTTGATTTTTTGTAAAACTCGAAATGCTTGAGCAGTATCGCCCGAATCTGCTAATGCCCGAGCAAGTTCTAAGGATGCTTCATGGCAATCGGGCCAATTTTTAACTGCATATTGAAGGTCCTCGATTGATTTTCGAAATTTCTGGATGCGTCGAAATCCTGATGCTCTTATTTGAAATGCCTTGCAAGATGAGTCGCCATTGGCTAAAAGAGAATTGATCTCCACAATAGCGCCTAAGTAATCTTCTTGCTGTAGTTCGCTTTCTGCACGTCCCAAATAATCGACAGTGGGTTTACATGCCGCCCAAAAAAGCAGGGTAACGAAGATCAAAATCTTACCGAAAGTGCGCTTATTCATAGCCGGAATCACCCAGCAAATTTAAGGTTTCATCGGTATAAGTAACACAATCAGCTTGTCGACCATTCACCGAAGTACAACTCAAGGCTTCAATTTCAAGCGCATCTTGAGAAATACGTAATTCTGGTTTCGACTTCAATTGGAGGATGAAGCTTTTCACCATGATGGGATCTTCGGCTAGGCGCTGCTGTTGAATTGGCGTGAGATATTGATCAATAGCAATAGGTTCTGAAGATCCAGTTTTTCTATCCACTTTGTAGAAAGCTACTGAGTTTTTGTGGTGATTTATTCTAACATCCCAAGAAAAGTGAAATGCAGTATCGGCCCATTGAATGCTGCCCATTTTTAGGTACATCCCAACAGGCAATAAAACTTGGGCACTAAGAAACAACATCGCTACAATTGGGAACAATCGCTTGTAGCGGAATTCTAGCAAATATGAGCCACCGGGCTTAAATACATCTCCTTTGAATTGAAAAACGTCGAAGAGAAAATATGAAACTCCAGAAGCCACCCGATGAATTTTCTCCGCAGGTAAAAAAATCGTGCATGAAAGCACTATCAATAAAGGAAAAATCCCAGTTGGTAGCAAAATCATTCCGAGAATCTGAACCAACACAACAGTCCAAAATGCACGTGTCGATGTTTTAGGATCGAGCAAGAAATGCGGGAGAATAAAGTCAAAAATAACAAGCAGCCATGACAAAGAAATTGCCAGCCATCCGTTGTTTGCAATTACCACACTATTTAAACCCGCTTGTTGGGCAATGTCTTGCAGCCACAAAGAAACTGGAATGCCTGAATAAAGCCAATCGGAATTCAACTTTGCCATACCTGCAAAGAAAAACACCATAACGACTTGCACTTTGAAAACAAGTAAAAGCCAACGTGGAGCGAAATCTACTCTTAGCGCAGGTTTTCTAATTAAATCGATAGAGAATAAGCGGTGCGCAGGCGAAAAGATGAGCATTATCGCCAGCAACATAACGAGGTAATAATAGCTCAGGTAAGAAGCCTTGTCGATAAATGAAACATAGGCGAACAACAATGCGAAAGTAGTTGACGCTATTCTGAAAAACCATCCAGCAGCGAGCATTAAGGCCGAAACGGAAATTAAAAGGAAAACCATGATCATTCCCCAAAAAGGCAATGGTCGCATCCATTCTAGGCCATCATACGGGAAATGCATCACTTGTCGTGAAAAGACTTCTGATACTCGGCCGGTTAAAATCATGAGTATTCCCCAAGCCGACATGGTAAATCCAAACGCTATTCGTAGCGCTACCAATGGGTAAAGTGAGGTTGGCTTATAAAAGCCTTCGAGGTTGCTGGTCCAAGTGCGGACGATGTTCTTCAACAGCGCATTCATAGTCCGTATTTGTAACTAAATGTACAACCATTTTAATAAATCAAAGATTGTTTAAATGAAACTTCTGTAAACAAATCTGCATTCCTTTACTTTGTTGTTAAATTTCCGAATCATGTATAAGTGGTTATTCTCAATTGTTGCTGCGCTTTTTCTTCACCAAACTCAAGCTCAGGTTGCCTTTCGCGGAGGATTTAGCGCAGGGCCATCCTTTATTCTGATGGAAAATGATCAGCAGCTTAGCAATGGTTTTTTCACCTCAACGAGGGCTGGAATAAATGCTGGTTTGAATCTCTCGATGCAAGCAGGTGAACATTTTTGGAGCCGTGTTGGAGTGAATTACAACCGATTGAACTTCTCGTTGAAGCAAAATAACTCAACCCAATATCGAATTGATTTTCGTTACGGACTAAACAACTTTGAAATTCCTCTTCAATTTGGTGTTACTGGCTACCTGGGCTCATTGAAACACCGAGAATATCTAGGAATTGCCTATGTAAACCGTTTAGGAAGAGATTTTAAAACGTCGATTAATGGCGACAGCGCTTCGGTTTATGACTTCGCGACGCCCGAATCGGTAATGAAAACATCTTATCTCGCATTTGTAGCGGGCTTGGAAGTTGGCACTGAATTTAAAAACGATGCCGGGCTTTTCTTTGGCATCACGATGCGCTACAATCCTGAAACGCAATACAGCAGCTCATTCAATACGTCTGTGTTTGGAAACCAACTTGCGTCTACAAAAGGAAATTATTTGATGCTAGAAGTCACCTATTACCTTCCTAGATTTTCTTATTGGTTTAAGCGTGACTTCACCTATTAATTAGCGTGCAATCCACATAGCAGGATTGAGTTTTGTTTTCCCTTTCCAGATTTCAAGGTGAGCTTCAGTAACTCCTTCGTCATTTTCTCCTGCATTTCCGATTACTGTTCCTGTTTTAACTTTTTGACCTTTCTCTACCACAACCCTTCCGAGATTGCTATAAACAGTAAGGTATTCTCCATGTTTGATTAGGATGGCATCCCCTGCTCCAGGAATTGAAACAACGCCCATCACTTCACCCTCATAAATAGCTTTAACTGGTGCATTCTTGCTTGTGGCTATGTCGATACCATTGTTATAAGTCGTGATGCCTTTCAACACAGGATGCGCATGCGTTCCAAAGGTTTCGGTGATTGCTCCTTTGTCGACTGGCCAAGGCAGTTTTCCTTGATTGGCTTCGAACTTACCCGATAACGCGGCTGTTTCGGGTGTCATTTTAATTTCTGGCGTTGCTGCGGGTCGCTTTTCGGCTGGTTTAGCAGGATCGGCTGCTTTGGGTTTGGTTGTGGAAGCCTTGGTTGCTTTCGCCTCTCTCGACTTAACAGCAGCTCGTTCACGTGCAATTTCTCTTTCGATTACTTTGCGGATTTCAGTATCAAGCTTCTTTTTGGCAGCCTCCTTTTTGATGAGCTCTTTTTTAAGTGTTTTCTCCTTTTTCTGGAGTTTCGACAAGGTGCTTTCTTGCTCCTTTTTTTCGATGCTCAGTTCTTTTTTTTCCTGTTCCTCATTGCCCAAAAGAGTTTGCTTCGAGTTGAGGTCGGTTCGGAGCACCTGCATTTTTCCGCTGAGCTCGTTCTGTGCATATTCTATCTGACGAGCCTGCTCCTTTCGGTACGTGGTGTAGGTTTTCAAATAATACAAGCGTTTATAGGCCTGCTGAATATTTTGAGCTGAAAAGAAAAGCAACAGCGCCGAACGTTGATTTCGATTCATATAGGCGCGTTTCACCAAGCGAGCATATGTTTCTCGCATCCGAGAAAGATCGAACTGTAGTTCTTGGATTCGCCTAGAATTCGTAGTAATAGTTGAGCTTAAAAGGTTGATTTCCGTTTGGATCGTATTGATCAAACGCATCCTATCGCTAAGCTTTTTATTGAGTGCTTTCAGCTGAGAAAGTGATACTGTTTTGTTTTTGCGGGTTTCTAGAATGAGCTGACTGGTTTGACGGATTTCTTCCTGCAAGGCCTTTTTGCGCTTTTCAAGGTCCGACTTATTCGCTTGCCCTTTCAAGCCTATTGGAAGGAGCAGCAACAAAACACAGCAATATTTAACGAATCGGCTCATATCCATCAGGAATATTAAACGGAAGATTTAATTCCTTATTCAGCCCGATTTTGGAGTATTCAAGTGCGATTTTTAGCTCCTTATTGGCAGAAGCTTCAATGTTTATTTTCGCTGGAACGCTCATTCCCTCAACCATTTCAAAGGCATTGTAATGCACACTGAACTTTCTTGTTGGTCGATAATCTTGCATTTCCATTCTCGTAATTTTCTGCTGAACAGGCGAATACCAAATTTCTTGGGTTAAAATCTGGGGTGGTTCCAGTTCGTTTTCCCTTTTGATTTTTCGGAACTTCAAGGTGCTCAGAACAAGTTCTGCATTTTCACGGTCTTGGATGTATTTATCCACACCGTAATGTAAATAGGCATTCCCAATCAAAACAGATTGAATCATTTTGAAATTCACATCTACCTGCAGCAAGTTGTTGAGGTAGGCGAAACCTCCTTTGAAATATGTTGAATTTAAGCGATTGATGAACCTAACCGAATCTTTATCGATCAGCACTCTAGCAACTTCGATCCCTAAAGCTGGGGATATCGACATCCAAATAGCCGAGTCTTTGCAAATTCTTAAGTTGGCATTGAACGATCGATTCTCTTTGTCGATTGTTGCATCCACATTTACGCGGGCCGAAAACCAACGAGAACTCAAGTCACTCCCTATAACTACAGAGGCAAGGCTATCGGCTGTTTCGATAACTTGATGAACTTCCACCTCCTGAGGAGGACTGGGCTTTGAGACTTCTTGCTTTCTCGATCTACAGCTGTTTAATATTGAAACCGAAACTAGAAAAAGAAACAATAAGGAAGTATACTTTAGTTGATTCAATTTCACTCGATCAGATTTTGGTTGTTGATTTTCTGATCCAGTTTTTCACCAGTACTACCTAGCTCTTTGGCTCTTTTCCAAAAATCGAGCGCATCGGCGGTTTTTCCAAGTTTCCACAGGATATCGCCTTTGTGTTCTACGATTGTTCCGCTTTTCATACCGCCACTTTCAATGGCTTTATCGATCCAAAGCGCAGCATTCTGATAGTCGGCCTGTTGGTAAAAAATCCATGCTTTGGTATCGAGGAATGAAGCATTATTGGGTTTTAACTCGTTGCACTTGGTGCTAAGTTCTAGAGCGCGATCAAGCTTGTCTTTTCGCACCGATAAATAGTATGCGAAATTGTTGAGCACATAAGTATTGTCAGGATCATAACGTAGCGCCTTTTCATAGGCTTCATCGCTTTCTTTGAATTGCTTGGTGGCATTATAAGAATCTCCCAAGGATGCAAAAAACTGCGCCGATAAAGCGTTATTACCTACCGTGATTTCTGCTCCACCTTTGAGCGATTCGATGGCTGAATCGTATTGCTTGAGTTGAATCGAAGAAATCCCTTTATACAAATAAAATACTGGTGATGTTGGGAATAGCTCAATAGCTTCTGTGCTAAGTTCTACAACCCTTGTATGATTTTTAAGCTCCGATTCAATCATGAGCAATTGGTTCCAAACACCGAAAACGCTTTTATCGTCTAACAAAACCTTTTCGAATTGTTCACGCGCCTCTTCCATTTTCCCTTCCCGATACAGAAAATCTCCGTAAACTGCTCTTGCTCTTGCCGATTCTGGATGTGCCGATACCATTAGGCTGCATAATTCCAATGCCTGAACCGTAAGTTCGGGATACTGCATACTTAATTCGTAATAGGAAGACATTACCTGCAGTTTCAGATCCACCTCGGTGTTGGGATTGCCCATGGCTTTCCGAAGTGCTTCAACAGATTTTTCTTTATCGCCTTTTCTTCGATAGTATTCTGCAAGCGAAAAATAAACACTCGCATTTGTGGGATCGATGCGCACAATTTCCAGGTATTCCTTTAGCGCATTTTCACCTTGACCTTGCTTTTCGTAAATTTCTGCCAGAAAGCCTCGGTAGCTGATTTCATCAGGAAAGGCATTCATTAATTTTCGAATTTCTTCGATCGCCTTTTCGGGCTTTCTCATACGCATGTAAAGCGCCTTTTTCTGAACAGCAAATTCTTCACTGATCCCCATTTGACTCTCCAATTTATCGAAGATTTTTATGGCTTCATCGTATTTGCCAGTCATGGAATACGCATTGGCCAAAGTGTATTGGTATTCATTATTTGCAGGATCTGCATCTGCAACCGATTTGATTAACGGGGCGATTTTTTCAGTTTTCCCAATACGCTCATAAATGTTAGCCAGCGAAAGTTTGTACCAAATATTCTTGTTGTCGAATTTGATGGCTTGTTGCCCGCTAATCTCTGCTAGATCGGCATTTCCGTTTTGCAGATACATTTGAGAAAGCTCATAATGGGCTGCTGCATTTCTTGGATTTATCCGGATTGCCTGAGAGAATTTGGCAATCGACTGAGGATAATTTCCTAGCATTTTGTCTTTCTCTGCTTCGAAAAACAAGTAAGCAAAATCAAGCTCCTCTTTTTCGGTAAGCACAGACGACGACGATGGTGTTGCAACTGTTGCTTGCTTTTGAGGCGATTTACAGGCTACACATGCCGTTGTGAGAATTAGATAAAAGGCAAAACGGGAAATAAAATTCATTAGCTACTTTGGTTCACTCTTGGTTCAACACAGAAAAATCTCCTAGGCTGAATTCGAGTTTCTTTAGGTGAATGTGGGCAGAACTTCCAATCATGGAATTACCTATAACGCTGTTTTGGATCCTCGTATTTTTCTGAACGATAGAATTTACGACCACAGAATTACGTATTTCTGTTCCGTCGCTTATAGAAACATGCGGTCCAATCACCGAACCGGAAATTTTTACATTCTTTCCGATGAAACAAGGTTGAATAATCACTGAATTTTCTTGCTCAATATTTTCGCCAATGGTGTTGGTTTTCGGATTGAGTTCAAGCCAACGTGCATGGGTTGATACAGTTGCATTTTTGTTTCCGCAGTCGAGCCATTCGTTCACTTTGCCTGGTGCGAATTTTAAGCCTTTCGACTTCATGTTCTCCAATGCATTGGTGATCTGGAATTCTCCTTTTTCTTTCAGGTCGTTATCGATCAAATACTGAAGCTCACTGCGAAGATTTTCGCCATCGCGGAAGTAATAAATCCCGATGATGGCCAAGTCGGATACAAATTCTTGTGGCTTTTCAACGAAATCGGTGATAAGGCCTTGATCGTTGAGTTTTACCACACCAAAAGGACGAGGGTCTTCAACCTGTTGAACCCAAATAACCGAATCCATCGATTCGTCGAGCTCGAAACTTCCCTTGAAAAGTGTATCGGCAAAGCCAACTATCACTTTTCCTTGGAGCGATTCAGCAGCACATAAAACGGCATGTGCAGTGCCCATAGGTTCATCTTGATAGTAAATACTTCCTTTTGCGCCAAGGTTTTCGGCAACTTTCAAAAGGCTTTTCTCGGCTTCAGCGCCAAAACGACCAATGATAAATGCAATTTCTTCAATCTTTTCGTGGCAAGTGTTTGCCAATTCTTCAACAATGTGATGAACCATTGGCTTTCCCGCGAATTCAATCAGCGGCTTAGGCGTTACCAAGGTATGTGGCCGCATACGTTTTCCCATACCGGCCATTGGGATAATAATTCTCATATGTTTTTCAAAAGGGGATCAATGAGTTCCAGTGTGCCCAAACCCTCCAGCGCCTCGGTTGGTGCTATCAAGTTCGACGCTCTCTTGCCATTCGGCTTGTTCATGGCGCGCAATTACCAACTGTGCGATCCGCTCACCGTTTTCAACAGTAAAGGGCGTATTGCTAAGGTTTACCAAGATCACTTTCACTTCTCCTCTGTAGTCTGCATCGATGGTTCCAGGCGAGTTAAGCACGGTAAGTCCATGTTTTGCTGCCAATCCAGAACGCGGACGGACTTGTCCTTCGAAACCGGCAGGAATTTCCATGAATAGCCCTGTCGGGATGAGCGCTCTTTCGAGGGGTGATAATGTAATAGGTTCCGACAAGAATGCTCGGAGATCCATCCCTGCAGCAAGTGCAGTTCCATATGTTGGAAGCGGATGGGAAGATTGGTTGATAACCCTTATTTTCATGCGGTTTTCAGGCTTGTCCACGTTACGAAGTTACTCTTTTTTTATACACTTCAATGGCCCATACAAAAGTGATGAACATCAAGCAGATCATGGCTTTCAGCACCCACGATAACCATCCTTCGGCAATTGAAACTTGTGAAAATCCCCAAACCACCAACGCCACTCCAGCAGGATAACCGATGCACCGTTTCAAATCGTAGGGAATGGGATAGAATTTTTGGCCGAGGGCATATGAAACCAACATCATCAATAGATACACAACGAATGTAACCCACGATGCACCAACATATCCATAGGCGGGTATAAGGAAATAATTCAAGCCAACTGTGAGCAATGCGCCACCAACGGCTATCCAAGCGCCGAGCCCGGTTTTGTCGTTGAGTTTAAACCAGATGCTCAAGTTGTAGAAAACGCCTAAAAACAAGTTGGCAATCAACAGGATCGGCACTACTACTAGTCCTTCTCTGAAGTCTTTGCCCACGAAATTCTGCACGATATCCATAAACAACATCACGCCCAAATAAATCAAGCAGCAGGTGATGATGAACCAATGCATCACAGTGGCATAAAGCGCTGGGGCATTTTTGTCTTTCGATCGGGAGAAGAAAAATGGTTCGGCCGCAAAGCGGAAAGTTTGGATAAAGATCGTCATCAAAATCGCGACCTTGTAACAAGCACCGAAAATGCCCAGTTCATGCATGGCAACATCTTCGGGAAGTTGATACTTCATGCTCACACGACTGAACATTTCGTTGGTGATGCCCGCCAAACCGCCCACCAGAAGCGGTAATCCGTAAGAAATCATTTTGTTCCACAGTGGCTTGTCGAAGCTGAAATGCATTTTCAACATGTCGGGAACCATCAACAAAAACGTAGCAACAGAAGCAAATAGATTGGCGAGAAACACATATCCAACGCCGATTTCAGGATTGTACACTAACCAAATCCAATGATCAGGTGTAGTATTTTCGGCCCACATCGGACAAGCAACTAACCAGAAAAGATTCAGGGCAATGTTGATTCCGATGTTGATCAAACGGATCGAAGCAAAACGTAAAGGGCGGTTATCGAGGCGTAATCGAGCGAACGGAATTGCCGTTACTGCATCAGTCGCCAGAATCAAAGCAAACCAAGTGATGTACTGCGATTGGTTTGGATAATCGATCCACGAGGCGATTTGTGGAGAAAACATCCACGCAGTGAGGAAAAAAATAAGCGACGACACCAGCAGAGAAATGAGTGAAGTGCTGAAAACCTTTTCCTTATCGGATTGCTCGCGGGCGAAGCGGAAAAATGCCGTTTCGAAGCCGTAAGTGAGCACGATCAACAGAAACGCGACGTATGAATACATCTCGGTAACCACACCAAACTGCTCAGGATTAAACACCCGAGTGTGCAATGGAACCAACAAGTAATTGAGCAAACGACCAACAATGGAACTCAATCCATAAATGGCTGTTTGGGAAGCAAGCTGGCGTAAAGGGTTCAAGTGGCGATCAGTTTCAGGCGATCAATAACGATCCTGTACAGGCGACCAAGATAAGATTTTATGCGCCTTTGAAATTGGCTTTGCGTTTTTCAAGGAAAGCTTGGGTGCCTTCTTTAAAATCTTCGCTTTGGAAGCAACCCGCAAATTCACGGATTTCGGTTTCAAAACCATCTTCATCAAAGGCAAAATGGCTGTTTACACAACGGATTACAGCAGCGATGGCCAATGGTGCTTTGGTTCCGATTTTTGTGAGGATTTCCTTGGCTTTCGCGATCAATTCTGCTTGAGGAACAACGTGATTCACCAAACCTAAACGATGCGCTTCTACGGCTGGAATCATGTCGGCAGTCATGAGGAATTCAAGTGCCTTGCCTTTACCAACAAGCTGCACCAAGCGCTGTGTTCCGGCATATCCCGGCGTTAAGCCGAGATTCACTTCAGGCTGACCAAAACGGGCGGTATCGGAAGCCACTCTGATCTGACAAGACATCGCCAATTCGCAACCTCCGCCGAGCGCAAATCCGTTCACTGCAGCAATGACAGGTTTCTTGGAAAGTTCGATAGAAGTGAAAACACGGTTTCCATCGCGGCTGAGCTTTTCGGCTTCATCTCGAGAAAAAGCGGCAAACTCACTGATGTCGGCCCCAGCGGCAAAGGCTTTTTCGCCTGAACCTGTAAGCAGAATCCCTCTTACTTCGTCGTCGTCGTTGGCAAAACGAACGGCCATACCAATTTCTTGGATGGTTTCGTAATTAAGGGCATTGAGTTTATCGGGACGGTTGATGGTGATGGTAAAAATGCCGTCTGCTTTTTCAGTGAGAATGTTGTTATAGTTCATATTTTAGCCTTATTTAGGGTGAAGTTTTGAAGTTGGTGGCCGAGCGGACGCAATCGCCCTTTTCGGAAAATCATGTTAATATAAGGGCGCGATTTGCCTTTTCGAATGTTCTTTTGCGCTTCTTCAGGCAACATTATAACTTCGTGGCATTCTTCGCTGCAGTAATTTGCAAAATGTGTTTTACAATTGTCGCATTGAATGAATAATAAATTACAATCCAAATTGACGCAATTTGTGTGGTTGTCGCATGGTTCGCCGCATTGGTGACAGTTTGCGATTACATCATCGGTGATGCGTTCGCCGAGTCGTTCATCGAAAACAAAGTTTTTCCCTTTGAATTTTGAGTCTAAACCTTTGGCTTTAATTTCTTGTGCGTAGGCGATAATGCCCCCATGCAATTGATTAACATCCTTGAAACCGTGGTGTTTTAGATATGCTGATGCTTTTTCACAACGGATGCCTCCGGTACAGTACACGAGCACTTTCTTGTCTTTTTGATCAGCTAGATTTTCGGCCACCCAAGGTAATTCCTCACGGAAGGTATCTACATCGGGAACGATGGCGCCTTCGAAACGGCCAACTTCGGCTTCGTAATGGTTTCGCATGTCGACTACGATGGTTTCGGGATCGCTCATGGCTGCGTTGAATTCTTCGGCATTGAGGTGATTGCCAACATTGGTTACGTCGAAAGCATCATCGTCGAGTCCATCGGCAACAATTTTCTTCCGCACTTTGATGGTGAGCTTAAAGAATGATTTTCCGTCATCATCGACTGCAATTTTGAAGGGTACTTTTGCAAAATGGGGATATTGATCGATCCAGTTTCTGAAATCATCCAAGCGACTTGTCGGGAGACTTAACTGGGCATTCACGCCTTCGTGGGCAATATAAATTCTACCTAAAACGCCCATTTCTGTCCAAGCACGGTAAAGAAAATCTCTGGTTTCCTGAAGATCCTCAAGAATCACATAGCGATAAAACGAAAGTGTTGTTCGGGGTGTTGGATCGTTTTGTATTCTTTCTCTGAGAAGATCGGCATTCACACGGTTGTAGAGAAACATGTGCATTGAATTTAGGAGTCGCAAAGATAATAAAGCGATGTGATGGGTTTCAATGATAAAAATCAGGAATGCCTGCTCCCCAAAAGGCCATTTGTTAATTTAGTCTATATAAAAAGTTCTGCGATCTGAACTGCGTTTGTTGCAGCGCCTTTGCGAAGATTGTCTGAAACAATCCACATATTGAGAGTGTTCGGCTGACTTTCATCGCGGCGCAAGCGGCCCACAAAAACTTCATCACGGTTGTGGGCTGTGATCGGCATCGGATAAAGTTTTTCGGAAGGGGCGTCTTGTAAAACTACACCTGGCATTTCGGAAAGCAATTGACGCACTTCGGTAAGATCGAAGTCGGTTTTGAACTCTACATTCACTGATTCTGAATGACCGCCTACGACAGGTATGCGAACTGTTGTAGCGGTTATACGGATATCTAGGTCGCCTAAAATCTTACGGGTTTCATTTACCATCTTCATCTCTTCCTTGGTGTACCCATTGTCTAGAAAAACATCCACTTGCGGAATCACGTTTAGGTCAATTTTGTAGGGATAGGCCTTCTCTCCTTCTATGCCATTGCGTTCATCCATGAGCTGATTTACTGCCTTAACACCTGTTCCGGTAACACTTTGGTAGGTAGAAACAACAATCCGCGCTATGCCATATCTGTTGTACAAAGGCTTTAATGCGAGTACCATTTGGATGGTTGAACAATTGGGGTTTGCGATGATCCAATCGTCTTGACCCAATAAATGACCGTTAACCTCAGGAACGATAAGCTTTTTGGAAGGATCCATTCGCCAAGCTGATGAATTGTCGATCACGCGGATACCCGCCATAGCATAGCGGGGCGCCCATTCCAACGAAGTGCTTCCCCCGGCCGAAAACAAGGCTAGATCAGGCTTAGCGGCGATTGCGGCTTCATGGTTAACAACAGTGTAGGTTCGGCCCGAAAATTCGATTTTCTTTCCCGCGGAGCGGTCCGAAGCAACCGGAATAAGCTCACTAACAGGAAATTGCCTCTCCGAAAGCACCTCTAACATTTTGCTTCCAACCAATCCGGTGGCGCCTACAACAGCAACTTTCATTCTTAACGTAGAGTTTGAATTGTTTGGTTTATTTTGGTCAATTCTTGGTGAGTCGATTTTGACGGTCGGCCTGCTGCAAAAGTAAAACCTTAACCCGGTACAGAATTATGCTGCTGAGGATTTTTATTTGTTTGATGTTTTGCTGCTCTATCGGCGCGGTAAACGCCCAATTCACAGAGAATTTCTCTGATGGAAATCTCGATATTGCGCCGACTTGGATAGGCGATACTGACGAATTTCTGATTGATGCTGCTTTGGATCTTCAAAGCAATGGTGATACAATTTCTTCCACAAATCGAGAGATTTTTATTTCAACCCCATCTACATCGATCAACAATACGCAGTGGGAATTCTTTGTAAATCCGAAAGTTTCAACCTCTTCGAACAATCGGATGGATGTGTTTCTAACCTCCGACATTGCGCAATTAACAGGCGACAACCGAGGCTATTTTGTACGAATTGGAGGCACTCCCGACGAAGTTGCATTGTTCAGAAAAGATGGAACAGGAACTGAAGCCTATGTTATTACTGGCACTTCAGGAATTATCAATAGCTCTTCGTCCAATCCAACCAAAATTAAAGTAACACGCGATGCTGCAGGTAACTGGACCCTTTTTGCCGATAATGAAGGCTCAGGCTTGTTGTACAACTTGATTGGAACGGCAAACGATGTGACCTATTTGAGTTCTGCACATTTTGGCTTGTTGGTTCGGTACTCAAATACGAATCGACTGAAATACTATTTCGATGATGTGTATGTGGGCGATATTATTGTTGACCTCACACCGCCTGAAGTTTTGCAACTCAATGTAACAGGCGCTCAGAGTCTTGAATTAGTTTTTTCTGAGAATATCGAAGAAACATCTGCGCAAAGAGATTCAAATTATTTGGCGTCCAATGGTTTGGGATTTCCTGACTCAAGTATCAGAAACCCGTCGTTGTTTCAACGTGTAAACTTGGAATTTGCCTCTACTTTTGTTGAAGGGCAAATCTATACTTTGGAAATTTCGGGCGTGAAGGATCTTGCCGGAAACACGATAGCAACAACTACACGCTCATTTGTTTACTACCGTGCGAAACCATACGATATTGTAATCAACGAAATCATGGCCGACCCGACCCCTGAAGTGCTTCAGCCAGATGCAGAATGGATTGAGTTACACAACCGAACGCAATACCCAATCAACCTCGAAAATTGGATATTGAAGGTAAACACTACCGAAAGAGCAATTCCTGCGGTGACAATTTTACCTGATAGTTTCCTAGTGCTCACTAGCTTAAGTGGCTTTGAGGCTTACTTTGGAGCAGTTGCAGTGAAGGATGTGCCTTCTTTCCCAGGTTTGACAAACACAGGTGCCTCGATTTCACTGATCGATCCGAGCAATGAAGTTATTTCAAGTGTTACTTATAGCGATCAGTGGTACAACGACAATGTGAAGAACCTCGGCGGCTGGTCGCTCGAACAAATTTCACCCCTCAAACCTTGCGAAGGAACTACCAATTGGACAGCTTCAAACGACGCTGGTGGCGCGACACCAGGAAGACAAAATTCGGTTTTTCAAAATACTGCAGATGCTACAATGCCAGAAATTTCGCGCATTGGGCTTGTAACAAACGATACGATCAGAGTGTTTTTCAATGAAACAGTTCCAGCAGAAAGTGCATCGAACCTCAACGCTTATTCAATCGACAATGGCATAGGATCGCCGTTGGGAATTGTGCTTTATCCGCCCGACTTCAAATCGGTGAAACTCGCATTGCCTACAGCGGTATCCTCTGGAATTATTTACTCACTAACGATAGGCGATACACTCCGTGATTGTGTTGGAAACCTTTTTAATGCCGCAAAAAGCGGAAGATTTGCAGTGCCAGAACAAGTAGCTCCAAACGATATTGTGATCAACGAAATTCTTTCTGATCCTCGCGACAACGGAAGCGACTTTGTTGAAATCTACAACCGTTCAAATAAGATCATTGATCTCTCGACACTCATTTTGAGCGGCCAAGATACCGTTGCCAATGTGCTCGAGGATGCAGAACAAATTGCTCCTGAGGGATATCTTATGTTTCCTGGGGAATACTTGGTTTTAACAGAAGATATGAACGCAGTAAAAACTGAGTATTTGACTTCTGCTCCGGATGCATTTTTTCAGATGTTGGTTTTTCCAGCCTATAACAATGAAGATGGAATTGTAGTGCTTTCTACCTTGTCGAGTAGCGAGATTATTGACCGAAAAGTCTATACCACCGATCTTCATTTTGCCTTGTTGAACACCCTCGATGGAGTAAGCTTAGAAAGGATCAATTTCGATCGTCAAGCGGACGATAATACCAATTGGAATTCTGCATCTTCGCAAACTGGCTATGCAACACCTGGTTATAGGAACTCTCAATTTGCACTCATTTCCGAAGCACAAACTGGCGATTTGTCTGTAAGCCCTGAAGTTTTCTCACCCGACAACGACGGTTTCGACGATGTATTGAGCATTTCCTATCGTTTCGATCAACCTGGATACACTGGAACATTTGCTATTTACGATTCGAAAGGACGATTGGTGAAATATGTTGGAAGGGCGCAATTGCTTGGCACTGAAGGCACTTTGAGTTGGAATGGAATCAATGAGGACAACGAAAAGGCAGGAATCGGTATTTACGTTGTTTACCTAGAAGCCTTCGATTTGAAAGGCAATGTGGTGAAAATCAAGAAGCCTTGTGTTGTTGCTTCAAAACTATAAACACGATTTAAGCTTTCAAATTTTTGTTAAACATCGGGTCGCGCTCTTCGATCACCTTGTACATATCGTTGAAGATGCGTTCCTTCAATGCATTCACATCTTCGCGTTTGAGACCTTTGGTTTCGTAAGGCCCGAGATGTTGGATTTCGATGGTTCCGGGGCGAACGCTAAATCCGTCGGAAGGCGTAATCGCTCTAGCGTTAATCGCACACATGGCCACAATTGGATAGCCTGATTCAATACCAAATCTAAACGCTCCATCATAAAATGCATTTAAAGGGTTTGCCCCTTTGTTTCTGGTGCCCTCCGGGAAAACAAAAATGGTTGCTCCTCCTTGCAGTTCTTCCAACATCGCCCTTGAACTACGCTCACGTGATTCTCGACTGCTTCGATCTACCATCACACATACAGTTGAAAACAGATAGCCCAACAGGGGCATTTTCTTCAATTGCACTTTTGCCAAAGGCTTTATCGACGTTGGCATTGTGTAAGCGCCAATGAACATATCGAGATTGGAGCCGTGGTTCGATACTACAATACAAGGCAAATGGTTAAACAAGCGCTCACGGTTGTACACCTTAATTCTGATAAGTCCTCCAGCAAAAAATGCCGCTGCCCAAAATTTATTTATCGCCATCATTGGCCTCTGAGCCTTCTTTCGGAGGATCAACAAGAACAATGCGCTTAAAATGGAAGCGCTCACCAAGAAACACAAAAAGATAAAGGCTAGCCAAAGCCAATACGGTATCAATAAAAAATAAGACAGGATTCGAAGCACGCTCAAATGTATAACTTGTCGTCAAAGTTGAATAAACTTGGTGAAAATTTAATCTTCACAAATTACTTTATCGGTATTCAACATTGACTGTTGATTGGATTTGTGAAAATCCGAGATTTCGGTCTCGAAAGAATGTAATTTTAGCCTGTGAATCCTGAAATTCTTATCGTTGGGCAAGGTCTTGCTGGAACAACATTAGCGTTGCAATTGCATCGTTCAGGAATCCCGTTTTTGGTTGTCGACAACCCGAATATTTCTAGATCGTCAAGAGTTGCTGCAGGCCTATTTAATCCTGTCGTATTCAAACGAATGAATCTTGGCTGGCGGACCCATGACTGTTTGAAGGAAGCCATTTCGTTTTACCGCTATGCTGAAAACTTATCCGGAGCAAATTTTTGCTATACAGATGGGATGCACAGAATCCACGGTTCGGTCGACGAAAGAAAGCTTTGGGAAGAAAGGTTGTTGGAGTTGGGTTGGGATTATCATATTGAAGAAACATTGCCCGCAAATAGCCAACCTTGGCTAAAGCAGCCTTTTGATGGTGCTCGGGTAAAATCAGCTGGATTTATTAGTACAATTGAATACCTAAATTCGGTAGGTGATTGGCTCAGAAATCAGAATTTCTTCATCGAAGCAACATTTCAATATGAAGAACTCCGAACCTCTGAACCATTGCTTCAATGGAAAGATCTTCAATTCAACAAAGTGGTTTTTTGTGATGGCCATAAGTTGAACGAAAATTCCTGGTTTCCTGAAAGCTGCCTTAATCCAGCCAAAGGAGAATTGCTCATTATTGAAGCTCCCGAATTGCCGCAAGAGGTTATCAATGGAAAAGTATACTGTGTTCCTTTAGGCAACGATCAATTTAAAGTTGGCTCTACCTATGCTTGGAATCAAACTAACGCACTTCCAACTGAAGAAAAAAAGCAAGAACTAATCAAGACGCTTCAACAGATGCTCAACGTACCATTTCGAGTTATCGATCATGAAGCAGGAATTCGTCCAACTGTAATTGACCGTCGTCCGGTTTTTGGGTCTTCTACTATCCACCCAAATGTTTATGCCTTCAACGGACTCGGAACAAAAGGAGTTGTTTTAGCGCCTTTGTTGACCAAAGAAATTGCACAGTTCTTTCTCGATGGCACTCCCGTTCCGGAAGATTATTCCATAGAACGATTTCAATGGAAGCAACAACATTAAAATCTGGCAACACTACCTATTTCGAAAACCTCGACACCACTAGGTTTTTAGGTTTTCTTCATGTTTTTCTTGCCCATTGTTTTTTTACAACCAATCCTACTATTGCATCCTCTCCTGAATTTCATTTGGCAACGGTTTCGATAAAGGCAGGGTTTCTTGGATTGGATTATTTCTTCGTGCTTTCATCCTTTCTGCTCACATGGCTTGCCTTAGAGGAAAAGCGAAAAACTGGAAACTTCAATCCTTTGCTTTTCTTGATCAGACGAGGAATCCGTCTTTGGCCTCTTTATTTTTTGCTATTGTGCCTCGTATATGGCTTCTTTCAATTTTTCGGAGATTCAATGGGGTTAAAACCCCTCCCTCCCGCTGCTGTATTCTTCTTTTTTATCTCGAACTTTTATATCATCCAGCACGGACAAGATTTCTTGTTTTTACTCGTCTTCTTTTGGTCGATCGCCGTTGAAGAGCAATTCTACCTTTTTTGGGCTATCGTGCTAAAATTCCTGCAAAAGCATCTCCTCCGCGTCAGCTTCTTGATGGTTTTTGCATCGCTCATTTTTCGCTATTTCTATAGAAACGATAGTCACACCTTAAGCTTTCACACCCTTAGCATGATAGGTAACTTCGGCATGGGCGCATTGGCAGCTATCATGGCCTTCCGTTCATCGGCTTTTCGTGGCTTATTTATCAACGTTTCTAGGGGTACTAGCATCTTGGTTTACCTGATCTTGTTGTTGTTGCTATTGAATTATTTCCAGTGGTTCAATAGTGGTTTTATGCTTGTTTTCGAAAAGCTGATTTTTTCGGTATTCTTTGTTTATTTGATCATGGAGCAAAGTTTCGCCAAACGGCCACTCATCGCTTTAGGACAATTTAAAACGTTGAGTTATTTAGGTCAACTTTCTTTGGGTTTGTATTGTTACCATGGCATTGTTCTCACTTTAATGGTTCCTTTGATGAAAGCCAATGGATTGGCAGAACGCCCGCTTCAAGTGTTTCTGATTAACCCTCTTTTGATTTTTTTACTCACGATGCTTCTCGCAATCGGCAGTTATGAAATCATGGAAAAACGAATTCACCATTTAAGACGTCACTTTTATCCAACACGAATACCAACAAAAAGCACTCGAAAATGAAAGAAAATCTATCTCATATCCTTACTTCATTGGGCGAAAACCGAGAAGAATATTACAATGCCGTTTCTCCAGTAATTGCGCAAACGTCGAACTTTTCGTTTAACACGGTAGCCGAAATGCGCCGTGCCTTGCAGGATGAATTTGGCACTCCGTTTTACACGCGTGGCTTCAATCCGACAGTGAATATTTTAAGGGAGAAATTGGCTGCATTGGAGGGATGTGAAGATGCTTTGGTTTGCGGGAGTGGGTCGGCGGCGGTTTCAATCGCGGTGATGGGGTTTCTGAAGGCGGGCGACCATGTAATTTGTGTGCAGAAGCCTTACAGTTGGACCTACAAACTGCTCAATGGGATGCTACGTCGGTTTGGTGTGGAAACGACGTTTATTGATGGATGTGATATCCAGAATTTTGAAGCTGCTTTGCAAAAAAACACACTCATGGTGTTTATCGAAAGTCCCAATTCGATGACGTTCGAAATGCAAGACATTCGTGCAGTGGCAGCTTTTGCCAAACGCAACAACCTAATTAGCTTGATCGACAACAGCTATGCTTCGCCACTTTTTCAGCAACCTCATTTGATGGGGATCGACCTGGTTGTGCATTCGGCGACGAAGTTTCTTAATGGACATTCGGATGTGGTGGCAGGCGCAATTTGTGGAAGTAAAACACACATTCAGCAGTTGTTTGCCAACGATTGGATGACCTTGGGACCATCAATTTCTCCAAACGATGCTTGGTTAATTATCCGCGGGTTGAGAACACTTGAACTTCGTGCAAACCGATCGGCAGATACTGCAGAAAAGATTGTTCCCATTCTCGAAAATCATCCGAATGTGGAAAAGGTTTATTGGCCGTTTTCCGCTTCAAACCCACAAGAAAAATTGACAAAATCGCAAATGTCAAGGTGTTCGGGTATGTTTAGTTTGGCAATTAAAGCCGATGATGCACTCGGTGTTGAACGATTTTGTGATAATCTGAATCATTTTCTTTTGGCTTGTTCTTGGGGAGGTTATGAGTCGTTAGCCTTTCCTGTGTGCGGTTTAGCGCAATCTATATCATACACCAATTCGCCGGTTCCTTGGAATTTAGTACGGATGTATGTGGGCATTGAAGACTCCGATTTGTTGCTCCAAGACTTGCTTCAAGCCTTGGATAAGGTTTGATGGAAGTGAATGTGTGAACTTTTTTTTCATGGATTTGTTTGAACGTCACATAACAACATCCATGACTGAACTGAAAACGCTGAGCCTGCAGGATATCGACCGGATTATTGAAATGGCGTGGGAAGACCGAACGCCATTTGATGCGATTTTTACCCAGTTCGGACTTCGAGAAGACGACGTAAAGGCCTTGATGAAAAGAGAACTTCATCCTAACAATTGGAGAAAGTGGAGAGCGCGTGTGCAAGGCAGAATAACCAAACACCTAGCCTTGCGCGACCCTGAAATGTCGCGCTTCAAATGCAGTATGCAGAGGTCGACCGGCAACAGAATCAGCAAACGCTGAAGCTTCTAGTTGATATACGGTTTTTTTTACCTTTAGATCCCCAAAATCATCACAAATTATGACAGGATCCACGGATCGGGTGCTGGTGATCGGTTCTTCCGGTCAGATCGGCACCGAACTCGTTCAACGTTTAAGAGAAATCTATGGCAACGATCACGTTATTGCTTCTGATCTCCGAGCGCCAATTGTTTCAGAAGGCCCTTTTGAACAGTTGGATGTACTAAATCGTCAGGCCCTGATCGACATAGTTCAAAAACACAAAATCACCCAAATATATTTACTTGCTGCGGTGCTTTCTGCCACAGGCGAGAAAAACCCAATGTTTGCTTGGGAGCTGAATATGAACAGCTTGCTGTATGTATTGGAATTGGCAAAAGAGCAGAAAATCAGAGTGTATTGGCCTAGTTCAATCGCTGCATTTGGATCCAATACGCCTAAAAACAACACGCCACAACACACAATTATGGAACCTGGAACAGTTTACGGTTTCAGTAAATTGGCTGGTGAACGTTGGTGCGAATATTACCACCAGAAATTTGGTGTGGATGTTCGCTCTTTGCGCTATCCTGGTTTGATCGGTTGGAAATCTGCCCCAGGCGGTGGAACAACCGATTATGCTGTGCACATCTTCCACGAAGCACTTGAAAATAGTTCATATACAAGCTTTTTGTCGGCTGAAACGCGCTTGCCAATGATGTATATGAGCGATGCAATTGATGCTACTATTGCTATAATGGATGCACCAGCGAAAAAAGTAAAAATCCGTAGTTCTTACAACCTAGCAGGCTTCAGTTTTACTCCTGAAGAACTTGCAGCCGAAATCCGAACATTTATTCCTGATTTCGTTATTGGCTATGCTCCAGATTTTCGTCAATCCATTGCCGACTCTTGGCCTGCATCTATCGATGATTCAACTGCAAGAGCCGATTGGGGATGGGCTCCAAAGTACGACTTACGCAAAATGACGGAAGACATGTTGGTGAATCTACGCTCCATGAAAGCCTTGGTGAAATAAGCATCGAAATCCAATTCCAGGAAGGTAAATTATTTGCCCAAACCGATACTGAAAGGTAACTTCGCAGGCTTAGTTCTCATATTATGTCATCGCATCAGTTATTCGTTTACAACACCCTGAGCCGTCAAAAAGAACCGTTCGAGCCCATTAACGCTCCACATGTAGGTTTATATGTTTGTGGTCCAACAGTTTACGGAGAGGCCCATCTTGGTCATGCTAGGCCTTATGTGACTTTCGATGTGTTAAATCGGTTCCTTACGCATATCGGCTACAAGGTGCGGTATGTGAGAAACATTACTGATGTTGGGCACTTAGAAAATGATGCAGACGAGGGCGAGGATAAAATCGCAAAAAAGGCGCGCCTCGAGCAATTAGAGCCAATGGAAATTGTTGAGCTATATACCAACAGCTTCCACGAATCTATGCGGATGCTCAACAACAACCATCCGGGCATTGAACCACGCGCTTCGGGGCATATTCCGGAGCAAATTGAAATGATTCAGCGCATCATCGACAACGGTTTCGCTTATGAATCAAACGGTTCGGTGTACTTTGATGTGATCAATTATAGCAAATCAAACGATTACGGGAAACTTTCGGGGAGAATTATTGAAGACCTAATTGCAGGTGCAGGAAACGAGCGTCGCGTATTGGAAGGGCAAGAGGAAAAGCGTAATCCCGAAGATTTCGCACTTTGGAAAAAGGCAGATCCACGACACATCATGCGCTGGCAATCGCCTTGGAGCGAAGGATTCCCAGGTTGGCATATCGAATGCTCGGCTATGAGCCGGAAATATTTGGGAGAAACATTCGACATTCACGGAGGAGGAATGGACCTCGTTTTTCCTCACCATGAAAGCGAAATTGCTCAATCAAAAGGAAGTTGCGGCCATGCTCCTGTGAAATATTGGATGCACAACAACATGATTACCATTAACGGTCGGAAGATGGGTAAATCGTTGGGCAATTTTATCACGTTGAAAGAATTTTTCACCGGCTCTAATGCCTTACTTGATCAAGCTTACAGTCCAATGACCATTCGCTTTTTCATCCTTCAGGCCCACTATAGAAGCACACTCGACTTTTCGAATGATGCTCTAAAAGCTGGAGAAAAAGCTTACAAGCGCATCATCAATGGATTGCGTTCGCTTAAGCAAATGCAACATCCTGGAACTACAGAAAACGAAAGTGCCGAACTTACGGAGCGCATCAACAATGCTGCTAAGCAAGCTTATGAAGGCA
The DNA here is from genome assembly GCA_040403315.1 of Flavobacteriales bacterium. GTDB lineage: Bacteria > Bacteroidota > Bacteroidia > M30B66 > M30B66 > CAMCXT01. The sequence goes on from JBBAKX010000001.1 coordinate 240,032, forward strand.
TGAACGACGATATGAACACGGCCATTGCCTTGGCTTCGCTCTTTGAATTGTTGAAGATTGTTAACTCAATTAAAGGCGGACAAATTGCTTGGGAAACGGTTGGAATTGACGCCTTCGAAAAATTAAAATCCACCTATACCACATTTGTAGAAGATATTTTTGGACTGATTGAGGAGAAAGGAAAGTCGGCAGGAATGCTCGACCTGTTAATGGATACAATTCTTGAGTCGTACAAGAGTGCGAAAGAACGAAAAGACTATGCTTTGGTAGATGCTATTCGTGCGAAAATCAAGTCAGAAGGACTAGTAATTAAAGATGCAAAAACCGGAATATCTTGGGATTATGAAGAATAAATTTACCGCCGCGGCTATTGGGCTGCTTGTTTTCTTTGCATCCTGTGGAGGTGGAAACGATTCTTCGCCTGAAGTAAAGCCAGAGGAGGTTAAAAAGAAAGTTGTTCCAGCTGATCTACCCGTATTCAGTGCCGATTCTGCGTATAAATACACTGCAGCACAAGTTGCTTTTGGACCGCGTGTACCCAACACTCCTGCTCACGTAAACTGTGGTGATTATCTTATCGCTGAGCTCAATAAATACGGTGCAACGGTAATTGTTCAAGCTGGAAATGTAACGGCTTACACAGGTGAGTCGTTAAAGTTTCGCAACATTGTTGGTCGGATGCAACCAGAACTGAAAGAGAGGATTATGATTTCCTGTCACTGGGATACAAGACCATTTTCTGATCGTGATCTAGAAAAACCCAAGGAGCGTTTTGATGGTGCTGTGGATGGTGCTGCGAGTGCAGGGATTATGCTTGAGATAGCGCGCATTCTAAAAAGTAAACCTGCCACCGTAGGGATCGACTTGGTATTCTTCGATGCAGAAGATTATGGAAATCCATCGGATGGAAACTCCTATTGCCTTGGTTCACAATACTTCGCTGCAAGACCTCCGTTTACAGATAATTTCCCAAAATTCGGCATCAATCTCGACATGGTAGCAGCGCAATCGGCTACCTTTTATCGTGAAGGTTATTCGATGGAATATGCTTCAGATATTGTTTTTAAAGTGTGGGATATAGCAAATGAATTGGGGCATAAAAACACATTTGTTCCTGAAAATAGTAGCTCAATTACTGATGATCACTTTTTCATCAATTCTATTTTGGGGATTAAAACCATCGATGTGATTCACCATGATCCGAGCACAGAAACTGGCTTTGGAAGTTATTGGCACACGCAAAAAGATAACATGGATGCTGTAAACACAGGAACCATGCAGATCGTTGGCCACACTTTGCTTGGCGTAATTTACAGCGAAAAGACTGGCACAAATAGCAGCTCGTCCTTATGAACTTTTAAAACGGTTCACTAGAATTGTTATCGTCTTAACAATTCTGATTAAATAAAAAAGTCCCGAATGTTAAATCCGGGACCTTTTTAAAAACTAATTCTTATTCACTATGGGAATACCCCCAACGTACTGTAAGAAGTGGCAATTTTCTTGATTGCATTTACAAATGCAGCTGTTCTCAAGTCAGGAATACCAGGAGTATAGTGGAATTCATTGCGAATTGAGTGGTAAGCTGTAATCATTGTTTCTTCTAAACCAGAATAAACAAGATCCAACTCATCTGCTCCACGTTCAATCAATGCTTTTTGGGCATCCGTAGCTACGCGACCAGTCATTTGCTCTAGTACAGTAATTGTATTTCGACCAGCGCCTTCATCCCAACGTTTTCCTAGGCGACCAAAACGCACGTGACTAAGGTTTTTCAACCATTCGAAATAAGAAACAGTTACACCACCAGCATTGAGGTAAATATCAGGGATGATGTAAACACCTTTCTTGTTAAGGATTTCTTCTGCCTCAGGTGTTACAGGTCCGTTTGCAGCTTCACCAATAATTTTGCACTTGATACGATCAGCGTTGTCTTTGTTGATCTGATTTTCGAGTGCCGCTGGAATTAATACATCACACTCCATTTCGAGTGCAGCATACTTATCCATTGTAGTTGTTCCTGGGAAATTGAGGATGCTGCCTGTTTTGTTGCGGTGTGCTTCTAATGCCAATGGATCAATTCCATCTTGACTGTAGATTGCTCCATCCCATTCAGCGATAGCGATGATTTTCCCACCAGCTTCGTGAACGAATTTGCATGAGTGGAAGCCTACATTACCGAAACCTTGTACTACGAAAGTTTTTCCTGCTACACCTGGAGTAAGTCCCCATTTTTCACAATCCTCTGCAACACTAAGGGCTTCACGGATACCGAAGTATACACCAAGTCCAGTTGCTTCTTTACGCCCACGGATACCGCCTTGAGAAACTGGTTTTCCAGTAACACAAGCCATCGCGTTCAGTTCGTTAGGGAAGAAAGTGGCGTAAGTGTCAACGATCCATGCCATTTCACGTTCGCCTGAACCATAGTCAGGAGCAGGAACGTCGATACCAGGACCGATGAAGTTCTTTTTGATTAGCTCGGAAGTGTATCGGCGGGTGATTCTCTCCATTTCATCAGCAGTAAGCTTTCGTGGACTTACCTTAATACCACCTTTGGCGCCACCAAACGGTACGTCAACGATTGCACATTTGTAAGTCATCAAAGCTGAAAGCGCCATTACCTCATCCTGATTTACAGCAGAGCTAAAGCGAATTCCTCCTTTGGTTGGGAGTTTGTGGTGAGAGTGTTCAGCGCGATAGGCTTCAATTACAGTATATTCATTCCCAATTTTCACAGGGAATCGCATTCTGTAAACGCTGTTGCAGAATTTAATTTGATCTAGGATTCCTTCTGGAACGCTTACAAATTTAGCTGCACGATCGAAATACTTGAGGACGTCTTTGAAAAACTCATCCTCTCTTTTCTCCGTAATACCGGACATATAAAGGTTGTTTTAGTGTTTGACTGGGTTAACGGAGCAAACGTACATATTTTTTTTTTCCGACAATAGGTATTACCTAATTCATTCCTTCACAAATAGTGCTTTTAGTTCGGTTGCGTCTTCAGGTTTCATTTTTCTGGCAAGGATAAGGCTGAGTTGACGTCGGCGCAAAGCTCCGTCGTACCGGAGTTTTTCGTGTTCAGTTTCCGGAATACACTCAGGAACTGAGATTGGATTTCCAATTTGGTCTACAGCAACAAAAGTGTAAATGGCCTCATTGCATTTTTCTTTATCGCCAGAAGTATGGTTTTCAACCCAAACATCAATAAATACTTCCATTGAGGAGGTAAAGGCTCTGGAAACTTGAGCTTCGAGCGTAACAATATCTCCTAGTTTGATTGGGCGGTCGAAGGATACATTGTTAACAGAAGCTGTAACAACTACGCGGCGGCAATGGCGGTGCGCAGAAATCGCAGCGGTTATGTCCATCCAGTGGAGTAACCTTCCGCCCATAAGATTTCCTAGTGTATTGGTGTCGTTTGGAAGCACGATTTCGGTAGAAACGGCGTGCGATTCGCGGGCGAATTTGGTTTTCATGGGGTTAAAGGTAGTTGAAATTGGAGTTTGGGTTCGGTGTTATGGGTGGAATTTGCGGAAGGAGTTGATTGGCTAGAATTAGAAATTCGCTAAGCTGCATGATATCCCTTAAGGAGGGATTAATCCCTCCTTAAGGGATAAAAAACAAAAAATTTCTGTCCTCTCAAACTTTTTAACATTTTTAATTATCACCTAAAAATTCATTGATGACCATTTTTTAACCCTGCTACGAACAAATAAAAATTACCATATACAATTAAACTTACTTTAAAATCCAACTTATAAGTTTCAATTAAAGCCGTAAATCAATCGCCCGTCAATCTCTCAAGCTGCATTATCAACTACCTTTGCTAAATGCTTTACTTCTACCTCAAAGCCATTCACATTATCTTCATCGTAACCTGGTTTGCTGCCCTATTCTATATGCCGCGCTTGTTTGTTTACGATATAGAAGCACGCTCAAAATCCGAAATCGAACGCAATATTCTGCTCAACCAATTTCGAATCATGCAAAAACGACTATGGTACGGAATTGCTTGGCCAAGTTTCATAATTACGATGCTCCTTGGAACGGCACTGGCGCTTAACCTTGGTCTTGACTTCTCTGTCGATTGGTTCCTCTGGAAAATTATTCTAGTTGCCGGGTTGGTAGCCTACCATTTCGCTTGCCACGCTATTATGAATCAACTTGCCAAAAATGTTTTGAAATTCTCTTCTCAAGGCATGCGCATGTGGAACGAAATTGCAACAATATTCCTCTTCGGAATCGTATTTTTAGTTGTGTTTAAAAATACCATCAGTATGCTTTATGGCCTCGGTGCATTGATTGGACTTATAGTTGTTTTGATGCTCGCCATTAAAGCATACAAGAAGTTACGGAAGCCGAAAAACCAATAGACAAAATTATTTCTTTAAAGCCTGAATGTTCCGCTCGGCCATAATAAAACCTGGAAAAATACGCAACGCTTCGGTAAACATCAACTCTGATTCTGCTTTAAATCCTGCTTCCATCAACAAAACACCTCTGATGTTTTTCGAGGCAGCCAGTACAGGAACGGCTTGAGATTTTAACAACTCCCCTTGGTAATTGAGTACAATCTTTTCATTCTCTGCACCTGGCAAAGCTTCAAGGGCGGCTAAGTTCTGCTCTGCTGCTTCATAATTCTTCGATAAAAATTGTAGCGCCGAAATCTTGTATAAAAACAATGGCTTTTTAATCGACGAAAACAATTGTTGGTAAACTAAAATTGCCTCTTTGTACGCGCCAAAACCTTCGTAAGATTGCGCCAAAGCCTCCTTGATTGTAAGATTCTCCTTTTGCTCTTTTAGTATCTCTTGGGCAATTGCAGCCGATTGTTCAAACATACCTCGACCTAAATATACAAAGCATAAAGAATCCAAAAGATCTTTGCGTGCCGGCTGGGCCTCCATCCAATAATACAGTGCCATTGTGGCTGATGACAAATCGCCAATGCGTTTCGACTTCAAATAAACACGCTCATGCAATTTGTTAGACGGAAACGAGGTTTTACCTGCCGGGGATGGGCTTCCTGATGTTTGAGCGGTCGACGTTTTAGTGATCAACATGGTAAAAATGCCGATCGCTAAAAAACAAACAATACGTTTCATTGAATTTATAGAATAAGCATCCAAGCTTCTTCGTTCAAGCCTTTGCGGATGTCGTTAAGCTCTTCGGTAGCAATTGAAATGTCTGAATAATCACCATAAACAACGCGATACAAACCAGCTGGTGTGCGGTCAAGAATATAGGAATCAAATCCTTTTTCATTAAGATAGCTTACCATGCCATCCGCATTGTTACGGGTCGAATAGCAACCTGCAACAACAAAAATCCTCGCGTTTTCAGCATTAAAGCCTGCAACTTCAGCTTCGGGAACAATTGAGACTCTAACTTTTAGCGTAGGTGCTTGATTTGATGAACGCAGAGCCAAGGTCTCAACCGAAGAGGAAGGAAAAATGTTTAATCCGGAAACTCCGTTGTTTTGCATCTTTGGAACTAACAAAAATGCCACTGCGGCTAAAACTGCAGCAATTGATGTTGTTTGCCACGCTTTACGAAAGCGTTTCTTCTGAGGAGCTGGCAAAACTTCTTCTGATAGTCCTCGACTAATCAATACGATAGGCTGTCGGCGCTCAGGACTTGCTCCTCGTGCTACAGGGGATGCCTGAATTGAATACAATCCAAATGCTTCAGGTAAATGATTTACAGAAAAATCCTGCTTGAACTGAATGTTACGTTCTGGATCAATACCGAATAAACCAACATGTTGAAGGTCGGTGCGTTCTCCTGCCAAAATACGGTTTAACATAGCATCCGCAGCCGCAAGAATATATTGACGGGTTTCGGCGTATCCCAATCCTAACAATGGCATCAGGCGATTTACCAGTAAGCCATCATCGGTGTTGAGATTTCTATTAAATAAGATATGTTTGTGTGGAGCCTGGAATATATGCGATACCGGGTGCACTTTTGCAGCAGCATAGCGCGACACCAATCCACCAAAGCCAGGAATAATTACGCAGTCATGCTCCTTCAACAAGGAAGAAACCTCTCTGGCAATCAACTCTTTGCATGATTTATAGGCTGTGTGCTCCATCTGTGTAAAGATAGCCGAATTTATTCAATGAAAAAATGAGACGTAACTTTTATTAGGTCTTCTGGTGAATCAACACTAAAACTATCATGTTCGCTTCTCGCTGTGAGGATTCGGTAACCGTTTTCGAGCCATCGCAACTGCTCCAGCTTCTCGGTATTTTCCAAGAATGATGTTGATAATTGTGCAATCTTCTGCAAAGTTGCAGCCCGATATCCATAGATGCCAATGTGTTGCACATAGGTCTCGAGAGGAATCACCCCATCCGCTGGCACTTCCCTGGTGAACGGAATAACTGACCTTGAAAAATACAGGGCGTACTGCCCATTATCGAGAACAACTTTGATTGTACTATCGCGATGTACCTCTTCCGCTTGCCGGAAAGATTTAACCAAGGTCGCAAGTTCAACAGTTTCATCCTGAAAACAGCCGCAAAGCGTAGCGATTTGTGCAGGATCGATAAAGGGCTCGTCGCCCTGAATATTAACGACCACATCGTTGTCCGAAAGTTCTAACAAACGCGCAGTTTCGGCGCATCTATCGGTACCACTAGGATGAAGTGAACTTGTCATCAAGAATTCGCCACCAAAAGATTGCACTTCGGCTGCGATTCTGTCATCATCGGTTGCTACAACAACGCGATTTAATTGCGTACATTTTATTGCCTGTTCATATACCCTGCGAATCATAGTTTTGCCCATAATTTCGACCAGTGGCTTGCCCGGAAACCGAGTACTAGCATAGCGTGCAGGAATTACTCCAATAATCATAAATGATGTTCGTTGAAGGCCAAAGATAACAGAAAGCTCCTCGATTAACTCTCACCTAAAACTTACACTTCTGTATCTTTTAGAAAATCGATTAGGTATAAGGAAGCAAAACCAACTAACCGATTTATATGCACTAAACATTGACCTAAACTCATACGCCTTATGAAAGCAGTCAATTGTTTATTATTCGGTTTACTCAGTATAAATACTGTAGCTGTTAGTGCGCAAAGCATATTGCCTTTATTGGATTCTGGTAAAACATGGTCGTGCTATGGCGATTATTTCTTTTACAATGTAAAATACCGTTTAGGGTCCGACACAGTTTTGGGTGAGGTTGTGTACGAGAAAATACTCGCAGGAACCGATGTTCAACCATTTGCGTTTAATCCCGAAACTGCAACATTTAAATCGGCTGTGCGCGAATCGAACGGACAAGTCTTTGTTGTCGAGAAGGGTTTTGTTTCAGAACATTTACTGTACGATTTCAACCTTAACACAGGCGATGAGGTACAATTTTACCGTCCGAGTGGAAATATCAACCAAGGTGTATTGCCAAACTATGTAACGGGTAAGGTTTACAAAACCAATCAAGTAACAATCAATGGCGTGAGTCGCAAAAGAATATACATCCACGATCCTTTTATGGTGAATCAGATTCCTGCACAGGCTTTAAATCAGTTGGACAGTCAGGCCGATATCTGGATCGAAGGTCTTGGTGCTAAAACCGGATTGTTTTCACGCATGCCGCAGTGGGGAGTGGTGGGGCCGCAACCTCATCTGTTGGCTTGTGTGGAACAAAATGGAATTACTTTATATCAAAACAATACTGGATATACTGCTGATCCAACTGATCCAAACTTTATTCTCCCTGCGGGGAATGGAGGAACAACTGGCGGCGGCGGCGGATCTTCAGGTGGAGGAAACGATACTTTGATCACTGCAATTGGTGCACAAATTAGTCCGACACAACTATCGCTTTATCCAAATCCTGCAATCAACTATTTTATTGTGCAACCCATAACTGGAAGGGCATTGGTTGGTGTTTACGACATCGACGGAATTAAAATCAAAGAACAGGAATACATGCCAGTAAACAACAAAATACGGGTAAACATTGAAGGCATGAAAGATGGCTTGTACACGGTTCGTGTAAGGGGAGCTGGCATCTCGAAAAACTTTAGGCTCTTGGTTACTACGCCATAATATTCAAAATACGTTCTGTGTGTGTGAACGGAAACAAACCCGTGTCTTTCTTCGGAAGGTACGCGGGTTTTGCTTTTGATGCCTAGCGAAGCGGGTTGGCGGCCGATCTATGTAGCTCCAATTTGCTTTCTATAAGTAAGCTAAGTTGGGCATCCTTCTCTTGAAGCTGTTTTCTCAAAAAGAAAATTTCCGTTTCAAGGTGATGAAGATATTCAGCGTTTCGTGCAATGTCGGGGTACGATTGTCCTTCACCACAAATAAGCGCATGCAATGATACACCTAACGTATGTGCGATTTTTTCAAGTCGATCAATCGTTAGTGGCGTATTGCCCCTTTCTAAACGATGATAGCTGGAGGTATCGATTCCAATAACCGAAGCCATATACTCTTGTGAGATGTTGCGTTGGTTTCTGGCAACTCTTACATGATCACATACGCGCGCCATAGTGCTCTTGTTGTAGATTTGGGACTACAAATAAGTGTATAATTTTCATTTATGCAATTTTTTATCTAAGAAAGATTTTGCGCCACATGCAAAACTTTTGCATCTGACGCAAAAGGAGAATTAAAAACCCACTCTAGATTTGCCTTACTCGAAACCAGAAAGGAGGCAACCATGACTTAGTAAACTTCAGTAAAACACACTTGGATCTGTAGGGAAATCTGCACGCCCTGCAATGTGTGGTAAAAGATTACACAACAACAACCATGAAAAAATTAGCTTTTCTACTTTTCTTTATTTCTCAGTTGATTTCAACTGAATCTTTCTGCGCAAGTCCAAATGATATTTCTGTAACAGTTATTATTGGAGGCGAAATTGGCATTAAATCAAAAGGATGCCGAGGGATTGGATTGTCGTGTGTTACGGTAGATTATGAAGTAACCATTACACGATTTGGCAAAGCACCAGCAGGCTCAACAATTATTCAATTTGACGTCCTTAACTCTAGAGACGTTAGCATGACTTTCTTTTCCAACAATACAGGCGACCTTGAATTAACAGAAAACACATCCTTAGGTAGTCAAATTTCCAAAATGCTTGGCTATAGAAATGTTGTGCTTACAAAAGGCATATACAAAACTCAAAAAAGGGCCGATGGCGCTTACGTAGTCACAACAAAAGCTTCACTCATTAAATAACACTTCATCTGGGTGGCTGTGCATGCATCCACCCAGATTTAAATAAAAATGCCATGAAAAGAAAAACCTTCCTTCTTGCTTCATTACTCACCTTGATCTTGACTTCATGTACTAAATTAGCTTTTGTTTATCATGGTGTACATAATCCTAGACAAGAAAGTGTCGATTATATTCGAGAGTTTGCTAAAAAGAAGCATATTCCAGTTGATGGTTCTGCTATGATAATAGGGGACTCAATATTGGTTTCATTCGCCAAACTAGTGAACAAGCAATTTTTATTTGATGCAAATGGTTATGCTATAGATTATAACAGCGGCTTTGAAAACCAGAAATGCGGCGGAAACATCCTGAGTTTCATCGAAGGCCTTGATACGGTATCATACATTGCACGCGACTCCAATTGGACTATCGAAAAGGAATCCAAAACGTGGATTGATTTTGGCAACAATAACCCATACAGCATCAGCAAGCATATAAATGGAGAGAAGTACAACTATTATGTTGTGTGCTACTGGAATACTTTTTCCGGTAATCCTAACCATCGCGACGCTGTAAAAAGCCTTCAAAAATCTATTGCTAAAAACGCACGAATAAAAATCAAAATGTTCCTTGTGAATCAAGACATGAGAGATGATATGGATCTTAAAAAAGTTGCAGAAAGAGCTAAAGCAGCTAGTGCCAAAGTGAAAGAAAATTAGGAATGAATGTGCTTATAAGGAAATCTCTAGGTTGCATTTGTTTATTCCTTGCTAGTGTTGGATTAAGTCTTCATGCTCAAACCGAGGATCCTTGCAAGTACATTCCAACCGAAACGGAAAAAAAATCGGAAATAATAAGCGACTCATCCAAAAGTTCAAAATGGAAATTAGTTCAAAAACACCAATTCGATTTTGCTTTCAATGGCAACTCACGAAACGAAGCGTCCAAAGCAATTTGCAAGTTAAGTGCTTCATCAAGATTGGCATTTGAACTTAAGTACCAGCGACAAAAAACCTCCGTCGAAGCAAATTTAACCGATGAGTTATCTGCGAATCTCCTCCTCGATAGCACATTTGAAAAACTAAATGATCTTGTTCGGTTAAAGATTACAGCAGAACATAACACTCAAAAAGAGAATTTCAAAAAGTCGGCATCCGCTCAACTTTCTACGCAAAAACTTTCCACAAAGAAAAATGGAAGTTCTACAATAGAATCTACGTTCTTGTCGCCCGCCGAGGTAATTCTTGCAATTGGAATGAATTTTAAGATCAACACAATTGGAGGCGTAGAATGCGGCATTGGCAGTCTCAAACTTTCGTGGATTAACCAAAAGTCGCTATATGATCTGCATCAAACGCAAGAAATCCATGGAATTCCACGAAGTAAAAGTCATAAGATAGAGGGCGGAATCTCCATACAATCCCAATGGCAGAAACCAATTACCAAAAACATCACTTGGGAAAATAAATCGCTCCTCTTTTCCAGTTTTGCCGAGCCAGGCATGCCCAATCTTGAGCTTCGAAACAACTTCCTCCTAAAGTCGGGAAAATCTTTACAAACAGCAGTTCGGTCTATTTACACTTATAACAAAACCAAATGGCCACCTTCAAGTTTCGGTGGAGAAATCGCAGTCGGCGTTATGCTCAATAGAAACTGAGAGTCCTAATTTCTAATTGCAGAAACGCCCGGAAGTTCAGTGCCCTCCATATATTCTAACAGTGCGCCGCCCCCAGTACTCACGTACGACACCTTGTCGGCAATGCCAAATTGATTTACTGCGGCAACCGAATCACCTCCACCAACCAGCGAATATGCGCCATTCGATGTTGCGCCTGCGATTGCATTGGCAACTTGTCGAGTTCCATTGGCAAAACTCTCCATCTCAAAAACGCCCATTGGACCATTCCATAGAATCGTACCTGATGCAGCAATAACTTCCGAAAATTGCTTCACTGTTTCAGGTCCGATATCAAGGCCCATCCAGCCATCTGGAATTTCACCAACAGCACAAATTTTGGTCTGCGCATCGTTGGCAAACTTATCGGCAATTACCGCATCAACTGGAAGGTGAATTTCAACACCCATTGATTTCGCTTTTTCCATAAGGTCTAGCGCTAACTGCAGTTGTTCATCTTCTACCAACGAAGAACCGGTTTTTCCGCCTTGTGCCTTGATGAATGTAAAGGTCATGCCTCCACCAATGATCAAATGGTTCACTTTGCTCAAAACGTTCTCGATAATTGAAATCTTTGAGCTAACCTTGGCTCCTCCCATGATTGCTGTAAGTGGACGATCAGGATTAAGCATCACTTTATCGATTGCATCGATCTCGCCTTGCATAACATAGCCAAACATTTTATTCACAGGAAAAAACTGAGCAATGGCAGCAGTAGAGGCATGCGCGCGATGTGCTGTCCCAAATGCATCATTGATATATGCGTCTCCTAATTTGGACAATTTCTCTGCAAAAGCACTGTCTCCTTTTTCTTCTTCCTTGTAAAATCGAAGATTTTCTAAAAGCAATACTTCACCAGCTTGTAAATCTGATGCGGCATCTTCGGCAATCTTTCCGATGCAATCTGATGCAAACTTCACTTTCAGACCTGTCAGCTTTTCAACCGTTGTAACAATGTGGCGCAAGGAGAACTTGTCTTCAAAACCATTTTTAGGACGACCCAAATGCGACATCAAAATTACTGAGCCGCCCCCTTCTAAAACCTTACGAATGGTCGGCACTACTGCTAAAATGCGCGTATTGTCTGTCACCTCAAATTGTTCGTTGAGCGGCACATTAAAATCAACTCGAATTAGGGCCTTGTGCCCACTGAATGCAAAAGTATCGATAGAAAGCATGCTGCGAATTTGGCGAAAATCTACCTTTCTAGAACGGCTTAGATAAAAATCTCTGTCACGATTTTTTAGATATCAAGATCAAAGTGTTGACAGAGAATAAGGAAATAATAATTCTGAAGAAAAAACACACTATTTTTGGTCCGATACCGTTAATAGCCGCGTGCGTTCAATTATTCAATTTCATTACGTAAATATCAGGTCGCTTATTTGCCTTTGCATACTAGCATTGGCAGTAAGTTCATGCTCAACCAAAAAGAGCAAGTGGCCAAATCGTGCCTACCATAACACAACCTCGCACTATAATACTTGGTTCAATGGCAATGAACTAATCAAGGAGATTGAGCTCAATTTGAGCACTGCACATTTTGACAATTTTTACAAAATCATTCCTGTTTACCGCCTTGGAACTTTAGAAGATTCAAAAGCAATTTTCGCCAATGCCGATAAGACGATAAAAAAAGGATCGACAGTGATTGGTAAGCACAACATGTACATCAGAGGTAAGCAATACAATCGCTACATCGATGATGCTTACATGTTAATTGGAAAAGGCAATTACTACAAAAGAGAATATTACACCGCATTGGAAATGTTCTCTTTTGTTACCCGCGAAGCGGTGAAAAATAACAGAAGAGATCCTATTGCTCACTTAGCAAACATATGGCAGGCAAGAGCATTTACCGAAATTGGGATGCTCTCGGATGCGCAAATGGCTTTCGATAGATCACTCAATGATAAGGCACTTCCAAAAAGCGTAAAAGGCGAACTTTATTCTGCTTTAACCGATTATCAACTTCGGCAAAACAATTACACAAAAGCCCTAGAATACATCACAGAAGCCGTTAAGTATACCAAAAACAAAAAGGTTAGAACACGGCTCATTTTTATTCAAGCCCAGCTTTTTCAAAAAACAGACAAGCTCAAAGAAGCTTCTGATTTGTATGATAAGGTTCTGAAAATGAACCCGTCGTACGAAATGTCTTTTTACTCTAGGATCAATAAAGCCAGATGCTACAATTCTGAATCTGGAAATAGTTTGGCGATTCGTGCGCTTTTATCTGCCATGCTAAAAGATGCAAAGAACTTCGATCTAATAGACCAAATTTATTATGTGTTGGGAGAAATTGAGGAGAAGGAAGAAAAGGAAGATGTTGCCATCGAACAATACAACAAATCGCTTCGTGCAAGCACAAATAATCTTGCCCAAAAGGGCTTGTCGTATTTAGCCATTGCAGAAATTTATTTCGACGATAAGTCATACCGATTATCTGCATCCTATTATGACTCTTGCATTGCTGCTCTTCCAAAAGATTATCCCGACTACAAGAAAGTTGAGAACATTCAAGGCTCGCTAGCAGAACTAGTAAAAAGATACAATACCATTGAGCGTTACGACAGCTTGTTAAGAATGTCGAACCTCACAAAGGAACAACTCGACAAGAAACTCGAGGACATCATCTCACGGGAAGAAGCCGAACTTAAAAAGCAGAAAGCAAAAGAAGCCGAACTTCGAGCAAAAGAAGAGGCAGACCTCGCCAATGGTGGAAATAATTCTGCAGGTGGGACCACAAACAGCCCTGGTGTTACCGGAAACGGACAGTGGTATTTCTATAATCCAAGCGCTATGGGCTTTGGTTTTTCCGAATTTAGAAAGGTTTGGGGAGAACGGAAACTGGAAGACTATTGGAGAAGAAGTAACAAGCAATCAATTCAACCTGTTGTAAATAATGATCCCGATCCAACAGTTGATCCAAACAAAACTGGCGATCCTAAAGACAAGGTTAAAACCTTAACTAGAGAAGACAGTATCGACTTAGCAAAAAAGCGATTAATTAAAGATCTTCCATCCGATGAAAAGCAAAAACTAGCCTTCGCAGATTCGGTTCGTGAAGCATTTTATGCTCTTGGAATGATTTACAGAGAACGTTTAAATGACCTAAAAGAGTCTGCCAAAACATTTCAAGAGTTTCTGAGGAAATATCCCGGCGATGTTTCAGAACCAACTGTTTACTACCAACTCTACAGAATTTATTTGAAAATCCCTGATAATTCGAATGCTGAGAAATCCAAGTCACTTTTGCTTTCAAAATTCCCTGATTCTGAATATTCGCTAATTATCAAGGACCCAAATTTCTTTGCGGCCAGTAACATGACTAAAAAAGAAACTGAAACTTTTTATGAAGAAACTTATCGTTTATATAAGGCTCGTGAGTATAAGACAGTTGTGGACCGTTGCAGAAACGCAGAAATTCGATTCACAGGAAATCCTTTATTGGCGAAATTTTCACTGCTCAAAGCTCTAGCTGTTGGGCAAATGAAGGATGTTGCCTCCTTTCGTGGAGCATTGCAGGATGTTGTAAAAGCTTATCCAGGCGACACGGTAGAAATTCGCGCAAAAGACATGCTCAAAAGCCTCGACAAAGCTCAAGGCATTGCCCCAAGAGACTCTGCAGAAATTAAAAAGCCAAAATTTGTTTATAAGCCTGATACCTCTCAATATTTTGTAGTGGTGATTGAAGATAGAGCTATGAACCTCAACGATTTTAAGGTTAAACTAAGCGACTTCAACAACCAGTATTTCTCTCTGAAAAACCTTCAAATGGCAAGCCGAATCCTCGGAACCAACTATCAAGTAATTACCCTGCAAGAATTTTCCAACAAAAAGGAAGGCATGGATTTCATGATGGCCATTGATAGCGATGATGAATTGTTTGCCGACATGAACATGGACATTACTGATGTTTTTATCATCAGTGTCGGAAATTATCAATTGCTTATGAAAGAAGGCAATGTTTCAGAATATGTCGACTTCTATAAAAAGGTATACGAATAAGCAAGTACATTAACCTAAATTCGAGGGTGTTTGTTATATTTGCGCATTCATTCCTTTTAATTAATCTTTGGTAATGTTTAACGCAAAAGATTCGAAATCAGCAGGTTCTTTGGAGATGTCCGGAACCAACCAAATCATGTCCGGAACCACTATTTCAGGTGATATTATCTGTGATGGAAATATTCGCATCGATGGAACTTTGAACGGCAATCTGAGCGCTAAAGGCAAAGTAGTAATCGGGCCAAATGGCATTATCGACGGTGAGTTGAATTGCCAAAATGCCGATATCTCTGGAACAGTAAAAGCAAAAGTTACTGTGGCTGAGCTACTCTCCCTCAAAGCAACTGCAAAACTTACCGGCGATATTTCAACCAATAAATTGTCCATCGAACCTGGTGCAAACTTTTCTGGCGCTTGCAGCATGGGTGGAATCGTAAAAGATTTTACCAAACATGGCAACAACGCAGAAAAACGATCCGCACAAGAAAAAATGGCTTAGTAGCTATGGGAAGTACGCTGGATTGGGCATTCAAATGATTGCACCAGTTCTGTTACTTTCTTGGCTTGGTCAAGAACTCGACCAAAATCTGCAAACAGGAAATCCTTGGTTTACGCTTTCTGGAGCCATCATCGGAATAATTGCTTCGATGCTCATCTTGTTTAAAACTGTACGTTAATGCAGAATTCCGGATTCACTCAATCGTTCTATTTTAGAATTACCATTATCGCCTTGCTTTGTGCTGGCATTTCAGAAAAAGCATCCGCCGAAGGCTTATTAAATTTGAGCCCATTGATGCGCTTTCTGCCTATTCTGCTTTTCTGGATCATTTCATTGATCAGTCATCGGATGATTCTAAATTCTCGAAAAGGTCGCCCGGCTCAGTTTATCAATACTTTTATCGGTACTCAAGCATTAAAAATGCTAGTACATATGCTGGTTATGGTTACCGTTGCAATGCTCAATGAGTCTGTCGCTGTGCCCTTTATATCTTCGTACGCAATACTCTATTTAATTTTTACCGTTGCTGAAGTAATTAGCCTCATGCCGTTAGTAAGAAAAAAGGTTTGATCTTCGGGCTGATGTCCGATTTCATACCTTTATCAACCCTAAGCATTTATGAACGGAAAAAAAAACACCAAGGCCAATAAAGGCAAGCAAACCGACGCAACCAAACGGTTGATAAAAATCGTCTGGCTTGTTATTGCTGGTCCATTTTTACTCCTTTTTCTCATCGTATTGCTTACTTCTGTGGGCCTGTTTGGCAAACTCCCAACCATCGAAGACCTTGCAAATCCGAATTCGAATTTAGCGTCTGAAATCATTTCGGCGGACCAACAAGTGATTGGGAAGTTTTATGTTGAAAATCGCTCCAATAGCTCGTTTTTAGAACTATCTCCGAAATTGGTAGATGCTTTAGTTTCTACAGAAGATGCAAGGTTTTATGAACATGCAGGTATCGATGTTAGAGCTCTTTTTCGCGTTTTGGTTCGTACCGTGCTTGGAGGCGATTCTGATTCGGGAGGAGGATCAACAGTTACCCAACAATTGGCGAAAAATATGTTTCCCCGAGAAGATCTCAATAAGATCGAAGTCGGATTCAGAAAAATCAAAGAGTGGATTATCGCAACCAAACTTGAGCGAAACTTTACCAAGGAAGAAATCATTGCGCTTTACCTCAACACTGTTGATTTTGGAAACCAGGCATTTGGAATTAAGAGCGCATCAAGAATTTATTTCGACACTACGCCCGATTCGCTAAAAATCGAACAAGCTGCAATGCTCGTTGGAATGCTTAAAGGGCCTTCATTCTACAATCCACGAAGAAATTACGACCGCGCTGTTGTTCGTCGAAACGTAGTGCTAAACCAAATGGTGAAATACAATAAACTCACCGAAGAGGCTTACGACTCGCTGAAATCTTTGCCTGTTGACCTATCAAAATTTCAAGCAGAAAGCCACAATTCAGGAACAGCAACTTATTTCAGAGAGTTTCTTCGCGAACAAATGGCTGATTGGTGCAAAAAGAACAAAAAGCCCGATGGAACCAATTACAATCTATATAAAGATGGTTTAAGGATTTATACAACCATCAATTCTAGAATGCAGGAACATGCTGAAGAAGCTGTTCAGGAACACATGAAAGACCTCCAAAAGCAATTTTTTGCTCATTGGAAAGGCAGTAAAAACGCCCCTTTCGCTTACATTCCAGAAAGTAAAATCAAACAGATCCTACGTCAAGCCATGCAACGATCTGATCGTTACAAACGCATGAAGGAAGATGGCGCATCGGCAAACGAAATCGAACAGGCCTTCAAGAAAAAGGTTAAGATGAAAATCTTCACCTACAATGGCGACAGTACTGTTACAATGACCCCGATGGATTCGATTCGCTACCACAAATTCATCATGCAAACTGGTTTGATGTCGATGGAACCTCAAACAGGATATATACGAGCTTGGGTTGGTGGCGTAAATCAAAAATATTTCCAATATGATCACGTGTACACCGGGAAACGCCAGGTTGGATCTACTTTCAAGCCTTTCGTTTACGCAATCGCAATGCAAGAAGGTTGGTCGCCGTGCACACAAGTACCAAACATCAATATCTGTATTCAAACGCCATCAGGCCCTTGGTGCCCAAGCAATTCAAGCAAAGAATTTGAAGGTGCTATGGTTCCGCTTCGGTCGGCTCTTGCCTACTCGATCAACAAAGTTTCAGCATATCTCATTAAACAATTCGGCGTTGAACCCGTAATCAACATGGTGCGGCATATGGGAATTAAAAGCCCAATCGCACCGGTTCCTTCTATCTGCCTCGGAACTGCTGATCTTTCAGTTTACGAAATGACTGGCGCAATAAGCACATTTGCCAATAAGGGTGTTTACATCGAGCCTACTTGGATTACACGTATCGAAGATAAAAATGGCAACGTTCTCGCCGACTTCTCTCCAAAAACCGACGAAGCAATGGATGAGCAAACGGCTTATCTCGTGCTCGAACTCATGAAAGGCGTTGTTGAAGGAGGAACTGCAACCAGACTGAGAGGTCGTTACGGCTTAAACAACCCTATTGCCGGTAAAACGGGCACAACACAAAACAATTCCGATGGATGGTTTATGGGACTCACGCCCGAATTGGTAACAGGTGTTTGGATTGGATGCGAAGACCGTGCAGCCCATTTCCGCTCAACGGCATTGGGTCAAGGCGCCAATACCGCACTCCCAATTTGGGGATTGTACATGAAAAAAGTTTATGCCGATAAAAAACTGAAGGTTTCACGTGGCAACTTTGAACGTCCAGCAAAACTTACGGTTGAAACCGATTGCGCGAACTACAACCAGCAGAACAATCAATTGAATCAAGGCGAAAATTTCGACGAATAAACATGAACAAAGTAATTGCTAGCGCCGATGAGGCCATCCGTGGAATTGAAGACAATGCCATTCTCGGTTTAGGTGGTTTCGGGTTGTGCGGAATTCCAGAAAACAGCATAGATGCGCTTATCCGAAAAGGAGTGAAAGGACTTACCTGCATTTCAAACAATGCTGGTGTAGATGATTTTGGCATCGGATTGATGCTACAAACTCGACAGGTTAAAAAAATGATTTCGTCGTATGTTGGTGAAAATTCAGAATTCGAACGCCAATTGCTGAGCGGCGAATTACTTGTTGACCTTATCCCACAAGGAACTCTCGCAACACGCTTACTGGCTACAGGATATGGAATGCCAGCTATTTTTACTCCCGCAGGTGTAGGAACTGAAGTGGCTGAAGGCAAAGAAGTTCGCAACTTTAACGGGAAGGATTATCTTCTGGAACATGCTTTTGATATAGACTATTCAATTATTAAAGCATGGAAAGGCGATACACAAGGAAACCTAATTTTCCGGATGACCTCTAGAAACTTCAATCCACTAATTGCTATGGCTGGTAAAATCACCATTGCTGAAGTGGAAGAGCTTGTTCCCGCTGGAGAGCTCGATCCAGACCACATTCACTTGCCAGGAATTTACGTGAGCCGCATTTTTAAAGGGAGTAATTACCAAAAACGAATCGAACAGCGCACTGTTAGAACCGCTTAATCCCTCATCCTTATTACGATTCAGAAAATGCTCGATAAAAACGGTATTGCCAAAAGAATTGCCCGTGAAGTAAAAGACGGGATGTATGTAAATCTTGGAATTGGAATTCCAACACTGGTGGCCAATTTCATCCCTGAAGGTGTAAATGTTATTCTTCAATCCGAAAACGGACTTTTGGGAATTGGGCCGTTTCCCCTCGCGGGGGACGAGGATCCGGATTTAATCAACGCAGGGAAACAAACCATCACCACAGTTCCTGGTTCGGCTTTTTTCGACTCCGCACTTAGCTTTGGAATGATCCGAGCAGGAAAGGTTGATCTCACAATCTTAGGCGCCATGGAAGTTTCGGAAAATGGCGATATCGCCAACTGGAAAATCCCAGGAAAGATGGTGAAAGGGATGGGCGGCGCTATGGATCTGGTTGCCTCTGCAAGAAATATCATTGTTGCAATGCAGCACGTAAACAAAGCTGGCGAATCAAAATTGCTTCCTTCTTGCAGCTTGCCGCTCACAGGATTGCGTTGCGTTAAGAAAATCGTTACCGAACTTGCGGTTTTAGATGTTTTGCCCGAAGGTGGCTTCCGACTATTGGAAAGGGCTCCAGGAATATCGGTTGATGAAATACGCAATGCCACTGCAGGCAAGCTAATCATCGAAGGAGAAATTCCTGAAATGAATCTTTAAAAACCCAAGTTGTTGATTTTCAGATTGACGGTTCCGCGCAGTAGCAAGGCCATGTCGAATTGATTACCAGTAACGTAAACATCTTGCACATTCATCTTTCCAAGATCGCCCTTTAATGTAAACAGGTCTTTGTAGGTGTAGTTTTTCAAGGATTCTCGCATGCTCTTCCTGAGCTGATCCATCTCTGACTTAAACGAGAACTTTAACTTTTCCTGCATCATATTTTTAAAGGTGCTGTTAAGCAACCAGCTACCTGTTTTTACTAATAGATTCTTGCTGTTGATGTCGTAATCGAGTTCGGTAAAGGAGAATTCGTCTGTTTCAGAATTGTAGCTCGGGATCCCTGAAAGGAAAAGCTCGCCTTTGAGGCTGCCCGAAAAAATTAAATGAATAAATGCGCGATCACCTTTTCCATAAATGCGAATCGCTTCTGCCTTAATTTTTTTCTTCCCGTAAGCGAATTCCTGACCGCCCAATTGTGACATAGCGATTCGGGTTGCCTCATCAAAGCCAAGTTGCGACCTAACCTGCACAACAAACGAGTTGCTTCCCTTAGATATTTGCTTCAATTCGGGCAAAGGTTTCAATTTAACAGGTGCTGGTTTCGCTCCAGTAACTGTTTCAATGTAGGCTTCCATTCCTAACGGAATTCTAATCAGCGTTTTGTTCCCAGTTACTGGAGCCATTAACAAGCGTTCTGGATCTATTCTTATCCATGTTTTGGTAGAATCATCCAACAAAATCGGTTCTTGTGCTAGCTTCCAAATATCTTCAACCTGAGAACGAAGGTTTACTGCTCCATTTATCTGGCTATCAATTTCTTTAGTTACTGCTCCGATCTGCTTGTCAAGCACGCCTTCAATCAATCGATCGATCGGAATATTTAAGGGCCCAAGAGAAATTACAGGCTTCGACTTCCATTCAAACCCTCCAGAACTTGTTGTTACTTTGAATTGGTAGTCCTTTTGGATTTCAACTTTCGATTTTAGGTAAACATCTACATCAAACGAAGTTTCCTTTTCAACGGTTGGACAAAATGAACATGCTTCCCAACGGCCTTTTCCCCATATATTTAAAGGGATATTAAAAAGCAAATCGGTTCCGTTGATACTAACTGTTATAGGCCGTTTTTTTATGACAATAAGTTTAAGGTCATCAACCGAAGGGCTTGTATATGATTGGTCTTCATAAATCAAATTGCCCATTTTCTTGTTCACTTGATCTTCCAATGTTTTCAATGGGATCTCAACTGGTAAATTGATCACCGAGAGTTCCCGCACAAACGTCTTTTTTGAGGCTACATAATCAGGTTCTACTAGCTTAACTGATTTGCATCCCAAGAAAAACAATGAAAAAGCAAGAATTATTGATAAAATTGCCGAACAAATCCGCATTGATTTTTTTTGCAAAGCTAAAACTAGATTTTGAACGTACTCGACTATATTCTCCTTGCTCTGCTGATTTACGGTTTTATTGCAGGGTTTAAACGTGGCTTAGTGATGGAGTTAGCCATTATTGTAGGTGTTTTTTTGGGCATTTTTCTAGCAATCACTTTTTCAGGCAAGGTAGAAGTCTGGTTGCGTGAAGAAGAAAATTTAAGCGGGCCTTGGATAGCTCACTTGAGCTTCTTACTCGTTTTTGTTGGCGTTTATGCGCTTGCATGGGTTGGTGGAAAATCACTCTCCGCCGCATTGAAACTGATGATGTTGGGTGTTTTCAACCGAATTGCAGGAGGTGTTTTTGGGATTTTTAAGATGCTAATGGTGTGCAGTGTACTGATCAGTTTAATCCGTGCATTCGACTTAAACATCGTTCCGAAAGACAAAAAACAGGAGTCAAGTATGTTCGATTCTGTTGGTGGATTTGCCGAAATATTCTTCCCAAAATTGAAAGACGCTCTTCCTGCACCTGAACCATCTTTCGAAGACCTCAACATTCGAACTCCGGAACTATTAAAATAGCTAATTTCGCCAATGAAATTTAGCAGTTCATGATAACGAACCAACAAGTATTAGATGCTTTGAGCAATGTGATGGAACCCGATCTTGGAAAAGACTTGGTTACCTTGAACATGATTCAAAACGTGCATGTAGATGGGAAAAAAGTAAGCTTCACTGTTGTACTTACCACGCCAGCCTGTCCGCTGAAAGAATTAATTCACAATGCTTGTTTGAACGCAATTAAGCACTTTGTGGATCAAGAAGCAGAGGTTTCTATCGAAATGACCGCCAATACCAGCAGTGCGAGAGGATCGGCTCGTCCGATGCTGCCCGGCGTGAAGAATATTATTGCGATTGCATCAGGAAAAGGAGGCGTAGGTAAATCAACCGTTGCGTCGAATTTGGCTGTTGCTTTAAGTGAATTGGGCGCAAAAGTCGGACTTATAGATGCAGACATTTACGGTCCTTCTATTCCAATTATGTTTGACGTGGTCGACGAAAAACCTAAAG
Organism: Flavobacteriales bacterium; assembly: GCA_040403315.1. Taxonomy (GTDB): domain Bacteria; phylum Bacteroidota; class Bacteroidia; order M30B66; family M30B66; genus CAMCXT01. Next base: position 262,124 of record JBBAKX010000001.1, read on the forward strand.
TGCGCATGGTTGATGGCCGTCAATTGATGGTTCCAGTAGAGAGTTACGGAGTAAAAGTGCTGTCGATTGGCTTCTTTGCCGACACATCACAGGCTATTGTATGGCGCGGGCCTATGGCTTCGAAGGCGCTAAATCAGCTTTTTGCGGATGCCGATTGGGGCGATTTAGACTATCTCTTGATCGACCTTCCTCCGGGAACCGGAGATATACATCTAACCTTGGTTGGAAGTGTTCCATTAACAGGTGCTATCATCGTAAGTACGCCACAACGTGTAGCACTTGCAGATGCTGAAAAAGGTGTAGGCATGTTCCAAATTCCTTCGATCAATGTTCCAGTTTTGGGAATCGTTGAAAATATGGCCTGGTTTACACCCGAAGAATTACCAGACAATAAATACTACATCTTTGGTAAAGACGGTGCAAAAGAGCTCGCTGCTCGTTTGGGAGTTCCTTTGCTTGCACAAATTCCCCTGATTCAAGGTATCCGCGAAGGTGGAGATGTTGGGCATCCGGTTTCGTTGCAGCAAAGCGGACCATTGTCAGACATGTTCATCAAGCTGGCAGGGCAAGTCGCACAGCAAGTCGCAATTCGAAATGCATCTAAGGCATCGACGCCTTCATCGAATTGATTTTTAACTATATTTAGCTCCGATGACTCCTCAGGAAAAAGAAATACTCAAGCAAAAAGTTGAACAAGCCATCGACACCTTGCGCCCGTATTTAGAAGCAGATGGCGGCAATATTACTGTTGAAGAAATCACCGATGAACTTACTGCAGTTGTAAGACTTCATGGCGCATGTTCCTCTTGCAATATGAGCCAAATGACACTAAAAGCAGGCGTTTCAGAAGCAATTAAGCATGCCATTCCCGAAATCAAGGATGTGGTTGCGATTAATATGCCTGTTTTCGAATCCTAAAACACAACCATGAAAAAGCTTTTTACACTAATTGCCTTAATTGGGCTTTCCTATTTCCCTGTTCATTCTCAGTTCGATTGCAGTGGAGGAAGATATTACCAAGATATTTTCCCAACCTATACTTTAACTTCAGATGTTACCTACGGGGAAGCACTGAATGTTTCAGGAGAACTACAAAGTTTAGAACTTGATATTTACCAGCCAGAAGGTGACACCGTAAATCAACGCCCGTTGCTGATATTTGCCCATGGGGGATCGTTTGTTTTTGGAAGCAAAACAGGGTTAGATGTTGTAGCGCTATGCAACAAATTTGTAAAACTCGGTTATGTTGTTGCATCCATTGAATATCGTTTAGGGTTTGGGGGCCTTCCAAGTGTGAGCTCTTCTACACAGGCTGTTTACAGAGGCACTTCGGATATGAAGGCTGCGATTCGTTTTTTCAGAAAGAACTTTAGCGAAGGAAACAACTACCGCATTCATCCGGATTACATTTTCACGGGAGGGGTATCGGCAGGTGCATTTACGGCATTGCACGCTGCTTACATAGACGATGAATCTGAAATTCCTGCTGAAGTGGATCCAATAGAATTTGGTGGAGTGGAAGGCAATAGTGGAAATCCGGGTTTCCCTTCAAATACCCGTGCTGTAGTAAATCTTTGTGGGGCAATTGGCGACACTAGCTGGATCAATGTGGGCGACGTTCCTAACATTTCGATGCACGGAACAGTCGACGCCACTGTGCCATATGGTACTGATCTAATAAGTGTTTTTGGAATCGGTTTGATTACTGTTGACGGAAGTGCAAGTATCGCTCAGCGTATGAGTAACCTAGGAATTGAACATGAATTCACTTCTTGGCAAGGTGCCGACCATGTACCTTTCGTAAGCGATGCAAATTATCAGGATTCTGTTTATCAATTTGTGGTGCCATTTTTAGGCAATCTTTTAGGTTGCGATCCTACCGGAATTTCTTCAATTGAGCAACCAAATACACTCGAACTTTTTCCGAATCCTGCATTTAACCAATTGAACTACAGCACATCCGCTCAAATAAATAGCATTGAAATAGCGGATATTACAGGCAGAATCTGGATGAATGAAAAACGCCCGAACAAGAGTTCAGGCGCATTAAATATTTCTGAATTACCAAACGGCATATATATCTTAAAGGTAACTACTTCCGTAAATCAGTTGATGGTTAGAAGAATAGTGGTTGAGTAGTTTCTTACTTTTTGATTTTGGCGTTGTTCGCTGAAGTTTCTAAGTGAAACTCGATGATAGATTTTGTTTTGATGAGTTTTTCAGGCGTTTTTGCTAAGATGGTTTGCTCTTCAGTTAAATTTCCAAAATCATCATACCGACGAGTGATTGTTTTGTCTAAAACGCTAGCTGCGTCCTTACGGACTTCTCGAACCACTTCACCATATTCGTTGAATACAGATTCAACAGAGCCTAATATTTCAGAAGTTTTAGCAGCACAACCACAAGATTTGTATGAAGTTGTAAGAATGGATGAATCGGTGTACGAGAGCTCTGTGCGGTTGATTTCAAGTTGCTCCTCATTGTAACCCGATCGACGAATAATATTGTAATCGTTGTCCAATTGGTTCTTATAATACACCCAGCTTAGCATTTTGCGCTTTTCTTTGTTGTTGTAAACAGTTGATTGCAAAATTACTCCTGAGTCATCGTATTCGTTAACAGTAAGCGGAAAACTTCCTGGAACACGAGCTCCTGTTGAATCGAGCTCATAATGACATGTTTGAAGCAACTGATTTTTGTCTGATCTAGTGTCTTCAAAAATTCGTTTTCTGATGAGTTTTTCACCTCCGTAGTCATGTTCCTCCGAAGGAAAACCTTTGGCATCGTATAAATATTGGGTTAAGGAAATTAAAGTATCACCTTTTGTTCTCGTTTCCAACTTGTCGGGCTTTCCAGCAGCGTTGTAAACAACAACCTCCTTCAAATTTTTGCCGATAAAACGAGTTTCCTTACGTGTAAGAAGACCAGCTGCGTCGTAAGTGTAACGAATGTCGGCGCTTTTATTTCCATCTTCTGAGAATACGCCCGAAGATTTGAATTTCCCTTTGGGGTCCATTAAGTCTTGCTGAACCAAATACTCCCTACCAGATACTACGCCTACGCCAAAATGGTATTTGGTTTTAATTGGAGGGGTTTGTTTACGCGTTTGTTTACGGAAGGTCTTTCCTGGGTCAGGCAAAAAACTCATATCTTGAGCTATGATTCCTGTGCTGAAAAGCAGCAACACCATTAGGTTTAGACGATTTAAGTTGAGATGCTTCATAATTTTCACGTTTGCATTCAGGTGTAAAACTAACTCCTAGAATTATGAAATACAAGTAATTAACAAAGTTTTCAACAATGTAACGAATAAAATGATGGGTAGGTTACACGCTAGAAGCGCCTATAACATTACATTTGCTTACATATCAAAATGATCAAAGACATCCAATATCCAGAAGTTACCGACATTGCCGTTGCAGTAATCAAAGAGGAAACTCCAGAAGGTGAAGTATGGAACGTTTACTTACTTAATTTGAAAGACACTAATATAACGGGTGTTCTTGTAACGTCGAAAGGCTATGGAACTCAGAACGGGGAAAGCGTTAAAACCTCAACTCTCCGCCATTTTATTGATGGAATGCCCGCTAAAAGCTTTGCCAAGATAGAGCCTATCATGGAGAACGTCTTTAGTCTTAGCAACGAATACTGGGTAAGCTTTTATGTAAACGATTTGATTTACGACAAGAAGTTTATCTTCCTTCCAGAAACGATTTCCGAACAATTCTTAACACTTGTTCCTGTAATCGAGAAAAAGGGTGTAATGATTATTTGATATAGTTCCGCTGTTGTTCCGGTAAACCTTTTAAAAATACCGGATTATGTTACCATTTTCAGAACCAGAAAAACTATTCTTTCTCGACATTGAGACTGTTCCTCAATGTGCCGAATTCTGCCAGCTATCAGATACTTGGCAAAAATTATGGATTCACAAAGCTTCAACGCTTAAATTGGAAGACCCTCCAGAAGTTTCTTATCAACGTGCTGGGATATACTCGGAATTCGGAAAGGTCGTGTGCGTAAGCATTGGAAGAATTCTATTCCACAACAAATCCGCGACTTTAAAAATTCGAACTTTTCAAGACCAAGAAGAATCAGTATTGTTGCGTAAACTGTCGCAATGGCTTTGTAGAAACATGGCCTCTGGAAACAAACTCTGTGCACACAACGGAAAAGAGTTCGACTTTCCTTGGATCGCAAGACGAATGCTGATTAATCGAATTCCATTGCCTCCTTGCCTGCAACTCGCTGGTAAAAAACCTTGGGAGGTACCGCATCTCGACACCCTCGAATTATGGAAATTTGGCGACTACAAGCACTATACTTCACTTAATTTGCTCGCAGAAGTGTTTGGAATTCAATCGCCAAAATCAAACATGGCAGGACACATGGTTGCAGAACATTATTGGCAAAAAAATGCATTAGAGGACATTGTGAAATACTGTTCCGAAGATGTAAGAACACTTGCAGAGCTTGCCTTAGTTTGGTCTGGAAAACCATCCTTACTAGATGTGGAAATTATAGCATAATCCTGACCTGTTTGCTCTTAGGGATTGTTGTAAATTGCGCTTAGTATTTATAAGCCATGCCTACAAGATTTCTTATTCCCTGTTTACTTCTTATATTCACCGTGAGCGCTTGCAAAAGAAACCTCGAAAAACATGGGGAAGATTTTGCCAGTTTGATGAAAAACGACGACGGACTATTCCGAGGTGTCAATATTGGTGACACCCAAGACCAAGTGCAACAAATCGAGAGAGACGCTCCTTCATCTTTCACCGACAACGTTCTCACCTATGAAGGCCAAATCAACGAAACCTCAGATTATGCTATTCGGTATGGTTTTGAAAATGGAAGCCTCTACGAAATTATCGTTGATGCCACCTTTGAAGAAACAGATCAAGGCGTAAAGGTTATCAAAGGGTTTAAAGAATACTTCACAGAACATTATGGTGCATTTATTCTAGGCAACGGCTTTTGTGTTTGGGATGTAAAAACAAATGTTGCCAATGTTCATATTGAATTGGTAGATGATAGTGAGTATGATTCTTTCGGTCAGTTTTCGTTGAATTTTCATAAACAAAACGATCCTGACACCCAAAGTTTGCAGTAGTGAAAGAAAAAGTGCTCCGCATTTCTGAATTGACCGTTCATTTCGAACAAGAGTTTTCAAATAAGCCATTCATTGCGGCCAATCAAGTTAGCTTTGAACTGGCTTCAGGCGAAATCATGGGCATTGTTGGAGAATCTGGCTCAGGCAAAACGGTTACTGCACTTTCAATTCTTCGTTTGCTTCAACAAGTACCGGGAGCTTCTCAATCAGGAGAAATTACTTATTTCCCACAAGGTAAATCTCCTGTTAGAATAGACCAATTGAGCGACAAAGAGTTATTACTTTATCGTGGAAAGCATATTGCCATGATTTTTCAGGAGCCTGGGGCAGCATTAAACCCTGTAATGACCTGTGGAAATCAGATTATTGAAATGATAGTGCTCCATACTGAGCTTTCCATTTTAGAGGCTAAAGCCAAAACGATTTCGTTGCTTAAGGATGTTCGTTTAGACGAACCTGAAAGAATCTTTGAGTCCTACCCTCATCAAATGTCGGGTGGACAAAAGCAACGTGTTATGATTGCGATGGCGATGGCGTGTAAGCCGTCTATTTTAATCGCCGATGAGCCTACAACAGCGCTCGATGTAAATACCCAAAAAGGCATCTTGGAATTGATGAAAGCTTTAAGGGATGAATACAATACTGCAATCATTTTTATTTCGCATGACTTAAATTTACTATCAGGATTTGCTGAAAAAGCATTGGTAATGAAAGACGGTAAGGTGGTTGAATATGGCACTGTAAAAGAGGTGTTTCATCATCCAACTCATCCATATACACGCGGCCTGCTTTCTTGCAGACCTCCATTAAAATCGCGTTTGTTTCGTCTTCCTGTTCTTAGCGATTTCTTATCGGCCAACGGCACTGGAAGCGGATTCAACCCACTTCATCCTTCAAACCAAATTTCTTCGGCTGAAAGAGAATCGCGCCATGGAGAAATTTATTCCAAGCTACCGCTGATACAAGTTCAAAATCTTCAAGTGGGTTACGAGAGAAAGTCTGGTGCTTTTTCTTCTCGAAAACAAAACATCCACGCTGTTGATGACGTAAGTTTCGAAATCTATCCTGGCGAAACACTAGGGCTGGTTGGTGAATCTGGATCAGGGAAAACATCCTTGGGGAGAACCTTGATTCGATTAATTGATCCAGAAGAAGGAACAATTATTTTTGATGGAAACGATATCACCAACAGTTCGCAACACCAGCTTCGCGCTTTAAGAAAGTCGATGCAAATTGTTTTTCAGGATCCATACCAATCATTAAATCCTGTTCTTGCCGCTGGTAATGCTGTGATGGAACCGATGTTGGTACACAAAACGGTTTCTTCATTTGAAGAGCGAAAGAAAAAGGCTCTCGAAATGTTCGATAAAGTGCACTTGCCAAGAAGATTTTTCGATCGTTTACCGAGCACTTTGTCGGGTGGACAAAGGCAGCGGCTTTCCATTGCTCGTGCACTTATTTTAAATCCTGTGTTTTTAATTTGTGATGAGGCTGTTTCTGCACTAGATGTTTCGGTTCAGGCTCAAATTATCAACCTAATCTCTGAATTAAAAAGAGAAATGGGCTTCACTTGCTTGTTTATATCACATGACATTTCTTTAGTAAGGTATCTTTCCGACAGGATTCTGGTAATGAAACATGGGAAAATAATTGATCAAGGCGAAGCCGATTCGCTTTGTGAAAACCCAACTTCTGAATACACAAAAGAACTTCTCCAAGCCGTTCCGGTTGGACTCATCCCTTGACCTTTCAAACCTATGATCATTAAGAGCGCTACATTTGTAATCAGCAACCGCGAAGTAAAAGGCTGCCCGACACCTCGTTTGCCAGAATATGCCTTTATCGGTCGTTCGAATGTTGGGAAAAGTTCCTTGATCAATATGCTTGTTCGTGTGAAGGGACTTGCGAAAACGTCAGCTAGACCAGGAAAAACGCAACTAATTAATCACTTTCTTATCAACGAAAATTGGTTTTTAGTCGATCTTCCAGGCTACGGATATGCCAGAACATCCAAAGTGTTACGGGAGGATTTTTCAAACATTATTAAGGATTACATCTCGGGCAGAACGAACTTGATGAACCTTTTTGTTTTGGTGGATATTCGGCTTGAGCCCCAAGCAATCGACTTACGATTTTTTACTTGGATGGCTTCGAATGGTGTTCCGTTTTCGATCGCATTTACAAAAGCCGATAAACTCGGAAAAACTCAGCTTCAATCAAAGCTTGCCGCATATAAGCGCGAATTGCTGAAGGACTGGGAAGAATTGCCTCCAATATTCGTAACTTCAGCTGAAACCAGTTATGGCAGAGAAGAGCTTTTGAATTATATTGAAGAAACAAACCCGCTTTTCTCGAAATTTTGATCAGTAAAAAACGCTAATGCTGGTGCGTTTCTCGAAAACTTTTGTTGCTCCCGCTGCTCTCAAAAGCACAAAATAAGTTCCTGCAGGTACAAGTGTGCCGGTAGATGTTCTGCCATTCCATTGATATCCAGGTTTGTTCGACTCAAACACTTGATTTCCCCAACGATCAAAAATTTGTAGGGAGTAATCTTTCATACCACTCGATTGAATTTGAAAGAAGTCGTTGATGCCATCCCCGTTTGGGGAAAATGCATCTGGAAAAATGAGGTCTTCAGGAATTTGTATTTCCGTGCGCACTGAATCTCTGCATCCATTTTCATCTTGAACTTTTAACTCTACGATGTAATTACCCGGTTCTGAATAATCTTCAAAAGGGTTAATAATCGATGAAACTTCTCCGTTTCCGAAACTCCAGAAATAGGCAACCCCACCTGTTGATTGGTTGATAAAACTGATGTTTTCTCCCGTGGAAGGATAGACAGGTAATTCAACAATGAATGCCGCTACAGGGCGAGGATTAAAAAATACATTCAACGACGCCGGGAAGGAACTGCATCCGTTGGTTTCTGAAACCAATAAGGAAACATTTCCAGATTGCGAGTTCTCCCAATCAATGGCAATTTCACTTGTATTGGAGCTTCCAGTCACTTGACCGCCCGAAACAGACCATAAATAATTGAAGTCATTGTTGGCGTTAGCGACTTCGTACATCACAAACGGGCTGTTTATGCACAATGTATCTGGTCCAAAAATTTCGGGCATCGATGGTCTTGCAAGATAAGGCGAAATCGCCAAGCCGTTTTGGAGGTTAACCGCCCATTGGGTTGTTAAACTATCGTTTTGGAGCCCAGAAGTTACCTCTGAAATCGCCCATTGAACTTGAACTTCAACAGAGGTGTAAGCCCAAGGCAAAAAGCCCTCTGTAAAAGAAGTTTCAGCAATTGATTCGATATTTAGCTCACCAATATTTCCGTAAATTCTGAAATAGAATCGGTCGTCGACATTGCAGATTTCAGGACTTACCAAAACAAGCGGAATGCCTTCAATAGCTGCGCTTACATCAGCAAAACGTAATCCGATCTGCCCGAATGATGTTGGTGCGCCTATCTTAAGTGGACGATATTGCGTAGCACTTCCAACTGGAAAAATGGAGAGCTGCCCTTGAAATAAGTTTCTAAACAAACCACCGTTTTGATCCGAAAACACCCAGCCAGAATTTCTTGTTATTGCATCAGGCGAATCAGTTAATACGATAAGTGAGTCCGCTTGTGTATTAATCTTGCTATTGTTGATCGCCAATTTTGAGCATGATACAGTTTGAGAAAGCGTCTTCAAGCCATCGCCAGTGCAGCTAAAATTGCCCAATTCAATGAAACCGCTGCCTGCTATTTCTTGGTTTGCACCACTGAGTAAAAAATCGGAATTGTTTAATGAGCTAAATGTTCCGTTTTGAATGAAGTTGCCAGATAAATCAACCGTTTGGGAATTTGAAAATATACCTTGGTTTTTGATGTGGCCATTTACATTCAACTCGCCACTGTTTAGCAAAGAAGCACCCTCCTCAACAACCAGAGAATCGTTTATGAAAAATGTACAATTGTCCAATACCGTTAAAACGGTATTGCCGCCTTTGATAAAAAGCTGCCCATTCAGCAAAGTGCCAAACAAAACACCTAAAATCAAAAGGACTTGTTTCATTATGCTTCTTCTTGCGGTGGATCTACCAAACCAAGCTTTTCGCCATAGTACTGACCAAAATCGCGCATTGTTTCTGCCATCAGGATTTCCCCTGTTGCTTTTTGTAAAGTATCGGCCATCATGAAAATGCTCTGGTGGATGAATTTCTTCATGTCATCGACCGTCATTTCTTTGGTCCATAAATCTACACGCAAGGTATTTTGCTCATTTGGGTCCCAAACCGAAAGCATCATAGCATTTGCAGGTCGATTTATCACATTGTTATCGGTGGCGTCCCAGTGAATCGTTTCTGGAACTTTGTGCGCATCGAGCTGTACTTTCAAAACAATGTCGGAAGTCGATTTATCACTCATTTTTTTACTGGTTTGTAGCCCGATTCATTAAATAATGTGTGGGCATTTTTAGTAGAAAGTAACTGTGGAATTGTAACATCTGGATGTTTACTCATGTAGGTTTTTACCAATTGCAAGCCAAGCCAAACTCCCATTTTAGGCGGTGTGTCTTTTGTAAACCCTGGCGTAAACGGCCCATCATTGATATAGTTCACTTGATTATTAAAATCTGTCGAGTAAAAGAGTTTCTGGTCGATAAAATGTGACCAGATTTTTTGCTCATTTTCTTTGCACCAAGTAAGTTGTGCTTCATCATATGCCATGATCGATGCTTCTGATACATCCGGCAATAGCTGCATGGCAACATAATTTATTGTTCCGTGATAAATCATCCAACTGATCAAATCGTCGGTTGTGAACTTCATCTCATAATTAGCAAGCAGAAAACCTCGAATTGCATCGGTTACAATTTGATTCCGATTCATGTTCTTGATTTTATATGCCGGCATGGCAAGCAATTCGTAGAACTTACATTTTTCGCCTAAGTACAAATCCAAGCTGATGGCCACCGATGAATCGGTTGCCGCTATATTGTAATTAAACCCCGACACCATAGTTACAATTTTGGGCACTACAGAATCGGGAAACAAAACATGGTAACGGTTGAAGGCTGGAGAAAGCCCTTCTTTTATGAACGAAACATCTGGATATTGCTTTTGCACCTCTTCGTAAACCGATTTCACATCTGGATCGTTCAAAAAGCCCAACAAGCTTTCGCGAAACATCGGGTTTTTCGGACCACCGATACGGATAATATCAACTACAAAAATTGGGAAAAAGGATCCGTATTTTCGGCTGAGCTTTAAGGTATCGCCAACAAATGTTTCTTTGGTGCACTTGAAAAGGTCTTGCTCGAAGCGGTCAATTTCCAACTCCACCGCAGCAATACCGAGATCTTCGGCATCTGGGACGCGGTTTTCTGGCTTGCTGGAATCACTTCCCCCGCAGGCTGAAAAGACTGTTAAAAAAATCAGAATGAGAACTCTCAGAACTACCTGCATACTCAACGTATCCTACTATCTTTGCGAATAACAACGGCCAAAATTAACAATATAGTGCATCGGCCAAACGCGTTGTTTACCAATATATCGACAAATGAAAAAGTTACTCATCGTTATTCTTCTTTCTCCTTTCGTGCTTCAGGCCCAGGAAACCAATCGAAAAATTCGCTTCGGGATGAAAATAGCTCCACTTTTTTCTTGGATTAAACAAGATTTCGACCTTAACAGTGCCGGTATTTCTGAAGAATACGAAGTGAATGGCGGAGGTTTGCGATTGGGCTTCAACTGGGGGCCACAAGTTGAAATTTTGCTCAACGAAACATTCCTGATTTCTACAGGTGTCGATATTAGTTATTCTACTGGAAAATTAACCGGCAGAGCAAGAAAAAGCCTTTTGTTGAACTACGACTTTGATCAGCTTTATAAGATGCGTTTTATTGAGCTTCCCTTTATGATCAAAGGCCGCACAAAAGAAATTGGGCACATGCGATATTTCATGAATTTTGGTTTAAGTGCGGGTTTTCGATACAAAGCAAGCACAGAATTTACTGAAGAAATTGGTGGGGAAGAAACCACTACTACCAATACCAATTCGAACGAATCTATAAATCTTTTTAGAGGAGCCTTGCTTGTTGGTGGTGGCGCTGAATACAATTTGAGTGAAAACACTTCACTTGTAGTATCGGTTATATTCAACAATGGCTTAACAAACATTCTAAAGGATCAACAAAAAACAGGCGCTCTTTCCATTTCAGATGATTTCAACTTTGTTCGTGAAAGAGGCATCACTAATCACATGATGCTGAACGTCGGGATTTTATTCTAACCTATGAGAATTGCCCTTGCGCAACTAAATTTCCACATAGGGAATTTCGAAGAAAACACGCGAAAAATTATCAATCACATCAACCTTTCAAAAGCTGAAGGCGTCGATTTGGTTGTTTTTCCTGAACTCGCTGTTTGCGGGTATCCTCCGCTAGATTTTCTTGAATTTAGCGACTTTATTGCGCGTTGTAACCATGCCATCAGCGAGATTGCTCAAGCATGTATTGGTGTTGCCGCGATCGTTGGAGCACCAACCGTAAATCCGCGGAGCGAAGGAAAAAACCTTTTCAATTCAGCTTATTTCTTTGAAAATGGCGCAGTGAGTCAGGTTGTCCACAAAACCCTGCTGCCCAACTACGATGTCTTCGACGAATACCGATACTTCGAACCCAACAGCGAGTTTAAGTGCGTGCCGTTTATGGGCAAAAAAATCGCACTCACCATCTGCGAAGACCTTTGGGATGTTGAAGAAGACAAAATGTACCGCCGGTGGCCAATGGATGAACTTATCCAACAGCAACCCGACTTCATCATTAACATTGCAGCTTCACCGTTTTCTGAAAACCATGCAGAAAACCGCAAGCGTGTTTTGCACCAAACGGCGAGCAAGTACAATTTGCCAGTGTTTTATGTGAACCATGCTGGTGCACAAACAGAACTAATTTTCGATGGTGGATCGCTAGTGATGAACCGCGATGGCAATGTGGTAAACGAACTCGATTACTTCCGTGAAGACTTCCGCCACTTCGATCTCGATTGGGTGAAAACGGCCAAATTTGTCCCGTTTGCGGCCGAAAGCGCCTTTTCATCTCACCCAGAAATCACCATTTCTCGGGTGCACAGTGCACTCATTTTAGGCATTCGCGACTACTTTCGAAAAATGGGCTTCTCCAAAGCGATCCTCGGACTTTCAGGTGGAATCGATTCTGCAGTTGTTTACGCACTAGCGGCCGAAGCGCTCGGAGCAGAAAATGTACTTGGCGTTATGTTGCCTTCTCAATATTCATCGGATCATTCCATCAACGATTCAGTGAAGTTGGCCGAAAATCTTGGTGGACGAATTGCTGAAGTACCCATCCAGAGTACAGTTAACACCTTGCTGGACGAGCTAAACCCTCATTTCGAAAACAAGCCTACTGGACTAACCGAAGAAAATGTACAAGCCAGAATTCGTGCAGTCATGCTCATGGCTTTAAGCAACAAACACGGCTATATTTTACTCAATACTTCCAATAAATCCGAAGCCTCTGTTGGGTACGGAACGCTTTACGGCGACATGTGCGGCGGACTTTCAGTAATCGGCGATGTGTACAAAACACGCGTGTATCAGCTCGCTCAATACATCAACGGCGACCGTGAAATTATCCCCGAAAACATCCTCACCAAAGCACCCAGCGCCGAATTGAGGCCCGATCAAAAAGACTCCGATTCACTGCCCGAATACGACATCCTCGACCAAGTGCTTTTCCACTACATCGAGCTCCGTAAAGGCCCCGCCGAAATCATCGCTCTCGGTTTCGATGCAGCACTCGTAAACCGAATCTTGAAGTTAGTAAACACCAACGAATACAAGCGATACCAAACACCTCCGGTGCTTCGTGTAACGCCCAAAGCCTTCGGGACAGGACGCAGAATGCCGATCGTTGGGAAATATCTTTCCTGATTTTTTGGGGCTTCCCTTCCGCAAGCTACAGGTCGGGCTTTCGCCCTGATGGGGCTCAATCCCTAAGCCGGGCATCCAACTCCTTAAAATCCTACCGTTAACTGTAAAGCAGTTGTGCGTGGCGACTCAATCGACATCGGACGAAGTGCGTACTCGGCGTTCAATAAATTGTTCACAATAAACGAAAACGCAATCTTATCGGTCGCCTTGTAAATCAAACGCGCATCAAATACCCAGACACCATCGTTGTTTGCTTCACGGTAAGGCTTTAATCCTGGCTTAGGCTCTCCTAAAATCCCTAAGAAATCGTCAAGGTCTTCAAAAATCTTATCGATATTCTGCATGTTGCTATTGTAACGGCAGCTTCCACCTATAGTCCATGCTCCTCGAGAAAACTCAACATCTGCCTTAAACAAATGCTGGAAACGGTACTTCAACAAATAACCAGTCGAGTCTGACGAAGATGTAGAATATGTTACCGGCTCTCCGGCATAATCAACTGGATAAGGTTTGTTTGGTTGCAAAGCAATTGGTAAAGTGTATGTGTAACCGGTCAAAATCGATATAGTGTTTTTTCCAATCATGCCAGTTCCGGCGATCGATGCGTCCCAACCTGTAACTTTTGTTTCGCCAATATTCAACGACGCGAAGCCCAATCCAAAAAGCTGGTTCGGATCTAATGGGCCAAACTTTCCGAAATTAAACTCAATGTTGTCTTCAAATCGTTGGATAAACCACACCAAATCAGCGTATGCCTTAAAACCACCAATTTTAAATCCTTGCTTCACGCCTACTTCAGCATTCCAAGAACTCTCTGATTTAAGACTGTCGTTCGGATAAATCAAAATTGGTCCCACACGGGTTTTGATAAATTTCTCCGCAATTGTAGGGAAGCGGTATCCTTGTCCGAATGATGCCCGCAAGAATGTGGCTTTGTGCAACTGCAAGTTCATCCCGGCTCGAAAAACTGGCTTTCCTTCGGTGCTAACTGCAACAGAATCGCCTTCGTTAAACCGCGGACTACTAATCGAAAAATGCTCATAACGGGCACCCGCACTTAGCGTAAGTCGATCCCAGAATGTTCGTTCGAGCTGTAAATATGCGGCTACGTTTCTGCTGCCAGATGAAGCTTGTGCGTTCACTGTATCAGATAGATTTCCTTTGTACAAATCCGAAACACCAAACGTGTACGAATGCAAAGCTCCTGCGGTAAATAAGGTTCCCTTCAGAAAGCCTGACGTGAAATTCTTCTGAGCTTGGTATTCACTGTAAAACAAATCACTTTTGTTCGCTTGGTTGTTGTCGTTGTTGTTGTTCAGGTGGAAAAAGCGATTTCTCAAAGTATGTCTGAAACCCTTTTTACCAATGTAAGTCACGAAAGGATCTACATAATAAACACTCTGCAAGGTCAATGTAACCGAACCTGGATACGATCGATACATTCCTGTATCGGCATTAAACCAAATCAAGGTTCCCGTTGATCGGGAAAGCATCCCGTTAAAGTTTACACCAAAAGATAAGCCTTCCACTTTCTTGCTGCGGTACCTCAAATTTGCATTGATTCTCGCTCGGTTTTCAAACTCTCCGCGCTGTTCAGCAAATGGATTAAAAGTGGTGTCGGTTACATCAACTGGAGATGCTGCTTTGAATCCATTATCGTTGTAGAAATTTCCTCCTACAACTACGTCCAAATTTCCCACCTTTCGCGAATGGAAAAAGTTTACTCCTGAATAAGTTGGATTGTTATCGCCCCAATAAATCGCATCCTTGTTTCTTGGATTGTTGTAAACGCCAGAAAACACATTCACTTTCGTTTGTGGTTTGTCGCGCGGATAAGCAGTTCTAATATTCAACACACCACTTAAAGCTGCCGATCCGTAAAGTACAGATGATGCTCCTTTGATCACCTCAACCTGCTCGATGTTTTCAACCGGAATAAAGCCCCAACTTGGTCGTCCAGCATCTCCAGAAAGCAACGGTAGGTCATCTACCAAAATCATTACTCGGCTGCCGGCGCCAAAACTATAACCGCTTCCACTGCGAATTTGAGGTTCATTGTCAACAATACTCACACCCGGAACTTGCTGTAAGGCATTGTCGATTGAAGTGGTATTCTTGTTTTCAATAATATTTGGCTTGAGCACCTCCAAACTCACAGTGAGTCGCTCAATATTCTGTTCATACTTACCCGCAGTAGTAACAAATGTTTCTAGCTCTTTCGATTCGCTTTCGAGTACAATATTCAACGAGAGTTGTTCATTCGGTTTGATATCGATAGCCTTTTCAACGGTTTTGAAACCAATTTGTCGAAACATAACAGTCCGCGTTCCCGGCATTACACTAAGCTTATAATTGCCGTTGATGTCGGTAATAATTCCTGATGTTTCTGCCCCAACAGCATATACTGCAACGGCGGGTAACAACTCTCCGTTTGCATCTTTCACGACTCCAGAAATCTGCGCTCTCTCCACTTGTGCAACAACAGATTGTGCACAAAAAAGAAAATAAAGCAACCAAATGGAATTAAAAATACGATTTGTCAACATATTCAATGCCTACGTTCTTGATTTGTAACTTGCAATGTACAAAATCTTCAATGCGTGCAGCCATCCGACGAACTTCTTCACACCATCGCTTTGTCATTATTGCCAGGCGTTGGGCACATTACAGCCCGAAAAATTCTTCAAACGTCGGGAACTGCTTCCGAATTTTTCAGGGAGTTAAAGAAAGGAAGCTTCAAAGATTTTAAACAACGCTGGCTCCGCGACAACAGTGTTAGAGAAACTTATTTTCGAGCTGAACGCGAGTTAGAGAGTATCCAAAAATACCAGATCAACTGTTTAACACTAAACGATCCTGAATATCCTCGACGATTAAATGCATGCGACGATGGACCAGTGGTGTTGTATACGCGTGGCGAAATGGACCTGAATGCGCCGCGCTTTGTTGCACTAGTTGGCACCCGTAAGGCTACACCTTATGGAATTAGGGCTACAGAAGAACTAGTTAATCAGCTCGAGCTTCATCAATGCACCTTAATTAGTGGATTGGCTTATGGAATCGATACAGCAGCACATCGATACGCTCGGGATTCTGGCATTCAGAATATTGCCGCCTTGGCACATGGGCTCGACCGCGTTTATCCCAGCTCGAATAAAAATCTGGCTAGAGCAATGGAAAGCTTTGGCGGTTTGGTAAGCGACTTTCCTACTGGAACGAAACCCGATCGAGTGAATTTCCCCATTCGAAATCGAATCATTGCGGGACTTGCTGATGCAGTAGTGGTCGTTGAGGCAGCCTCATCCGGCGGAGCGCTCATAACTGCCGATATTGCTACATCTTATCACCGTGATGTATTTGCAGTTCCAGGAAGGGTTACCGACGACTATTCGAATGGATGCAATTTGCTCATTCGGAACAACCGTGCTGCGATTTTAACCCAGGCGAAAGACCTGTCTTGGCATCTCGGATGGAAATCTTCTCCAAAACAACCCGTTGCTATTCAAACAAAGATTCAAATCGAACTTACCGACAACGAAGAATTATTGCTCAAATTAGTCCGTCAGGGCGTTCAAGAGCTCGATCAAATTCTTAGAAACACCGATATGCGGATCAACCACGTTACAGCAAGTCTCCTCTCTTTGGAGTTTAAGGGTATGATCAAATCTCTGCCTGGCAAAACTTGGCAGATAACAGGAAATGGGTAGAACTTATCTAGATAGTTCTTCCTGGCGTTCGATCATCTGTTCCCATTGAGCCACTAAATCATCAAGCTCCTTCTTGCGAAGTTCATGTGCCTTCAATAGCTTTTGCGACTCTTCTGGCTTAGCATACACATCTGGGTCTGCCAATTGAGTTTCAAGCTCAGCAACGGCATTTTCAAGTTCCGAGATTTTTGTTTCAGTGTTGCGAATCTTGTTTTGCAGCTGCTTCAGTTCCTTGTCGTTGTTCGGATTTCTCTGTTCAACAACCTTTTCTTGTTGCTTTTTTTCTTGCTGCACAACCTTTTCGGCTTTTACTTGCTCGAGTTGTTTCAGTGTATCGAGTTTTCGACTTTGCAAGAATTCAAAAATGCCTCCAGGGAATTCTTTGATCTTTCCTTCTTTAAACTCAACCACCTTATTGCACAAGCCATCCAAGAACTCCCTATCGTGCGATACAAGAATCATCGTTCCGTTGTACTGTTGCAGCGCCGACTTCAAAATGTCTTTCGAGCGCATATCGAGGTGATTGGTTGGCTCATCGAGCACCAATAAATTCACAGGCTCCAACAACAACCTAGCAAGCGACAATCTACCCTTTTCACCACCCGAAAGCACCTGAACTTTTTTGTCTACTGTTTCGCCGCTAAACAAGAATGAACCAAGAATATTGCGAAGCTGCATCGTAGTAACATTCCGCGCCACGCTTTCAAGTGTCTCTAGGACAGAAGCTTTAGGATCAAGCAATTCTGCCTGGTTTTGAGCGAAATATCCCAAGTTAACGTTGTGCCCGAGTTCAACTTTCCCTTCACAACTGAGATTTCCAGTAATGATTTTGGAAAGGGTTGTTTTGCCTTCTCCATTTCGACCCACAAAAGCGATTTTATCGCCTCGTTCCACCATCAAGTCGAGCCCTTTCAAAATCTGTTTCTCGCCGAAGCTTTTCTTTACTTCTTCAACGTGAACTACAACTTTACCAGATCGAGGAGCATCAGGGAAACGAAAGTGCATCGCAGCCGTGTCTTCCTGTTCTACTTCGATGCGTTCAACTTTATCCAATTGCTTAATGCGCGATTGCACTTGAACGGCTTTCGAAGCTTTGGCTCTGAAACGATCGATGAACTTCTCGGTATCATCAATCATTTTTTTCTGATTCATGTAAGCCGCCATCTGCTGATCTCTTCGCTCTTTCCTAAGAACTACGTAGCGGCTGTAAGAGGCTTTATAATCCTCAATTTTCCCAAGTGTAATTTCGATTGTTCGAATAGTAACAGCGTCGAGAAATGCCCTGTCGTGCGACACCAAAACAACAGCTCCCGGATAGGTTGAAAGAAAACCTTCTAACCATTGAATCGACTCTATGTCGAGGTGATTCGTAGGCTCATCGAGGAGCACTGCATCGGGCATTTGAAGTAAGATCTTTGCCAACTCAACGCGCATTTTCCAGCCACCTGAAAACTCATCCATTTGGCGATGTAGGTCTGCGTGAGAAAACCCTAATCCAAGAAGAATCTTCTCAGTTTCTCCATCAATACTTCCTGTGCCCAATAATGAAAGCCGCTGTCCAACTTCGTTTAGCCTTTCAATGATTGCATGGTACTCTTCCGTTTCATAATCGGTGCGAGTTTCAAGCTGCTTACTTAAATCATTGAGTTCGCCTCCCAATTCCAGCACTTCTTTAAATGCCGTTTTTGCTTCTTCGAAAATCGTTTTGCCAGATGCGTGCTTCATTTCCTGAGGCAAGTATCCAATTCGATAGCCATTCGGCACCGATATCGTGCCTTTGGTTGGCTCTTGCATCCTAGCAATAATTTTTAACATGGTTGATTTTCCTGCACCGTTCTTCCCGGTGAGACCAACCTTATCGCGGGGCTGAATCATAAATGAGATGTCCTCAAACAATGGTTTGCCACCAAATAATACTGAAAGATTTCCTACTGTGATCATTTAGCGGCAAAGGTAATCCGCTTAACCAGCTTTTCTGACAGCAATCATCAAATTGTGATATTAATCATGTACTGCTTAAAAACTTCAATCTACATTTGCAGTAAATTCAATCACAATGGCGTTCAGTTCTTCAAAATTATATTCGGTTGTTGCTCAAACTTGCCCGAAATGCCACCAAGGCTCATTGTTCATCAATAAGAATCCATATAAAATTGAAAACTGGGACAAGATGCACGCCGACTGTCCGGTTTGTGCACTTCACTTCGAAAGAGAACCCGGATTTTTTCAAGGATCCATGTATGTTTCTTATGGCCTCGGTGTAGCGCTAAGTGTTGCCGTTGTAATGGTAAATTTCATGTTTGGCTTCGATCCTATAAGATACTTCATCACCAACACACTTGCTTTATTGGGGCTTGCTCCGTTGTTGTTTCGGTGGTCACGAGCGATTTATCTAAATGTTTTCGTTGCTTTCGATCCGAAAGCCAAAAGATCAAACGGTCAAAGCGCTTCCGATTCTATGATCAGCCATCCCGGCGCTTGATTTTTTGCCACACGAATCATAGCATCTGCCACTTTTTCAACATGAACGGCCCGGTATCTTTTTAATTTTCCAATCAAAATAGGCCGTAGCATTTTCATAAAAAACAACCCGATCTTTTCCCCCAATCGGAATTCCTTTCTTGGCCCAGCAAGGATAGAGGGCCTAAACGTGCACTTCGAAGAAATTTTCGATTTCCGCAGAAACTCCTCAGCCTCTCCTTTACAGCTTAAATAAAAATTGCCCGATAGAACATTGGCTCCTAATGAAGACTGTAAGACAAAGCTCCTCGATTGGCATTTTTCAGCCATTGTAATTAGTTGTTGTGGTAAGACAACATCAACTTGGCGAAACGCTTGTTTGCTTCCTGCTTTATTGATCGTGGTGCCCAAACAGCAGAAAAAACAATCAGGATTTTCCGGCAAATCGATCGCAGAAAAATCATCGGAAAAAACTATTTCATGAAGTTTTGAAGAGGCTATTCCTGTTGGTTTACGAACCAATGCATACACCTTAATCATAGTCGGATCTTGCAGAAGTTTAGCGACCAAAAATGAGCCAGTAAGCCCCGTGGCTCCAGCTATACAAGCTACCATTAGTTTTTCTTCAACCGTTTCACATAATACTTGTACCCTCTGTTACGGTTGGAGTAATACTTGTTGAACTTATAAATCCCCATTATGTATGCACCAGCCCAAAATCTTTTGGTAGTTGAATAACTAATCAATTCGGTGTTGTTTAAGCGAATGTCTGAAAATGTATAACCAGTTCGAAATGTACCGATCATAGCAAACGATTCAGTGAAATTGTAAAAACAGCCAATGCCAATAACTCCCGAATAAGTGATTGGTCGAAAATCATGTTTTGAAAGAACTGGATAATTTGGGTTTTCGACTCTGCTTTCTTCAGCTACAACGTTGGCCTTTCGTAAAAAAGAAATCTGCGGCCCTAAATCTAATGTGAACCCTTGGTGGTGGCTCGGGCAAAAATTAAAAAGCAAAGGAACATCAATGTAATCTAGTTTAGTTCTGAATCGATAATACACTTCTGGTTTTGCAGCGCCGCCTCCAGGGTAAACCTTGTAGGATTGGCCAATTCTTGAGAAGTTGAGTTCGGTTTTGATTCCGTACATTTTTCGATAATAGTAACCACCATAATCAAAGTAAAAAGCCCCCATCAATCCGCCACCCATTGCTCCAGAAAACACGTAAACGGAGTCATCACCTACAAAATCAATATCCTTATTAAGTAGATAGTTGTTGTAATAAGAAAGCCCTCCTCCTAAGTGCAAGGTTTGTGCACTAAGAATAGATGAATGTGCAAAGAAAAGGAGAAGGCAAATGATTATGCGCATAGTGTGGTTTTGCTAACTTACAAAAAAAAAGTTCGAATGCACATTGTTTTCAGCCTTGCATAAACGAAAAAGCCCCTGAAGTAAGATTCAGGGGCTTTTTATCAGAATTTAACTCAATTACATCATGCCACCCATTCCGCCCATTCCTGGGTTAGGAGCCATTGCAGAGCCTTCTTCTTTCTTTTCAGAAAGCACACATTCGGTAGTGAGGAGCATACCAGCAATTGATGCTGCATTTTCAAGCGCTACACGAGCAACCTTGGTAGGGTCGATAACACCAGCTGCTAGCATATTTTCATATACCTCAGTTCTAGCATTGTAACCAAAATCACCAGTGCCCTCTTTCACTTTCTGAATCACGATTGAGCCTTCGCCACCTGCATTAGCAACAATCTGACGAAGAGGCTCTTCTAACGAACGTTTTACGATATTAAATCCAAATGTTTCGTCGTCGTTTTCACCTTTCACTCCGTCCAATGATTCAATTGCACGAATGTAAGCTACTCCACCTCCTGGAATAATACCCTCTTCAACAGCCGCACGGGTTGCATGTAAAGCATCATCAACTCGGTCTTTTTTCTCTTTCATTTCAACTTCAGTAGCCGCACCAACGTAAAGTACTGCAACACCACCAGCAAGTTTCGCCAAACGCTCTTGAAGCTTCTCGCGATCATAATCGGAAGTGGTTGATTCCATTTGCGCTTTAATCTGATTTACGCGTGCAGTAATATCTTCCTTGGCACCAGCACCTCCAACAATTGTTGTGTTGTCTTTGTCGATCGAGATTTTTTCAGCACGACCTAAATATGTAAGGTCTGCATTTTCTAGCTTGTAACCTCTCTCTTCAGAGATCAATTGACCACCAGTAAGGATTGCGATGTCTTCCAACATAGCCTTACGACGATCACCAAATCCTGGAGCTTTTACTGCTGCAATGCGTAAAGAGCCACGGATTTTATTTACCACCAATGTTGCGAGAGCCTCGCTATCAACATCTTCTGCAATGATTAATAACGGACGCCCTGTTTGAACTGCCTTTTCAAGAATAGGAAGAAGATCTTTCATTGAAGAAATCTTCTTGTCATAGATCAAGATGTATGGATTCTCAAGAACCGCTTCCATCTTTTCTGCGTCAGTTACAAAGTATGGCGAAATGTATCCGCGGTCGAACTGCATCCCTTCAACAACTTCAACTGTTGTTTCGGTTCCTTTTGCCTCTTCAACTGTAATAACGCCTTCTTTCTTTACGCGCTCCATTGCTTGTGCGATAAGTTTACCAACAGCGTGGTCGTTGTTAGCAGAAATGGTAGCAATTTGTTCAATTTTCTTGTTGTCGTCGCCCACTGCTGTGCTTTGTTTAGCTAGGTTCGCAACAATTAATGCTACTGCTTTGTCGATACCGCGCTTCAAATCCATTGGATTTGCACCCGCAGCAACGTGCTTTAAACCAGCTGTTACAATTGCTTGAGCGAGCACTGTTGCTGTTGTAGTTCCATCTCCAGCAATGTCTGCCGTTTTTGATGCAACTTCTTTAAGCATCTGCGCTCCCATATTTTCGATTGGATCAACCAATTCGATTTCCTTAGCAACCGTTACACCATCTTTTGTTATGGTTGGTGCGCCAAATTTTTTATCAATAATCACGTTACGGCCTTTTGGGCCAAGTGTAACTTTTACTGCATTGGCCAAGGCGTCAACGCCACGCTTCAGTTGATCGCGAGCATCGAGGTTAAAGGTGATTTCTTTTGCCATCTTGATTGAAAATTAAGTTTTGTGAATTAAAGAATTGCAAAAATGTCCGACTCACGCATGATTAAGTACTCTTTGTTATTGAAAGAGATTTCAGTCCCTGCGTATTTTCCGTAAAGCACTTCATCTCCGACTTTCACCGTAAGTGGCTCATCTATCTTACCATTTCCTACTGCTACGATACGGCCACGTTGTGGCTTTTCTTTAGCGGTATCCGGAATGATTATTCCTCCTGCTGTTTTTTCTTCTGCAGCAGCAGCTTCAACAAGAACCCTATCCTGAAGAGGACGAATTGTTACATCTGACATATAGCTTGTGTTTTTAGTGTTAAACAAATTGTTTCGCGCAGACTGTCAGCGAACAATATGCCAGCAACAGTTTCTACCAATTTGTTGTAGTTTTTGTCAGTCGATGTGACCTATAAAAATAAAAAAACCAGACTGCACTGACAGTCTGGCACAAATATGTTTGATGTAACTACTTACTAATTCGCAGGTGCTGGAGCAGGTGCAGGTGCGGCTACTGGCGCTGGCGCAGCAGGAGCAGCTCCACCTTCTTCGGCTTTTTTGGTAGAAATAGTTTCCACATTGCCTTCAGTACCTTTTGTATTGATTGCAGTTGATGCAAGGCAAAGAACAATTAAAACTCCAGCAAGAGTCCAAGTAGCCTTTTCGAGAAAGTCGGTTGTTTTTCTAACGCCCATCACTTGGTTGCTAGATGAAAACGATGATGAAAGTCCGCCTCCTTTAGAATTCTGAACCAAAACGATCAGCACTAAGAGAATGCAAGTAATAAGGATGAGTATGGAAACTAGGTATGACATGGCGCTTTTAAGAAGGATTTTCCAAGTTTTCTATAAGGGCGGCAAAGTAACTGTTTTTTTCGGGATATAACAAACTTAATTTGATGTAGATCCGAATTGCACGTTGATGATCGCCTTGTGATGCATAAATTTTTGCCAAGGTTTCAGATACCAAGTCGTCGCGGTCTTCAACACTTCGTCTTGCCATATCAACAGGTGAGAAAAAAGAGGCCTTTGTTGGCTGCGATATTCTGGGCTCTGTTTTAATAAATTTATTTATGATCGAATCTTCCTCTGCTTTAATTGGTGTTGGACTTTTGGAATCCGAAACTTCTTCTTTTTTTATTTCAGGCGAAGCAGCCAAATTCGACTTAGCAGCAGCTGAAGAACGATTACGCTTAAGCCATTCTGTAAAACTCAACTTTTCTGGTTCTGGCAAAGAATCCAATGCAATTGCTTCCACTAAATTATTAGTAGGTTGATCGGCCTTAATTAAAATTTCCACCTTTGGCATTTCAGGCAAACTCTCCAACTCCTCAGCCAAAAGATCTGATTTCGGTTCGGCTACATCTATTTCTTCAAAAGGCGGTATCTCTATTTTGGACTCGACTTCGGTTTCTAAAACCAAACTGTCGGTTTCTTCTTGAAAAGTTTTTACTTTTAGCGGTGTTTCTGTAATAGCTTCGCTTGCGCTGAGCTGTGTTTTTGCATTCCGCCCCACTACGATTTCCCAAAGTAATTTTCGATCGCCCGCATGAAGGGAAGCATCTTTCAATTCCTCTTGAAAAGAAAAATCATCGGCGCTCTTCAGCGATCTTACCAACAAAGTTCTAGCGGATTGAAAATACGGATATCTGCCCAATACTTCCTTCAGGCCAACAATGTCTGAATCTTGAAGCGTAGAATAGTCGGCCGCTCGAGCTAGAAATTCGTTCCGGTTCATTACCAGTTAATCAAAGCCTTGTTGAATATATCTTGAGCCAATTGTTGGTTGATCTCTCGAATTAAATCTGCTTCCACAGAAACTAAATTCGCACTAGATGGAAAATCGGCAAAACGCGAAAAGCTCTGTTCGAAATCTTTTTCAGCGTCTTTTGTATTGGTAAAAATTACATTCACAGTAATGGTAAGCCTGTTTGAAGCTGCAGTGTTGTTTCCAATGCCAATCGGAGAAACTCGGTAATCGGTTATCGAACCTTCAATTCTTAGATCACCGTTTTTGGCGGTAAGCTCTAAGCGACTTTGTGTTTGAAAAAAATTTCTTAGGTCTTCTGTAAACGATTGACTCAACGTAGGCTGAACCAAACTTGAGTTGTTCGGAAAGAACAAAATGCTGATCGACTTTGCATTTCCAGCGTCTCCGGCGTTAAGCGAAATTCTGCACGATACAAATGCAATAGAAACCATTAATAAAAAGAGGAGCTTTCTCATCATCGATTAAAGCGTAATTCCGTACTCTTTTATTTTTCGGTACAAGGTTCTTTCTGAAATCCCCAATTCGCTTGATGCATTTTTTCTTCTCCCTCGATACTTTTCCAGCGCCTTGATTATTAGCTCTTTCTCTCGATCTTCCAAAGAAAGACTCTCCTCTTCTACTTCTTCATGATCTGTTACAGATGTGTTGTGAACTGGCGTTATATACGGTGCCGGATTAGTGACCATTGGCGCCGGTGTTATAACCTGTGTTGAATATATTTGATTTTGCTGTATTTCCTGTTGAATCTGACTAAAAAACTGTGCGTTGTCTTCTCTAAAATGCGCGTCAGCTGGTTGGCCTTTCATAAGTTCTGCCATGATTTTTTTCATTTCCATCATGTCGCGTTTCATATCGAACAGCACTTTATACAATATTTCACGCTCCGAAAACTCCGCCGATTGATCTTGGCGCGCTACAGCAGGAAGCATACTTCCCGGCTGGCCCGGTAAATAGCGCATCAATGTATCAACATGCACTTGGCGCTCATTCTCGATAATTGAGATCTGTTCGGTTACGTTTTTTAGCTGACGAACATTCCCAGGCCAACGGTAGCTCATCAACAATTGAATAGCACGTTCGTCTAAACGAATTGAAGGCATTCTGTATTTCTCTGCAAAATCGGATGCAAACTTTCTGAACAACAAGGCTATGTCATTTCCTCGTTCCCGTAAAGCCGGAATTACAATGGGAACGGTGTTTAAGCGATAGTATAAGTCTTCCCTAAATCGCCCTTTTGATATGGCTTCGGGGATATTCACATTCGTTGCAGCTACAATACGAACATCCGTTTTGAGCACTTTTGAAGCGCCAACTTTGATGAATTCACCACTTTCCAAAACACGAAGCAAACGAACTTGAGTTTGAAGAGGAAGCTCTGCCACTTCATCTAAAAAAATTGTTCCGCCATTGGCTACTTCGAAATAGCCCTTTCGGGCTTCGTTTGCTCCTGTGAAGGACCCTTTTTCGTGCCCGAAGAGCTCCGAATCAATTGTTCCTTCAGGGATCGCACCGCAATTTACTGCGATAATACTTCCATGTTTCCTCGTAGAATAGCTGTGGATGAGTTTCGAAAACACCTCTTTTCCCGTTCCGCTTTCTCCTGTGATCAACACTGTAAGATCTGTAGGTGCAACGCGCCAAGCAGTGTCGATGGCGCGGTCGAGCGTTGGGGAGCTTCCGATTATGCCAAATCTGTTTTTAATGTCTGTTAAGTTCATCCTTATTAAAAATTATTGGCTTGAACTAAGCGAACAGCCTTGCCCATTAAAGTTGCTGAGGTGCTCGATTCAATAAGCACTTCAACGATATCTCCAGCTTGATAATCTTCTCTTGGAAAAACAACTACTTTATTTTGGGAGTTTCGGCCTGAAAAGTCTTCGACAGATCGCTTCGACATGTTTTCAACCAGAACTTCGAAAACTTTACCAATGTCTTTTGCATTGCTTTCTCTAGACAAACGGTTTTGTGTTGCGATAACTTCATTTAACCGGCGAATTTTAACATCCGCTGGAATGTCGTCTTTGTATTTTCTTTCAGCAAGGGTTTTGGGGCGTTCAGAATAAAAGAACATATAGGCAAAGTCGTACTTCACTTCATTCATCAAGCTTAAAGTATCTTGATGCTCATCTTCCGTTTCAGTGCAAAAGCCAGTTATTATATCTGTCGAAATTCCACAAGTGGGGATAATTCTGCGAATCGCCTCAACACGGCCGAGGTACCATTCTCTAGAATATCCGCGGTTCATCATTTCAAGAACGCGCGAATTACCTGATTGAATAGGAAGATGAATGTATTTGCAGATATTGTCGTACTTGGCCATCGTTTCCAAAACAGCGTCAGACATATCCTTCGGATGAGATGTTGAAAAACGAATCCGCATATAGGGAACGGCCAAGGCAACCATTTCAAGTAACTGGGCAAAATTTACAGCATTATCGAGCTCTTCAGAAGAGTAAATCTCTTTTTTCAAGCCACCTCCTGAATATAGATACGAGTCGACGTTTTGGCCCAGTAAGGTGATTTCACGGTATCCTTTATCCCAAAGGTCCTTTGCTTCGTTGATAATCGTTTCTGGATCACGGCTTCTTTCTCGACCACGCGTAAATGGAACCACGCAGAACGAACACATATTGTCACAGCCACGAGTGATCGATATAAATGCTGTAATTCCATTGCTGCCTAGACGAACAGGAGTAATATCTGCATAAGTCTCTTCTTTAGAAAGCAATACATTGATTGCTCTTTGACCATCTTCTGCGGTGCGAAGCAAAACAGGAAGATCGCGATAAGCATCAGGCCCAACTACAATATCAACCAACTTTTCTTCTTCAAGTAATTTAGATTTGAGCCTTTCAGCCATACAGCCCAAAATTCCGATCACTGTATCAGGATTGTTTTTCTTTACTCGGTTAAACTCGGTAAGTCTTTTTCTAACCTTTTGTTCAGCATTTTCGCGTATTGCGCAAGTGTTTACAAGAATTACATCGGCTTCGTCTATGTTCTTGGTTGTTACAAATCCTTCATTTTTTAAAATCGATGCAACGACTTCGCTATCTGCAAAATTCATCTGACAACCGTAACTTTCCAAAAACAGTTTCCGCTGTCCCGAAATACCACCTGTAGCATTTTCAGGAAACGCTTCTCCTTGACGGCCTTCATCGATGACTTTATCTATGTTTTCTAACATCTGCTTTTTTATAGAGGCTGCAAAAGTATGCATTTGTAGCTGTCTGACAAAATGGCACAGCCGACATTCGGGGTGTTGAAAAAAATTTAATGCTTTAGCATAAATACGTAACGGTATGAAGACAAATTTGGAATCCGTCGATCAGTTTGTTTTTCTTTGTTGGTAACCACGCAACACCTCGATAGCATCATGGCAACAAAATCTGATACTGCAACATCACCCAGAAACCTAGTAATAGTATAGTCTCCGGCGAAAGCCAAAACCATCGATGGATGTTTAGGGGGTGGTTTTTTGGTTACAAGTCTTACTTTTTTCTGCAGGAAACTGGGGCTAAACTGCAGTGCTTTGTCACGTGACTGTAAGTGTGGACGCTTAAATCTTTGTATCGACATTGAAAACGGGTACAAGCCAGAGTACACTGTTCCTGCCGATAAAAAAGAATTGATCGAAGAGCTCCGCAAACTATCGATAAAAGCAGATGTTGTTTATCTGGCTTGCGATGAGGGTCCCGAAGGAGAAACGGTTTCACAGCAACTAGTCGATGAACTAAATTTGCCTGTTGAGAAAACCAGAAGGATTGTATTTCACGAAATTACCCAACCGGCCATTTTAAAGGCCATTGAAACACCTCGTCAGTTAGACACAAATCTTGTTGATGCACAACTAGCACGTCGTGTTTTGGATCGCTTGGTTGGTTATGAACTTTCGCCAGTTTTATGGAAGAAGGTTAATCCGCCTCTCTCGGCTGGTCGTGTTCAATCTGTTGCTGTGCGCTTATTGGTTGAGAGAGAACGTGAGATCCAAAATTTTAAATCCGAATCTTCATTCCGTATTGTTGCGCTATTAGAAGTTGTGCAGGGCGGAAAAAGACACATTATAAAAGCTGTTCTTCCAAAGAAGCTAGCAACAAGAGCTGAAACGGAAGCCTTTCTTCAAACTTGTCAGAATGCAAGTTTTTCAATTGGAAGCATTGAGAAAAAAAACACCAAACGAACTCCTGCTGCACCGTTCACAACGTCAACACTACTTCAGGAAGCATCGCGAAAGCTTGGCTATTCTGTAAGTCAAACTATGGTTTTGGCGCAGAAATTATACGAAGCAGGGAAGATCACCTACATGAGAACGGATAGCGTGAATCTGTCTGAAACGGCACTCGAAGCTACAAAAGCACAAATCGATTCTCAATTCGGCCCTCGTTACCACAAGCAAAGAACGTTTGCCAATAAATAGTAAAGGAGCGCAAGAGGCTCACGAGGCCATTCGTCCAACCTACATGGAAAACCTTAGTGCTGGCGGAGACAACCAAGAGAAAAAGCTTTACGAACTGATTTGGAAAAGAACCATCACCAGTCAAATGGCAGATGCAGAACTGGAAAAAACAGTCATCAAAATCAATATCTCGGGTACACCCGAACAATATGAGGCACAAGGCGAAGTAATCATTTTCGACGGTTTCTTGCGCGTGTACTCAGAATCTAAAGACGATGGCGATGTAAACATCGAAGAAAGCGAAGATTCAGGATTGTTGCCTGCTGTAGAAACTGGACAGGCGGCGGCGCTGCACGAATTAACTGCAACACAAAAATTTGCATCTTCTCCACCAAGATATACTGAAGCTTCCTTGGTGAAAAAATTGGAAGAGTTAGGTATTGGACGTCCATCTACTTACGCTCCAATAATCTCTACCATCCAAAAGAGAAACTACGTGGTCAAAGAAGATCGCGATGGAACAAAGCGAATGTATGATGTACTGACGTTAAAAATCCATCAAATTCGTGATGAGGTGAAGTC
Organism: Flavobacteriales bacterium; assembly: GCA_040403315.1. Taxonomy (GTDB): domain Bacteria; phylum Bacteroidota; class Bacteroidia; order M30B66; family M30B66; genus CAMCXT01. The sequence continues at coordinate 291,224 of JBBAKX010000001.1, forward strand.
GGAAATTACTGGCTGTGAGAAGAATAAACTTTTCCCGACCGATATTGGATCGGTGGCTAATGATTTCTTGACAAAACATTTCGACCAATTTTTAAACTATGAATTTACCGCAAAAGTTGAAATCGATTTTGACGAGATTGCGGCAGAGAATAAAAACTGGTCTTTGGTGGTTGATGCTATCTATAAACCTCTACATGACACGGTTATTAAGACATTAGAAGAGTCAGAAAGAGCTACTGGATCTCGTTTACTTGGAGCAGAGCCTAAATCTGACAAAAACGTGTATGTGAAAATCGGGCGTTATGGCCCATTGGCACAGATCGGGGAAACTGAGGATGAAGATAAAAAATTCGCAAATCTTCGCAAGGGTATGCGCTTGGAAACAATCACATTAGAAGAGTCGCTTGATTTATTTAAACTACAGAGAAGTGTAGGGCCTTTCGAAGAAAAAGAAATGGTAATCGGCATCGGTCGATTTGGGCCATATATTCGTCACAACAGTGCCTATTATTCTTTGGGCAAAGAAGACGATCCAGTTACAGTTAACAGTGATCGCGCAATTGAGATCATCCAAAACAAGAGAGAAGCAGATGCTAAGAAAGTCATTTCAAAATTCGATACAGATCCTGTAATCTCGGTACTAAATGGTCGATTGGGTCCTTACATCACCAAAGGAAAAGACAATTATAAAATCCCTAAAGACCGCGACTCTCAAACACTTACGCTAGAAGACTGTGAGAAAATTATTGAAACAGTTGGAGTGGCTAAGCCTACGAGAAAACCGCCAAGAGGAGCAACAAAAAAGAGATAAATGAACCAGCAGCAATATTTCGATTGGCTGTTGAAAAAAAATTTGATGCTTTAGCATCAATACATATCAATGTAAAGATAAATTTGGAATCGGTCGATTAGTTTGTTTTTCTTTGCCGGCATTCAACCAACACCTCGATAGCATCATGGCAAAAAAATCTGATACAGCAACAACGCCCAGAAACCTGGTTATTGTTGAGTCACCGGCAAAAGCCAAAACCATTGAAGGCTACCTCGGGAGCGACTATCTCGTGAAATCGAGCTATGGTCATATCCGCGATTTAAGCAAATCGGACCTTTGCATCGATATTGAAAACGGCTATAAACCACAATACACCGTTCCTGCGGATAAAAAGGACTTGGTTGAAGAACTGAGAAAATTATCGAAAAAAGCTGAAGTTGTTTGGCTCGCATCCGATGAGGACCGTGAAGGAGAAGCTATTTCTTGGCACATTTTCGACGAGCTGAATTTGCCTGTTGAGAAAACAAGAAGGATTGTATTTCACGAGATTACGAAACCGGCTATCCTGAAAGCCATCGAAACTCCTCGGCAAATTGATATCAATTTGGTTGATGCACAACAAGCTAGACGCGTACTTGATCGATTAGTAGGATACGAACTATCTCCTGTTTTGTGGAAAAAGGTAAAGCCATCCCTATCTGCAGGTCGGGTTCAATCGGTAGCAGTGAGATTGTTAGTTGAAAGAGAACGTGAGGTCCAAAATTTTAAATCCGAGTCTTCCTTCCGCGTTGTAGCACTTCTTGAAGTAGAGCAAGGTGGAAAGCGCCACATTATCAAGGCCGTTCTTCCAAAGAAATTAGCAACAAGAGCTGAAGCTGAAGCGTTCCTACAAACTTGTCAAAATGCAAGCTTTTCGATTGGAACAGTTGAGAAAAAGCCTGCTAAGCGAACCCCATCCGCGCCTTTCACAACATCAACCTTGCAGCAGGAAGCTTCTCGAAAACTCGGGTATTCTGTGAGTCAAACTATGGTTCTAGCGCAGAAACTATACGAGGCGGGGAAGATCACTTACATGAGAACAGATAGTGTTAACCTGTCTGAAACAGCTCTTGATGCTACAAAAGCACAAATCGAATCGCAATTCGGCCCTCGATACCACAAGCAAAGAAAGTTTGCCAACAAGAGCAAAGGGGCGCAGGAAGCTCACGAAGCAATCCGTCCCACATACATGGAAAACCTCAGTACCGGAGGCGATAACCAAGAAAAAAAACTGTATGAATTAATCTGGAAGCGAACAATTACTAGCCAAATGGCAGATGCAGAGCTTGAAAAAACGGTGATCAAAATCAATATTTCAGGAACACAAGAGCAATTAGAAGCACAAGGGGAAGTGATTATTTTTGATGGTTTCTTGAGAGTTTATTCAGAGTCGAAAGATGACGGTGACGTGAATTTGGAAGAAACTGAAGATTCAGGCCTATTACCTGCTGTAGAAACTGGGCAGTTGGCTTCGCTACAAGAGTTAACTGCAACACAAAAATTTGCGTCTTCTCCACCGCGTTACACAGAAGCATCTTTGGTTAAAAAGCTAGAAGAGCTTGGAATTGGCAGGCCATCAACCTATGCACCAACCATATCAACAATCCAGAAAAGGAACTACGTGTTAAAGGAAGATCGCGATGGAACCAAAAGGATGTATGATGTTTTGACGTTGAAAAATCATCAAATTCGTGATGAAGTGAAGACTGAAATCACTGGCGCTGAGAAGAATAAGCTTTTCCCTACAGATATTGGGTCGGTGGTAAATGATTTCTTAACAGAACACTTTGACCAAATACTTGATTATCACTTTACGGCAAAGGTTGAGAAGGAATTTGATGAGATTGCAGAAGGCTTAAAAAATTGGTCGAACATGATCGATTCCTTTTACAAGCCTTTTCATATCACTGTAAACAAGACTTTAGAAGAGTCTGAAAGAGCAACAGGTGCACGTTTATTAGGAGCAGATCCTGCAAGCGCTAAAAATGTGTATGTTCGAATAGGCCGTTATGGCCCATTAGCGCAAATCGGAGAAAGCGACGATGAGGAGAAAAAATTTGCTAACCTCAGAAAAGGAATGCGTTTAGAAACCATCACTCTTGAAGAAGCTCTTGATCTATTCAAGCTTCCCAGAAGTGTTGGCGCTTTCGAAGAATACGAAATGGTAATTGGAATTGGGCGATTTGGCCCATACATTCGACACAATAGCGCATTTTATTCTCTTGGCAAAGACGATGATCCGATGGCGGTAACCAGCGAACGCGCGGTTGAAATCATTCAGAACAAACGTGAAGCAGATGCGAAAAAAGTTATCTCTAAGTTCGACACAGATCCTGTAATTTCGGTTTTGAACGGGCGCTTTGGACCATATATCACCAAAGGAAAAGACAATTATAAAATCCCTAAAGACCATGATCCCCAAACGCTAACATTGGAAGATTGTGAGAAAATCATCGAAACAGTTGGAACCGCTAAACCAACAAGAAAGCCACCAAGAGGAGCTGCCAAAAAGAAATAAACCGGCGAAATGAATCTGCTTCAAAACTTTGACCAACAGCAACTTATAGAGCTAAAGGCCAACGACTGGCACCAACATAGCATTGGAGCCCAAATTGAGCTTTACAGTATCGATCATTTTATTGGTAGCGATTTTCCTCAATTGGTATTGCTTTCGGTTTGCGAGCCCGATGAAGATGCTCATCTTTTCGACATTCGATTGGCGTTTTATAAACTCTATTTTCCAGAAAACAGGTTGCGTATCGCCGATATTGGTCACTATGTTGGCGCGCCAGACCAACTAGGAGAAGCTATGCTTCAAATAAAAGAGTTCGGTTCGATTCCATTGGTTATCTCTCCGGAACAATCAAATTCTTATCATTTATACAACATGTATTGCCGGCGGGAAGAGACTGTAAACTTTGTATCAATTGATGAAAGGCCAGACCTTGGCGAGCACAACGATTTGTGCGGAGAAGACAATTGGCTTACTCATATTGTAGGGCATACTCCTAATTATCTCTTCAATTATTCCCTCATTGGATTTCAGCAATATCTGTCGAATACGAACCAAGTGAATGCATTACAAGATTTTCATTTTGATATGCTTCGCTTAGGACAAATCAGGAATTCCATTAGCATAACAGAACCTATACTTCGAAATGCTGATTTTTTCAGTTTCGATCTCTCATCAATTCGTTATTCTGATTGCCCCAGCGCTTTCAAGGCTGGTCCAAATGGACTTTATGCAGAAGAGGCTTGCCAGATAATCCGATATGCTGGATTAAGCAATAAGATTAGTTCTGGAATTATTTCAGGCTGGAATGCAGGGCAGCAAGAGTCATTAACGCCTCAACTAATCGCCCAGCTTATTTGGCATTTCTTAGATGGATTGTCAAATCGGACTCCTGATGGAAAAATAGGCAACGAAAACGAGTACACCATTTATAAAGTAAGTTCTACTGAAGTTGAAGACGAACTTGTCTTTTTTAAAAACAATAGAAACGGAAGATGGTGGATGAACGTGCCTTCTCATAACAGAAGCCATGGAAAGCCAATCCGTTATCATATGGTGCCATGCAACTATGAGGACTATCAACAGGCCATGAAAGGTGAAATTCCTGATACGTGGTGGAACACATATCAAAAGTTGTCCTAATTTATTTTGCTGTAAATCAGTGCAATAGACCCATTGGGGAAGAAATTATTAACCGTTTATTCACAATTTTAGTTGTAGATCCGAAATATATTTACGTATTTTAGCCTCCTTAATAGAATTAAACCGATTCAACTATACCTAAATGAAAATACGGTTTACCGTTGCCGCCCTGCTATCACTTGCTTTTTCAGCGAACGCTCAGCAAGATCCACAATTCAGTATGAATATGTTTAACCGCATGGCAGTTAATGCTGGATATGCTGGAACTACAGGCTCTATTTGTGGAACTGTTTTAGGAAGAAGTCAGTGGATTGGCTTTGAAGGTGCGCCAAGAACATTTATTTTAAATCTTGATGCTCCTGTGAATGTACTTAAGGGGGGCTTAGGTCTTTCGATCATGAGCGATCAGATTGGTGTCGAAAATACGGTTTATGCGAAATTAGCTTACTCATACCACTATAAGTTAGGTGCAGGTATTCTTGGAGGAGGGCTCGATCTTGGCATCATGAGTAAAACCTTAAACCAAGGCTTAAATCCTTTACAGCCTGGAGATCAAGCAATTCCAGACAAACAAGTTTCTGCTACAGTTTTCGACTTAGGGCTTGGTGCCTACTACACTACTCCAGATTTTTATGTTGGCTTGTCAACAACACATCTTCCACAATCAACGTTTAACATGGACTTGTACGAATACAAGTCGAGACGTCATTTATATCTGATGGCTGGTTATAATTTGCAGTTACCTAATCCTGATTTTGTTTTAACGCCATCCTTATTTGTTAAAAATGCAGCTACCACACAATTAGACATCAACTGTAACGTTAAGTACAAAAGCCGCTATTTCGGCGGTTTATCCTACAGATTGCAAGATGCTATGGTAGTAATGGTTGGTGGCAATGTTTGGAAAGACCTTCAAGTTGGTCTTGCTTACGATGTAAATACTTCCAAGTTAAATCCATATAACAATGGAACTTTGGAAATCATGCTCAACTATTGCTTCAAGATAAAAATAGACAAGCCGCGTCAGATTTACAGAAACGTAAGATATCTGTAATTTTTGTCTGTAACTGAGTTTACTCCCTTTCGTTTATACAACCTACAACAGGCCCCAACGATTGTTATCTCTACGTTACAATCCCAAGAAACCCTGAACATTATGACCAATCAAATGAAGAGTGGTGCATTTAGAATCCTTTGCTTAAGCATAAGCGTTTCAATGCTACTTAGTAGTTGCGGAAACGATGGCAACGGTTACCTAACCGGAGTTCAAGACCGCAAAAACTGGTTTCAAGAAGATCCTTTCGGAATGGTTTACATTCCAATGGGAAGCTTCAACATGGGCCCTAGCGACCAAGACGTCACGTTTGGCGTCACGGCGCAAAGTAAAACCGTGTCTCTACCTGCCTATTATATGGACCAGACGGAGATCACCAACAATGAATATCGCCAATTTGTTAATTGGGTTCGAGATTCAATTTCTCGCCGTTTTCTTGGTGAAGTGGATGAAGAAACTTGGTTGATTACAACCGATGAATACGATCAAGACTACCCAGTTCCAATACTTAATTGGGAAGAACGTCTCAAATTTGACATGGATGACGAAGAGGTGCGTGAAGCACTTGAGCCTATGTATCTTCCAGAAAACGAGCGCTTCTATGGGAGAAAGGAATTCGATACACGTAAGTTTAACTACGACTTTTGGTGGATCGACTACCAAGCGGCCGCGCGTCGCGGCAACAGAGCTCAAGGCTTGAAGGACCGTTCGAAATTTATCATCAAGGAAACTGTTAATGTTTACCCTGATACACTCGCATGGATTCACGACTTTACATATGCTTACAACGAGCCTCTCACTAACATGTATTTTTGGCATCCGGGCTATGATGATTATCCAGTTGTTGGTGTAACTTGGAAACAAGCACGTGCCTTTAGTATTTGGAGAACTAATTTGAGAAACGGTTACTTGTTTACTAACGAAGACTCCTACGAACAAAATTATCGACTTCCAACGGAATCTGAATGGGAATATGCATCTCGCGGTGGATTGGATCTCAGTCCATACCCTTGGGGTGGGCCTTACATTAGAAATAGTGTTGGTTGTTTCCTTGCGAACTTCAAGCCTCTCAGAGGAAATTACATTGATGACGGGGGCTTGACTACACTTCGAGCAGACTCTTACAATCCAAATGGCTACGGTCTTTATTGTATGGCGGGCAATGTTGCCGAGTGGACAAGCAATGCATACGATGAGTCTTCTTACAATTTCTCACACGACAATAGCCCAGATTACACTTACGAGGCACAGCCATCTGATCCAATCGCACTTAAACGTAAGGTTATTCGCGGAGGCTCATGGAAAGACGTTTCTTACTTCCTACAAACAGGAACAAGAACTTATGAATATCAAGACACTGCTAAATGCTACATTGGCTTCCGCTGCGTTGTATCCTACATTGGCCGGGATAAAAACGATATTGCTGAGTAATTTCAATTCAGTAATTAATGTCGCTTTGCTTAATCTTTATTGAAACCAAACACACTTAATACTTCCACACACACACTTAACATCAAAAAAAATGGCGAATTTTCTTGCAACGAAAAAAGGAAAAAGATTAATGGGCATGGTCTACGGGATCGGTGCCGCTATCGTGATCGTAGGTGCTTTATTTAAAATTCTTCACTGGCCATTTGCAAATGAGATGCTTATGGTTGGTCTATTAACAGAAGCTGCAATTTTCTTCATCTCCGCTTTTGAAAAACCGCATGAAGATCCGGATTGGTCGCTTGTTTACCCTGAACTTGCAGGAATGCATGATGAAGGTGCTGGTCATGGTCACGATAAAAAAGCAGTGAAATCAGGTAAGTCTGATGGAGTTTCTCAGCAATTGGATAAAATGCTTGAAGACGCTAAGATTGGACCAGAGCTTCTAGAAAGTCTTGGTAATTCATTCAAAGCGCTTACAGATAATACTTCGAAACTTGCCGATATTACTGATGCATCAGTTGCAACCAACGAATATGTTTCGAACATCAAAACTGCATCAGATCGTGTTGGCACACTTGCAGACCATTATTTGAAGGCTTCTGAGTCTTTAGACAGCATCACGCTAACAAACGCAGACGGTGCGTCTTATGGTGAGCAATTGCAGAAAGTTTCAAAAAATCTTTCTGAGCTAAACTCAGTATATGAACTTCAATTACGCGGTGCTGAGCAACATACACAAGCAACAAAATCATTCTACGACGGTATTGAGTCGTTAATGTCAAATCTTCAAGATTCAGTTTCTGATACAAAGAAATACAAAGAAGAAATGTCACAACTTACAACTAACTTGACCTCTCTGAACACGATTTATGGCAATATGTTAACTGCCATGAATATTAATCGTTAATTTCTTTCTAACCCCAATACTAAAGATCTAAAATATGAGTGGTGGTAAGGAAACCCCGAGGCAAAAAATGATTGGTATGATGTACTTGGTACTTACGGCGCTTCTAGCGTTGAACGTTTCCAAGGAAATCCTCGATGCATTTGTAGTAGTTAACGATGGTCTGGTAAAAACAGACAAGAATTTTTCAACCAATAACGCGCTCCTTTATTCTTCTTTAGAGGCTCAGCTTGCTAACGATCCAGTTCGTGCACGAAAGGCTGTAGATGACTCTAAAAAGCTCAAAAAGTGGGCAACTGAACTTCACACTTTTATCACTGACATTAAAACAGAGTTAGTTGTTGCGGAAGATCAGGTTACCAAAGAAATCGCTGCTAGCAAAATTGACAGCTTAAGCACCGTTCAAAACAAAGACAAATACGACAATAGTACCCGCATCATGTGCGGTGAAACGCCAGACGGATCTGGGGGAAAAGCCCGTGAGCTGAAGAATAAAATTGTCGAGTTTAAGAAAAACTTGATGACAATTCTTCCAAGCGATGAGGTAAGGAAGAAAACAAATCTTGGCCTTGCTACTGAAGATCCACCAAAGAAAGGAACAGGAGTAGAAACTTGGGAAACACAGAAATTTTATCACCTTCCAATTGCAGCACAAGTGGTTGTGTTAACTCAACTACAAACGGAAATTCGTAACGCCGAAGGAACTGTTCTAAATGAATTGTTCAAATCAATCGGAGCTCGCACCATTAAAGTCGACAAACTTGCTGCACAGATGGTTCCGTCGGCAAACGTTGTAGCCATTGGGGATGAGTTTACCGCGAAAATCTTTGTTGCAGCTTTAAACACTTCTTCTATTCCTGATGTAACAGTAAACGGAAGAGTGATTACTGAGGTTGATGAAAACGGATTTGTTGTTTTCAAAGCGCGTCCAAATGCTGAAGGAGAACAAAAGGTAAAAGCGTCAGTGAAATTCAAAAATGCTGATGGTGTTGATGAGGTTTCTGAAAAGGAATTCACTTACACGGCCGTTAAGCCCAATGCTGTTGTATCTCCAACGAAAATGAATGTGTTCTACATTGGTGTTGACAACCCTGTTTCAATTTCTGTTGCAGGATCTGCTCCTGACAAAATTGAAGCTAGCCTTACTGGCGCTACTGGATCATTGACCCGCGTTAAGGGCGGCGATTTCATCGCTAAAGTTTCTGCCGGCTCAAAGTGCACGATTCCTGTTAGCGTTAAAAAACTTGACGGCAAAGGAACTTCTTCAATGGGTGCACCAGAGTTTCGTATCAAACGTATACCTGATCCAACACCAATGTTGCTAGGTAAGCGTAACGGAGAAGCTATTTCAATTGGAGAATTAAAATCTGCAGGTTACATTTCTGCAGTTCTTGAAAACTTTGACTTCCAAGCGAACTTTAGCATCATGTCTTTTGAATTCGGTGCTAACATCGGTGGTATGTACAAGACGGCGCAAGTAAATGGTAACAAGTTCGACGGTGCAGTATCTTCATTGTTGAATCAAGTTAAACCAGGCGCTCGTATTTTCTTCTCTGATATCAAAGCGAAGGGTCCAGACGGCTCTACCCGTACATTGAATGCTTCATTCAAAATCAAGTAATCTTTTCAAAAATCTGAAATCATGAAACGCCTTGTTTTATCAGTAGTGCTTCTTGTTGCGGCTTTGCCGAACACAGATGCTCAGTCTGTACTCGACGATAAGGTTCAGGATGGCATTATCAAGAAGGAGCATATCCAGAATAGAAAGCCAATCCCGTACACTCCAATCCGCGAGGCAGATGTAATGTGGAAAAGAAGAGTTTGGCGTATGATCGACCTCAGAGAAAAGATCAATCTTCCTCTTTATTATCCCCTCGGTAACGATGTAAATGGATTAAGAAGTTTAACCAATGTTATTTACAAGTCTGTAACAGAAGAGGTTTCTCTACGTGTTTACAGCGGTGCCATTGACGACTTTTCTCAAGAAGTTACACCTTCGGAAGTAAAAAAAATGACAGAAAAGAATTACGAAAAAGTGATTCCGAGTATGATGGATCCATCTATCGATACAACTATCATCGTTACGGAGTCATTCTCTCCAAACCGAGTTAAAAAGTTCTTGATCAAAGAAGAATGGTTCTTCGATCGTCAGCGTTCAGTGCTAGATGTTCGTATCCTTGGCATTTGTCCGATGTATGAGCAAGAAGACAAAGAAAAAGGCGACCAACCATTGTTCTGGGTTTACTTCCCTGAGGCGAGGAAAGAGTTTGCTAAATATGACGTATTTAACCGCCAGAATCCTCAAGAAAGAAGATCGTTTGACGATATCTTTTGGAAACGTCAGTTTAGCAGCTATATCATCAAAGAGGAAAATGTTTACGACCGCTCTATCTTGGAATACAAAAAAGGGATGGATGCGCTTTTAGAATCAAATAGAATAAAGGACGAGATCATCACTTTCGAGCATGATCTTTGGGACTTTTAACGATAATTCACTAGATTGTTTAACCTCCACGCTTACATGGAAAAGCCCAGACACATCGTCCGGGCTTTTTCATTTTTATTTGTTTGGTTATTTTAATTCTAAAGGGTAGAACTTTTAAATTAAATGTATTCTTCTCCTCTTTGAACCTTAACGTTGCTTACCATTTGCCGAATTTCTTGCTCATTGTCTTTTTTACAAATGAGTAAAATTCCATCAGATTCTACAACAATATAACCATCTAAGCCTTGGACAACAACAAGCTTATCTTTTGGCACATTCACAATACAGTTCTTGGTGTCGTATAACATGGCCTTGCGCCCTACTACGGCATTTTCGTTAATGTCGTGTGGGGAGTTTTCGTAAAGCGAGCCCCAGGTGCCTAAATCGCTCCATCCAAATTCAGAAGGGATGACAAATACATTATCTGCCTTTTCAATAATCCCATAATCGATAGAGATATTGGTACACTGCGCATAGGCCTGCTCCAAAAACGACTCTTCAGTCTCGGTGTAATAGTTTGCATTACCATCCAAGAATACTTGATGCATTTCTGGAAGATATTTCTGGAAGGCGTGCATCATCACTTTAGTTGTAGTAATAAACAGTCCCGAGTTCCATAAAAACTCGCCTGAGTTTAAAAACGACTTTGCTAAATCGGCGTTTGGCTTTTCTGTAAAGGTTTTCACTTTAAAAACCTCAAGTTCTGAATCTTCTTGAATGTATTGAATATAGCCATATCCAGTATCTGGTCTCGAAGGCCTAATTCCTAGGGTGACAATTGAAGGATTCTGCTCTGAAAACGCAAAGCCTTTCATCACTTGGTCTAAAAATGCCTCTTCCTTCAAAATAAGATGATCAGAAGGTGCAACAACAACATTAGCATCTGGATTTTTGCTGCCAATTTTACTCAACGCATACGCTATGCATGGTGCTGTATTTCTTCTTGAAGGCTCCAAAAGTACCTGCTGGTCGGAAATTCCCGGCAATTGTTCAATTACTAGTGCCTTGTAAATTTTATTGGTTACAATGAGGATGTTTTCCTCGGGCATGATCTTGATAAATCGATCGAACGTTTGCTGTAAAAGTGTTCTACCTGTTCCCAGAATATCGAGAAATTGCTTTGGCCTCTGTTGGCGGCTAACAGGCCAAAAGCGTGTTCCCACACCACCTGCCATTATAACACAGTAAAGATTTTTGTTTTGTGTGTGCATGATCAATATTGTGACGGCTTAACGTAAAACGCTAAATGCCGATCTTAAACTATCAATGACTTGTGGAATAGACTCTGCCTTGCAAGTGCCCACCGAGAGCCTATACCAGCTAGAATCTTTAGATGCGCCAAAGGCATAAAATGGCACGATGGCAACACCTGCTTTGTCGAGAACATATTGGGTTACGTCGGCCGTAGTTTCGATCAAATGGCCAGATTCTGTTTGCTTACCGCGTAAGTCGATTTTGACCGTCAGGTAAAGTGCTGCTTGCGGAGCAACGGCGTCAACAGAAAACCCTTCAGACTTTAACGTTAAGAATCCTTCGTAAAATCCAATTAACCGACGCTGAAGTCTTTCGCGTAAGTTTTCAATAAATAACTGCGCTTGATTTGAATCTGCAAGGAAGGCTGCCGTTGCTACCTGCTCTGCTTTAGGCGCCCAAGCTCCAACGTGCCCTAAAATACTTTTCATTTTATCGATTATGTGGTGTGGGCCAAATGCCCAACCTACTCGAACGCCTGTTGCGGCGAAAGCTTTTGATAAACCATCGATAAAAATGGTGTATGGACGTAATTCTGGAACTAAGCTAACCGGATCTTCATGGCGTGTTTCACCATATGTCAAAGTCCAATAAATCTGATCATACATGAGATATAAAGGCTTGCTTCCTTGGGGCCGACTTAAGTTTTCTTCGAGCACAAGTTGCGCTATCTCTTGAAGACCTTCTTTGGTAAAAGTTGTGCCTGTAGGATTCAGTGGAGAGCACAAAGCCAATAAGGTTGCATCATGAAGATGAGGTCGAAGTTCATCGGCGGTGGGCATGAAATTATTCTCCGCGCTAGCTTCAATCATCACTTGTTTGGCATATGAAAGATGCGAATAGTGATTATTGTTCCACGAAGGGACGGGGAAAATGACCTTATCGCCAGGATCTACGACAGTTTGAAATAAAGCGTAGATAAGTGGCCGAGCGCCGCCAGCAACCAAAAATGCTTCTGCATCATAATCGAGAAATTGATACTTAGAAATAAAGGAGGCTATTTCTTGACGAAGTGAAAGAATTCCATTGGCTGCTGGGTAATTAGTATGTCCCGCTTTATATGCCTCTATGATTTCATTGAGAAGCAACTCAGGAATTGGAAAAATCGAAGGGTCGAAGTCGCCAATAGTGAAGTTCCATATCTTCTCACCACGTTTAATTTTCTCATTAATCTCTCCCGCGAGGCGAATGATTTCAGAGCCTTGAAGAGATTCTGCCATTTGCGAAACCGGATGTATTACTTCTTCAACCATGGTTTGACTTTATGGGTGCAAATTAACATAACTTTTATTCGGCATCTGTGAGTATTTCCACCTCTGCCAAAGGGTGAACGAGGTAAATTTTTCTGGTTTCAATTTCTTCGCACTGATAATTTTTTCTTTGCTTGGGTCCTTTCTTGAAAACTCTACCAGAGCGCAATCTGAACAATGTGTCTTGTGGCAACTCTTCCAGAAAAATTCCCGGTTCGCCGTCATCGTAAAGCCGGAGTTTCTTCATAAGCTCAGGGTCTCCACAACTGCTGGCCGCGGGATTGTCCATGTATGCTTGAAGTGTTTCAAGCATTTCTTGAGGGAAAATATCTTCTCTCAAAAACGGTTTCATGTGAAGGGTGTAATGTGCTTTCCACTCTTTTCCATGAGGCTTTACGCGACTTCCAAATTGATTCCAATTTGTGAGATGTGCTATTTCATGCACCAAGGTGATTAGAAACGCATAAGGATTCAAGTTGAAATTTATTGAAATCCGGTGTCCCCGGGTTTTACCAACAATCGGCCTGAAATCCCCAAGCTTGGTTGATCTGTCGCGTGTGATTGTTAAATGAAATCCGTATTGGAGGATCCATTCCACAATTTGTTCAACTGCCGGCTCGGGCAAATAACGTGAAAGAACAGAGGTGTATTTCTCTTTCATATCCGACTCAAAGATGCTTAAAAAAGAACCGATTTTTCAAAAAAGAAATAAACAAACTCGGGTAAAGTTTTGGTTGATATTGTATGGTTTTTCCTACTTTCGGCCATCTTTAGTTTTACCATCTCATGCGTAAATACATCAACACCGGACTTTTCACAGTTGTTATTCTGTTGTTTTTCCTTCCATTCATGGAAGTAAGATGCAACAATGAGGAAATTGTGCATGCATCAGGAATGGCAATGGCGCTCAACTTGAAATTTGAAACCAACGAGGACGTCTTTGGCGGTATGGGTGGAATGATGAAAGACAACGATCAAATGACATCGGCGCTTGACAAACAAAACAGGAAGCCTGACGTTTTTGGCATCATCACTTTGTTTGTCATGTTACTTGGAATCGGTTTTCAATTTATTCCAGTTCTTCAAAAGCCCTGGATTTCGGCAGTTTTGGCGGGCGTTGCAATGCTATCGCTCCTTCTTATGTATTTGATTTACACACGTGGCTGGGAAAAGAAAATGAACTCAGAGAGTGGTTCGGAGATGTTTGGTTATATGAAATTTACCCTCCATTTTGTTTACGGATATTGGCTCGCTTTGATGGGTTGTGTAGGGCTGTTTGCTTACAACATTTTCAACCAAATACAAGACAATCGGAACAAAAAGCTTGAGCTCTACTATCCTATCACAAAGGAAGATGCACCTGATATTATCGATAATTTTTAATCATCTGTAGCTTCCAAAACCTGCAAACGATTTGGAGTAGTATGGTTCAGATAGTTTACTAACGACAACTCCACGTTTTGTAGATGCATGAATAAAGTAATCAGGAGCTACGTGCATGCCCACATGGGAGATCTTTTTTCCGTCTAGTTTAAAAAAGTACAAATCGCCTTCTTTCAAAGCAGATTCATTAATCGGCTTAGATTGTTCTTTTTGCTGGGATGATTGGTGTATGAGTTTGATTCCAAAAACTCTTTGGTAAACAACCATAACAAATCCAGAACAATCGGCACCTGTTTTCTCTATTCCTCCGTATTTATATGGCGCGCCCAACCAAGAGGCGATTTCATCATAAAAGGCTCTGTTTGATTCTGCAGGAAGCGCAACGCCTAGCTTTTTTTCAAGGGCAGATAAAGCCGTTTTTGTTTCAGCTTTCGTTTCTGTTACTCTTCTTTTGCTGCTTCTGCAGTTCGAAAACGCAGCAACAACCAGAATAAAGAAAATCAGATTAAAACTTGATGGTGCTTTCTTGAAGCAGATATTCATAATCAACAGGTTCAAATTCTGGCCTTATCTTAATGCCTTCGTAACCAATTTCAATTCCGTCGCGGTACTCAATGGTTAAATAAAGCAGGCCATCAACATCATAACTTCTCCAGATTCCAATTCGTTTTCCATCTAAATATTTCCCTTCCCAGTAGAGTTTACTATCGAAACGAAATGCTTGATGTTTTCCTTCGGCTTTTCCATTTCTGAAACTACCAACAAAACTGGTTTTTCCATTATTGAATGCATGTCGCCATTCGCCATCCATAAGACCTTCCAAGAACCTTCCTTGTATGGTATGTTCTCCTTGCTTAAAAAGCCAAATGCCTTCTCTTTCTCCTTCTGTAAACTCGCCGTATGCCAAGGTGTCGGAGGTTTCTGAAAGTTCCAACGAAAACCCATCCTCCTTACCTCTTCGGTAATTTTCTTCTCTCAGTATTTTACCGCTTTCATAGTACCAATTCCATTTCCCTTCAGGACGACCTTTGTTAAAAGCTCCTTTCTGCTCTGGTTTTCCGTTTGGATAATAAAACGACCACTGATCGTTTCGTTGATCATCTATATAATATCCCTCCGACTTCAATTCTTTATTTGGATAGAACTCTTTCCACAAACCTTGCTTTCGGTAGGCAGAGTCGAGCATTCCTGATGAAATCAAAATTCCATTTGACCAAAACTCTGCATTTGAAGGTTTTCCTTTGTCGTCGTAATAAAGTTGCTGACCTGTTAATTTGCCTTCGGTTGTTACTGGTCCACTTCGCTTGATGGTTCCGCTTGGTGAGTATGACTTTCTTATTTCGGGCGGCTTAACATCTTCAGCTTCTTGCTGCAATACATCATCGACATACCGTTCGATCTTTTGAAGATTTCCTCTTTGGTCGAATGTTTTGAGGTATCCATTCTTTAGGCCTGCCAAGAATGCTGTTTCTGATTTAATTGAAAAGTCTTGGTAAAGTTCAACCCAGTTTCCTGCTTTTCGGTTTTGTTTATCGGTGCGATTCACAATTTTTCGTTGTACTAGTACCCCTTTTTTATAATCCAGCAAATTGATCACGTTTCCCAAAGAGTCGCATTCAATGCCCCTACCCTCTTCTTTTCCTTGGAAAAAAGGGATTGCTGTTTGAAGTTTATTATTCGAATAATACCTCCGGGAAAATCCATTTTTCAAATCGTCAACAAATGCTACCTCGGTGCTGATATTACCGGTATAAGTAAAATCACGGCGGAGCCCGAGTTTTTTTCCGTTTCTATATTCAACGGTTGTTTTAAGCAGGCCATCCTCGTTGTAGAATTTCCAAAGGCTATCTGAAATTCCTTTTTTCTTGAATCCTTCCGATTTTATTACGCCAGATTCGTAATAGGCTTTCCAAATCCCATCGGGTTTTCCATCTTTCATTAATCCTTCACCCGACTTTTTCCCTCCGGGGAATTTGAGAATTACATATCCATTTTGAACTAGGCTGTCCTGTGCTGTTAATTGCACTGCAAAAAATATTGCAAAAAGCAAAGTTAGCCTATTCATCATGTTAATAACCAAAGATTTTTTTTGACTTCAAGATCTTCACTTCACCATATTTCTTGAGTGTCTCTTTTGGTATTTTGTTAGAGGATCCAACCACAGTAACAACGAATTTACCTTGAGCAAAAGCACTCGTGTGAAAATCATTCACATCTTTCATCGTTAAGCTATTTAGCTGTGGATAAATGATCTTGCGTGAATCTTTATCTAAGCCTTGTCGCTTCAATGCAAGATAGGTTGGTGCAATATCTCCAGCCATGGTTCTATCAGATACCACTTGACTTTTCAGCGCAGAAAGAGAAGCATTGAATAGACTTTCTGACTCAGGCATTTTCAAAATCAATTGATTCATCGCAAACATGGCTGAATCTATCTTGTCGGCTTGGGTTCCGATGTAAGCACCTGCCATTGAAGGCATATCTTTGAATTTTGGGAAATTGAAATAACCATAACTTGAATAAGCTAATGCTTTAGATTCACGTATTTCTTGGAATACAACTGATGACATCCCGCCTCCAAAATATTCATTAAACAATGCAGACTTTGCTAGTCTAGTAGTATCAAGCGGGCCGTGTTTAGCTAACCATGTGATCTCAGCCTGAACCATATTGAAATCGGTAAAATACACCTGTTTGCCACTTTGTTCTTTAATTACAAATTGCTTTGCTGTTGGTATTTCGAGACTTGTCATTAACGGCTTATGATATTTCGTTAATAACCTCTTTACTTCTGATTCTTCCAATGTACCATAATAAGATACAGCATGTTTGTAGCTTGTTAGCTTGTTGATAAACTCTGTTAATTCTGAAACAGACAATTTTTTTAGCTGTTTCTCTGAAAGATTGAATCTTGTTGGATTTTCTTCACCATATAGAGCGAAATCATTTAAGGCTTTTCGAATGTATTGCTGATTAAATTTAGCATTCTTCCTAGCTTGAAGTTGATCTGCAATAAGCTGTTTCAACGCATATTCAGTTGGTTGAACTTTTGACAATATATGTTCAACCGTCGAAAGGGCTCTTTCAAAAGACTGTTCGGGTCCACTAACCTCAATAACAGTTACACGATCACTTGAGAATACATTATAGTTGCATGCAAGGTTAAAGAACTCAATACCTACACCTTCTGGACTTAGATTAGCTGTACCTGAAAGCTTCATCAATTCTATCGCTATGGGAAGTCTGAGATCGTTCAGTTTGCCCATTTCAAAAGTATAGCGCAGTTTAAACAGTTTATTTTCGTTGTTCTTCACCTGAAGCAATTCAACTCCTGGAAGTAATTCTGACTTTAAAATATCTTTATTGAAATCCAAAAACTGAGGCGTTATTGACTTAGATACATCATCAAAAATATCTTTTGCGAACCTTGAGTTATCTTTTCTATTTACTTCTACAGGGGTGATTTCTGGTTTAACAATTTTCTCCGTAGGTAATTCTGCCACTTGTTCCTTCATCACCACTGTGAAATCATTTTTGAAATTGTTTCTCACAAAAAGAACCAAATCACTTTTGCTAATTTTTCTTAGTTTTTCTTTACTCAAAACGGCATCGGCAAGGGTTAAATCTTTCACAAATAGATTTACCAAACTGAATGCTCTTCCTGCGTTGGATTCCATTTCTTCCAGCTCATCTTTTTCAAGATTCAGCAAAATAGAGTTCAAGAGTTTTTCATCAAACTTCCCTTTTTTCAAAGAGTCAATTTGTGCTGTTAACAAGGTTTTTACTTCATCAAGTGTTTGATTTTCTGAAGGTTCTCCCATAAAAAACAGAACAGAATAATCATGCATTTGAATTATATCACCATCAGCACTGAGTAATTTTTGTTTTTTAATCAGATTCTGCTCAAATAAACCTGCATATTCATTCACCAAAAGCTCTTGAATAGCAATTATATAAGGTAAATTTTCACTGGTACTTTTTGGTAGTCGATAACCCACAAAAACGCTTGGTTCTTGAAGGCCTTTTAGCTTGATGATCTCAGCCGTTGTATTCAC
Organism: Flavobacteriales bacterium; assembly: GCA_040403315.1. Taxonomy (GTDB): domain Bacteria; phylum Bacteroidota; class Bacteroidia; order M30B66; family M30B66; genus CAMCXT01. The sequence continues at coordinate 309,503 of JBBAKX010000001.1, forward strand.
CACTTCCTCAGGAAAACGAAGTGGTTTAATTGGTTTGTTCTCATAGGATTTAAATGCATTATCAACCTTTTTAATCATATCATCAGGGTCAAAGTTTCCTGCCAATACAATTCCCATATTGTTTGGAACATAATATCTATCAAAATACTGATGAATGGCTTTCAATGAAGGATTTTTTAAATGTTCGATCGTTCCAATGGTAGTTTGAGTTCCATAACTATGGTTTTTAAACAATGAAGCCATTGCTGCTTCAAACATCCTATCAAAATCAGAATCTAAAGAAATATTCTTCTCTTCATAAACGGCCTCCAATTCGGTATGAAACAAACGAAGAACAGGCTTTCTGAACCTTTCTGATTCAATCTTTAGCCAAGAATCAACTTGATTTGAAGGGATTTCGTTGATATAAACAGTTTCATCAAACGAAGTGTATGCATTGGTGCCTTTTGCTCCAATATGTTGCATCATTTTATCATATTCATTGGCAATCGCAAGTTTTGCAGCTATGCCTGATATTGAATCTATTTCGTTGTAAATACGCCTTCTTTTCTTTTCATCCTTAGTCTTATTATAATCTTCATAGAGTTCGGCAATCTTGTCAAGAAATATCTTTTCTCTATCATACTGTCGGGTTCCAAATTTATCGGTTCCCTTAAATAGCATATGCTCTAAGTAATGCGCTAAACCAGTATTGTCTTTTGGATCATGCTTACTTCCAGCCTTTATTGCAATGCAGGTATAGATTTTCGGAGCAGTTCTATTGACTGTCATAAAAACCGATAATCCATTTTTCAATATGTACTTTCTCGTTTTAAGGGGATCACCTTCAACAATTTCATACACATAACTGTCGGAAGAATCTTTACTAACCTTACCAACCTGTGCGTTCAAAACACATCCTATTGCCACAAAAATTGCAGCGAGTGCTAATTTTTTCATTTTCAATTCAGGGTTTGTCATCAAAGTCCAAGTTTAGCCGAAATATCGAGCATTCTTCTAATCGATCTTTCAGCAGGAATACGAATAGCTTCTTCAACGTCGATTGAAGGTTCTTCATTTTTCATGCACAAATAGATTTTTTCTAATGTATTGAGTTTCATGTGCGGACAATCATTGCATGCACAATTGTTTTCAGGAGGCGCTGGGATGAAAGTTTTCTGCGGAGAATCCTTCACCATCTGGTGCAAAATTCCACTTTCGGTTGCTACAATGAAACTTGATGCCGGATTACTTTTCGAAAACTTTAGAAGGGCTGTAGTTGATCCAATAAAATCTGCCAATTCTAAAACGGGAGGTTCGCATTCTGGATGAGCAATCATCAGTGCACCTAGATGGCGTTCTTTGAGCTTTATGATTTTTTCTCTAGAAAATATTTCATGCACCATGCAGGCTCCATCCCACAACATCATTTCTCTCCCAGTTTTTTGCATCACATATCGACCGAGATTTCGGTCTGGTGCAAAAATTATTTTTTCATCTAAAGGAAGACTTTCGATTATTTGGACTGCGTTCGAAGAAGTACAAACGATATCAGTCATTGCTTTAATAGCCGCAGTGCAATTGATATAAGAAATTACAGTATGATCTGGGTGTTGATCACAGAATGCTTTAAATTGATCGGGAGGACAGCTATCGGCCAAAGAACAACCTGCACGTAAGTCAGGAATCACTACCTTTTTGGAAGGGCTTAATATTTTTGCTGTTTCTGCCATGAAATGCACTCCAGCAAAGACGATCATATCCGCATTTGTGCTTGCGGCTTGCTGTGAAAGCCCCAAACTATCACCTATATAATCAGCAATATCCTGAATATCAGAATCTTGATAATAATGCGCTAAAATTATTGCGTTCTTTTCTTGTTTGAGACGTTTGATTTCTTCAAAGAGATCTAATCCTGCCGTTTCGCTTCGAAGAGTTGCAGCTGATTGCCACATATATAAATACTTTTTTAAAAAAGGTTTAAAAGAAAAGGTAGTATTTAATAAGCGTGTTAGTACTGTGTGAAAAAAGTTGACGCTCTTTTTGCAATTGATTAAATCCTACGTTTGCGAACACAAAATTAACAGTTAGTTTTTGATTAAAGCTTTGATTTGCATATTTATCTAACCTTATTAACAAAGTATTGAAAACGTTTTCATCTGAAAAATTCTTATCTGATATAACCAGCCTTTCTGTTAAGAGAATGTTATCAGAATGCTTAATGACTGTTATAGATTTTACTTGACTTATATACTTTAACTTTATAAGGAACATTTAAGTGTTGTGAATCAAGAAAACTTTATCGCTACTTTTCCATATCGATTAACAATTATTAACATGAAAAGTGTGTGTAAAATTATTTGTGACTACCTGATACTCAGTACTCGAAAAAGTTGACAAAATTTGCAGGGTTAATCGATTTAACTTAAGGAGTCAATCACAAAACAACATTTACATGAAAATTGCTATTGCCGCAGATCATGCCGGCTTCGAACTTAAAACAATATTACTTCCGTTTCTCCGTGAACTTGGTATATCTACCGAAGATCTTGGGACGCATTCGCTTGATAGTATGGATTACCCGGATGTGGCTCATCCTTTAGCGCTTCAAGTAGAATCTGGAGAAGTAGATCTGGGCATATTGATATGTGGAAGTGCAAACGGTGTAGCAATGGCAGCCAATAAACATGAAGGAGTTAGGGCTGCAATATGCTGGAAAGAAGAAATTGCCTCGTTGTCTCGACAGCATAATAATGCAAATGTATTGTGTCTTCCAGCTCGGTTTATAAGCTCTGAGGAAGCCTTTCAAATAACCAAGATTTTCTTGGAAACTCAATTTGAAGGAGGTCGTCATCAGCGAAGGGTTGAAAAGATTGGTTGCTGATTGAACTTTTTTAACAGTTTAGATGTATCAAAAACAGCGTATTTTCGTTGTTCGCATACATATATATAAAATGGGGAGTTCTTCGTATTCAGTTTTACTTCATAAACTGGATGAGTTTATTCGTAAGTACTATAAGAATCAGCTGATTCGAGGATCAATCTACACCGTTGGAGTAATCGCTGTTTTTTATCTTTTTACAGCTTCGATTGAATACTTCGGCGAATTGGGTTCGGCTGGAAGAGCTGTACTCTTTTATGCATTTGTAATTCTTACTGTTGGTATTTTGGTCAAGTTCATCTTTCAGCCACTAGCTGGATTAATGCGACTGGGTAAAATAATATCCCACGAAGTAGCTGCAAAAATTATTGGACAACACTTTACAGATGTAAAAGATAAGCTAATCAATACCCTTCAGCTACACCAACAACTGGATCAACAAAGCATCAACGAAGATCTTATTTTGGCGAGCATTGATCAAAGAATTATTGAACTAAAGCCAGTTGCATTTACTTCAGCTGTTGATCTTCGCCAAAACTTAAAGCATGCTCGGTGGGCAATGATTCCTCTGACTGTGATTGTTGTGCTTCTTATTTGTATTCCTTCTCTGCTCACAGAAAGCTCAAGAAGAATTATTGCTTATGATGAGGTTTTTGAGCCGATTGCACCTTTTTCATTTAAGATTAGCAATGCAAAATTAGAAACCCCTGCTCAGCAAGACTTTGAACTTCAAGTAAAGACATCAGGATCGGAAATACCTGATCAAGTTTTTATAGCTATAGAAGGAAATAAGTTTCGCTTGAATAAAGTGGATAAACTCAATTTCAACTACACATTTAGAAATGTGCAGAGAAATATTTCTTTTCGCTTTTATGCTGATGGATTTTATTCGAAATCTTATGAGTTAAAATCACTGCCGAACCCTTTACTGAATGGCTTTAGTGTTGTTTTAGATTATCCAACATACACAGGAAAAAAAGATGAAACCATTACCAATGCTGGCGATTTGATCATCCCATCAGGTACAAGGGTTTCGTGGAAACTCAATACATCTAACACTGATAAACTTCAATTGGCTTTTCAAGATTCTGTTGTAAGTGCAGAAAGTTCAGGAAGAAATCAGTATGCATTTAGTTCTGTATTTAAAAAAGACAACCGCTATAGAATCAAAACATCCAACCAATTTTTACAAGGAAAAGATCAGGTTGAATATGCATTGTCTGTTACTCAAGACGAGTATCCGAACATAATAGTAGAAGAAAAGGCAGATTCTATTTCTTCATCTGTACTTTACTTTAAGGGAGATATGGAAGATGATTATGGGTTTACAGCCTTGAAATTTTCTTTTATTAGGAAAAATGGGGATGAGGTAATTCTCCAGAAATCAAACGATGTTCCTTTCAATAGAAATTTCATTAGAAATGTATTTTTCTGGACTATGAATTTCTCTGATCTTCAACTTAATCCAGGAGAAGAAGTGGAGTACTGGTTCGAAGTATGGGATAATGATGGAGTGAATGGCGCTAAATCAGCGCGCTCGAATCGTCGCCTATTTAAAGCACCTACTCTTGATGAAATTTATAAGCAACAAGACGATAAAAGCAACAACTTAAAGACTGATCTTAAAGAAACAATTAAGGATGCCAAGCAACTTCAAAAAGATTTGGACGACCTGAATAAAAGAATGCTTGAGAAAAAGGAGCTGAGTTGGCAAGACAAAAAGAAAGCTCAGGAATTAATTGATAAGCAACAGCATCTTCAGCAGCAAATAGAGAACTTAAAAAAGGAGAATCAACTCAACAATCAACAAAACGAAGAGTTTCGTCAAAGCGATGAGAATATTCTTGAGAAGCAAAAGCAACTAGAAAACCTTTTCGAACAAATTCTCAGTGAGGAGATGAAGGAAAAACTCAAGCAGTTGGAAGAGCTGATGAAAAATCTCGATAAGGACAAACTTCGTGACGCTGTTGAGAAAATGAAGCAAGACAACAAGGACATTGAGAAAGAACTTGATAGATCTTTAGAGTTGTTTAAGCAGTTAGAACTTGAGCAAAAGATGAATGCTGCTATCGATAAGCTGGATCAGATGCAGAAAAAGCAGGATGAATTGGCTGAGAAGTCGGATCAAAAGGGAGCCAATGAGCAGGAATTAAAGAAAGAACAGGATCAGCTCAACAAAGAATTCGATGAGTTCAGAAAAGAAATGGATGATGTCGAGAAAAAGAATAGTCAATTAGAAGAACCGATGGATCTTGGTGATAACGAGAAACAAGAGCAGGAAATACAGCAGGATATGCAAAATTCTTCTCAGGAACTTCAACAGAACAAAGGCTCTAAAGCATCGAAATCTCAGAAAAGCGCTTCTTCAAAAATGCAGCAGATGAAAGATAAGATGCAACAGCAAATGTCTTCATCATCTTCAGAAGGCTTAGAAGAGGATGTATCGAAAATTCGAGAAATTCTTGAGAATCTTTTGCAGCTGTCGTTTGATCAAGAGAAATTGATGAAACAATTGCAAAAGACCAATCCAGCCAATCCATTGTATACCGGTATTACAGCAGAACAAAAACGATTGAAAGACAACGCGGTTGCAATAGAAGATTCGCTCTTTTCTCTCAGCAAACGTGTTGCACAGCTTGAGTCTTTTATCAACAGAGAAATTAGTAAAATCAACAGTGAATTAGATAAAACAGTTGAATATCTTGCCGAACGTCAAGTTGGACAAGCAGCTTCTCGACAGCAAAACGCAATGACATCAATCAATAACTTAGCATTGATGCTCTCTGAAGTGTCCGATCAGATGCAGAAACAATTGGCAGAACAACAGAAACAGCAAAAGCAAGGAAATGGCTCTTGTAAAAAGCCCGGAAATAACAAGAAGCCTGGTCAAGGTAAGCCATCAATGAGTACAATGCGTCAACTTCAGCAACAGTTGAATGAGCAGATGCAGCAGATGAAGGAAGGCATGGGTAAACCGGGACAAGGAAAAGAGGGCAAGCAAGGAAGTGAGCAACTAGCAAGAATGGCAGCCCAACAAGAAGCTATGCGTAATCAATTGCAAAAAATGATGAATGAGATGATAAAAGATGGCGACGGTGGAAATGCCGGTAACCTTAGAAATATTATCAATAAAATGGAGCAAACAGAAACTGAGATTGTTAATAAAAAGCTTAGTTTAGAAACGATGAAACGTCAGCAAGAAATTCTCACGCGGTTGTTGGAAGCAGAAAAAGCGGAGCGTGAAAGAGAGTTGGATACTAAAAGAGAGTCTAACGAAAACAAAACGGATTACAGACGTAACATTCTAGAATTCAATCAGTATAATAAACTCATGAACCAAGAGGCAGAATTATTAAAAACTTTGCCTCCTTCATTGAAACCCTTTTACAAAAACCTCGTAAAGGAGTACTTTAACACGATTAATTAAGCCTTCCCCGCATGATGATAACCGAGACCCGATCTGTAAGTTTCCCTTCTGTGAAAGAGAACATAGCCCTTGTGGGTAAATACGTAGATGAAATTTGTGAATTTTATAACATCGGAGACGAGAATTATGGGAATATTCTCATCGCTGTTACAGAAGCTGTTTCTAACGCGATTTATCATGGAAATCGACTTAATTCTGAAAAGGATGTCCGTTTTCATTATGAAACCAAAGAAAACAACCTTTGCTTTGTTATAGAAGATGAAGGCCGAGGGTACAATCCAGAAACATTGCCTGATCCTACCGACCCGGATAATGTAGAAAGTCCAAATGGACGCGGTGTTTTTCTTATGCGAAAGCTAACCGACGATATTCGTTTTGAAAACGAAGGAAAGCGCGTAGAGCTTTATTTCCGAATCGTAAATCAATAGGTTTGATTACATTTCATTCGCAGGATATATCTTACAACCTGCAAAATAAATTATTGATCCGTAAGTGGATTAAGGAGGTCGCCTGTTCTGAGAAATTTCAGATTGTCGACCTCGTTTTTGTATTTTGTTGTGACGATTTTCTTCTCAGCATGAACAAGGAGTATCTCAATCATGACTTTTATACGGACATAATCACATTTGATTATTCGGAAAAGGGCAAAATTGCTGGTGAAATGTATATAAGCGTTGATCGTGTAATAGACAACTCTAAACTTTTGAATATTAAAGCATTAGACGAACTTCACCGTGTAATTATTCACGGTATTCTTCATTTGTGTGGCTATAAAGACAAATCGAAAAAGGACGAATTGGTGATGCGTAATGCCGAAGACAAAGCATTATCACTTAGACCATTGCCCCTACTCGATTTATAAGGCCCTATTGTTTACTTTTGCACTTGTTTAAAAGTGATTTGTTTCACGTGGAACACAAGATATGTTCAAAGAATATGATGTAATTGTTGTTGGCGCAGGCCATGCAGGTTGTGAGGCCGCTGCCGCTGCTGCAAACATGGGATCTTCTGTATTGTTGATCACCATGAATATGATGACGATTGGACAGATGTCTTGCAACCCAGCAATGGGAGGTATAGGGAAAGGTCAAATTGTTAGGGAAATAGATGCGCTTGGCGGTTACTCTGGGATCATTTCAGACAAATCTGCGATTCAATTTAAAATGTTGAACCTTTCCAAAGGCCCTGCAATGTGGAGCCCAAGAGCGCAGAATGATAGAAATCGTTTTGCGGAAGAATGGAGGTTAACCCTTGAAGGAATTAAGAAGCTTGATTTTTTCCAAGATATGGTATCTGGGTTAATTATTGAGAACAATAAAGTAAATGGAGTAAAGGTTGGTTTAGGAATTGAAGTTCGATCAAAGGCGGTTGTATTAACCAATGGAACTTTTTTAAACGGCCTTATTCATATTGGAGAAAAGAATTTTGGAGGAGGTCGCGCTGCAGAAAGGGCTGCAACAGGCATTACCGAACAGCTAGTAGAATTAGGCTTCCGTGCCGGCCGGATGAAAACAGGAACACCGCCTCGTTTGGATGGAAGATCGATAGATTACTCCAAAATGGAGATTCAGCCTGGCGACGAAAATCCTGGTAGATTTTCGTACACCGAAACACCGCTGCTTACCAAACAACTTCCCTGTTGGATGACATATACATCAGTGGATGTCCATGATACTCTGAGAAAGGGTTTTGATAAAAGCCCAATGTTTAGCGGAAGAATACAAGGCTTGGGACCAAGATATTGTCCTTCAATCGAAGATAAAATCGACCGCTTTGCTGATAAAGACCGGCATCAGCTTTTCGTAGAGCCAGAGGGATGGAATACCGTCGAAGTTTACGTTAATGGGTTCTCCACTTCTCTTCCTGAAGAAGTGCAGTATGACGCCTTGAGAAAAGTGGCTGGTTTCGAGCAAGTAATGATGTTTCGCCCTGGCTATGCAATAGAATACGATTATTTTCCGCCCGAGCAACTTTTACTGACATTAGAAACAAAGCTTGTAGAGCATCTTTATTTCGCGGGGCAGATTAATGGAACTACTGGCTACGAAGAAGCCGCGGGCCAAGGATTGATGGCTGGTATAAACGCGCACTTAAAAACAGCAGGTGAAAAGCCTTTTATTCTTTCGAGATCCGAAGCCTACATTGGTGTTTTGATTGATGATTTAGTAACCAAAGGCACAGAAGAGCCATATAGAATGTTTACTTCTAGAGCAGAATATCGAATTTTGTTGCGTCAAGACAATGCAGATTTGCGATTAACAGAGAGATCTTTTAATATTGGCCTGGCACAACAAAGCAGACTAGATGCTGTAAGAGAAAAATATCTTCGTGTTAACGATGCTATAAAGTATTTGAAAAATGAAAGTGCGGATCCATTTGAAATGAACCCTTATTTAGCAGAGCAAGACTCCCCAGGAATAAATCAAAAGGTAAAGTATGCAGGCATTATCGCAAGGCCCCAAGTTTCTTTGATAAACATGAAGAATTCTATGCCATCATTAAAAGCGTTTTTTGACAAGCAGGCTATTGGCGACGACGATCTATCACTTGTAGAAATTCAAATGAAATACGAAGGATATATCAAAAAGGAGCAAGAAGTCGCAAATAAACTTGGCCGTTTAGAACACATTGAACTACACGCCAATTTTAATTATGCTGCGCTTAAATCATTGTCAACAGAAGCTAGACAGAAACTAACATCGATAAAGCCTAGAAACATTGGTCAAGCGTCCCGAATTAGTGGAGTTTCGCCGTCGGATATTTCGGTTTTAATGGTTTATCTTGGCCGCTGATTGTTTCACGTGGAACCCATGTTCAAAATTTCTAATTGTCCGGTTTGCTCCGGAAACGAATTCAAAAGCTTTTTAACTTGTAAAGACTATACAGTTTCTCAGAAGGAATTCGAGATTGTACAGTGTAAATCATGTGATTTTGTATTTACCGATCCACGTCCTGAGAATAAAGATTTAGGCCAATATTATAAGTCTGATGCATACATTTCACACAGCGATAGCTCTGCGGGGCTTGTAAACAAGCTTTATAAAATAGCAAGGAGCTTCACATTAAGAAGTAAATATAACTTGGTGAAAGAATATGCGCAGAAAAAGGGATTGCTAGATATTGGTTGCGGAACAGGGGCGTTTTTAAATTACTGTACGAAAAAGGACTTGGCTGTTGATGGCGTAGAGCCGGATGAAGACACTCGGAAATTTGTTCAAGACAATCATGGAATCCTTGTTCATGAAGAAGGCCAATTGAAAAACTGGGAAGCACAAAAGTTTTCGGCAATCACGATGTGGCATGTACTGGAACACATCCCCGATTTGAATGAAAGAATAGAGGAATTGAAGAATCTTTTGGATAATAGCGGCAGGCTTTTCGTTGCTGTACCGAACTATACTTCGGGAGACGCGAGTCGTTATGGAAAATATTGGTCCGCCTACGATGTACCCAGACATCTTTGGCATTTTAGCCCAAAGTCGATTCGAACGCTCTTCAATAAACATGGTTTTGTATTAGAAAGAACCTTGCCGATGAAGTTGGACTCGTTTTACGTTTCGATGCTGAGCGAAAAATACAAGAACGGTTCTCCCCGCCTTTTTTCAGCTGTTTGGGTAGGATTGAAATCAAATCTTTCTGCAGGTGACGACAAATGGTCGAGCCAAATTTATGTTTTTAAGAAATAGCCCATTTTAAGGCCGTTTAAGCGACGAGAGGGCCTGTTTGGGCATGATGTATTCGAAGTGTGCCGAAGCGTGATTTTAGGCGGCCTGCAAAAGGCGGTCGTCAAACCTTTGTAAAGACTGAGATATGCACGTTTGGAAGGCAAAATGGATGATGAATTTGTATCCTCCGTTGCTCATTAACAGAATTTCTGTGAAAAGAATAAGCAGCGACTATAAACAAGTGGAGGTTCGCGTGAAGAGGTCTTTGCTGAATCGAAATCTTCAAAAGACCATTTTTGGAGGAACTATTTTCTCGGCCGCCGATCCGTTTCACGCATTGATGTACTGGCAGATTTTTAAAATGAGAGGTGTGCATTGCGAGGCATGGCTTAAGCGAGCAGAAATCCAATACCTCAAACCAGCAAATTCGAACCTTCATTTGTTGTTCGAAATATCAGATGATGATATCGAATTGGTGAATTCGCAACTTAAAGAAAAGGGAAAAGCTGAAATGGTGCATGAAACAGCCATCCTGAATATTAAAAATGAAACTGTAGCATTTGTTAGAAGTACCATTTCGCTTAAGAAAAAACAAATGCTATGATTAAATCAAAAGTGATTTAATTTAATTAAATGAATAAATAGAATATTCATCTCTATTCCATAAACTACCTCTTAAAATATTAGATTTCTGATAATCTGAAACCGATTTGTAAATGCACTTTGCGCCGTGCTCTAAAGGCCAATTTGTAAAGTGATCCCAAACTAAAATAAATTCGTTTTGAGCTTTTGGTTTTTGCGCTATTAATTGTTCAGTATTGTGATAAAAGCGTAGCGCAATATTTTCATTTCTAAAAAATCTAAATTCGTAATAATGTGCCATTACATAACCAATGTCGTATGGACAAAACACCGTTATTTTACCAAGACCTTTTGATTTTTCATTTAATTCCCGAAATGTATCTACATCGGGCGAGGCATAAGATATACTTGTTACAATTGATTTAATTCCCAATGAAATAAATAAGACAATTGTGAACCCTTTCTTCAATGCATCTGAGTAAAACTCTGATTGTTTTACCAACCAATTTTCTGGAATTAATTGAACAACAATAATTGGGATTAAATAAAATATGGGGAACAGGAATCGAATCTCTTTATGTCCGATTAAACTATGCAGAAAAATAAATGCGAAAAACATCCAAAAGAATGGGCTTTTTTTAAGCGTTATTAAAGCAATTAAACAAACTATAATAATTAAAATGCCAAATGGGAATCCAAACCAGTTATGACTTTGAATAATGTAGTCGTACCAAGGAGAGACGCCAAACATATCTGCTGATTTCAATAATGTTTCGCGGAAATAATTTAAAGGAGGAAATGTTAATGTTTCATACAACCAGAAATCAATTAATATAGTAATCAATAAAAAACTAGCTCCTCCAAATATTAATGGTATTAATGATTTTAAATTATGTCTTTGGTAAAATAAAACCCAAGAGAAAATAGCCAAAGCAGCTATGCCAATCTGAAATCGGGATTCAAAAGCCAAGCCCCATAAAAACCCTGAAATTATAAGCGATTTGATGCCTGCAGATTGTATTGATACTCCACGATGAAACATAAAATACAAAGCATAAATCATGAAAATCCCTGACCAATTTTCTGAAGAATATCGTGCGTGAAGAAATGGCAAGAACCACAAGAAATTAAGAAAAAACGAAACTAAATTTTTCTGATTTGCGCTGTGGAAGAATGTATCCGCCAATTTTCTGATTGCAATCATCGAAATAAACCCAAGCATAAGCGAGAGTGTTCTAAGCATATCAGAAATCCAGAATGGCCGAACATCACCAAATAATAGAATGCTAAGTTTCCCGAAGCAAAAGGCAATAAATGGTTGAAAACTAGGTCGCATCTGAGCTGGATATTCCCAAGCCAAACTGTCGTAAGTGCAAAGATTTAGTTTGTATCCAGCAAACTCGAGTATTTGAAAATGTTCATCTCCGTGCTGGTATCCTGTGCAATAAAAAAATGCAAGTATGTGCATGAGAAAACCAAACATCCAAAATGGCTTTTCAACATGATTAAGGGATTTCCACCACTGAATTAAAATCCTCATTGCTTGAATTTTTTTGTTTTATCCTCCCCTATTACATCCTTACCGTTCGATATTTGAAATTTAACATGTATTAATGTATCTTCTATTTCTTCGCTTTTTAATTGGTTCTTCAGCGCTTCAAGTAGTGAAATAATATCTTCCCATGTCCCATCTATGCTTGTTTCGAATGCAGTTACAGAATATTTCAACCCACTCTTCTGGATGGTTTCAATGGCTCTATCCACAATCTTCATAGCATCTCCTGACTTTTCTAAAGGGATAACTTGAATTGCAGCATTCATAACGGGGCTCGATAGGTTCTCCATAGCTTAACGAGGTTTCACAATCAAATGTCCGTTATAATGTAAAATGGAATCTTTTCCCCAATTAAATATATTACGATAGTCCTTGTTCGCAGGTCTTACAAGTAAGTGATCTATTTCTACAGGAAGGTTAATAAACCCGTCGCGTTTGAACATGATATCGTATGTTGCATCTGGCTCCTGGCCCCAAAAATGAACTTCCACAAATGACCAGTTGTTAAATATATTGGAGCTTTGATTTGGCGATATTATTCCTGTAATCCAACTTTTTTCGCCGTTATAATTCTTCTCAATGAAGCAATATCCAGACAATTGATCTTGCCCATTGTTTGGGCCGAAGTTGTTCATCCACATCGATAAAACGTATTCTTCGTCCTTTTTAAACTGATTGTTTTTCAGTGTATGAATTATAGAATAAACACCACCATCAATTTGTTTTGCAGAATTACTTAGCATTCCAGTAAAGGTCTCGTTTTCAAAGTTTTCGTATATAGTCTCATTTGGTTTTGCTAGGTTTTCCTTTTGGTTAGTAATTCTATTCCATGCAGATTCACGTTCATCGTGGAATAAAGAATCCTTAGAAATTTCATAAATAGAATAACTATCTGAATTTAGAATCAAATTGGCTCTGGAAATAATTTTTAATTCATCAATCGTAACACCGGTTTTATTCGCAACTAAAAGGAATGGTCTTGGGTCTACAATGTTTGCTTCAATTAATTTCGGATAATAATTCAAGCCTGTTATTTGCATCATCTTTTTGCTCTCCGAAATGCTTGTTCTGCTTAAAAAAGAAGCCATTATTGGCAACTCTAAATGGAAGGAGAATGTTTTAGATAACTTGTAAATACTATCGTTGGCAGTTTTACCAAAATTATCAGAACCTATGTAATAATATGGAAGAGGAATTATTGCTTGATATTTAATTTGATTTATTGAAGCTAAGGATGATTGAATTTCCTTGGACAATTGTTTTGCATCGAAAACATTGTTGAATTCCGCCGCGCTATTTTGAATTTCCTTATGATATTCCACGCTTTCTGCTAATGGAATCGCCAAAAATACAATTGGAACCAACATTTTTGAGACCCAAAAAGGTGGATGTATTCTCATTATATATTCCTGAATTTTAAAGGTTGCAACAATTGCTATTATAAAATAAAAAATCCATGCGAAGCGACCTACTGCTCTAAATTGTTTTACGAATTGTAAATACTCAAGGAGCTTCTCTAGTTTCCACCAAAATGGAAAAAGCATCGAAAAAAGCAAGCTGAAAACACCAATAATTATTAAATAATTTACAAAGGCATTATTAATCCATGGTTTGATTGGCTGTTTTTTATATCGAATAATTCTTTTTAGCACATAAAAAAGCAATCCAAAACATGTAAAAAGAGAAACAATGCCGATATATGAAATTCCCTCAATTGATGGATTAATTGTTGGAATAATGCTTTTGACCAATTCGGCAATCGGGCCTCTTTTAGGAATAAATACAGATGAAAAAGAAGCATGCAATTCGTAAATACCCCAAGGATTGGTGGTTCTTCCAACATGATTGTCAGTAATTTTTAAATAAACATAAAAGCACATAAACGCCAATGCTCCCGACAACAATAGTTTTAATGATAATTTTCTTTTTTCTAAGTCAAACCAATATAGTATTCCAAATCCAGTCGTAAGCAATACTGCGAATATTCCTAAATATGCGTGAATAGAAAGCCAAAAAAGGGCGTTTAGAAATATAAAAATGTAAGCAATATGCTTATTTGGCGATTTGAAATGCTTTAATAACAAGTAAATTGTCGTGGGTATGCAAAAGCTATATGACAAGGCCCAATGTCCGGTTAATCTGAATGTTTGCGGCGACAGCATCATGATGCCTACTGCTGATGCTGTTGCCAAGCTAATCTCAATATGGAGATTTCTAAATATTCGAAATACAATTAAAGCTGTTAAAATGGGAGTTGTAAGTAATGTCCAATTTAAAATTCCGATACAATTTTCGGCAAAGATTGGGTGAATATAACAAAGCAACTTTAGCAAAAACGCAGGAAGCGGATGGCAATCGGTATAGAAAATGTGTTCCCCGAAGGGATAGTTCATGCCTGTAAATTCGTTCGAAAGTGTATTGTTTTGAATATACCATGCATAGGTATAGTAGTTTTTTAAACCATCGCCAGTGCCATTCAACAGAAAACTTTGAGGATGCAGTATAAATGGACCGTAGAAGTAAAAAATAATTACCGATGCAAGCAATAAAACAGGTCCATTTTCCTGCAATTGCTTTTTAAATGCTTCGAGAAAATTATTCATTTCTGGAGCCCGATTCCTTAGAGTTGTCGGATCGCTTCTTCATCGAAGCCAATGATTAGGCCTTTGGGCGTTTCAATGATTGGACGGCGAATGAGGCTGGTGTTGTTTACCATCACAGAAATTGCGTTGCTTTCATCGCTAATGTTGTCGCGCACTTCTTGAGGAAGTTTTTTCCATGTGACACCTTGTTTATTGATAAATCGTTCTCGATTTTCCATTTGAAACCAAGATTTGATTTTATCCTCCGAAATACCCAATTTTTTATAATCGTGAAATTCGTATTCAACTCCATTTTCAAGCAGTGCATCAAAGGCCTTCTGCATGGTGTTGCAATTCTTAATTCCGTATATAGTTACCATAGTACAAGAATAAAAAAACCCGGACGATTTGCCCGGGTTTAAAACAGATTGTTGTTATTTTATTTGAAAGCATTTTCACCGGTGATGTCCATGCCTGTAATTAGTAGGTGAATGTCGTGGGTTCCTTCGTAAGTAATTACAGATTCTAGGTTCATCATATGACGCATAATTGGGTATTCCCCTGTAATGCCCATGCCTCCGTGAATTTGGCGTGCCTCACGTGCTATTTCAATTGCCATGTTGACATTGTTACGTTTTGCCATTGATATTTGTCCAGGAGTTGCGCGATCTTCGTTTCTTAGAACGCCAAGTCTCCAACAAAGCAGTTGCGCTTTAGTGATTTCGGTAATCATTTCGGCAAGTTTCTTTTGTTGAAGCTGGAAGCCTGCTAGTGGTTTGCCGAATTGAATGCGCTCTTTTGAGTAACGTAAAGCCGAATCGTAACAATCCATCGCGGCGCCAATAACTCCCCAAGCGATTCCATAACGTGCAGAATTCAAGCAGCCAAGTGGCCCCTTTAATCCTTCTACATTCGGAAGAAGATTTTCTTTTGGAACGCGCACATTGTCGAATACCAATTCGCCGGTTGCTGAAGCACGAAGAGACCATTTGTCGTGGGTTTCTGGAGTAGTGAAACCTTCCATGCCACGTTCTACAATGATTCCACGAATTTTACCTTCATCGTTTTTAGCCCAAACTACTGCGATGTCGGCAAATGGAGCATTTGAAATCCACATTTTAGCACCATTCAAAAGATAGTGATCTCCTTGGTCTTTGATGTTTGTGATCATGCTTCCTGGATCCGATCCTGAATCTGGCTCAGTGAGTCCAAAGCATCCCATTAATTCTCCCGTCGCTAATTTTGGAAGATATTTCCGACGTTGCTCTTCAGAGCCGTATTTGTAAATCGGATACATTACAAGTGAACTTTGAACCGATGCAGTGGAACGAATACCACTATCTCCGCGTTCAATTTCTTGCATAATCAAACCATAGGTAATTTGATCAAGACCTTGGCCTCCATATTCAACAGGAATATAGGGTCCGAATGCGCCAATTTCTGCAAGTCCTTTTAACAAGTGTTTAGGGAATTCTGCACGTTGAGCATAGTCTTCGATAATTGGAGTTACTTCTTGTTTAACCCATGCCCGCACAGTGTCGCGGATGAGCTTTTGTTCATCTGTCAGGAGATCATCAATCTGATAATAGTCGTGACCCTGAAACCTGTCTTTACTCATAATTTTTTGTTTTGGCGTGGCAAAAATAGCCAATTCCTAAGTTTGAAACATCCTGAAAGCATGATTGTTTTATTTCGAAAGGAAACTTTCCCAATTTCAATGATTAATTTTAATTGGCTTTCTCTAATTGTAAGCAATTTCAGCCATTAGAATAAAATTTCATTGTTAACTTTGAATGATACAACCAACTTAAAATGGCAAATAAAAAACCAAATACAGCAAAGGTTTCAATAAAGTCTTCTGCAAGAAATACAGTGTCTCGCAAGGTTACATCGATTGGATTAGACCATACTCAATCGATGGAGCTCACAGAGAAGCTCAACGATCTGTTAGCGAATTATCAAATATTCTATATGAATGTTCGTGGTTTTCACTGGAATATCAAAGGAGAAAAATTCTTTGAACTTCACTTAAAATTCGAAGAACTTTACAACAATTTGGTTCTTAAAATTGACGAAGTAGCAGAACGAATTTTAACACTTGGGCATTTTCCTTTGCATGGATATGACGATTATTTGTCAACCGCCGTTGTTAAACCAACCAAAAATGTAAGTGATGGGAAAAAGGCCGTTCAATCTATTTTGGATGCTTTTAAGGTACTAATAACTAAGCAGCGTGTTTTGTTGGATTTATCCGATGTAGCAGATGATGAAGGAACAAATGCACTGATGAGCGATTACATCCGCGAGCAAGAAAAACTTGTGTGGATGTATTCTTCATGGATGGGGAATTAATGACATCGTAGATCAAGCTTTAATACGGATGATTCATTAATGATATTTTCCGCATAAGATTTCCTATATATTTGGCTCGTTCCTAAAATCAGTTTTTATGTACGGAGAATTTCAAAAATTTTTGCAAGATGAACTTTCAGCCATTGATGAGGCTGGGCTCTTCAAAAGAGAGAGAATTATTATCAATCCTCAAGGCGCCGATATTCAAGTAAGCGGCGGACATGAAGTAACTAATTTTTGTGCAAACAATTACCTTGGATTGTCGTCGCATCCTGCTGTGATAGATGCGGCTCACAAAGCACTTGAGACGCATGGTTTCGGAATGAGCAGTGTTCGATTCATTTGTGGAACGCAAGACATCCACAAGGAATTGGAGAAGAAACTGTCAGTATTTTTAGGCACCGAAGACACGATTCTTTATGCTGCTGCATTTGATGCCAATGGTGGATTATTTGAGCCTCTTTTCGGAGCGGAAGATGCAATCATATCGGATTCTCTCAACCATGCTTCAATTATTGATGGAGTGCGCTTATGCAAGGCTGTTCGTTACCGTTATGAGAACAACAACATGGCCGATCTTGAAGCAAAGTTGATCGAGTCGCAAGCCCAAAGATTTAGAATTATTGTTACAGATGGCGTTTTCTCAATGGACGGGTACATCGCGCAGCTGGATAAAATCGCAGAGCTGGCAGAAAAATACAATGCATTAATCATGGTTGATGATTGTCATTCAACAGGATTTCTTGGTAAAACAGGTCGAGGAACAGCAGAACATTGCGGCGTGGTAGGTAAAATCGACATCATCACAGGAACGTTAGGAAAGGCTCTTGGTGGCGCCATGGGCGGATTTACTTCTGGGAAAAAAGAAATTATCGATATGCTTCGTCAGCGTTCTAGACCTTACTTGTTTTCAAATTCATTGGCGCCTTCGATTGTTGGAGCAGGCATTGCGGTGTTAGACTTGTTGAATTCGACCACTGAACTCCGCGATAAATTGATGGAAAACACGGCTTATTTCAGAGCAAAAATGAAAGAAGCGGGATTTGATATCAAAGAAGGAATTCATCCAATTTGTCCGGTTATGCTTTATGATGCCCGGTTGAGTCAGGTGTTTTCGGAGAAACTACTAGAAGAAGGCATTTATGTGATTGGGTTCTATTATCCAGTGGTGCCGAAAGGCCAAGCAAGGATTCGCGTTCAGATTTCTGCCGGGCACGAAAGGCATCATCTCGACAAGGCCATATCAGCATTTATTAAAGTGGGCAAGGAGCTCGGTGTAATTTCGTAACAACATCCAATAAAAGTATATGAAAGCGAAACTTTTGATTTTGTCTTTGACGCTTGCTTTAAATAGCATAGCTCAAGTAGGAGAAGAAAAAACAGAATACAAGAAAAGCTATATGGCATCGGCATCAGAGTTCATTCTCTCGATGGGAAACCTAGGAAATACTAAGATTTATGCTCCAGAATCAATCGGCGGATTTCCAATATCAGGTAAAAAAGCATCTCCTGTTCCTCGGTTTTCAGCATTTTTCCATTTCACTCAACAATTGCACTATAATTTTTCGAGTGGATTCGGAATTTATACAGGATTGGGCATGAGAAATATTGGGATGATTAACAACCTAAACGATACAATTCGGGTCAAACATCGCGCCTATGGGCTTTCGGTGCCTTTGGCCTTCAAAATTGGAAATATGGGAAAGAAATCCTATTTCGCTTTAGGCGCAGAAGCAGAATATATGTTTCACTTTAAGCAAAAGATTTTTGTTGGAGAGGGTAGGGGAGTCAAGCAAAATAAAACATCCGAATGGTTTTCCAATCGTGTAAATGGCTTTAATCCAAGTGTTTTTGTAGAGATGAATTTTGGCCGAGGAAGCTACATCCGAGTGAAGTATTATCTGATGGATTTTTTGAATGCCAATGCTAGACAAGGTATCAATGTGAGTGGACAAGACCTGAGTTTTACTTCCGATAGTAGCCAGCTTTTTGCCGTTTCATTTGGCAAGGTGGTAAGCAAAAAGAAAAAGCAATAATTCCTTTATGCAAGCAATAGAAAACCCTGAGGACATATGTTTCTCAGGGTTTTTTGTTTTGAAGTTTGGAGATGTCATTAAATGCGCATTCAAGACTCTTTTGGAAGTCAAGACTGAGCAGATATTATCTCAATGAAGTCAGGCGACTTCATTTACTCATATCCACAAGACTCCTCCGGTAATCTTGTAGGAGTGGAGAACAAATAAAAAACCCTGCAGAAGGCTAACTTTTGCAGGGTTTAGAAATCAAGTTCTTTATTTTAGTTGTTGATTACCAGTTTCTTTGTGATTAATCCCTTTTCAGTTACAAGGTTTACCATGTAAATTCCACTGGCGAGATCGTTGGTAGGGAAGGTGATCCGCTCCTTATCAACTTGTTGAAGTGTTTTAGTGAAAAGAACTTGACCTTGGGCGTTCATTAAACTTACTGTAGCATCAAGTGTTTCGAATAAGTTGAGCTCAATATTTACTTCGGTTGTTGCTGGATTTGGGATCAATGCAAAATAATTTTGCTTGTCGTAATTCATCAAGCCTGTAACATCATATTCCCAGCATTGGCCTCCAATTACAGTCGTAGTTGTCGTCATCATAGCACTTACTACATCAACAATTCTATCGATGCAAATCGTGTCGTTAGACAATTCATAATAATGCACGCGCAAAATTGTTGTTGGTTCGTAGTATTTACGAATCATAGAATCTTGGTATGAAATGCCGATTACTTTGTTACCGCCAAGTACGAATTCCGGCTGAATAGGATATTCTACAGGATCTGCCAAATTCTCAACATCCCAGATATAAACACCGCTCAACTCGAATTCGTAAGCAGTAACGCGTGTTGAAGGATTAGTGATTCCGATATCTACAAATTTCTCACTAAAATCCACGTTCATAATTTCGAGAGTAACCGTATCTGCTGGGTTTAATGATCCACCAGGGAAATTACAATGATCGTGTGGCGCATTGCCCGTGTGAGCGTGCGTTGAACCGAAGTTCACACAGCTCGAAATCAACGCAGCATCATAAACGCTGATTCGATTGTCTTGGTTAATGTCGTTGCAAGCAGCAGCCAAAATATCGTTACCAAGGATTTCATCTACGTAAGTATGAGAATCGTTCAAGTCTTGATAACCATTCACATTTAAATCGCCCATGATACGTGTTCCTGCACAGTTTCCTTCACAATCTAGTTGAGCAGAACCAAAAACTTGACCTGAGCAATCGGTGTAAGGATCGCATTCGTCGAGTACTTCGATGGTGCGGTTTCCAAGTGAATCGCGGCCTAAATAAACGCAAACTTGCGCCCAATTGTTGGTATGAGAAAGTTCGATTCTTCCCAGTGCATCAGGAGAGTTATCCCAATTTACGCGCACCACCATGGTGTAACGACCAGTGTCAATTTCTGTAATGTCCATCCATTGGCAATCCAATCCAGCACCATAAATATCTCCGCATTGGCGAGTAATTCCCATGTTGGCGCAACCGTATTGAGCGGTACCGCCATCTCCACATTCAAGATCTAGAACACAGAAACCGTTTTTAAAACCTACAGGAATAGCTTGACCTTGCTGATCGTACATTAGGTATTCTGCGTATCCTTCATAATGCCAATGTCCGTGGCAATTTCCCCAAGAAAACTGTGTAGGCTGAGCGGTAGGTGAACCGATATAATAATCGGCAGTTCCAATGTTTTTGATGTGTGTGGTGAAACGAATAATGTCGCGCGTTCCAAACCCTGTTAAGCAGCCTTCAACAACTTGGCAATTGGTTGAATTGATAGTTGCTAAATAGATTGATGTTTTAATGGTGTTTTCAAGAACAATAAGGTCTGGACGGCCATCAGGACAAAGTGGGTTTCCTTCGTAGTAACAAACATCATCGACAGTTGCGATAGGATTGAAATTACAAGCAGTTAGATCCATACAACCCGAAACAGGACCATTGTAGCTAAGCGACCAGTTAATCTCTCCCGTGCAGCTCTGAGCAGCGTCACCAATACGGATGTAATATGAAACACCGGCTTCCATCAGTGCATTTACGCGAGCTTGTTGCCCGCATCCACCACTGTTGTCGTCGTAATAAATTGTTCCTTCATTAGAATTGGTAACAAGCAAACCAGCACAGTGGTCGTAAACCCAGAGTTTTGTATCGCAAGTATTGTTTCCACAAGTGGAGATGAAGTACATCCCCGTAGAATCGGGAGTGAATTCGTACCAAGTGTTTCGTGCAGGAGCAGTGAATTGTCCTGGAATAGCAGTTAGTGCAGAGTTGCAATCTTGACCTGGAGGGCAATTAAACTGCACCGTTTGGCCTGTTCCGTAATTTCCACCAGTAGCAACTGTATCGCCATTAAGCACAATGTAAAAAGATCCATTTCCATACTGGCAGCATATACCGTCGCCAGCTGAGTCGTTGATTTGAAATGTGAGGCAGTTTTGAGGAGCCACACAAAGCGATGTCCCAGAAGATGTCCCTGATGCCAATTGTGTGCTTCCTGAAGACAATGTCCAAGAAATTTCTTGAGGATATTGGTCTGGATTGATGATTACCTGAACAGGAAGTTCTCCTGCGGGACACTGTGCAGAAACCAAATATGGCATTGAAAAGCCTAGTAAAATCAGACAAATCTTAAGTAGAGATGTTTTCAAACGATTGATAATTAAATTTAAAATGGAAATTCACGAAGGTGAAAATCAAAGCTACGGAAATTTATTTAACCACGTAACCCCGGAATTAAGTCTGGGGCTGAATGGATATAAGCCCGCGGCTGCTTGACACAAGACCAAATGCAGCGTGATGACTTTTAGTTAAAAGCCCGCTAAAACCGGTTTGTTGTCAAGAATTAACTCGATTTCCTTGTTTAATTCTGGAGTGATGAGGTGAATTTTTTCTAGCGATTGGATGTTGTCGAGTAGATGGTTTTTCTTCGACGCACCCAAAATTACCGTACTCACATGTGGGTTTTTCAAGCACCAAGCAATCGCCAATTGAGGCAAAGTGATGCCAGTGTCTTTGGCTAGTTTTTCCAGTTTTCGTGTTTTGTCAAGGTTCGATTCGGTGAGTACTTTTTCTTTAAGCCATTCGAGTCCATCGATGCCAAGGCGCGTATCTGTCGGGAAGCCGTCGTTGTATTTTCCCGACAAAGTGCCCGAAGCCAATGGCGACCAAATGGTTGATCCATAGCCAAGTTCATCGAATACGCGCTTGTACTCAAGCTCGAAGCGATAGCGGTGCAGCATATTGTACTGCGGTTGTTCCATCGTTGGCGGAATGAGGTGCTCGCGGCGTGCAATAGCAAATGCCTCGGTAATTTCTTGAGCGCTCCACTCAGAAGTTCCCCAATACAAGATTTTTCCCTGACGAATCAGATCATTCATTGCCCAAACGGTTTCTTCGATTGGGGTTTCTGGATCTGGACGATGACAAAACAAAAGATCTAAATAATCCAACTGGAAACGCTTCAAAGCGGCCTCACAGCCTTCCATGATGTGTTTTCTTGACAATCCAGTTTGATTGGGTTTGTCGCCTCCCCAGAAAAGTTTACTCGAAACCACATAAGTTTGCCGGTTCCATTGCACTTTTTTGAGGATGTTGCCCATCACAATTTCGCTTTTTCCACGTGCGTAGATTTCGGCATTGTCGAAAAAATTGATCCCACTGTCGTATGCAGTGATCATGAGTTCTTCGGCGACATCGTCGGAAATTTGTTTTCCGAACGTAAGCCAAGAACCAAGTGAAAGGGCAGAAACTTTAAGGCCAGAACGGCCCAAACGACGATATTCCATAGGGTAGGAGAGTGCTAAAATTGGACATTGAAAAGTAGTTTAAAAATCTTCTGAAGAAACGAGAAATGGAGGGCACCGTTTTAACGGTGCTGATTATTGTAAAGACAAGTTCACATCAAGAGGCTATACATACACAATGATTTGGCAGAAATCTATGGTCAGGCAAATTTTCTCTTTACCTTTGTCCAACTTTTTACAGCGTTTGCTGTTCTTTTCACAATGGAAAACACAACCCTCCACGCCACGGAAGCCACGATACTGTTCGCAGGTGATTCCGGCGACGGGATTCAACTCGCTGGTGATCAGTTCACCAATACAACGGCCCTCCACGGAAACGACCTCAGTACATTTCCAAACTTCCCTGCTGAAATTCGCGCTCCACAAGGAACACTAGCAGGTGTATCTGGATTTCAGATAAAATTTGGCAGTACAGAAGTTTACACACCAGGCGATCACTGTGATATGCTAGTCGTGATGAATGCCGCAGCATTAAAGGCTAATCTGAAACAACTAAAAGCAGGTGGTATTATTATCGCTAACACGGAAGGATTTGACCCTAAAAACTTGCGGCTAGCCAAATTTGCTGACGGGGTAAATCCGATCGAAGACGGAAGTCTTGATGCGTTTAGATTGTTTAAAATAGATGTGACCAAAATGACCAAAGCAACCCTCGAGGGTTCTGGTTTGGGCACCAAAGAAATAGACCGTACTAAAAACATGTTCGTATTGGGATTCATTTATTGGATCTACAACCGGTCGCTAGAAACTACGATCAAGTTCATTGAACAGAAGTTCGGAAAACGTCCAGAAATTGTTGATGCCAATGTGAAAACATTGAAGGCGGGTTATCACTACGGAGAAACGAGTGAAACCTTCATGCAGCGAGTGGAAGTTAAAGCGGCACAAATTGCACCGGGAAAATACAGAAACATCAATGGAAATCCAGCCACCGCTTATGGCTTAATTGCCGCATCCCAAAAATCAGGATTGCCGCTTTACTTAGGTTCCTATCCAATAACACCTGCCTCCGACATCCTACACGAACTGTCACGACACAAGAATTTTGGTGTTAGAACATTTCAAGCGGAGGATGAAATAGCAGCGATTACTTCGGCAATAGGAGCAGCATTTGGAGGATCTCTTGCGATCACCACTTCTTCTGGTCCTGGCATCGCGTTAAAAACAGAAGCCATTGGATTGGCTATCATGCTCGAATTGCCTTTGGTGATTATCAATGTTCAACGCGGAGGCCCATCTACTGGCTTGCCTACAAAAACCGAACAAGCCGACTTGCTTCAAGCCGTTTATGGAAGAAACGGAGAAGCCCCATTGCCAGTAATTGCAGCGCAAAGTCCGGGAGATTGTTTCTATGCAGTGTATGAAGCTTGTCGCATAGCTGTTGAGCACAGCACGCCTGTATTTTTCCTCAGCGATGGATACCTTGCAAACGGAGCAGAACCTTGGCAATATCCGGTCTCTGCCGATTTAAAACCGATCAAAGCAGTGTTTGCAGAAGCATTGCCTGCAGGCGAGAAGTTTTTACCCTACAAACGCGATGAAAAATTGGCGCGTAAGTGGGCTGTTCCTGGTGTGAAAGGCTTAGAACACCGTATTGGTGGATTGGAAAAAGAGCACGAAACAGGGAACATCAGTTATGATCCCGACAACCATGAATTTATGGTGAAGTTGCGTGCCGAAAAAGTGGAGCGCATCGCAGATTATATTCCTGATCAACAAATTGACCAAGGGCCATCGAAAGGCAAGCTGTTGGTAATTGGCTGGGGCTCAACCTACGGCGCCATTAAAACTGCGGTAAAGGCTGCGCTCATCGAAGGATATAGCGTTTCTCATGCCCATGTAAGGTATATGAATCCATTTCCAAAGAATCTTGGCGATTTGATGAAGGAATTCGACAATATATTGGTTCCGGAAATGAATAACGGTCAATTGGTTCGTATGCTCCGCGATAAATATCTCGTTCCTGCAGAAGGATTTAACAAGATTATGGGCATTCCGTTCACATCAACGGAGTTGCTCGAAAAAATTAAAACACTCGCTTAACCATGAGCACTGTTGATAACGAAATTCCAGCATTTACATCAAAAGACCTAATAACGGATCAGGAAGTACGCTGGTGCCCTGGCTGCGGAGATTATTCCATTTTAAAGCAAGTTCAAACCGTTATCCCAGAATTGGGACTTAAACGAGAAGAGATTGTTTTCATTTCGGGGATTGGATGCTCGTCACGCTTTCCATATTATATGGAAACATATGGCATGCATTCGATTCATGGAAGAGCCACGGCGATTGCATCAGGCTTGAAAGTAACCCGTCCTGAATTAAGTGTTTGGATCATTACCGGCGATGGCGATTCGCTTTCGATCGGAGGAAATCACTTCATACACTTGCTTCGTAGGAATATCGACGTGAATATCTTGCTGTTTAACAACGAGATTTATGGCTTAACAAAGGGCCAGTATTCACCTACTTCAGAATTAGGAAAGGTTACAAAGTCGACGCCAATGGGCTCTGTTGATCATCCATTCAACCCTTTAGCGCTTGTTTTAGGTGCAGAAGGAACTTTTGTTGCCCGTTCGATGGACAGAGATCCAATCCAATTAAGAACAGTGCTAAAACGCGCAAATGCTCACAAAGGCGCATCTTTGGTTGAAATCTATCAAAACTGCAATGTCTTTAACGATGGCGCATTTGAAGTTTTCACTGAAAAATCAAGTAAAGCCGACGAAACACTGTTTGTTGAGCACGGTCAACCGTTGATTTTTGGAGCGCAAAAAGACAAAGGAATTCTCATTGATGGCTTCACGCCAAGAGTGGTATCGCTTAATGATGTTTCAGCGAACGATCTGTGGATTCATGACGAAACCGATCGCGTGAAAGCAGGAATCCTCACCCGTTTCTTCGATGATCAGAAAAACGGACCACATTTTCCCCGACCTTTCGGGGTGTTTTATGTGGAAAACCGATTTACTTACGAAACTGCCCTTAACGATCAATTAACAGAAGCGATACAAGCAAAGGGTTCTGGCGATTTGGACGCATTGTTACGCGGCACAAATACCTGGGAAGTGAAAGCCTAAGGCACCGTTATTTTGGCTGGTATTTTTCGATACGCATACCAACTTCCATAATCATTGGAAGTTCTGGCGTTTGCATAGCATGATATACGCTGAATTGGTACTTTCCTTTCATTGGAAAACGAAGATTCCTTTTAAACATAATCTGGCTGTCCCAAATGTCGCCAAGACCAGATCCTGTCCAGTTTCCATTAGGATCTTGTAAAACAAGCTCAATCGTATCTTGGGCAGACTTCCCGTTAGGAAATTTCGTTTTCATGAACACATACAGGTTGCTGTATTGATAGCCTTCTGCATGACGAATATTGAGGTAAAAGTTATTTCCAGATGTCGTATCGTCGACGTTAATTTCAAAAGTTACAGGAGCATTCGATTTCCAAATGTTGTTATCGATAACTTTATTGTCTTCGAAAATTCGAGATTGATCGCAACTACTAGAAAGTAGAACCGCAAACAATAAAACAATCAGGAGATTAATCTTTTTTTTCACTGTCTTGATTGGGATTCTGTGGTGGACGGTTGGGGCGGTTTCTCCGATTGGCATTTCTGTTAGGATTGTTACCTGGTTGAGGTGCCGGTTTGTTCTCAGGCGAACCGCCTTGATTTTGTGGTCGCGGTTGTTGAGGTGGTCGCGGTTGCTGAACCGGACGGTTTTGCTGCTTGTTAGCTTCAGGACTATTTTCTCCTTGAACGTGCGGCTGTTGAGGCGGACGGTTTTGCTGAGGCCTTTGCTGTTGTTGAGGTCGGTGTTGCTGAACAGGTCGGTTTTCTTCAGTTGAAGCAACGATTGCTTCGCCTTCTGGTCGGCTGTCCGCTTTCTTCTTTTTCTTCTTTTTGTTTTTCTTACTCGAATCGAATCGGGTGAGGCTATCTTGTCCAACAACATTTTCGTAGTCGGGATCTTTTTCTACCTCTATAATATCCTTTTTGCTGAGAAGTGCTTCGGGTTTTTCGCCGGCTTTGTTCAAGGCGATGATTTCCTTTACACGGGTTACAGGAACAGCGATGAAGTTGCCAAGATCCTCGAAATAGGCATAAAACATGACTCTTCTGAAGATGTCTGTTTTTTGATGAACCGCATTTCCTTTCAGCGTTTCTAGCTTCACGTTCGACTCTGGAAAGTCCTTGATGGCATCTAAGTACGAGTCAAGCTCATAGTTGAGGCAGCACTTGAGTTTTCCGCATTGTCCAGCAAGTTTCTGTGGGTTGAGCGACAACTGTTGGTAACGCGCAGCACTTGTGTTCACCGAACGGAAATCGCGCAGCCAAGTTGAGCAGCAAAGTTCACGACCGCAGGATCCGATTCCGCCGAGGCGGGCACTTTCCTGGCGTGAGCCAATCTGCCGCATTTCAACACGGATCTTGAATTCATCGGCTAAATGGCGAATGAGTTCACGAAAATCGACACGTTCGTCGGAGGTGTAGTAAAAGATTGCTTTGGTACCATCGCCTTGGTATTCTACGTCGCTGATTTTCATGTTCAGCTTCAATTCTGTAGCCATGGCACGAGCGCGAAGCATCGTTGGATTTTCGCGATCAACAGACTGCTGCCATTTTTCGATATCAGTGGGGCGAGCTTTACGATAAATGGCCTTAATAGCCGAATCGTCTTGAACGCTCAGCTTTTTCATCTGGAGTTTCACCAATTCACCGGTCATTGAAACCATTCCGAGGTCATGGCCTGGAGAAGCTTCAACAGCAACAGCATCGCCAACTGCTAATCCGGCAACGTCACCTATTTTGAAGAACTCTTTTCGAGAATTTTTAAAACGTACTTCTACTATGTCGCACGATGGCATTCCTGCAGGCTGATCCATATTGGAAAGCCAGTCGAACACTGGTAGTTTCGAACATCCTCCAACTCCACAAGCCCCGTTATTGTTACATCCGGCAGGTAATCCACCACGTCCGGAAGAGCAGCTGCTACAACCCATTCTATTTCTTAATCTATATATGTAAACAGTTGATGCCTATTTGAAAACGCAATTGGTTTTCGCATCAACCGACAACGCAAATCTAAAGAATAAAACCTCAAAAAAACGAGCCTGTCTTAAGGCTTATCAAGTGCTGGATTTGGCGAACTTTTCTTTTCTGAAAACGTCTGAAATCAAGATACAACAGTCGAAAAAGATAATTTTGCCATGGCCATTACGTTCGATGTGCAAGATGGCATCGTTTACATAATTGCTGATTTCTGCATAATTGCCTGGATGAAAAAATCGAGCAAACTTATCGAGAAAACCATTTTCAAGGTCGGTTAATCGATTGAGAGATGGCTGATGGTTTTTGAGGATTGTTTGTCGAATCATAAACAAACCATAAGTCAAAAAGCCTTTCTGCCATTCACGACCTTTCTTTTGGAAGCTATCGGCCTGATTGATTAATTCGGAGATGTTGTATTGGTAGCATGCCAACATCCAATTGCGAAAAAGATCGAGTTGTTCGTCGGATTCATCTTGGTTTTCGAGCAGCCATTTGGCCAGCGACACGTTTCCTTCTGCTATTTCTGAAACTTTCCGAGCGGCCTCTGGCGATGATCCGACAAGGCGGTGGATTACTTGAGCACATTCTTCGATCGAATAAGCCTCTGTCTTTTGCAATTGTGCCCTTGAAAGTATGGTACTTAAAAGGTCTTGTGGTTTTTCGGAAACTAGGATTATCAGGGTTTTGTCTGAAGGCTCTTCGAGCGATTTCAGCAATCGATTTGCCGTTGGCACATTCATGAATTCAGGCAACCAGATGATGAAGAATTTGTAGCCATCTTCTACCGAAACCATGCTGAGCTGCCGAATAATTTCAGCTCCTTCTTCCATATAAATGAATGGCTGCTTGTTTCCTGCATTGATGTAATCGAGCCAATTGTCGATGCCCATGTAAGGGTTGCTCAACAAGCAATCGCGAAATTCGGTGATCAATTCGTTTGAAACACCTTTGCTTTTAGAGCTTTCCTTTATCATCGGAAAGGAAAGATGCAAATCGGGATGGACAAGCTTCGTCATTTTGATGCACGAAGAGCATTTTCCACAAGAATCGTCAGTAGTTCGGTTGCTGCAGGCTATAAATTGAGCATAAGCAAGCGCAAGCGGCAATGAACCGCAACCTTCGGGGCCTGCGAAAAGCCGAGTGTGGGCTACGCGCCCATCGGTTGTATTGGAGATTAATTTTTTCTTGATGGCATCGTGGCCAACTACTGCGCTAAACTGCATGCGACGAAGGTAAGGAATAAACCACCTCTCTCCCTAACCCTCTCTCCACGGGCGAGAGGGGATTGATCGCGAATTCTATGGGCATTGGGTTCAGCCTGCGATTTTCATTGTTACCGTGTTGTCCATTGTTACCGAGATGCTTTTCCCTCTCCTGTGGAGAGGGCTAGGGAGAGGTTAACGGATTCGCCTCTCTCCTCGGGAGAGAGGCGATTGATCGCGACCGCCATGTGTATTTATTTTACAGTGTGATTGCTGATTTATTCCGAAATTGCCTGCGGTGGAAAAGAAAAAAGAAACAGCCTTTCAGCGCATTCTGCAAAACCTCCGATTTAAATATCGCTTGGTGGTGATGAATGAGGAAACTTATGAGGAACGATACTCCTTGAAGCTTTCTCAGTTGAATCTTTTTACTGCCATAGGCTTAATTTCTATCGCTTTGATTCTGCTCACAACTTGGGTGATCGCATTTACTCCGCTTCGGGAGTATATTCCAGGATACTCGAGTGATGTTAACATGCGCAGAAATCTCATCGAATTAGCGTCGAAAGTGGATTCGCTTGAAAAAGACGCAACCGACAAGAAGCTATTGTTAGAAAATATCCGCACCGTTATTACTGGGAATACACGGAACAACAAACCTGCTGCAAGGGGAGGAGAGAAAACACAAGCACAGAATGTAAGATTGACACCTTCGGACGAAGAAACTAAATTTCGAAAAGAGGTTGACGAGGCAGATCGCTACGATATCAACGCCCAGTTATCGAACACACGTTTAAGTCAAATCAGTAATTATTACTTTTTCCCTCCTTTGAAAGGCAAGCTCACCTCTGTTTTTAACCCCGCCGAACGGCATTATGGGATCGACATTGTAGCCCCTCGAAACGAATCGGTTAAAGCGACTTTGGATGGCACTGTTATTTTCGCTGGTTGGACCTCTGAATCCGGACATGTTATCTATATTCAACACACAAATAACTTGGTTTCTGTTTACGAGCACAATGCCGTTTTGCTGAAAAAGGAAGGTCAATCAGTAAAGGCGGGAGAAGCCATTGCCATTACAGGAAATTCGGGCGAACTGAGTACTTCTCCACACTTGCATTTTGAATTGTGGTTCGATGGAAATCCAGTTGATCCAAGAGAATTGATGGTGTTTTAATCAATCATCTTCCAAATGCCGATACTTATTTAACGCAATTTTTCTTTGGCGAAAACATCCCTTCATCGCTTCTGAAAACACTATAAACAGTAATTTTGAAACCGAATTATGGGAATTAAATCAATACTGTCAAAACCTATTGCATCTATCATTGCATCGAAGGTGAAAAAATGGAGCATGCGCCCGTTCGAAACCCAGCGCAATGTTTTTCAAGAACTCATTCGAAAAGGCAAAAACACTCAATTTGGAAAGGATCACAATTTTGATCAAATCCAAACATACGAAGACTTTAAGAAACAAGTGCCCGTTCGGGATTACGAAGCTCTTAAGTCGTATATCGATAGAGCGACAAAGGGAGAGAAAGACATTCTTTGGCCCGGCAAGCCAATTTATTTCTGTAAAACATCTGGCACAACCTCAGGCACGAAGTACATTCCCATTACGAGCGACTCTATCCACAACCACATCGAATCGGCCCGCAATGCACTGTTGCTCTATATTCACGAAACAGGTAATTCTAAATTTTTAGATGGCAATTTGATTTTTCTTTCTGGGAGTCCTTTGTTGAGTGAAATTGGCGGTATTCCACTCGGGCGATTAAGTGGCATTGTGAATCACCACGTTCCAGGCTATCTACGCAGGAATCAGCTTCCAAGCTTCGAAACCAATTGCATCGAAGATTGGGAAACCAAGGTGCGCAAAATTGCCGAGGAAACGATCAACAGGCCGATGTCGCTGATTAGCGGAATTCCATCTTGGGTGCAGATGTATTTTGAAATCCTGCAGGAAAAAACTGGAGGGAAAGACATCAAGGAAATCTTCCCTGAATTTTCGGTGTTTGTATATGGAGGCGTAAACTATGAACCTTACAGATCTCGCTTCGAGAAGTTGATTGGTAAAAAGATCGATTCGGTGGAGTTGTTTCCTGCATCGGAAGGGTTTTTCGCTTACCAAGACAAACAGCCATCAGAAGGCCTTCTGTTGATTTTGGACTCTGGAATATTTTATGAATTCATTCCTGCCGATTCGTTCTTTGATGAAAATCCGCCTCGGTTAAGCCTCGTAGAAGTTGAACTGGGCGTGAATTACGCACTTATTTTGAGCAACAATGCCGGTTTGTGGGCATACAACATCGGCGACACGGTGAAATTCGTTTCGAAGAATCCATACCGAATTGTGGTAAGCGGACGGATCAAGCATTTTACATCCGCCTTTGGCGAACATGTAATTGCAGAGGAAGTTGAACAAGCCCTGAAGGATGCATCACTTGGAGAAAATGTTGAAATCGTTGAGTTTACAGTTGCTCCACAAGTCACTCCTGAATCAGGATTACCTTACCATGAATGGTTTGTGGAGTTCAACCAAAAGCCATCCGACCCGGAACGGTTCCGCAGCAAAATTGATAAAGCTCTGCAAGACCGAAATATTTATTACAAAGACCTGATCAAAGGAAATGTACTTCAACCTCTCGTTATCAGAAGTTTAGAGAAGGACTCTTTTGTGAAGTACATGAAATCGCAGGGGAAACTCGGAGGCCAAAATAAGGTGCCTCGCTTGAGTAATGACCGAAAAATTGCCGAAGTTCTTAGCGATTTCACCTTCGAAAGCTGGGGCGCTTAGTTTTGGCACCTTCCTTGCTAAGCCGTGCCGGCTGAATTAGACTTTTCAGTTTAACCCCGAAATTCTATGAAATTAACACGATTCCTTATCGCATTGATGATGCCTTTGGTGATGGTTTCCTGCGCCGAGGAAGAATTGCCAGGAGTAGAAACAGATCCTCGGATTAAATTTACGGGCAACTGGTCGGTTTCAGAAGAAACAGCTGGTGTGTCAACAGGAACTTATCCATCAACCATAATCCTTGATTCAACCAATACAACAAGGATTGTGATTGGAAACATCTTCAACTTGGGCAATACTGCCACCGTGCAGGCATCTGTTTCGAGCAGCAATCTCAACATAACTAGTCAATCTGTTACGGGCATTTCCATCGCCGGAACTGGCTCATTTGCTGGCAACTCGTTTGTGTTAAATTACACCGCCAACGACGGCTCTATTACAGAATCTGTTAAAGCAACTTACTCCAAATAAATAAATTCCGTACCCATGAATATCTTCCGTTCTACTTCAGCCTTCTTACTTATTGCTTTCTTACTTGCCGGCGCAGCATCTTGCTCCAAAAGAACTGTTACCCGTGTTGAACCAAATAAGGTGATCGATCTCAGCGGCCGCTGGAATGAAACCGATGCTCGCCTTTGTGCCGAAAGTCTTGTTTCTCAAGCTTTGGGTGGAGATTGGTTAGGCAATTTTAGCAATGCCCAAAAACGAAAGCCAGTAGTTGTTGTTGGATTGGTTAGAAACAACAGTCACGAACATTTGGATACAGAGATCTTCACTAAAGATGTAGAAAAAGCATTCATCAAAAGCACAATGATTCGCCTTGTTACCGCAGGCGAAAAGCGAAACGAGCTCCGCGGAGAACGTGCCGACCAACAAGATTTCTCATCAGCCAAAACCATGAAAAAATTTGGACGTGAAGTTGGTGCTGATTTCATCATGCAAGGCACCGTTAAATCGATCGTAGACTCATACGGAAAAGAGAAAACTACATTTTGGCAAGTAGACCTTGAACTCACCAATATCGAAACAAACGAAATTGTTTGGATAGGGGATTACAAGGGTAAAAAGTACATTGTAAATTAATTGCTCAGCCTGCCCCTGATGCCCAAATTGGTCAGATTTTTCGGGATTGCAGGTTTGTATCTCCTGTCTTTATTGTCATCGTGCCGCCCGTATTATCTGCAGCAGCAGAAGTATATAGGCTTTATTCAGCAAGAAAATTATAAAGCAGCCGAAGTTGAATTGGCCACTTCTAAAAAGGCAAGAAAAAAGGACAAATACAAGCTTTTATATTTACTAAACCGTGGATATGCCGATTTCCATATTGGGAATTGGGCAGAAAGCTCCAAGTGGTTCTTGTTAGCCGATCAAATGATTGAAGATTATAGAAAGCGATTGGGTTACGACGCGCTTTCTTTTCTGGTGAATCCTAACGTAAAGCCTTATAAAGCAGAAGATTTTGAGCAAGTAATGCTACACTATTTTCACACTTTGGCTTTCTTGAAACAAAGAAATTTCGAATCAGCACTTGTTGAATGCAGAAGATTGAATTTAGGTATGTCTTCGATGTACTTCAATACATCAACGAAACCAAAGTATAAGAATGATGCTTTCGGACATTTGCTTATGGGTCTAACTTATGAAGGATCTGGCGACATCAACAATGCATTTATTGCCTACCGAAATGCTTATGAGGTTTATAAGACAGATTATTCGGAATTTTTTGGCTGCCCAATTCCTGAACAATTAAAGCTTGATATCATCAGAACGTCTTCAATGTTAGGTTTCACAAATGAAACATCCTTCTTTAAGAAGGAATTTTCAATGCCAGAAAACCCTAACGAGAAACGAGAAACAAAACCTGAGGCCCAAGCGGTAATCTTTTGGCAAAACGGACTAGGGCCAATCAAAGAACAATGGTCGATCGACTTTGTGATTACACAACAAGCTGGATTTATTCAGTTTAACAATGCAGGCTTGGGGCTTAATTTCTCCTTCCCTTCATCGAATATCAGTCAACAAGACGCCATTAATTTGTCGAATCTTCAAGTTTTCAAAATCGCGTTTCCAAAGTACATTAGCCGCGCTCCGGTTTATCAAAAGGCCAGCGCTACACTAAACGGAGAATCAAGAGTGTTTCAATTGGCAGAGCCCATTGAGAAAATTGCTTTCAAAAGCCTCAGTGATCGGTTTGCACGCGAAATGGGTTTGGCAATTTTACGATTAGCGATTAAAAAAGCCACCGAGTATGCTATCCGCCAAGAAAACAAAGAGGCGGGCGCTCTGATGGGTATCGCCAATGCCATCACCGAACAGGCAGATACAAGATATTGGTCAACTTTGCCAGCTACAATTTCTTACTTGAAAATCCCTTTAAAAGAGGGAAAAAACAAGATCGTTATGCGAGCAGCCCATTTCAACAATCAAAAAGAAAGGGTTGATACTATTACAATCGACGCTCAAAAAGGCAGAACCTATTACGAAGTTTATAATACCATTAAACCTTAACGCCAAAGTGTGAAATATCCACTTCGGCTTTCTGATTCATCTTCGATACTCACGACGTAATAATAGGTGCCTTCAGACAACTGATTGCCAGAGAGTACATTTGCCTTATTGGATGTGCCTTCCCAATCGTTTTGGTAGTCTTGGTTTTCATAAACAAGATTGCCCCACCTGTCGAAAACTTGAAGCCGCAAAGCCTTAACGGATGGTTTAGTAATCACAAACTGGTCGAATTTCCCATCTCCATTGGGCGAAAATCCTTCTGGAATGAACACAGCTGGCTCATTTGCCAAGCACTCTGGATCGTCAGGACTTAAAATAGTGATCACTACAAGGTCCGAATCTCTGCATGCGCCGTTGGAAACAGTCCACCAGATATAGGCGTTGCCGGTTTCAACCGGCGTGAGTGAGGTGTTTTGGAACAGAGAATCTTCTAAAGTGGCATTGTTGGTAATGAGGTTCCAATACGAAATGCCGAAATCTGGAATCTCTGCTTGCAAGAATGCAGTATCGTTCAAACAGGTGATGATATTCGGACCTCCATTCGCTACTGGCGTTTCTAAGAAAATCATCTCTACAGTGTCGCTCACTGTGCAGAAATTATTCGTGATCGACCATGCCATTGCACGTAAGCCCGATTCTTCTGCAAACAAACTTGCATTGGGGTCGCTTACATTGCTGATTTCTGCTAGAATGTCTATAAAAATCCAAGTCCCTACACCAACATCTGGTGCGTTACCTGCTAGGAAAGCTTCTTGTCCGCAGATTTGTTGATCTGGACCTGCATCTGCTAATGTTGGACTTTCGCTACGAACAATCCGAAGGGTGTCGCTACTAATGCAATTTCCCAATGCTATGGTATATACCACTTCAGTGCTCCCGAGTGTAACGTTGGTTAAATTGGTGTTGCTTTCAGTAGGATTTGCAATGGTTCCAAACGGCCCTAAAACCGACCATTCACCGCCATCTGGCGTAGCCGAAATTTGGATACTGTCGGAACATAAAAAGGCATCTTCCATTACAGTTGCCGGCGTGGTTGGAGCTAGATATGATACTATTACTTGGTCTGTTTGTATCGGACAAGTTCCATTCGAAGCCGTGAACGTGAAGATGTTTTGTCCGGGCAACAATGAACTAACCGCCGTAGAGTCGTTGGTCGGAGATTCAATTATTGCAGTTGTTGCGCTCCAATTTAA
Organism: Flavobacteriales bacterium; assembly: GCA_040403315.1. Lineage (GTDB taxonomy): Bacteria > Bacteroidota > Bacteroidia > M30B66 > M30B66 > CAMCXT01. The sequence goes on from JBBAKX010000001.1 coordinate 345,125, forward strand.
GTTCGCATAATCGTCAACCGATCCGATCAAAAAGTAAACATCTTCGCACAAACTGGTATCTGAACCTGCAGAAATGGGCGAAAGCACTTGCCAAGAGGTGAGCACCATGGTATCGCGACTCACACAAGCTCCATTAGAGATTGCATATTCAATGAGCTGAGGCCCGTTAAACGATGTAAATGCCAAAACTGAAGGGAATTGCGGCAGATCAAATGTGCCTCCCCCATTCAAAAAAGTCCACAAGGCGCTTGCCGTTCCTGGTTCACTTCCATTGATTTCGGCCACGTTTCCACAAACTTCTTGGTCTGGACCGGCATCGGCTATAAATGTCAAACTTTGTGCGTTAACTATTATTTGATCCGAACTTGCGGGACAAACGCCATTGCTCACAGTCCAATTGAGGAATAAAAGCCCCTCAGAGACACCTTCAATTCCAGAATTGTTTGCAGTTGGATTGACAAGCGTACCGGTTCCAGCAATAATGCTCCATTGCCCGACTCCAACCAAAGGCACTTGAGCGCTCAAAACCACCGTGTTGCCACAAACTGCAATATCATTTCCTGCATCAGCATTCGAAGGGTTGTCGAATCTGATAATGGTTACTTGATCGGTTAACGCTGGACAATTTCCACTCAGTGTAGTCCATTGAAATACGTTTGCCCCAATGCCCAAATCATTTACGGCAGTATTTGCATTTTGCGGGCTTGCTATGGTTCCGCTTCCGCTGATAAGCGACCAAATTCCATTGCCCGAGATAGGTGTTGTGGCGCTTAGATTTAAACTGCTTCCACAAACTTCTGCATCAATTCCTGCCAATGCTGGAGATGGAGGTATTTGTCGAATAATTGTTATCTCGTCGGATGATGCCAAACAAGCCCCGTTACTAATCGTCCAGCGGAAAACATTGGCACCTGGGGCCAGATTTGAAACAGCTGTACTTGCCGAAGCGTTATTAGCAATCGTTCCAGATCCTGTAATAATCGTCCACGATCCAATTCCAATACTTGGATTGTTACCTGTTAATTGAACTGTAGATGCACAAATGGTTTGATCAACTCCTGCTGAAGCGACCGTTGGCGACAAGAATCGTGTTATTGTAACCTCATCAAACGTTACACAACTGCCATTGGTAACTGTCCAGCGAAACACGTTCGCCCCTACCGCCAAGTTGCTTATCTGACTACTAGCATTGTTGATTTGCGCAATAGTTCCTGTGCCTGAAATAAGCGTCCAAACACCTGTTCCCACAGTTGGAGCAGTAGCTTCAAAATTGCTCACTGTTGAACAAATTTGCTGGTCGCTTCCTGCGTTAGCGGATGTTGGATTTTGATCCACAAGAATAGTCACAACATCGCTAGTCGAAAGACAGGTTCCGCTTGAAACAGTCCAAACCAGTGTATTCAAGCCCGCACTTAAGCCAATTACAGTTGATGATGCAGATGAAGGGTTGTCGATGATCCCAGAGCCAACAGAAACTGTCCAAAACCCTGATCCAATAGTTGGTGGAACAGCCGCTAATATTGCAGAAGTTGCACATGTTTGCTGATCATTTCCTGCAAGTGCAGGCGATGGAGATTCTGTCCTTGTAATCGTAACTTGGCTTAAAGCTTCTGGACAAGCGGTATTTGTAACCGACCATTTGAACACGTTGGCCCCTAGTCCTAGATTGCTAATAGATGTATTGGGATTGTTAACATTCTGAATGATTCCTGTTCCACTCATCAAAGTCCAAACACCTGTGTTTCCTGCACCAGCAGCTGATGCGTTTAATGTTGCAGAGGTCGAACAAACCGATTGATTAATTCCTGCATTGGATGTTGGTGCCGCTAAAACTTGGAGTACTAAGTCGTCTGTTGATGCAGGACAGGTTCCATTTGAAATAGTCCAACGCAATACCACTTGACCAAGCGAAAATCCACTGATCGTTGTGTTAGGATCGTTTGGTGTTAGGATGTTTGCGACTCCACTAATCACTGTCCAAATTCCGGTTCCTACCGTTGGAACATTTGCGCTCAAATTTTGATCTGTGTTGCAAATCGTTGCGTTAAGACCTGCATTGGCAGCCGTTGGATTTTGGAAACGTTGGATGCTCACTTCATCAATGCTAGGTTGACAAAATCCATTGGTAATTGTCCACCGAAAAACATTGATCCCATTGCCCAAACCTGTAACTTGTGTTTGTGGATTTGCAGCATTAGTAAATGTTCCAGAACCCGAAACAACCGTCCAACCACCAAGACTTATTGTTGGAGTATTGGCTGATAATTGAGTTTCGTTACCACACACGCTTTGGTCGCTTCCTGCGGTGGCAACTGTTGGAGAAGATTGAACCGTAACAACAAGCTCATCAATGGATGGTGTACAAACGCCATTCGAAATGCTCCAGCGTAGAATGTTTTGTCCAACCGATAAACCCGAAACGTTGGTGATTGGCTGGTTAGCATTGCCGAAAATCGCCGTACCTGAAACAACTGTCCAAATACCCGAACCAATCGGAGGTGCGTTTCCATTGAGTGTAGTTGAGGAGGCACAGATTATTTGATCTTGACCCGCCAAGGCGGAAGATGGCGCTGTATTTAAAGTGATTGTCACTTCATCACTCAAATCCGGACAAGTACCTCCATCAATCGTCCAGCGAAAAATATTCGCACCCAAGGATAATCCCGAAACGCTTGTGCTTGCTATGTTTGCATTGGCAAAAATCCCAGATCCTGAAACAACTGCCCATACTCCGCCTGCTGCCGCAGTAGCATTGAGATTTGTAATTGGTGTGCAAATGTTCTGATCGCTTCCTGCATTTGGTGCGATCGTATTTTGATCCACTTCGATGCTCACTTCATCAAACGATGGTGTACAAACGCCATTCGAAATCGTCCATCGCAAAACGTTGTTTCCAGTGGATAATCCCGAAACGGAAGTGTTCGCGAGGTTGGCGTTGGCGAAAGTTCCAGATCCTAAAACAACAGTCCAGACGCCGTTTCCAACTGCTGGAACATTGCCGTTGAGGTTGGATACTGTGGCACAAATGATTTGGTCTACTCCTGCTAATGCAAGTGTTGGTTGCGCCTGAATAGTGATGCTTACATTATCAGAAACACTTCCACAAGCGCCGCCTGGAATTGTCCATCGAAATACGTTTGGACCAACAGATAGTCCAACGACGTTAGTGTTGGCTAATGATGCGTTTGTGAATGTTCCAGTTCCAGAAACAACACTCCAAGATCCGCCAGTGGCTGCGGTGGCTGCTAAAGTTGTTGAGTTGTTGCAGATGTTCTGGTCGCTTCCTGCGTTCGGTGTGATTGGATTTGCATCCACTTCGATGCTCACCTCATCAAATGTAGGCGTACAAACGCCATTCGAAATCGTCCATCGCAAAACGTTGTTTCCAGTGGATAATCCAAAAACAGAGGAGTTTCCAAGGTTGGCATTGGCGAAGGTTCCAGCACCTGAAATAACCGTCCAACCGCCATTTCCAACTGCAGGCACGTTTCCATCTAGCGATGTAACAGTGGCACAAATAATCTGATCGCTTCCTGCCAAAGCAGTTGATGGTTGCGCCTGAACGGTGATGGTCATATCGTCAGAAACGCTTCCACAAGCACCGCCGGGAATTGTCCACCGGAACACATTATTACCAACCGAAAGTCCTGTGACATTGGTGTTTGCAAGGCTGGTGTTCGCAAAAGTTCCAGTTCCGGAAATGATGCTCCAAGTTCCACCAGTGGCAGCGGTAGCTGCTAAAGTTGTTGAGTTGTTGCAGATGTTCTGGTCACTTCCTGCGTTCGGTGTGATTGGATTTGCATCCACTTCGATGCTCACTTGATCAAATGACTGTGTACAAACGCCGTTTGAAATCGTCCACCGCAACACGTTCGTACCCGTCGATAAGCCCGAAACGGATGTGTTGGACAGTGCTGCATTTGCAAAAGTTCCAGTTCCTGAAATCACGGTCCAAACGCCGTTTCCAACTGCTGGAACATTGCCGTTGAGGTTGGATACAGTGGCACAAATGATTTGGTCGACTCCTGCTAATGCAAGTGTTGGTTGCGCCTGAACAGTGATAGTTACATCATCAGAAACGCTTCCACAAGCGCCGCCTGGAATGGTCCATCGAAATACGTTTGGACCAACCGAAAGTCCTGTGACATTGGTGTTTGCAAGGCTGGTGTTCGCAAAAGTTCCAGTTCCAGAAACGACGCTCCATGATGCGCCAGTTGAAGCAAAAGCAGAAAGAATCGTGTTAAAAGTGCAGATCGTTTGATCTTGTCCAGCTTCAGGGATTGATGGAGCCGCGTCAATTGTGATGGTTACCTGATCTGAACTGGGAGGACAAATACCGTTAGAGATGGTCCACTGAAAGATATTTATCCCAGGCGAAAGCCCTGAAATATTTGAGTTGAAAGCACTTGTATTGGTAATGTTTCCACTGCCAGAAACCAGCGACCATGTTCCAGCGCCAACGGTTGGCGTGTTTGCGGCTAAGGTTGCAGATGTGCTACAAATGTTCTGATCATCCCCGGCTAGGGCTGTTGTTGGATTTTCATCAAATGTTATTGTCACTTCGTCGAAAACCTCCCCACATGATCCTCCTGGAACAGTCCACCGAAATACGTTGTTTCCATTAGACAACCCAGTAACTGAAGTTGTTGCGTTGGTCTCAGCGGTAAAGAGGCCAGTTCCAAAAATAACGCTCCACGCTCCACTTGTTGCGGCTGTTGCGTCAAGTATAGCTGAAGAGGAGCAGATATTTTGATCGCTGCCCGCTTCTGGTGTAACAGGTGCGTCATCTACAGAAATCGTTATCTGATCTGAAGTGGATGAACAAATACCGTTAGAGATGGTCCACTGAAAGATATTTATCCCGGGTGAAAGCCCTGAAACATTTGTGTTGGAAGCACTTGTATTGGTAATGTTTCCACTGCCAGAAACCAGCGACCATGTTCCAGCGCCAACGGTTGGCGTGTTTGCGGCTAAGGTTGCAGATGTGCTACAAATGTTCTGATCATCCCCGGCTAGGGCTGTTGTTGGATTTTCATCTATTGTGATAATCACTTCGTCGAAAACCTCCCCACATGATCCTCCGGAAACTGTCCACCGAAATACATTGATGCCAATCGATAGTCCACTCACTTCAGAGGTAGCATTGCTTGCATCCTCAAAGGAGCCTGATCCAGCAACGATGCTCCAAACTCCGCCAGGGACAGCAGTGGAGTTAAGTGTAGCTGATGATGAACAAATAGTTTGGTCGCTTCCCGCTTCGGCAGTTGGAGCTGTTTCAACTATGATCAAGACGTCGTCGGAAACTGGTGTGCAATTAGCATTTGAAATGGTCCATCGAAGGATGTTGTTTCCTGCCGAAAGTCCGCTCACAGAGCTTGACGCACTGTTTTGATCAGAGAAAATCCCAGAACCTTCAATAACGGTCCAAGTGCCTGTTTCTCCCAGAACGGGTTCGTTGGCTAAAAGTGTAGTAAATGTTGTACAGATAGTTTGTTCAACACCAGCTTCTGGTGATGTAGGAGGTGCAATAATCTCAACAATTACTGTGTCGCTCGAAATAGGACAAATCAAGTTTGTTACAGTCCACTCAAAAGCATAGCTTCCCGGGATTGAGATAGAAAGTAGGGAATTTGAAAGACTGGGATCGCTTAAATTTTCGGCATGACCGATCGATTGCCAAATGCCGCTTTCGAAAGCAAGTAAGGTTGATCCAGACATGGATGTAGGCTCTCCTGCACAGGCAGAAAAGTCAGGACCTGCAGAAACAATTGGAGGTAAAAACCGGATAATTTCTACAGTGTCTGATGCCAACAACAGTGCACCATCATAGAATTCATAAATGATTTTGTTTAAACCAGGACTTAAATTGCTTACCAGTGTTGAGGAGCTGTTGGGCGAATCAACAATTCCTGAACCTTCAATAATGGTCCACAATGCTGTTGAAACTCCTTGATCGCTTCCTTGCAATTCAGTTTGGTCTGAACAAATGAGTTGATCCTGGCCGGCATCAGCAGGGAATCCCTGAACAACTTTACCGGTCGGAGAGGCAATTACTGAAAGCGAAAAGGCAAACAGTATCAGGTTGAAAAATCCTAATAGATAGCGCATAAATATAAGTGTGGAAATTAGTCAAATTCCACGATTCTGATTTCGGTTCGGCGGTTTTCCTGGTGTTGCGCTTCGGTGCACTTTACATCGTTCCCACATTTGTTGTTTAAGCGGGTTTCTCCATAACCTTTTCCAGTAATCCTTTCGGCTGGAACTCCTTTGCCAATGATGTATTGCGCTGCTGCAATTGCTCGACCGTCTGACAATTTCAGGTTCGTTTCATCCGAGCCTCTTGCGTCAGTATGTGAGCCCATTTCGATCACCATACCTGGATTTTCTAGCAACACATCGTACACATAATCGAGTACTTTGGCAGCATCTGGTCGAATTTCGGTCTTGTTGAGATCGTAAAAAATCCCTTCCAACGCGATGATTCCGCCTTCGGTAAGCTTGAGTAGCTTGAGGTTTTTAGTTACGTTTTTATCTCCTTTCGAAACTTTGAAGGTTGTTTTGCTTTTCGAAGTGGCAAAATATCCAACGCGTGAAGTGCTTACCAACACTTCGGTATTTTCTTTTAGCACGGTTTCATACTCGCCTTTCTCGTCGGCCAACAGTTCGATTTCTGTGTTTTCTGTTTTGTTGATCAAGCGGATTTTTGCGTTTGGCACCGGAGCTCCAGTTTGCTCATCGGTAGCAACAAGTTTAACTAGAACGCCTTGCAGTGGAGCGATTCCAGTTCCCAATTTAATTATTGCATCCTCATCTTTGTTTGTACAAGGCGCTTTCACTTTGCGCTTAATGTCGGGAAGGCCTTTCATTTGCGCTAGAACTTCGTATTCGTGACACGGGTCTAGATAGAAACGGATGTTACCTTTTGAGTCTGTTTCGCCCAATCCAACTGGCTTTTCGCCTGCCGTGATGTCGGTTACTGAAACAACAGCGCCCGCGATGTCTTTGTTGCTGTACTTGTCGAATACGTTCACGAACAGCTTTGGTCGTTTGATCACTATTTGATAATCTCTCGAATCGTAAACTTTGCAGCCTGTTTCTTGCTCTTTCGCCGATTCTGGATAGCCATCGGCAGTGGTTTTGAAACTGTATTTTTTACAAGACTTCAACATCAGTTTCACTAAACCAGAAGCATCAGAGGTGTAGTTTCCAACAGACTTTCCATCCAACAGCACATCGATTTTCGCGCCTGCAATAGGCATCGACTCATCTTGGTCTTTCACTGTAATAGTTGAAGGCATTGGCGAATAGGTGAAGCGGTATACATCATCGCCTTCTGCACCGCCTTCACGGTTTGAAGAAAAGTATCCCGATTTTCCATCCTCGGCAGCAATAAAACCAAAATCATCAAAGCTCGAATTTACTGGCGATCCAACGTTCACCGGTAGAACAAAACTTCCGTTCTCTTTAAACGACTTCATCACATCCAAACTGCCTAAGCCTCCCCAGCCGTTCGAAGCAAAAAAGAGCACTGAATCCTTCCAGAAATAAGGGAACATTTCATCACCTTCAGAATTTAAATTCGGTCCTAAATTCTGCGGCCTCGACCAAGAATTGCCATCTTTGGTGGTCATGTAAATATCGGTTCCGCCATAACCTCCGGGCATGTCGGAAACAAAGTACATCGTATTGCCGTCGTGGCTAAACGCCGGATGACCAGTTGAATACTCTGTGTTGTTGTGCTCAAATGGAACAGCTTCAATCCAACTGTTCTCTTTGTATTGTGTAAAGAAAATATTCAGTTTGTTAATATGATCGGCGCTGCGGCGAACCTTTCCTTTGTGAAAGGAATTTCGGGTGAACGCAAGTGTATTGCTAGATGAATTCCAACTTACTGGTCCTTCATGGTATTTGCTGTTGATTGCGCTTGGCAAGCGTGATGGTATTCCGGGAGTAGAATCGTTGGTCATCGGAATCGTCCACAAATCTAACCAGCGACGGTTGTTCCAGGGAAAAATCGACTTGGTGTAGTCGTCCGAAAACCCATTGGACGCAACGATGAGGAATTGTTGAGAACCTTGGCTGTACATCGCCGGACTGAAATCCGATCCCGTTGAGTTGGTTTTAAGCTTGTCGATTCGGTAAGCCTCCGACTCATCAAATAGATTTGTAATCGAGTTGAGACTTCCTAAAAATCGAGCACCACGCTTGTCGGCGGCCATTAACTCATCGTACTTTTTAAAGTTTGATTTGGCGTCTTCTCGATTTCCGTTCATCTCTTGGGCCATGGCAAGATGCAGGTAATCTTGGTTTTGTGCGACACCAACTTCAATCACACGTTTGATCCACAGTTCAGTCTTGGTTGCATTGTTGGTTTTCAAGTAAGCATCTGCCAAATTGCGAATGACCGCCTTGTTTTCAGGATTCTTTTTGAGCAAGTGTTCGTAAAGCTCTATAGCTTGAGAATAAGCATAGTTCTCATACAGTCGATTCGCGCGACGTTCGGTGGGTGATTGAGCAAACGATTGACCTGCATGCAGCAAAAGCAGCATCAGCAAAATCGAGAAGGAGCTGAAGGTTCTTTTTAACATAGCGATCAGAAATAGCGAGGTGTGATTGTTTTGTTTTTGTTGAATCCAAATTCATAACGAAGCATCAATTCATGTGAGCCACCAACGCTGCCCGACAAGCCATTTACAGCTTGGTCGAATGCATATCCGAAACGTAGGTTTCTTGTGAGTTGAATTTCTGTCATGGCTACAAAAGCGCTTGAAGTTCGGTAAGATACACCGAAGCCAATCAAGTCGAGCCAATAGATGTTTGCGTTGATGTCGGCCTGAACAGGAGCACCGGCAACGTTTTTCAGCATGAATGAAGGCTTCAAACGAAATGTAGGCGAAAGTTTGAAAACGTAACCACCTGTAAGGTTGTAGTGTGTTCTCAATCGTGCAACATAGGTGGTGTTGAACTGCTGATCGCTGAGAATGTTGTTTTGCAAGTGTGGAATGCTAAAACCAGCATACCAATTGTCGGAATACCAAAACACGCCAGTGCCGAAGTTCACGTTCCAAATCGAAAGATTGCTCGAAAAGGCATCATCGAATTGTTCGTCGGGCGATAATTTGATTTCCGTAAGGTTGAGGTTAAAATTTCGCACACCAGCTTGAAGTCCGAAGGCGAGTTTCGACTTCTTGAATTTCAAGTGGTATGCATAAACACCCATAAACCCATTGGTTTGCATTTCGCCAATTCGGTCGTTGATGAAGCTAAAACCAAGGCCCATGTTTTCTTTGTTGATTGGGCCGTGAAAGGTGAATGTTCCAGTTTGCGGCGCTCCTGGAAAATTCGCCCATTGCCTCCGAAATAGTCCAGTTGCTTGCATTTGATCTAAAGATCCAGCATAGGCTGGATTGATCGCCAATGGGTTGAACATATACATGCTGTACATCGGATCCTGCTGAGCCATTGAGGCTAGAGGAATTCCAAGCAATATCAATATTATAAGTTTCTTCATGGTATTCAGAACCGTTGAATGAAAATAGTTTGTTATCTCCATAATGTTAGGTAGCCTTTGCGGGTTTCACTTTCCCCTTCAATCTGAATGAGGTAATAATACGTGCTTTCCGGCAGATTTTCACCAGTAAGAACCACGCCTCTGGTTGCGGTTCCATCCCAGTCGTTTAGATAGTTATCGTTCTCGTACACTAAGTTACCCCAGCGGTTGTAAACCTCGATGCTGACAGTCTTTCCATTGAGATTGTAAATTACAAATCGGTCGTTCGATCCATCTTGGTCTGGAGAGAATCCTTCAGGGATGAAAATATCGGATCCTCCACAAAGTGCAGAGTTATCATCGATCAAGGTGATGTTTAAGGTATCGATCACCGAACATGCACCATTTATCACTGTCAGCAATAAGCTGTTTACACCAGCTGCAAGATCGCTGAACTCCGGATTTAATCCAGCGGCACCGAGGATTGTTGCATTGCCATTCAAGACTGTCCAATTTGGTGTGCCTTGACCATCGATACTGATATTTTGAACAAATGGTTGTGCATCGTCGCAGATCGAAGTGTCGTTTCCTGCATCAATTTGAGGAGGTGCAAAAGAGGTTACGGTTACCGTATCGATGGAGATACAATTGCCGTTGGTGATGGTCCATACAAACTGATTTTCTCCCACAATTAATCCTGAAACCGCCGTAATTGGATTGTTCGGACTACTCAAACTTGCTCCTGCGTTCAGGCTTGTCCAAACGCCTGTTCCTGCTTGTGCAGAGTTGGCTTGAAGATCGGTGTTTAATCCGCATGCTGTTTGGTCTTCGCCGGCAAATGCTGGTGTTGCAGGTTCGTTCACATTGATCGTTACTGTATCGCTCAGGCTTTGCCCATCGAGGGTAACTGTCCACACGAAAGTGTTGCTTCCCACTTGAAGTGCGGTGACTTGTGTAACGCTATCTGTTGGATTTAAGACGGTACCATTTCCAGAAATGATCGTCCAAATTCCCGAACCACTATCCGGCGGAGCTGAACCTGAAAGCGTGGTGAGGAAGAAGCAGATCGTTTGGTCAGGACCAGCGTCCACTGTGAAGGTTGGTGCACCCACAGTGATGAAGATAGTATCGTTCTGGCAACTTTCTGGAAGCGGGAATCCACTATCGCAAACCAAGACCACGATGGTGTCGATTCCTGTGAAACCGTCGTCTGGTGTGTAGGTGAAACTTCCATCTTCATTGATGGCGAATGTGCCGTTGTTCGGGCCGATCACTACGGCAGGATCGGCAGTGAGTGTTGTGCCTTCGATATCGCTGTCGTTGTCGAGCACGTTTCCAGTAACTTCTGTTCCAGGATTGGTGTTCACGAATTCATTTTCGATGGTTGGTGGATCATTGATTGGCTCAACGTTGATGATCAATGTGTCAACTCCACAGAGTTCCGGCAGTGGTATTCCTTGGTCGCAAACATTGATCAAGATTGTATCAATACCGTAGTAATTGCTATCGGGCGTGTAAGTAAATGAACCATCTGGATTGATGTCAATCGTCCCGTTTGTTGGTCCGCTCAAAGGAACCGTATCCACCACTAAAGTGGTGCCGTCCGGATCCGCATCATCCACCAAGAAAACACCCGAAATCGTCTCGTCTTCGTTCACGGTGAAAGTGTCGTTCGTGATGATTGGCGGTTCGTTGATCGTGTCGTTAACGAATAAAATCAAGGTGTCGGGAAGGCAAATTTCTGGCAGCGGGAATCCACTGTCACAAACCAAAATCACAACAGTATCTTGACCAATAAACCCAGGGTTTGGCGTGTAGGTAAAGCTTCCATCAGGTTGGATATCGATAATTCCATTTGTAGCACCTAGCAACGGAATCGTATCTGCTGTGAGCGTGGTGCCCTCTGTATCGCTGTCGTTGTCTAAAATGTTTCCGGTAATCACCGAATCTTGTATGCCTGCAAATTGATCATCTTCAATTGTAGGAGGATCGTTGATTGGATTCACATTTATAACAAGGGTGTCGTTTCCACAAAGTGCAGGAAGAGGAATTCCACTGTCGCAAACCAAGACCACGATGGTGTCGGCGCCGTAGAAGTTTTCGTTCGGTGTGTATGTGAAGCTTCCGTCGCTGTTGAGGTTGATCGTTCCATTCGTTGGACCAACCAGCGGAACCGTATCCGCCGATAGTGTTGTTCCATCAGGATCGATGTCGCCATTGTTGAGCACATTGCCTACTAGCACCGAATCTTCATCCACCGTTAAGGTGTCGTTTACAATGGTTGGTGGTGTATTGCAAGCGCGCGTGATGGTAACTTGATCGGTTGAGTCAGGACACCCACCGCCCAGAATGGTCCATTGGAATATGTTAGCGCCAGCGTTTAACTCCGTTACTGAGGTGTTTGCCAATGAACTATCAGCAAATATTCCAGCCCCCGAAACCACTGTCCAAACGCCCGTTCCGGCAGTTGGCGCTGAAGCATTCAGGGTAAATGTTGAATCACACAAGAGTTGGTCATCGCCTGCATTGGCAGTATCGCCTCTGCTGATGGTAATTTGGTCGCTTTCGTCAGGGCAACTTCCGTTGGTGATTCTCCATTCGAATACGTTGTTGCCCGTGTTAAGTCCTGTTACTGGGCTGTTCGGATTGTTTGGATCTGTAACTAGTGCATTTCCGGCCACTACGATCCAGTTTCCAGTGCCCGCTCCCGGCGCGTTGGCGGTTAAAACCGCCTCCCCACTACACACCGAAAAATCATTTCCAGCAGTAGCTTCGTCAGGCGGTAAACTTCGTGTAATGGTTACTTCATCGAAGGTTGCAGGACAAGAAACCGTTGCCGCAATGGTCCATCTGAACACATTGGCACCTGCGCCAAGACCTGTTACCGTGCTGGTCGGATTACCCGTATCTGCAATCGTACCGGATCCAGAAATCACTGTCCAAGCGCCGGTTCCTGTAGTCGGTTGAGCCGCTTGAAGCGATGCTGTATCGGCGCAAGCGCTTTGGTCGTCGCCGGCTGCTGCTACATCAGGTTGAGCCTCGCGGATAATTGTAAGCTCATCCACTGTTGGTGCGCAAGCCCCACTGGAAACGGTCCAAGAAAGCACGATTGTTCCTGTTGGGATGCCACTTACTGTTGTGTTAGGAGCTCCTGCATCGGCAAACGATCCACTTCCACTCACGATAGCCCAAGCACCAATTCCAATGGTTGGTGATGTAGCCGCAAGGGTAACTGTGGAGTCGCAAATATTGAGATCATCTCCTGCAACGGCTTGTGATGGCGGCTCAGAGCGCACAATGCTCATTTGGTCGTTTACAACACAAGATCCGCTGGTGATTGTCCATTGAAGCACTAAGGCTCCAACAGGAATATCGGTTACAGTGCTGTTTGGAAGATTTACATCCGCAATAGTGCCGCTGCCAGAAACAATCGACCATTCGCCCGTCCCTGCCGATGGTGCTGCGCCTGAAAGTGTAGTTGTGTCGGCACAAATACTTAAGTCGGGACCCGCATTTGGCGTGATTGGATTTTTAGAAACGTTGATGGTGAGACTGTCGCTCAGTGGCGCACAAGTGCCGTTTGATATAGTCCACACCAATACATTGATTCCCGGATTTAGGTTGCTTACTTCGGCATTGGCTGCTGATGGATCACTAAAGCTTCCCGTTCCTGTGGTGAAGCTCCAGCTTCCCGCTCCAATGCTTGGAATATTGGCATTAAGAGCCACTTGCGTTCCGCAAATCGATGTGTCGTTTCCGGCTTCTGGAGACGATGGCGGTAACAAGTTGGTAACGGTCACTTCGTCTTCAGTTGACGGACAATTTCCGGTGGTAACCGTCCATTTGAATGCGTTTACACCATTACCAAGGCCATTTACCAAGGTGTTCGGATTGTTGATGTCGGCAAATGTTCCGCTTCCGCTCACAACTGTCCACAGGCCCGTTCCTGGGAAAGCATCAATAGCTTGTAATGTAACCGTGTCGCTCGAGCAAACGCTGAGGTCTGAACCAGCATTTGCGTTTACTGGAACTGAATCGCGCTGAACAATTACTTGGTCTGTGCTCGGCGGACAAACCCCGCTTGAGATCGTCCACTGATAAACATTTACGCCAGTAGCGATGCCACTCACCAAGGTGCTTGGATTGTCGGAAGGTGTGAAAAAGCCATTTCCAGTAATCACCGACCAGCTGCCAGTTCCTGTTGTTGGCGTATTGGCAAGCAAGCTGATGGTATCGGAGCAAATCACCAGGTCGTTTCCGGCATTGGCTGTAGTTGGTGGAGTATTGATTGTGATCGTTACAACAGCAGAATCTGGTTCGCAACCAGCTGATGTAACCACCCAGCTCAGTACTGTACTTCCTGGTGTGAGGTTGGTGATCGGTGAGGTGTTCGATGTTTCATCTGCCAAGACACCTGAACCACTGAGGATATTCCAATTTCCAGTTCCACTGGTTGGTAGAATCGCATTAAGCGCGGTAGAATCGCTACAAATTGTTTGGTTCGAACCAGCATTTACAGGTCCTGGCGCTTGGTTGGTTGTGATGGTGATCTGATCAGTTTCCGCTGTACAACTTCCGTTGCTGATTGTCCATGCAAGCACGGTGTTTCCAGCAGTTGTTCCACTCAGAACAGCGTTGTTCAAATTGCTGTCGCTGAGGCTTCCGCTTCCACTTACGATGCTCCAAACTCCGTTTCCGATGTTCGGAATGTTTGCCGAAAGGCCGAATGTTTCACCAGCACAAATGTTTGCATCATCTCCAGCCAAAGCTGCATCAGGTGGCAAACTGCGGGTGATCGTCACTTGGTCGAAAGCCACGCACGCACCGTTGGTAATTGTCCAACGCAGCACATTCGCGCCCGCTTGAAGATTCGTGATTGTTGAGGTAGGCGATGCCGGATTCGTAATGTTTCCATTTCCGCTGATGATTGACCAAACACCCGTTCCAACCACTGCTGCATCTGCCGAAAGTGTTGTATTGTCGGCACAAACATCTTGGTCTGTTCCAGCTTCTGGCTGGATAGGATTTTCGTCCACATCAATTTCTACTGTATCTGAACTCGCCGGACAAGCGCCACTGGTGATCGTCCAGATGAGTTGATTCACTCCCGTCGCAAGCCCTGAAACTTGATCGTCAGGATCGTTCGCATTGGTAAATGTTGCCGATCCACTGCCAACGGTCCAAGTTCCTTGTCCAACAAGTGGCGTATTGGCATCGAGTAGGGCAGTGGTGGAGCAAATTTCTTGGTTGTTTCCGGCGTTTGCCGGGGAAGGCAGATCGCTTCGGGTGATGCTTACTTCATCGAAAGCAGCACATGTTCCGTTCGTGATCGTCCAACGGAAAACGCTGGTGCCTATTTGAATTCCTGTAACTGCGCTGCTCGCACTGTTCGGATTCACAATGGTGCCGGTACCGCTTTCCAATGTCCAAACACCGTTTCCGGTGATCGGTGTATTTCCTGATAAGCTTGCATCAGCGGCACAAATTTGTTGGTCAGATCCTCCATTTGGTGGTGTAACTGGCGCATCCACGACAAGGGTAAGTTGGTCGAATTCGGCAGGACAAACTCCATTTGTGATTGTCCAAACCACTACAGTTGTTCCCGGCGAAAGTCCTGTAACGTTTGTATTTTCTGAGTTTTCATCTCCAAAAGTTGCTGCTCCGCTCACGACACTCCAAACGCCAGTTCCAACTGTTGGATCGTTGGCGTTAAGGTTAGCATTGTCGGCGCAGATGGTTTGGTTTGGGCCAGAAACAGCTTCCGATGGAGGCAGATCTCTCACGATGCTCACCTGATCAATCGAAGCCGGACAAGTTCCATTGGAGATTGTGTAAGCAAATGTGTTGGTTCCAGCGCTAAGACCTGTGATGTTTGTGCTGGCATTGTTTGGAGAAACGATCGTTCCTGATCCAGCAACCAAGCTCCAGGTTCCTGTTCCTACTAAAGGAGAATTTCCTGTGAGTGAAGCTGCTGTAGCGCACACTTGCTGATCGTTTCCTGCAACGGCAGTTGTTGGTGCAGCATCGCGCTGAATGGTTACTTGATCAGAATTCGACGGACAAGCTCCATTGCTCACCGTAAAGGCAAAAGTATTGGCACCAATGCCCAATCCCGAAACAGTAGTTTGTGGATTTGTGGCATCTGCAAAAGTTCCGGTGCCAGATATAACCGTCCACAAGCCTGTTCCAACCAATGGTGTTTCCGCGGCAAGTGTTGCTGATTCAGAACAGATCGTTTGGTTCGTTCCTGCTTCCGCGGTGGAAGGATCTGCAAATCTGGTGATGCTTACTTGGTCGCTTTCAACAGTACAAACACCGTTGCTGATGGTCCACTGAAAGATATTTATCCCGGGCGAAAGCCCTGAAACATTCGTATTCGGAGCGCTTGCATCTGTAAATGTTCCTGTACCTGAAACCACACTCCACGAACCGCTTCCTTCAGCAGGCGTATTGGCGGATAATGAGGCCGATGTTCCGCAAATTTGTTGGTCGTTTCCTGCAACAGCATTGCTCGGTGCGATTAAGCGAGTAATCGAAACTGTATCAGCCGAAAGGCAAATTCCACCATTGGAGATAGTCCAGGCAAAAGTGCTTGTTCCAATGGCAATTCCTGTAACGGCGCTGGTGGCAGAGTTCGAATTCGTGATTGTTCCTGAGCCAGCGATCAAGGTCCAAGTGCCCGTTCCCGCGGTAGGAATGTTTCCTTCAAGCGCTGTGTTGGCTTCACAAATTGTTTGATCATCTCCGGCTGCAGCATCGGTTGGCGCAGCAATTTCGGTGATGTTGATGTTCGCATTCACTGTGCATTGCGCATCGTCTTTTACAACAACGCTGTAGGTGCCGTTCTCTGCAGCTGCGATGGTTTCTCCTGTAAGTGTGTTGTTTGTCGGTGTGGTCCAAGTGTAAACAGCCGACGTTAATCCAGCAGTACTTGTGGCATTGATGGTGATGTTGCTGCTTCCGCCTTCGCAGAATGTCGCCGATGGAGGGGTAAATCCGCCGGTGGCTAGGTCTCCAAAAGGACAGCAATTTATGTTAGGAATGCTCACCACGTTATCGCCGAAATTACACTCAGGCAAGGTGCTTAAAGGAAATGCAAATGGAGGCGAAACGTTGCCTGCATCATTTAGAATAACGAAAAGGTTAAACGGTTTCGGAAGACTCAATATATCGAGTGTTACATTGATGGTTTCCGTATCAGTAGGAAGCAGATCAAGCGTGGTGAGCACTGGTCCGCCGGTAGCAAAGATTTCTGTAGCTGTTCCATTGAATGGATTTCCGGCGTAAAAGCGAATCGGATAGCCATCTTCGGCAAGCCCGCCACTAAAGTTGGTAATTGTGAGGCTCAAATCGAACAAGGTGGAACCATCGCACGACGAATTATTGAGCGTAAGTGAAATGTCGGACGCAGGATAAATCGGGCAACCTTCCTGGGTTAAAAATGTTGATTGCGTAAGAAATGTATTGAATGGGCGGTTTTCGCTACATGTATAAAACGGACATGTTATGGTGCTCAACAATACCTGATGCCCTTGTTGTTGGATGGGAATGCTGAGGTTATTGTTGATGTTTACATTGTGGTAACTATATTGGTTCCATATTGAACGACAAGGCGCCCAAGGCTGACCAACAGATTCGAAAACGTTTAATCGACCTAGTTGAATGCTCGATGTTTGACAAGAAACACAGATCTCCGCTTGTCCATCACCATCCACATCGGCTACAACGGGCATTTCTGAACCTGTTCCTGAGCCGCAGGTATTTGTTCCAATGGTTACCGGAGTGCTACCTGAACCATCTATAATTCTTAATTGAGACTCATCGCGGTAAACCAATTCCTGTGTTCCGTCTTGGTTAAAGTCGAACATTGTGATTCCTGTAAATCCTGAAGCATCGGAAGTTGTGAGTGTCCACTTGTTTTGAAGTGTTGTGGTTCCATTGTAATCGAGTGCATATACGCGGCGCGACCTGGTTACACCAATTTCGGGCTGACAATCTTTGTCCATGTCGCCCACGAAAGGCACACCGATCCAGTTTCCGCCAGTATTTGGAAGACTCACTGTGGCAATCAAAACAGGCGTTCCGTTACCGGGATTCCACACATACAATTCACCTGTCGATCCTTCGGTTGCTACAATGAGATCTAGATTTCCATCAAGATCGATATCTGCGATCGATGTATACCCGTCGTTTTTTCCAGCGATGGTAATGGGTGTGATAGTGTTTCCGGCAGTACCAGCAGTATTCGTGATACTGATATTGTAAACAGTGTTTCCACAAGCAAGCTCAAGTCCCGGATCGTTGGTGAGGTTCGCAGCCACAGGATTGGCAACATCTCCGAATGCTTGTCGGGTCATCACCGATTGTCCGCCAGTGGCGCCTCCATCTGCTAGTAAAACACCTGTTTCTGCATTAAACACTTGGTTGTAAATGTACACTTCGGCAATTCCATCGCTGTTGATATCAGCAATACCGATCGAGCTTCCGAAGCGCGCTGTGGTAGCGTTTCCGTATTGTGCATCCGACTTCCATTTAAGTGTACCATCATGTTCGTAACAAAATAGGAATCTACGGTCAGCAAGTGCATTGTCGGGATGGTCCATCGCGGCAATGATGATTTCGCCAAACCCATCTCCATCAATATCTGCAATCGCCACTGGATTAGGGCCAACCCAAGCCATGAATGGTGTGGTGATCGTAAGCTCTGTTACGCCTGTAGCTCCGTTGATCACTAGCAAGTCTTTTGCTCTTCGTGGATCTCCAGTTTGGAGGCTATTGCTCGACATGATCACCACTTCGGGCGTGTCGTCGTTGTCGATATCTGCCACCAAAGGCGTTTGGTAGATCGGCACAATCTCGGCGCTTGTCCACTGCGATTGGAAGGTAAGTGCCCCTCCAGGGATAGCAAATTCGCACGTTGGTTGGCAGAGCAGTGTTTGGTCGTCGCAAGGGCAATCGGGATCGAATACATCCACGAGGTTATCGCCATCATCGTCTATGCCATTGTCGCAAATTTCTTGTCCGAACGACTGGAAAGCGCTCATTAACAAGATAAATAGCGTGGCTAGGACCTTGGTTGCTTTGTGAAGAAAATAGTTGTGTTTCATACTTCAGCCTGCAATTTTCGCTGTTGCATATAGGGCAACAGCTCTGCACACTAAAGTTCTGTTGATTAGCAGCCTTTAAATTGAAGGCTTAGTGTTTACTTGTTAAACGCTTGATGTTGAAAACAATGAGCAAATTGATGGGAGTTTCTTACAGCGGGTGTTGGGTACTAGGCACAAAGTAACTAGTAAAACGTATTACGTAATTCGTATAAAGTTGAGGGAATATACGATCGCTTTGTGTATTTAATCCGAAATACTCATTTTACCTCGATGCTGTTCCCTCTCTTGTGGAGAGGGCTAGGGAGAGGTTTAAGAAAGGAGATTGATTCGGGATGTTTAGAATAGACCAATTAGAATTAAAATATCCAGTTTAAGTTAGAAATTCCAACAAGGTCGCGACGCTGTTCCCACTCTTGTGGAGAGGGCTAGGGAGAGGTGTACAGATTAGTTTAAACTAAAACTATCAGGTTGAGCAAAAACTCTATCAAGGTCGCGATGCTGTTCCCTCTCCAGTGGAGAGGGTTAGGGAGAGGTGTAAAGATTAGGCCAAGCTAAAAACTTTCAGGATGAGAGAAAACTTTATCAAGGTCGCGACGCTGTTCCCACTCTTGTGGAGAGGGCTAGGGAGAGGTGTACAGATTAGTTTAAACTAAAACTATCAGGTTGAGCAAATTTCCAACAAGGTCGTGATGCTGTTCCTCTCCTGTGGAGAGGGTTAGGGAGAGGTTTTAAAACCCCCAATCAAGAAACCAAAGCAACACCTTTCTTCTCTACCAACTTCTCTTTCGGCACTTCAACCTTCACAGGATTACTGACCAAGTTTTTCGTTAGTGCCAACTTTAACACATCTTTCATCTGTTGCACATAGTGGAATGTCATTCCTGTGAGGTAATCTTGGTTGATTTCCTCCACATCTTTGCGGTTGTCTTCGCACAGAATAACTTCCGAAATATTGGCTCTTCGGGCAGCAAGAATTTTCTCTTTAATTCCACCTACAGGAAGCACAACGCCTCGCAAGGTGATTTCGCCCGTCATTGCCAATTTCGACTTTACTTTTCGTTGGGTAAACAACGATGCCAAAGCTGTTAACATTGCAATTCCTGCCGATGGGCCATCTTTAGGCGTTGCGCCTTCTGGCACGTGCACGTGTATGTTGTAATGGTTAAAAACAGCAGGATCTAATCCTAAAAACTGCTCAGCATGTGCTTTCATGTATTCTAAGGCGATCACAGCACTTTCTTTCATCACATCTCCCAAATTTCCGGTCAAGGTTAACTTTCCAGTTCCTTTGCTGATCAAAGTTTCGATAAACAAGATCTCTCCGCCAACTGCAGTCCAAGCCAAGCCTGTTACCACACCTGCGGTTTCATTGTTTTCGTATTTGTCGCTGTGGTAGCGCGCCGGCCCCATTACCCTCGTGATGTCTTTCTCGTCGATATTGGCGCTTACTGTTTCTTCCATAGCGATCGATTTTGCAATCGAACGAACCACTTTAGCAACGCGCTTTTCCAACGATCTGACTCCCGATTCACGTGTATGTTCATCGATCAGTTTCATGATGGCCTTCTTGCTGAATTTAACTTGCGTTTTCTTCAGTCCGTGTTCTGCAATTTGCTTGGGAATAAGATGCTGACGAGCAATTTCGACCTTTTCTTCTTGGGTGTAACCCGAAACCTCGATCAATTCCATACGGTCTAGTAGGGCCGGCTGGATGGTGTTGAGGTTATTCGCCGTGGCTATAAACATAGCGCGACTCAAATCGAAATCCTGCTCCACATAATTGTCGTAGAATGTACTGTTTTGCTCAGGGTCTAGCACTTCTAGCAGAGCCGATGATGGATCACTGTGAGAGTCTCTGCCCACTTTGTCGATTTCATCAAGCACAAATACCGGATTGGCCGACTTTGCCTTACGCAGGTTTTGAATAATCCTTCCAGGCATGGCTCCAATGTATGTTTTACGATGCCCTCGTATTTCTGCTTCATCTCGAACGCCACCCAGCGACATCCGAACATATTCTCTACCTAACGATTTGGCGATCGATTTGCCCAGCGAAGTCTTTCCTACACCAGGAGGTCCATAAAAACACAAAATTGGAGAACGCATGTCGCCTTTAAGTTTTAGCACTGCCAGGTATTCGATAATGCGCTCCTTCACTTTTTCCATGCCATAATGGTCTTTGTCGAGGATCGCTTTCGCTTTTTTCAGGTCGAAATGATCGGTAGTGTAATCGTTCCAAGGCAGCTCTAATAGTAAGTCGAGGTAGTTGCGTTGGACTGAATATTCAGCCGCGTT
The DNA here is from genome assembly GCA_040403315.1 of Flavobacteriales bacterium. Classification (GTDB taxonomy): domain Bacteria; phylum Bacteroidota; class Bacteroidia; order M30B66; family M30B66; genus CAMCXT01. Next base: position 366,017 of record JBBAKX010000001.1, read on the forward strand.
AGGATTGATGCGCTGTAATTTGTCGAGCTCTTTGTTAAAATGCTTTTTTACAGACTCACTCCATTTTTTTACTTCAGCTTTATTACGTAGTTCCTCAATCTCAACCTCAAACACATTTCCACCCAACTCTTCCTGAATAGTTTTTAGTTGCTGGTGTAGGAAGTATTCACGTTGCTGTTGGTCCATGTCGATCTTGACCTTGCTTTGAATCTGGTTTTTTAGTTCCACCAGTTGCAGATCGCGCGTAATGTGCTGAAGAACCATTTCTGCTCTTTGCTTCAAATCGGCCACTTCAAGCATTGTTTGCTTTTGAGCCAACTCTGCATTCATATTCGAAGAAATGAAGTTGATCAGAAACGAAGGACTTTCAATATTCTTTATTGCAAAACCCGCCTCCGAAGGAATGTTGGGCGATTGCTTGATAATTTGAAGCGAAATCTCTTTCAACGATGCAACCAAGGCACCGAATTCCTTGTCATTTTTTGCTGGCCGAATCTCATCGAAGCTTGAAATTTTAGCTTTGAAATAAGGCTCCTCACTGGTTATTTCTTCCAAACGAAAACGGCGTTTACCTTGAATGATCACTGTTGTATTGCCATCAGGCATGCGCAACATTTTAATGATCATAGCAACCGTTCCAACCTGGTTCAAGTCGTTGATCCCTGGATCATCAACACTCACGTCTTTTTGCGATACCACACCAATAATTCGGTCGGTCTTATTGGCATCTTTGATTAATTTAATAGACTTATCGCGGCCAACAGTAATCGGAATAACCACGCCCGGAAATAGCACTGTATTTCGCAATGGCAATATAGCAAGCTCTTCAGGGATATTTTCCAGATTCATTTGCTCCTCATCTTCTGAGGTCATCAAAGGAATAAACTCTGCATCGTCGTCGATCAGATTCGAAAATATAGGATGGTTAAATGATTGTTCGTTCATAAGTATGCTGTCAGAAAGTCAGTTGAAGCCGCGTAAGCACGACAAAACCTAATGGGCGTTCTATTGGTCAATCAATATGCCACCAGAAAGAAAGCGAAATAAAGTCAGGTAATCTTTTAAAGTTACCGTTCTCTAGATGTGATATTAAAAATATGTTGAAGGATTTCCCTTTCGGTTGTATCGAAATCCACATGTCGGCGCTCCATCATGCGTGTAGCTGTTTCGGCGGCTTTATCGAAGCGGTATTCTTTGATTGAGCCCGCACCGCCCCAACTAAACGATGGGATAAAACTAGGAGGAAATCCAGCGCCGTAAATATTGGCACTTACACCCACCACAGTTCCGGTATTGAACATGGTATTGATGCCGCATTTGCTGTGGTCGCCCATCATCAAACCACAAAACTGAAGGCCAGTATTCACCATTTCCTGCTCGGCATAGTCCCAAAGTTTCACTGAGGCATAGTTGTTCTTCAGATTCGAGTTGTTGGTGTCGGCTCCCAAATTACACCATTCGCCGAGCACCGAGTTTCCTAAAAAGCCATCGTGGCCTTTGTTCGAATAGCCCTGAATTACGCAGTTGCTAATTTCTCCACCCACTCGAGAATGTGGTCCAACGGTAGTAGGGCCATAGATTTTCGCACCCAACTTCACCGATGCTTCTTCACAAAGGGCAAACGCTCCGCGGATAATAGATCCTTCCCACACTTCAGCATTTTTGCCAATGTAAATTGGGCCAGTGGATGTGTTCAGAATCGAACAGCTCACTTTGGCACCTTCTTCAAGGAAAATTCGATCGCCAATAACAGTATTCCCTTCGGGGATTTCTGCACTTTTACGACCTGATATAATGAGGTTAAAATCCCATTCTAAAGCAATTCCATTGTGGGAAAAAATATCCCAGGTGTTTTTGATCTGATGAAATTTCGCGCTGTAGGTAACTATTTGATAGTCGGATGGATTTACAGAAAGGCCTCCCGATGCATCAAATGCCGCGATTGGCTCATCACCAGAAACTAACATTTGTCCTTCCTTCAGGTTTCTTATAGCTTGAAAAAGATCTTTATCGGGCAGTATGCTTCCAGCGATTAGTAGGTTGGATGTTTCCTTGCGTGTTGGAAACTTTGCCTGCAGATAATCCTGGGTAAGGAAGGAGGCCTTGTCGCCACTGAGTTTTTCCCATTTTTCACGAATCGTCAAGATGCCAATCCGAAGGTCTGCAATTGGACGGGTGTAAGTAAAAGGAAGTAGGTGATTGCGACGATTGTCGTCGAACAGGATCAAATTCATAGGATACAAAAATAAAAAAGCCCTTCGGTTGGGAAGGGCCTAATAATAATAAGCTTAAGTTTCTTACTGAACTTTGCTTTGGTGGCTCTTGTAACGTGTACGGAATTTGTCGACACGGCCTGCAGTATCTATCAATTTCACCTTTCCGGTGTAGAATGGGTGTGAAGATGCAGAGATCTCTAATTTCGCTACTGGATATTCATTACCATCTTCCCAAACGATCGTTTCTTTTGAGTCGATGCATGATTTGGTGAGGATTGTAGAATCATCAGACATGTCTTTGAATACTACAAGGCGGTAATTTGTTGGATGAAGATCTGGTTTCATGGCTTCTTAAAAAGGGACGGCAAAAATAATGATTAGAATATTACTGTGCAACAAGAAAGTGAAAAACTTTTTCAGGCATTTGTTTTCTGGGTGAATCTGCTCAACCAAGATTGGCTGGCTGGAATCATCCATTGTGTTAAAATAGCCAAGCCGTTATTAACAGTATTGTTAAAGATCATGGTGTTTGGATTTGCATTTCCAGCCACAACAGCGGCTTCAAAATCTGTTGGCTTTCCGTTTTTTAACTCGATGCCGTTTTCAATCCACGCAACTTGAAGTCGGTCGAGTAAAGTAATGCCCAATGCTTCTTCGGTATCTTTCACCCATTTCACCGATTTGTCGATCGAACATCCCGATGCCGCCAAGTGGTTTTTATCGACCCGTACAATCACAAATAGTTTCTCTACCAACAGCACTGATGCTTGAAGCGATTTTCCATGCGTACTCCAATTTTCAGCAAATTCAGCACCCGAATCGAGTAAAGATTGAGATTCCTGATCGTTTAACGCACGGTTGCTCTGGTAAATCCAGATAATATCGTTGGGGCCAATCGCGCCCAGTTGAGCGAGTATTTTTGCTTTCATTACAAATCTGCTGCTTGTGCAATTAGCTCGGCGATATCGAGCACTTGTACTTGATCTTCTTTTTCAGCCAACTTTACGCCATCTGTCATCATTGTGTTACAGAATGGGCAACCAACGGCAATAAAATCTGGCTTTAAGCCCAATGCTTCTTCCGACCGCTCAACATTTACCTCTTTGTTGCCATGCTCTGCTTCTTTGAACATCTGTCCGCCACCAGCGCCACAGCATAAGCCTTTGGTACGGCAGCGTTTCATTTCAACTAACTCTGCATCTAGCTTCGACAATACATCTCGAGGCGCTTCGTATATATTGTTGGCACGACCTAAGTAACAAGGGTCGTGAAAAGTGATTTTTTTCCCTTTAAATTGTCCCCCCTCAACCTGCACTCGGCCTTCTTTGAGCAATTGCTCGATGAGTTGAGAATGGTGAATCACCTCGTAATTCCCACCTAAAGAAGGGTATTCGTTTTTTAAGGTATTGAAGCAATGCGGACAAGCTGTTACAATTTTCTTGATCTCGTAGCCATTTAGTACCATGATATTTTGCATGGCCTGCATCTGAAAAAGAAACTCATTTCCGGCACGTTTGGCGGGATCGCCCGTGCAGCTTTCTTCTTGCCCGAGGATCGCAAATTTCACTTCAGCAGCTTGCAAAATTTTGGCTACAGCCTTGGTTACTTTCTTGGCGCGATCGTCGAAACTACCAGCACATCCAACCCAAAAAAGAATTTCAGGCGTGTCGCCCGCATTGATATATTCTGCTACTGTTTTAACTTTGAGTTCCATCGTAATGCTGGAATTAAATGCTGTTTAAATTCGATTATTCTTCTCTCCAATTGGCGCGATCGCTGAGTGAGAATTGCCATGGCGCACCGTTGTTTTCCATGTTGGTGAACATTCCTGCCAATGATGCAGGAGGGGCACTTTCTTCCATCACCAATTGCTGGCGAAGATTTACAATGATGTCGACAGGATCAATGTTTACAGGACAAGCTTCTGCGCAGGCATTACAAGTGGTGCAAGCCCAAAGTTCTTCTGGAGTGATGTAGCTATGCAACAACGATTTTCCATCATCCACGAAAGTGCCTTTGTTGGCATCGATGTTCTTGCCCACTTCTTCCATACGGTCGCGGGTTTTCATCATGATTGCTCTCGGACTCAGTAGTTTACCAGTGATGTTTGCCGGGCACTCCGATGAACATCTTCCACATTCAGTGCAAGAGTATGCGTCCATAAGGTTTTTCCAACTCAAATCTTGGATGTCTTTCGCGCCGAACTTTACTGGCCCAGTAGCTTCTTCCATCGGTGCTGACGGGTCGAGCATGAGCTTCACCTCGCGTGTAACAGCTTCCATGTTTGGAAGTTCGCCTTTCGGCTTGAGTTTCGAATACCAAACATTTGGAAACGCCATGGCGATGTGCAAATGCTTTGAGTACGGCAGATAATTCATGAAAGCTAAAATCCCAATAATGTGGAACCACCATGTGAATCGCTCATACATGATCAAACTGCTAACCGACCAACCTTCGAACCAGCCTGTGATTAAACCGGAAATCGGGAAGGAGCCATAATTGCCATAATGTTCTGCTCCATTGTTTTGAAGCACCTGGTCTGCGGCGTTCATAGTAAGGAAAGCGCCCATCAGCAATACTTCGATGATGAGGATAATGTTGGCGTCGTTTTTTGGAAAACCCTTGAGATCGTCTTGGCGGAATCGCTTGATGTAAATCACGTTACGGCGGATGTAAAATGCTACAACACCTAAAAGCACGAGGAAGGCAAGTATCTCAAATGATGCAATCAAGAAATCGTAGAATCCGCCTAAGAAAGGAGCAAATAGTCGGTGTGTGCCGAAAATGCCATCAAGGATAATTTCAACTACCTCAATGTTTATAACAACGAATCCAACATAAACAAATAGATGTAGAATGCCAGGAATTGGTCTAACAAGCATCTTAGATTGGCCTAATGCAACGCGCACCATGAGTTTCCAACGTTCTGATGGATTATCGGTTCTGTCGAGATTTTTTCCGAGTTTAATATTTCGGATAATCTTCCTCACATTGAAGGTAAACAGGGCAACCCCAGCTACGAAAATTAAGCTGAATATGATGTTTGGAAGAATAGTTAACAGGATGCCTGTGTGATGCATACGGTCCGTGTTTATTGCTCAACAAATATATGTGAAGGGTGTTTCGTCGCGCAGGAAATTATTTTTTCTCCGCTTTATCTTTTTTCCCAAAAACCGAGAAATGAATATACCGTTTCGGATGTAGTCTTAGGTCTTCGAGCAGCAAGTTCAAGCTATTCGTGCTCGATTCAAGATTTTTGTAGAGCGAATCGTTTTTCGCTAATTGCCCGAGTGATCCTTCGCCTTTTTCAATTCCACCAAGCAGATTGTTCAAATGCCCAACAGCTTGTTGCAAATCGGTCATCGTTTGCTTTACGTTACTTTTCGCAACATCGTCGGTGATTTTGTCGAGGTTTGTGAAAATGCCCGAAAGCTTGTCGTTGTTGTTTTTCAAATTCTCAGTAATCGATTTCACATTGCCGAAAATGGCTCCAAGTTTTTCACGTTCGCTGGTAATAAGCAAATCGGCCTGAGTGATAGCATGTTCTAGTTTAAGCACAGAATTGTTCATGCTCTCGAAACTGTTGGTCAATCCATCTTGTGTTTTGCGGTTAAACACATTGTTAAACCCATGTAAAACGGTGTCGATAGATCCAGCTAAGCTTTCAATTTGCTTTTTGATGGGTAGAATGGCATTTTTAATTTCATCAGTGATTGCCAATTCACGAACAGAAATTAGCGTGTCTCCTGATTCTGCCAATGTTTGAGATTTTCCAAGCGTTAAATGAAGCGTTCTTGTTCCTAATAAGTCGCTCATGATATGCGCTTCTGAATCTTTTGGAATAATTACGTTTTTTTCGGTCATCACCAACTTTACGATTACTCGGTAAGAATTCGGAGCAAAGTAAATTTTATCGACCACTCCCACTTGAAAGCCATTCAGTTGAACCGATGCAGAAGGCATTAATTGATCAACATTGTCGAACACCGCGTAAAATGTGCGCGATTGAGAGAATATATTCTTGCCTTTTAGGTAATTGAAACCGATGTAAAAGATGAGTAAGCCAAGGGTTACGACCATCCCAACCCGGGCCTCTTTTGATATTTTTAGTTTAATGGCTTTCAAGTGTTTAGTTTTATTGGAAGGCTTTAGCTTCCTGAAGGGTAATACGTTGGTTGTTTTTAAATGCTACTACGAATGCATCCGCATATCCAGCCTTCTTCATTTCAGCCTGCAATGTAGTCGCATCTTCAAGTTTATCAAACTTCCCAGCAGTATATTTCCACGAATTGTTTTGGCGATATTCCCAAACATCCTCACGACCCTTGAATACAGAAGATTTCAAGGATATTTTTTTTGGAGAATTGTGAATTTGTACACGGTAAATTACTTGGTTGCTATTTTCAACTAATCCGGCATCTGGCTTAGCGACCGATTGCTCAGTTTTTTCTTCAGGCTTTTCATGACGCGGATTGCTGCTTTCTAAACTCTTTTTTTCATTAGTTTCCGGCCCTTTCCCATTGTTTTCGCTCGATTCTTCTTCAAGAATTCTGTTGTCGTTCGAATCATCAACCCAAGACTTGTATTGTTGAAAAGCTTTCAAAATAGAATGTGCCATCTTGTTTTGACCTTCAACCGACTTGAGATATTTTTCCTCTTCAACATTTGTTAAAAAGCCTGTTTCAATCAACACCGAAGGCATCGTTGTTCTATATAGTACCAAGAACCCAGCTTGTTTTACGCCTCGGTTATGACGCTTGGCATTGTGCTTAAATTCATGCTGTAACTTCTCTGCGAAAAATAAACTTTGATACAAATAGGCATTTTGATACAAAGAAAAGATGATATGGGCTTCAGGCGAATTCGGATCGAAGCCATCGTATCGCTTTTCGTAGTTGTCCTCCTGAAGAATAACGGCGTTTTCTCGCCGTGCTACACTTAAGTTGTCATCAGTCTTGTGCAATCCCATTACAAATGTTTCGGCTCCAAATGCTGCCTTTGGGCCGCTGTTGCAATGGATGCAAACAAAAAGGTCTGCATTGTTTTCGTTGGCAATTTGGGCTCGCCTAAACAACTCAACAAACACATCTGTTTTTCTGGTATAAATAACTTTCACATCTGGAAAGTGCTTTTCGATGAGCTTCCCCAATTTCAAAGAAACAGAAAGTGCAACATGTTTTTCGTAGGCCGATGATCCATGACAGCCACTATCGTGACCTCCATGTCCAGGATCGATCACCACAGTGCGCACCTTTTTTTCGCGCAACGGAATGCCCGTTGATGCTTCCAATGGCCACATGCTCAACAAGAATATTGTCGTGAGCACACCCATAAATGTGGCAATCATTAGTCTGTTATTCAGGCGTTTAAGCATTATTCGTAGGTTCTAGGCAAAGCATGCCGATGAAATAAATTAGATTTGCACCCGTTTCTCATCCGGCCTTACAAAACTAAATCCGGGTTCACTTGCCTTTCCGATAGGTGTTAAAACACTTAACAACAGTTTTATTCACATTATTGTGGGTCTTTGTATCAGACCTTCAGGCTCAGAATCTCACCGAATCTGCCAACGATACCTCACGTCAAGATAGTTTAAAAACAGGATTGCCTGTTTCGCCCGACGCACTGGATAGCGAAGTGATCTACTCATCCACCGATTCGATGCGTTTTGATCTAGAAGAAAAGAAAATTTATCTCTATGGCGACGCTGATGTAAAGTACGACAAAATCCATCTTCGGGCCGATTACATCGAAATCAATTGGGAAACCAATATCATCCACGCCGAAGGCCGGCCAGATTCAACAGGAACCGTCATTGGAAAGCCAAAGTTTTCGGAAGGATCTCAAGATTTTTCCGCTGCAAGGATGGATTACAACTTCAAAACGAAAAAGGGGAAGATCTCTGAGGTTTACACCATGCAAGGTGATGGGTTTCTGCTTGGCGAAACGGTAAAAAAGAACGAACGCGATGAGTTTTACGTGAAGAATGGAAAGTTCACCACCTGTAACTTGCCCGAATATCCACACTTTTACATTAACGCATCGAAAATCAAGGTAATCCCCGACAATAAAATCGTAACCGGACCAGCCAATTTGGTTATTGAAGAAATTCCAACGCCACTTGTTGTTCCTTTTGGGATTTTTCCCAACACTACATCCCGAAAATCTGGAATCATGTTTCCCGCTTACGGAGAATCTCCAGGCTTAGGCTTTTTCCTCACCGATGGTGGATATTATTTTGGTATCAACGACCATTTCGATGCTTCCATTCGGGGCGATATTTATTCACGTGGAAGCTGGGGCTTGAAAAGTGGCATGAATTACAACTACCGATACAAATTCAATGGCGCACTTGACCTTCGTTACGCGAAAATTCTTCAAGGGGATCCCGAATTGCTAGGATCTGCTATCAGTAAGAGCTTTTTCATCACTTGGCGACACAACCAAGATCCTAAATCACGTCCCAACTCTCGATTTTCTGCCAATGTGAATGCTGGTTCTTCCGATTACAATCAGCTCAACTCCTTCAATACAAACAACATTGTTGCAAATACGTTTCAGTCTGCAATTACCTGGACCAAAACATTCAATCGTTTGCCTTTGAATTTGAATGTATCTGCAGGCCACAGCCAGAATACGCAAACAAGAGTGATCACTGTTACAGCGCCAGAATTACAGCTGAACATGAACCGGATTTATCCTTTCAAACGAAAGAATCCAGTTGGCAAACAAAGGTTTTACGAAAAGATCGGGATCACCGGAACCTTGCAAAGTAGAAACACCATTTCTCAACCAGATTCTATTTTTTCTCGTCCTGGATTGGGAAGAAAATTCAACAACGGTGTGCAGTTTCAATTGCCTATTGCAACCTCCTTTCAAGTCTTGAAGTATTTCACGGTTACTCCATCAATCAACATTACAGGTCGCGGATATTTCAGCAATATTGAGAAGCGTTTTGATGCAGATTCACAAGCCGTAGTAACCGATACGATTCGAAAATTTAGTCAGCTTTGGGAATACAATGCTTCTGTAAGCATGAGCACCCGCGTATATTCGTTTTTGAAATTGGGGAAGAATACGATTCGACACGTGGTTACACCTCAAATTTCATTCAGAGTTCAGCCCGATTTCAGCACACAAGTGTATGGCTTCTATGGCAACAACGGAACGATAGATTCTTATTCTCCTTACGAACAAGCATTATACGGGCAGCCTTCCATCGGACGACAAGGAACGGTGAATATTGGTTTGAACAATAACCTCGAGGCCAAGGTTAGATCAAAGCGCGACACCACTGGTTCTGGTTTGCGGAAAATTGTTTTGCTCGAAGCCTTTAACATCAATACTGGTTATAACCTTGCTGCCGATTCACTGAATTGGCAAAATGTAAGTGTTGGTGTTCGTACTAGACTCACGAAAAAAATCGACTTGGTGTTTACTTCAAATTACGATTGGTATGCTTTCGACACTACGCTGGGCAGAAGGGTAAATCGATTCGAATTTGAAGAAACAGGGCGTTATCTCCGACCTGTTGTAACGAGTTTAGCCATCAATGCCAATTTGGCGTCTGCCGCTCCCAAGGGCAAGCCCAACGGAAGTGATAAGTCGGCACAGGCCGATGAAATCAGAAGAAACCCAACTGCTTATGTCGACTTTAATGTTCCCTGGAACTTAAATTCGGGCTTGATTGTTTCTCAAAACTTTTCAGGAAAAAAAGAAACAAAAAGTGTGATTTTTAACCTAAACGGGGATGTTTCGCTCACCGAAAAGTGGAAAATTGCGTTCATGTCGGGCTACGATTTTGTGGCGAAAGACTTCTCCTTCACGAGCATCGATATTTACAGAGATTTACACTGTTGGGAGATGCGATTCAATTGGATTCCATTCGGTTTCAGACAGAGCTACAACTTCTCGATCAATGTGAAATCAGGAATGCTACAAGATTTGAAACTGAATCGCCGCCGACAGTGGTTCGATATCCAGAATCAATAAATCACGATTGAATCCATCCCAAATCAGCATTCCAAGCTTTCAAGATTCCAGTTTTAATGACCGCTCGGTCTGCAATGATGATGTTTTGAGGCAAATCTATTAAGTCTCCTACAACACAGTAGTGGCCATGCACAACAGGCGTTTCGAATTCTGGATAGGTCCTAAAGGCACTGTAGAACGACTCAGGCAAACTTAAAAAACCAATTCCTTCGAGGTGTTTATCGTTTTCAATGAATAGGGTTTGTCTAAGCGATTTTTCGAAAGGATCCTCCCAGTATCGAATGCGCGGTGCGTGCTGAGAACTCAAATTTGAACTCGGAAACAACTGCGCAGAATCAAGGTAAATGCTGATTCCAAAAGTGAGCACATGTAGAATTTCTGCTAAGGATTCATCTTCGCCGAGTCCCATGTTCAGCCAATCATTTTCTTGAAGCACAAAACTTCCATTGGTTCGGTCTTTTAGCGCTTCAATTAATTCCGGATCGTAACAGGCATGCACTACATTAAAATGCTTGGTTTCGATTGCAATTGGCAAGCGCTTTAACCAATTGATTATATCATTTAATTCTGCAGCAGATTGTGAAAACTCAAGCATGGTTTGTTGAAACAATTTGTTCCAACCAGCCCGGTTATGCATAGTGTATTGTCCAGTTTGTGGATTCTGCTGATGATAATTTAAAAAGAGCACTTCATGGTTTCCAATTACCGCCAAGGCATTTCCGCTTTCAACCATTGCACGAACGATGCGCAAACATTCAAGGTTTTCTGTACCACGGTTTATGAAATCTCCAACAAAAACTGCTTTTAGTTCAGGATGCCAATAAGCTCCGTTTACCAATCTGAAGCCTGCTTTTTTCAAGACCGACTTTAGTTGGCTGGCATGGCCGTGTAAATCGCCAATAAAGAGATATTCATTCATATCTCGCGGTTTTTTACTTTAAAGTACTGCACCCATTCATATAAAATACTCATAGCGAGCAAACTGAATAAAAAGCAAAGCAGATAACTTAAAGTCATCATGTAATATGTGCCTGAACTACAAATTATCACAAATCCCCAGCCTATAACTCCAATTATCGGAAGAGGAAATGTACGGTAAAAAAGATATGTCGATCGCGCATTCAGCCAAGATTGCATATTGCCGGGCTGTATAGATTGGTTGAGCTTCTTGGATACTGGCTTCATGAATTGATGATAAACCCAATACACACCGTAAAAAACTGCCGCAGGCGGAAACGCCAAAACGATCACAGCCAGACCCACAATCGACATGCTAAAAAACGCTAAAATCATGAAAATGGAACCCCACAGAATCCTTATAAATAGAATAAATCCATAAATAAATCCACTCATTCGATCTTCGCCTGCAAACTTTTTCTCAAAAAGCCTTTCATACATTCTGCCAATCCAATTGCCCGGAGAAAATCGCCCTTCGCCTAAGTATTTCTTTAGAAGTTGCATACTGGATCCTTTCCTAGCAAGATGAAACAGCTTCACAATATTGTCGATTTCTTTCACCAATGGATGATCCATGATGGAAGACTGCGCTGGCGCTTGACGCGGATAAGTGCGACGAACCACTTGAACCTTTCTACGTTCAGGTACGGGATGGTTAATCTGTGTTTCGGAAAGCGACATCAGTAAATCTGATGCTTCACGAATTTTCAAAAACTGTATTGATGCTTCTTCTTGTGAAGCTTCGTTGAAATGTTTGTCGGGATGAAATTCTTTCGCTTTCATTCTGAACGCCTTTCGCACATCATCGTGTGTTACTGGAGCATTCAGACGTAAAACAGAAAGTGCTTCGCCGACAGTCATCTTCATAAAAACCCTGCAATTCCGTTTTTGTTGTGCTTCTGCAGGCCTACAAATTTACATTACCTTTCGGCAATCATACGAATACAATGAAGCTTACGCCTGCAAAAACCTTAAGTGAATTGTGCGAACTGATTGGGGCTACCTATTTTGGTCCAGCCGATCACCTCATCAGTGGCATCAATGAAATCCACAAAGTAGAACTTGGAGACCTGTCTTTTGTAGACCATCCAAAGTATTACGACAAATGTCTGAACTCGGCAGCAACTACCATTTTGATCAACAAAGAGGTGGAATGCCCTCCGGGGAAGGCGATTATTCTGAGCGATGATCCTTTTAGAGATTACAATTACTTGGTAAATTTCTTTAGGCCTTTCCAACCGGCAAGCGGGATGGTTTCACCTACTGCCAAAATTGGAAGTAACACAATCATTCAACCAGGCGCTTTTGTTGGAAACAACGTGGTTATAGGTGATGATTGTTTGATTCATCCCAATGTAACGATCTACGACCATACAGTTATCGGCAATCGAGTGGAAATCCATGCTGGATCAGTGATCGGAGCAGATGCTTTTTATTTTAAGCGTCGACCTGAAGGCTACGACAAAATGCTCAGCTGTGGCCGTGTGGTTATCGGCGATGATGTGGAGATTGGAGCATGTTGCACAATCGATAAAGGCGTATCGGGCGATACAGTGATTGGACGCGGAACCAAGTTCGACAACCAGATTCATATCGGTCACGATACGGTGGTTGGAGAAGATTGCCTTTTTGCTGCACAAGTTGGTGTTGCTGGAGTCGCCACCATCGAAAACCGAGTGATTTTATGGGGTCAAGTTGGGGTTTCGAAAGACTTAACTATCGGAGAAGGTGCAGTGGTATTGGCGCAGTCGGGTGTTCCAAAATCACTAGCTGCTGGCCTAACCTATTTTGGATCACCAGTTGGCGAAGCAAAATCGAAGATGCGTGAAATGGCCTATGTGAAGCAGATCCCTGACATTCTGAAGGAATTGAAAAAATAATCAACTGAACAACTTTTAACTAATTTTCAAGTTTAACGGAAAGACCAATCGGGCTTTCACAATGCTAGGAATAGTGATCGAAACACCTGCAAAATCAACAGATCAGCGCTACAAAGACCAATTGTATGCATTGCTGCAGGTTACCCGTGCAATTAATAACAACACCGCAGCAAAAGAGCTTTTTAGCATTTACCAATATATCCTTCAAACGCAGTTAGGCTTCACCAAAATCGCCTATTGCACGTTCGATGAAATCTGGAGGTGGTCCATTTGTTACAACTCTGAATTTGATACAGCGCGCATTCGTCCAGAATCTGATCTGTATAATTTCCATGAGATCGCTTTAATTGATGATTCAGAAACGAATCCTAATCTCGCAGCCTTCGATATCATCATCCCTGTCGAACACAAAGGCAGGGCCCTATCGTATTTGCTCATTGGTGGTTTGAACAGAGAAACCATGCGCGAGGAACGCAAGTCGGACCTCGAATTTGTGCAAACCATCAGCAATGTAATTGCAGTCGCCATCGAGAATAAGCGATTGTTCAAAGACAACGTGCAACAAGAAATGTACAAGCGTGAACTTGAAATGGCACGAGAAGTTCAATCTATGTTTATTCCTTCTTCGTTGCCGCTTGATGAGCATTTCGACTTCGCTGCGTTTTATCGTCCGATACGCCAGATAGGAGGTGATTATTACGATTTTATTAGGCTCAACGACAACGAAGTAATTTTTTGCATGGCAGATGTTTCTGGAAAAGGAATCGCTGCGGCTTTACTCATGGCTAATTTTCAAGCCTATCTACATGCAAGGGTTGGAACAACGTCTGATCTTCGAACCATCGTTACAGACCTAAACGATCGTGTAGTTCAAAGTGCAAAAGGAGAGAAGTTCGTGACTTTCTTCATTGCCAAATACAACACTAAAACAAGGATTTTATCCTATATCAATGCAGGCCATAATCCGCCGGTATTAATTTCAGATGGCGAAACATCAATCCTCAGTGCAGGAACCACTGGTTTAGGGATGCTCGAGAAGCTTTATCGCTTAGAATCTGGAGAGTTGAAAATCCATCCTTCGGCTTTGTTGCTCTGCTATACAGATGGTTTGGTTGAGCAAGAGGATGAGGGAGGAAATGATTTTGGAATCGAACAACTCGAATCGTTGCTTAAAGAACATCAACATCTTTCGGCTGGTGCGTTTAACGATATGTTAATTGGTCTTTTGACAACTTACAAGGGCGATCAACCTTATTTAGACGATATCGCTCTGCTCACTTGCAGATTTTTTTAAAGGCTCTCTTTTTTCTCTTTTGTGGTGATAAACATCGAGGGCAACCAAAATGGCAATCATCGACCAAAAAGGCGCCGATGCTTTATCTTGATCTAGAAAATTGTTCAAGAAGCCGTGCAGGAAATAGGTAAATAAACCTATCAGAATTCCCATAGCCAAAAGTCGAATTTCGGTTCTGTCGCTTTTCTGATAAACTCTTGTGCCTGTGGCAATAGAAGTTATCACAATCAGGAGCATGGCGAACGTTCCAAATAATCCTTGTTCAGCCATTGGGCCCAGATATTCGCTATGTGCATTGCCTAACGAACCAGCGTTTGTACTCACATAGGTAATCTCTGTTGACCGTTGAAACGGTGCATACTTAAACCGATATGTTCCGGGCCCAAAGCCCAATAGCGGTTCTTTCTTAAACATTCTAACTGCAGAACTCCAACGATTTATCCTTTCAAGGTTCGACGCATCCGATTTAATATTCGAAACCGATTGAAGGTGTTTGGCCAAATCTTTAGAGGAACTTTGCTTGTTTCTTCCAATTTTGAGCATAATCTCATCTTGGTAGAAAAACAAGCCACAAATCACCAATAGAAAACCTGCAAATACGATTTTCCAATTAATCTTGAGAAGATAAATAAGGTAAATCCCATAAGCGCCAACAATACTGAGCCATGCCGCTCGTGTATAGGAAACAACAATTCCGATCAGAATAATACTGAAAAACCCGAAAGAAAAAAAGCGGTATTGGGCCGAATAACCTTTATTGAAACTAAACACAAACATGATGGGCAACATCATGGCTATTACAGCTCCATAAATTGTGTGATCCTTGAAAAACGGCTGCATCACCCAGTAGAGGGCGTTTTTATCGATGTTGAAATTGAAAAATTGAATCACCGAATAAATAATCACAATACTTAGTGGGATGGCGAAAAGCCAAATCCAAAGCCGAATGTTTTCGACTTTCTGAAAAATCTGACTAGCAATGAAATAAAAGCAGGTAACAAACCATAAGCGAGCTAAGAAGAATTTTAGCGATACCAAGAACATCGTCGATGTGAGGGTGGTGAAAAACATCCACACCAGGTGAAAAATAATCGCTAATGTAACAGGGTGTCGGGTGATTCGCTTATCAAAACCGCCCTCATACAGCAGTTTAAAAAAGAATACTAACATTACGCCAAACAGCAGCGGATCGGTTGGTAAGGCCAAGGCTGCAAACTCGTTGAATTCGACAGTTAAAGAAAGGGGCGTAAAAAAGAGGATAAAATATACCAATTTATCAACCGCCATCAATGCCGATAGAATGATTAGTAATACCAATGGGATGGCTGGCAGAAAATAAAACTCTTCCGTTAACAGCCAGCAATTGAGCGCCACAAATGCAGCCACAATGCCGAAGAACCAATTGTTAAACCGGTTCGATATCTTGATGTCGAGTAGATTAGCCAATTTTAATATTGTTACGCATTCTTCGGATATTCTCGAGAATTAGCACAACAACAATTGCCAGTAGGAAAGTAGAAATGGACGAAACCACCACGATCAACCAACGAACTGGATACGTTTTCTTTTCGGCAGGTTTGGCAAGATTCACAACGAATTTGTGTGGAATTTTGTCTGTTGCGTCAACTCTGGCTTCCTCATACTTGGTTTTCAGCATGCTGATGTTTTTCCGGTCGTGCTCCATGTCTTGCTCAATGGCCATCGATAAACCACCGTATTTCGCAAGAATCGCCATCTGTTCGTTGATGGTTTTAACTGCTTGGTTATTATTGGCTAGAAGGGCTTTTCCGTAAGCTTCACTCAAACGTTCAACCTGAGAAGCATAATCCAATACGCCTAAAGAACGCAGTTTATTCAGCGTGTCTTCGCGTGCCTGAAGATAACGCTCAAAATCGCGGTATTCCTTTTCAACAATCGACAATGCTTGACGGGCACGTTCGTGTTGCATTCGAGTTTTTACTGTGTCGAGTAGAGCAGCAATTTCGTTGGCAATTACCGCAGCTAATTTTGGATCTTCATCGAGAACATCAATTCTAACTGACAAATACTCCGTTCTATTGAAGGAAATGTTTTCTTCGAACTTCTTGTTCAATTTAGTCATCGGATAGTCCGAATCCTTATCGATTCGATAATGGTCGATCAAATTGAATTTCTCGATTACCCTTTCTCGAATTTCATCAGAATTCAAAATCTGAAGCATTTGCTCCACTTGCTCTTCTTCACCAAACTGAAGGATGTTTTCCTTTTCAAACTGGTTCTCACTCAAGAGAGATTTCGAGATAGAACTGTTAGTTGTTGGGAAGAGAATTACAGCCGACTTAAACTTAGGTTTGATAAAAAATTCCGACGAAAAAATAATTGAGGCAACCGCCGCAATCAGCGTAGCAATAATGATTTGCTTACGTTTTTGCCAAAGGAATATTACAAGATTGGTTGAATCAAACAAGCTGCCCGATGGGGAGTTTTCCATGAATTCCGCTTACTGGTTAGGATTTGTGAAAGGCGCAAATGTACTACTTTACAGTTACTTCACGATGTATTTGCTACCCGTACTTCATGATTCTGAAGATCGACTTCACATGTAACAACCCGATTGCAAAGGCCGAAAGTGTACCGCCAATAAGCAATACAAGGATTCCTTTTAGCCAGTCGTCGAATAAATTCTTACACAAAAGCCCAATCATAAAAACCGATAAAACGAAAATAACCAACTGCACAAGAAGTCTATAGTTTACTCTGAATTTGAATATCCGCTGCGCTAAGTAAATTTGAAGAAGCGCAGTTAAAAATTGTGTGATTACGCTTGAATACGCCGCACCAATTGCCTTGAAATGCGGTATGAGAATGAAATTTAACAACAAATTTAATCCCATCCCCGATGCAGCCATTATGTTAAGTTGCAATAAATTTCCATTGGCCGTTAGCAAGGTCCCGAAAATATAGGTCAGTGATGTAGCCACAAAACAACCCATGATTATTGAAAAAACACCAGCCGATTCAGCAACATGTTGCTTGTACAACATTCCCATAATGTCTTCGCTATATAGGAGACTTGCCACTACTACAACTACAGCAGGCGTAATCAATATCGAAAACGCAAGTTTAACGAGTTGTTCAACCGATTCTTTGTACCGAAGCATCCGAGCAAACATCGGAAGTAACAAGCCCGCAAATAGAAAAGAAAACATATTTGCAGAATCCAAAACCCGATAGGCTGCAGCGTAAATACCACTTTCTAACGCGCCGTTGGGCAACATGCGTTCTAACATTACTGCATCAACACGGTTGTAAAAGGTCATCAATAAAACCAAAATCGCAAACGGTAAGCTCTTTTTCAAGATGAGAATGAAAAAGGGATAATTCCATTTGAGCCTCGTAAATTTTGCCTTACGCATCACAATAAACAAGGTAATGATTGTTGTGAGGAGATAGGAAAAAGTTTGGGTGTAAACGAATAAGTCGATCGTCATTGGATGATCCAATACATTGCCCCACAGCAGAATACTGCAAAAAATGATCATTAATGTTCGGTCAAGCACCGAGATAATGCTGTCGGTTGCAAAAAGATGAAGACCAGCCAAATTCGACCTTAAATACATGATCATGAAGGCCAAAAACTGGTTTAGGCCCATCATCGCCAACAGATGTATCTGATCACTATTGTAACCAAGGAGTATTCCAGCCAATAACGTTACCACGATGAAGGCAACTCCCAACATAAGCTTTAACACCAAAATACTTGAAAAGTGCTTGGTAATCAGGTGATTATTTTGGGCAATGTTCTTATTGTTGAAATTGGTAATCCCAAAATCCAATAAAATATTGAGCAAAAACGAAAAGTTGAACAGGGCGAAATATAGCCCATAGTTTTCGGTCTTCACTACTTCCTGCACTTCGCGCTCAATGCCGAAAACCCAGAATGGTTTGATCAGCAAGTTCAGCGCAAGCAGAAGTGCAAGATTTTTTATGAAGGTTTTTTGCATCAACTAAAACTTATCTCAATCTGTCGGCAGATCGAACCAATTTTTCATCCTTATTTATGGCATGTTTTGCCATGTAAGTAAATATGATCGCTATTACAGGCCAAACCATACCGAATTGATAATCGAAACTATTGGCTTTCAGCGCAGCAGATGTGGCGGTAATTTTCAAAACAGCCGAAGAAAGCGCTCCGATTGCAACAACAAAAAGTACGTTACAAACTCTCATTTGGCGTTTTCTCGTGCGAAAAAGAAAAATGTTGATCAGTGCAAACAATGCAATCGTAAATCCCGGTAAACTGCTTACCAATTCACTTGTTCCTTTTAGGATAACATCTTCTTTGCCTTCTTCAAGGTGGAAAACAGCCCAAGGTAAAAAAGTGAAAAGAGCGCCGCTAAGTGCCGCACCAAATAGGAATAGTGATTGAATTCTTTGTATCATTTCGTTATATAAGGGCTGCAAAAATAGCCAAACATGACGCAATCAATTCGCTTTTTTTTAATAAACGCTATTGACAATCTGAAATATTCGTATTATTGCACTCATATATCAGCAAACGCTGAAATTTTTATCTCTTTCCGGCCCGTTTCATTTATTCCGGAATCCTTACCCACATTTCGTATTGCTATCAACATGTACAATATTCAGGAGCTGAACGCCAAGCTGGTTGGAGAATTGCGTGAAATTGCCACAAAGCTGAATGTTTCTAAGTCCGACATACTCAAGAAGTCGGAACTTATCTATAAAATTCTTGACGAACAGGCTGTTAAGCCAGAAATTACCACTTCATTGAAGAAAAAAGAAGCTGCCGGTAACGAGAAGGTTGAATCCATCAAACTTACCCTCAATCCTGAAGAAGTCAGGGCTATGGCAACAAAAGCATTGTCGAAAACCGAAGACACACCTGCTGTAGAAGCAAAAGTTCCAGCCAAAAGAGGCCGTAAACCCAACAATCCAGTCAAACAAGCTACTGTTGTTGAAGAACCGGTTAAAGTTGAGGTTAAGGCTGAGCCCATTATCGAATCTCCAAAGGAAAGCAAGCGCGATCAGGATTTCCGTCGCCGCCGCGAAAGGGTAAATACACCCGACCAACGTTTTCAAACTCCCGCTGAAGTAGACGCTCTTGCAAAGCCGGAAACCGGCGAACCACAACAGCCCAAACAAACGCCACCACCACAAGCCCCTCAACAACAACAAAGGGTGCCTTACAACAAGCGTGCGGGCGGTCTTGCCAATTATCAACCCACACCGGGCCAAGAGCCTCAAGCGCCAATCACTCCACCGCCTGCTCAAAGCCAGCAACCTCAGCAAGTTCAAGGTCAGCAGCCTCAACGTGAACGTGGCAACTGGCAAAACAACAATAATAACAACCAACGCCAGAATTTCCAACGTAACAATCCTAATCAACAAAATCGCCAGCCTAGTCAAGGGGTTGTTCAACCAAACACTCCGGCTCCTCAACCAACCGTTCAGCCCGATCAAACTCCAATCATCGATGCTTTCAGCAACAACGATTTGTTAGTTAACACCGAAGGCGTTTTAGAATTGGTTCCAGAGGGATTTGGATTCCTTCGATCTTCAGATTACAATTATCTCGGCTCTCCCGACGATGTGTATGTTTCTCAAGCGCAAATAAAACTTTACGGACTTAAAACTGGAGATACCATTAATGGAGCTGTTCGTGCACCAAGAGAAGGCGAAAAGTACTTCCCGCTCACACGAATCGATACAATCAATGGCCGCGATCCTAGCTATGTGCGCGATCGGGTTCCTTTCGATTTCCTCACACCAATGTTCCCAGATGAGAAATTGAAACTCACTGGTCACAAAAATGGCACAATGTCGACCCGCGTAATGGACCTCTTCACACCAATTGGTAAAGGTCAACGTGGACTTATCGTTGCACAACCTAAAACGGGTAAAACGGTATTGCTTAAGGAAGTTGCTAATGCAATTGCGGCCAATCACCCAGAAGTTTATTTGATCATCCTTTTGATTGATGAACGTCCGGAAGAAGTAACAGATATGGCGCGTAGCGTTCGTGCCGAAGTGGTTTCTTCAACGTTCGATGAACCGGCTGAGCGCCACGTTAAAATTGCCAATATCGTTCTCGAAAAAGCAAAAAGAATGGTAGAATGCGGCCACGATGTGGTAATTCTTCTCGATTCAATTACACGTTTAGCACGCGCATACAATACTGTTCAGCCTGCTTCTGGAAAGGTGCTTTCTGGTGGTGTGGATGCCAACGCACTTCACAAGCCTAAGCGCTTCTTTGGTGCAGCACGTAAAATCGAAAAAGGTGGTTCACTCACCATTTTAGCCACTGCTTTGATCGACACCGGTTCTAAAATGGACGAAGTAATCTTCGAAGAATTTAAAGGAACTGGTAACATGGAGCTCCAATTGGATCGCAAACTCGCCAACAAGCGTGTTTTCCCTGCCATCGACTTGGTTTCTTCTTCTACTCGCCGCGACGATCTTTTGGTCGACAAAGAAACACTACAACGCATGTGGATTCTCCGGAATCACCTCAGCGACATGAATACCATCGAAGCGATGGAGTTTATTCGCAACCACATGAACCATACTACCAACAACGAGGAGTTCCTTATCTCAATGAATAGTTAACAGTGAAACCAGAAACAAAAGGAACAATTCTCGTTTTAGCGCTTTCCATCATTTGGAAAACCTTGTTGTTACTCACAGGTTGGGTAGATGCTGGAATCGGCAATTACCCGCTTCTTCCAGTGCTTGGCTTTTTACTGATTGGGATGTATCGAAGCATGGATGAACGACGGAAGTTGAGCTTCACCAATGGAATTCCTTTCAAAGACGCATTCAAATCTGGAATGTCGGTAGCAGCTTTGTTCTCGCTCACCTATTCCTTGTTTATTTATTTCTATTTGTTTAGCATCGATCCCGCATTCAAATTGCGATTTATTGACAATCGAATCATTAGCATGAAAGTGCAAAACACAGCGCCCGAAGCCATCGAAGCATGGAAAAACAGCAATGTGAATTTTCCGTTCGAGGCCTTTTGGCTTGTGCTGACCTTCGTGGGAATCTTGCTTCTCGGTGTATTCTATGCAGCGATGACAGCCAGAATGATGGCGAAGAAATTCCCTGTTACTCAGGCTAAATGAAGTAACTGAGGAAGCTCCTCGTATTTTATTCCATCGAAGTTTCCTGAACTCATCATCAACAAGGTGCTGTTGTTCCAATCTTCCTGCTGAAGCGCCGCAAGTAACTTGGTAGAATCGTTGAACACTTCTACGTTGTTGCTTCCAAATGCCATTCTCACTTGCTCGGAAGTGATGGGCGACAATTTTTTATGCTCAACTGTATGCGGATTAAAGTAAACAAAGGCTTTGTCGGCACCTTCCATCGAGCCCTTGTATTCCTCTAAAAACTCAGCATTCAAGCTACTGAAGGTGTGCAATTCCATACAGGCAATTAATTTCCTACTGGGGAATTGTTCCCGCACTGCTTCAGTGGTTGCTTTTAGCTTCGATGGAGAGTGCGCGAAATCCTTGAAAATGCTCATGAAATCATTTCGATGCACCAACTCTAATCTTCGAGCGGCCCCACCGAAACTTTGGATGGCTGCGTAAAAGGCATCATCCGATAATCCCAACTCGTTGCAAACCATCCGAGCACCATTGATATTTTGAAGGTTGTGCCTTCCAAAAACCAACAGCTCGACTCTGCCTTTGGCTGTGATCAATTGTGTAACACCATTTTCAATCTCAAATGGATGCGTATCGTAAGGCATCAAACGGATATCAGACCTCGCGCCTTCAGCAATCTTCACCAATTCAGGGTCGCCTGCATAGTAAATCAACGAACCATTGGGTTCAATTTTCTCCACGAATAGGCGGAACTGCTCAACATAGGATTCAAAAGTGGGAAACACATTGATGTGGTCCCAAGCAACGCCACTCAGTAAAGCAATGTGCGGATGATACAGGTGAAATTTCGGCACTCGCTCTAGCGGAGATGCTAGGTACTCATCACCTTCAAGCAGAATTCTAGGTGTTTCAGGCTGAATTCTCACCATGGTATCGAAGCCTTTCAACTGCGCACCAACCAAATAGTCGCAGTCCATTCCCGCATGGCTCATCGCATGCAGAACCATGGCAGTGATGGATGTTTTGCCGTGGCTACCACCAATCACCACGCGCGTTTTGTCTTTGCTTTCTTGGTAAATGTAACCAGGGTAGGAATAAATCTTCAGTCCTAATTCTTGGGCTTTCAACAATTCGGGATTGTCGATTCTTGCATGCATTCCCAAAATGATCGCATCAAGATCGGAGGTGATTTTTTCCGGAAACCAACCATCCGCCGCAGGCAAAAGCCCCAAATTGGCTAGTCGGGTTCGCGAAGGTTCAAAAATCTCATCGTCTGATCCAGAAACGGTATGACCCGCTCTGTGTAAGGCAAGTGCCAAATTGTGCATGGCACTTCCACCAATCGCTATCAAATGAACCTTCATGTCTCCTTTTTTCCGGTAAATTTAGACCCGCCTACCGAACACCTGAAAACGATTTCAGGATTTTGTCAACAGCACACAGTACAGTAAATATGAAATTATCAGTTATCAATTCTGGGCACTTCAAACTCGATGGTGGCGCCATGTTTGGCGTAGTTCCCAAGTCTATGTGGCATCCACTTTATCCTGCCGACGAGAATAATATGTGTTCTTGGGCCATGCGATGCATGTTGATTGAAGAAGGCAATCGCCTCATCCTTATCGACACAGGAATGGGCAACAAGCAGAACGACAAGTTTTTTTCGCATTACTTCATGCATGGCGACGATAATCTTGATAAATCGCTCAGGACTGCCGGTTACCACCGAGATGAAATTACCGATGTATTCCTAACACATCTTCATTTCGACCATTGCGGTGGAGTGATTGAGTGGAACGACGACAAATCGGCATATCGCCCAGCATTCAAAAATGCACAAGTTTGGAGCAACGAAGCGCATTGGAAATGGGCAACAGAGCCAAACGCTAGAGAAAAGGCATCCTTTTTAAAGGAAAATATTCTTCCAATTCAAGAATCTGGTCAGCTTCGTTTTGCGGAATCAGACCGGTTTACAGACCAAATAGAAATCATTCGTGTAAATGGGCATACCGAGTCGATGATGTTGCCTTTGGTTCAAATTGGCGACAAGAAATTGCTTTACATGGCCGATTTGTTAGCCTCTCCAGTGCATGTTCCTGTTGCGTGGGTGATGGCTTACGACACGCGTCCTTTGCTTACGTTGGATGAGAAAGCGGTTATCTTGAAACGCGCCGCGGATGAAGAATGGGTATTGTTTTTTGAGCACGATAAATCTGTTGAATGCGCCACTTTGCATCACACCGAAAAGGGAATCCGCGTAAAGGAAACCTTCCCTTTGTCGGCCTTGTTTGCCTGATTTTACTCAGTTCAATAGGTTTTGGTCAATCGCTTTTGCGCATTGGCGATAAGCCTCCATACACCCTCAAATGTGTGGTTAAGCCTTTTGCTTCTGTGGAAGAAGTAGATTCGTTTGTGGTGCTTTCCAAAAATCGAATCGCCATTAAAAGCACGCAACAGCCGGGCTTCAGGCTTTACAGTGCTCTGCTTCAAGCATTGTCGGCGATGCCAATTGAGGAAGTTCGACAGGGGAGAGAAGGCATTTTCCCTTTTCGATTTGAAGGTTTTTGGGGTTTAGCCGACTCGATGGGCAAGGTGCTCGTGAAGCCCAAATTTAGTGATGCCGGTGTTTTTTCTGAAGGACGAATTGCCTTGCGCGATGGTACTTGTTGGGGATTTGCAGGCAAAAACGGCAAGTGGCAACTTAAGCCAAAGTATCACTGCGAAATTGAAGAAGCTCGGCCAGAGTTTTCGTGCAAGCGAGCTTTGGTCTACGATCCCGGTGCCGGAGGATGGAAGTACATCGACACCGAAGGCAAATTCATCAACCAAAGAGCCTATCCAATGGCCTTCCCTTTTCGTTACAACCATGCTTGGGTGCAAGAAGATGATGGGTTTTACTTGATCAATCAGCAAGGCGAAACTAAGCTCGGTCCGTTTCTCGACATCGTGCCCAATCCAGGCTCGAACTTGGTGCCTTACTTGAAAAATGATCTATTCGGATTTGTAGATGTTTCACAAGCCAAACTCCTTACCAATGCCGAATACTTGGAAGTTTCTGGCCATCATGAAGGCACTGCTGCTGTGCTCACAACAAAAGGTTGGACCTTACTTGACGCATCTGGAAAAACCTGTTCACTCGATTTTTTCGAGTCGCTCGACTTTGCCGAAGAAGGTGTTTTTGTTTACACATCAGGCGAACCGAGCGATCGTTGGGCAGGAATTGTCGACAGATATTGTATGATCGTTGTTCCTGCGAATTGGAAGTCGATCGGGCAATACCATCAAGGCGTAGCCGCAGCCACAAGAAATGGCGCTCAATATGAGTTGATCGATTTAGATGGAAATTCTTTGCTCAAAGGACAGAAGTTCGATCGTTGTAGTAATCCAATTGGAGGTTTCATGATAGTTCAATTGGATGGGAAGCAGCAGATTGTTCAGTTGAAAAATGCTGCTCTCGTTTCAGAATTGAGTTTTCCTATCTCAGTGCCGTTAAGGATTGTGCCCCTGAACTAACCGAAAATCCCACCAGTTTTCTTTTCGATCCCAACAAACAAACCGGTTTCGCGCTCTTCAACTGGATACAAATTGATATTTCCGCTACGTCGTTCTACTTCACGTCCTGTTTTTAAATCCCAAGCGTATCTGTGAAACGGACAAACCACCGTTCCGTTTTCACAAATTCCACCATGCGTAATTGGTAAATTTTGGTGCGGGCATTTTTCATCCAGCGCGAAAAATTTGGTTTCAGTTCGAGCCAAGCAAAGCAATTTGCCATCTACTTCGATTCGTGCAGTTTTATTAACAGCAATTAGCTCCTTCGCCTTGTCGACACTGCTAAAAACCATAAACCAACGAATTGTCTTCTTTCCGAAAAACATCAGGGAATTAACATTTGAATTCTTGCTGGCAAAATACGGAATTCCACCGCACCGTATCCCAAAGATTCACCATCTGCCTCTACGTAAAGCCTTTTTGTAGGATATACCCTTACGCGTTTCGCGGTTGTGATCTTCACTTCATCCAATTGGTCGAAAGTCCCATTGAAAAGCTTAGCAATATTGCGAACGACCTTAAGTTTTCCAATTTTTCTGACTGCGGTTATGTGAAATAATCCATCATCTGGAACGGCATCCGGAACGAGTTTCATTCCGTTTCCTGCGTATTTTCCAATCCCTGCAAGAATTGCAAAAACCTGAAATGTTGTTTTTTCTTGGTCTATTACTACTTCACATTCAACCGCCTCATATTTAAAAAGGCTTTTAATTAATGCAGACAAATAGGTTAGAAGTCCCGACTTTCCTTTCCTTTTCGCCTCATTGGCTGTGTAAGCTACAAATGCGTCAAAACCAATTCCTGCAACATTAATGAAAAATGATAATGGTTTTTGGGTTCCGAGGTATTCTATCGAGCCAGCATCGTGTAAATTGAATTTGCCTTGAAGCATCATTTTAACAAATACAATTGGATTGTCTGGTATCTTCAATGTTCGAACAAAGTCGTTTCCCGTGCCTGCTGGATATATTGCCAATTGTATTTGGTGAGAAGGGATTTCAGATTGATCTAAAACGGCATTTACCACTTCATTTAAACTACCATCTCCTCCAACAACCAATATTCTCCTACTTCCTAATTTGAGACATTGATGCGTTATGGTAGTTCCGTCGCCACTTTTGGCGGTTTCATAAAGTTGAAAAGGAATTTTGTTAGCCTTTAATTGAGCTTTTAGCTGCTTCCAATGCTGCGTTGATTTTCTACCATTGGCCGTTGGATTCAGGATAACCGCCCAAGTTTCGGGATGCTGCATTGCGTAAACATACAGTTTTGCGGCTGGTTGTAAACAAAAAAGCGCATCCACTTTTCGGTGTTGCGCTCTGTTACTTATAAATCTAATCAATTATTGTAATTCGATCTTCCGGGTTATTTTTTCGTTTTCTACTTTTTCGGCTATGGCAAATCGTCTTTTGAAAACCGAATTCTATTCGCGAAAACCGTTTTTTTAAATCTGCATTGACTGATCTTTTTGCCTGCAACGATGAGGTTGTTTTATTCAACCTCCGAAATTTTAATTATTTATGAATTTAAAATAAATAGCTTCTGGATATTTTTCATTTTCAAATACATAAAGAAGTGTGGGACATAACCACATTTCGAAATTATTGTCAATTACATTATAATACCCGCCATTTTCAACAATGGGGTGATTGTAATTCTTTAACATTTCTTTGTCTACTCCAACAGATGTATTAACTATTATACGACTATCAGTAAAGACTTGGTTTGAAACTGTAACCGTTACTCGTGAATTACCATTTGAATTCATTTCGAGAAATTTATCGGCACCAGCTACCATAAGTAAGTTTCCTTTTACACCAAGATTTGATTCAATAAATTCAGGCAAATCAACATACCAAAGGTCGTTTTCCTTAACAAAATCAATTGTTTTATAAATTGTTTTTACCATTGTAGTCATATTTCATTTTATTGTTTTTTTAGCTCTTTTTAAAATTTGGATGAGCTGATAATCCTATTTGATGTTGATTTCCTCTTTTTTAAAACTTGGAATACATTATTCCAATTGATTACCTGAATAAGATTCAGAGATGCTTAGCGCCGGAAGAGCTGCTCCTCCGTGGTTGTGACAAATGTTTTGAAAACCCTGTTTCAAGCATTTCGCTTAAATAGTGTTGAGAATACTGGATCAAATCCTCTGCTCGTGTTTGGGTTAGTTTTAATGTGTGTTATAATTGAATTTTTTCCAGGGCGCTTTCAATCATTGTTCCACCAAACAAAAACAGACAAAATGGCGCACGAGGTCGAATTGTGCCGACAAAATGACCGAAGTGTGGTTTGAGCCTTGGAATAGAAGCTGTTCATTAATCGATCATTTCTAAAGCTATATTTGTCATATAAACTGTCATATTGCTTGTAAATTCATCTTGGAATACCATTTGACAGCGCTGCGCCGTTAAACAATCTAAATTCATAAGACAATGCCGGGAATCTATTTGATCCTCATCTTGGTAATGGCGGCCAGTTGGTTCGTTTCTTACCGTTTAAAAAGTAAATTTCGGAAATACAGCGAAGTGCCTCTCACAGCTGGCTTAACAGGTCGTGAAGTTGCCGAGAAAATGCTCCGCGACGAAGGGATTTTCGATGTGAAAGTAATTTCGGTTGAAGGCTTTCTTTCGGACCACTACAACCCAAGAGAAAAAACAGTGAATCTAAGTCCTGAGGTATACAACACACGAAGCGTTGCCGCCGCCGCAGTTGCCGCTCACGAATGTGGACACGCTGTGCAACATGCCCGCGCATATGCTTGGTTAAACATGCGATCTGCATTGGTTCCAATTGTACAATTCTCCTCTAACATCATTCAATGGGTTCTACTGGGTGGTGTGTTACTGATCAACACCTTTCCTGCTTTATTGGCTATTGGAATTGTAATTTTTGCAATAACAACACTTTTTTCATTTATTACCCTTCCTGTAGAATATGATGCGTCACGCCGCGCTTTGGCTTGGATGTCATCCACAAATCTTACCTACGGAGAAGAACGTAGTCAAGCCAAGGACGCCCTTGATTGGGCAGCAATGACTTATGTAGTTGCGGCTATCGGTTCTTTGGCGACACTGTTATACTATGTTTCAATCTTTACGGGTAGAAGAGACAACTAAATCCTCACACTGAACTTTGATCGATAAACCGGGATTTTTGTTCCGGTTTTTTTGTGCCTTGTTTCAAGCATATTTTTACCTTTATGCTTCATTCAATGTTATGAAAATCAGATTATTCCTAAGTATCGCGTTATTGCATCTCAGCATTTTGGGTTTTTCTCAAGAATCGAGAATCGCTATTTTACATGAAGCACAAGGTTTCCAGGCAACGACAGTACAGTTTGATTTAGGCGATTTTCATTTTACGGATGTAAATACCTCCAACGGAATAGCGAAAATTCCGGTAGTACAAAATGCAACGCCACTTTTGGTGAAAGGCGCGCCAGATCTTCCAAAGTTTACCCGATCGTTGATAGTTCCTGATCAAGGAAACATCGTGGTTGAGGTTCAGGAATCGGAGTTTGAAGAAATTCAAAACATCAACATTGCCCCATCAATTGGTAATTTATCTCGTACAGAAAATCCTGCGAATTACCAGCGCACGCAAGGCGTCATCTTTCAACAAGATGTATTTTTCCCTGCCAATGAAATTCAATTGCGGGAACCCTATATTTTATCTGGAGTGCGCGGAATCACCTTGCTTTTCAATCCGTTTCGCTACAATCCCGTTACTCGAACTTTACGAATCTATCGGAGGATTACGGCAACAGTGAAGTGTCAAACTGAAATTTCTGGAATCAATGAAAGGGTATCAAACAACCGTTTTCAGTTGGTAGAAGATCAACAAATTCATCAAAGTCATTTCCTAAACTTCCCAGTTGATCGATATGAAACACCAACAAGCTGGGGGAAAATGCTCATCATTTCCCATCCTGCATTTATCGAATCTTTAAATCCTTTTGTTGCGTGGAAAAGAGCTACAGGAATGGAGGTTGAAGTGGTGAGTTATGCAACATTGGGTTCAGAAACGGCCATTCAAGATATCATCAGAAACCGCTATGCAGATGGTTTGAAGTATGCACTTTTGGTAGGCGATATTGATCAAATTCCTTCACCAACTAGAAATTCAGGCATGTCGGATCCGAGTTATGGTTATGTTGAAGGTGATGATTCTTATCCGGAAGTTTTTGTAGGTCGTTTTTCTGCCGAAACAACTGCCGATGTTGAGGTTCAAGTGGCAAAAGCATTGCAGTACGAACAAGCAACGTCAGGAAACCATTTCGCAAACCTTACAGGAATTGCATCCGATCAAGGCCCCGGCGATGATGGAGAGATGGATTTCGAGCATATCCGAAACATGGAGGCCGACTTGCTCAACTTTACTTACACTGCATCCAATGAGTTTTTTGATGGCACACAAGGCGATCAAGATGGAGCAGGGAATCCTAATCCTTCGATGGTTGCGAGTGCGATTGATGCTGGAACTGGTCTTATTTTATACACAGGACATGGTTCTTCTCAGAGCTTTGGTTCTTCAGAATTTAGCAATGCCGATATCGCGCAACTTGAAAACGTTGGGAAGCTGCCAGTAATTTGGTCTGTTGCCTGTGTGAATGGAGAATTCAACAATGGAACCTGTTTTGGCGAAGCATGGATGCGTGCACGACAAGGCAACAATCCAACAGGAGCTGCTACTGTTTTCATGTCTTCGATCAACCAAAGTTGGAACCCTCCAATGTCGGCTCAAGATGAGATGGTTGATATTTTATCTGGACTCAATGCATCAAACACTGGAAGAACTTTCGGATCGATCAGCTTTAGCGGCTGCATGTTTATGAACGATGAGTATGGAAGCGCAGGAGCAGAAATGACCGACTCTTGGCATATTTTCGGAGATCCTTCATTGCTCATTCGAACAACTGCGCCTCTCCCGCTGGTTGTGACTTATCCTGCTTCTGCAGTTATTGGCGAAGCCTCCATCACAGTTTATTCTGAAGTTGAAAACGCACGTATTGCTTTGGTTCAAGATGGAAGCTTATTGGCTGCAGGTTTTATTTCAGGAGGTTCGTGCTTGTTGAGTTTCGAATCGCTATCGTCGATGTCGTCAATTCAAATCACAGGAACCGCATTTAATCACTCTCCTTATATGGGAGAAATTCAGGTGATCGCGCCCTATTCCCCGTTTTTTGTACTCAACGAAACGCTTCTCAATGATGCAATGGGCAACAATAATCTTCAAGCCGATTTCAATGAAACTGTTCAGTTAAATGTTGAGGTTCAAAATGTTGGCATTTCGATGAATGGATCAGTTACTGGAACGATAGCAGAAAACTCACCTTGGGTATCTCTCGAAAACCCGAGCTTAACTTGCAATTTTGAACCAACTAACGGAAATCTATATCTATCAGAAAATTGCTTCTCGTTTTCGGTGAGCGATGGAGTACCTGATCAAACCCAAGTAAACTTCTTAGTGACCCTAACCGATATTGATGGTCAAGTGTGGAATGTTAATATTCCGATCACTTTGCATGCTCCATCAATGCAGGTTGTTTCACATACTTTCAGTGAGCTTATTGGCAACAACAACGGTCGTCCCGATCCAGGCGAAACAGTAAGAATTACTTTGCCCAATTTGAATTCTGGCTCAATCGAAAGCAATATAGGGCTCCCGAATTTAACGTTTACTTCCAGCCTCATTGAAGTCCTTTCTTCTACCACCAATATTTCAAGTGTTTTCCCCAACACTTCAGAAACCGTAAGCTACGATTTACTTATTTCTCCGAACTATCCTACAAATCTCACGGAGTTGTTTCAATACGAAGGAACATTTGGAGCTTACGAAGCACAATACAATTTCAGCTTGCTCATTGGTGCAATAATCGAAGACGCCGAATCTGGCGGTTTAACTCAGTTTCCATGGATCAATGCGAGCGACTCTCCGTGGTTTAACGACAATACAAACGCTTTCGAAGGTCAGTATAGCCTGCGTTCAGGAACGATTGGACACAATCAATTAACTGAACTAATGCTTACCTACCAAGTCTCTGATCCGGGTGAAATTAAATTCCACCGCAAGGTATCTTCGGAGGAGGGCTACGATTTCCTTAAGTTTTATCTCGATGGTGAGCTTCAAGCGGAATGGTCTGGCGATCTTGATTGGCAAGAGTTTTCATATCCAGTTTTAGCTGGAGAGCATAATTTTACTTGGGTGTACATAAAAGATGACGTGTTTTCTTCTCTTGAAGATGCTGCTTGGGTCGATTTTATAATACTTCCACCATCCGACAACTCTTCGGCCGTAGAAGAAACATTTATCGAACGTCCAGTATTGGCCTTCCCCAATCCGGCTAGCCAAATTGTTCAGCTTGCTGGATTGAATTCAGGCAACTACACAATTGAATGGCTAGACCTTTCAGGACGAAAATTGGCAACTAATCAAATTACCGCTAGTGGAGCCAATGCAACACTTTTGAGTATACCTGATGGAACTTCAGACGGATTGTATTTCCTTCGAATTCAATCTGAAAACTGGGTAAAGTCTTTACCAGTAAGCATTCGTCGTTAACTACTTCTTCATGCCGGATGCCGCCTTTTTCCAAGGGTTCCATTCCAGATCCATGTCCCAACCTGCACGCATATTTACAGGTTGATTGAGGTAATACATTTTCTCGGGTTGAAGGCGCTTACTAAAATCACCTGTAGTCCAACGACCGTCGTTGTTTTTATCCTCTACCAATCGGAAAGTGTAAGGGTCTGGAGAAATGCCTTTGTATTTGATCTTTTCGGATTTTGATACTTTTCTGGTTTCGATCACTTTGCCTGATTTGTCAACCATTTCCAGTATGAAAGAGCCGTTTAAGCTGTCGTTCATATATGAAAAATCAAGATTTCCAAGTTCTTCCTCTGTAAACAAACTCAGCTTGAAAAAACTAGAGTCGTTCGATCTACCAAATAGATCTTTAAAATTCCCTTTTGGAACCATCAAGGTGAATTGATCCTGTTTTGCTGGCATAGCAAGAACATAGCTCATTCTATTGGCCGACCAGCGTCCATTTGATGCAGGGATGGAATCATTGGAAAGGTAAAATTGCATCGTTGCGCCACTGTTCTCCAAGACTGGAGCAGAAAAGCGAACCATCACACTGTCGGTCGACTTCAATTTACCTCCGTTGCTTTCAACGGTAACTCGAAGGGAAGTATCTGGAGTCGATTTTCTTTGCATTCCTTTTCCTCCACGGCTTTCCGACAATCTTTTTGCATTAAAAACAAGTGTGTCGCGACGAATGCTATCTCCCAGTGAAACAGTAGAAATCAATTTTAATGTATCGAGCGGTTTACCGGGAATCCAAACATCCATGGAATCCAAACCAGCCTTAAAATCATAAAGCAAATTGCTGCTCGATAATTCCGATTGATAAGGCTGAATTGTCCAATTATCTGGAGGAATCGCATATTTAAGAAAGACCTTTCCAGGTGCTTCGAATTTCTTTTTTAGCAGCTTCTGCGCTTTAGGCCTTGCCGTAAACATTCGATGTTCTGGAATAGGTGTTGAAGATTCGGTTAAATCTATGAGATCATTTCCAAAAGCGATTTTCTCTTCAGGTAGGGTGAATTTATAATCATTGTTGCCATCCTGAAGGGCTAAAATTCGATAACTGCCTGGTTTTATGTTTCGTACTGTGTACATTCCTGAAGCATTGCTTCTAGCAAAATACCTAGGAAGTGCAGTAAACGGAAGGCTATCAACAGTTGAGGTATAGAGTAAAACGAGGGCATCTTTAACGGGTTGATTCGTGTACGCATCAGATAAATACCCACTTATCTGAAATGAATCGAGAACAGTTCCGGTTGAAAAAACGAAGGGATACTCCACTAAAGTATTTCCTTCGGTAAGATCGGTTACAGATTTTCCGAAAGTAATATTGTAGGTAGTGTTTTCGTCGAGTTTTTCTTTGAATTTCAATTGAATTGTTTTTCCCTTTAGCAGCACTTCAGGAGGAGTTAGCATGGGCGGTGAAATGATTATACCGCTTCCTCCATCTTTCAATTCAATAAACTCGTTAAATGTTAAATTAATCTTGTCGCTATTGAAGTTCGTAGTGCCTTGAGGAGGATCAATGGTAACAATTTCTGGAGGAGTCTTATCGACTTCACCACCTGATGGAGGAACCCGACTTGCACAGGCTACTAAAACGAATAGAGCTATTGCAGCCAGCAGATTTTTCACGAGAAGATTTGTGCTGAAATTATTCTACAAATTTGTTCCAATCCTAATTGATCAGCTTCATCGAATGCTGCCAATTGGTCGCTGTCGATATCCAGAATGGCCACGACTTCTCCAGCTGGATTTAAAACTGGTATCACAATTTCAGATTTCGACAAAGCTGAACAGGCAATGTGTCCTGGAAATTGTTCTACATCATCCACCACAACGATTCTATTTTCCTTCCATGCTGTTCCGCAAACCCCTTTTCCAAAGGCAATGCGTGTGCAAGCGATGGGTCCTTGAAATGGACCTAAAACCAGCTCTTCACCACTTACAAGATAAAAACCTGTCCAATGGTGTTGGAAGATTTGTTGAATGGCTGCAGCTGCATTGGCAAAAGTGGCTACTGGATCTTTCTCTCCGGTGAGCAACGCTTCGATTTGAGGAATCAATTCGGCATAAACCGCTGCTTTATTGCTGATATCGGCTGAAATAAAAAGTGATTCTGCCATTAGTAGTTTGTGAAGCCGATGATTGAACGCACTTCTTTTAGTGTTTTCGCAGCGCTTTCGCGAGCCTTTTCTCCACCTTCCTTGATCACTTTATTCAAATATGTTTCATTAGAACCAATTTCCTTGATGCGCTCACGAATTGGATCCGTGAAAAGGATCATGTCTTCAGCCAATTGCTTCTTCATATCACCATAACGAACGGTGCAATTGTTCCAAGTATCTTCAAAATGTAGAATGGTATCTTGGTTGCTTACTAAGCTCATTAATTGGAATAGATTACGAATCGATTCTGGCTTTTCCTGGTTTGGTTCCGTAGGGCCGGTATCAGTAACTGCGCGCATCACTTTTTTGCGCAATACTTCGGGAGAATCGGCTAGAAAAACGGCGTTCCCTTCCCCTTCACTTTTTCCCATTTTTCCGCTTCCATCAAGGCCTGGAACTTTCACTAATTCATTGCCAAAGTTGAAAGCGAAAGGCTCTGGGAAAACCTCTTTTTCGTACAAATGGTTGAAACGGTTTACAAAGTTTCTGGCCATTTCAAGATGTTGTTCTTGGTCTTTCCCTACTGGCACTTTGGTGGCTTTGTGAATGATGATATCGGCCGCCATGAGTACAGGATATGTGAGTAGTCCCGCGTTTACATTGTCGGAATGTTTCCTGATTTTGTCTTTGAAAGAGGTGCATCTTTCCAATTCGCCCACGTATGCGTACATATTCATGAGCAGGTACAACTCTGGAATTTGAGGAACGTCGCTTTGGATATAGATGGTTGAAACATCAGGATCAATTCCAGCAGCGAGGTATTCTACCAAAACATTTCTAACGCTCTCTTTGAAATGATCTGCTTTGGGATGTGTGGTTAGCGCATGCATGTCGGCAATGAAAAAATAGCACCGATGTTCATGCTGCATTTTGATAAAGTTTCGAATGGCACCGAAGTAATTCCCTAAATGAAGATTTCCAGTACTTCTGATTCCGCTAACAACTGTTTCCATGCTGCAAAACTAAGGATTTCCGTTCAAGCAATTGAATTTCCTGATCAGCCCAAAAAATCAAGAACAGCTTCGCTAAAAAGTTGAGGTTTTTCGGCATGAAGCCAATGTCCTGCATCTTCGATAGTTTGCAACTCAGCGTTTGGAAATTGGATTTGGATATTTCCCCAATCCTCCTGCAAAATATATCGGCTTTTCCCTCCTCTGAGAAACAATGTTTCTGTAAAAATTTGTTCGGGCGGAACTTCAGTACCAATTTCTAAAATATGCTGCGAAATGGCTTTTAAATTGAAGCGCCAGTCGAGGCTTCCATTCTCTTT
Organism: Flavobacteriales bacterium; assembly: GCA_040403315.1. GTDB lineage: Bacteria > Bacteroidota > Bacteroidia > M30B66 > M30B66 > CAMCXT01. Next base: position 401,049 of record JBBAKX010000001.1, read on the forward strand.
GCGATATAAATTTTTCAACAAAAATTGCCGCGTGCCCAAGTCAGAAATCTTTTCTGCCATGAATTTTTCAGCGGTGCTGCGGTCGGGAAGCAATGAAGTGTCGATTTCATTGAGTGCTGCAAGTATTTCTTGGTGATGCGGCGTGTAGTATTTCGGACCTATATCTGCAATGATCATCTTATCAATCATGTGCGGATATTTCAATGCAAAGAACATCGCTGTTTTTCCACCCATCGAATGTCCAATTAAGTGGATGGATGTTAGGTTTTCCGCTAGCAAGGTTTCCATTAGATCTTCTGCCATCAAAGCATAACTTAATGCATCTTCTTGTGGCGATTGACCGTGGTTGCGCTGATCGATTGTATAAACCATAAACCTGTCCGACCAAGCTCTTGCTAAGGATGTCCAATTGTCAGATTGCCCAAACAGTCCGTGCAAAATAACTATTGGCTTTCCTGATTCACCGAATTTTCTGAAGAAAAGCTTCATTTTAATTGTTCTAGATACAGATGAATGGTTTTTTCAAGTCCGAGATACAGAGCTTCTGAAATCAATGCATGCCCAATAGATACTTCCATAAGTTGTGGAATTTCCTGGGAAAAGTATTTCAAATTGAAGCTATTGAGATCGTGTCCGGCATTTAACCCCAAACCTAAGCTATGCGCTCTAATTGCAGCTTCCTTGTAAGGCTGAATCGCTTTTTCAGGATTTTCAGGATACAACCTGGCAAATGCTTCTGTGTAGAGTTCGATTCGGTCGGTTCCTGTGGCTGCTGCTGATTCATACAATGAAAGATCGGTATCCATGAAAATGGACGTCCTGATCCCATGATTTTTGAGTTCAGTTACAATATCGGTGAGTAAACTTTTATGTTCGAGCGTGTTCCAGCCGGCATTTGATGTAAGTGCATCAGGTGGATCAGGAACCAAAGTAACTTGATGTGGTTTCACTCGACAAACAATATCGATAAACTCCTTCGAAGGATAGCCTTCCACATTCAACTCTGTGGTAATGATTTGTTTGAGATTTTCCACGTCATTATAGGTTGAGTGGCGTTGATCCGGACGGGGATGAACGGTGATTCCATGCGCACCAAAAGATTCTACTGCTTTAGCTGCGGCCAAAACATCGGGAGTGTTGCCTCCTCTAGAATTTCGGATAAGGGCAATTTTATTGAGATTAACGCTAAGGCTGACCATGTGCAAACAATTTCGCACAAAGCTACAAAAGCGCGCAGCAAGGTTGTTGTGTTAATTAGAATTACATAGGTTTGTTGGATAAGGAAACAAATAACTTGCGATCACGTTACTTCACCAACGAGGCAGTATAAAAATGTTAGCAGAAGAATTAATCACCGATACTATTCCACCGCTGAAAACCTCCGATTCAGGCATAAAAGCATTGCATTGGATGGATGAGTTTAGGGTTTCCCATCTTCCGATTGTTAACCATAATGAGTTTTTAGGATTGATATCTGATACCGACATCCTCGATCTCAACGCACCAGAAGAAGCACTTGGGAATCATCCACTTACATTGATTCGTCCATTTGTTTATGCCACTGAGCACATATTCGAAGTGCTTAAGTTGGTGGCAAAGATGAATCTTACGCTAATTCCAGTATTGGATGCAGACAATAACTACCTAGGAAACATCAGTTTGAGAACCTTGGTAGAACACTTTGCCGCCACTGCTTCAGTTCAAAATCCAGGCGGAATTATCGTTTTAGAGTTGAATCAAAACGACTACAGTTTGGCTCAAATTTCTAGAATTGTTGAGGAGAACGATACTAAAATCCTCAGCTTAAGCTTGAGCAACAATGAAGATTCAACAATGGTTGAACTTACAATTAAGGTGAACCGTGAAGACATCAGGTCGATATTGGCTTCGTTTGCCCGATATAACATTCAAGTAAAAGCAACATTCCAACAGAGCGAGTTTTCCGAAGACCTTAGAAATCGGTTCGACATGTTCATGAACTACATCAACATGTAATTCAATTTCTTCCTATTCGGAATTGCTTTCTATCTTCGCTTTACATTCGCGAAGCATGCGCATAGCCATTTTTGGAAGAACATTTAGTGAAAGTCGAAATGCCCCTGTGAAGGAATTGTATGATTCGCTTCTTAAGCTAGGTGCGTATTTGGTCGTATTTGAACCCTTTTTCAAGCAAACCAAGAAACTGATCTCAGCGGATCTGAAAGTAGAGACCTTTAATGTAACGAAACCCCCTGTTAATTGCAGGTTGATGATTACAATTGGAGGAGACGGGACCTTGTTGGAGGCCATTACACACGTTCGAAATTCAGGCATTCCAATTATGGGAATTAACACAGGGAGACTTGGGTTTTTAACCGCTTTTTCGAAGGATGAAATTCCTCAAGCAATCGAATTATTGGGCAGAAATAAACTGTCTGTTGAAGATCGAACCCTATTGGAATTAGTCACTGAACCCAATCCATTTTCAACATTTCCGTATGCATTAAACGAAGCTACCTTACATAAAAAAGATAGCTCATCGATGGTTACGCTTCAGGTGAAGAGAAATGGCGACATGTTAAATAATTATTGGGCAGATGGCCTGATCGTGAGCACAGCCACTGGATCAACAGGATATTCATTGTCGTGTGGAGGCCCGATTATGCTGCCAAGCTCGAAGAACTTCATTTTAACACCTATTGCACCACACAACTTAAATGTTCGTCCATTGGTAATTTCGGAGGAAGATCTCTTGACGATCAAATCTGAAGTGCGCGGAAAGGAAATAATGGTTTCTTTAGACTCTCGTTCCGCCCCAATTGCCGCCAGTCAAGAATTGGAAATTCGAAAAGCACCATTTACTGTTAAGCTTGTTCGCCGCGATGGTTTTGATTTTCTTGATACTATTCGAGAAAAGCTGATGTGGGGCAACGATAAGCGAAATTAAAATTGTAATTATTTGGATCTGAAAAAATGGTGTAACTAGTTTATTTAATTTGGTATATTTGCTCGATCTGGAACCGCCAGCCGATGAAAAAAGTAGCTATATTTATCCTATTCTTAATCTTTACCACCGTGTCGTTGCAGGCACAGCGGAAGAAAACGCGTTTCCTCGACCGAAGTGAAACAGTGTATGGAATTGGGTTTTCCAACTTCCTTGGAGAACTAGGAGGTCGAGACATGATCGGTACCAATGGTATTCGAGATCTTGAAATGATTTTAACAAGACCATCAGTTCACCTAGGTTTTCGCTACCGTAAAAACCCGATCTTATCTTTCAAATTAAATCTTATTTACGGGGTTGTTGCTGGTCGAGATTCTTTAACCAAAGAGCCTTTCCGCCGAAACCGTAATCTTTCCTTTAAATCTCCAATTTTCGAAACATCCCTTCAGGCAGAGATTTCAGTTGTTCAATTGAAGTCAACCAAAAGCCGCTACGTACTTCGAGGGGTTCGCGGCAAGAGTGGGGTCGACTTGAATATTTACCTTTACGGTGGTATCGGAGGATTTTACTTCAACCCTCAATCTAAACTTGGCGGGAAATGGTGGTCACTGCAACCGTTAGGTACTGAAGGTCAAGGTATCGCAGCCTCAAGAACACCTTACAAACGTGTTCAAGCATGTTTCCCGATTGGTGCAGGTTTTCGTTTGCCATTGTCTGACAAAAACTGGACAATTGGTTTTGAATACGGCATTCGCCTTACAACAACTGATTACATCGATGATGTAAGTACCACTTATTTTTCTCCTACATTGATTTCACAAAAGTACGGTCCAGTAGCTGCCCAATTGTCGAATCGCTCGAATCCTTCAAGTCCCGATTATTTGCCTTTGTCTACAGGAACTGGTCAACAACGTGGCGACCCAACCGACAAAGATGCTTACATGATGGGCACGATTACATTGACATACCGATTAAAATCAGGAAGATCGGTACTTCCAAAATTCCGGTAACCATTCTGCGTTATCCAGGGTATAATTCCCTATGATGAGAAGAGGATTTCTCTTTATTGTTCTGTTGGTTGTTGGTGGACAGGTTTCCGCCCAATCTTTCAAAAAGTATTCTGAACTCGGTTTGTTTGGAGGTGTTTCCTACTATATGGGAGACCTCAATCCCGGGAAACAATTTTTTATGCCTTCGTTTGCAGGAGGGTTGGTTTTTAAACACAACTACAATGCAAGATGGGCTTGGCGAATCAGCGCTTTGTACGGTAATGTTCAAGCAGACGATTCAAGGTCTGAAGTGCCTTCTCAAATCCAGCGCAATCTATCCTTCCGTTCGCAAGTGATTGAATTTTCACCTATGCTGGAGTTCAATTTCTTCCCATACGAAGTAGGAAACCTAAACCGCCCAGCAACTCCATACATTTTTGCTGGTTTTGCCTTGTTTAGGTTTAATCCGAAAGCAGAATATCAAGGAGATTGGATACCCTTGCAGCCCCTGGGAACCGAAGGTCAAGGTACTGTTCTGTTTCCTGATAGAAAAGAATATTCGCTTATCAATGCAGCATTCCCTTTTGGATTTGGATTCAAATTTCACACTGGTCGCTTGGCTTTGGCCTTTGAATGGGGTTTGCGTAAAACCTTCACCGATTATTTGGATGATGTGAGTACAACTTACGTAGATCCGGATTTACTTTATGCCACAAATGGAGTTTTAGCTGCACTGATCGCGGATCGCTCGGTTGTAAATCCTGGCGAAATTAATACTGGGCGGCAGCGAGGAAACCCGAGTAATAACGACTGGTATTCTTTCGCAGGAATCACATTAAGCTATAAACTTTCACGCAAAGAGTCAGTTTGCCCAGCCTATCAATAAACGATTATCTTTGTCGGTCGCTTGAATACCTGACGCAATCGAATAAATGGCCGGATTAAAAGAAGAAATCAACCTGGATAATTTACCTAAGCACATTGCCGTTATCATGGACGGAAATGGCCGTTGGGCAAAAATGAAAGGTAAACTCAGAACTTTTGGACATGAAAGTGGTGTAAAGGCTGTTCGAGAAACCGTTGAGTCTTGCGCGGAGCTTGGGGTTTCGTACCTAACCTTGTATGCTTTCTCGACTGAAAATTGGAATCGCCCAAAATTTGAAATTAATGCTTTAATGTCGTTGCTGGTGTCTACTATCTCTAGTGAGACCAAAACGATGATGAAGAATAATATTCGCTTGCAAACCATCGGCGATACGCTCACATTGCCATCAAAATGTCAACGCGAACTTAAGGAAGCCATCGATTTAACCGCCGGAAACACGCGAATGACTTTGGTGCTTGCCTTGAGCTATAGTTCGCGTTGGGAAATTACTAAAGCCATGAAGAATATGGCTTCGGATATTCAATCTGGCTCGTTAAAAGAATCTGAAATTACAGAATCTAAAATTTCGCAATACTTAGACACTTTTGGGATGCCTGACCCAGAGCTGCTCATTCGAACTTCAGGAGAACACCGAATTAGTAACTTTTTACTCTGGCAAATCTCTTATGCAGAGCTGTTTTTTACCGACGTACTTTGGCCCGACTTCAGAAAGGAAAATCTGTATGAGGCCATTTTGAGTTACCAAGGAAGAGAAAGACGATTCGGAAAAACATCTGAACAACTAAGTGCCTAATGAACAAGATATTACGATTATTATTTTTGGGATTGATATGGGTTTTTCCTGTGCACAGTCAGGTTTCACTTGGCGGCAATGGTAATGAAATCAATTTCGCAGAACCCAAAGAATACACCATTGCTGGAGTTGAATTTAAAACCAAGACCGGCAGTACGCTAGACAATACAATCCTTAAAATGCTGACGGGTTTAAACGAAGGGGATAAAATCATGATCCCTGGAGAGCAAATCTCGAAAGCCATTACTGCCCTTTGGAAGCAATCGTTGTTTTCGGGAGTTGAAGTAACCGCGCCACGTATCGATGGAGATAAAATTTACCTGCAGATTAATCTGGAAGAAAAGCCTCGTTTGTCGAGATTTAGAATAATTGGTGCCAAGAAATCTGATGCAGATGAACTTCGAGAAAGTTTAAATTTAATGTCGGGTAAAACCATCAGTGAAAACTTATTGGTCACATCTCGGAACACTGTGAAGGACTTTTACCTTGATAAAGGTTATCCAGATGCTATTGTTAATGTTACAACCTATGCAGATACTGCAGCAACGGGAGGTCAAATTCTTAAGATTGATATAGATAAAGGCAACCGTATCAAAATCAATAAAATTCATTTCGTAGGAAACAATCAGGTAAAAGCATCCAAACTCAAGCGTAAAATGAAGAATACCAAGGAGAATCCATGGTATAGCATTTTCACGACGTCGAAGTTTATGGAAGATACCTATAAAGAAGACCTTGATAAGGTATTAGCAGTATATTATGATAAAGGCTACAAAGACGCTCGCATTGTAATGGATACCGTGTACCGCGTTGATCAGAAACATCTCAATATTGAAATCAAAATAGAAGAGGGAAGCCAGTATTTCTTTAGAAATATCACTTGGGCAGGCAATATTAAATACACATCCAAAGGATTGAGCGACCGTTTAGGTATCAAACGCGGTGAAGTTTACAACCAGGCATCATTGGAGCAAAATCTCTTCATGAATGCTTCTGAAACAGACATCACTTCATTGTATATGAATGATGGGCATTTGTTTTTCCAAGTAACACCAATAGAGCGCATTGTTGGGAAAGATTCGGTTGATATCGAAATGCGTATTTATGAAGGTAAGCAAGCCGTTATCAACCGGGTAACAATAGTTGGAAACGACAAGACAAACGACCAAGTGATAATGCGTGAGATCAGAACGCGTCCTGGGCAGTTGTTCCGTAGATCGGATATTGTTCGAACGCAACGAGAACTTTCTCAATTGGGCTATTTTGATCCTGAGAAAATGGGTGTTACTCCGGTACCGAATCCACAAGATGGAACCGTAGATATTGAATACCGTGTTGAGGAAAAACCTTCAGATCAACTACAACTTTCTGGCGGTTGGGGAGCAGGCCGATTGATAGGAAACCTCGGTTTGGCATTCAATAACTTCAGTGCGAAGAAGTTCTTCAAAAAAGGAGCATGGGCACCTATCCCTTCCGGGGATGGACAAAGACTGTCTATCAATGCATCTTCCACCGGGCGTGCGTTTCAGAGCTATAATCTTTCGTTTACCGAGCCTTGGTTAGGAGGCAGAAAGCCTAACTCACTTACCGTTACAGGATTCCACTCAGTGTTTGGAAATGGCGCGGCCAAAGATGATCCAAGCAGAAGCGTTACCAAAACTACAGGTCTTGTGGTTGGTTTCGGACGTCGTTTGAGATGGCCTGATGACTTCTTTACCCTCCAGCATTCGGTAAATTATTCCTACTATGAATTGGCGAATTCCTCAGCATTCGGTTCGTTTACCAATGGCTTTGCGAATAACCTGAGCTTCTCTACTACATTTTCAAGAAACTCCGTAGATCAGCCTATTTACCCAGCTTCTGGATCTACAATTAGTTTGAGCTTGCAGTTTACTCCGCCTTACTCGATCATCAACAACAATACTTCAGCCGATTTTGTAACCGACCAACAACGTTACAAATGGATCGAATTCCACAAATGGAAATTTGATGCACAGTGGTTTACACCGTTAAGCAAAAACAATAAGTTGGTGTTGATGACGAGAGCCAATTTTGGATTCCTTGGAAGCTTCAGTGCAGCAAAGGGAACTTCACCATTTGAGCGCTTCCGTTTTGGTGGAACCGGGCTCACTGGCTTAACTTGGGGTGCACAGTTTCTCGGCGCAGAGATTGTTGGTTTACGTGGATATGAAGATGGTACAATTTCTAATCAAACTGGAAATACAGATGCCGGCGATGCTCCAATTTACAACCGTTTAACGATGGAGTTGCGCTATCCAATTTCACTCAATCCTTCAGCAACAGTATTTGGTTTGGCGTTCCTCGAAGGAGGCAATGCTTGGAATAATTTCCGCGATTTTGATCCATTCAATTTGAAGCGTTCTGCTGGAGTAGGAGTGAGGGTATTCTTACCGATGTTTGGCTTGCTTGGACTTGACTATGGTTACCGATTCGATACACTTACTGGATATCCAAACATGCAGAAAGGAATTTTCCATTTTATTATTGGTCAGAATTTCAATTAATTATAAATCAATTGGTCGTATGAAGGTCGAAACCCATTGTTTTGCATGATCTTTGAGTTCGGCCTGAAAAACATACGAAAATGATTACTTTTGCAGCCTCCGAAAAGCCGGTTATGAAAAAACTCCTCTTAGGTTTATTTGCAATTCTTGCCTTTACAGCGAGTGTATCGGCGCAGAAATTTGGGTTTGTAGATTCTCAGTATATCCTTGAGAATATTCCTGAATATAAATCTGCACAACAACAACTCGATCGTATTTCACTTCAGTGGCAAAAAGAAATTGAAGCGAAATTCGCCGAGATCGATAAGATGTATAAAGATTTCCAAGCGGAGTCGATTCTTTTGTCGGACGACATGAAGAAGAAGCGCGAAGATGAAATCATCGACAAAGAAAAAGCTGCAAAAGAACTTCAAAAGCAGCGTTTTGGAAAAGGTGGCGATTTATTAAAGCGTCGCCAAGAGTTGATCAAGCCTATTCAGGATAAAGTTTACAATGCAATCAAGGATATTTCCACAACCAAAAATTATGTGGCAGTATTCGACAAGTCGAGCGATTTAACAATCCTCTACACCAATCCCAAATTCGACATTAGCGACGCCGTTTTAGAAGAAATGGGCTACACACCTGCCAAGAAAGCTGATGATGATGGTTCTGGCAACGGCGGATCCGGAACCGATGCACCCAAAAAATAATAACCATTGATATCACCCAAATGAACAAAATCCCTGTTTTTTTAACCCTTTTAGTATCATTACTGATTTTACCTGCTTTTGCACAGAAAGCACCTAAGATTGGTCATATCAATTCAGCTGAATTGTTGAGCCTTATGCCAGAGCGCAAAATAGCTGCAGCAAAAATGGATTCAATTACCAAAGAAGCTGAAAAGCATCTCCAAGAAATGATGGTAGAGTACCGCTCGGAGCAAGAGAAATTTCAAGCTTCAGGTCCGGGTATGTCTGAATTGGTTCGTAAAGACGCTGAAGAAAAAATCAACGGTTTGGCGACTAGAATTCAAAGCTTCCAGCAACAAGCGCAAGAAAGCCTTCAAGCCGATGAAACTAAATTGATCGAGCCGATCATTACAAAAGCCAAGAAAGCAATCGAACAAGTGGCTAAAGAAAATGGCTATAACTATGTACTCGATACATCGGTTGGAGCGGTTCTTTACTGGGAAGAAAGTGACAATCTTATTTTATTGGTAAAGAAGAAACTTCAATTACCATAGTTGTCGGTTAAATAATTTATTCAAGAAGCACCTCAGAAACGGGGTGCTTTTTTTATTCTTGCACTATGGCTTCATCGAACAACGCAATCGGCATTTTCGACTCTGGTATTGGTGGATTAACCGTTGCTGGAGCGATTCATCAATTGTTGCCAAACGAGAATTTGATTTATTTCGGCGATACAGCCCATTTTCCCTATGGCGATAAATCGGCTGGTTTAGTGGAGTCTTATGGTGTTGGCATTGCAAAGTATTTACTCGAGCGACAGTGTAAAATGATTGTTATTGCATGTAATACGGCTTCTGCGTATTCTTTCAAAGCCGTAACATCACTTGTTGGCAAACAGGCTTTGGTGCTCAATGTAATTGATCCAGCAGCAGAAGCCATTGCCCGTGAATTTCCGGATAAACGAGTGGGTGTAATAGCCACGCGAGGCACCATTTCTTCCGGTATTTATCCCCGGAAAATAAAGAAAAAATCACCTGAAACGGAAGTTACTTCCTTAGCGACACCTCTACTTGCGCCGATGATTGAGGAAGGATTCTTTAACAACAAGATTTCAAAAACCATCATCCATTCTTATTTAAGCAAGAAGTCGCTTCAAGACATTGAAGCCATTATTCTTGGCTGCACCCATTATCCACTCATACGAAAGGAGATCGAAGAATATTACAAAGGCAAAGTTGCCGTGTTCGATTCTGCTGAAATGGTCGCCAAAGCCGTAAAACATCAGCTCGAAGAGCACAACTTGCTTCGCTTAGAAGAAAACCCCACGCTTGATTTCTATGTTTCGGATTTAACGGATTCTTTCGCTGGAAGTGCCAAGTATTTCTTTCCTGCGGGGATTGAGTTGCAGAAACTCGACATCTGGAATCCATAAAAAAGCCGGAGATCATTGCTGACCGCCGGCTTCGAGACTTTTTAAGGATCGATTATTTTACTGGAACTCCATCTGCATCCAATTCGATCACTTCGTAGCCTAAGGCTTTCACCTTATCGAAATTGGTGGCTTTATCGCCCACAACCACTACAATCATTTTCTCTAGTGGAAGATGACGCTTAGCCAATCCGTTGATGTCGCTTACTGTTAGTGCATTAAGGATTTTCACTTGCTTCGCTGTGTAATCGCGCTCTAAGTTGTACTCCAATAAACGCTGAAGGAATGATGCTTTTTGGAAGGGTGTTTCATACTTCAAAGCATCACGCTGACCCAAAGAAGATTTGGTGAATGCCAACTCTGCTTCTGTGGTTCCACCGTCGCGGAAGTTCTTGATTTCGCTGAAGAAATCCATCAATGAGCTGTCGGTTTTTTCGGCTTTCACACCTGCAGAAGCTGAAAATGGCCCTTTGATTTTCGTGCCATTGTAACCGGCACGAGCACCGTAAGTGTACCCTTTTTTCTCACGAAGTGTGAGGTTAATGCGGCTGTTGAAGTTTCCGCCCAAAGCATAGTTCATCACATTGCTTCGGAAGTATTCTCCATCAGCATCGAAAGGCATCGCCAAGTAACCGATGCGGATTTCAGATTGAGGAGCTTTCTCTTTGTTAACGAAATAGATTTTTGTTGCCGATACTTCAGGAAAAGCCACAGCGCCCATTTCTTCGTAAGGCTGATCTGCCCAAACTTTCAGGAATCCTATTTTACCAAGAATTTCTGGTTGTTTCACTGCGCCTACAATCACCAATTTGGCTTTGCCCGGTTTTATGAATGTGTTGTAGAAAGCCTTCACATCTGCTAATGTGATTGCATCTACAGTTTGTTTAGTTCCATATTGCGGCAATCCGAAAATGTGGTTTCCGTAAAGCAGTTTGTTGTACACATTGTCGGCAATTGTAGTTGCACGTGTTGCACTGTTAGCAATGGCGGCCTGTTGCTGTGTTTTGTTGGTGTTGAACTCTTCCTCATCGAACTTCGGCTTGAACAAACGCTCTTCGAAAAGTTTCAAGGTTTGGTCGAGGTTTTTCTTCAATCCAGAAACGTTGAAATAGAAGTATTCACGGTCTGATGACACACTAATATTCGATCCCAATTTTCCAAGTGCTTCAGTCATGGCTTCTGCAGTGTAGCCCACTGTACTTTCGTTCATCAAGCTCGACAAAAGCGCTGAAACACCAGCTTTTGTAGGATTTTCAGCAATCTGACCGGCAGGGAAGCTCAACACAAACGAGAACATAGGTAAATCGAAATCTTCGGTACCGATAATCTTCATTCCGTTTGTGAAATTTTCTTTCCAAAAAGCAGGAACGTTCACTACTGGGTTAGCTCCAGCAGCCGGGCGCTTGCTTCTATCGAAGGTGTCTTTTGCCTTGTTGTATTTAAGGTTTTTGTATTGATCGCTTTCGGCACCACCCAATTCGTATGATTTTTTCGGGGTGTAGTTGTCTTCTTTGGCGATGAGTTCTTTTTGACCTTTCGGAAACACACTTGTAACAACGCTGAATTTGTTTTTGATGTAAGTGTTGTACACTCTGATTACGTCATCGGCAGTTACTTTTCTAACATCTTCAAGGTCTTTCCCGATTCTGTTTGGGTTGCTGAAAAAAGTGTAGTAAGAAGCCAATTTAGAAGCCTTGCCCGACACGCTGCTTAATTCTTCGATCATTCCTGCTTCGCGGGTGTTTTTGAATTTGATCAGATCGTCGGCAGTTACGCCACGTGATTCGAATTTTACGAATGCTTCACGGATCATTTTCTCCACATCAGCTAGGGTTTTCCCAGGGTATGGAAGAACGTTTACCACGAAGGTTCCAGCCAATTCTGTAGCTGGATTGTATGCTCTTGCCTGAACTGCCAAATTAGTCTTCATTAAATCCTGGTACAGGATTGACGTATTGTCGCCACCGATGATTTCTGCCAAAAGATCCAAAGGAATTTCATCCGGATGCCCTGATGGAACGCCTGGATAGGTCATTTGAATCATCGGGAAACGGATGTTATCCTCGTACGACACATAGCGGTCTTTGTCGAGCGTTACTGGCATTTTAGCAGCAGGAGTAACTTCTGGTCCTCTTGGGATGCTACCAAAATATTTCTCAGCCAATTTCACCACTTGCTCTGGATCAACATCTCCAGCAACGGTTAAAACAGCGTTGTTTGGGCCGTACCAACGAAGGAAAAATCTCTTAAGATCTTCTACTCCAACGCGGTCAAGATCAACAAGGTAACCAATGGTTGGCCAAGAATAAGGATGTCTTTCTGGGTAAAGTGCTTCTATTGTTTTTTCGTTCACCAATCCGTAAGGACGGTTGTCGTAATTCTGACCGCGCTCGTTTTTCACAGTTGAGCGTTGGATTTCGAATTTCTGTTGTGTTACAGCATCCAACAAGAATCCCATGCGATCGGCTTCGAGCCACAGGGCGGTTTCTAGCTGATTTGATGGAACGGTTTCGAAGTAGTTTGTGCGGTCGAGATTGGTTGTGCCGTTGAGTGTACCGCCCGATTCGGTAACGATGCTAAAGTGTTCTTCGTCGGCTACATTGTCGGAGCCTTGAAACATCATGTGTTCGAAGAAATGCGCAAATCCTGAACGACCCGGTTCTTCGCGGGCAGAACCTACATGGTAGGTAACATCCACGTGAACGATAGGATCTGATTTATCGCTGTGAACAAGAACTACCAAGCCATTTTGGAGTTGATATTTCACGTAAGGGATGACAATTTCATCGCCTTTTTTCTCCACTTTTTCGATCTGTTTATATTGAGCGAAAGTTGGAAATGCAAGTAGAGCCATGAACAGGCTCAAAATTTGGGAAATTCGATTCATGGATGATTTTGATTTATCGCACGCAAAGTAATGGATTTTGAGGTCAATGTGCAATTTAGGGCTGAGAGATCTGGAAATAACAATAGTCTTTTGCTATGCCTGTATAGAATGAAGCCCATGAAATCATTGTTCGACTTCATGGGCTTCAGATGAATTGTAAAATTCAGCTCGATAATTTAATTTCCTTACAACGTTCCGCGTCTTTCCTGTTCGCGTTCGATTGCTTCGAACAAGGCCTTGAAATTGCCTTTGCCAAATGCACGCGCACCACGGCGCTGGATGATTTCGTAGAACAATGTTGGACGGTCTTCTACAGGCTTGGTGAAAATCTGCAGTAAGTAACCTTGATCGTCACGATCAATTAAGATGTTTAAGCGGCGCACTTCTTCGAAATCCTCTTCGATATGTCCTACACGATCTAATAAATCGTCGTAATAGGTGTCGGGTACTTGAAGAAATTCTATGCCTCTGCGGCGCAGTTCTTCAACTGTTTCGAGGATGTTATCGGTAGCAACAGCAATGTGTTGCACTCCTGGTCCGTGATAAAAGTCGAGGTATTCTTCAATTTGAGATTTCTTTTTCCCTTCGGCAGGTTCGTTAATTGGAAACTTTACAAATTCATTTCCATTGGCAACTACTTTCGACATTAAGGCAGAATACTCGGTAGAAATGTCTTGATCGTCGAATGAAATAATCACCCTAAAGCCGAGCACGTCTTCGTAGAATTTCACCCAGGTGTTCATTTCACCCCAGCCCACATTCCCAACACAATGGTCGATGTATTTCAAACCAACCGATTGCACAGGTGTTTTTGATTCCATTACAGTATAGCCGGGCATAAAAGCTCCTGTGTAATTCTTGCGTTCCACAAAGGTGTGTACAGTATCGCCATAAGTATGGATGGAAGCTGTACGAACCTCTCCGTGAGCATCTGTTTTAATTTCAAGAGGAGCATATTGTTTGGCGCCTCTCTTGAGGGTTTCTGCCAAAGCTTTTTCTGCATCGTCAACCCACAAAGCCAATACTTTCACACCATCGCCATGTTTTTTCACGTGTTCAGAAATAGCACTTTCTGGCTGAAGCGAAGCAGTAAGCACCATGCGGATTTTGCCTTGTTGCAAAACGTAAGAAGCACGATCCTTTACGCCTGTTTCTGGGCCAGCATAAGCGATTACTTCGTATCCCCAAGCACTTTGATAGTAGTATGCAGCTTGTTTGGCGTTGCCTACATAGAATTCAACGTAATCGGTTCCCAAAAGTGGGAGAAAATCTTCTGTGTTAGCGGTTGCCGCATTTGGAGCGGTTGGCTGAAGAGTGTCCATTGATGGTATATTAAGTTTGTTTGAATGGGTAAAGATTAGTGATCAACCCAAGATTTCCAGTATTTCCCATCATCTATTTTGATGGCTTCTTCGGTAATCATTAGTGGTTTGAAAGTGTCGACCATCACGGCCAGTTCCATGGTTTCTTTTTGACCGATCGAACGTTCATAAGCGCCTGGATGCGGCCCATGAGGAATGCCAGCGGGGTGTAAGGTTAATTGCCCGGCGGAGATGTCGTTACGGCTCATGAAATCTCCATCTACATAGTAAAGTACTTCATCAGAATCAATATTGCTGTGGTTATAAGGAGCCGGAATCGACAATGGATGGTAGTCGTAGAGTCTTGGACAAAATGAGCAAACTACAAAACCTGATGTTTCGAAAGTTTGGTGAATTGGCGGTGGAAGATGCACACGCCCTGTGATCGGTTCGAAGTTATGAATTGAAAATGCGTAGGGATAATTGCAGCCATCCCAGCCTACAACATCGAATGGATGTGAGGCATACACATATTGGTGAATTACGCCTTGCTTTTTCACTTTGATCAGGAAATCGCCTTGTTCGTCGTGTGTTTCAAGGTTTGCCGGCCGGCGGATGTCTCGCTCGCAATAAGGGGAGTGCTCCAGCATTTGTCCAAACCAATTGCGGTAGCGTTTCGGGGTGTAGATGGGCGAAAAGGATTCTACAAGTAGCAAACGGTTATCGGTGGTGTCAAATTCTATTTGGTAGATTATTCCGCGTGGGATGATCAAATAATCGCCATATGAAAAGCGGAGGTTTCCAAGCATTGTTCGCAAGGTTCCGGTTCCACGGTGTACGAAAAGCATTTCATCAGCATCCGCATTTTTGAAGAAATAATCCTTCATCGATTGTTGAGGGGCACATACGCCTAAGTTGAGGTCGCTGTTCACCATGAGCGGTTTGCGGCTGTCAAGATAATCTTCAACTTGCGGCACATCGAAACCTTTCAAGCGGCGCGAAAGCATGTTTTTCTGAACGGCAATTTTGGGCGTAAAGTCGATAGATTCGAGTACATCCTTCACCATGGTGGGGCGTTGCAAATGGTACATCAACGACGACATACCGTCGAAGCCAACAGTGCCAAACAATTGCTCATAATAAATCCCGCCTTTGGGATTTGGAGATTGTGTGTGTCGTTTAGGAGGGATCTGACCCAAAGAATGATAGAAGGGCATGAACGCTGATGTGATAGTTTACTCACAAACCTACGGTATATAAATATATTTAGCAAGCGTTTCAGCCCAATTAAAAACTGCCAATTAAAGATGCTACAAATATAAATTCTGAACTATAGGTAAATAGCAGAATATGCTACTGTTATTTGTGGCTCACGCTTAAACGAAGCCCTTTTCTTTTGCCATCGAGAAGCAGAATGGTTTCGTAAGAGCCATTGGGAAGACCGGCAACGGGGATTTCTATGAGATTGCCCGGCAACAGTAATTTAGGTTCGCTTTGGTAAACGATTCTACCTGCCATATCTATAACTAGCACTTCGGCAGCCTTTACAATTTCTTTAATGTCGGCACGAATGTAGGCGATCGAATTGGCTGGGTTTGGGTACAATTTTATGGCTTTTTGGCTATTGGCTTCGGCATCTTCGATTCCAGTAATGTTGATCACCAGCACATCGGCCGTTGCAGTATCTGAGCAGGTACCTTTTCGAACTGTCATAACCACTTGGAAATTCCCAGATTGCTGAAACACATGCGAGATCTCATTTTCGCCATTAACCAGAGTGCCGTCGCCTAAATTCCAGAAAATCTGTTCTGCATTTTGGTTTAAACAAGTTAATTGCAATTCTTCTTCTTCCATTTTTAATTCGGTTGCTGAAGCCGATAACTCCGCTTGAATGCCACTTCCTTGTGCTACCATAACGTATTCATTCACTTCTAGCACTTGGCCACTCATCATAAAGTGGATGCGGTATTCATCGGCCGAAAGGCCTGAAACTTCCCAAGAACCTGTGAAATTGTTTCGTTCCCCAACTAAACTATCGGAAGGGTTGAAGATACGAACATCCCAACTCGCACCTGTTGAATTGTTTAGCGTTATTCTTCCTTCATTTCCTGTGCAACCTTCGTCGAACGTGCTCACTTGAATCCCTTGGTGCGCATGGAGAAAAAATCTACCGGAGATGCTCCCTTCGTTTAGAAACACTTGGTAGGATGGCTGTTGCCTCAAATTCTGATAGGTGTTGTTTAAGCGGTCTTCCAAGAAAACCATCGCTGTAGCAGGGAAATGGGTGATTTCAGACAAGCGCATTTGGTAGTATCCCGTTTGGGCAACAACAACATCAAGTGCAACAGAGTCTGTTTGTTGAATTATATTGCGGCCTTGGATAGCCAAGTGAATCGAGTCTTTGACCGAATACCAGTAACTTTTCCCCGGAAGGGAAGGAATTTTCACAGCATCTTGACCATCGGCTGCTCCAGTACTGCTGCATTGTTGAGAAAAATACACCACTGTTTCATCGGCACTTTCGTTCGATGTTAGGCTTAATCGTACAAATGGAATTTGCTCAGGCACTTGCACGCTTTTCGTGTTTAGCACTTCGGCTCTATGGGTATTGTTGAGAAGAAGGGTATCGTTTGTAAAAGCGCCCACGAAGAAACCTTCCATTGATCCAATATAACGGGTTGCACCATTGATGCCGATGCCTTCGTTACTTCCAAGAGGCAACCAATTGGCATAATGACCATTGTAGCGGTTTCCTGCCCCAGCTTTAACAAGGGTTTTGCTAATCATCGATCCTTGGCTTTGCGAAATGGTGTTCCAATCAATAGGCGATGGATATGGGTTTCCAACGAGATTCCAACCTTTGTCGGCGCCATCGGAGGCATTGGCGCTAATGCCTAATTTCTGCTGTCCTGTTTTAGCAATTCCTCGCGCTTGAATCACTTGATTACTACTCACACTTGCCAAATAGGCCTTCATGTGGAGGAGTTGATTTTCTTCTGTATTTCTAGTATGCCAACCAGCAGCAAATCCTGGATTGTTTTCTTGTTCGGTGAATTCCCAAATACCTTGACCTAGCGATGAGGCCGAGCCTCCAGAATAGGAAAGCTCGAAATGATCGTCGATGGCGTTCCAACTGAGCTGTTCGAACGGAGATGAAAAGAGGATGTATTGTGTGCCGTTTCCAGGAATGAAATGTTCTATTTCTACATTACCTAAAATGGCGCCATTTCCGCGGCCTGAAATCAATGCCGTTGAAAGGCTATCTGACTTTAAATGCAAGCTGTCGTTGGTTTGCAGAATTCCATTTTCAAGTTCTAAAATTCCTCTAAGGTTGATTTTTCCATTTACTAAGCGCAATCCAAAACCGGAAATTTTCAGGTTTTGATAGGTTCCGCGCATAACAGATTGCTGTTCACTGCTGCTATAAGTAACAGGGCCTTTGAAGTTAGGATCTGCGAATCCTGAAAGTGCAGCACTGTTTGCGTACTTAATCAAGAGCTGATCTTGTGCGCCCATATCGAATTGACCGCCCGATTGGTTTCGTTGAATTTTGTGGTTGAGGATTAGTTCGGTACCGGGTAGGCTGTCAATGCCCAATCTGAATGTTCCAGTTACTGCAATGTTTCTTGCAGTTTCTGCGATTCCTCCGGGTTCTCCAGGATTGTAAAACAAAAGGTTTCTACAAGAAAAATCTGTTGTCGTTCCTAATTGAACCCGAAAGTTCTTGTTGGTTCTGATCCAAAGATTGTTGTATTGTATTGATGGTACTGTTTGGTTTGTTTGACTTGCCCACACTTCACCATTACCGAAGAAAGTTGTTCCTTGATTTTCGTTAAAAGTAGAATCGGTAAGAACAACCGAGGACGGGTCTCCTTCAATTACCAATAAACCGTTTCCTTGGTCGAGTCCTCCTATTTGTTCAATAGAATACACATCCAGAATTTGATCCATCAGTTTCAGGTTAGAACCTTCGTTAATTTGAAGATTCCTAACGACCAAATCGTTTGAAAGCGAATACGTTGAATTACCAGTGACGAATAAATCAGTGGAAATGAAAAATCCTTCCCCTCCAATTGTTTGTCCAGAGCCACCCGCAAGGGTTATGAATGTATTGGTGTTGTTTGTTATTACTCCATTGTTGAGGATCGAGCCGTAGCAACCCAAAAATGACTGATAGTTTTGGTGGATGCTCAATGCTGCACCGTCAGCAACCGATAAATTGGCGCACTCTGCAGAGTGTGTTCCTGTAATTTCTGGATAATGACTTAATCCGGCTGGAATGATTACATCGTTGCACCGCATCGGAACCACTTGAGGATTCCAATTGATTGGGTCGAACCAGTTGTTGTTTATTCCGAGCCAAGTGAGTGTTGCTGGTGTGCCTGGTTGAAAAGTAAATCTTGCGCCTTCGGCTGGAAAGGTAACTGGAGATGAAGATCGCATGGTTGCCGTTGCGTTGTTCATCCCAAGCGATGACTGCGCCCAGGCTTCTTGACCAGTTCCAATGCTTCTCGTATGTGCATCAGACCGATCTTGGCCACGCAAGCCAATCTGGAAAAACTGTTCATATCCTTGCCAGCAATAAGCTGAAGTATTGTAGGAAAATTGAATTTGGTTGTTGCTCTCTAAAAGAATGATTTGAAAATCAAAGCGATTTCGGTTTTCTCCACAGAACCCTGTTCCTTCTGCGTCATCTAGGGCTTTGAAGTTTTTCCATTCGATGGTGAAAGTTCTGTTTGGTGCAGTACCGCTGTTTCTTGTTCTTATTCCAGCATCGCTGGCCGTCCACCTACCTTCAAGATCGGCATTTAGTGCTGATATAATGCCTTCGATTGGAAAATCGGAGCTGAGAATATTGGTGAATGGCACTACTAAACCCGCCGCACGAACTGGCGAGGTTTGTCCGAACCAAATCCAACCATTGGTTGCAACGCCCAATTGCGAATACGTTTGACCGTTAAATTGAAACGGGAAGCCTATCGGTTGGTATGGGAAGAAATCTTCGTCGGTGGGTGAAATGTCGAATGGGTCGTCGGGACTATCGAACCCTGCAGCAAGCGTGGTAGTGTTTGCTCCAGAAGGAATTGCGGTATAAGGTGTATTGGACGAATAGCTAAAAATGTAGCCGCATGCAAGTTGTGCACTGAGCTTATTTGCTGTGCAGCATGCAAAAAATGTGACCAACAACGTAAAGTAATATTTCAGCATTCAGATAAAGATTCTTTTCTGTATGCTGTTTATACTTTATGATGGAATGAATTGTTACAGTGTTTAGGGATATACTAAAAAACGAAAAGGTGCCTAAGCACCTTTTCGTTTCACAAACCACCAATTGAATTCTGTAAATCTACCAAAAACAGAAAAGTTGGTATGGCCAATTCTTAATTGATAGATCCAAAGGTATATATTTCTTGTAATAAATCAAGTCTCTTTTGATACTTCATAATAAGTTAGGGTTAATTCCTAAGTATTTTTATTATGCCAACTCCGGAATTTGTCTTTAACTTCAATAAATACAGGCCTTTAGCCAATTGATCCGCTGGGATATTCACAGTGCTTTTACCGTGTAAACTCACGGTGTTTTGGTAGTGCAAACGCCCTTCGATGTCGGTTAAAATAAGATCGATATTTTCTTGTTGGTTGCTGTTGAGCATCAAATTGAAATTATCTGCAGAAGGATTGGGATAAACAACTGCTTCATAATTCACCAAGATATTTTCCATCCCAACTTGTGCTACAATTACCAGTTTTGTTATGGTGTCGATCCCACATGGATTTTCGATAATAAGACTTACATAATAAGGTCCGTTTTCGGGGAAAGTAAACGAAGGTTCTTCGAGCGGAGAAACAGAAAGGGTATCGAAAAGCCATTCATAGGCAAATCCATTTTGTGAAGTATTGTTAAAATTGATGGTATAACCACCATTGTTTTGGGTGTAAGAGAAATTGGCAATCGGAAACTGTGATTGAATTACTTCAACTTGCGCAGAGGTTCCGGTGCATCCATTGGCGTCGGTAACAGTTACTGAATAAAATCCAGAGAAGCTCACAAGGATACTTTGCCCTAATGCTCCATTCGACCATTGGTAGGTATTGAAGCCTGGAGCTGCGGTTAGTTCTGCAGGTTCTCCATCGCAGATTGCTGCCAAAGATGGTGTTACAGGCACTTCCACATTTCCCGCTGGCTGAACATCAATTTGAATAGGACCCACATTACAGCCATCGTTATCGACAGCTGAAACAGAAAGTGGTGAGATTGGGATACTGGTGATTACTAAGTTCGGTCCTGATTGCCCGCTCGACCAAGCATAAGTTGCAAAACCACCCACAGCAGTTAGGTTGATTGGAGATCCACAGAAAAGAATCGGATTTCCCGGTGTAACGGTTAGTGCAGGAGGTGTAGTTTCGATAAGATTCAATACAGAAGATGCTGCAGGACAACCAGTATTGTCTTGGCCTGAAACGCTGATCGTGCCTGGTTGGGTTACAACTATTGCCGACAGCCCTGTTTGTCCGTTCGACCAAACTAAGTCTACAAAATTACCAACGGTGGTAACTGTAATTGGACCGTTACAAAGATTTAAGGTGTTTGGAGATGTTTGAAGCGGAATGTTTACGGAGTTGGATATTGTTACGGTCCAAGATGCAGAAGTTGCAGCGCCACACTCTGTGGTTACGAATGCCTGAAAGTACGTTGTAGCAGTGAGTGGCTGGCTGTTGAGTATGTTACTTGTTTCGCCAATAATCGGCGTGAAGTTTAGTCCATTGGAAGAAGTCAGCCATTGAATATCTCCCGGCGTTCCAGAATACAAAAGAATAGCAGATCCACCGGTACAAACTGAAGTTGAAGATTCGGCGTCAATCACAGCAATTGGGCCGCTGTTGATCGTTATCGGACCAACAGGTGTTCCAAGTGTAGCAGGAGATGTAGCTGCAATGTTGAATAAATATCCAGTTCCGGGTACTGTTCCTGGTGGTATCGTAACTGTAACCGTTCCTGATACAGTATTTAAGGTAGTTCCGATAATTGTAGGGGTTGCAAAACTACCTGAAGCGTTCGACATAACCACATTGAAAGAATTGCCCGCATTGAAAGTGCCGATGGCTGAATATGGCAAATCGAATGTAGATCCTGGGCAATACGGACCGCTGTTTACTGGATCAAGATTAACAGAGGCTTGACCTTGCGGGGATGAATAAATCTGGATATCGTCGATCCCAAATGCTGGATCTTGAGCCGCATCTAGGCTTGCAATGGTCTCGAACTTAAATCCTATCCGTAAGTTTGATTGGTTGTCAAATGCCGGGTTAGTTACCAAAGCTTGTGTCCAGTTTGGAGTATTCACATATTGAACGGGAGGTGTATTAACGAGGTCCCAACTTGCGCCATCGTTAGTGCTGTAGTAGATCTCTCCGTAAGAAGAGCCAGGAAAACCAGCACAGATATACCAAAAATCGAGTGTTACTCCCGTTTGTCCCGCAGTGCTGATGCTGGCATTCATTTCCGCAAAATTGATTTCATCAGGCACACATGCCGAGTTTGCTGCAATAAAGTGACAGTTTTCAACGCCATTTCCAGAACCCTCTAGAGAAGTGATGTGCATGTAGTTACTTTGAGGCGATCCAACAATTGCCGCTGGCTGATCAGGCGTATCAGTTATTGAGATTGGGAAAGGAAAACCAGCACAATTCAGACTAAAGTTCCCCCCAGAATAAATAGGGTTCACTACCCAATAATTTGTATTTCCGAAAGATCCTCCAACACTCGAGGTATTGATATTGAACCCGTTATTTCCATTGTTAAAGTTTTCGGAAAAAAACACCGTTTGTGCTTGCGATCCAAATATGTTGATTGATAGAAATGCTAGAAGAGTAAAGATTTTGCGCATAGAGAACTTGATAAGAAGTACAAATTTAACCGAATAAGCCTTTCGAGAAAGCGAAATCATCTGTTTCATTTGAACAACCCGAACTCTTGTCAATTTTAACTGTTCACTTGCGACAGGTCAATGCTTACATTTGTTGTATGAGTGGTAATTTCAGAAAGAAAACCGATTTTCTAGTTATAGGATCAGGAATCGCAGGATTGAGCTTTGCGATCAAGGCTGCGAGTCACGGTAAGGTTTGCATGATCACCAAAAGCGACGAAGACGAGTCGAATACTAAATATGCACAAGGAGGCATTGCGGCAGTTACAGAAGCTACAGATTCATTCGAAAAGCACATTGCCGATACACTTACTGCAGGCGATGGTTTGTGCAATGAAGATGTTGTAAAAATGGTCATCACAGAAGCTCCTGCTAGAATTGAGGAATTGATTCGGTGGGGAACAAGTTTCGACAAGAATGCACAAGGATCATTCGATCTTGGCAAGGAAGGCGGGCACTCGGAACACCGAATTTTACATCACAAAGACAATACAGGTTATGAAGTTGAAAGAGCATTACTTGAGCAAGTTCGAAACCATCCAAACATCGAAATACTGGATCACCATTTTGCAGTTGAAATAATAACCCAGCATCATTTGGGGATATATATCAACAGCTCAACGCCCGAAATCACCTGCTATGGAGTTTACGCTCTCAATTTAAAAACGGGAAAAACAGATGTTATTCTTTCTAAGATTACTTTAATGGCTTCAGGCGGGGCCGGAAATGTGTATGCATCCACCACAAACCCGAAAATTGCCACGGGCGATGGAGTGGCGATGGTGTATCGAGCCAAAGGTCGAGTCGAAAATATGGAGTTCATCCAATTCCACCCAACAGCATTGTTTCAGCCAGGCGTTCAACCGAGCTTTCTGATCACTGAGGCGATGCGTGGTTTTGGTGGCATTTTGCGCAATCAAGCAGGTGAAGATTTCATGCTTACCTACGATGAACGTGGCTCGCTCGCTCCGCGTGATATTGTGGCCCGAGCAATTGACAATGAATTGAAGCAACGCGGAGATGATTTCGTTTATCTCGACTGTCGCCATCTAGATTCAGAAGCGCTGAGGAGCCATTTCCCAAACATCTACAGCAAGTGCCTAGCGCTAGGAATTGACATTTGCACCGACATGATTCCTGTAGTTCCATCATGCCATTATATGTGCGGAGGAATCAAGGTGGACATGGATGGAAAATCAACCATTAAAAACCTGTTGGCTGCTGGCGAATGTGCTTCAACGGGTTTGCACGGAGGCAATAGATTGGCGTCTAATTCCCTGTTGGAAGCTTTGGTGTATGCGCATCGTGCGGCCGAAATGGCGATCAGTACTTTTCAAGAGGTTCCCTTTGAAGACAATATTCCAGATTGGGATGTTAAAGGAACTGCAGATCCAGAAGAAATGGTTTTGATCACACAAAATCTTAAAGAACTGCAAGCGATCATGAGCAGTTATGTTGGCATTGTTCGCAGCAACATCCGACTAGAACGCGCCCTTGATCGACTCCAGATTCTGAACCGAGAAACCGAAAATATGTACCGTCGCACAACGCTTTCTCAACCCTTGTGCGAACTGAGAAACCTTATTTTGGTAGGTTATCTGATAATCAAAGCGGCGCGTCTCCGAAAAGAAAGCCGAGGCCTTCATTTTTCGATCGATTATCCAAGGCAAAATTAGTTCTACAGTCCGTTGAGGATATATTTTTTCGGATACTTTACAGAATAAGAGAACCTCATTTTGGTTGCTTCTCCTGGTTGAAGCTTCAGTTTCCATTCGAGCTTACCTGTTTCTTTGTTGTATTCGGCTTTGCCTGAATCGAGCAATTCAACAATCAAGAGTTCGTTGTTTGAAAGTGGAATTTGATCTTCCAAATCGAGTTCGATAGCCGATTTACGTGTGTTTTTTACTTCAATTTCGAAAGTTCGTGTCACCTTTTTCTGTGAACCATTTACCGCCGTTTTCTCGTTGAGTTCCTTCACTTGTTTGCGGTTGATGATCACGTTATTGTCACGACCGAGCGCAACGCTGAGGGTATCGTCGATAATGCGGGAATCGAAATAGGTTTTTCCAACGTAGTTGTTCTCAAAATAAACGTTGGCATCTCCGGGAAGAAGTTCTGATTTATCCCAACCGATCAATTCTGCCAAAAGAAACGCGTCTTTATCAGATTTTGGGATTGCGAAATATTTGTAATTCGCAGCAACGTCGTATTTCTGAATCTCAACGAAATTGTCGCCGCCATCGCTTTTGATGGTGTAAGGGATCTTGATCTCGAAAGTCGCGTTGGTTGTGGTATTAGAAGCAACTGTGGTAAAATTAGCTGCCGAATTGGAGCGAACTCCTGGCATGGATGAAATCTGTACTTCTTGAATTTTCATCATTTCATCAGCTCGTGGAGCACCTTCTTTATCATCGAAGCTGCCTTGTTTTCCCCTGAGATCTTTCTTGTAATAATTTCTTTGTGGAATATTCTCTGTGAGTGAAAGCCACCAAGGATTTATTTGGGGTTTGGTGTTTCCTCGTGAAGGATTTCCAGTGCTGAGCGACAGTTTTACATTCTTCCAATCTTGTCCAGAATTTTGATATACATTGGCTTTTGCCGCTATTACCGAAGGACTGTTCACGTCTTTCACGCGGATATCGTAAGATGGCACCCATCCACAATTGGTTACATAATAAGCCAATTCGAAATTCGCACTGCCCGCATTGGTTGCGTTGAGTTGCACAACAATTTCTCCTGTAGGCTTCATGTCGTTGTTGCGCATGTTGCTCAATTGCGAATTGATGGCCTGCATGCGTTCGGTGTTCTTTTTCTCCTTTATTTCGATCTCATACTTTTTTGTGGAAGCATCCTGCACACGAATACGAATGAAATCGGCCATTTTGGTGAGCTCCGAAACCGAAACTCCTATGTTCGATCCACCAATGCTTTTGTTGGAATAAAGCATCGAGAGCTCTTCTTCGTAACCTCTTCTGGTGATCGCCAAACGAGCATTGAGGTCGCTATAGATTTTAAGCGAATCGTCGAGCACTTGGTATTCTCTAAAATCCTGTGGCTTTAGATAATTGAGCTGATAATTTACCGATAAAATGGTGACATCTGCATCGGCCTTCACTTGCAACGAATTGGCATCTATATGGTTCGAAAGTTTTTCGAAAATAATGGCTTGGCGACCTGCCTTTAAATTGGCATTTCCTTTTGAAAATACCTGTGCGCCGTTGAGGTACACCATTACTTCTTCGGGTTTGGATGATATTTTAAGCGCGTCAAGATTTTCGTTTTGTGCCGAAAGGCTAAGCATTGCCAAGAAAGCTCCAATTACAAGTGCTGTTTTCATAAGATAAGTTTTGGAAGTGATCACCGAGGCCCGTTTATGCTGACGCACCAAGGAGGTTCAATACTTCCTTACATTTAGTTTCTTTGTGCAAAGTAATGAAATAGTTTATGGCACTTATTAAGTCGGTTCGTGGCTTTACTCCACAATTTGGGAACAATTGTTATTTCGCTGAAACTGCCACACTGATCGGCGATTTGATCATGGGCGACGATTGCAGTGTATGGTTTAATGCCGTTGTTCGAGGAGATGTGAACGCTATCCGTATCGGAAACCGTGTGAACATTCAGGATGGCGCCGTGATTCATTGCACCTACCAAACGGCTCCAACTACTATCGGAAACCGCGTGTCGATTGGCCACAATGCCTTGGTGCACGGCTGTACTTTAGAAGGCAATGTGTTGATCGGAATGGGCTCAATTGTGATGGATCACGTGGTGGTAAAATCGGGAAGCATTGTGGCAGCTGGTGCTGTAGTGCTCGAAAATACTGTGATTGAATCGGGATGGATTTGGGCTGGAGTTCCCGCGAAGCCGGTAAAAAAGGTGAGTGAAGAATTGGTGAAGGGGCAAATTGACCGCATCGCTGATAATTACCTTATGTACAGCAGTTGGTTTAAGGAAGATTAGTCCTCCATTCCTCGGTAGATCTTGTAATCAGACCAACGTTGTTTTACATAAGAAACCAATTCGTATTCGGTTTCGAAGGTATTGTAGTTGTTTTTCAAGCCTGAAAATTTGATGAAATCGTCCATTTCGTTTTCATCCGTATCGATAATATGGGCAACCATATACTTGGTGAACAGTTCCTTCAGCAATTCGGTTTTTGCATCATCGGCGCGCAGTTCTGCAATTTTTCTCATTGCCTTCCCTTCTTTCGAAAATTGCATGTAAAGAAAAGTGATCGGACTTTCGATGGCACTTACCAAAGGCGTTTCTTTCACTTTAAGCTTTTCTGCTTCGGCGAGTTCCTTCAAGATTTCATCGTACGTTTTTGGCGGTCGCACGGTGAAGGATTTTAACGCCACTGGCTTGAACTTTAGCCTGACATTTACTTTGTATTCCGCCTTTGGAACCGAATCGGAAAGTAGCACTTTCACCATTTGGTAACCTGTAAGCGACACCAATAAGCTGTCGGACGGCTTCACTGTGATGTTGAATCTTCCATTGTTATCGCAAAACACTCCGTTTTGGGTTCGGTGGTTAATTACAAATGCGTGTGGAAGTTGTCGGCCCGATTCAAAATCGACTACAGAGCCTGTCACTTTCACTTGTGAGAAAGCTTGAAATGCGGTGGTCAAAAGCAAAAAGCCCAGTAAAATCTGGGCCTTGCAAAAAAAATGAATCTTAATTGAAAAGTTGCGCATAGTGAAGAGTTACAACGGGATGTTTCCGTGTTTCTTGCGTGGGAGTTTGGCCACTTTGTTCTCGAGCATTTTAAAGGCTTTGATCAATTTTTCACGGGTTGCATCAGGATGAATCACTTCATCCACATATCCGCGTTCGGCTGCTGAATATGGATTTGCGAACAGTTCGGCGTATTCGCGTTCTTTCTCAAGAAGCATGGCAGCTGGATCGGAGGCTTCTTCGATGTCCTTCTTAAAGATAATTTCAGCTGCACCTTTGGCTCCCATCACAGCAATTTCTGCCGAAGGCCAAGCAAAATTCATATCGGCTCCGATGTGTTTCGAATTCATTACATCGTAAGCGCCGCCGTATGCTTTCCGGGTAATTACTGTAACTCTAGGAACAGTGGCTTCACAAAACGCATACAGCAATTTCGCGCCATTGGTGATGATGCCATTCCATTCTTGGTCGGTGCCTGGTAAGAATCCTGGAACATCTTCGAAAATCAAAAGTGGAATATTGAAGCAATCGCAGAAACGTACAAAACGAGCTGCTTTTTGCGACGACTTAATATCGAGAACTCCCGCCAAATATGCTGGCTGATTGGCAACGATACCGATGCTTCTTCCTGCCAAGCGGGCAAATCCAACTACGATGTTTTCTGCGAAGTTTTTGTGCACTTCGAAGAACGATGCACTGTCGATTACTTCATCAATTACCTCACGGATATCGTAGGGCTGATTTGGGTTTTCGGGAATGATGTTGTTGAGTTGCGGTCTTTTTTCGTTGCCTGAAGTGTATGGCAATCGAGGAGCTTCTTCTTCGCAGTTTTGCGGAACATAGCTCAGCAATTGCTTGATTTCTTGGATACAAGCCACGCCATTCGCACTTGAAAAATGGGTTACACCAGATTTCACACTGTGGGCTGATGCACCACCAAGATCTTCGGAGCTTACTTCCTCATGCGTAACGGTTTTAACCACATTCGGACCGGTAACAAACATGTAGGAATTATTCTCCACCATGAAAATGAAATCGGTGATTGCTGGAGAGTAAACTGCTCCACCAGCGCATGGCCCCATGATGGCAGAAATTTGTGGAATAACGCCGGATGCCATCGTGTTTCGATAGAATATATCAGCATATCCACCTAACGAAACCACGCCTTCTTGAATACGTGCTCCACCAGAATCGTTCAAACCGATCACTGGTGCGCCATTTTGCATAGCAAGATCCATGATACGGCAAATTTTTGTTGCGTGTGCTTCTGCAAGCGACCCTCCGAAAACGGTGAAGTCTTGCGCAAAAACATACACCAATCTACCGTTTACGGTTCCATACCCTGTAACTACACCATCACCATAAAAAACTTGTTTTTCAAGTCCGAAGTTGGTGTTTCTGTGAGTTACCAATTGTCCGATTTCTTCGAAAGAGCCTTCATCGATGAGCAAGGCAATTCTTTCACGGGCTGTGAGTTTCCCTTTTTTATGTTGAGAATCGATACGTTTTTGTCCTCCGCCAAGCAATGCTTCTGCTTTCATGCGTTCGAGGCGTTCGATTTTTTCTTCCATGGCAATCGGTTGATTAATTTGTTAGGTTGATTTTGTGCTATGCACTAATACCAGGCGCAAGACTATAGAATTATAGGCAATGGTGTAGCGTGCTGATCAGGAAGCGATCTATAGATCAATGTCATCGTATTTATAAATCGGATCAATTTCGAGGGTGTGATCAACGCGGATAACTTCATGCAAAATCCCGTCTCCAATATCGTAAACCCAGCCGTGAATGGTTGGTAATTGGCTGTTTTTCCAAGATTTTTGAACGATAGAAGTTTTAGAAAGATTGAGCACTTGTTCGCGAACGTTAAGCTCTACGAGTCGATCGACGCGGAGGTCTTCATTTTCGATAGCATCAATTTCGTCTCTGTGAATTCGATAAATATCTTTTATGTTTCTAAGCCATTTATTGAGCAATCCAAAAGATCGGTTGTACATCGCCGCTTTAACGCCTCCACAGCCATAGTGCCCGCATACGATGATGTCTTTTACCTTTAGAACTCCAACAGCATATTGTAAAACGCTTAGCATGTTGAGGTCGGTGTTTACTACCAAGTTGGCTACATTTCTGTGTACAAAAATTTCACCGGGTTGGGTATTGGTAACCTCATTGGCTGGAACACGGCTATCGGAACAGCCAATCCAGAAAAATGCTGGGTTTTGCTCACGAACTTGACGCTCAAAAAAATTTGGATCGGCCTGTAGTTTTTCTGCCGCCCAGGCTTTGTTTTCTAGAAGTAATTTTTCAAAAGATTCCATAATGGTTTGTGCAAGGTTATTTCCTGAAGAAAGGATGAATACTTGAGTCTGTTTTTTTGATTTCTATTTCGATGTACTTGTTTGGTGCTGATTTGCAAAAATTTTCAATGGTTTCGATGATGTCTGTATCGATAAATATGGCTGAGGTTCCATCAATAATCAAATAACTTCCATCGGGAATTTTACTGAAGCTTTCACGTAAAATACTTTTATTGATAAAACTCACATTGTGCTTGAGTTGAATGAGATAGTTAGAACCATCATTCACCATAACAACGGCCTTTTTCAGGTTTGATTTGAGAATAAAGAACAAGCCGGTGGCCGATCCGATTCCAATTCCAATCAATAGATCGCTGAAAAGGATAGCAACAATAGTAACAGCAAAAGGAATAAATTGATCTGTGCCTTTTGCAAATAATTCTTTGAAAACCGATGGTTTTGTGAGCTTATACCCAACCGTAAGTAATACTGCGGCCAATGCTGAAAGCGGAATTTGATTCAAAAACCGGGGAATTAACACGACTGAAATCAGCAATAGAAATCCATGGAAAACTGCCGAATACCTCGACTTCGCTCCTGCAAGGATATTGGCAGAACTCCGAACAATTACGGCTGTAACTGGAATCCCACCTAAAATTCCCGACAACATATTCCCTGCACCTTGAGCAATGAGTTCTTTATTTGGCGGACTAATATGATGATCTGGATCGAGTTTATCGGAAGCTTCAACACTGAGTAAGCTTTCGATACTTGCAATAACTGCGATTGTTATCGCCACTTGTAGCACTTTTGGATTCAGGATTTGTGAAAAATCTGGAAACTTCATCATTTCGCTAAATCCACCTTTAAGCAAGTCTGTTGGCAACGCAACAAGATGTTCTTGCATCAGCGCGAGACCAGGTAAATTAGACACAGCAATTGTGTTTATTACTGTACCAGAAACCACTGCCAACAAGGCTCCAGGAATAAGCTTGGCGAACGGACTCACTTTGCCTGCGAATTTGTCCCAAAGAACCATCAATACCAGCGATGAAATGCTAATGATGATAGCTAAATAAGCTGGATCAAGGAAGGCGTAATAGATGTCGATGAAGGTGTTGTGCCCTTCGTTTTCGAGAAAAGATTCATCTCCTGCATAATCAAAGTCGTAACCTAAAGCATGTGGAAGTTGCTTGAAAATCAGGATTAGTCCAATAGAGGCCAACATGCCTTTGATTACTGAAGAGGGAAAAAAATTGGCCAATCGACCAGCCTTGAGCCAACCAAGAATTACTTGAAAGATGCCGCTTAAAAAAACTGCAAGCAGAAAGGCTTCAAATGTTCCAAGTGTTTTGATGGAGTCTAAAACCACTACTGTTAACCCGGCAGCAGGACCGCTCACACTCACTTTTGAGCCACTGAGCATTCCCACTACAATTCCTCCAACAATTCCAGCAATAATGCCTGAAAACGCAGGTGCTCCCGAGGCTAAAGCGATGCCTAAACAAAGCGGTAAAGCAACAAGAAATACTACAAGAGAAGCCCTAAGATCAGCACTTAAGTTCCTCTTTAAAATAGGTTCGGGTATCATAAAATCTACGAAATAGATTGGAATAGTGCGGTAATTTAGTCAATTATCCAAATAGCTCTTCTAATTCTTCTTGAGAGATTCTCGATAATGGATTGGCTTGGCTAATAATATCGCCGGCAATCCGCGACTTTTTATCTTGAAGCTTCATGATTTTTTCCTCGATAGTGTCTTTTGTAATGAAGCGCCAAACAAACACAGGCTGATGTTGCCCGATGCGATGGGAGCGAGCAATAGCCTGCTCTTCTGGCGCTGGGTTCCACCATGGATCGAGCAAAAATACACAGTCGGCTTTTGTTAGATTTAAACCCGAACCACCAGTTCTAAGCTGAATCAAAAAAACTTTATGTCCAGGGTGATTTTCGAAAGCACTGATCACAGAGCCACGCTGAAGTTGAGGTACCTCGCCTGTGAGCCACGAATACGGAGTACCATTTTCCTCGAATGCTCTTCGATACAATTGTAAATGCTTAACAAACTGAGAGAAAATCAGCACTTTTCGATTTTGATACCTCAGCTCTTCAAGTCGAATCAAGACATCGTTGAACTTAGCAGAATCACCAATGTAATCAGGATTGTCGAGCACTGGGTGAATAGCTAGTTTCCGCAATTGCGTTAAGCCTCTTAGAATTAGAATCTGACTTTTTTGAATGCCCTCGCGGGATACGTTTTCTAGGATCCGATTTCTGTACCAAGATTTTTGGTCTTCATAATTCTTTTTTTGGTCCTCATCCATGTTCGAATAATGGATGATGCGGGTTTGATTTGGAAGTTCAGGAGCAACCTCTTCTTTTGTTCTACGAAGAATAAACGGACGAATAATTTTTTGCAACCTCGCCAGTTTTTGATCATCCTTGTTTTGCTCGATCGGAATTACAAATTCGTGGCGGAAGTAATTGTAACTCCCAAGCAAACCCGGCTGCAAAAAAGTGAGCTGAGACCATAAATCAGTGAGTGAATTTTCAACTGGCGTTCCAGTGAGTACGATTCGGCTCATTCCATTGAGCTTTCGAACAGACTGAAAGCTCATCGAGCGCATGTTTTTAATCAACTGACTTTCATCCAAAACAATGTTGCCAAATTCGATTTTCTGCAACATGTCGAGGTCGTTTCTCACAACACCGTAAGTGGTAAGAATCACATCGGCATCAATTAAATTTTCGGCATGTTCGGTTCTTCGATAGCCTGAATGACGCTTTACTTTAAGTGAAGGTGCAAATTTTTGAAGCTCTTTTTCCCAATTGTGAATCAACGAAGGCGCCATTACAATTAAACTAGGCAAAAGGAGAGATTCTTCTTCGTTTGAAAAAATGTCTAACTGAGCTGATAGCGCTAGTGCTTGGTTGGATGTAGAAACCAGCTTATGGTCGCGCGAATACTGGAGCAAAGCAATCACTTGGATGGTTTTGCCGAGGCCCATGTCGTCGGCTAAACATGCGCCTAATTTGTTTTCGGCCATCATGCACAGCCAGTCGAAGCCTTTTTTCTGGTAATCGCGCAGTGTTGCCTGAAGGTTTTCAGGCACAGCAAACGACTTTTGGTTTTCGCCGGTGTAAATTTTCTTCTGATTTTCTGCCAAGCGGCTATTGATATCACCTGCTAGAAGCGGGTGCCCATTAAGCAAACCTTGATGTTGACGATGCAGTCGGATTGAGTCTTCTGATTCTTCGCTGAACTCGAATAAGTCGGCATATCTGACAAACCAAGATTCCGGCAATACGAGCATTTTTCCATCAGGCAGCTTGAACAGCGGATTTCTTTCGAGGATATTTCGCTTGAAGCGAATAAATGGAATCTCGTATTTGCCCACTTTTACTATTGCAAATAAGTCGAACCAATCGGCCTCTTCTCTCATTTCTTTGGTAACCACTTCTGGAATCATCGCCAAAAATTCCTGCCCGTTCCAAAGAGTTTCGGTTTCAATACCCAGCGCATCGAAACTTGGCTTGTGCATTGAAATCCAAGAGATCATCTCTTCAACTTTTCTTGCTCCATCTTCGGGTGCTCCAGAAGGAATGAACCAAGAGGGCTTTATTTTCACCATTCCAGAATCGATCACCAGTTGGGTTTGCTGATTCTCCCACTTAGATTTTCGATGAAACCTTTTGATGAGGATCTTGTCGCCTTTGCGAACAACCTGAGCGAGCAGTTCTTGCTCCTGAGTTTCGTTTACTTGAAATTGATCGTAATGGAAATTCAGTTGAAATAGAGGCTGATGTTCTAAATCGAGCGACAAACTCAACACCGCTTTGAGTGAATCTGGCTTGTCTTGTACATCAAAGCCTGAAAAGATAACCTCCGATCTTCTAGATGCCTTTATTAGGAAAGCGGAAATAAACTTATCCGCCAATCGATCAGGAATTTCCAACACATCTTTCTTTAGGAAAGGCTGCACTTTTTGTCCGTCGGTACCATCCGAAAGGGAGTAAATCCCTGTGGAATGCATTAACCAACCTGATTCGCTGCAGAGCACTTGAGTACCTGTATCAGATGGTTTTATTTGGCTTTCACCATCGTATAACTTAAGGGCATATTCGATTCCATCACTCACTTTAGTGAAATGGTAAACCATTTTTAATGAATGCGCGTGCACCGGATAAGGCAGCATGCCTGGATGATCCGAAGCTTTCACTCTCCAGTAAACCTGCTGCCCTCGCAAAAGCAATAAACAAGCAGCAATTTTCTTGTCGAAAAAAAGATTGAGCACTTTCATTTGCTCTTCATCTTTCGAAAGCTTATCGAGAAACAGCTCTTTTTTAACTTTTTTCTTGTTAAATACCCTCTCTACCGATTGAGGAGTGAGGTCGGCAAGCTTCTTAATTACCTGCAATTCTACCTCAGTAAATGGGTAATTATAATCCTCACGACGTTCGTAGATTACCCGTTGGTATTCATACGAAAATGTTTGATTATCAAGTAGTTTGATGAGAAACGCCTCCATTGTCAAACCTACGATTGGCAGACGTATGAAACAGAATATCAGTTGACTTTCTTTCATGAAGGCTTAAAAGATGCTCAAAACCGGAAATCCGGAAGCATCAACTTGCAAACCTACAACTCAGATGAGTCTGGAATAGCTTTCCAATGTTAATTTTTTCTGTGTGTTATCCACACCTTGAATGTGAACAATTCCGGGTTTGCTTCCTTGTGAAAAATGCCCCTTTTCTTTTTCGATGCCCAATAATTTTGCCCCATTTAGGCTTGCCCATCGAAACAACTCTTCAATAGGAATAGCTGGGTAATACTGTTGAATGGCCTTGATTTCGCTTAACATGTTCAATTGATGATTTGATGCTAAAGAATCAGTGCCAATAGTGATCAAAAACTCTGATTCCCAAAGTTTATTGATGTCTGGGAGCGTGTTTTCGATGTAAAGGTTGGCATTTGGGCATAAACACAGAAAAAGTCTGTCGTGGTAAACCTGAATTTTTTCAAGGTCGTCGGCACTGATAAAAGTATTATGCACGAGCAGAATGTTTTTATCTCTTGGAAAGAAATCGATCAAATAATCGATTGGTCGAATGCCGGCAAATGGGAATTTTTCTCCGATTAAGTCTAGATTTCTCATTCGATCTGCCATTGCGCCAGTTCCAGTGGCGAACAATTCGATTTCGGCTTCCGATTCAGCGTGGTGAATGCTGTAAAATCCAGTGCTTTGGTTATCCAAATGATTTTTCACCAAAGTTTGTAACTCGATCGATGCAGAATAAGGTGCGTGTAAGCACATATTTCCCGGCCATTTTCCCAATTCGGCTAATAAGGCTTGACCTTCGTTTAAAATAGAATGCGCCAATTGACCATTAAATCCAAATCTTTCAATTAAACTGTGGTAATAAATCGAAGAATTTCGCTTTATATCGAAAGTGCCAGCGCCATTGCAGATATCGGCAACTGCGACTATGCCAGAAAGATGCATTTCTGTATCGGCTTCCTGAATAGCTATTTCTCGCTGCTCATTGTCGTTTCGCACTTGCATGAGCTTAGAAATAAACCCATTTAAACCGGTTTGTTCGTCGATTTTCCCTTTGAGATGAGAAAGCTCGAGGTGGCAATGAGCGTTTACAAAACCAGGAACAATCCAGCCGGGTAAATATTCGGCATAGTTTGCATGGTATTCGGCATCTAAAGGCTTTAAAACTTGGGCGATGCTTCCATCTTCATTTACCCAAAGCATCCCATTAAAAATTGGGCTTTCAAGATTTGTAAACAGCCAATCGGTCCTGATTTTTCTCACCCTGCAAAGGTGCAGAAATTCGACAGATGCTCGCTTTACTAAGTATGAAAAACAACGTCGGAATAAGCAGTATCTTTGCCACGCGCATGACTGAAACACAACCCGATATCCGAAAAATGAGCTTTCCTGAATTGCTGGAATGGTTCGAATTGCATAAACATCCAAAGTTTAGAGCGAAGCAAGTTTTTGAATGGCTTTGGAAAAAATCGGCAACTGATTTCGATCAGATGACCAACATTAGCCTCGATTTACGCAATCAGCTCAAAGAGCATTTTGCATTTCGTCCGCTTCGTCCTGCCGAGTCGCAAAAAAGCTCCGATCGAACTATCAAAACAGCTTTCAAATTGTATGACGGACAAGTTGTTGAAGGAGTGTTGATTCCAACTAGATCGCGCATGACTGCCTGTATTTCGTCGCAGGCAGGCTGTTCGTTGACTTGCAAGTTTTGTGCGACAGGGAAAATGAAATTGATTCGAAATCTAGATGCAGGTGAGATTTACGATCAAGTAGCCTATATCAGAAAACAAAGTGAGCAGAATTATGCAATCCCACTTTCGAATATCGTTTACATGGGCATGGGTGAACCTTTGCTGAATTATAAAAATGTGATTGAAAGCATTGAGAAGATTACATCTCCTGATGGTTTGGGCATGTCGCCGCAACGAATTACCGTTTCAACTGCCGGTATCTCGAAAATGATCAGAAAGCTCGGCGATGATGAGGTGAAGTTTAATTTAGCCCTTTCGCTACATGCTGCCAACGATGAGAAACGCAGTAAAATTATGCCGATCAACGAGAGTAACAGCCTTGACGAATTGGCGGATGCGTTACTTTATTTTTACGATAAAACAGGAACTCGACCAACGTTGGAGTATATCATTTTTAAAGATTTTAACGACTCTTTAGAGGATGCTGCACAGTTGGAAAGGTTTACGCGCCGGGTGCCTACAAAGGTTAACATTATTGAATACAACCCAATAGGAGAAGGAGACTTCAAACGTGCAGATGAAGCGCAAGTGGATATTTTTGTTGGATTCTTGGAGAAAAAAGGAGTGATCGTAAATGTGCGAAGAAGTCGCGGAAAAGACATCGATGCCGCTTGCGGACAGTTGGCAAACAAGAACAAGGCTGCATCCAATGTTATTCGAAAGGCTGAAGTATGATTAGGTTGAT
This sequence comes from Flavobacteriales bacterium, assembly GCA_040403315.1. GTDB lineage: Bacteria > Bacteroidota > Bacteroidia > M30B66 > M30B66 > CAMCXT01. The sequence goes on from JBBAKX010000001.1 coordinate 437,353, forward strand.
CCTACTGATGTTTTTTGCTGTTCCGAGTATATTGTGCGGGCAGGAATTCAAACGTGGGAAAGCCGAAAAGGCTGACCAAAAATATCAGCCCGTAGAGTTGGTCGGCCTTTATGAAGGAAGAATCGCATTGCTGAAAGGCAAAACCAACGATTCGGAGTTCTTATCGGATTTGATGGTTGAGTTGTTTGACTCCGCCTCTTTAAACCGCGTTTCACAAACACGATTTGAAAAATGTTACGTTGATCAACTTGAATTTTTTCCTGAAGGGGTAAAATCGTTTGGGAATAAGCTCATGATTTTTGGATCTGGTTACGACAAAGAGCAGAAATGTAATGTGCTTAAGTACAAATTGCCCGATTTTGAAAGTGCTGAACTAAAGCCTTCCCAAGGAAAAGAATTGATGCGCGTTTCAGCATCATTCTTTAGCAATTCTCAAGCGCGTTTTCATTTGGTTTACAACGAAAAATGTGATCGATTGCTTGCTTTATCTGCCGGCTATCCATTGAAGTCGGATTCGCTTCAAATCGATTTTACTGTATTCAACGATCAGCTTCAACAAATAAAAACAATCCATCAACTCATACCATCTAGTGGATATCGGTTTAAAGTGCTGCAAACAAAGTTAGATCATCGCGGCAATGTTGAATTGCTGATTGATTGGTTTAGCGATGGTAAGAACCCAAAACACAGTTATTCTTTATTTGCGTTTCCAGTATTGAGCGACGAGATAGTAGAGTACTCGCTCGACATTCCCGACAAGTCGATGAAGGACATCAGGTTTGAAGCAATCAACGAAGACCTTATTGCAGTATCAGGGATATATGGGAAGAGCGCCGATGAAAAATTGCCAGAAGGCTTATTTTACTTAACTATTAATCGAGAGAAGACATTGATTGAGGCGAAAGTAATGCTTGGTTTTTCAGAATTGATGAAACTTGAAGGCTTGAAAAATTCACCTCAAAGCTTCGATGAATTGTTTGAAAACATTCGATTGGTTGCGATGCAAAAGTTCGGTAGCCAAGAGATTTCCATCTTACTAGAACAACAATCGTCGGAGGAAATTTGCCAAACAGATTTTCGATCGAATATGATGGTTTGTAACCAGCACTATTATATAAACAACGTTGTATTGCTAAAGATGTCGAGCACAGGGTTCATTACAAAATCGCATCTTATTGAGAAAAAGCAACATCTCATCGAAAACGATCGAGTTTATTTATCCTGCCAATTGCAGGAATCGAATAATGAAATAGGTGTTTTGTACAACTTGAATATAAAAGAAAAAGGAGAGGCCAAATTCAACTTTCCCGAAAACAGTAAGTTGGTGTCGAATTTTGCGGGTGTTCCAATCAAGTCGTTTGAGAACGATGTTCCGGTACAAATTGAATGTGGGGCTATGATCATCAACCAGTTTTTATATATGGTTGGCGACGGGCGCGAAGGAACCGCGTTAATTCGATTGGCTTATTAGTAGGCCGTTTTTACGATTTTTTTCACGGCCTCCGATTTCCCCATAGTATAATAATGGATGCAAGGAACGCCATATTCAATGAGCTCTTTTGTTTGTTGAATTCCCCATTCGATGCCCACTTCTGTAACTTGTTGATTGTTCTTACATTTTTCTAATTCATCAGCAAGCGCCTCGGGCATATCGATATGAAATGTTTTAGGCAAGAAGGTGATGTGTTTCAACGTGGTAATAGGCTTTAAACCTGGAATAATAGGAACATTGATGCCAATACTTCGACATTCTTCAACGAAATTGAAAAATTTCTGATTGTCGAAAAACAGTTGAGTAACAATATAATGAGCACCTGCATCCACTTTTTCTTTCAAGTAACGCAAGTCGGTTTTCATGTTTTGGGCCTCGAAATGTTTTTCAGGATAACCCGCAACACCAATGCAAAAGTCTGTAGGAATACCTTCAACAATTTCGTCATCAATATACCGACCTTGATTCATCATTGAAACTTGTTTCACCAAAGTTGAGGTGTAAACGTGGCCATCTTTTTCAGGTACAAATGTAGATTCTCCTTTTACGGGATCTCCGCGGAGGGCGAGAACATTGTTCATTCCAAGATATTGCATATCAATCAATGCAAGCTCTGTTTCGTCGCGGGTAAAGCCACCACAAATAAGATGTGGCACTGTATCGACTTTGAATTTATTCTTAATAGCAGCGCAAATACTAACTGTTCCTGGGCGTTTGCGTGCAGCTATTTTATCGTGTAAACCGTTGCTAAGCTTCTTATAAATAAATTCTTCTCTGTGGTATGTTACATTGATAAAACTTGGATCAAATTCCATCAGTGGCTCGATGCCATTATACAAATCTTGGATATCTCTTCCCTTAAGTGAAGGTAGTACTTCAAATGAGAAAAGAGTTTTGTCTTTCGCGTTGTCGAGATGTTCGGTAACTTTCACAGTAAAAATTTGAATGCAAAAATACAAGTTAACCCCCATATTTGTTTAAAAAAAAAGGGACTCAATAAATATGAGTCCCTTTCGAAGGTTTTTAAATAGCTTAAATTATTCTTTGAAAATCGTCACAGTTCCTTTAAGTGGTTCAGACAAAGTTGGTGCTGAAACTACGTAGAAGTAAGTACCGCTTGGCACGTTATCGCCATCCCAATTGCTCTTATAGTTTGTGCCTTCATAAACAACTTTACCCCATCGGCTGTATACAACTACTGTATTTTCAGGGTATCCATCAATGAATGGAATCACGAAAAAGTCGTTTTTGCCATCACCATTCGGACTGAAAACGTTAGGCACGTAAGGCTTGTCGATAATTATTATTGGAATCGTTAGTGTGTCTTTACAGCCCAATTCTGTAGTTAAGATAATGGTCACATCTACTTGTCCAGTATCTGGGAAAGATTCTGTTGGAGAAGGGATGTAAACAGTATCCTCGTCAGCTGGAGGATTATTGAATACCCAGAACCAAGTGGCAACAGTATCGCCAGCTCCTGGAGTGGATGTATTGGTAAAGTTGATCGGAGTATTTAACAACACTGCAGCGGTATTTGGCACATAAGCGAGGCCTGCGGTTGGTAGCTCAGTGTATGGAGCATTGAGCGTATCAATACCAACACAGCCAAATGCATCAGTTACGATAACAATAATATCGTCGTTGTCGGGTGTTCCACCAGTCCAAGTAGTTGTATCGGCAGTGCTGAGCGTATCGTTTAAATAAATCCAACGGTAAAGGTCGAATGTATCGTTTACGAAAAGTTCAATGGTATCGTATTTACAAAATCTCTCTAATCCTTCAATTTGCGGTGTTGGTGTTGAATTGCCTACAACAAATGGCTGAGACGTACCGATACATCCATTTTCATCCTCAACAGTTACAGTATAGGCTCCTGCTGTTACAAGCGCTAAACTACCGAAGGTGTTGTTCGACCATTCGTAAGAAACAAACTCAGTTGTTGTAGAAAGCTGAGCCGTTTCATTAAAGCAAGTGTGGTTGTCACCTACAATTACTGGTGTAATGGAACTGATTGAGGCAATGATAAATGGTGCAGAAGTTCCCGAACATCCGTTTGTGTCTGTTACTGTAACTGTGTATGATCCACCACTTACCAAAATGGTATCGAGGTTTGATGGTGTTGACCAAAGATAACTTGAATATTGATCTGCAGTATATAGTTGAGTTACTTGTGTATTACAAACGGTGTCTTCTCCGATTACAACAGGCTCAGGTGAAAATGCAGATGCAACATCATAAGGATCAGAAGTACCCACACATCCGTCTAAAATAACTGTAACCGAATAAGAACCTTCTTGAGTAACGTTAATTGTTGATGTGCTTTCGTTGTTAGGTGACCAAGCATATTCATCATAAGTTCCACCACTTACTGAAAGCAATGCCGCTTCGCCACTGCAAATGAATGGAACTCCAATGATTTGTGGAATAAAGCCATTTTCAATGACATTGAAAACCAAATTAATGGTGTAAGATGCTGCAGGCGTTCCGTTATCAGTAGCAGTGAAAGTAACTGTATTGTAACCTAAGTTTCCTGAGCCACCTGTAAATGTTCCTAATACTGTACAGGTTGTTCCTGCAGTAATTGATCCCAATGCGAAACCTGGAACGGCATCAGTGATAAGCTGCGCATCTACAGTTTGACCAGGCTCAACTGGAATGAAATCGAAATCGACATCAAAAGTACCACCAGCACAAACCACGATTGTATCGCACAATGGAGCTCCGATTGCAAGTGGTGCAATATTGTTCTGAGCACCAGGTTGCAAACAGGTATTAAAAAAGAAAACTGTATTGTCGAGGAAACTTACTTGATCGACGTTTCCAAACGGACCATCATAAGTATTGCCTGGAGCATCAAATCGACCCAATTGGATGTAGTCAATGCCATCTCCACGGTTCACACCAACTGTTGCTGGAGTTCCGCCAAATCCGCCTACACCTTGAGATGCCGTTCCTGTTGTCCATTGCATATCGGCATAAATAAAGGCAATGTTAGAACCTGGAGGCAATACACTACTTGTGCCATTTGAAATAAGCAATTGAAAAGTATTTCTAAGGGCTCCATTTTCAGGATAAACAGCCACAGTATCCCAAGAAACAACTGCGTATTCTGGGTAAACGTCGTAGCGAATTTGCCCTAGTGGATTGATGATAGGCTCTCCGGTGTCAACATCTCCCCAAAATGGAGCAATCATAGCAGGAATACCCGCTGCAGGAAATGCTTGAGAAGTAAATGTATTGTATGAAGCTTCGAACGTGATGTTCCCGTTGTTGTTGATGAAGAAACTGTTGTAGTTGGTTCCGTAAAAACAAAAATCGAAAGGAATTTGAACTTCGAAATCTCCAGCTGGTGGAGCGTCATCAAAATAAACTTCACCTCCCCAAGGATCTAAAAAGTCTGTAGTTGCAATATAACCACAAGGAGGGGCAGACAACTCTGCTCTACTTGAACGGGTTACATGATTTGCTGGAGTAACGGTACCTGATGAAATCGGGCCGCTCACTACATAATTAGCATTCGGATTAAGTAAACCTTGCGCCTTTAGGCTATTGTAGACCTCTGCACTGATAGGAACATTAGTTTGCCCTTGCGAGCCAGTTGGGTTCTGAGCAAATGCGAGTGCCGGTATAAGCAGTGCAAGGAAAAAACTCAGTATTCTGCTGTTTATCAGCATAATGGGATGGTTTGTTGATTTCATTTCGATGTTAAACAAGCGTCGGAAAAGGTAGGCAAAATTAGAAAATTTCTGGAATTGATCAGGATAATTATGCGTTAGAGATACTTATTTAACTCAATTTGTTGCATGTACTTGAAGATTTTTATTGAATTGGAATTTGATTCAAATTTACAAGGCTTAATTTACTGTAAAAACCATACTCCAATTTGCCCGATTAAGCGCTGAGGCTCATGTATTGGTCTCCAAAATAGGAAATTTACGGTTAATGATTGCAAGAAGGAATTTTGCCAAAATAATGCGATCTCTTTTTCGACTTGCAAACTGGCGGAGATAATGCCATGCCTTACGTTTATTCACTTGTAGCGTTTCCATATAGAGCAGCCGATATAGATAAGCTTCATAGTTGTTGTTTTCTTTGATTAAGGAATTGGCTTCTGAGAGTCCTTTATGCGCTAATTCGTGGAGTAAAATCAGCAATCGTTTCCTCGCTTGAAGTGATTGTTCGTACATCATTACACGATTTCGACTCAGACTTTTAGGATGAACTCTAATTAGAGAAATCGAAAGCGGTGAAGGATCATACACCATCCATGTATTTTGAGCCAAAATGCGCAAGTAGAACTCCCAGTCTTCAACCCAATTGAGTGGTGCGTGAAAACTACCAGCATCTAACACCAATTTCCGTCGCAACAAAGGGGAAGATATTACAAAAATATTTTTATGGTACATCCTTGAAAACATCCCCCAAGAATGCCCTGTATATTCGGGCATCCAAGGCATATTGGTCGCATCATTCGTAAATCTTGTTTCAGATGGATTTCCGCTGTCGTAATACAGAGCATGGCTGTAGATTAATCCTGCTTCTGGATTCGCTTCAAATAGCTTTATCTGGTTAGAAATTTTACCAGTTTGGATTTGATCGTCGGCATCAACAAACTGAATGTAATCGCCAGAGGACAGTTCTATACCTCGGTTTCGGCTAGCTGATGTGGTGCTGTGTGGAATTTTAGCATAATGAAACCTTGGGTCTTTTCGAACAAATTCTTCAACTACCGACTCTGTTTGATCGGTAGATCCATTATCAACTACAATACATTCCCAATTGAGATATTCCTGTTTTTGAATACTTGTTAGAGTTTCGCCAATAAAATGGGCGTAATTAAATGTTGGGACAATTATAGAAACTAATGGCATTGCCGAATTCTCCGCAGAATTTGAAATCATTCTTTTGGTGTGGCTTTCAATCGGAAGCCCATTTTGTAAGACATGTAAACGGTGTCGGGCATTGGACTAACAAGTGTGAATTCGGTTCTAAAACGGTATTTGTCTCTCTGGATGAAATTCAAAAACTCTTCGTTTGTTGGTGTTAGATCCATTGTAATAAAATTTTCTGTTGGATCCGGATTCTCAAGCCCGATCAATTCGGTGTCTTTAAATAAATTGCTCGGTGAAGAAATATACACTGCCATATCTTTCATGAATGAAAAATTGGTCGCTCCAGAATCAATCAGAATGGTAAGGCTCAGCGCTTCCACATCTTCAACTGTAGTTGATGTTGCGTTGTTTTGCTCAAATTTTTCGTTGTCGTTAAATGAAAAATCCTGCGATACGAAAAAGATTACTTCATTGTTTAAAATGGTATCTGTTAACAATGAATCTGGAGCTTTTTCCCAAACTACTTGGTCTTTGGTGTCTAAATTAAAACTAACCAATTGGTCTAGTCTTTTGCAAGCACCAACAGCAATAGCAACAAGCAGTAGGGAAAATGGAAATTTGAATTTCATAATTTAAAAATGATCTTTTCAAAAGTATTAAAAAAATCCTGATTAACCTGCCAAACGAGCTCTTCGTGCCGTTAGAAATTCATAAATGCTTACGTTCATTAGTAGCATCAGAAGATTGTAGGCTAGGTCTTCCACTGGAATATTAGCAAGGCCTTCGATCGTAATTCTGATGCCAGTATTTTCAGCGTTGTCGTACATCACTACTGGAATTTCGGTAAGCTGTCCGTTCACCAAAATGAATGGAATTGTGGAAAATAAAAATCCAAGAAAAAACTTTCCCAAATAATCCACTTTCACCTTGTAGGTAAGAAACAACAACAAAGCGCCTGAGCCTAAGGTTGCTACCGATGTATAAATTCTATCAAAGTAAACAATACCAAAAATTAACAAAAAACCACCTAAAATTCTTGCGATGAAGTGCTGGTACTTTTTCAATGGATCGGATGGGATAAAATAATTCGCCACGAAATACACAAAAAAGCAACAATAAGGAATGATAAAGAAAAACGACCATTCTTCTAATGGCATGTAAATGAACCGATAAGGAAGGGTATGCGTATCGCTAAACCACCACACACGTTCTATTGTAAAGTAAACATCCCAAATGGTAAAAAACAGCGCGGTAATGAAAATAGCAGGCGCGATTTCACGCATCCTTTTCCACATAAACACCCGTTTTTCAAAACTTTGTGAAAGAGGATAGGCGATGCTGCCTAACATTAATGCTAAATAAGTGTATTTATCGGGTAGCATTAATTTGCTCCTTGAAATATTTAGCCGCAACTACTAGCATTCCAAACGATTCAGCATTTTGTTTTCCTTGGTTCTTATGATGCACTTTATGGGCTTTTCGAATTGCTCGTAAATACCAACTATCACTTCGCTTAAAATAAGGTAGCCGTTGGTGAATAAAGACTTCATGCACCAAGAAATAAGCGAAACCATAAACAGCTATCCCAATTCCAATGTACAATCGAAAATCATTTCCTGCCATCATGCCAAACATAATTAGCAACCAACTTGGTATGGCAAAAATCAAGAAAAAGGCATCGTTTCTTTCGAAAATATGGTCATGTGGCTCGTGATGATCGCGATGAAGCATCCATAAAAACCCGTGCATAACGTACTTATGCGTAGCCCAAGCCGTAAATTCCATTCCCACGAATGTGGCGACAACGATCATTGTATTGATGAACAAGTGCATATCAATTCAAAAAATTCAAAGCAACAAAAAACAGTAATTGAAAAATAAATAACCAAGATCCAACGGGATTGTTTTCTCGGTTCCAATATACCGAAGCCCATTGCAGTGGCAAAGATACCACAAACCAGCCGAGGTAATTCGTCCATGGAATTTCTGACGTTTCCCAAACCCAATAATCCAAACGTATGGCAACTGGCTCTATCAAAAAATCCAATCCAGTCATCAACAGCGCACCTAAAATGACCGATAGCCAAGGTCGGAATTTTAACTTGGCCACAATTTGTCCTGCCGAATAACTCAATAAATACCAGTTAATCCCGATCATAAAAGGGATTTCATCTAAACCTGGCCCCAACACTTTCCCATAATGGTAATCGCCGAAAAGCCAACCTTTGTGCACGCCGATCCATTCGGCCGCAAAGCCCACCAAATACGATAGCATTAAAAATGCTGCAAATGATGCGTCGTACTTTTTCTGACTGCCTACTAACAATACAAAACAAAGCATCAAATGGAATGGCGTTAACCACTTGAAATTTTCTGCAAAGGGAGACATCAACCCCAAAAGCCCAACCAAATGGAAAATTGCCAAAATGATCACTGGCATGTTGCCTAGAAATATCCTTGATTTTTTCATGCCTTTGGAAGCATTTGGTCGATGATTTTTGCCGATTTCAGGCACAATGGAATTCCTCCGCCGGGATGTACACTGCCTCCACAAAACCACAAATGCTTAATCCCCTGACTAAAATTCGGATGTCTTAAAAACGCCGCATCACGAGAATTGGAACTGCTACCATACAAGGAACCTTGGTGAGATCCTGTTCTGCTCTCAATGCTTCTTGGATCTAAGATCTGCTCACATTCAATGAGGTCTTCAATAGATGTTTTTAGGTTTTTACTCAACTTTTTTAGAATGTTCCTACGACTTCGTTGGATCAATTCATCCCAATTTTGACCAGTATTTCTTGGCACATTGATCATCACAAACCAATTCGAACAGCCTTCAGGTGCATCGTCGGAATGATACTTCGTAGTTAAATTCACATACACTGTTGGATCATCCGACACTGTATGTCCTTCAAACAATAACCTAAACTCTTCTTTATAATCGTTGCTGAAAAAGATGTTGTGCATGTCTAATTCAGTAAATTGCTTCTTAATTCCCCAGTAAAAAATCAAGGCCGAACTCGAACGCTCTTGTTGTAAAGTTTTCTCCGGTGCTTTTTGATCCTTCAGCAGATTTCGGTATGCTGGATAAACGTCTGCATTGCAAACAATTTGATTGGCCCGCACAATTTTTCCTCCTACTTCAATTCCAAGAGCCACTTTGTTTTCAACCACGATTCTATCAACCGCTTGCGACAAATGAAATTGGACGCCAATTCTTTTTGCCAAAGCAGTTAGCGACTGGGAGATTTCATGCATTCCCCCTTTAGGATACCAAGCGCCAGTATTGAACTCTAGGTGTGGGATACTTTGCAAAACACCTGGCGAACGATATGGATCCGAGCCATTGTAGGTGGCATAGCGATCGAAAAGTTGTGTTAGTTTAGGATCTCCAGTTTGCTTCACATTGTCGTTGTGCAATTTGCTGAAAACACCCAGCCACGGCATGCATGCTACACCACGCAAGGTTTTCCAATTGATGAAATTCTGCCATTTGTGCAGCGATTGATCCAAAAAAACAGGCGCAGTCGTGTTGTAGATAAAAGCTCCTTTTTTCAAATAATTCGTAACCCTCGAAGCAGGAACGCCGAGTGTTTCTTCAACTTGTTTTGCAAATATTTCTGGACTTCCCGAAGCCGGAAGAAAGGTGCCGTCATCCCAAAAATAATGACAAGTATCACTCAATCTTTCATAGTTAAAATGATCCCGCGGGTTTTCGCCGGCAAGCCTAAAAAGTTCGTCTACTTGATCTGGTAAAGTGAACAACGACGGACCTGCATCAAAACGATAATTGCCCTCACGAATTTCAGTAAGTTTTCCGCCTGTGTAGGCATTCCTATCGTAAACTGAAACCTTGTAGCCCTTGCATGCCAATCGAATCGCAGTGGCAATTCCACCGATTCCTGCACCAATAACGATCGCCGAAGATTTCATTGGGCAAATAACCGACTTTCTACGCATTTGTTCATACAAAGCCTGTAAGAACTGTGCATCATTCCACTTATCAACCGTCGGGTTGAAAACTTCCCCAATTGGCCAAACAGACACATGAGAATGCGCCGTAATTTCGTTTTGCGCCTAAACAATTGCATATGCCAGTGCTCAGCAGCCAAGAAACAAAGTGGAAATTGATCGCCAAACCTGATCACGAGGTCGTACAACATTTAATTTCCGAACTTAAGGTTGATTGGCAAATCGCTACAATGTTGGTACAAAGAGGAATAAAATCGTTCGATGAAGCACGAACGTTTTTTCGGCCAGAACTGAAAAATCTGCATGATCCTTTTTTAATGAAAGACATGGATCTTGCCGTTGATCGGATCTTGTTAGCACTCGAATCCGACGAGCGGATAATGATTTATGGCGATTATGATGTTGATGGTACAACGGCTGTAGCGCTTGTGTTTGCTTACTTGAAACCATTTTTTACCGAAGGACGAATCTGTTATTATATTCCCGATCGATATAGCGAAGGCTACGGAATTTCTTTCCAGGGCATCGATGTAGCCGCTGAAGCTGGTTGCTCACTCATCATTGCGCTAGATTGCGGAATTCGGTCTATCGACAAGGTCGAATACGCACTTCAGAAGGAAATCGATTTCATCATCTGCGATCACCATCTTCCTGGTGCGCTTTTGCCACACGCATCAGCAGTGCTCGATCCCAAGCGATCCGATTGTCCTTATCCTTACAAAGAATTGTCGGGATGTGGCATTGGTTTCAAGCTGGTGCAGGCGTTAAATTCCAAACTCCAGCCCGATGTTACCGTTTTCGATCTGCTCGATTTGGTGGTTACATCTATTGCTGCCGACATTGTCCCCGTAACGGGGGAAAACAGAATTCTCGCATACTACGGCATGGAGAAAATCAACCAACAGCCTCGTCCGGGTTTGAAAGCCTTGTTGCGCCCATCGAAGGAAATTGCTGGCGATTCTGGTCAAAATTCCGAAACAAAGGAAGTTACCATCACCGATATTGTGTTCACCGCGGCTCCGCGTATCAATGCTGCTGGAAGAATCGATCATGGCAAGAAAGCCGTGAATTTATTGCTTACCGAAAATCGACAAGATGCCGATGAAGCGGTTTTCACAATTCATCAACACAACACCACCAGGAAAAGTCTCGACCAACAGATGACCGCCGAAGCCTTGGCAATCTTAGAATCGAACGAAGAATCTTCCACAGCTTGTTCCAACGTTTTGTTTCAACCACATTGGCACAAAGGTGTTGTAGGAATTGTCGCATCTCGGGTTTTGGAGAAATACTACCGACCTACCATTGTGCTCACCGAATCGAATGGCAAGATCACTGGAAGTGCAAGATCTGTAAGAGATTACGATATCCACGAAGCCATTGGCGAATGCGCCGATTTGCTCGAACAGTTTGGTGGACATAAATATGCTGCTGGATTAACCTTAAAACCCGAAAACTTAGAAGAATTTAGGGTTCGGTTTGAGAAAGTGGTCGCCTCAACGATCACCGAAGAACAGAAAATTCCGGTTTTGGAAGTAGATCTCGAACTCGAGCCTGAAGAAATCAATGGGAAGTTCTACCGTGTTTTAAAGCAATTCGCCCCATTTGGTCCGGGTAACATGGCGCCAGTTTTTGTTTCGCGTGGAATGCTCGATGATGGCCGCTGCCGAATCGTTGGTACAAACCACCTCAAAATGCGTTTGGGAAAAAACGGTCAGCCAGCATTCGATTCAATAGGTTTTAATCTTGGGCAATTTGAACACGCCGTTTCACAAGGTATTCCGGCCGATATTTGCTATGCGATCGAAGAAAACCATTGGAACGGAAAGGTTAACCTTCAACTCAACGTGAAGGATATGAAAATCTGATTCCTCAAAACTTGAGCATAAAAAAGGCCCCGTTTCTGGAGCCTTTCATTATCAATATTATCAGGAATTAAGCGCCTAAACGGGTCTTCAATTCTTGGTTGATTGCCTCAAGGAAATCTTCTGTGTAAAGGTATTGTCCTTCTTGAATCTTATCGCCGTAGATACAAACCGCAAGATCCTTGGTCATTTTTCCAGTTTCTACAACATCAACACAAACTTTTTCAAGTGTTTGGCAGAAGTTGATCAAATCTTGATTTCCATCCAAACGACCACGATGTTCTAATCCACGTGTCCAAGCGAAAATAGATGCAATAGGATTGGTTGAAGTTTTCTTGCCTTGTTGATGTGCGCGGAAGTGACGAGTTACAGTACCATGTGCTGCTTCTGCTTCCATTGTTTTTCCATCTGGCGTTACAAGCACAGAAGTCATCAAACCTAAAGATCCAAAACCTTGTGCAACAGTGTCGCTTTGTACGTCACCATCGTAGTTTTTACAAGCCCAAACGAAGTTTCCGTTCCATTTCAAAGCAGATGCAACCATGTCGTCGATCAAACGGTGCTCGTAAGTGATTCCGAGTTCGTCCATTTTTGACTTGAACTCGTTTTGGTAGATTTCTTCGAAGATATCCTTAAAACGACCATCGTATTTTTTTAAAATGGTATTCTTGGTGCTTAAGTACAATGGCCATTTTTTGCTGATTGCTTGATTCAAGCAAGCGCGTGCAAATCCTCTGATCGACTCATCGGTATTGTACATTGCCAATGCAACACCATCGCCTTTGAAGTTGTAAACCTCATGTTCGTAAACCTGTCCGTCTTCACTTTCAAATTTAATGGTAAGCTTTCCTCTTCCTTTGGTAAGGAAATCTGTTGCACGGTATTGATCGCCAAAAGCGTGACGACCGATGCAGATTGGAGCCGTCCAATTAGGAACCAAGCGCGGCACATTGCTGCAAACGATTGGCTCGCGAAAAACGGTTCCATCGAGGATATTACGGATGGTACCATTTGGACTTTTCCACATTTGCTTTAAGCCAAATTCCTTCACCCGGGCTTCATCCGGAGTGATAGTTGCACACTTAATACCAACATTGTACTTCTTGATCGCTTCAGCAGCATCGATGGTAACTTGGTCGTTGGTTTGATCGCGGTATTCCATACCTAGATCGTAGTATTTAATGTCGAGTTCCAGGTAAGGAAGGATCAATTTGTCTTTGATAAATTTCCAGATGATTCTGGTCATTTCATCTCCATCCAGTTCTACTACCGGATTTGCTACTTGAATTTTATTCATTGAGTATATTGTTGTTTTACAAGCGGGAAGAACCGTAAGTCATTCAGATTTTCCGAGCGCAAAGGACGCAAACTCACATCAAATGCGCAACCCAATCAGGCATTAATTAATCTGATACATTAAATTTTTTAGTTGCAACTGTAAAGTGCAATGGAAACGTAAATTTGCGGCATGGTTGGGACTAAGGAAATCGCATTCAAAAAAGGAATCATTAGTTATAAGACTGAAGGACAAGGTCCTGCTATTGTTTTTTTACATGGATTCATGGAAAGTTCGAGGATCTGGCGAACCTTTTCTGAGAAGCTCAGCACTAAATTCAAAGTGTTTCGAATTAATCTTCCAGGCCATGGCAAATCGACAGTTCAAAGCGACAACCATTCCATGGAATTGATGGCAGAAGCGGTGAAGACTGTGTTGGAGGCTGAAAGTATTCCAAAAGCCATGTTGGTTGGGCACTCGATGGGAGGATATGTTTCTCTTGCTTTTGCAGAGCGTTATCCAGAAGCAGTTTCAGCATTGGTCATGTTCAATTCTATCTGCTTTGCCGATACCAAGGAGAAGAAGATCGACCGCGACCGAGCCATCAAAGCGGCTGATGCGCACAAGATGAAATACATCACATCGGTGATTCCCAATCTGTTTTTCGAACGCTCAGGCGTGAAGGCTAGTAAGAAGATTTTCAAGATGGTGAAAATCGCGTCGAAACAACCTAAAGAAGGCATTCATGCTGCGCTCGCTGGCATGAGAGATCGAGCAGATCGCTCAGAAATCTTGAAAAAAGCAACATTCCCCGTAATGATTCTTGCTGGGCACGACGATATGCTTATTCCTCTTGAAAGATCGAAAGAGATGGCGGCATTGAATAAGAAAGCACATTTTGTGGTGCTCGATGAATGCGCTCATTTGGCATTTATCGAACAAAAAAAGGAGAGCTTAAAAGCCGTTCAGACTTTCGCTCTTCAGAAGATTCTTTAAGCAGAAGTTGAGTTAAAGCTCGATCGTTTCGCCTATTTTCATCAAGATCAATTCGATTCCTTTGTTTGCAAAATGCGCTTTTGCAACTGCATGATCTATTTCAATAGGAGGAAATGTGTCGAAATGCATTCCTATCACTTTTTTCATTCCCATCATTTCGGCAGCCATTGCAGCGCGTTCAATGCCCATAGTGAACAAATCTCCAATTGGAAGAAACGCAAAAGATGGTTTGTATGATTCTGCAATTAACTTCATGTCGCTAAATAAATCGGTATCTCCAGCATAGTAAGCCGCTTTACCATCAATGGTAATGATGATCCCATTTGGACTTCCGCCGTAACTACCGTCAGGCATGCTGCTTGAATGTAGCGCAGTGGTTAAGCTAACCGACAAATTCCCAGCAGTAAATTTCCCGCCAGTATTCATTCCCAAAGTGTTCTTCACACCTTGATTTCCAAACCAAGTGGCCACTTCGTAATTCGCAATAAGTATCGCTCCACTTTGATTTGCAATTTCTGCTGCGTCGGCAACGTGATCGCCATGGCCATGCGAAAGCACAATATGAGTTGGTTTCAACGATGAAACATCAATATGGGCAGCTGCAGGGTTGGGTCTGATGAATGGATCGAACAAAACGCTCGTATCAGTTCCTGAGATCTCGAAACACGAATGACCGAAAAATGTAATTTTCATAAAGAAGGAAATAATGTTGGTTTTGCGAATGTAGCTTAAAACAAGCTGAAATAATTACTTAGCTTCAAATGCCGACCAACCTTGTGCTTTTATGTCATGTTGGCCGCCGCTCTTATCGATCATCACAGCACCCTGTGAAGCATCGGTCATGTGACCAATCACAGTAAGTAAAGCACTGTTCTTCAGCTTTTCGTAATCATCTTGCTTCATTGTGAAGAGCAATTCATAATCCTCGCCACCGCTTAACGCACAAACGGTTGGGTCGAGCCCAAATTCACGCGCCATATTGTAAGTGGTAGGATCAATAGGGATTTTCTCTTCGTAAAGTGTGCAGCCCACTTGGCTGTTGCCGCATAGATGCAAGATTTCTGAACTCAAACCATCCGAAACATCAATCATCGAGGTTGGTTGAATGCCCGATTCTGTAAGGTATTCAATGATGTCTTGACGGGCTTCTGGCTTTAATTGTCTTTCTAAAATATAGTCGTTCCCTTCCAAATCAGGTTGAGCTCCAGGATGTTCTAAAAACACCGACTTTTCTCTTTCGAGCAGTTGAAGTCCAACGTAAGCGCCTCCTAAATCGCCAGAAACAACAAGCAGATCGCCAACTTGTGCACCACTGCGTTTCACTGCTTTGTCTTTCTCAACTGTACCCAAAATGGTGAGGCTTAAAACAAGGCCCGTTCGGGAAGAAGCTGTATCGCCACCTACTAAGTCTACTCCGTAAGCTTTACAGGCCATAGCGATGCCTTCATAAATTTGTTCGAGTGCTTCCACCGGGAAACGGTTCGAACAAGCCAATCCAACAGTGAGCTGCTGTGGCTTTCCATTCATCGCATAGATGTCGGAAAAATTTACAATGGCCGCTTTGTATCCCAAATGTTTCAAGGGTACGTAAGCAAGATCGAAATGCACGCCTTCGAGCAGCATGTCGGTGCTAACCAAGATGTCGTGGTTTTCGGCAGGCCTGATAACAGCTGCATCGTCGCCAACACCAACAATTGTAGAAGAATTTATTGTATCAAATCCTTCTGTAAGATGTTTAATCAACCCGAATTCGCCGAGGGTTCCAAGTTCTGTTTTCTTTGCAGGTTGCTCAAGCATAATCAGGAATTGATTAAAGATAAATTGGAAAACTGCTCTCGGATTTCGTCCAACACAGCCAGTATTTCATCGTAGCTGTTCATCGTAACTAATTTCATCCGATAGTCTTTGAAATGCGGGATTCCTTTGAAGTAATTGGTATAATGGCGGCGCATTTCGATAATTCCCAACACCGGTCCTTTCCATTCGATGGAAGCATTTAGGTGGGTTTTACAAACACGCACGCGGTCGTCGATGGTAGGTGCTTCAAGGTGCTGCCCTGTTCTCATGAAATGCTTGATTTCATTAAAAATCCAAGGGTAACCAATGCTTGCTCTTCCGATCATTACGCCGTCTACACCGTATTGGGCTTTCATTTCGAGTGCTTTTTCGGGCGTGTCCACATCACCATTCCCGAAAATCGGAATTTGAATGCGCGAGTTGTTTTTCACTTCCCCGATGAGGGTCCAATCGGCTGGTCCTTTATACAATTGTGCCCGCGTTCTTCCATGAATGGTGAGCGCTTGGATGCCAATGTCTTGAAGCCTTTCGGCCACTTCCTTGATGTTCTTTGTGCTGTCGTCCCAGCCCAGTCGGGTTTTCACCGTAACCGGTAGATGGGTGCACTTCACGATGGCTTCGGTCATTTTCACCATCTTAGGAATGTCTTGCAACAATGCCGCCCCGGCACCTTTGCAGGCTACGTTTTTCACCGGACAACCGTAGTTGATGTCGATCAAATCTGGATTTGCTTGAGCGGCAATTTCAGCTGCTTCACGCATCGATTCAATGTCGCTTCCAAAAAGTTGGATGCCGATCGGGCGTTCGTACTCGAAGATGTCGAGTTTCTGCTTGCTTTTAGCTGCATCACGAATCAATCCCTCGGAGGAAATGAATTCGGTGTACATCATATCTGCGCCGTACTCTTTGCATACCAATCGAAATGGAGGATCACTCACATCTTCCATCGGAGCTAGCAAAAGTGGAAATTCACCTAGATCTATCGAGCCTATTTTCGCCATCGTTTTTAAAAGCCCGCAAAGATAGTCATTAATCAACCATGCATTGAATTTGTGCATGCAAGAGATTTCTCATCTTTGCTAAATGCAATTCAACGATCGTCCTGCGTTAATTCCTTTCCTTCAAAATGCCTCTGTAAGTATGCAGCTCACTGCAATGCTTTTCATCTGCATCATTAGTGGCGCATTGTTTATGTTTTTGAGTGCTACGCTTGGATTAATGATCTGGAATTTGCCCCTCGATGCTATCGGAAATTACAAAAGACATGGCACTGCAGGCATCGAATTTTTGAAGTTTTCACAGCTATTCACATCGATTGGTTTGTTCGTTGTTCCCCCTATTTTGTTTACCTATTTAAGCGGAAATCGACCACTTCGATTTTTGAAAATGGATAAATTGCCTGTGCTGGCATTGAGCCTATCGGCGATTTTACTGATGTGGGTTCAACTGCCGTGGATCAATGCAGTTGGCGCTTGGAACAACAGTATCGTTTTAGATGGCGATCTGGCCGAACTGTACAACTCGTTGCGCGCGAAAGAAAACGCCGCCACAACCATGATTGAAGCATTTTTGAAAATGAATGGGCCTTTACAACTATTTGCTACTTTTTTCTTGGTAGCTGTGGTGCCCGCAATTGGCGAAGAAATGCTGTTTCGTGGTGTGTTGCAACCCATGTTTGTGCGCGCATTTAAAAACCAGCATCTTGGCATTTGGCTTACTGCATTTGTATTTAGTTTTATCCATTTTCAGTTTTTTGGCTTTGTTCCAAGATTACTAATCGGTGTGTTTTTGGGGTATTTGTTTGCGTGGACAGGCAACTTGTGGTATTCAATTATTGCGCACATGGCCAACAATGGGATTGCGGTTATTGGTTATTACTTTCTACAACACAAAATCGTTGAAACAAGTCCTGACGCCATCGGAACTACAGAAAACTCTGTCATACAATGGAGTGTATCGATTGTGCTCACGCTTATCGGTATGTATTTTTTCAAAAAGTTTTTCGATAAGTCTGTCAAGCAATGAAAAAAAATCAAGCGATTGATCAACCAGTTTCAATTTACCTTACTTAAATTGCGGTATGAAGGTCGATTACATTGCCTTGTCGGTTCCCGTATTTTTCATTTTAATTGGAATTGAACTTTTATGGTCTTTTCTCAAAGGACTAAGGTTGTATTCTCTTAGCGATGCCATCACTAATATCTCTTGCGGGATCGGCCAGCAGCTTACAGGCGCATTTTTCAAAACCTTTTTGTTTGCTGGCTACATCTGGATTTATGATAATCTAAGAATCGCCACCATCGAGCCGGGATTGATACAAGGGATTTTGCTTTTTATCGGGGTTGATTTTTTTTACTATTGGTTTCATCGGATGAGTCACGAAATCAATGCTATCTGGGCCACACATATCGTACATCATCAAAGCGAAGAATATAACCTAACAGTAGCCTTGCGCCAATCGTGGTTTCAGGCTTTCTTTTCCAACTTTTTTTATTTGCCACTTGCGTGGATAGGCTTTGATCCAATCACCACGGTGGCTGTGATCGCTTTCAATACGCTTTATCAATTTTGGATTCATACCGAGTTGATCAAGAACATGGGATGGTTTGAATGGATTTTCAATACGCCTTCTCACCACCGTGTTCACCATGGAAGCAATCCTGAATACATCGACAAGAACCATGGCGGAACTCTCATCATTTGGGATCGAATTTTTCAAACCTTTCAAGCTGAAGTAGCACCTCCAGTGTATGGCATCACAACACCTTTAAAAAGCTGGAATCCATTTCACGCCAATGTTCATTATTGGACGGAATTGCTTCAAATTTCGGCTCGATCGTCTTCAATGGCCGATAAACTCAAGGTTTTTTTTGCCTCACCCGGCTGGCGACCAGCTGAGCTTGGCGGAAAACAGTTCCCACAAGCTACAAATAGAGCGTCTTTCAATAAATTTAACGTAGATGTTTCTCCAGCCGAACGCTGGTATGCGCTTTCTCAATTTGCATTATTGCTTGGTTTTTCATCTTTTCTATTGTTTGAAATTCCTAAAAGCGGAACATCCTTGCTGTGGCCACTTATCTTATGTTGCTTGCTTTCGATTGGAAGTATTGGAGCATTCTTAGAAAAAAGGAGCTGGAGTTGGACTACAGAATTTCTTCGCTCGATATTGTTGATTGGGACATCCTTTATTTTACCTCAAGAATTTAGTTATTTACTTATTCCTTTTGCAGGCTACAGTGTTGTATCGATGGTATCTTTACTTGTCGCGAAAAGACTTAGTACAGTTTCGGCTAAGAACCCATAATTTATTAGGGTTTCAGCATTTTCGAAATGAACAATCATATAATATTTTATGAAAAAATTAAAGCAACATTCATTATCTAACCGCGTATTAATTATTGATCATGAAAACCCCATTAATTCCTAACAATGAATCAGAAAGACTGAAAGCATTAGAGGCTTATCAAATCCTCGATACACTGCCAGAAAGAGAGTTTGATTCTATCACTGAAATTGCCGCTTACATTTGCCAAACGCCTATTTCTTTGGTCTCTCTGATCGACAAGGATCGCCAATGGTTCAAGTCGAACTATGGATTAGAAACATCCGAAACACCTAGAGACGATGCTTTTTGTGCTCATGCTATAAACCATCCTGAAGAGCCATTCATCGTTGAGGACTCTTTTAAAGACGATAGGTTTGCTGATAATCCTCTTGTAACGGGCGATCCTCATGTTCGTTTTTATGTTGGTGCGCCCTTGGTTACTTCCGAAGGCCATGCAATTGGAACGCTTTGCGTAATCGATCGAGTACCCCGGCATTTGTCGGAGGCTCAACTTAAAGCCTTGAGTGCTTTGGCTGATCAAGTGATATCGCAGTTGGAATTGAGAAAAAGACTGTTTGAACTTGAGGAGCTCAGGTTAAAGCTACAAGAGAAAAATAGCGAAACAGAGCGCTTTGCGCACCTAATTTCACACGATCTCAAAGCTCCTTTAAGAAGTTTGGTTTCGCTCAGTGAATTGATTTTTGAGGAATCGGAAGGCAAACTGAATGAAGTTGCCGAAACGGGCTTAATACATTTGAAATCGAAAGCCGAACACGCTTATCATCTGGTGCAAGGCATTTTAGATCACTCTATTTCAGGGGGACAAAAAGTGCAGTCGGAGAATATCCTCTTAGCTCCCTTTGTAGAAGAATTGATTAGATTTTGTTCGCCTCCCGACGATGTTCACGTGATTTCAGATGTTCAGCTTGAACAAGCGAATCTCGATCCTACATTGCTCCATCAGATTCTACAAAACCTGTTGAGCAACGCAATTAAATACAACGACAAACCTGAGGGGATCATTTATGTAAGGGTTTACAAAGATCTTGAAGATGTGGTGATCGAAGTTCAAGACAATGGGCCCGGAATACCGCATCATTATAAAGACAGGATATTTATCATGTTCCAAACGCTTCAAGCAGCAGATCGGTTTGGCGTTAAAGGAACGGGCATCGGTCTAAATACCGTTAAGAAATTGGTGGAACTTATGCACGGTTCCATTGAGGTTGATACTGAAATAGTCGAAGGAACGATCTTTAGGATTCGTTTGCCTCTGGTGTGATGTTGTACTTTCTAACAATCAACCTCAGAGCTCTTTCATAAGTAAGGTAGCTCCACATCCAATCGATAAAAACAACAACTCGATTTCGGAATCCTACTAAAAGCATCAAGTGCAAAAACATCCATACCAGCCAAGCTGCAAAACCACCAAAACTGAAGCTTGGTAAGTCAACTACAGCTTTGTTGCGGCCAATTGTAGCCATCGAGCCTTTGTCGTTGTATCGAAACTTTTGCAAAGACTGTCCTTTCAAACTGTTTTTAAAGTTTGTTGCGAGATTGTTTCCTTGTTGAACTGCAACAGGCGCAACCATCGGGTGACCTTTAGGGCGATCCATTGTTATCATTCCAGCCGAATCGCCAATTGCATATACATGGTCAACGCCTATTATTTTATGAAATTCATCTACTTGGAAACGACTTCCAAGGGTGCACGATTCAGGCAGGCCTGCAATGAGCTTTCCTTTCACACCAGCTGCCCAAACCAACGTATTGCTTCCTAATGCTGAATTATCGGAGAGGATCACCACCTCGTTTTTATAGCTACTTACCGAAACTCCAGTTTTTACGATTACCCCCATCTTTTCGAGGTATTGTTTTGCCTTTTCTCCGGATTGCACGCGCATGCCATTCAGCAAATTGGCACTCGCTTCAACCAGATAGACCTCCATCAAGTTCGGATCTAATTCTGGATAGTCGTGCTTCATCACGGTGTTTCTAAATTCCGCAAGAGAACCAGCAGTTTCAACCCCTGTAGGTCCGCCGCCTACCACCACAAAGCGAAGGTGTTTTTTTTGGATGTTGATATCTGGATTTCTTGTAGCTGCTTCACATTCCTCCAATAAATCGCTGCGTAAATTGAGGGCTTCGGGAATGCTTTTCATAGGCATACTAAGGCGCTCAATTTCTTTGTTGCCGAAGTAGTTGGTGGTTGAACCGGTGGCCAAAACCAGATGGTCGAATTCTAAAGGACCAACCTCGGTTTCGATAAGTTTACGGTCGGCAACAATCTGTTTCACTTCTGTGTGCAAAAAGCGAAAATTCTTTTGCCCTCGAAAAATCAATCGAAAAGGGTAGCCAATGGCATCGGCACCTAAACCTCCCGAAGCCACTTGGTAAAGCAAAGGCTGGAAGGTGTGGTAATTGTGTTTGTCGACCAGTGTAATTCGAAAAGCAGCTTTTCTGAGGTGTTTGATTAGCTCAATTCCACCAAATCCACCTCCAATAACCACAATGTGTGGCCAGGATTTCATTTCGGAGGGGTGTAGATTCATGGTATGATGGTAATGGTATTCTTGTTGGTTTGTGCAGAAACTTTACGAAGGGAGATGCAGAAATTGCTTGTGGGAATTAAGCAAAAAGAAAAAGGTGAAATTGCTTCACCCTTTCAAAATAATACTTTCAAAATA
>JBBAKX010000001.1:459697-609767 GCA_040403315.1 Flavobacteriales bacterium
CTTTCAAAATAATACTTTCAAAATAGTTTGTTTTTACATCTCATTGCAAAGCTTTGCAGCAGCGCGGCAATCAACCGCACATTTTTTACATTCTGACATATTATGTTTTTCGCATTCTGATGCGCACTTTTCGCAGATTTCTGCGCACACTTTACAAATGTCTTTTGCACTCTCGCTATCTAAAGTCATCAACTGACTTGTAGCTGTGCAAATAGAAATACATTCATTACAAAGCTGAATGCATTTAGCCATTTTTTTAGCATCCATTTTAGAACACATTTTTTCGCAACTTTTACAAGAGGCAATACATGCGTTACAAGCATCAATGCAAGCTTTATACTTTTCATTCACTAGTGTTGAATTTGTATTTGCTAAATCAATTTTTAATATTGGTTTTGTAGTTGCTGCCATTGTAATGAAACAAATTGCTGCCATGAAGAGGATTAACTTTTTCATATTCTAATTTTTAAATATTCGTTTGAGCAAAGTTGCGTTCCTTACATTTCAAATCGTTACATATTCCTACAAGACAGTTTCATATTTCACATTTATTGCAAAGTGAGGTTGCTTCATAACAAACAAAGCTGTATAGCCTATTTAACATGCATATGAGCTTCAGAAATACCAAGCAATTCGCCGCTTTAAATTAACCGTTTGTTAGGTAAATTCGTTGAATCGACATGAGTTTTGCACGGAATGGGATTAAATTCAAAATCTAGTGGATTGCGGAAATTGAAAACGAAGCCATGACAATTAATTTTCCATCGTTAAAACATCAGGTTAAAATAATGAAATAGAGGATTTATTAAAATCGCTTGGTAAAATTTAATCTTTATGAAAAGCCTGAATTAGCCCATTTCTTCTCATCAGCAGGTCAATTTATTCATTCGATTTATTCACGATAATCCAATTATTTTAATTTTAATTTTTTCAAATCTTTATCACGTTCTTTTCTTGAAACACGAATCTAATTTCACTTTGTTAAATTTGCCCAACAAACGATGCGCTCAATGAAAAACTCCTTTAGTATCTTTCTCCTTATTGCTTTAACACTTTCTAGTAAAGCACAGGAAATAGTTAAAATAAAAGTAGCTGGAATCAGCGATCAGGTCGCGCAACAGCTCAGCGCTAATCAAGACAGGGTAAGCTGGTATAGCTCAGGAACTTCCAATGTAATAGCAACTAACCTAATTGTTAGCTTAAAAAATACCGATCAAAAGTCCTCAGATAAAGGCCGTTTTGGTTTAAAGGCTGATCCAGGGGCCGATGGGAAATATTTATTGAATGCCGATGTTGAGGTAAAACTGAAAAAAGTAGACAAAACAAAACCCATTGCTTACGAAATCACACTCGAAACAATTCTTGGGAATGAAATCTTTGCCGTGGGAACCATCAATGCAGATGCCTTAGATAAACCGATTTTGCTCGACAAATATATGTGGCGAGCAAGCAACGAAAAAATTGCACCAGAGAGCAAGCTTTGTATTGCCTTTACTGCCTATATAGAAGATACTAATGAGCGTGCACTTTACTCAGAAACCGAAGGCGATTTGAAGTTCGATCGTTCAGCTTTTGAGCTTTATTTGAAGCAGGATGAAAATTCTGAATGGAGAAAATATACCGAGTCTTCTCAAGGTTCGTTGAACAATGGAAATGCATTGGCCATGACCTCGCCATTGCCAGATTGGATTAACACTTCCAAACCACTTTCAGTTCGCTTTAGTGCCAAAACAGGCAAAGGCAATTTTGTTTGGGGAGAATACAAGGTGAATCCGAATGAGTACAGAAAGGAAGCCAGAGCATCACACTACACCACAGTAGCCTTCGACCCTTCAACGGCAGTTAAAAAAGGAGCTGTAACGACAAACAGTGCACCTGCCACCAATTCAAGCCCAGTTGGTGCCGAGGCTTTGCCAGTAAAAAGAGGCAAAGAAGCTGCGGTAACTCCTGCTCAGTCTGTACCGAGCTACAAAGATGTGATCATTGAAGCCGACAAGCTCTTTACTGAAGGTCAGTTTCAAGCAGCGAAAGGCAAATACACAAAAGCTTCGGAGCTAAGTCCAATGGAAGAGTATCCTAAGAAGCGAATCGAAGAATGCAACAGCAGACTTACATCAGTAAAATCGCTGAAAAGTGCTGGATTGAAAGACAAAATGAAGTAAACGGATTGCGTTTCTGGATTTTAGATTTCGTCAAACAAACGATCATCCACCAAATTCGGAACTGTAATCTTCAGCTTCGGCTCTTGCTCCATGGCGCGTTCAATGGCAATAATTGCTTCTTTGTTTCGCGCCCAGGCACGGCGAGCGATGCCGTTGTTTACGTCCCAATGCAACATCGATTTGATTCTTCGGTCGCTGTCGCTGCTACCATCGATTACCATTCCGAAACCTCCGTTGATTACCTCTCCCCAACCAACACCACCACCATTGTGTAGTGAAATCCAAGTTGCGCCACGGAAGGCATCGCCTGCGAAATTCTGCACCGCCATATCGGCTGTGTATCGGCTACCATCGTAAATGTTCGATGTTTCGCGGTAAGGCGAATCGGTTCCCGATACATCGTGGTGGTCTCGTCCCAAAACGATTGTACCTTTTAGTTCACCATTTGCAATCGCCTGGTTAAATCGTGCAGCAATTTTCATCCGCCCTTGGGCATCAGCATAAAGAATGCGTGCTTGAGAACCTACAACGAGCTGGTTTTCTTTGGCGTGTAAAATCCAAGTGAGGTTGTCTTGAATTTGACCACGAATATCGTCGGGTGCATCAACCAAAAGTTCTCTTAAGACTTCTGCCGCCAAACGGTCTGTCGTATCTAAATCAGCTGGATCGCCCGAACAGCAAACCCAACGGAAAGGCCCGAATCCGTAGTCGAAACACAATGGTCCAAGAATGTCTTGCACGTAGGATGGGTAACGGAATTCCATTTCTGCACCTCCGCTGTGTTTCACAACATCAGCACCCGAGCGCGATGCTTCAAGCAAAAATGCGTTTCCATAATCGAAGAAGTACATTCCCGAATCAGACAGGCTATTTACTGCTGCTGAATGGCGTTTCAAGCTCTTGTAAACCTCTTCGTGAAAGCGTTCTGGCTCATCGGCCATCATGGTGTTCGATTCTTCCAAGGTAAATCCCGCAGGATAATATCCTCCCGCAAACGGATTGTGCAAGGATGTTTGATCAGAACCGATATCGACTTTTATTCCGCGGCGAACCAATGCTTCCCACAAGTCGATGATATTTCCTTCATAGGCAAGCGATAGGGTATTTCCAGTTTTACGCGCTTCTTCGGCGCGGTCGATGATGGTGTCTAAATCGATATGCACTTCATCCACCCAACCTTGTGCATGGCGCTTCCTTGAAGCAGCAGGATTAATTTCGGCAGTAATACTCACGATTCCAGCAACTTTAGCCGCCTTCGGCTGAGCGCCACTCATTCCGCCCAATCCGGCTGTAACGAACAACATTCCACGGAAGTCATCTTTCCCCGGAGGGATACCACGCTTGCGCAAACACATCCGTGCAGCATTCATTACTGTGATGGTGGTTCCGTGCACGATTCCTTGCGGACCAATGTACATGTACGATCCGGCAGTCATTTGTCCGTACTGCGTTACGCCCATGGCATTGAAGCGCTCCCAGTCGTCGGGTTTCGAGTAGTTTGGAATCATCATTCCGTTGGTAACAACCACGCGTGGCGCATCGGGATGAGAAGGGAAAAGTCCCATCGGATGGCCTGAATACATCACCAAAGTTTGGTCGTCGGTCATTTCGCTGAGATATTGCATCACCAAGCGGTACTGCGCCCAATTTTGGAACACTGCACCGTTTCCACCGTAGGTGATAAGCTCATGCGGATGTTGTGCAACGGCAGGATCGAGGTTGTTTTGGATCATCAACATGATTGCCGCTGCTTGTTTCGACTTGGCGGGATATTGATCCACCGGTCGAGCATACATCGCGTAATCTGGACGCAAACGGTGCATATAAATGCGGCCGTATTCTTTCAATTCTTGCTGAAATTCCTTCACCAGCAAGCTGTGATGGCGAGGGTGGAAGTAACGAAGTGCATTGCGAAGTGCTAGTTGCTTTTCGGCCTTGTTGAGGATGTCTTTTCTTCGTGGCGCGTGGCTCACAGAAGAATCTAATGGCTTAAGCGGAGGAAGTTCGTCGGAAATTCCTGTTCGAATATCTTGTTGAAACAATTCCAGATCGTTCATGGTGAGGCTATTGCTCATGGTGATTTTTTGTCAAATTTTCCCGTTCGGATGTTATAACCGTACGGACAATGGCGGCATCCGTTTTTGCAACAGTAGCCTCTTCGGAGCAGGTATTTCTCGGTGAAAACAACATATCCTTCAGGTGTGAAGTAATATTCGTCTTTGTCGAGTTTTGATAGCCTTGAATTGCCTTCCTGTTCCATTTAGTCTGCTAAATTCGGAAATTCTGTGATATGGAAGAACAGCCATCACCGAAGCTTGTTCAGCTACATTACATTTGCCGCATGAAATTACCAGAATACCGAGATCAAATAATCGATTTAAAAGCTTGGGACATCGATCAATACGAGCTTTCTGTTAGAGTGTACCAATCTGAAAACGAGGAGATTTCGGGGAATAAGCCATTCAAATTAAAGTATTGGATTGCTGAAAGGAAGCCCGATCAAAAGGTTTTATCTTTTGGAGGAGCGTATTCGAATCATTTGTTGGCATTGTCGGCGGTTGGTAAACAAGAAGGGTTTCGTACCATTGGAATCATTCGTGGTGAAGAACCAGCGGTAAAAAGTTTGTGGCTAACCACCATGGAAGCAAATGGCATGGAACTTCAATTTGTTTCACGAACCGATTATCGCCACAAGCAGGAAGAAGATTTCTTGGAAAATTTAAGTAAGCAGTTTCCTGACGCACTTGTTGTTCCAGATGGTGGTTCGGGTCAATTTGGATTTGATGGAGCTAAGGAAATGATTTCGGAAAAGGAGCCGTATGAGTTAATCGTGTTGCCCGGAGGAACAGGAACCACAGCAGCTGCTATTGCTTCTAAAGTAGTTGATCCATTTACCAAAGTGAAGTGTTTTCAAGTGCTGAAAGGAAAAAATCTTCTGTGGAATGAAATTGCAAGAAGACTCAACCTCACGCAAGAGCAACTGCCTAATTTATGGATTGAGGAAGATTACCATTTTGGTGGTTATGGCAGGTTGGCAAGAGAGCCTGAAACATTCAAGAAGGAATTCGAAAAGCGCACAAACATTGAGCTCGACAACATTTACGGAGCCAAAGCAATGACTGGTTTGTTTACCTTGATGCGAAAAAATGAAATCTCCAAGGGCGCTAAAATTCTGTATTTGCATACAGGCGGTTTGGGGCCTAAAAATTAATCCAGTGCCCGCTTATTGAAAAGCAAGAAACCTGCAGTAAAAATAACTGAGATTGGTTCTGTTTCTTGGTCGAAGTAGTTCACGCTGAGCGCTAATGGAGCCACCGGAGTGTGAAAAACCAAAACGGCAGAAGCCATGAAATACCGCTTCGCTAATTTTTCACCGTATTTAGGCAGGAAATTCTCTGATAGAATTTCACGGTGTGGCTGAAAGATAAAGCCTTCGAGACGGAGGTCTAACCTTGAATGGAGCGAGAAAATAGTTCGCACGCCACCTGCTGCGTAATTGTGCGTGCGAAACACTTGCATAAACCGCGTTTGACTTTCAGGAACGGGATTAAAAACGGCGGCTTCGATGAGAGAAGCGTTGTAATTATTGAAAAACGGTTGGTTCGAAACCACAATTTGAGCAAACAAGCCCGGCCTAACAATTCCTCTTTTATTGAAATAAGATTCATAGGTCAGTTTCGCCCTAAAAAAATCGTGCCTTTGCCTGTATACATCCTTTTTAGTTGAGGTTGATCCTGGCGTATTTACTTCAACTCCATCCACATACCGAATGGTAAATTTGAGCATTGATCCTGTGGATGCATAAAACTTTCGGTTGAGTGAATTTCGTTCAAATTGGATCCATCCAGAACCGTGGTTAAATTCGGTTCGGTCGGCAGTGTCGGCCTTGGTAAAAGATTCAACTTGGTAATAATCATCAAACATCCTCACACCTGAACCTCCGATGCGCAACCGGCCTTTGTTGCCCATCGGAATGGCCAAGTTTACCGAGATTGCTCTTTCGTATTGTATGAGGTAGGAAGGCTTAATGTCTTCGAAAAATGTACTTGCGCTGTTGAAGTAGTTATAGTTGTTTAATGTGAAGTCGGATTCGAGAATAAAAGGAAGCCTGAAAGGAAAATCGAAGGAGGCTTTTACTTGTGTTGATCCGTAGAATTTCCCGAAGTAGGCATTCCCATCTACGGTTAAACCAATTCGGTTGATGCGTTTGTATCGAAGTGCAATAAATCCGGTGTTGATTGGCCGAGAAGAGAAAACCCCACCAAATTGCGCAAACAAATCTTTGTCGAGTTTCATTTTTAACTTCAACCTAAAACCCTGCAATGTGCTATCATATCGAGCAACTGGATAAATCTTTTTAATCCGGTCGTCGAGTGCTAATCGAAAATAAACAGGACGAAGTTCTTCTGATATAATGGGGTATTTTTTGGAGCCAAGCACACCTTTTATGTAGGCCGACTGGTTTTTTGAGAGTCCTTCGATAGCCAGGTCTTTAAAAATGAGGGGCTTAAATTTCGACTTGAATTTCAATCTTTTGTTGTTCAATGCTAAAGAGTCTTCGCGGCGATTAATCATTATTTTGATTTCATCCATGCGCAGCATTGTAGAATTGAATCCTCCTAAAACCATAGCTTTCGACTGTGAAAAATCAAGAATGCTCACTTTGGGAATCTTGGGCCTAACGATGAGCATACTTTGGGTTTCACAAACTTCAGTGTAGGAAGTTCTTTCCATAAGCATGTTCTTGATTTGACCAAGAATATCATCTTCATTTGGTGGCGACATTTCAACGGCGACGGTACTTCCGATGATAACATCAGGTAGAAAATCTTGGTACATCACATCCGCAGGAAAATTGTTGTACAAACCACCATCAAAAAGCAACTTGTCGTCGACTACGATTGGTTTGTAGAAAAACGGATAGGTAGAAGAGGCACGCATGGCTTGTCCGATTTCACCATTTCGGAAAACCACTTCAGCCTTGTTGTGAATGTCGGCGGCTACAGCACGATATGGCACGAGTAACGAGTCGAAATTGTATCCCGCAGCTTGACTCACAGCGGAAGTGCTTTCAAGAAAAGCAAAATCCATCGTAATAGGTGAGATGATGCTGGTTGGAAGGCTTGTGTGGATGGTTGAGTCGACACGAAACTTTAAACCAACCCAGCTGCTGTTGGGATCTCGTTCGCGGAAGTAATAGATGTATTTATCGTCGGTTTTACCGAACACCATCTTATCAAATGCCTCAGATAGAATGATTTTTTCGATTTCATCGGGTGTATAGCCCATCGCATACATCCCACCCACGAGTGCACCCATGGAAGTTCCAGCGATATAGTCGATTGGTATATGGTTTTCCTCCAACGCTTTGAGCACACCTACATGTGCCACACCGCTTGATCCGCCTCCACTAAGCACAACACCAACACGTTGAGCTTGCATGGGCACAAATGAAAAGAATATGCTTAGGCAGAAGATAATTCTAAACATAAATAAGATAAACGCTAGAGTTACTCAAACCTACGTTTTTTCGAGTGCTTGAATGGTACAAATTGCTTAAAATTTCTGACGAACGGCATTTTTAACATTTAGGCGATCTCCAAAAGTAACTCTTGGAAATAACGAGCAGCAGGAATTAATCTTGAGCCATACCAAGAAAAAGATTCGCCATCCACCAAAACTACTTTTGCATTGGGGAATTGCGCTTGAATTTCGACTTGGTGCTTTGCTGAGAAAGGAAAAGGCTCCGACGATAACAAGATAACATCAGGTTGCATGGCTCTGATTTGCTCCTCTGAAACTTCTGGGTAACGGGTTGAACTGTTTGCTATGCAATTTTTAAATCCACTTCTGCTCATCATGTCGTGGATGAAGGTGTCGGCGCTCACACTCATGTATGGCTCTTGCCAAATTAAGTACAAGGCGCTTTTGGGCGGACAAGTGGGCTTTAGAATGCCAAATTGAGCGGTGATTTCTGCAATAATTTTTTCTGCTTCATCGGAGCAGTTGCAGATTTCACCTATCGATCGAATCATTTCAATGGCCTGTTGGAAATGCTGTATGTCGGAAATCCACACAGGAAATTCTTGCGCCAAAAGTTCAATTTCAGCCTGCGTATTTTCCTCTTTGTTGGCAATGATCAAATCGGGTTTCAGTTCCCTGATTCTATCCAAATGAAGCGTCTTCGTTCCTCCAACTCGGATCTTGTTTTTGAACCAATCGTTGGGGTGAATGCAGAATTTGGTAATTGCTATCACCCGTTCGTGAAGACCAAGATCGAAAAGCAATTCGGTTTGAGAAGGCACAACCGAAACGATTCGTTGAGGTGGAAATTGGACTTCCACCTTTCGGTTCATTTGATCGGTGAAGACCTTCGTGGCCATTAGCCTAAGGCTTCGATGATGTCGTATTTGGTGATGATGTGCACCTTTCCGAGCATATCGCGAACCATCACAGCATCGTTTTCACGGTTGATTTGCTTCGAGATATCTTCCAACTTGGCGTTTGCAGGTACGAAAGGATAAGGCTTCTGCATCAGTTGTTCAACTGGCACATGACGAAGTTCTGGGTTTTCGCACAAGTTCGCATACAAATGGCTATCGCTTAATGAGCCAACGATTTCAGCACCGCGCACCACTGGAATTTGAGAGATGTCGAATTTGCGCATGCGGCTGAAAGCTTCCTGTACGGGTTCAGCTGCATCGATTGTTACCAAACTCAAGTGTTTGTGGCGTTCGATTAGATCGATGGCTCTTGGCGATTTCTCTTCGAGGAAACCACGATCGCGCATCCAATCATCGTTGAACATCTTGCCTAAGTAACGTGTGCCGTGGTCGTGGAAAATCACAACAACTACATCACCTTCTTTGAAACGATCTTTCATTTGCATCAATCCAGCCATGGCCGAACCGGCAGAGTTTCCAGCGAAAATCCCTTCTTCACGAGGAATTCTGCGAGTCATCACAGCAGCATCTTTATCGGTCACCTTTTCGAAATGGTCGATAATATTGAAGTCAACGTTTTGAGGCAAAAAATCTTCACCTATCCCTTCGGTGATGTATGGATAGATTTCGTTCTTATCGAAGATTCCAGTTTCCTTGTATTTCTTGAAAACCGATCCGTATGTATCGATCCCGAGTATTTGAATATTTGGGTTCTTTTCTTTGAGATATCTCCCGGTACCACAGATAGTTCCACCGGTTCCAACACCAACAACTAAGTGGGTGATTTTTCCATCAGTTTGCTCCCAAATCTCAGGGCCAGTTTGTTCGTAGTGCGCTGTAGAATTGCTCAGATTATCGTATTGATTCGGCTTCCATGAGTTTGGTACTTCAGCAATCAGACGACTAGAAACTGAGTAGTATGAACTTGGATCTTCAGGCTCTACGTTGGTTGGACAAACAATTACTTCCGCTCCAAAGGCGCGTAAAGCATCCACTTTTTCTTTGGATTGTTTATCGGTTGTAGTGAAGATACACTTGTATCCTTTGATAACAGAGGCAATGGCGAGACCCATTCCTGTATTACCACTGGTACCTTCGATGATTGTTCCGCCTGGTTTGAGGCGGCCATCTTTTTCGGCATCCTCGATCATTTTCAGCGCCATCCGGTCTTTGATTGAATTACCAGGATTGGTGGTTTCGACCTTTGCCAGAACGGTTGCAGCAATATCGCGGGTGATTTTGTTGATTTTCACCAACGGTGTATTGCCGATTGTTTCGAGGATGTTGTTGTGATACATGCCGCAAAGTTAGAAAAATGGCATCTGGAAATCAGGTGTAATGATGAATTTTACATTAAAATATGTAGTTCTTTTTCATGAGATGGAAGAATAGAACTTACTTGAAAAAGAGCCCAAATGTGAAGAAGCTTTTTCAAAACAATAATCTTCTCGCGTATCAGTTAATGGCTGTTTTAGAGCCCTTTCAATTAACTTGCGCCTCAATACGATTCAAATGAAAATCAAGGAAGAGTTTCGATTAAACATTGTACAAGCCGAAATGCCCGATTTGTTGATGGAAACGATTGATTTTCATTCATTAAGAAATATCCATTACACTTCTCTGTACACGGTTTTGTGGATCAAGGAAGGAGGTGTCAAGTTAGAAATATCAGGTCATCAACACAAAATATCCTCGCCATCGTTGGTGTTTATGAGTCAGTTTCAACCATACAGAATTCAAGGGTATAGTCAGTCGACAAGCGGAAACATCATCCAGTTTAGCAGCGATTTTTACTGTATTCATCTTCATCAGCACGAAGTTGCCTGCAATGGAGTGTTGTTCAATACCGTTTTTGATCCTCCAAATTTTTCGTTAAGCGGTGAAAAATCAAATGCTCTGCAGAGCGCACTTCTGCAATTTGTTGAGGAGTTTGAACGCTCAGAAAAAGATGGTGAGATGCTTTTCACTTTGATGAAGGTGGTCTTC
The DNA here is from genome assembly GCA_040403315.1 of Flavobacteriales bacterium. GTDB lineage: Bacteria > Bacteroidota > Bacteroidia > M30B66 > M30B66 > CAMCXT01. The sequence continues at coordinate 470,289 of JBBAKX010000001.1, forward strand.
AAACAGGCTGTCAGATTGCGAGAAAATGAAGAGCGTAATCTTAACACAACTTCGGTGATAAATCCCGAGATTTCAAAACTGAAGGAATTGCTCGAACAAACTTTTCGGAACCGTTTGGCTCCATCTGATTATGCAGAGAAGTTGAACACCAGTGTTGGAAGATTAAATAAACTGGTGAAAAGTCAAACTGGCTTGACATTGTCGGCAATCATTCAAGAGCGAATCATTGCTGAGGCCAAAAAGGAATTGTACTTGACCAATAAATCGGTGAAAGAAATCGCACTTGAACTTGGCTTTGATGATCCATTCTACTTCTCTAGATTGTTTAAGAATGTGAGTGCTGTTTCTCCAGAGACTTATCGAACCAAAACGATGATGCGCGCGAATCCATCGCACATGTGATGTAATCGTCCATTAGATGGATTGATTTGTCCATTTCATAAGACTGTATTGTAACTGAATTTTGAAATCAGTAAAAACACTGATTCTCATGAATTCAAAAATTGAAACTAAAACAGCATCAACGATTGAATTGCCTGTTGATGTTTTGGAGTATTTGAGCACTTCTCCAAGTGTATTCAAATCGGTTTCCAATTTTGAAAAAACTAGAATAGATTTTTCGCTTACCCCACTGGAACAAAAAGCTGTTGAAATAACGGTTTGCGAAACGCTTGATGCTCAATATTGGATTGACTTTCAAATGAAGTCGGCTTTAAGCCTTGGGATGACTTTGGCAGAAATTTTACAAATAAGAATTGGGCTTTCAAAAGAAGAAAGAATTGAAGTACTGATAGAAATTACAAATTCAATTGTAATTAATTATCGAAAGATCAACGAGCAATTGTTGCATGAATTTATTTCTGCTGGATATTCTGAAATTGAATTCTTAGAGGTTATCTCATTGATTAATCAACAAAAACAGCTTATTGAATTGACCTATTATTGGTTAATTTCAAATAAACCTTTGAAACAAAAAGAATTTTTAAACCTCAATAAATAAAACCATGAAAAAATCAGTTTTTGCCTTTCTTTTATTTTCTATGATTCAAATATCAGGAAAATTAAATGCACAAGTAATTGCAATAATTAACCGTGCAGATTGGTGCCATGTGTGCAAAGAAAATGGAAGTAAAGTGATGAACGACATTATGCCTGCATTTAAAATGGGCGAAGTTGATTTCATCATGAATGATTTAACAGACGAAAAAACAAAGGAAGCATCCATGATGAACCTTGATAAAGCTGGAGTTTACAATGTTGTGAAAAAAGAAAAAATGATAGGCAGTATTGTATTGATCAATAAAAAAAACGGAAAAGAAATCGAGAGAATTTCAGTTTCTAAACCGACTGAAGAAATAAAAAACACAATTAACAAGGCCCTGAAAGCCTCAATGATGTAAATTGCTCCCATGAAAAAATACATTTTCTTTTTTACGCTCACAATCTTAGGATTTACAGCCACCATCTTAGCACAAGTCCCTAGAAAGGTAATTGTTGAACATTTTACAAATACAAGATGCAGTGCATGTGCAAGCAGAAATCCTGGATTTTACTCGAATTATTCTAACCAGACGAATGCATTGCATATTGCCTATCATCCAAGTTCACCGTATCCAACTTGCGTGATTAGTCAGTCGAACACCGCTGAAAATGACGGAAGAGCCAATTACTACGGTGTTTATGGTGGTACACCAACCTTGGTAATTCAAGGTTCACCGATTCCGGCTGGACAAAGCTATTCGAGTGCTGCGTTGTTCAATCCTTTTAATGGACAAACAAGCCCGGTAAGTATTTCTGTTTCTCAGATTAATTTGAATGATTCAGCTGAAGTTCAAATTACCATTAGAACCATCGCGCAAACAATGATGAGTGATGTGACTTTGTTTGCAGCTTTTTCTGAAGACACATTAAATTACAATGCGCCGAATGGAGAAGACTTCCACTATGATGTGTTTCGCAAAGCACTTTTAGGTAATTCAGGTCAAGCAATCACGCTTCCAGCATTGGGAGATTCATTGGTCATTGATTTAAAAACTTGGATCAATCCGAGCTGGGTTAGAAATCAATTGAGCACTTTGGTTATCCTTCAAGAAACTTCGAACAAAGCAGTCATTCAGGCTGAAAAATCGCAAGGAATTGAATCTGCAATAACATCAAACAATGCAATTGCTCATTTAAATAGTAGGGTTTTCCCTAATCCAGTTTCGGATAAATTAATTATTTCTATTGAATCGTTTAATCCAATCAATTATGAAATAATTAATTCAACGGGATTGTTGATTCAATCTGGTGTTTTCAATCAATCAACTGAAATAAACATGCAGCAATATGCACGTGGAATTTATTTTTTGAAACTGAGAGGTGAATTAATTGAATCGGTTGAAAAAATAATTCTGCAATAAATTCAGTGAAACATAAAATGAACCATGATGAAAAAGCATATTCTAATTGCAGTATTCGCATCCATTGTAATTGTCTTTAACGCCTGCAAGAGTGATCCGGAAGATACTGTTGGGATTGACAAAGAAATTTTTGATCTATCGAAAACCACAACTGGATTTACTTGGTACAAATTCTCATCTGCATTTTTAGATAAAAGTTCAGGTACTGGGCACTCTCAAGATTTTATTCGAACACGATACAATGCTGTAGCAGCTACAATGTTAGATTCTACCGGCAAGGTTCGATCAGGAACAGTTTTTCCAGAAGGTTCATTGGTGGTTAAAGAACTTCATGAAACAACCAGCAAGTTCAGTAGATACGCAGTTATGCTAAAGCGAACAGGTGCTACAGAGGCAGATGCTTCAAACTGGGTTTGGGGCTATATCAACGCCGATGGAAGTGTTGCTGAACCTGCGAAAAACAAAGGAGCATCTTGCCGTGGTTGTCATTCTCAGGAAGGACATATCGACCTAACATTGATGAATAAATATTTTGAATAGTAATTGAATAAGCAGCGAACCATCATCTTATTCAAACAAAAAATCCCACATCAGCGTGGGATTTTTTTCGTGGAGAATATCGGAGTCGAACCGATGACCTCTTGCATGCCATGCAAGCGCTCTAGCCAGCTGAGCTAATCCCCCGAAAGTGGATGCGAAAATAGAAAAAACTCGCACAGGAAAAACAACCAATTCAAGTTTGGGTTTCACGTTTAATGAAGCTTTGATCAAAAAGAGATGGCATTTGAGGATTTTTCCTTAGGTTGGTGGCCATGAATTTCCAATCGTTGTTTCGTAAAAAATCTGTAGCAGCAACCCACGATACCGGTGATGCACATAGCCCGCAGTTGGTTCGAAATCTCAATCTGCGCGACCTAACATTTATGGGAATCGCTGCCATTATTGGTGCAGGAAGCTTTTCTAGTTTAGGTCAAGCTTGTTATTCAGGCGGTCCTGGCGTTGTAATTCTTTTTATTATCTGTGCAATTGCCTGCGGATTTACTGCGCTTTGTTATGCCGAGTTTGCATCACGCGTTCCAGCATCTGGTAGTGCTTACACTTACGCTTATGTGAGTTTCGGTGAACTTTTCGCTTGGGTAATTGGATGGGCTTTGCTAATGGAATATTCGATTGGAAATATCTATGTGGCTTTTTCTTGGAGCGGATACTTCACTAATCTTCTTGATGGAGCCGGCGTGCACATGCCCGAATGGCTCACCATAAATTACCGATCCGCGTCAGCAGCATTCCGAGATGGAATCCAAGGCGAAGGGTTTCAAGCATGGATCAATGCTCCTAAAATTGGAAGCCTGAAAATTATCTTCGATCTTCCTGCATTTATGATCAATGTGTTGATCACCTGGTTGGTATATGTAGGGGTGAATGAAAGTAGAAAAGTGAGTAATTTCATGGTATTGCTCAAGCTTTTCATTATTGTTGTAGTGATAGTGACAGGCGCTTACTATGTTGATATCGACAATTGGACACCCTTTATGCCCAACGGTTTTGGTGGCGTAATGGGTGGCGCTGCGGCCGTTTTTTTTGCTTACATCGGGTTTGATGCCGTTTCCACTTTGGCCGAAGAATCGAAAAATCCAATGAGAGATCTTCCCAAAGGAATGATGTATTCGCTCATGATCTGCACAGTTGTGTATGTTCTTTTGGCGCTAGTGCTCACTGGAATGGTATCGTACAATGCTCTAGATGTAAGTGATCCGCTTGCCGAAGTGTTCAAGCTTAAAGGCGTGAAATGGATGCTGTATTTTGTTTCTATTGCGGCAGTTGTTGCAATGACATCTGTAATCTTAGTATTTCAACTTGGGCAGCCAAGAATCTGGATGAGTATGGCGCGTGATGGTTTATTGCCGAAACGCTTCGCGAAGATTCACCCGAAATACAAAACGCCAGGTTTCTCTACAATAATGACAGGTGCTGTGGTTGGAATTCCAATCTTTTTTACGGACGAAACCTTTGTGCTCGATTTCACTAGCATCGGAACTTTGTTCGCATTTGTATTGGTGTGTGGAGGAGTTTTGTTGCTGCCTAAAGCCGAAAAGGTTGAGGGTGTGAAGCAGCGGTTTAGACTTCCACACATTAATGGAAAGTGGATTGTGCCTGCAATTGTTGTGGCCGCATTTGCACTTTTGTTGAATGATAACTCAACTTATACTGAAGAGTTGTTTCAGTTCAACACAACCAATTTGAGCGCAAAGCTACCCATGTGGATTTTCTTGCTGCTCTGCTTGATCATGGCAACGATGAGCTTCCTCCGAAACTTGTCTTTGATTCCAGTTTTGGGCGTTTTATCATGTTGCTATTTGCTCACAGGAATGGCACCTTCCAATTGGTTGTGGTTTGGCGTTTGGCTCCTGATAGGCTTGGTGGTTTACCTGCTATACGGATTTCGAAAAAGCAAACTGGCACAATCGAACTAAACGGTTGGGCTAAAGATCATTCTTTCAAACTTATTTCTCTACAAAAGAGCATCGAATGCCATGTAGATGTTGCGAATATCGGTTTTGAAAGATTGTAAACGGTGGTTACTTCCTTATGTAAACGCTTAAATTGGTCGTATTTTCCTGAAGATTCTACAACATTGTAGTAATTGCAAAGATTGTTCTCATTCAAAATTTCATACACAAGTTAGCAGCCATCACAACAGAAGGGTTTCTCCTTATGGTGAATAATTGTTTCCTTGTATGGCTCACCGCAATGGTAGCAATGAAGCAGGGTTATGGTTATTTTCTGATCGGATTAGGCGGTGATCAAAATTTCATTTGTTGGAGCTTAATCAATGTTCCATTTGGTTTTATCGCCTAATGAAGCCTTACCGGAACTTTGTACAACCATTTCTTCCAAGTGGATCATTTTTGGGAAGAGATATTCTTTCTCTCGATGCAAGTGCTGGATAAAGTCTTGATCGAACTCTTCCAATTCGGCGTAAACCAACTTTAATATTTCAGATGAATCCTTAGCCGTTTTGTAATTGTTGGTGAGCTTGCGCAACGAATGAAGCAATGCAATTACCCTTGCATGATCGTCGCGGATGGAGCGAATCGTACTTCCGGTAAGGTTAACATTGAGAAATCTTAAAGGTTCCGGCTCATTGTTAACCTCCAAGAGCTTTCTGATGAATGGGAATAAGCTAATCTCTTCCATGTCAATCAGCTTGGTAACTTGTTCTTGAAGTTGAAGTAGAATGTTATAAGTGTCTTCTAGCTCTTCAGATACGTGTGTGCTTGATTTAATCGCTGAATTGAAATTCCGAATCATCAACTCAAGCATGCTTCGGCAATATGCGTGGTGCTTTTGTTCGATAAAATCGAGCAAGTCTTCCTCACGGATACATCGGAAATTTATATGGCGGAAGTGGCTCATGGCATTAAGGCTACTAACCTCCATACAAAGATTGTAAGCCCGGCGCTCAAAACACATGACTAGCCTCAAGGCAAAACCTGATTATTGTCAGTTTTTGCGGTTCTTCCTTTTTCTAATTTAAATACTAACCATCCTAAATGCAAAAAGCCGGATCTCACATCGAGATCCGGCTTTTCATTATATAAGCTTGAGACTTATTCTACCACCAACTTAACAGTGTGGTTTCCTTCAGTTGAAACAACTTGAAGTAAGTAGATTCCAGCATGAAGATCAGAAACAGAAACATGAGCATTGATGCCAGTTGGTACTGTTTTCACCAAACGACCTGAAGCATCGAAAAGAGAAGCTTTTGCTTGTGCATCGGTAGTGTTGATGGTTACGAATTCGTTAGCAGGATTCGGGAACACACGGATCGAACCGTTGAGCTCTTCAATACCAGTTTGGTCGTCGATTGTAATTGTAACAGCAACTGGATCGCTGTAGCAAGTAACTTCTTGACGGCTTACTTGCCAGTTGTAGAAATAGAAGAAGTAAAGATTTCCTGCAGATGAATTGGTGATTGACAATAAGTTGTCTGCATTGAATGGGAAACCATAAGGAGTACCACCATTTCCTGCGTAATTTCTCTTCAAACGAGGACCTGCAAAACCCAGTGATGTTTGGTTGGTAGTTGCATTCGTTCCGATCGAGTAATCGTTACCTGCGTTAAGTGAAAAGTTAAGATCAAGCACTTGAGCACCAGCTACCAATGTGAAGCTTTGAGAATGAATTACAGCACCAGTGTTGTCTTTCACTTCAATTGTTCTTTGTCCTGGAGTGTCTGTATCAACAAGTATAGATTCTAATACACAGTTTTCGGTAACATTGAAAATCATAGAAGCATTTGTACTACTAGCGCCACTGTAAACACTTGTTCCGGTGTGAGCTGCAAGGCCTGCACCGGAAACTTCTCCACCATATGTTTCTGAAGCAGCAACATACAATGTAGTGGTCTCTGTAACTGGAACTTCAACTGTTGAGCCTTCAGCAACGATATTATTTCCATCGATATCGCTGAACCATACTGGATTTGAACCAGTAGCGGTTAATGTTGCATTTCCAGCAGATGGGATAACTACGTTTTCAGTAATTGGGGCTTCAGGTGTAAGAATGTCAACTGTAATAGGTGATGAGCTGAATTCTGCACAAGAACCTTGAATGGTAAGGAAATAGTTGCCTGGGTCTGAAACAGTGATCGTTTGTGTAGTAGCACCGTTGCTCCAAGAATAAGCCTCTAATCCAGCAGGACCAGATAGTTCAACAGATCCTCCGTTGCAGAAAGTGGTTTCACCAATTGCTTCGATTGATGGCGTTTCGTCAGGAGAAACTTCGATGGTCAATGTTCTAGATGTTGAAACACAATTGTTTCCAGCTTGAGATATCTGAACATTGTATTCTCCAGCAGTAGTTACATTGATTGATTGTGAAGTTGCACCATTCGACCACAAGTAAGAAAGTCCAGTTGGAGCAGTTAATGTAAGCTCTTGTCCTGGGCAGATAACTGCTGGACCATCAGATTCTACGATCGCCAATGGAGAAACGCAATCATTCTCGATAATAGTGATGAATTGATCGATTTCAGGATTAATGATAGTTTCTTCGATACCTGAAGGGAAACGAACAACAATTGAATCTACTTGTGTTGCTTGGCCTAAACCGAAGTGCAATTTAGCTGAACTCACAGTTCCGTAAGACTCACCAGCTCTAACCTCGCGGGTTTGAACTCCCCATGCACCATAAATATATGCACGAGCACCGATAGCAGTAATGTTACTAACCGTTCCGCGTAAGTCAAGTGTGATGAAGTGGTTACCGTTGTTTGTTTTGTTGAACCAGATAATGTCATCGAAGCTTCCTGGAGTTGTATAAATTTGGTTGTAACCAGCATAAATATCAATCTGACCATCGTGGTTCAAATCGCCAAATCCAAAAGTTCCGATATCATTGTTGTCGAACAAACCGCTCACTTCTGTGAATGTTTCATCGCCATTGTTGTGGAAAATACGGTGTGTTGATCCTGTAATCAAGATATCGACAAAACCATCATTGTCGAGGTCTTCAAATCCTGATTGGATTGGAGTCATGTTCGAAATATCAAATCCGGTAGTTGATGTGATATCCGTGAAATGACCAGTGCCGTCATTTTCCCAAATTTGGCTTTCATAGTCGTGGTTAGTTAACAAAAGGTCGAAATCTCCATCGTTGTTGATGTCGCCAAATGAAGCAGTCCAAGATTGCCAGCCTACGTTGATATTGTATTCAGCAGCATTTTCGGTGAATGTACCATCGCCATTGTTCACGAACATTACGTTGATACGACGACCATCTGTTGGATCGTTAACGCCTTGGCGGCATTTCGCAATGTAAAGATCGGCATCGCCATCATTGTCAAAATCTGACCAGACCGAACCGTAATTTCCTGAGTCATCAGATGAAGTAACATCGAAGTCGATGATCGATGATTCAGATAAGTTACCAGCTCCATCGTTCATATAAACAGTGCTTTCAGCATTGTCGTCGCAAGTGAAAAGATCTGCCCAACCATCATTGTTTGCATCAATTACAGTAATATTTTGAAGGAAGAAGTTAGAATTAGGTAGCGTGATGATTGTTCCAGCGTCGCCGGTGTTGTTGATCATCATTACCTTGCAGCTACCGTTCCATCCTCCAATGATATCGAGATACCCATTCTTATCTAAGTCGGCAACAGCCATCGCCCAAGCAGAACTGTTTCCCATTTGTGGGAATGTTCTCGTTTCGAATTGGTTGGCAGTTTTTTGGATTTCTACGTAAGGTGTACGTCCGTCATCTAGGCGAACAATATCATCAAGGCCGTCGTTGTTCCAGTCGGTAACAGTTACCGAGCAACCACTTCTGAAAGCCGTTGTATTCAATTTCGTATTCCCGTTAAAGAATTGAAATTGAGCATTCCATTCGGCAGGAAATGCAAGCACACAAATTGCAGCGGCCGTAAATCGGAAAAGTTTTTTCATGTAAGTTGTAAAATGATAGTTGTGATGAGACTTCAAATTTGAGAAAATTCTTTGGATATCAGACGTTTCGCCGCACAAATTTTCTTGTAAAGGTTAAATTACCGGCTTGGATCCTAATAAGGTAAACGCCTGCAGCTTGAGGAATTTCTAATTTCCAGCTGTTCATTCCGTTTTTAGTTATTGATGATGAAACCAACTGCCCGCTTAGCGTATAGACTTTCACCGACTGAATATTCCCAGCATAAAACAACTGAACAAAATCATTAGCAGTTGCCGGATTTGGGAAAATAACTGGCGCTTTATCCTTAACTGCCCATGCTGATTTTAATGGAATTAAAACTTGCTCGAGCGTATCTTCGGTAAGCATTATAGCCGATTTATCTGCTGCGTCGTACATGCCTAAAAATGCATCGATTTCAGGGGCACTAAACATGCGCATTTCATTTAGCCAATGCGGTGGAACTGATTGATAATAAACGCGAGCAGAAATATTCACCCTTTCGTTTAATAAGCTCATCGGAACTTTATAGTAAACAATATCGGTTCCAGTACCTTCGAAATTTCCGTTGCGGTTAAAATCAACATCTGTGCTTGCCTCTCCAACAATGGCTACAGTGTCGTAAACTACGTGGGATGTAGAAAAGCCCAATGGTGGTATTCGATTGTCTTTTAGATGGGTTGCTCCTCTTTCGAGCACTGTCGTAATGTCGCCATTTACATCGCCCATGATCATTTCATAAACTTGGGCTTGGTTTGGAGAGGTAATCACTTGGCGGTGAGGCTGCAAACCTGCAGGTAAATCTTTTATAAATCCACTTGCTGTTGGAACACCCGAACTAAACAAGGTATCGCCACTTTCTGCGGTAATTACGAAACTTACAAAGGCTCTTCTGGCCGGATAGCCGCTTGGAAACTTATGACCAGCCTTATTCAATAAACTAACAGGAAACACCATCGAGTCGCCATCGAATTCTGGTGTTCCAAGATTTGCTTCAACTGTTGATGTTCTTAGTAACCTAGTGATTTCACTCAAAGTAGAGTCGAAATTTGCATCATTAGCATTCACGCCTAATTCCGCTTTATTTTGCTTGATGAGGTTCACCATGAAAGAATTAGCGCCCGAGAATGTGTGAAGATTATATGGTGATCTACCTGGTAAGCCTGTGTAGCCAACCGCAATTTTCACCGGATCTTCAATCTTCGGCATGTGACAGGTTTGACACTGGATATTTTCTTCCGGATAAGCAGAATTTTCCCATTCATGGAAGGTAGCTTGTTCAACAAAAGTTCCTCCTGTTGCATTTCCTTCAAGATCAACTGTGTTAGAAATAAGCGTATGGCAAGGTGAGCAGAAGCGTCCTTCGCTTACGTGCGGACTGTAAACGGGTAAGAAGTTTATGTATAGTTGCATTGGACCAGCCATTGGGCCGGGAAATGGACCATATGCTTTCCGTGTTGTATCATAAGGAATGTCGCCAGTGAATTGGTCGCCCAAGCCTTCCCATCCAATTGAATGGCAACCCAAGCAGCCAACTCCCGAAAGACCGAGAGAATCTTGCTGAAGATCTTCCAATGTGTAATGCTCTTGGTTGCGGTAAAATGCATTGTAATGCCCCATCGGAGCATGACAACTTGTACACAAATCTTGAAGCTCTCCGGCATTGCCGGGATTAACCATTATTTCATGTCGAACTTTCGCTCTCCAAAGAGGATCGACACCCGCCAAGCCCATCATGGATGTTTCCCAATCGTCGAAAAGATTGATGTCGACACCAGCTAACGTAACATTTGCGATGCCAAGTGGATCTTTACCGTGACAACCTTTGCAACGTGATGCTGGAAGGAAAATCGCATTGGTATCGAGTTCACGATGTGCATCGTAAATCAATTGCATGTAATCGTGGATGTCTTTTGCTTGTTGATTAGACTCCTCTGCCTTTGGCCTGATTGCGGCCGTTAATGCAAGGCCAAAAATTAAGGTTACTACGAGTAATTTCTTTTTCACAAATTCAATTTGATGGTTTTTAATTTCCCTATTATCAGTCGTTTACATTAGCTATTCTCACTAATTCACGGTGGTTAAGAATTGCAATTTTTTTTCCTTGAAGTTGAATCACATTGTCGTGTTTCAATTCACTTAACAATCGAATGGTCGTTTCTGTTGCTGTTCCAACAATATTTGCAATATCTTCTCTCGACATCGCTACTGAAATGGTTTGTCCATCGCTTTCTAAACCATAGGTTTGATGCATATACAACAAGGCTTCAGCCACTCTTTCTCGAACCGATTTTTGCGCTAAATCGGTAATGCGGTGTTCTGCAAATTTTAGGTCTTCGGAAAGTAATTTCATCAACTGCATCGACAAAACTCCGTTGTTTGCTACCAAACCAAGAAATGAAGCTTTGGGGATAAAGCAAATTTTAGCGTCCTCCAAAGTTTCTGCCGATGAAGAATATTTATCTCCACTTAACAGCGCTCTAAATCCTAAAATATCGCCTTCACGTGCAAGTCGAACGATTTGTTCTTTGCCTTCATCGCCGATTCTGAAAATTTTTATTTTGCCCTCTTTAACGCAATATAAACCATGCGGATAAGCACCTGCATTAAAGATTATTTGGCCTTTGCGAAATACACTGCAACCTTTATCTTCATTCAGTGAATCAAGTTGTGCTCCATGCAGATCGCAAAAAACTGATTTAGATCTTGAATCGCAATGGGCGCAGTCGGGTTGTTCCATTTTCCTTGCCATTGCCTTGCTTACCGATCACAAAGTTAGCAGAATACACTGCGAAAACCATATTGAATAAAGTTTATCTATAGAATCATGTTAAAAAAAGGTTGAACCACCAATCCAACTCCGTGCGAAAGCAAACTATTTTCGCATACTTGAATTATACGTTATCCGAATCACATGCTCAGAACTCACCAATGCGGGGAACTTAGACTTGCACATGCAGGCGAAACCGTTACACTTACCGGCTGGTTGGCCAAATCAAGAGATCTCGGAGGTATGACCTTCATCGATCTTCGCGATCGTTATGGAATTACGCAGTTGGTGTTTAACATGGACGATAATGCGGCGCTTTGCCAGGAAGCCCGCAAAATGGGCCGCGAATTCGTGCTTCGCGCAACAGGCATCGTGCGTGAGCGTTCGGCTAAAAATTTAAATATCCCTACCGGGGAAGTTGAGATCCAAGTAACACAACTTGAGGTGCTCAATGCATCGAAAACGCCGCCATTTACCATCGAAGATGATACGGATGGAGGCGATGATCTCCGAATGAAATACCGTTATCTCGACTTACGCAGAAATGTGGTCCGTGCCAATCTTGAGATGCGCCACCGATTGGCTGGTTCGATTCGTAGATACTTAGATGCACTCCAATTCATCGAAGTGGAAACGCCAGTTTTGATCAAATCGACTCCCGAAGGAGCACGCGATTTTATCGTTCCATCGAGAATGAATCCAGGTGAATTTTATGCGCTTCCACAGAGTCCGCAAACGTTCAAGCAAATCTTAATGGTTGCTGGTTTCGACCGTTATTACCAAGTGGTGAAGTGCTTCCGCGATGAAGACCTTCGTGCCGATCGTCAGCCAGAATTTACGCAAATCGATTGTGAACTTTCATTCATCACCCAAGAAGACATCCTCAACATTTTCGAAGGCTTGGTGAGAAATCTTTTTGTGGAAGTAAATAACCTCGACCTGAAAGATTTTCCACGAATGACTTATGCAGAAGCCATGGAACGTTACGGTTCCGACAAGCCCGACACACGCTTCGGAATGGAATTCTGCAACTTCACAGCAAACACCAGAAATTGTGGCTTCGTAGTTTTCGATCAAGCTGAATTTGTAGGTGGAATTGTGGCAGATGGATGTTCAGAATACACCCGCAAACAAGTCGATGAGCTTACCGATTGGGTGAAACGTCCGCAAATTGGAGCCGGTGGATTAATTTACATCCGCTATGGTGCAGATGGAACATTGAAATCATCAGTCGATAAATTCTTCACTCCTGATCAATTAAAAGCCTTTGCTGATCAAGCCAACGCGAAACCAGGCGATTTGATTCTTATCCTCGCTGGCGTGGAAACAAAAACCCGTAAAGCGCTCAATGAGTTGCGTTTGGAAATGGGCAATCGTTTGGGTCTTAGACCAAGAGACAAATTTTCGCCGCTCTGGGTGGTTGATTTTCCTTTACTCGAATGGGATGAAGAAAATGGCCGTTACCACGCTATGCACCATCCGTTTACATCGCCCAAACCAGAAGATTTCCACTTGATCGACACCGATCCAGGAAATGTGCGCGCTAACGCATACGATCTCGTGATCAATGGCGTTGAAATTGGCGGTGGCTCGATTCGAATTCACGACCGTTCACTTCAAAAACAGATGTTCACCTTGTTAGGATTCAGCGATGAAGAAGCACAGAATCAATTTGGGTTCTTAATGAATGCTTTTGAGTATGGCGCGCCTCCACACGGCGGAATTGCACTCGGTTTCGACCGCTTGTGCTCTATTTTTGGCGGCGTAGATTCTATTCGAGATTTTATCGCATTCCCGAAAAACAATTCAGGTCGCGATATGATGATCGATGCACCTAGCCAAGTGAATCCAGCACAACTTCAAGAACTGGGTATCCAAATCAAATAAATCAGGTTATGAAGTCAGGAATTCGGATTTTTATTTTGTTGATTTCTTTGGTGCTTTTCGCAAATGATGCTGCGGCACAAAGAAAAAAATTCACGCAGTCGTTCGATGAAGGCATGTTAGTCGCCGATCTGCATACAAGTCTCGGATTGTATAGAAGCAAACAGTTTCTCACCTCGAGGATTCCAGTTTTTGCGGGTCTTGAATATGGTGTTCGAAGTGATGTTGGAATTGGTGCATTTTTCGGATGGAACCAGCGACAGTTCAAAGACCCAGGTGCTCCAGCATATGATGTAAATTATTACTTTGTTGGTGGAAAAGCGTCGTTCCATCTAACGCGTTGGCTGAACAAAAAATTCATGTTGAAATTCAATCCTCACGCAGTAGATACGTACTTGAATATTTGGGCAGCAAGGCAAATTGCTAGTCAGGTAAATTTTTCAAGTTCCGGCATCGACAACCAAGGCAGTGCGAATTTGTTAGGCGGTTTGGCAGGTGTAAAAATGTACACCAACTACAATGTCGGTTTCATGGTTGAAGCGGGTATTGGCGCTTACGGCATCATCAATGTCGGGATCTGTGGGAAGTTTTAAGGGTTGCTTTGGAAACTTCATTTCCTAGCAAACCATCTATCCCGAAACCAGAAAGCGGCATTCACCAATAAAATCAAAGCCGGTACTTCCACTAACGGACCAATTACTCCGGCAAATGCTTGTCCGCTGGCGATACCAAAAACGGCGATCGAAACAGCAATGGCCAACTCGAAATTGTTGCCCGCTGCGGTGAAGGAAATTGCAGCTGACTGACTATAATCTGCGCCTAAACGTTTAGCTAAGAGAAAGCTAATGAAGAACATCAGTGCAAAATAGATCATCAGTGGTATGGCAATCCGCAGAACATCCAGTGGCAGTTCGATCACTGAATCGGCTTTGAGGCTGAACATCACAACGATTGTAAAAAGCAAGGCTATCAAGGTGATTGGAGAGATCATGGGGATAAATTTCAATCGGTACCACTCCTCTCCAAACATCCGCGTGAGCGTAAACCTGGAAATGAGTCCAGCAAGAAACGGAATGCCGAGGTAAATAAACACACTTTCAGCAATTTGCGCCATATTGATGTTCACTTCCATGCCTTTCAATCCAATCCATTCGGGCAAAACGGTGATAAAAAGCCAAGCGTAAAAAGCGTAAAAAATCACTTGGAAAACGCTGTTCATGGCAACCAATCCAGCAGCGTATTCGCGGTTCCCATCAGCGAGTTCATTCCAAACTATCACCATCGCGATGCAACGAGCAATACCGATCAAAATCAAACCAGCCATATATTCCGGCTTGTCGGGCAAAAACAGTACTGCGAGCAAAAACATCAACAGCGGACCGATCACCCAATTTAAAAGCAGCGAAGTTCCAAGCACTTTGATGTTTCTAAAAACCTTGGGGATTTCCGCGTAGTTTACTTTCGCTAGCGGCGGATACATCATCAAGATCAACCCAATCGCCAGTGGTACGTTAGTGGTTCCCGCTGAAAGATCATTCATGTGGGCAACCGTCTCCGGGGAAGCATAGCCGAGCAGCAATCCAGCTCCCATAGCCATGAAAATCCACAAGGTGAGATACCGATCTATGAAAGACAATTTCTTACGATCAGTCATTGGTGCGCAGTTGGGTTGTGTCATTGCATATGATTTTGAACGAATTCTTCTGCATACACCCTGATCATTTCTCGAACCTCCCGAAACGCATTGTTGATTTCTTCCTCAGTTCCTTTTGCCTTTGCCGGATCTGGGAAATTGTAGTGAAACTTTTGTGCATTTGTTGGGAAATACGGACAACGTTCTTTGGCATTGTCGCACACTGTGATCACAAAATCAAAAGGCACATCACGGTATTCATCAACATGATTAGATGTGTGTTTCGAAATATCGATTCCAGCTTCTTTCATGGTTTCAATGGCTTTCGGATTCACGCCATGGGTTTCAACTCCAGCACTGTACACCTGTGTTCCAGCGGGTGCATAATGGCGAAACCACCCTTCAGCAATTTGCGATCTACAAGAATTGCCGGTACATAAAATGAGCAAGTTCATAGTTTGTGATTTAGATGATTAACAGCAAGCGCTATTGTTTTTGGCTTGCAGGGTTTTGAATATAAGTTGGAGTTCTTCAGTAAGCAGGCTCCATGTTTCTTGGTTTAAGCAATAGCAAATAGCTGTGCCTTCAATTTCACCTTTGATGTGGTTGGCAGACTTTAGTTCACGCAGGTGCTGCGATACTGTGGCTTGAGCCAAGGGAGGTTCATTGACTATGTCGCCACAAATGCAGCTATCAACCTTAAGTAAATATTCTACAATGGCGATGCGGGCTGGATGTCCGAGCACTTTGGTAATTGTAGCTAAGCGTAATTGCCGCTCGGTGTATTGGTCAGTTTTGGTTGCTCCCATATCCTAAATTTATTTATTGCAATATTACGATTAAATGAATTGCCACAATTAGTTTTTACAGTTTATTCCATGCATAAGGTGAGGGAAGAGTTCCGAAGGCCTCTTGTGACCACAAGTAAGCCAAGTCTCGAGGCTTGGAAATTTAATTTGAATCCAAGCAATGCTTTTAAAATATAATTGGATTTGGCTTTCTTAAAGAGAATTTATAATGCCAATTACTTTACTCTTTAAATCAGGGAGGTCGTATTTAATTATTTCCCAAACCAATCGTGTGTCAATTCCGAAGTATTCATGTACCAATACATTTCTTAATCCTTTTATATTACTCCATTCAATATCTGTGAATTGAGTCTTTAATTCTTCCGAAATGTGATCACTTGCTTCTCCAATAATTTCCATTTGTTTTATGCAAGCAAATCTCATCATCGAATTATCTAGAAAAGTTTCAAAATCAACATTGAATAAATATGATTCAATCTCCACAATCGAATCTAGAATTATGGTTTAAGCGAGCCATGTCTCCTAATTTACCTCGCATAAATTAACTCCTTTTCGTTGTCAATAATGGGTTTTATGTGCTTCGATAAACTGCTTGAAGAAACCAAATCAACCTTCATGCTCAACAATCTTTCAAGATCATTCTGCATTTGAATAAAACCTAATCCTATTCTTTGGGTGTAATCCAAGTCTACCAAAATATCAATGTCACTTTGATGATCGGCTTGCCCTCTAACAAATGAGCCAAAAAGATATGCTTTTAGTACTGGCCTAGTTCTAAAGTAATCTTTGATGGTCTCTAATTTTGTCTTCTCGAGGTTCATAAAACAAAGGTAAGTATTTATATAATGTTCTTTCTCCACGGCTCTCGCACGAGTTTCGAAGGACTCTTGTGACTAAAGGTAATCCAATTCTCAAGACTTGAAAAATTCCTAAAGATCAGTTGGAAAGGAAATGTCACAATCGATTTGCATTCCAATTGCCGCTCACAGTCGCAGACTCAATTTTACCATGAGTGTTTGCACTTAGTAAGGCGGTCAATGATTAAACAACGGCATCGCTCGTCGTGCCTGGGCGCGTAACAAAGAAGCAATTATTGCCATCGAACGCGCCATGGAGCAAGAGCCGAAATTGAAGATTACTGTTCCGAATTTGGTGGATGATGAACTTCTAAATGGGTTGATTTAAGAGATTGATTTTCCCTTAGAAATCCATTTGTTGATGACCCTTCGTTGGGATTTGAACAATCTACTTTCTACCCATCAAATACTTGCCGTGCTTTCGCGATTGGTCGCTGAGCAAGGCTTGGTAGAAGTAAATTCCAGAGGCTAAAGAAACATTTAGCACTTGTTCGCCCATCACAAGGGCATAATTTCCAATTAAGCGGCCGCTGGCATCAAAGAGCCTGAAAGTGCCTGAGTGACTGCTTCTAATCTGGATTTGACCATCAAGAGAGCCTGGGTTTGGATAAAGCACCAGCTCGCTGGCAGGTGCAATAGGAATGGTGGGCTTTTCTTTTACAAACAAAGTCAATGTATCCGCCTCTGCCCACCCGCATTCGTCGTGGCTTCTAACAAGGTAGGTAGTAGTTTGCGTTGGGCACAAAAGCGGATCTGCTCCAACACGAAAAACATTGTTGCTTCCTAAAATTTCCCACTTGTGTTCAGCTGGGTTTGGGTGAATATTATATGGCTCAACTTTGTAGCATTCGCCTATAGTAAATGTATCGTCTGGTGGCAACAAGAAAGTTGGTTCTGCATAGTAGATGTCGCTCACGTTGTCGAGTACTAGCGTTTCCCAACCAAAAACTGAAGCCCCGCTTAAACAAGGCAAACATGGATCATGGATCGCCACAAAAGAAATCAAATCGAAATTCTGTTCTGGTGTAAATTCAACGTCAATTTTTTTCCAAATCTTTTTGGTTAATGGCAATTGATTTAAAATGTATTGATTGATACTATTGGCCTTTCTAGCCTCCCAATCTCTAAAGTCATACACAAGATTTAATGTGCCCAGCATTAAGCTGAGAGTTGGAACAGGACTGAAGTATACAGTGTCAAACTCGCAACTGCCAATACTAGCATCAATAATTCTTTTTACAAGCGCAATAGAGTCTACTGTAGCATAAAGTGATATTTTGTATTTAATGACTTTTTTCAATTCACAAGGCAGAACTTGACTTACATTCCCTACCCTGTACACATCGAATGGATAAAGCTTCACTTCATTAAAGCAAACATACTTTGTTCCTTCTATGGGCTTTATTAGAGTGTCTACAGACCAACTACCGTATTCGCTGTTTAAGCACTCACCATCTTGTATCCATACAACATTGGAGCGTGAGAACCAATGATACAGGGTATCTCCAATAAATGGAGTATAAAAATCCATCACATTAGGCTCAAGCCACGGCACTCCATTATTTACCTCAAACTCTTCGAAACTTCCATTCATAATGCGCATGGCCACCTGCTGGGCTTGGGCGGCCCAACAGGTGATCATACACAAAAATAAAATGATGCATTTTAGCATTATTGTACAACTACCTTTTCTACTAGCGTTTTTCCGCTTGGCTCATAAATCTGCACAAAGTACAGGCCGCTGCCAAGCCGTTCTGCCAAAGTTAATTGTTCTTGAGCTTGAATCAAGGTTTTCTCTAAAACAACTTTGCCCGAAACAGATACGATGCGCAAGTAGCTTCCCGCTGCGTTTGTAATGACCAAAGGCTGGCCTTTCTCCAGAGGATTTGGAAAAATTTTGATTTCCTTTTGAACCTTTTCCTCTGCTTTTTGCTGCGCTAAACGTTGCATACCATATGCATTTTGGCAACTATCAGCATAATGAACAGGCAATACATTCAAACGAGAGTTTAACATGCTTCGCGCCACAAGAACAGCCTGCCCACCTTGAAAATAACAAGTTGAAGCAATTGAATGAAGCGTTTGAACATCCGTTTCTGAAAGGCTATCGCTACCAACTGCAAATGTTCTCAGGTAAATTTCTGTGGCTGTTTTTAAGTTTTGCTCCTGAAGTCGCTCGGGCAAAATTGAAGCACGTAGTACATTTAATTGCTGTTGCTATTCCTCCGTAAGCAAACCACGCGATTGGATGCTATCTGCAATTGTTTGAAAGGCCCCGCTATTGCTTGCCTCTTTTGCTTGAAAGTAGGCTTGTAAAACGCTATCACCATCCAACAACTCAGGCGCTCCTTTCAAACTAGCATAGGCTTGCTCTTCCATCAAATACCGGGTATTGATGTCTTGTTGTTGCATGAACTCCTCATCAGCCGCCACCTTGCGCAACCACTGCTTTTCTTGCTCGCTCCTGTATAGCGGATAATCGATTTCCTGACAAACCGTGAATGCAGGATGATTGAAGGGGTTGACTTGAAAAACGGAGATTGGGGAGCTGCCTGCAGCGTTAAGTGGCATATTCACCATTGCAGGGTTTGGATTTTCAGAATTATTTGGATTCAGTCCTGGCAAATACCATGGGCTTAAAGTACCATTGGAGGGTATTCCTCCATTGATTCTGGTAGAAAGCGTGTGAGCTTGGCCAATATTCCAGAATTTATTGCCGCTTACGTTGCCTAGAGCGCCTTGTGGATACCATGGCGACCCAACAGGAAATACAGGGTGGCCTATGGGCCCCGTAAAGCCGCCATTATAATAAACGAAACCATAATCACTGTCGTCGACCTTACAACCCACTATCCTACTGTTGGTATTGGCTCCTCTAAATGCATAAGCCCAGCCACAAGTAATTACGCTATCGCATTGCAAAAATGGTCCGCTACATTCTTGAACATCAATCCCTTTAACTCGAGAGTTGTTGTCGTCGTTCCCAATTACTAGGTTATCAGCGATATGAGTATTAATACACGCAGAAACCTGAATGCCTGCTAATTCATAAATTGATTGAGATGACGGGATGAATGTTGCAGGATAATTGCTTACTCTATTTTCCTGAATCTGCAGGCGGGTGCAGCTTCTTCCCACGATACCATGTGTAGCGTTGTTTACTTCATTGCGATATATCAAGTATCGTGAATGATTGTTTGCATTTTCGGCAAGGGTTCCGTCAACGTAAATTCCATAGTTTGAAGCAAAAGTTGTTGGCGAGAATTGATCGCAAGAAATTTGATTCTCTTCAATCCGAAATTGTGAAGCAGGATTGTTATTCAAATAAACACCAAAGCCATTTTGACTACTCATGTTGTTTCGTGCAATAATATTGTCAATCGACCTTCTTGCAAGCGTCCACCAAATTCCAGCAAAGCGAATATCTTCAAATGTATTTCCAATTATTTTTCCTGCAATTGATTCAGTTGCAGTTATACCCATGGAGCATTTAACGAAAGTATTACTTTCATTTTCCCCATCATTACCAACTTGCATCACTTTGGGCTGATTCGCTGTAGAACGTATGTGAATACCAGTGCCAAAATAAACCGCGAATGATAGGTTTCCAGTGCCAGAAACAAAGAACGTATTGATGTTTAAAAACGCATTGTTATATGCTTCTAATCCTGATCGATCTACATATATGCCGTAGTTCAGATCATTGAATTCATTTCGCACTTGAATACTGCTTGCTTCACCAATAACAATCGACTCACAATCGGAAATGTAGATTCCTGTACCTTTATTCAAGGCGCTAAAATGACCTTGATAAGGAATGGTCGACAACAAGTCTTCTAGACCTACAGCACGTTTCATCAAGTTCACATTTTGAAAAAGGCACTTATTCACAACACTACTTTGCTGGGTCATATTCAAATATCCAATTCCAACCCAATTATCGTAAAAGCGACAGCCTACAATTTCATACACTGTGTTTTTTATCAAACGAATAGCGCATTTAGCATCACTAAACGTTGAGTTAATTGCAACAAGGTTTTTGTCAGGCCCATCCGATACAATACCAGACCACAAATCGCTACCACAAGCCTTGAAATCAGAGTCTTCAATGGTTAGTGTTACATTGTCTTGCAAATCCAATTGTGCATTGGTTCCTAAAAGCACATTTTGGCAATTGGTAAAAGTTGTATTTACATCGATATTTACTTGACCATTCACTACCAAAACTGTATTACCAAGGTTTACGGTTCCAGTTGTAAACCCATTTGCAGTTAGCCATGTTGAAATATCTCCGCCATTGATGACGAGGGATTGTTGTTCAACGCAGCAATATTGAAGCTCAAACAAATGCGTGCTTTTACATCCTTCTGATGAAGTTGTAGTAATAACAAAACTGCTCACTGTGTTTGGGTCATTGTCCCAAAACACAAACCAAGACGTCCCTCCTCCTGCTATAAATGTTCCGTTTTGAATACCACTCAACGTAAAGGTATAACCAGGGTATTGGCTAGCGTTTGTAATTGCATAAAGGTTGTTATTGCTGCATTCAGATGGCAACTCTGTTTGAAGGACATTATTAATTTCAAGAGTTGGTGGAATATAATCAGGTGAACTTAAAACTGGCTGTACAACTGCATTCTCGGTAATTGCTGGCCCAATGAAATTCACATCTGTTAATGTGAGAGTCGCAGTATATGTTGAGTTGTTTGGATAAGTTACTAAAGGATTTGGATCCGAAGAACTAGATGGAGTTCCTCCGGGAAATGACCATTGATAATTGTACTGTATTTCACCACAATTCAGAACATTGGCTGAATATCGAACTTTGAAGTTGCACAAACGCTGAACTTCAATTTCAACCTCAGGTTCAATAGGATTTATTGTAATTGATTTTGTAATGCTACAACCGTTGTTAAGAACAAGAGTAACTGTAAATGGCGAATTATCAATTAATGTAAGTCCATTTAATTGAAGTGGGCTATTGTCATATAACTGATTACAAGCGTTCATTGGCCAATTATCTATAACTCCAATCGGGCTGTAGGTCCAACAAACTTGGGAAGGTTGAATTCCAGTAGAGGGAATGTAGTTACTATAAATGTCTATTAGTTCTCCTAAACATGGCTGCTCATTACTTGCGGAAAGCTCGAATTCTGGAAATGGAGGGGATACAGTAAAACTGACCCCAAGATAAACTGGCTCTGTGCTATTCGTCCATTGCCCTGTTGTCGTCAAATAAACATCTTTAGCAATATTTACAGTGTATAAGCCTGGTGCAGAAAAAACGTAGCTCAACGGATATGTAGATGAAAATCCAGTACTTGCAATTTGAATTGTTCCATTGGGGCCTTCAATGAACCATCTAATCCTTCTAGTTATTCCATTAGGATTGGGAGTTGAAGGATATTGAGATGCATAATATTCCGTTAACCCAAATGTCAACTCATCTCCTACGCAGTATAAATCATTAGGATTTGCGGCTCCACCATTAGCACTTGAAATAAATACCTGATGTTCATTTATATCTAAAAGACTAAATAAAACTTGTTCGTTAGAACTTGAAGAAAATTTTAAAAGAACATTAAAATATGGTTGAGATAGATTGAAAGAGCACTGACTTCCATTAATTATTGCGGTTGCAGAATCCAAAGGACTATTACAACTGGAATAGACCACTAGCTTAGAAAAAAGGTTGTTAGAATAAAAGTTTAATTGAACACTCTGAATTGTATCAGCACTAGAACAAATAAACCAAAATTCATTTGATCCATTAAACACTGAATCGGATTCAATTTGAGCAGGGTTTGTGCAAGAAGATTGGCCTTTAGCAGAAAAATCGAACAATAACAACAAAAGGAAAATGGAACTGAGAACCTTAACTGAAAAAGTTTGACGCCATCGCTTTTGTTTAATAGAATAGCGTTGAGAATTAGTTACCTTTTCAATCGAACAATTCTGTTCGATAGGCGGTTTTGAGCAAGAGATTATACTATTAAAAACAAATCCCAATTTTCGATGTAAGCTGAAATCTGATAACATATATTAATTTATTAAGGTTTCTTAACCCATAAACATGGCAATCAACTTTATTGAAATCTATAATGCCTAAGTACTAACACCTGCTTTTGTTCAATGCTAAAAGCATATACTACACACAACAAAAATCACATTATTGATAAAATTCATAATTGTTTAACATAAACCAAATAAAATAGACCCTGATCCACCAAAGGGCAAATAGTATTATTGTTTTCGTGTACCCTCCCCCCTTGCTGTACAATAAATCTATAAAGAATGACTGAATTATTAAAGTCCATTATGTAGCAAGAGTTCCGAAAGTCTCTTGTGACCGCAAGTAATCTAATTCTCCAGGCTTGGAAAATCACAATCTAAATTGTATTCTCAAATTACACGCTCAACAGAATTCGGTAGCCTCTTATGTTACTAAGTTTCTTTTGAAGGACAATTAGAACGTGATCGACTGTATATTACTTGTACACATCTTTTCGGTGTCTAACTCGACGAACTTCAACAATACGTATTGGCTCTTCTATGCAATAAATAACACGGTAGTCTCCCGTGCGAATTCTCCATAGTTCTTCTGAACTTCCTTTGATTTTAATCGCCCCATGAGGATGAGGATCTTTAGCTAGTTCATTAATCGCTAAAATCACACGTGCAAGTTGTTTCTGAGGAAGAAGCTGCAATTCCTTTTTTGCGCTTCGAGAAACGACAATAGTATACACCCAATTACTCTTTTGATTTAAGCTTCTTTTTTACTTGCTCCCATTCTTCTGTTGGCTCGTCTTTTCTATATTCAGCAACAATTGAGTCCAACAAATCTTCAACACCTTCTTGGCTCTCAACAATCGTTTTCAAATCAATTACAACTGCTTTTCTGCGGTTGTGACTGTCGGTTATATAACTAACTCCTTTCATAATTAGACCTTTTCACAAAATTACTTTATTATTTCTTGTTCTCTCAATAGCTTTTTGGAGAAAACAATTATCCCCAATTTGACAAAATACATCAGGTTTCACAAGTAATCCAAGTCTCAAGACTTGGAAATTTCTCAATTAAAATAAATGCTACATGAAGTCATAGACATTATTTACTTCTCCTCACAAGGCTCCCTTTGGTAAGTCTTTCGAGAACGTTAAATCTGACTTCCCGAATTAATCAACACATTGCTTTGCGCATCCATGCGGGCATAACTGAAGCCTGGTTGAACGCAAAATGCTCCGTGATCGCCGGCTGTGTTAAGTGCGATAAACCCAACTTGAATCTCATTGATGCGGTGCTTTTGTCGCTTGTAAACCCTTGCCACTGCTTCCTTGCAAGCCTCCTCGGGTGTGCGGCCTTGTCGCATGAGTTCAACCACCAAATGACAACCAGCAATGCGAATCACTTCCTCGCCATGTCCTGTAGCTGTTGCTGCTCCAACTTCTCCATCCACATACAATCCAGCACCAATAATGGGCGAATCGCCAACTCTACCGTGCATTTTAAACGCCATGCCCGAAGTTGTGCAAGCGCCCGACAATCGACCTTGAGCATCCAACGCAATCATACCAATGGTATCATGGTTTTCGATATTCACCTTGGGCTTGTATTCCGATTTCTTCAACCACTCTTTCCATTCAGCTTCCGATTCAGGCGTGAGTAAATTCGTTTTTTCAAAGCCCTGACTCAACGCAAATTGCAATGCGCCATCGCCTACAAACATCACATGTGGCGATTTTTCCATCACTGCACGGGCCACAGAAACAGGATGCATGATATTTTCCAATGCAGCCACCGAACCAATATGCAACTGGTCGTCCATGATGCACGCATCCAAAGTCACAATCCCATCGCGATCGGGCCTTCCACCATAACCAACCGAACGTTCTGTTGGATCTGCTTCAACCAACTTTACACCAGCTTCAACAGCATCGAGCGCGTAACCACCTTTTCCCAAAATCTTCCACGCTTCTTCGTTTGCCTTAAGCCCGAAATTCCAAGTGGACAAAACGATTGGTCCTTTCTTGGTTTCAGATTGGGCAAGCAAGCCCGATGTCAAGCCAGCAGCTGTCACGCTGAGGGCTGAAAGTTTCAAAAATTGTCGTCGGTTGGAGGCCATCAATTCACATATATTTCGTCGAACATCATCCAGGAAGATTCGCCTGCTCCGGCTTTCCCATCTGGGATTTTGCCCGGATTCTTGGCTTCAATGCGCACATAATGAGCGTTCTTTCCGATGAATTTAAAATGAACCTTACAAAGAGTCGATTTCGGTGATAGTTGAGTTGCTACAGCTTGGTAATTCAAACCATCCTCAGAAATTGAAATCTTCCATTCACTAGGTTCGTAAATCCAATTCATGTGATCTACCAATTGTCCGATCGATACTTCCGAGATTTTCGTTTTTACACCTAAATCCAAAGTCATTTCAACATCGTCGCCACTCCAGCCTAACCATTCGCTGTTGATTCTCGGTAAGGTTGCCGAAACGCCGTCGGTGAGTGTACCAGATCCGCTACCGGGATAATGTTTCGATGGCTGTGTTTTTAACGTGACTGCTTTCGCCGTTGCACGGCTGATAAATAAAGGCATCGAAGCCACTTCGGTTTTGGTTTCATCGCCAGCAATCCATGCTTCGATAGTCATTCGTTCTTGAGGCACCTGTTGGATGGAGATCGGAATCTCGCCCTTCCCTTCTTGGGCAGGCAAAAGGATCGACAAATCGGCTTGTAAAATTCGATAGTTCAGTTGTTTGTCGGGCGATGGTGGATCGAGTCGCATCCACAGTTCCCCGTTTTTCGAAAAAGTGGTGATTTGTGGGCGAAGGAAGCTCCTGCTATAATTGTAACCTGCTTCATCGTAGGAATTTTGCAGCCACTCTATCCGCCTGAAAAAATCGGTATAATCTCGTTTTTCTGGATAGCTCCAAAGTACTTCCGCCATGGCTGCCATCCGCGGTAGCGCCATATATTCAACGTGTTCTTTGTTTAGGATGTATTCAGTCCACACATTTGCCTGAGCGCCAAGAATATACTTCCGTTCTTCGATGCTCAAATCTGCAGGAATTGGATCGAATTGATACACTTTTTCGAGTGGAGTAAATCCGCCGATGGCGATGGTTTCTTGTCGAGGATTTCCCTGATAATGATCGAAATAGCAATGTGTTCCGGGCGTCATCACCACAGGATGTTTCAATCGTGCTGCTTCTATGCCGCCTTCCGTGCCACGCCAGCTCATCACAGCAGCTTTGGGTGCTAAACCGCCTTCTAAAATCTCGTCCCAACCGATGATTTGACGGCCTTTTGAATTCAGATATTTCTCTATGCGTTGGATAAAATAGCTCTGCAGTTCGTGCTCGTCTTTAAGGTTTTCGTCTTGGATGCGTTTCTGACAATTCTTGCAGCTTTTCCAGCGTGTTTTAGGACATTCGTCGCCGCCGATGTGGATGAATTTTCCAGGGAAAAGCCTGCATACTTCATCGAGCACTTGCTCAAGAAATAGAAAGGTTTCTTCTTTCGGACAAAATACATCATCGAAAACGCCCCATTTCCCGGGCACAGTGAATGGTCCGCCAGTGCACGAAAACTGAGGATAAGCCGCGAGTGCAGCCATGGCATGACCAGGCATTTCGATTTCTGGAACGATGGTGATATTTCGCTGAGAGGCGTATTGAACCACTTCATAGATTTCCGCTTGCGTGTAGAAACCTCCGTACCGCAAAGAATCGTAACGGTGTTCACTGTAATGCCCAACCATGGACGAATTGCGCCATCCACCGATTTCGGTGAGTTTGGTAAATTGCTTGATTTCGATACGCCATCCTTGGTCGTCGGTGAGGTGCCAATGAAACACGTTCATTTTGTGCAGCGCGAGCATGTCGATGTAGCGCTTGATGAATTCGACCGGGAAGAAATGCCGCGACACATCGAGGTGCATCCCGCGCCAAGCGAACTTTGGGAAATCGCCGTTAATCGCAGCTTCCTGCACTACCAAACGCTTGTCGGTACGCCAAACGCTCAATTGCAGCAGCGACTGGATGCCATAAAAAATCCCGATTTTGGAAGTGGCTAAAATGCGCACCTTTTTCTCGGTGGTTTGCAAGGAGTACCAACCTTCGGGAAGCAGAGTGTCGGGATTGAAAAGATCAAATTGGATCGGGATCGACAATGGATCAACACGAAAATCAGTAGTTCCGCTTTGTTGCGCTTTTGACTTCAGCGCAAGACGCAGATAATTGATCTCAAACGAAAGATCTTGTAGCGACGAAGATTGAATTTCGGAAGCAGTAATATCGAAATAGCGATTTCCGTAGGTTACATTTGCTGGTTGAGGAACGATAGCCGATTGGACGCTCAACAAAGCTGAAGTAAGGAGGCAAAAAATCAGATAAAGATGCTTGATCATTCCTTGAAAACTTGACGGTAGATAAGCGATGCAGAGCCAAGTAAAGCCGCATCAGTTTCGTGGAGTTCGGAAATTTTAATCTTGATTTTTCCTTTGTAGATATTGAGCAAATTGGCTTCGAATGCTGCTCTCACTGGGTTGAGGAGCAGATCGCCGGCTTTCACTAATCCTCCAAAGAGAATGATCATTTCGGGGCTTGTAACGGCTGCGAAATTCGACAAAGCGTATCCGAGTGTTTCGCCGGTAAAACGATACGCTTCTTGGGCTTCGGGCTCTCCTTCGAGTGCTCTACGGGTGATTTCTCTCGAATCTACCGAAGCGTCTGTATCGGGCTTTAATTCTAAATAAGTTCTAACGATTCCAGTTGCAGAGCAATAAGTTTCTAAGCAACCATGGCGGCCACATCCGCAGAGGCGGCCATTTTTTTCAACCAACACATGGCCAAGTTCACCAGCAAATCCATCGTGGCCATAAATCATTTCACCGTTGGCAACGATTCCGCTTCCAAGACCAGTTCCGAGTGTAATCACTAGAAAATTTCTGGAGCCTTGAGCGGCACCAAACATCTGTTCGCCTAGGGCTGCAGCTTTTGCGTCGTTGGTGATTTTTGCTATGGTTTCGAGTTCATCTGAAAACATCTTTTGCAAGGGTACAACGCCCTTCCAAGAAAGGTTGGGAGCATATTCGACCATGCCGGTGTATGGGTTTGCATTTGGCGCACCAACTCCGGCGCCAAGCAAGCGAATACCAGGATATTGTTTTTGAAGTGACTGTATTTGCAATTTCAGGTCGGCACAAACGGCTTGAACAAGCTCATGTGCTTCTTCAAAATCTCTGGTTTTTAGCGACCCTTTACTGAGCACTTTCCCCTCTCTGCTAACCAGTCCAAATGAGGTGTTTGTTCCTCCGATATCTATTCCAGCAACGGCTTCGTTCATGAATACTCCTCAAATGATCATTCAATCAAGTTTTAGATAGATTATCTATCCAACAACATGAAAATTTTTGTGACAAGGTAAGAAAAACGAAAAACGGATTTACCTGAATTTGGCGGTGGTTTAATTAGAATGCATCGTTGATTCGGATATAGAATCCTGTTCCGCCTTCATTGTTAAAGGCTAGATCAACACGAACGAAAACAGATTCTTTTTTGTTGAGGAGAATCCGAAGGCCAGCACCGCTCGTTACTTTTATGGTTTTAAGCATGAACTTGTTGATTTCAGGAGCCACTTCGCCTACTGCAACGAATGCTGAAGCATGTATGAATTTATAAATCGGCTGTCTCCATTCGAGTTGTGAGGCGAGATAGTTTTTGTCGCGGAAACGTCCTTCAAAGTAGCCTCTCATGAGGAATGCGCTGCCTAAACGTGGAAGTTCACGAAAAGGGACAATTCCATTTGAAAAATTTCCGAAAGCTTGGAATGCCAAAACTTGAAATGGTTTTTTGGTGGGAAGATAGTACCGGAAATCAGCTTGTAGTTCAGAAAAACCGTGTGTTCCCCCAGCGAATTTATCGAAGCCTGCCCAGTAAAGGTCGGCATACCAGCCTTTTTGAGGAGAGAATGGATTGTCGCGAAAATCAGCTTGAATGTTTGGCCCTATTCCTGCGACAACACTTCCACCATTTCCTTCAACTTGAGGAACTTCGTTGTTCCAATTTAGTTCATAAATGTTTGAATACCTGAATTGTGCACCAGCGAACCAATTCCCTTTGATTTTTCGAAGCAATTTCGCTTGTAAATAAATACGTTGGTAGCTGAGATCTGATTTATCGAAGCTTGCTGATGTTGGGCCAATGCCCCAATATTGGTCGGTGAAATTTAGATACCCTGCTCTTCCTCTGAAGATGTATCTTTCTTTTGGGGTGTAAATATTCCAAATGGGTTCAAGTATGAATTGCCTTTTGGAGGTATAAGCAACTTGTAGATATACATTCGATGATCTCGTTGCGGAATCCCTGCCTGCCTTGAAAAGGTAATTGCCAGCAAGGCCTATTTTCAAACCAGTTTCAGGACTATTTTGGATGATTGGGTTACCAATGAATCGAACATTTTTTCCAAAGATTCTTTCAGGTTCATACCATTTCAGTTTTTCTTGTGCTGAAGCCTGTTGAGTGAGGATGAAACAAATGAGTAAAAATCTTAAGGTCTTTTTCATTTCAAAGGCCAATATAGACATAATCACTCTTGAGCGAATATTGTTCAGGAGATCTAATCTAAATTCCTTGCGGGGAGCCCTTGAATTAGTCGCATTTATAGCTACTTTTGCAACCCGTTTAAAACGAACGGGAAAACAGGAGACTTGTCCGAGTGGTTGAAGGAGCAAGCCTGGAAAGTTTGTATACGGGTAACTGTATCGAGGGTTCGAATCCCCCAGTCTCCGCAAGAATTGAAATGAAATCCGGCTTTTGGTCGGATTTTTTATTTGCCGATTTTCTTCGTTAAGTGATTTATGGGTTTCTCGAGAATCTCAATAGTCATTAACGAAAACATCGGTGTGATAGATAAAAGGCAACTTACAAATTGAACCAGAAATAGCCTGATGAAATTAGCGGAGGCAAAATGCTCATTAATCCTTCACACAGCGAATAGATCTACCATCGGTTTTAGGTCCTCCTAGCGGCCCGACATTTGTGTAATAATCCTGAATTAAATTGTACGTAGCATTGGTCGCTGAAACTTCGGTGGTTGTCCAGAAATAAGCTCGAGAACCAAGCCAACTCCAGTTCACGCCATCTGTTTGAAAGTATCCTGCAGGAATAGCAGTGAATCCAAAAGCATTGGTGGCGCCCACATTTTGGTTGGTGTATAAATCGAGCGACTTTAATTTACCCCCTGCAAAAGCTCCTCCTCCAGTGAAGTTGATCAATTCCAAAAACTCTGTCTGATTAGGTACATGCCACCCTGTTGGACAAACATTTCTTGAGTCTACGCAAGCATACCAATTATATTCTTTTCCATATATAGCTTCATAATAATCATCGAAAAGCCAAGCCATACAGCGACCTTCCGTAACATTTCCCCATCCATCATAGAAACCAGGAATTAAAGTTCCGTCGGCATAGTGTTCAGTTTTTAAATTCTCTGCCATCCACCATTGTGCACCTATTAACACTGTGTTGTAGATGTTTCCATCAATATCCGATACCGTATCAAATGCTACTGAAGTTTCTTCGCAAAATGTGAGGGTATCCAAATCGTTCATTCCAGGTAAGAATGTAAAAGTTTGCCATGACCCATAGGCATTGGGGTTTTGAGTTGCCAGTTTAATTGAATCCACTTCAATGCACGATACATATTCAAATGAGCCATTTGATATAAAGCTAACCGAACTTGCATGAACAGCATATCCAGCCTCCAAAGGAAGGTTCTCGCAGTTCTTCACGAACCCCTTTACATTTCGCATTTCTGGAAGTGGTACATTCTCAACTACAATTGAGGTGTCTTTCGAAAACGAACCAAGTAGAGAATCAGTGAGCAAAGGCAACAATGTAAATACATCACAAGACAAAGCTAAGCTTAAACTCAACTCCATATTGGCAGGAACCAATCCTCCAAAATGTCCAGTATTATTGGTTATATCACTGGCTTGACCGATTGTAGGATTGCTTATGTTAACCTGAATGTTACTTAGCGGATTTCCATCATCATCGGTAATAGTTCCGTTTAAAAACACTGCTTCCCAAGGTCTATCGCAGTTCCAAAATGAAAAATGGGGCAATTGTGCAGTGTAGACATTTCCATTTTTAAAGGCCGAACCTTCTTCGATCCAAACACCTTGTTCCTCGTTAAACGACCAAAGATCGATCGTATCTGGAGCTGTTGAAAGCCATTCGTCGCTTAAAGGGAAATTAGCAGTAGCACTGCTTCCTGGAGCAATTTCAAGTTCTTGCCCTGTATTGGATCTAATCTCAACGCCCATCATTCCATAAGAGGTTAAGCCTCGGATGTTTCCATTTTGATTGCCAATTAAATTCCCCGGCATTTCATCGTAAAAGGTGCTCGAGTCGGGATGGATATAATTAGCATATACGTCCACGCTTCCGCTGTAAGCGGCTCCATTTAAAGTAACTGCATTGGCAGGAAATTGCAGTTGAACATTTTCAAAACTTACCGTTCCTCCTACTGTCGAATTAAATCCACCCGCAGTTTTAGTTCTCAATAGGTTAATTTTTACCACTGTTCCATTGGGCTTGGGGATGAAAGTTCTGGATCCGGGAAAATATCCTGCCTTTGTGGCTGTAACATATCCAACATTTTCTTCCATCTCTGCCGACTCGAACATAAAAACACCGTTGATGTCGGTTTTCTGAGTCTGGCCACCAATACGGACTTCAACAAAAGTGATAGGTTTGCCCAATTCATCGGTTATTTGGCCCATTACTTTTCCATTTGTTGGATTACCAAAATTCAAAGGCACGGCATAAACCGAAACCGAACTGTTTGATGTGTATACCCGAGCTTGGCCATCTTGAACAATTACAGCATCAATATGCTTCATGGTGAGCTGTTCGGTAAAACCTGCCAACCAATCGCCGGCAATCAAAGGAAAGTCTCCATTGCTTAAGTCAAACAGCATCAAACCACTTACATCCTCCGAAATCAATTCTGGTTGCACCTGCTCAATCGATAAGTTGTTTCGGTTATAATCAATGGCGGCGGTGTTTATTCCTCGCACTAAAAAGGGCGCTTCGTAATACGGCGGACAGTTTTCTTCTACGATTTTCGCACGTACCCACTTGGTGTTGGTTGTTGGGGCGTAACGTAATTGCTGAGTCGATCCATTAAGATCGGTCCAATTTTGGTTGTCTGAGCTCTCCTGCCAAGAAGCAGTTCCCCTGTAATTGTTTATTGTTAATCGGAGCGTATCTCCCAAAATAACCGATGCACGATTTTGTGCAAAAGTTGAAATGCCTCCGCAAATCAACACAACGAACAGAAGTATATGTTTTTTCATGAGATCGCTTATTGGAGTATGATTTTGCTTGACACAGAATTAATATAGTCCTGCACAACGAGTGTATACTGCCCTTTGGCCAACTTGCTCACATCAATTAAAAACTGAGGTTCAGAAGTATTCCAGGATTCAGAAAAAGCGAGTTTTCCAGCCGCATCCACCATACTCACTTTTGTGTTTTTAAGATTCAAGTTTTTTGGTGCTTCAACCCGAATGCTTCCAGATCCCGGATTTGGGAATGCTTTCAACATACTTCGGGATAAAGGATCGCTTATTTCGGTTATCAGAATTTGAATGGTATCAGCGGCAAAACACCCGCGACTGTCGGTAACTAACAAGGTAAAAACCGACGACGAAAAGCCGGTGAAAATTGGGTTTGGAGCTGATGCATCACTTAGGTTATCTTCAGGCAACCATTGGTACGTTAGCGGAGCTGAACCACCATCTCCGGAGGGAGAGCCTCCTAAAACTAAATCGTTACCTACCAAAACAGGTTCATTGCCCGCCGAGGCTGATAATAGAAGAGGTTGAGTTGAGTTAATTTGAATGTCGAAACTTCGCTGCGCCTTGCTCATCAACGGCATCAAGCATAATAAAGTGAATAAATAGGAATACTTCATAACAACGAGGATTTGATCAAATGTAACTCAAATTATTATTTTATAAATCAATAGTACTTGAATGCATATGTTGCTTGCGTTCAATTTTATTGAAGAGCCAGACACGTAATCTGAAGATCTAATTTTCTAGTTATTTTATCATAGACCTTAAACCCTCTTTGCCAAACGATTGAGGCTTCTTTCAATCAATTGGTAACTGATTGCTGAACAGAGCAGAATTACGAACAATGCCAGGGCAAAATACATCCAGCCGAATAGCTGCATAGTAAAACCCATCGAGCGAATAAGCCTTGGCAAAAAGCTCAGTACAATTGGATGGATCAAATACAGCGAAAAGGAGATGTCGCCTAAATAAATGAGCCATCTTTTGGGTTCGAATGCTTTGATTTTATTGCGCCAGATCAGTGCAAGCAGCAAAATGCCACTGTTAAAGAACGATGACCAAAAACCTGGAAAGATCTGGTAGAATCCAAGATAGGTAAAGATGAAATTCGCAGCAGCCAACAGCACAAAAAGATCTGCCAAGAAGCGATGTTTTAGTTCATGCTTAACCTGATGAAACCAACCCAAGCCCACACCAGCCAAAAAGAACAGGAGCACCGGATTGGTCATCAAACTAAAATAGGGCAGAGGATAGGCGTACCACTGCGACAAGTGCTGCATTACATACCCGTTGGTGATTAGCGGCACTGCAAAAACGCTCACCAGAATAATCCCTTTGAAAAACATCCAACGCCACTTTCCAGCAAACATCGTGAGGGCAAGCAAAAGGTAGAAATACAATTCATAGTTCAACGACCATCCAACTGCCAATGGCGGAAATCCATATGAAGGACCGGTGAATCCGAGATAACTGGGATAAAAGAAAAGCATCGGGAACAACCAAGTTGGATGTTCAAAAACATAGAGCGAAAATTTCGATTGAACGGCTAAGTATATCAGCGTGAGCAAATAGTACAAAGGCACAATTCGAACAATTCGTTTTAGTGCGAACTTCCCGATATAGGATAAATTGATGTGTGCATTTGAGGTTGTGACGTATAAAATAAACCCACTAACCATGAAAAACAGCGGCACACCCAACGAACCATTTTGAAAAAGCATTTTACCCCATGTGCTGTCTTTCAGGATGCCTTTCATGTGGAAGCAACACACCATCAAAGCCGCTAAGCCCCGCAACAGCTGAATGACTTCGATACGCTGGTTCATCTTGCGGAGCCAAGGTAGGGAAAGTGCTGTAATACAGTAAATTCAAAAAAATTACCTTTTTTCCTTCCGAAGCATTTCGATTACGGCCTTTTGCAGTTCAACCATTTCTCGCAAGGTTTGATTTTCTCGCTTAATCGACATCAATTCAACATCATTCTCATTTCTAAGATACATCTTCGGTTCTTCAACTTGTAAGAAACGCTTAACAAGAAACTGTTCGTCTTCTGTTTCCGGCGACAGTTCAAGTTTCTTAAGGATGTCGTAATAAGTTAAATCGTTAACCTTCCCAGTTTTCTCTATATAGGAAACAAGTGAACGTGTTTTTTTAAGCATTCTAGCCAACTCGGCTTGAGATATGCCCAATTCTTCTCTTCTGCTTCTAATTCTCTCTCCACGTTTCATCCCGCAAAATACAACACAGTATTGTCAAATTGTAGCGACAATTTGCTTGACGCAAAGGTAGGTGTTAATGCTCATTTTTGTGCTTTCTGAGTTGAGATTAAGTTCTGTATGTCAATAAAATTATAACAATATGAAGTAATCATATTCTCAAATTTCTTGCAGGACAGTTTCAGTGCGTCAATAAATTTAACTAACTTTACACATTAGTCGAACCATTTTTAATAAAATACACTCAAAACTTAAACCCAATTATGATGTCCTTTCCTCATTTCAAATCAATCTTTACTCTACTTCTTTGTCTCGTTTTAATGAGTTCTTGTAAAAAAGAAGGTTGCACAGATCCTGATGCTGACAATTTCTGTTCAGATTGCAAATCTGACGATAACTCATGTACATATTCTGGAAGAAACACATTTTGGTACGATGCCGAAACTTCTCAAGCCCTTGTTGCAGATGAAGCTACTGCTCTTAAATTTTATGTTGATGGAGTTCTTATTGGTTCTACTGCCGCAGAAGTATTTTGGTTAGTAGCTCCAAACTGCGACACCAATGGTAGTATTACTGTATCAAAATCGCTTGGAAACAATAAGTCTGGTTCCTTTTCATATTCAGTAACTGACGACACAGGCTATGAATATTGGTTAGGAACGTTTACAATTAAAGCTAATACTTGTACCTCCGATCAATTGATCTTTTAAATTAGAAACTAAATGAAATGTATGCTTGAAAAGTTTTGTGATTTCTTCGCATGGAAGTCAATTAAAAGAAGGCATACACTAATTATCAATTCTGCAAAGTAGATTTTTCAAATCCAACTCAGGTTTTTCAGATCTCATAGAT
Organism: Flavobacteriales bacterium; assembly: GCA_040403315.1. Lineage (GTDB taxonomy): Bacteria > Bacteroidota > Bacteroidia > M30B66 > M30B66 > CAMCXT01. The sequence goes on from JBBAKX010000001.1 coordinate 505,526, forward strand.
AGTTTTGTTTTAATTCAAAGCGAAAACATATTATCTGAGTTTTAACTGAACGGCAGAATTTGAAATTGTTACATAGAAAATTAAACACAACACCTGAAACATTTCAAGTATGAAAATAATCAAAACAATTTTTACCCTTTTATTTGCAGCATCAATGCTCACATAATGTATGACCACAAAAACAAGTGTTGGTGGTTATCAGCAAAAACAAGGAGACGAATACACTTATGGAAAAGGCAAGCAAGTTTGGCTTTTCTGGGGAATAATGCCAATGGGTAGAACCAATGTATCAACTCCGCCAGATGGCAGCTGTGAAGTAATTACTCGCTTTAATTTTGGTGATTTCTTGATCAGTGGATTAACAGGCGGAATTATTACAACACAAACCATTAAAGTGAAAGCTAAAAAATAATTTATCTGACTTTAATAATCTAGGTTAAGTCCTTCATTGTTGAAACAGTTTTGTTTCAGCTTTGAGGGGCTTTTACTTTCACCGTATTTGGAATGAAAAATTTATCAGTATTTGTTAGTCGTTTTTCCTAAATACTCTTTTGTTTATATTGTCCTTCAAGGAGTTTTGCAGGTACAGCCCCCCGACTTCCTCCGCTTAATGCCGCTGCTTATTCAGCATGCCCATCCTAACGCAATGCCCGCGGCAGCGATCGCAGCAAGGTACCTTGTACCACGGAGAGCGCGGTGCGAAGCAGCCGCCCCAAAAAAGAAACTACAAATCCTTCCCGCAGCGCTGGCATTGCATTAACCTGCACGCACATTTCGCGCACAACGAATACATGCCGCTGCTGGTGCCTTCTTTACAGTTTCTGCAGGTGCCAATGTTGTCGATCACCGATTCGTTTTGGTGCTTCGAACAGATGAACTGGCCGCCCCAATTTTCCTTCGGACAATCTTCTGTGGGTGCCTTGATGCGCTTGCCTTGCTCGTCGTAAAAGCGCTCCTTGCCCGTAGATTTATCTTTCTCGTAAGTCCGCTCCGATGCCAGAACGCCGTTCGGATGCCAGGTTTTCCAAACACCATCGCGCAAGCCCATGGCATACGATTCTTCACGGATCAATAAACCGGCATCGTTCCAGTACCGACAAATACCATTGGGCACACCCGAACCTGACATCGATTCATCATCAATCTCAAGAAGCTCTAGCGTTTTGGAGATGTTTTCTGAAGCAAACGAAAGCTCCTGAACCAACGTTCCCGCTCCATTCCAATGTCGATAGGTATCAATCAAAAAACCGTTTTTGAAAACCGCTGCACTGGACTGTTTCCCATTGCTATGATACATCTTGTATGGCCCGTCGAACTCCAATTCCAGCCGATCGTCCTTTTTTACCCAATTAAAACTGAATTCAGATTCCAAAATGCCACCGCGGTAAAAGGTGTTGCGATGAAACCGCATCGAATCTTTCGAATTACGCACCGTACGCGAACGGATCTCTGTTTTGTCGCTGTTGTAATACCGGGTTTCTTCGCCTATCACACGTCCATCGCGGAGACTCAATTCTACATACCCTTGGTCGAACATCGGGAAGTTCCCTGCAATTGTGCCACTGCTGTTAAAGACTGTTTGCTTGCCGTCTTCGTCCCAGGCTTCCACAATTTTGTCCAATTGGTTTGCGCGCTCAATTCGGGCCTTCAAACGCCCCGTTTTGGGATAATACAATTTCATTTCATCGTAATAGCTCGCCCATTGGTTGTCGATAAAATGCACTTCGCTAACAAGTCCGTCTTCGGTGTAGTGCTTCGACCAGCCGATGTTTACGCTATGGTCGTAGGTGACTTCAAACTTGGGTTTCCCAGAAGGGAATTCGCCCCGCCAAACGCCATGTGGATACTCTTTTTCATCAACTGCGCCGGTGGTTTTTACTGCCCCGGTTTCATGATACAACGACACCACTCCACAGAGTTGTCCATCGCAGTAATTCACTTCCAAAGCTACCTTCCCATTGAGGTGATACTTTCTCCAAGTACCAACGCGCATAAAATTTACCATTTGTCCTGCGGCCCACAACACACTGTCGATTTTCGGATTTCCATTTTCATCAGGAAAAAACAGTTCTCGATGGGTGCGCCAACCCTTCACCAAGCCAGTTTTAAATCGGTTTGTTCCGTGTGGAAAATTGAATCGCACGCGACTGCCTTCTGTCCAATAGGTTCCGTTAAAAGCCTCGTCGCGCTCGTCAAAATCAACGTAATAGGCGATTTGAAACAACGAATCGAAGCCCAGTTTTTTGAACCAATGGTTGGTTTGCGCCTGCACCGAAGGCACACCAAAACAAGCAATTGCAAACGCAAAGAGGAGAGATTTGGAATACTTCATTGTTCAAATTAAGAGAATCGAAAAACCGCGCGGCACTGTGATAATCGTGCCAAGTTAACAAAGATTTTTGGGCGGGCAGGCGGTTTCTATCCCTGTCCGGTTTATCGCACTAATTGGCGTCGCAGATACATTTAGAAATTAGAACGCTTATCGCAATTATGAAATTAGGGAAAGCTATAAAAACTAAATTCAGGTTAAACAAAGCAATAAAATGTACATATATTTGTACTTATAATTGTACAATAAACGCTTGTCCTTATGCTCACCACAACCCTCTCCGATTTTAGAAAAGACATAAAGCGCTATTTCGACCGTGTAACACAGAATTTCGAAACGCTCATTATAAACCGTGGCAAGGACAATGGTATTGTAATTATGTCGCTGGCCGAATACAATTCACTTTGTGCAACACGGCACGAATTGTCGTCGAAAGCCAATGAACAACGATTGGATTCGGCAATCGAAAAGCTAAAGTCGGGCAAATCTTCACCACAAAAATTGATCGAAGACGAATGAAATTCATTTTCGTAGATGAATCGTGGGAAGATTATCTGTACTGGCAAAAAACCGACAAGAAAAAACTGAAGCGAATCAACGATTTAATCAAAGACATCGCCCGCAATCCTTTTGATGGAATCGGAAAACCAGAGCCCTTGAAATTCAAGTACTCAGGTTTTTTGTCCAGAAGAATCGACGATGAACATCGCTTGGTTTATCAGGTAAAAGACGATGAAATTCTCATTGCAAAATGTAGGTTTCATTACGATTAATTTGGCGGGCAGCCGGGCTTTCGCCTGTAGCCACTTCGCAAGCTCCGCGGGCTGCCGGCTTCTATCCCTGCCCGGTTTGTCGATGCTACAAGCATAATCGCCCGAACAGGCTAAATCGATGCATGTGGCTGGCTTGCTAAACAAGCGAATGTGCTATTTGTGAAGCATTAAGGTGAGAATATTGCCAAATTCTGGATTGGCTACTTTGATATCAATCCTATGTCGGTCTTTTTTAATTGTAATGGCTTTTGTGCCGCATTCGGTCAAATTGTGAGATTTGTTACCCTTGTGGTCAATTGCGCGAATCTTCATGAGTGGCCAACTTCCTGAAGCCTTAAACTCCTTGTAGTTTCTAAGAACTGCCGACGAATCTTTCGGCAAGTATCCGATATACTGCTTGTCAAAATAAACCGAGTCTAGATCCATCCCGGTTTTATTAAAAACTTCGATCGTGAGTTTTTGGGCGTTTAGATTCTTGCCGTTAACAATCAACAACAAAAAGATCAGGAATGATAATGTTTTCTTAGTCTTCATTTCTTAGCCTTTACAATGTTTGCATGCAGCACGATGTTGTCCTGTTGAAACATACATTTTCATTTCTTGAATCAGGGTATCGACAGAGCATTTTGTGGGTTTTAAAAATCCGCCGACGTTTGACAATCAGCATGCCAATTTGCATTGCTTTCTTTTTGCGGGCGGGCGAGCTATTTACTGTAAAAAGCACCTTTCATTTTACTTGTCGTTCGGGCAGATAGTATATGCCTGTTATTTGATTAGCTAATTTTTATGAGTGTTTTTTGTTGGCGCGGAGTATTAATTTATCAAGGGTTTTCAATTTGAAACAATGCGCTGTTTGTTAAGTTGAGATACATATCAGAACATTAAGTTTTATTTCAATTCTTTTGGATGGTTTAAATCAGTTATCCAATAATGTTTAACGAATGATCTAAAATGTAAGATTGAATAGGAATGAGCACTGCGACCATTATCATGCGCTTATGCAGCTTATTTTGTTAAACCGGGATATTTAGTTTATTCACTGTATATAATTGATCAATATAAAATTCTAATAGTTTAATTTTTTAATCAAAAATAAAAATGGATAAACTAAATGCCTATTTATTAATAAATATATTAGTCATTAATATATTAACATTTTAAGTATTATTTTTTACTGTTTCTATTATTAAACGTCGAGTATAAATTATTTAATAATATCAAAAGCGATAAGAGCTGAAATTTAGACTTTTTGCACAACCAAGAAAACGCATGAATCACATAATTAGACAGATAGAAATTTTTTGTTTGCAGAATGCCAACAAAAGCTTGTGCAATATTAATTTTCAATATATTTGAAAAAAAGTAAAAAGTGAAAAAAGTAGAGTTTCTTGATGGTGTAAGAGGATTAGCTATTTTATTCGTATTGATTTTCCACTTGCTTTTTATGGCAATACCTAACGGTAACATGTCAATATTTTGGCTGAATGCTGGTCGTTTCTTGATGCATGGGGTCACTTTGTTTTTTGTATTGTCAGGGTTCTTAATTGGCTCAATTCTTTTGCATAATAGGAATTCTAAGAACTATTTTAAAACATTTTACATTAAGCGAATAGGTAGGATTCTTCCGATCTATTATCTTTTAATTTTGGGTTATTACCTGCTAAAAAATGTAATAATGCCTGAATATGATGGATCAGAATTAAATAGCGGTATTCCAGATTGGACATATCCTTTTTTTGCGCAATCATTCTATATACCCCAGAATGGTTTAGGTCCCGGAGTAATGAGCGTAGCATGGTCATTGTGTGTTGAGGAGCAGTTCTATTTGTTTGCCCCTTTGTTCATTTTTCTTTTCGATTCTAATAAACTTGTAATTTTATGTATATCAGGAATTTTGTTATCATTATTCTCAAGAATGCTTTTGCCAGGTCTTGATGATTTGGGTATTCTGGCTTTAATCACATCTCGTGCGGATTCTCTTTTCATGGGAATTTTACTTGCCATTGTTTATAGGAATAAAGAACTTTTACAAAAATTAAAAACAAATCAAAGATCGGTAACCGTTTTTCTAATCATCTTATCGATTGGCGTTCTTTTGCAATTTCTTGGATTCGCAATGGGGGTTTTTAAATTAACTTGGATCGCACTGTTTTTTGCAATCATCTTAATTATCCCTCTTGCAAATAACGACTCACTTATTTCCAGGTTTTTTAACAACAGCTTCCTGAAGATATTTGGTAAGTACTCCTATGGAATATACTTGTATCACATGCCAATAAGTTATTTTTTACTTTATTTTAATGGACTTTATGGAATATCGCTTGACACCTTAAGCAGTATTTTGATTTTCAACTTTCTTTCTATCGTAGTCATTTTTATTTTCTCCTATTTTAGTTATGAATATTTTGAAAAAAGAATCATAAATTCAGTTAGCAGATTTACATACAATTAGACTGTTTTTAAATATAGTTTTATATCGCCGAAATTCAAACATGTTAATTGGTTTTCCAAAACGAGCATAAACTAAATAGCTTTCGTTTTATCTACCTGCGAATTTCAACTGATTTCGAAGTGAATACAATAGCCTAGCGAGTATTCATCAATGCCAGTTAAAATAATCTAAAACATCCTAAATTGTGCTTAGTGTTAAAGCTGAAATGAATTTTGGGAATAGGCATTCCTAGTTAAATATAGCTCCGCACCAATTTGAACCACTCTTAAAGATCATGTTTGAAATACTCATTTGAGTTCCACAATCAAATTCCTATTTTCAATTTTAGCCTTATGTCTTAGAAGAGACTGGAACAAAACTCCCTTTAACAATTAGGGCAAGGTGCAAATTCGATTTGCTTAACATGAAATCAATCAACACTGATCTCATCAATAAAAATAAAGGCATGTCCGCCTGCGCCCATGTGCCAATCAGGAAGTTTGCCGTAGTTTTTCGCCTTCACCTTTACGTAACGTGCCAATATTGGCGAAGGGATAAACATCGGTTCGGGGCCATTGTCACTTGCACCTGATCGCACACGAGAATCCCAACGTTGCACCGTGTAATCGTCGGGCTTTACAGTTGGATTGTCGTTGCCCATCGAGGTCCAGGTTTTGCCATCAACAGAGTACCAAAACTCTACATCTGTGGGCAATACAATCCAGCTGCGGGTGTCTTGCAAGAAGGAAGCGTTTATTTGGAAGATCGACATAGGCTTTTGCAAATCCACCACACACTCGAAATCCTGCGCTTGATAACCCTGCCAACCACCTTTGCGCCAGTTTTCGTCGGCTTGCATGCCATCAATAATGCCCTGATCGCCACCAGCTGTGTATTGTGGGTTGTATTTCGACTTGATTTGGATCGTGAAGTTGTGTGGTATTTTGAAGAATCTTGCAGTCGAAACCGGACTCAATATTTCCCCAAAATTCCCATCAAATGAAGCAAAACTCAAGGTGCAAGAATTACGAATCATAAGTCCTTCAGGGCCCGTTAATCCAGTTCTGACAATCGTTCCATAAGTATTCTTTAAACCCGAACGCGGGAAAATAGGGTCTTTCACATTTGGAATGCGACCATCTGTGGTATAACGAACCACATCCAAACGGCTCTCGTTGGAGAGTTCCACCAAAAAACTATCGCGAAACGTCATCGGAGCACGCAGCAAGGTTGGAGCAGCCAGGATCTGTTTCCCCGGCAGGGACTTAAAATTCGGCTCCACTGGCATGACTGCCTTTTCTGATCGATCGATCGTCAGGGTTTTTCCGGCTACGATATCGGCGTGGTCGAGCATAAAGCGCTTCCCTCCATTCACCGCATTTGCCCAGTCGCCATTGCCGGTGGTTTTGATCGTGAAAGTGCGTCCTCCGTAAGGTGTAATGCGGATTTCGTTGAACAAGGGATTGCCCACGGTGTATTCCGGTCTTCCTGGACAAAATGGGTAAAAGCCCATCGACGAAAACACGTACCAAGCGCTCATTTGTCCGCAGTCTTCGTTGCCCGACAGGCCATCTGGCGCATCGTGATAAAGCTCGTTGAGAATTTTCCTAATGTATTGTTGCCCTAACTGTGGTTGTCCCAATTCGGTAAACATCCAAGCCATGTGGTGCGAAGGCTCATTGCCGTGGGCGTATTGACCAATCAAACCAGTGATGTCGGCTTGTTCGCGCCCTGTAGTTTTAGAGTCGGCGATGAAAGCCGCATTGAGTTTCGTTAGTAGCAGGTTGGTACTGTTGTACATGCTGGCAAGTCCTTTTACATCGTGTGGCACAAAGAAGCTGTATTGCCAGCTGTTTGCTTCGGTGTAATGGTTGTTCACTTCGAACGGATCGAACGGATTGAGCCATGCGCTATTTTTCTTAGGTCGCATAAAGCCAGTTTCGATGCTCCCGGTTTGGTCAAAGAGGTGTTTCCATCCCTGCGAACGCAGATAGTATTTTGATGAAACGCCAGCATCGCTCAAGGATTCCGCAAAACGGGCAATGCACCAATCATCGTAAGCATATTCCAGCGTTTTCGATACGCTTTCAGGCTCATCATCGATGGCGAGATGCCCTTTGTATATATAAGCCGGCAAGCCGAGATGATTCCAAGTGGCGCTTTTTTGCATGGCTTTAAGTGCCAGTGTTGAGTCGAAATCGCGGATGCCTTTGAACCACGAATCGGCAATCACCGAAACGCTGTGGTAGCCAATCATACAGTCGGTTTCGTTGGCTGCAAGTTCCCACACGGGCAATCGGCCACCTTGCTCGTACATCAACAAAAAGGTCTTGATGAAATCGGCCTGACGTTTCGGGTACAAAATGGCATACAACGGGTGCGCTGCTCGAAAGGTATCCCACAAAGAAAACACCGAATACACATCGTGTTCCGCTTGATGAATCTGATTATCCATGCCGCGGTATTTGCCATCGTTGTCGCTTACCACGTTGGGTTGTAAAAGGGTGTGATAGAGCGCTGTATAGAAAATGCGGTTTTGGGTTTCGGATCCACCATCTACTTGCACGCGACCTAAGGCATCGAGCCAGTAATTGTGCGCGGCGGCTTTGGCTCCATCGAAATTTCGGTGATCGCTTTCGGATTCCATGTTTTCCATGGCGCCATCCATCGAGGTAAAGGAAATGCCCACGCGCACTTCAAGTTGTTTGTTTTTCAGGTTGCTGAAATTAAGCAGGGTAAATTCTTTCGTGAGAAAAGCCCCGTTGGGTTCACCTTGCGCAATGAAGGGTTCGCTAAATTCTATTGCATAAAACACGTGCTGCTCTTTTGCCCAAGCTTTGCTGATGCGGTAGCCGCGGATCACACGGTCGCTTATCCATTCTACTCCGCTGTTGATGGTTTGGTCGCGGTGACGAAGATCTAGCACAACAGCGCCCTTGTTTTCAGGGAAAGTATATCGATGAAACCCGACCTTTTGTAAAGCCGTGAGTTCAGCTTTTACGTTGTGTTTGTCGAGCATCACTTCGTACCAACCAGCGCCAGCTTTTTCACGTTGGTGACTGAATTTCGAGGCATAATCGCTGCGTTTCTCTGAGGCTTTCCCAAAGGGCATCGGCATGAGGAGAATGTCGCCATAGTCGGAAACGCCAGTGCCGCTCAAGTGTGTATGTGAGAAACCGTAGATGATAGAATCGCTGTGGTGGTAGCCTCCGCAACCGTCCCAAGAGCCATCAATACGGGTATCGGGACTGAGTTGTACCATTCCGAAAGGCACGGTAGCACCTGGAAACGTATGACCATGGCCACCAGTGCCGATGAATGGATTTACAAATCCGGTGAAATCGGGCTGAGCAACCAAATGCCCAGCGCAGCAAAAAAGCAACAAAAGGATACGTGAAATCATGATCCTAAAATAGGACAGATTTATGGGATTTCGGTATTTTGATGTATTTCAGCTTCATTACTGAATTAGACAAAACAATTAAGTTAATTTCAATTGTGTTATTTCAATGTTTTAACAAAAATGAATGAGATTTTTATTTAGCATAAATGGGAGTTAATCGGATTTAGTTGAAAATAACTATTTAGTTGAATTGATTTAATTCTGAATTGAAATCAATAATTTGAAAATGGAATTTATTTTTCTTCAATGGATGCAATGCTTCCTAAAACATCAGATTAATAGTCCGGATGTACTGATTAGCGCAGAGGATAGAAATTAAAGACTAATTTATCGCTTTTCTTGAAGGTGTTCGGGTAAATTAAATGTAGACTCAATGAATTTACCAATCATGGATTTTTATGGTCCGTCTTAAATAAGAATTAACCAAATTAATGAGAAATTTCAACTTTGTCAAAGTTTATTAACATAAATCAGCTGATTTATTCTTGATAAAGGAGTTTTTTTCACTAAGGAATTTTAAATTTGTCAACTAATCTTGAAAAATCAAACAAATGAAATACCTGTTTTTGGCATCAGTTGCCCTCCTAGCTCTAACCTTCACTAGTTCATGTGGAAAGAAAGTTGAAGCCTGCGCTAACTTCAATGAATCGGCATACCTAGAAAATGATACCATTTTCTTAGATGCTTCTTGCAGTGAAAATGCAGATACCTATTTGTGGGAACCTCAGGCGGGATTACAAATGTTGGGTAGCGGAAATGCAGTTACTGAGCGTTTTATAGTTCTTCCATTATCGGGTTCTCTATCCAGAACGATAGATTTAACTGTAACCAACTCGAAGTCTACGCGCAAAATTTCAAAATCGGCAGTTGTACTTTAATTCTTACAGAAGGACTATTATCTAAAGTTCCTTTTGCAGAGCATTCTTAAAAAAGCTTCAAACAATCAGCAGTCAGTGCAAATTGTTTGGAGCTTTTTTGTTGCCTGTTTGGCAGCTATTACCAGAATTAGATGCTTGACTAAGGATACATTCCTTTAATCGCTGCTTCGAGTTTCTGAATGATTCCAGCTTCAGAAGGGCGCATCTCAGAAGGGTGGATCACATAGCCGTTCTTATCCAAAAGAATGTACCGAGGCAAAGCGCCGATGTCGTAAAATTTAACGAAATCAGAATCGGGTAGGGTGTGTAATTGCACCCCAGTCATGTTTTTATCGGCAACTAGTTTCGGCCATTTCTGGATGTCTTTATCCATGCTCACAGCGATAATTTCTAGCTCACTTTCGTCTTTAAAATGCTTTTTCATTTCTTCCAAAAAAGGGAACTCCTCTCTACACGGTTTGCACCAAGTTGCCCATACATCTATGTACAGGACTTTGCCGCGAAATTTATCCAATGAGACATTGTTACCGTTTCTGTCTTTAAAGGTAAATTGATTGCCTAAAGAACCAATGAGCGAGTTTTTATATTGGTACTTTTCGTTTTTCTGAAGAAGCGTTTTGCAAAAATTATCGTAGCCAGTTAAGTTTAAATTTAAATCGCTTTCATTTACTTGATATTTTACAGCCTCTTTGACTATCAGTTCGCGTTTGTCTTTGATTAATATCTCGAGCGAGGATTGAGTGTTTTTATCGTCTAATTTCTGCGATAACTCAAATTGTTGATTGCTGATGAAAGCCATAAAATTATTGATGTTGGCATGGTGCCCTGCAAAGCGGATAGATGCATGTGGCCTTAGTTCATCAAGTTGAATGGTTAATGTGCGATTAGGAGACAATTCGATTTTCCCTAACTCACTTTGTTTCCCGTTGATAAAAATATACAATGAATAGTTTTTATTTTCAATGTCCTCTAATGTGTCAGTTTCTGTAATTCCATCTCTAAACTTCAGCGATGATTTTATCTTCCATGCATTTTCCTTGTCATAAATAACAAGACTGTCGAGCGAAGCCTTATTTGTGATTTCTACATTTATAATCGTTGACGATTGCTTATTCACGGGTTCGATTGCAGCATTTTCTTGGTATTTGTCGCACAAATACAAGTAGGGCTCAAAGGCATGGTGCGTCCAAATTTTTTCATTGTCAATGGGAAACAATGTGTAATAATTCTGATCAGCATACAACACCACATTATTGCCTGTTCGAGCGTAATTATTGGAATTGAAAAAAGAAGGAGTAACATACTCGGGTAAACTCTTTTTTATAAATACACCTAGGGTTCTTCCCAACTGTTTCTGGTAGCGTTTGTTTGCTTTTTTGGTTGGCTTATCTAAACTATTGTAAAAATAGTTCATCGCAATTCGCTTCAAAAAAGGAGCTTTCTTAATTGCTTTTTTGGCGTTTGCAAATGGATTGGCCGGATTGAAATCCATCGTAGTTTGAATCGAAAAAGGTGCTTCTGGAACCCAATCGGCAGAATTTACAACGGTAAACGACCAACCACCTTTAGTCATGTTTTCGTATGCATAAGCAAAATGCAAATTGCCCGGCTTTGGCGCGGCACTGCAATAGGTTTTAAATACAAGTTCGTTAGAGAGTTTATTCGCCTTTTGAAGGTTTAGGAAATGGGCTGTTAAGAGGTATGCAATTGCACCACCCTGGCTGTGGCCCATAATGTAAAACTCCTTTATTCCAATTTTACTTAGAGAATCCAATTTCGGTAAAATGTCACGAGAAAGAAATGCTGTTCCAATAAGCCAGCCGGTGTGAACGGCGGCCTTTTCGTCATCACATAAATTGTAATCAAAAACAAAATCGTTGGATAATTTGAGTTGCCCTTTTGCAGGAACCATCGCAGCATAAAAGTTCTCGAGCCAACTTGCAGTTTCCATGGTAGTTCCCCGAATACTGATAACGGCAGTAGACTCATCAGACAACCAAAGATCCCACCGATTTGCTAAACCTATTACCTGCGATCGATATACTTTCTCGAAGAATTGCGGAGCTGGTAATTCAGGATTGTACAGAGAATCTCCTTGTCTGCTTGAAACCTTGAGCAACTCTAGAAACTCATTTTTATCAAAACCAGGTTTCAGTTGGATAGGCTGTGCTGCAATTCCAAACATCTGTAATATAAAGACAATAAACAGAAACCACGTATTTAGTGCTTTTTTCATAAAGTAGTAAATATTAAAAAAAGCACATGATTGTTTAGCAGCTGAGGCCTTTCAATTCATTACTTCGTGCACATTAAATTATTAAAAACGCAATCCCAAATTTACCTTATAGCCATTTAGTGATGTTGATACGCCATTCTTACTGACAAAATCGTTCAACCCGTATTTATAACCGAGATCTACGAAAAATATCCTTAAATCTAGGCCCACGCCTACTACTGCAGCAAAATTCAAATTTTTAAAATCATCCTTATTTACGCTAGTAATCGCATCTGAAATTCTTTCGCTGATTGTTGTAGACATGTTGGGGCCAGCAAAAACTCGAATATTATTCGAAAAACCACCTTTAGATTTGAATAATCTGAGACCTATTAAAATGGGTACATTTATTTTATTGGTGGTTATATCACCAATCTCACCAATTTTAAATTTCTTTCCAGTGTAATTAATACCTGGTTGGAAATAAACTCTATTTCCCAATTGAGCATCGACACCGATGCTGAAACCACTTGAACCTTTTAATTGGCCTTGAACGGTTTCGAAATTTATCTTTTGAGTGTTTATCCCAATGTAGCCTCTAATGGATAATTGGGCATGAGTTCCAGCACTTATTGCGAAACAAGCTAGTGTAATTAAAAGTGATTTTTTCATCTTGGTATCGGTTTTTTGGGCATCGGTTTCGGTGCTGCCGGTTTTGGTTTATATGGTTTTGCTGGATAAGGTTTGTTTGTACTTGGCTTCGCGGGTTTCTTATTCGTATTGATTTGCGGCTTAGTGTTAGTAGTGCTTGGTTTAGCAGGCTTTGTATTTGTATTGATTTGAGGCTTGGTATTGGTTTCTGGTTTCTTGGTTGTGCCTGTATTACCGTTATTTACAGGTTTGTCAGAATGTATTACGTTTCCGCCCGAATTGTTTTTGGTTGGGAATGAAGGTCGTGTGCTGTTTTGATGTTTCTGGGTAAAATCAGCAACTCCTTCTTGTCTTGTTTCTGGCTTTGAATATGTTTTGTTGTAATTACCGTTTTCACTATTGCTCTTAACTGTGCCAGACTGAGAGCGACTTCTACTATAGTAACTATTGTGATACAATGGATTGCGGTAGTAATGGCTGTTGTGATAATGCCCATGGTAATGTGAGTGCCAATGATAATGGTATCCATAATAATAGTCCCAATAATAAGGTCTCCATGGGTTCCAGTAGGATGGATAGTAGCCCCAATACCATGGTGAATTCCATCTAACGTAAGCTGGAGTATACATGTAAGTGATTACTGGCCAAGTTTGAACTTGTACAATAACCGTTTTTTCAACTATTACAGTATTTCCTTCTGCATTGGTCGTATTTGTTGAATACCCTAGATTTGGTGTTCCTCCTTGAGTCGCCGTATCAGAAGATTTGGGTTCGATGATATAATCTTTGCCATACAATGCTTCATCACCAATTAGTTGAATTTGAATTTGCTTGCTTTCATCTTTATTCACGCTGAAAACAGCTACATCCTGATTCTCTTTCTCGTTAATTGCAACCTGTAAAACGATAAAATGATTATCTCCTTCCGCATTATCAATGACTCTTATGTAATCAATTTTATCATCATTATTCAAATCAAGGTTATTGATTTTCGAATCCTCGGCATTTAGGTTGTTTTCAAATAGCTCTAATGTTTCAGATTCTTGAAACAAATTCAAAGCAGCATATAAGTTTAAATTATCGCCTGGAAGATTTAATTTTTCCTCAACACCATTTTGCGCGCAGATACTAAGTGAAAAGGCAAAAAGTATGATTGTTATTAAAAATAAAACCGATTTTTTCATTGTCTTACTTCTTTTTAGGATTGGGTTTCGGAGTTACGTCTTTTACAGTGTTTGTTTTCGCTACATCATCGTCGATAATTTGCTCTTTCACAGTGGAGAAATCAATTGCACCAAGATCAATTTTCCGAATTTGACGATTCCACATGGTATGATAGTAGTAAACTTTATTTTTCAAATCAGATGAAGAGGTAACTTGTGTTGCGCTAACGATATCAGTAGGCAAATAATCTTTGGGAACTTGCGCCCCAAGTGGGATATTGAAGTTATCTAAAATTCTAAATGATTCAAATACTGCATCAACGCTTGTTTCCAAAGGTCGACATGAAGCCGTAAAAGCGGCAGCTCTCACAAACCGAGATGGGGGTGTAAAATCTCCAGGCAAACCAATTAAGCCAGAACCTCCGCCAATTGGCTTAAGCGTGTAAGGCTCAAATGTCATAGAATTGTTTGGAGTTGTTGAGAGGTTTAAATAATTCCTCTGATTAATCAAATGCCAATCATAAGTAGGCGAATTGGTAATAACTCCAATGTATGGATCATAAACTTTCACTTCTCCTTTGTTTACGATTTCTATTATTTTGCTGTTACCACTTGGATCAACAATTTTATAGTGAAAAGGCAAAGCTGCACCACCGAAATCTTTATTGTCGACGTTAACAACCAACACGGAATTCAAGTTGGCAATAATTTCATCTACAGTCTTAAAAGATGATAACATCCATTGCATCAAATCTCCGACACTCATTGATCTGTCAGCTTTTGCTGCATCATATACACCATATTCAGCGTAATCTGGTAAATAGTAAACTCCAACATACAAGCCTTCTTCATTCATTCCATCTGGACCGTATGGCTGGCCGTATGCTGTTAAGGTTACAAAACCATATTTCCCATCCCATTTCATTCCATTATTACCTTCAGGTGTTTGCCCAACAAACTTTTTATTTCTTGGGACAACCATTATTTGATTGTGCTGAGCATCATTCAATGCCCACTCAACCGTGCGCGCCACAACTACACCTCCATCTTTCGATTTGAGTGTAATGCCAGTACAAGGAATAACTGCCGTGCTTATCATTACAAATGCAAGCGTTAGTGCAGTAATTTTAGTTATCAGTGTGTTCATTTGGTGAATTTAGTTTGTTTGAAGAGGAGCTGTCTTTTTTTGCAAGAAAATAATATCCAACGCACAACGACAATATTAAAACAGATATACCAAAAAGTAAATGGTATTCTGAATATTTAATATCTAACGTGATTAGCTTTCTTACAATTGCAGTAATTGCAATCAATAAAATCAGTTTAACTTTTCCTAGAATATCACTATGATGATTTTTAAAGGTCTCTAATATTTCCAATGTGATGATAATATTAAAGAATATAGGCACTCCAGAAAGTCCCAACGGCTTTGAGTCATTGAAGGAGAATTGTTGAATCTCTCTGTAAAAAACAAAAGACAAGTCAACAACTTCAATTGCAATAAATAATATAGCTAACGCAGACAGAATCAAGTAAATGACGTCTTCTGTTTTTGTTATCAGCTTGTCTTTTTTAGAGTTCATATTCAATTCAATTTAAAGTTATTTCATTATTTAAAGCAATTTACTTTTTACGAAACAACTTAAAAACGCTCTTTCTTACTTCATCTAATTTTTCAATAGAATCGTTTAATGAAGTATTTTTATAATCTGTTTGATAATCATCGAGAACACCATATTGCATTGGGTATACAAGCATGAAACTCTTGTGTAGGAACTTATCATTTAATAGTTTAAATATTTTAGTCATGGCTGGTTGATAGGATATTTTATTTCTCCTGCTCATAATAAAAATAAAATTATCATCGCTCTTCCCTTCTAGTATGAGATTTTCGATTGTATTCCAGTTTTCAAATGTTTCGAAGGTACAATCAATTGGGTGTTTAGCGTGAATGTCTGAGATAAACTTTGCCGTAGATTGATCTGCGTAGAAAACTACTTTGCACCCTGAGTTTTTCGCAATATTCCAAATTTTAATCATCCAGAAAGGGAAGCCCATTACCCTTTCAGCATTTTTAGGAACTACAACAACATGGCGCTTTATCGTTCCAAGTGGTTGTATTGAATTAAATAGCAAGGTAGTCGCATTCGATTTAACCAATATGCCTTCTAAAAGGTTCTTCTCAAATGCTTCTGAAATCCCTTTGTTTTTATCAATTCCTAGTATTAAATCTGTTATTTTATTTTCTTTAATTACGTTGGTAATGCCATTAACAAGACTATCGTCATATCTGATCAAATCTTGCAAAATGTTTTCTGTAGCAGCAGCCGAAACAGACGCATGACTCAATACCTTCCTGAGATACTTTTCTCCGTCGTCATTTTTATTTGCATTGTCTACAATACCTAAACCGTAAAACCCACGATTATTTTTTTTAGACTTTGATAGTATGGCAAATTCAATCAGACCATCAGTTAATTCGATATTATTTAATGGAATTAGAATTTCCTCTCCAATACTGTCATCGATCTCCGAATTTTCATTTTCAGCCAAAGCCAAATTACTTGCTCCTTTTTGAGCAACAAACGAAGCGATGGTGCATGTAACTAGAATCATCAATATTGTTCCATTAAGGATGCTCTCACTTAAAAGTCGAATAGGCTCACCTGTAGGTGTTTGTCCAATAATTATGTTGTAGCCAACTAAAACAGCCGCTAATGTTGCGGCTGCCTGGGCATTACTTAAGCCAAAAACTAACTTACGCTGATCGGCCGAAAATCGAAATGTTTTTTGCGTTAGCCAAGCAGCTAAGAATTTTGAACTGCATGCGGCCGATATCATTACGCCAGCAACTTTTAATGTCTCCCAATCTTTAAAGAATGCACGATAGTCGATTAACATACCAACACCTATCAGAAAGAAGGGAATGAAAATGGCATTCCCAACAAACTCTATTCGGTTCATCAATGCTGACGTATGGGGTATTAATTTGTTGAGCGCTAACCCAGTTAAGAAGGCGCCGATGATAGGTTCTAATCCTGCTATTTCTGCCAGAATTGCTCCATTGTACATCATCAACAAAACAAAAATAAACTGAGTTACATTGTCATCAAATTTCTTTAAAAACCACCTTCCAATAATCGGGAAAACAAATAAAACTATTAAACCGAAAACTGCTATTGACACAGAAAGACGTGTCCAAAATGCTGCGCCTACTTCTCCTTCCGTCATGCCAACAACGATTGCTAGCACTAGTAATGCTAATGTATCTGTTATAACTGTGCCGCCAACGGTAATATTAACTGCTGTGTTTTTTGCAACGCCCATTTTACTTACAAGCGGGTAAGCAATCAATGTATGAGATGCAAACATACTCGCCAGCAATACCGATGATAAAAAAGGAAGTTGTAATAAATAGTACCCTGCAATTGTTCCGATTAACATTGGAATTACGAAAGTGTAAATTCCAAATACTACACTCTTTCTGCTGTTTTTTTTGAAGTCATTCAAATCAATTTCTAATCCCGCCAAAAACATAATGTAAAGCAATCCTGCTGTTCCTGATAGAATAATACTACTATCTCTTTCCAGTAGGTTAATACCCTTCGGGCCAATTACAGCACCTGCAATAATAAGCCCTAAAAGATGAGGTATTTTAATCTTATTGAGCAGAATTGGAGCCAATAGAATAACCGCAAGAATCAATAAAAATGCTAAAACAGGATTATTGATGGGCAATGTTGTTTCTAATATATTCAGTATCAATCGACAAAATTTAAATAAAATTCAACACGCAAACTTACAGTTTTGCATCATACCTCATCATAGGTGTTAATGCCCAATAATTTTTTTTAACTTCTTATAGTTACAATAAAACGAATTTAAGTTCATCGCATTAATAGCTATTTGATAGTACTAAAATATTATTTACATCTAACATGTTATAGAGATTGAGTACAATTCAATTAATTGCAAATCGAAAAACGCCTCAATAAGTTTGTTTAATTATGAACCAATTCTATTTTTCCTCAATAGATGCAATGCTGCCTACAATATCAGATTTGCAGTCTGGACTTACAGGTTGGCGAAGCGGATAGAAATTAAAGATTACTTTTTTTCGCTTTTTTTGAAAATGTTCAGGTAAATTTCCTGTAGGCTCAATGAATTTGCCAATCATGGATTTTTCTGGCCCGTCCTCAATAAGGATTAACCAAGCACATGAACCTTTTCCCGCGACAATTTTCCCAGAATAGGGGAAGTTATTGCCTTGAGAAAAACTAGCATTAATTGTTAAAATAAATACACAAAAAAGGACAATGAATTTTAATTGAAATTTATTATCAAAATTAATTTCCATTTTGCATTGATTTAAAAAGAAGTGATTTTAGAATTTAATTCTTCCAACAGCATTATATTCACCATCATTAAAGAACTGCAAAGCAACTTCGCTGCCTTCAATTGCTCCGGTACAGGTTACTACATTGCCTAAATGAAGCACTGGATCCATAGTAACTGTAGCGTTTGAGCAATTAAAATTTAAGTTGATTTGAAATGGAACCAATCCTACAACTTCCAATTGCCCATCGATGTTGTATTCACAAGTAATCGCCCTATTTTCAAGTATTCCGTTGATTTGGTAGGTGATTTCGCCAAAGGTGTAATTGCGGAATGTGTAGCCACAATTTGGTCGATACACCATTTGTACTATTTTAGTTTTTAAAGCATTGTTTTCGTTGGGCACAGCCACCGATAAAGTACATGGGTAAACTCCAGGATTAGCGCCCACCTGATTGAAGTAAATATCGAACGAACGGCTTTGATCGGATGGAATAGTTAGGGTTGTACCGCCATCTAAAAACGAAGCACCAAGTCCCGAAAAACTAGAGATAAATTCCTTTCCAGAAGTACTTTGAACTGCCACAGCATAAGGCAAAGTGCCAGTATGCTCAAACACAAGCGAATCGGCTGCGGTAAAGGTAAAAGCAGTGGGTTCTGGTTCTGGTTGTTCGTCTTTTTTGCAAGCGCTCGTCAATGCGAGCATTCCCAAAACGATGGAGAATAAAGAATTCTTGATCATTTTGTAAAAGTAAGTATTTTGATCATTCACAATAAATGTGAGTGAATATTTATCAGTAGTTTCAAAAATGAATTTCGGATGAAGAATGGAAATAGCGCTTTAATTTTTAATAAATTTCCTAGTTTGTAATCCCTGTTTGCCGAGCACAGAAACAAAATATAAACCAGCGTTTAAATGGCTTATTTGTAATTGTGCTGTACTTATTTGCTGATTTATTTTTGAGAACAATATTCTTCCTTGCAAATCGTGAATTTGAATTTGCAAGGTCTCTTTTGGCAGTTTTGTCAAAAATAGTTCATCTTTCGCTGGGTTAGGAGAAAGAATGAAAACAGAGTCATTGCTAAAGCTTTGATCAATGCTTGTTGGAATATTGAGCGTACCAACACAATAAGCATTCAGCTCATCATCCTTTGTGGATTGATTGTGGCCTACAATGTAATAGCTTCCATTGTTGTAATCAATATTCATATAATTAACACTTTGAAATATATCATTGTAGATAAAACTAACATTGTCAAAATAAGCCTTTCTTTCAAATACATTTATTCTTTGTAAATAGAGTGTGTTGGTAGTTCCCAATTTAACACCATACCTAATAAAATTACCTTGTTCCTGATTGATATAAACAGATTGAGCTGATGTCAGTGTAGAAAAATCGTCAAAAGGAATTGCAAATGTTGTGTCAAATACTATAGATTGAGTTGGAATATTTATTTCAACTAACCGATAATTGTAATTGATGGTATATGTGGGCAATAGCACCAAATGAAAAGTCTGCGCTTCCTCTGTATGCATTAATCTGCCACTATTATACTCATTGCCATGAATATCAATAGAATTTATAACACTCAAATCACCGTTAATGAATTCAATTGTTTTTCGGTCTGTTTCGAAATTTGCTCTATAAATAATTGATATAGTTCCATTTTCTGTAATGTAATCTAATGTTACTGATGAATTAGAAACTGATGGCTCTCCAATAAAAACTGAGTTAAGCGAATTTCCAGTTAAATCATATTGCTCAAAAAATCTTGATTTAAGCTGCCTAAAGGCTGTCGTTTCTCAATCAAGAATGAACTATCGCTAACGCCTAAAAATGTTCGAAGGCTTCCATTCAAACCTAAATCAAATGGAATTAGTGAAAAAGTAGCATCATTTAAATTACATCTTACCAAGCTTTTCTCCGAGTCTGATGAATTCGTTCTTTAAACTAATGTAATAGACTTAGTTTCCATTTATATATCTATAATTAAAGGGTGTCAATGGATTTGATAGATTTCCATTGTAAAACTCGTAATGTTCACGCCCCCAAAGCGTGTCAGTGGAGATTAGATCACCTTCAAAATTGTACTTGGAGAAGCAATGAAATTCAACCACAGAATCTAAAGAATAGATTAGAGATTGAAAGTCTAAAACATATAGATATTCATCTAAAGCAAAAATATCTTCGCTTCCACCAAATGTTACGTCATTTCCCGTTTCTCCATGCAAAACCGAAGTTAAGTAGTTCATAGAATTATCAAAGAAGTGAATTTCTTTGAACATTGAATTTAACTCAGGTGCTTTATACTCCCTTGATGTAACGCATGCGCCCTGTTCAGCAGCAATAATTCTAGTTAATCCTTCATTAAATCCTTCGATTGATTGAACAATATTTGTGTCCCATTCAAAATATTGAGGATTTAATACCTGAACTTGGGATTTTACATTTAAAAATGGAAATAAAAAAATAATAAGTAAATATCTCATTTCTCTTGAATTAAAAACTGGAACCATTTAATTGTACAAATCCTATCATTAAATTTCAATTTATAATATTTCAACTTGATTTCCACCTTATATTTAGGAATCCTGATTTCTGTTTTCTATTCAGGCGACCTAAAAGCAAAGTTTGGGTCTTTGTCAAAATCAAATTTAATGATTTTAAACATTTGTGATCAATCCGGCAATTCTCCTGCGTAGTTAAATTCGCTGAATCAATTGAAATTCAGGCAAATAAATACCGATTGTATTAGCGCCATTAGATAATCCAACTGATCTTTTTATATAAGTACACTTCTTCTAAATTCTTGAATCCCTTATAACTTTAGAGAAGAAATCATCTAGAACGCTTCAAATAAATCATTCCATCATCTTTTTCATTAACTCAAATACTCCCGAACAGCCTTTTGGATGGTCTGTTTTACTTCTTCCCAAGTGAGGTTTTGCAGGCAATTGGGATTTTGACTTAATTCAGCATCTGCAAAATAAGTTATGGTTTGTGGGATCGAAATTAATAGCATTTGATTTGGGAACTTTTCGCTGTGCCAATCAATTATTTTTTCTAAGCCATATTCATTCAGTAAAAGAGCGAGATCCCAAAAGTCTTTCTTTTTACCTCTGCCAAGAATCGCCTGTATTTTCATAGCAGCAATATCTTCATCGGAGTACATTGGGATGCTATCGTTTATAACAATTGGGCGAATAATGCTATGCGGATAATACACTGCATCCACTTTCACATCCTGAATTGTACAAAACAGTGATTTTTTAAAGCCTGTTTCTTGATGGATGAAATTCTTACCATATCGAGAAATAAAAAGGTCGATAACAACCTGTCTATCAAATGGCTCAAATGAAAATAAATCTAAATCTTCAGAGTGCCTATGACCGTACTTTAAAGCCAAAGCCGTTCCTCCGACCAGAGAAAAACCGGTTAATTCATCCAAAGAAACTAGCTCTTTTAATAAGGCCAAAGTCCCGGGAAGGACTGCTTCGTTGTGTAACATCTAAATGTTTCAATTGGTTCTTCTACTATAGACTCAGCCAAACCCCATTTGTGTTCAGGAATGTATTTCGCATTTTTAAGCGCTTCCTTCACCTTTTCATCGCCATAAAATCTGCGTGTTTGACGAATATCCTCCACATCACCGCGCTCAAATACACGCTCAATGATGAAATTTGCATATTTCTCGTAATCCAATTCCTCAAATCGAATATCCCAGAAAATCTTCGGATCTAAATTGGGCTTCAAGGGTTTTGTCATACCACGAAATTACACCAAAACACAGTACTTTCGCTCAACACCATCAACAATGAGCTTCTCTCTCGAAACTTGCGCTTACAGTTCTCACAGCGTTTCTATTGCTGCACATGCCGATGCACACCGCGTTGAGCTTTGTTCTGGAAGGTTAGAAGGCGGCACAACGCCCAGCCTAGGACTAATCCAAGAAGCATTGAAGTTTGCAGGTCTTGGAGTTTATCCAATTGTTCGCCCTCGCGGAGGAGATTTTTGCTACTCGACAAGTGAATTTAACGAGATGCTGCGCGATGTAGAAATGTGCCGAAACATAGGCGTTCAGGGCATCGTAACCGGAATTTTGTTTCCCGACGGATCTTTCGATATCAGTCGCCTTCAGCAATTGAAGGACATCGCCGGTCCTATGGATTTTTGCATCCACCGAGCCATCGATATGTGCAATAATCCGCTGCAAGCGCTCGAGCAACTAATTGATCTCGGAGTGAAGCGTGTGTTGAGTTCCGGAGCCAGAAACACCGCCATCGAAGGGATTAACGTGCTCGAACAAATGATTCAATGTTCAAATGGACGTATCGAAATCATGGCTGGAAGTGGCGTCAATGTTAACCAAATTGAAACACTGTGGAAGGTCGGAATCCGTCACTTTCATGCCTCTGCATCCAGCAACTTCCCCTCTCTGATGCAATTTCGAAATCCACAAATCACTATGGGCAAAGAAGGCGACCAAGATGAATACCAACGCACTGAAGCTGATCCTCAAAAAGTGCAGTCGATGATGGAAAAATTGGTCGAATTGAGCAATTCAGATCGATGAAAGGCTTAAGTCATTTCGTCTGAATGTTTTTACAGCAAAGACTTGCAGAAGATTTAGTTTACAGTAAACTAAACTGCTTGCCTGCCTTGTGTTTCGATTGTTTAATTTAGCCAATTCTGTCTTCTGATGCGAGTTTCATTATACGTCATTTTTTGTTTGATTGGCATGTCTCTTCAAGCCACCGATACACTGCATCTCACACAATGGTCGGTGAGCAACGAAGGAATCAATTCTCCCATTCCATTTCGTGACGCGAGAAATATTCTCCATGTGATTCGTGAAGCCCAATCAGAGGAAGCACTGAAACCGCGATTTAGTAACGAAAGCAGAGTCTTCCACGATTCTGTGGCATCCATCGAGCATACCGTTCAAACCGCTTTCGACCTCACGCCAAAACAGCTCAAATCGCAGGTGGTCGAGCTCGAATTGAACTACTTGCAAACATTTACCGAAATTTGGATCAACCGTGTGCTGATTGGCAAGACCAACAATGCTTTCCGACAGTTCACTTTTCGAATAGATCCACAGTTGCTTCAAGCAAAAGGCAACCTATTGGAAATCAAATTTGCACCTCCAAGAGAAATGATTTTGCATGGGGGAACTTTACAGAGCTTCGATTATCCTGCTGACAATCAATTAGATTCAATAAAAACATCTCCCTACATTCGTCAACCACAGCAGGAATTCGGTTGGGATTTTGCCTTTCCGGAAATTTATACCGGATTTCGGCTTTGTCCGCAGTTGCATTTTGGCAACATCACAGCTATCCGCAAAGTTTCTGTTGAAACGCTTCGCTTAGATTCTTCAAATGCTGAAATGAAAGTGCATGTTCAGATTCGAAATGCAGGAAAGCAGCCATTATTTCTACATGTAAAAGGTGCATTTGGAAAGTCCTCCAAAATTAAAGTTGATGGCGAATTCCAATCTTTCAATTTCACGCATTCGAACCCACTACTTTGGTGGCCCAGCGGTTACGGAAATCGACCGTTTTATCCGATTACAGTGTATGTTTCGAATGTCAAAAACGAGGTACTCGACAGTGTAGTTTCTCGCTATGCGGTTCGAACTGTAAAGCTGGTGCAAGAAAAAGATTCTATTGGGCAATCGTTCTATTTCTCGGTGAACGGAAAGGCGATTTACATGGAAGGCGCCAATGTGGTGATGCCCAACGAACCTTTCGAAAACGACCGTTCGGCGGGACTTTCAACCAAGGAACTCCAATTTGTGTTGGATTCGAAAATGAACATGCTTCGAATTTGGGGTGGAGGAACTTATTTGCCTGAAACCTTTCATGATTGGGCCGACACTGCAGGTGTGATGATTTGGCAAGATTTGATGTTCGCTTGCAGCTATTATCCCGACCAAAAAGCCTTTGAAGACAATGTGAAAGTGGAAGTGAAGCAACAAACTTTCCGATTGATCCATCATCCTTCTCTGGCCTTGATTTGTGGAAACAATGAAATCGATGTGGCGCGAAAAAATTGGGGCTGGGCGCAGAAATACAAATACAACGAATCAACGCTCAGTCGACTTAATTCGAGCTATGAGCGGATGTTCCAAGTTGAAATTCCCGGAACATTAACATCTGTTTGTCCGCGGTTGAATTATCTGTCATCCTCACCTATTTCAAATTGGGGAAAACTAGAAGATTTCACCCGTGGCGATAACCACGATTGGGGCATTTGGCATGGAGAATTGCCATTTGATGCCGTCAACCAACGGATTCCGAGATTTATGAGTGAGTACGGATTTCCATCGCTTCCCCCGTTGAGGATTTTAGAGAAGTACTTGGGTTTACCGCCGGCCGAAATCCAACAAGAATTTCTGGTTTTGAGCTATAAAGGTCTATCGACACTACAAAGTTATATCCGTTCGAAAGGCTATCCTTCAGCTACACTGGAAGAAACCATTCTTTCCTCACAAGAGGTTCAAAAATGGCATTACCGAAAAATGAAAGGCTTGCTTCGAGATGCCAACGGACGTTGTATGGGTAATTTGTGGTGGCAATTGAATGATGTTTCTCCCGTAATGTCTTGGAGTTTGCTCGATATGGATGGCAATGTGAAGTGATTCTGATTGGAGATTTACTGCTTGATTATTTTTTGAGATGTAACACTTGTGCCATCATTAACCGAAATCACGTAAACGCCAGGAGCAATTTGTTCCAATGATAGAATTCCTTCGTGCAAACCTTGATGTGCACTGGAAATTTCCTTGGTGAAAACGGTTTCTCCAGTGAGAGTTAGTAAAGATATTGTTGCCTTCGATGTTGCCTGAGTGAGGTAAAATTGAAAACCTACTTTATCGACAAATGGATTTGGCATGCACGACAGAATCAGTGGAGAATCTTCTAAACTGGATAGTGAAACAGTTGAATAAATTGGGCTTGGCGCCAAAACTGGATTCGTGCCACGTGGCTGTAGAGCTTGAGGAGCTGCTGTAAGGTGATTTTCATTGTTTAAGCATCTCCAAGATGCACTCACATTAGACTGAAAGGTTCGAGAAGAAATTGTATTCATATGCACCCAATCGCCTTGCACATTTTGCTGGTTGACGTCTAGCAACAAATACCCTCTCTTGGTGAGATCGGCATATTTAACGGTTGGATTGAACACTTGAATTAATGGAACCGGTACGCTAAAAGTGAGGAAACTGCTCGAAGTTACGCTAGTACAAACATATTCAACTGCAACAGATCCAGCACCAGTTGATGCTGTGTAATTGTTGATGTTCCGAGGCACATCATTTCCCCACGAAGTATGAATATCGCCGGTTAAAAACACACAGTTGTTGATGTTGTTGTCGTCGATGTGTTTCAAAACGCGTTCACGTTCAGCGGGATATCCATCCCATTGGTCTTCATTCACTGGATTGCCAAATATTCTCAGCGGCGCAATCATCACTTGGTTACCAATTAACTTCCACTGCGCTTGGCTTGAGCTCAAATTTGATTTGAACCATTCCAGTTGTGGCGCACCTAAAAGTGTTCTGTTGGTATCTGTTACAGCTGATCCGCTTGTTCCGGCTTGAACGTCTCTCCCTTCCAATCGGGTGTCAAGCATGATGAGCTCCACTAAATTTCCCCACGAAAAATTTCTACGTAACAAGCCATTGCCTTCCGATACAGGCATCCATTCGAAAAAGGCTTGTTTCCCATTGTTTTTGCGCGCTTCCCATTCTCCTTCTGCGCCTTCGGTATGGTTTTGAGCCCCGCCAACCCAAGAATTATTAGCAGTTTCATGGTCATCCCAAATTACGATAAACGGAAACTGTCGGTGGATTTCCTGAAGATCTGGATCAAGCTTGTAATGTGATTGGCGAATTCTATATTCTTCGAGTGAAACTACTTCATTTTCTGGCTGATGCAATCTAGAAGTATCTGTTCCGGGTGAAAAATCGGAAATCCCATATTCATAAATGTAATCGCCGAGATGGATGATAGCATCTACATCGTTTTTCGAAGCTACGTCGCGGTATGCATTAAAAAAACCGTCTTGGTAATTCGAACAAGACATCACAGCAAATCGAAGGTTTTGGATACCACTAGCAGGAGCAGTGCGGGTTCTACCCATGGGCGAAAAAATACCGTTCGTTATAAACCGATAGTAAAACCATGAATTTTCTGACAGATTGGTTGCAATTGCCTTTACTGTATAATCGTTTTGAGCAACTGCAGTTGCATTTCCGCTGCTTACAATAGTCGAAAAGGTAGTATCTGTAGCAACTTCCCATTGCACTTCAGCCACTTCATCTGATCCTGTAATTCTTGTCCATAAGATTACAGAATTGGGTGTTGGATCGCCTGAAGCTACACCATGGAAAAATGGAGCTGCCAATGGATTTAGATCGGAACGATTGGGAAGCAAATGCGTTTGGCCTGAAAGCTGAATGATGAGTATTAGCGCCGAAACGATCAGAAGGATTGCCTTTTTCATGGTTTATGAATAATGAGGCAAGTAACTTTAATTAGTTTACATTAACATTAATGGAATAAAAACATACTCTTGTGTTATATGAAGTGAGTATTATACATAAATTAGTTTTTCTTAATTGCATGCATCATATTTTCGTATTGATTACCTAATAGCGCTATGGAAGCTAAAAAGAACATGGCTGGTAATGGGATTGGAATTGGCGCCGCGCTTGGCGTTGCATTTGGTGCTGCTTTTGGAATGCGTTCAGGAAATACAACCTCGGCTGTTGCTTTGGGACTAGCAATTGGTGTTGCTGTTGGTGCAATTTTCGATTTTACAAATAGATCTAAATAAATTTAAACTCGAGCAGTTTAGAGTGACCACTCGAGTTTTAACATGCATGCTGTTGAGGATTGTAGTATTTATTGAAAGCTCCAATTGTGTTCATTAGTCTTTTCACAATTGCCTAAGTTCAAATCAATGTCCGCCTTGTTTTACATCGTATGTAATTCCTTGTTTACGTAAGATGGAAGATGCTTTCCATCCGTAAAATGCAAGATAGGCGAAACACATTACGCCAATTACGTATGAATATTGGATGCCTAGAATGGCATCATCAGCAACGATTCCTTGTAAAAGACTTACAAAACCGCCACCCATAATCATCATAATTAAAAAGCCTGAACCTTGGTTAGTATGCTTTCCTAACCCCGCGATAGCAAGTGTGAAAATGCATGGCCACAGTGTAGAGCAGAAAAGGCCTACACTGATAAACGCGTAAACACTCACCATACCATCTGCTAACATGCCGATGATCAAAGCTACAATACCAAGCATCGAAAATATCAACAATTGGCGAGCAGGATTTCCTTTACTTAGGTAGTCGGCAGCAATGAGGGCTACAATTACGAAGGCATAAAGGTACAATCCTGATGTGTCGTGCTTTGCAATTTGATTTGCAACCAAGAATACTCCGAAGGCAATGTAAGGCATCAGGAATCTAAGAATGCCCTTGAAACCGTCGCTGATATTAAATGCACCAACTGCACCTGTCCACCGACCAATCATTAAACTCGCCCAAAAAAGTGATACATACGGAGCAATATCTTCTGTTGCAGTTCCTAAATGTACACGCATAAATTCAGGAAGGTTCGAAGCTGTAGAAACTTCCACACCTACATAAAGGAATATCGCAATCATTCCCATCCATAGTTGCGGATAAGCAATGGCTGATTTTTTAGTCATACCAATTGATTCTGCGGCTGATTTTGCGCTTAAAAGGGCATCATCAATTACATCAGAATTTGAGTGATCTTCAGTTTCGGAAGTGGTATCTATTCTGTTTGGAAGCGAGGAGAATTTAAAGATGACTGCAACAATCAAAAAAGCAGCACCCAAAATCAAATAGGGAGTTTTAACAGCATCGAGCGAATCTACCTTTGCAGAGCCTGCAACGGCGCCGAAAATGGCAAAGCTCACGATGAGCGGACCGATTGTGGTGCCGAAGTTATTGATTCCTCCTGCCATGCTCAATCGTTGAGAACCTTGCGCTGGATCTCCGATGCTAATTACCAGGGGATTTGCGGCAGTTTGTTGTAGCGAAAAGCCTAATCCAACGATGAACAATCCAGTGATCATTAATCCGAACGAACTGAGTTCTGCTGCTGGATAAAACAGCAATGTTCCAACTGCTGAAATAACCAAGCCTAAGGCGATTCCGTTTTTGTAACCGATCTTATTTAGAATGTCTCCTTTGAATACTTTCGAAAGTCCAAAATACAAGATGGAGCCAACAGTATAGGCTACGTAAAAAGCAAATGAAATCATCTGACTTTGCCATTGTTCCAAGTTTAAATTTTCTTTGAAAACTGGTATAAGAATGTCGTTACTGGCAGCTACAAAGCCCCAGAAAAAGAACACAGAAATGAGGGTAGCGAATGCTCTGTTGTTTTTCATCAGTCAAAATATCCATTAAAATTGAAGAGAGAATTTACAGTTGTTCAGAATTTTATCAAACATTAAATTAGAACTTGTTAAAAACAAAAAAGCCTGCTAATTGCAGGCTTTTCTGAATGTTAACTGAACTTAATTGTTGACCATGAATGGTCGTGTAAGAATTGTGTTTCCGGCACTGATTCTTACAAAATATAAACCTCCGGAAAAGGTGTTTGTGGTGATTGTGAATTGTTTTGCTGGTGCAAATCCTTCAGTTTGGATTGTACGACCTGTTGCATCTGTGATGGTAACAAGTACGTCAGTTGATGCAGATTCTCTCAAGTTAAGCGTAAGTGCTACTGTTGCAGGATTAGGGAAAAGTACCAATTCTTCTTGTGAAGAAAGGTCGTTAACTCCTGTAATGCAAGGATCACAGCTTCCCCAACAAACAGCTTGAAGAACTGATTCTCCAGTAACAATCAATTGACGGTTTGTAAAGTTATCAAGTGTTACCGTGCAAAAACTTCCAGAAGTAAGGTTTTCCTGAATAGCCCATGCATCGGCTGCGAATTTGAATTCGAAAGTATCTGCTGGAAGCGAAACAACAAGCTCCCATATGTCATCGCCATCAGGATCTGCCATTGGCGCGCATCCGCCACACCAGTTGTTGAATGTTCCATTTACTTCAGGTGTTGTATATGCAGCTGTAACATCGCGCATATCCACTTTGAAAGTCACATTGAATGGACCGGTTGGATTGTCGCATGCTGAGCAACTTGCCCAACAAACTTCTGGAAGTGTAGAATCACCAATAACTGTAATCAAGCGGTTAGTAAACTGACCTGTAGTTAAAACACAAGATCCGCCTGGAGCAAGTTCTTCTTGAATTCCCCAGTTATCAGCTGCAAACTTATATTCGAATGTTCCAGCAGGAAGTTCGATAACAAGTTCCCATACATCGTCTCCGTCAGGATCTGCCATCGGTGCGCAACCTCCACACCAGTTGTTGAAAGTTCCGTTTACTTCAGGCGTTGTATAAGGTACAGTTACGTTGCTCATATCTACACTGAAAAGTACTGCATATGGAGCGCTTGTATCAGCAGGACATGCTGAGCAACTTGCCCAACAAACCAAAGGTAAAGTAGCATCTGCAGTCACAACAAGGGCACGGTTAATGAAACCGCCATTGTTTACTGTACAGTTTTGGCCATCAGCCAATTGTTCTGAAATAGCCCATGAATCTGCTGCGAATTTATATTCGTAAGTACCTGCTGGTAATTCAACTGTAAGTTCCCAAATACCATCTGCATTGGCGTCGCTCATTGGAGCGCAACCGCCACACCAGCCGTTGAATGTTCCGTTCACCTCTGGCGTCGTAAATGCATCTGTAACTTGGTTCATATCAACAAGGAACGTTACATTAAATGTATCTGGTTCTACAGATGATCCTCCCATTGCTATGTCATCGAAGTAGTAGGTTTTTTCTCCTGCGGTAGCTCCGTTTGTTCCGAAATTGAAGAACACAGATGCTTTGTCGTAAGTGTTCGCAAGGTTTAGTTGCGCAGTTCCATTTGCTTCATTTGCGAAATTGAATGTTAGGGTTTCCCAACCCGCTACTGTAGTAACTATTGCTTCGGTTTCAACCGAAATAGTCGGATTTGTATGGTCTTCAACTTTCAGACGAACAGGAATGCCAGCATCTGGAGACCAAACGCGTAATGACATTTGGGTGTTTCCAGCCGAAAATGGAATCGGCGTAGCCAAACCTAATGCGGCAGGAGCAGTGATGGTTGTTCCAGCATATGTTTGAGCCGTCGCAGATTTAATCACTTTCACTACAGTGTTTGTAGCATCGGTAGGATCAACTTCAATCGTTGATGCTTCAGCGCCTTCAAAACCGATTACTCCATATTCAACATTGGTTTCTTCGAATGTTACTGGTAGATCCATCTGATCAAGTACAACAACATTACACGCTACACATGAACCCCAACAAACTGTTGGAAGCGTAACATCCGCATTTGATACAACCAACGAACGGTTGGTGAATTCACCATTGGTAACAACGCAAGGAGCTCCAGGAGTTAAACTCTCTTGACCTGTCCATGCATCATAAGCAAATTTAAATTCGTGAGTCCCAACAGGGATAGATGCAGTAAGTGTCCAAATACCATCGCCATCAACATCTGACATTGGCGCACAACCACCGCAAAAGCCGTTGAATGTTCCGTTCACCTCAGGCGTTGTAAAGCTAGCAGCCACATTGCTCATATCAACGCTAAAGGTTACATTGAAGGCCGTTGGTCCACCACCTTGTACAAACTGTAAATCGTCGAAATAATAGGTTTTTTCACCAGCAGTAGCTCCGTTGGTGCCAAAGTTGAAAAACACAGTAGCCTTGTCGTAAGTATTGGCAAGGTTTAATTGCGCAGTTCCATTTGCTTCATTTGCGAAATTGAATGTTAGGGTTTCCCAACCCGCTACTGTAGTAACTGTTGCTTCGGTTTCAACCGAAATAGTCGGATTTGTATGGTCTTCAACTTTCAAACGAACTGGAATTCCAGCATCAGGCGACCAAACGCGCAACGACATTTGGGTGTTTCCAGCCGAAAATGGAATTGGTGTAGCCAAACCTAATGCGGCTGGGGCAGTGATGGTTGTTCCAGCATACGTTTGAGCCGCCGCAGATTTAATCACTTTCACTGCAGTGTTTGTAGCATCGGTAGGATCAACTTCAATCGTAGATGCTTCAGCACCTTCGAATCCGATCACTCCGTAATCAACACCTGCTACATCAAACGTAACCGGAAGGTCCATTTGTTGAGCAAATCCCAGCACGGAAACCAATATCGCCGCCGCTGAAAGTATAAGTTTTCTCATAGAAATTTGATTTTGAAATTTGTATTCAGGAGGCTAATATACACTAATTGTAAATTATACAAAAAGCTTTCGTTAACTTTGACACAAAATCCTAAGTATTGAATTTGCAATTTCGCTAGTGATTCAAATGGAAAACTATCAACCAAGGCTTCTTCAAGACGATTTATATTCAATTCCAATTGATGAATTCTTCAAATCGGCGTTTTCGGTCGACTGCGTTATTTTTGGTTACCACGAATGTGAATTGAGAGTGCTCCTCATTCAAAGAGGAACAGAGCCATTTGAGAATTATTGGGCTCTTCCTGGCGATTTGGTTTATCCAAACGAAGACCTTGATTCTGCCGCATCTAGAATTCTCAAAGACTTAACAACCCTTACAAATATCCCAATTAAGCAAGTAAAAACCTTTGGTAAAGTCGATCGACATCCTTTAGGGAGAGTTATTACAGTAGCTTACCTCGCCTTGGTTGAACCTGCTGATCTTGCTCCACATGCCTCTTCTTGGGCAAGTCAAACACAATGGCATTCGATCAACGAAATTCCGCAACTTGCATTCGATCATCGCCAGATTCTTGATGTTTCGCTCGATGAACTCAAAAATAGAGTCTTGCACGAAGACATTTGGAGCAAAGTGCTTCCTTCAAAATTTACACTCACCCAGTTTCAAGAAGTTTTTGAAACCATCCTCGGAAAATCCTTCGACAAAGGCAATTTCCGTAAGAAAGTAGCTAAGTATAAGTTCTTAAAACAACTCGATGAAGCACAGAAAAATGTTTCGCATCGCCCATCGCTGCTGTATACTTTCGAGGCTCAGAAATTTGCAGAAATGAAGTTGAAGGGATTTTCGTTCGAATTTTAATCTATTTGATAAATGACAAATTATATTCGACACATTATTAATGTACTTCTTCTGATACCTTCAATTGGGTCGTTTGCTCAAGCACTGAAGGTTGAAATAAAACAAGAAGCGAACGGAACTTGGCAATTGTATCGAAATAACAGTCCGTATTATATACGTGGAGCCGGCGGGAGCTCTCACCTCGATAAACTTATCGCCATGGGCGGAAACTCAATCCGAACCTGGAGCACCGACAATGCCCGTGAAGTTTTAGATGCTGCACAAGCAAAAGGAATCACTGTAATGATGGGTCTTTGGGTACAACACGAAAGACATGGGTTCGATTACAACGACAAAGAAAAAGTGAGGCTTCAACTTGAAGGTTTTAGGCGTGTGGTGAAAGAACTAAAAGACCATCCCGCCTTGCTTCTTTGGTCGGTTGGTAATGAAGTTGACCTCAATTATTCCAACACTGCCGTGTGGGATGCAGTGAACGACATCGCCAAGATGATTCATGAAGTGGATCCCAATCATCCAACCTGCACTGTAACTGCTGGATTGGATCCAGAAGAAGCGCGGTTGATCAACGAAAAAGCCAAACACATTGATATCTATGGCATCAATACCTACGGAGATCTCGGCAAAGTGAAACAAGGTATCCGCGAAGCGGGATGGAAAGGCGCTTACATCATTTCAGAGTGGGGGCCTAACGGACATTGGGAAGTGGCCAAAACAAAATGGGGCTCATCGGTTGAACAAACCAGCTCCGAAAAAGCCGATTCATACGAAGAACGTTATACCCAATTCATCTTCGGAGATACTGAAAAATGCATCGGTTCGTATGTGTTCCTCTGGGGACAAAAACAAGAAACCACCTCTACTTGGTACGGTCTGTTTTCTGAAAAAGGAGAATCGTGCGAAGCTTTAGATCGATTAGAGAAAATCTGGACGGGCAAAACGCCATCAAACACTTCTCCTCATGTGGATTCGGTGAAGGTGAACGGTCAAGTAAAAGGCGATCACATCCTCATTGTCTCGGAAGAAACTTTCGAAGTGAGTGCAAGTATCTCTGATCCTAACGGCGACAAGTTGAAGGTGAGTTGGCAGGTAATCCCAGAAAGTACCGACATCCGCTCAGGTGGAGATGCCGAAAATGCTCCACAACCAATTCCGGGTTCAGTATTTAGAAACAAAGGAGGAAAAGCGAAACTCCGCGCTCCGCAGAAGGAAGGCGCTTACCGTGTTTACTTAAACATTACTGATGGAAATGGGCATTATGCCTATGCCAATGTGCCGTTCTATGTGGTGCCTCGCGATAAAAACGCGGCACCAGCTAAAGCGGTGTCGTTCAAAAAAATGACATTGCAATAAATTAGGGAATCTCGCTTATTGTATTTTTAACAAAAAGCCTTAGATTTACTATATCCCAAAATCGCATGACTAAAAGACTTACCCAATTAGTTTGTGTTGCTTTAACATTTATAATCTCGCTTGAGGTTCAAGCTCAGACTGATACAGTTAAAGCCTCCAAGCCAATTGAAGTAATTGGGACAAGCCACGACAAAAACCGAGATGGCTGTATTATAAACCTGCCGTCTCAAGACGTGAATTTGTTGTTGGAGTTAAAACAAGACAAATATCCCGGCAACGAAATTGGCATGATGCCCAAGAAAGATCCAGGCGGACTTAAAAACCTGCAGGTATCTGGCTTCTATCGCTTCTACGGAACCTATCAACGTCAAATTGATCCATATCTCCTCAATGCAGTAATCAACGACACAGCGCGTGGCAGAAACATCTTCATCGGCGACGATAGCCAATTGCCCAACTTACTGATCAATGTGAGCGGCAAACCATCCGACAAAACCTCCTGGGGTTTCGACATCATGATGTTCCAATTCCTTAACGGGATAGTTGGAACAACCTATGGAAAACAAATTCCCGATTCACTTCGTCCAGACGTGCAAAATCCACTTTTGGGAACGCGTTTGGGTGGAAATTTAGGGCTCAATTTAGGCTTGAACCTCAATGGAAAGTTCAAAACTAAATATGGAAATCTATCAGTAAATGCCGGCGGGATTCAGTGGGTGTCGATTTCGGATTTAACGATGGCCTCTTTCAGAGGATACAACCGCTTCATGCTTTACGAGCGAAATCCATGGGACCCAACTGGCTTGGCGCTTTCGTCGCGTTATGATCAGTACTTCCAACAAGGCTCAATCGATCAAGATACCCGCTGGGGAAACCGAGCCTTCTTCGGATTGGTGCTCCAAGGAGCTGAAATGCCAGGCCGGATTTCCTTCCTTCTGATGGCCGGGAAAACTGAGCTCAACGGAGGTTTCGATCCCTATCCGAATTACTCATACGGTGGAAAAATCAAGAAGAGCTTCGGATCGAAAAACTTCATCAGCATCAACAGCATCAATTCAAGAGCTGCAACCGATAGCCTTTCAACGGAATACTTCGGATTTAGCGTCATCACCACCGAGTTCAACCTCGAACACCGCGGTTTTGCTTTTAAAGGTGAAGTTGGTGGCGGCACTTATTACAGTCCAGAGCACAATGCCGGATGGGGCGAACAAATGCAGTTCAAACTTTCTACTCCACTCAAAAGCAAATGGCCACAAGTGGAATTGCATTACTACAGAATCAGTCCGAACGTAGTGAACAACAACGCCATTTATTGGAACACTTCTGTTGCAGAATACCGAGTGAACAACATCCCCGCAGGGAGCATTGGCAGTTCTGCCCTTTTAATTCCTACGGGTAGTTCGATGGTTCGTTTGGGGCAAATGACCAACAATCGTCAAGGGCTAAATTTGAATCTTCAGAAATCGACCAAGCATTTCTCCTTTAGCGGAGGATTGGGCTTTGCTTCCGAACTCACGCCAGCAGCAGCAACAATCACCTACACGAACCCGGTGAATAACGTAACGCGTTCTAGATTCTGGCGATGGACTTTCCCGCAAGGCGTTGGGCCTTATCAGCGGTACAACTCCATCTATCGCGATGTGTATCAAGCAGTGAACCTGAGCGACGACAGTTCGGGAGTTGTTGTAAATGAAAAGCATTTCAACATGATGGAAGCGCAGATCAAATACAAGGGCAAGCTCTTCGGAAAGGAGTTGTTTGTCTTTTCGATGCTTCAAGCCAATAGTGCTTCTCGCGATTGGTCGCCCATTACAGTGTTCAACGAGGAAGCATACGTTCGCCAATATGTTTCTGAAGTGGAAGCCTACTGGGCAATTCGTCCGGGAGTGCTCATCAATACTTACTTTGGATTTGAGCGCACTTTGGGCAATTATCTCACCGACATCAACAACGAAACCTTCCGTCCACGAAACCAAACAGGTCGTGGCATCGGTGCTGGAATGGATATCGATTTAGGAAAAAATACCCGATTGTATTTCAGGCATCGCTGGTACAGTTTCGAAGACAAAAGTTTTGAGCTCGATCAATTTAACGGACGGGAATTAACCGTCGAACTAAAGGCCTTTTTCTGATGCGAATTACTACTAAAACCATAGCGCTGTTGCTCGCGGCCGGATTGTTCCAAACCGTGCAGGCACAAGACGAAAAAAAGATCACTTTCACAGGGATGGCCCGCGGACTCTACTACGGCGATAAGCTTACCCAAGATTCTTCTGAACCTGATACCGTTACTGCACCAAAGCTCAACAGTGGGCATGTGATGGTCGATTTAGGCGTGAATATTCGTCCAAACAAAAACACAGAAATCCTCGGTATGGTGCGCGTTCGCAACGATTACGGCGGATTCTGGGGATCGGGGGTAACTTTCGATGTGCGACAGCTTTACATCAAAGGTGTGATTGGCGGTATTTTCAAGTACCAACTTGGAGATTTCAACTACCGGATGAGCCGTTACACCTTCTGGAATTACGACCAAGAAGTGATCAGTCAGCAGCCTGCTATTTTCCGTCAGCAAACCGATGTGATCAACTATGAGCATTTCTACGACAACGACAATTCTCGCCGTCAACAAGGTGCTTCGTTGGGCTTTGCATTGGTGTTCAGGAAATTTGTGAAAGAGCTTCAAGTAAACGCTGTAACAACCCGCGTTCGAGCATCCGATTTTGCACAGGTTGACGACCGTCTTTTCTCAGGATTCAACATGCAATTGGTGCAAAGTAAATATCTCAACTTAGGCTTCAATTATGCCAATTTGTATGATGTTTCGGGCACTTCGAAAAACAATGTGGGATTGAGAAATCCAGTCATGACAGGAACCGTTCAAGCGGCTTTTATCTTCAAGAATTATGAAGCAAAGCTGGATGGGGAATTCGGAAAATCCCGCACTTTCTACCAAAACAGCACAACAGCGCCCGATTGGAACGGCAAGTTTCTCGATTTCAGTCTGAAACTTTCTCAATCAAAATGGGGAGTACACCTTACCGGAAACGCCATCCAAATCGGCTCTGCGTTTCGTAGCCCGGGTACACAAACCAAGCGCATCGATTTTGCACAACAAGCATTGGCTTACACGCGCATCAGCAACAACCAAGAATTGCGTCCGTTTACGATGCTCGACTTGATGCGCGAATCATCGTTTTATGTGTTGCAACTTCGTCCGTATTTGATGGATTTCGCTCCGAAATACGACAACATTACTCCTTACGGCGATGCCACACCGAACCGACAAGGGATGATTGTCCGCTTGCGGTATGAAAAGAAATACAGTCCAATTACCGCCGAGTTTGCACACTATGCTTTGCAGGAAATGCGTAGCGAAGGAACCTTAAACCCGCGCATGTTCTCCAGAAACCAATTCCAGGCAGAAGTGAAAGTGAACGAGTATTTCAAAAACTGGAAGAAGCGTTTCAATGTGTCCTTCAATTATCGCAGCGATCAAACCACTCGTGAAGGCGAAGAATTGGTGCGCGGAGTTGATTTGAAAACAAATGTGCTTTCTACGGGTTTTGAGATAGAAGTACTTCCATCTTTCGATTTGATGTTCGGCATGCAACAGTTGAATTACCAAGGATTTGATTACACAGCCGTACGAAACAATTTCTCCGAAATCTTCAATTTCAACGAATACGAAGTGGATGGAGAAGAAACCATGTTGGCTTACGGAGCTCGCTACCGTTTCAGCGAAAAAACATTTATCAGTGCCCAAATGAGTCGCTTCAATACACAAAACAAATTGAGCACTTTACCTGCTTACGATTTAAATCAGTTCATGTTGTTGTTCCAAATGAAATTCTAACCATGAAACTAAGAAACCTAATTACTTGGATGGCTTGCGGTGTGGTGCTTGCAGGCTGTAAAACCGATGATGAGTTCGACGGGCCATCATTGAACGATTTGTACGGAGCATTTTCTGTTGTAACGCCTTTAGAAACTTCTGCCGATACAGTAGATTTCAGCGCCGGAGAAACCGTGAATTTCACTGCAGCATTTTCGAAAAATGTGAGCTGGAAGCTCGAAATCAAAGGACTTCAATCGGGCGCAGTGAAAGAGATTACAGGCTTTAGCAACCTGTTAGATGCAAACAATGCTTTGTGGACAGGCACGACCACGAAACTGCCATTCTTCAAAGTGGAGGACTGTTCAGTACAACTCACCTTCGAAGCAGAATCCGATACCCTTAGCGACACCCTTTTTGTGAGTGGAAGTAGAGCCTATCCTGGATTGTTATTGGGCGATTTCGAAGGAACGGCCAATCCAGGTTGGACATCCTTCGTGCAGTCAGGAGCTGAAATGTCGTTTGGTGTGCAAACCAACAGCGCCGCAGCGGCTCAAGGAAATGGCTATTTCGATATTGGTGGCACAGTCGATTGGGATTACCTCATTGCCTACCTCTATATGCCTGCAACAGCTTACGGAGCGCCAACATTCAACCTTTCTAGCAATCCCGAGCAAGTATATTTTAATACCATGCTCTTTAAGCCTGAGAACTTGAACAACGGTATCATGTTGTTCCAGTTTCCAGAAGACGACAACGGAGATGGCGTGTTTACTGCTGCAAATGAAGACATGTATGCCATCGAAGTGCAGATGAATCAAAACAACTGGAGTCAGCTTTCGGTGAAATACAGCGAACTGCAATCGCTGGTGAATGGGCAGCCAGCAGCGCCGAATGGAAATGGCGTTCGTGAACCGAATAAGCTTACTCAGGTAAACATCCTTTTTTTGGCCAATCCATCTTCGGGATATGCAAATGCCCGTTTAGATTACATGATTTTCACTGAAGGCGAAGCGCTTCAACCATAAGGAATATTCATGAAAGCACACATTTCGCTTTTAGGATTAACGCTGTTGTTGAGTGCTTGCGGCATCCTCAAGCAAACCGCCTTGTACGATGCGCCAGCTGATGACGCCAACACGCCGAACATTGGTGGTTTTTATGCGCTCAACATCTACAGCGACCAAATGAGCGATGAGATTTGGTACACACCATCGCCCAAAGCATTGCTCGTAAAAAACGAGGCAGCTCAAAAGAAACAGGGCGACAATTCTATCAGCATCGAATGGAACAAACAAGCCGATCCGAAAACATGGCTAGGTTTGGGCTTTGGTTGGAATGGCTGGACGGGTAAGAATTTCGCATCCATCACCCAACAATCGGCTTTGTCTTTCTGGGTGAAAATGAAAAACGGTCAATCTGCCGGGCTTCCTTGGGCAGTTGGTTTTGAGGATTTTAATGGCGCGCAAGCTTGGACCGGCGTTACGACTGGCTACATCGAAGGTGGGATCATCAAAGAAGAATGGACCCAAGTTCGCATTCCATTAAACGCATTTCCGTTCGAAGAACGTGATGTGGATTTGTCCATCATCAAACAATTAATCGTGCAATTCGAGTCGAGTGGAAAAGTATGGATCGACGATATTCAAATCATACCATTCACCGACAAAGGCCGTCAATCGCTCGATGTAGCTCCCGTGAATGCAATTATGATAGATGGCGCATTTCAACCCAATGAATGGCCACAATCGTCATTTCAATTTCAACTGGCAAACGTTAAACTTACTTGGAACGAGGAGTTTCTTTTCCTCGCAGCAGAAGTCGAAGACGCAACACCGCTCATCAATACACGAACGGGCAAAGACATTTGGAATGGTGATGCTTTAGAGGTTGCCTTTTCTGCCATATCGGGAACCATTGCACAACGCAAGATTTTTTACCCCACCGATTTCCATTTGGGCATTTCTATGAAGCCCTATGGCAAAGTGTACGATTGGTCGAAAGACCGTGAAGTTTCGGGCTCAATTGTAAGAGTTCAATATGCTGGAAAAGGCTACTCTGCCGAAGTGGCGATTCCTTGGAAATCATTGGGTATTTCAGCTTTCGAGCTAGGAAAATCGTACGATTGTGAAATCGCTGTAGATATTGCCGATGTAGCATCAGTGCGCACCTTGCAAAGTCGCTGGAATTCGGCTGACAAAGAAGGCTTTAATTTCGACCCATCCCGCTGGGGATCAATCAACTACCGTGTACAACAGAAGGATTAATGTTATGTGGAAAATTGCGTATTCCGTTGTTTTAACCATTTTTTGCTCTGGTTTCGAGCTTCAGGCGCAAAACCAAGATGCAGAAATTGAGGCTATCATAAAGCAAATGACCATCGAAGAGAAGGTTGGTCAGATGACACAATTAAACCTCGATGTTGTTGGGGAAGGAGGCATTTATAAACTCGTTGAACCGCATCATCTCGATCCAGTTAAGCTACGTGAGGCCTTGGTGAAATACCATGTGGGATCGATTCTTAACTGCGGAGGACATGCTTATCCGCGCAAGCAATGGCTCGAAATTATTGGAGGCATCCAAAAGGTAGCCACTACCGAAACCCGACTTAAAATTCCGATTGTTTATGGAATTGACGCGATTCATGGAGCCAATTATGTGAGCGGATCAACCTTGTTTCCGCAGCAAATCGCGCAAGCTGCTACATTTAATCCTGATCTAACCTTCAAGGCATCCGAAATTACAGCCTACGAAACCCGTTCGGCGGGCATGACTTGGAACTTTTCTCCTGTATTGGATATTGCCCGCAATCCCCTGTGGTCGCGCGTTTTCGAAACGTATGGTGAAGATGCATTGTTGAGCGCTCGATTCGGTGAGGCAGCCATTCGTGGTTATCAAGGCAGCACATTGCCCATCGACAACCTGCATGTGGCAGCCTGCATGAAGCACTTTCTCGCCTACGGCGGAGCTCGAACTGGGAAAGACCGAACTCCAGTGTATTTGTCCGACATCCAGCTACGTGAAATCTATCTGCCATCTTTCCAAAAAGCCATCGAAACGGGAGCCCTAACGGTGATGATCAACTCCGGCGAAATCAACGGAATTCCTGTGCATGCCAGTAAGAAAATCCTCACAGGTTTGCTGCGCGATGAATTGAAATTTGAAGGTGTAGCCGTTACCGATTGGGAAGATGTGATGAAACTTCTACTCAACCACAAAGTCGCTCCCAACCTCAAGGAAGCCACGTTTATGGCCGTAGAAGCCGGTATCGACATGTGCATGGTGCCGAACGATTACGATTTCACGAAGTTGTTGATCGAACTGGTGAAAGAAGGTCGTATTGCTGAATCGCGTCTCGATGTTTCGGTACTCCGAGTATTGACGCTCAAGCAGAAACTGGGTATTTTGAAATCTTTCAGTCTTCCGAAGGAGAAAGACTATGAAAAATTTGCATCTGCAGAGCATAGAGCGGCTGCCCGTAAAACAGCGGAAGAATCGATCACCTTGCTTGAAAATCGCAATCAAACCTTGCCGTTGAAGGCAAACCAGAAAATCTTCGTTACTGGGCCAGCCGCCAATTCGTTGAGCATGCTTAATGGTGCTTGGACGCGCACTTGGCAAGGCGTAGATACAATTTGGGACGACCAATCGAACAACACCATCTTAGAAGCTATGCGTGCGGTTTCGTCGAACGTTACGTATGCGCCTGGCTGCGGCATCGATACAGAACTCAACCTTACCGAAGCGTTGAATATGGCGCGCCAAAGCGATGTGATTGTGGCTTGCATGGGTGAAAAACCTTCTACCGAAAAGCCAGGCGACATCAACGATCTTTCGCTTTCTCGTGCGCAACTCGATTACCTGAATACCTTAATTGCATCAGGTCGTCCTGTTGTATTGGTGCTTGTAGAAAACCGCCCGCGCTTGGTTTCCGAAGTAGCAGACCGTTGTGCAGCAGTTATCATGGCTTACCAGCCTGGCGATACAGGAGGAGATGTTTTGGCAGATGTACTTATGGGCAAAGTAAATCCAAGCGGCAAGCTTCCAATCACTTATCCTCGTTACAACCACAGCTTAATTTGGTACGACCACAAATACACCGAAACCTTCGATGAGAATTATGGCAACAAGGCCTTCAATCCACAATGGGAATTTGGCCATGGTTTGTCGTACAGCGATATCGTTTACTCCGACTTAAGTGTTTCTAAATCAACCCTAACGGGAGATGAGAAGATTATGGTTCAAGTAAAAATCGCGAATAATTCTGATCGGGAAGCCCGTGAGAGCGTGTTGCTTTTTTCACGCGATCATTATGCATCGGTTACACCATCGGTGAAGAAACTTCGTGATTTCACCAAGATTACCTTGAAGCCTAGAGAGTCGAAAACAGTGAGTTTTTCTATTACCGCCAATGACTTGAACTTTGTTGGAGCAGATGGCAAATGGATTACCGAACCAGGCGATTTCGACCTGATGATCGGTAAATTGTCGACCACCTTGAAATACGTGCAGAAATGAAAATGAAACCGGCAATTCTAGTGTTCCTGTTGGGGCTTGTTTTAACAGCCTGCAAACAATCCGATCCAGAAGAAGTCTTAGGAAGAACCAAAGATGTGGTAACCTTCTCAGGTCGTAAATGGGACATTAAGTCTGGCTACAATGGACCTGGTCCAAATACCTTTTCGAAAGATTACGAAAATGTGTGGCTCGATGAGAAAGGCTATCTACACATGGCCATAACCAAGCATGATGACGGCAATTGGTATTCATCTGAAGTGATTTCGCAAGACAATCTAGGTTATGGAACTTACGCATTTACCATCCAAGGAAATCCGATGCAGTTCGCCTCCAATGTGGTTTTAGGTTTGTTCACTTGGGATAACAATTCGTTTTTCGAACAAGCCAACAGCGAAGTCGATATTGAGTTTTCAAAATGGGGCATTGCATCAGATCGAAACCCTCTAACGACCTCTGTTCAACCGGTATTTTTCGGCACCTATTACGCGGAACGAAGCCAACAGCATGTAATCGATTCTACGCTGATCCAAGGCGTTTCAACACATATTTTCACATGGACCGACACCTTGATCACATGGAAGAGTTTCCGTAGTGAGGATTGGCGCAATGCGACTCCATTCACCACTTGGCAATTTGATTTAGACCATCCACCAAGAATTAAGTACGA
Source organism: Flavobacteriales bacterium (assembly GCA_040403315.1). Taxonomy (GTDB): domain Bacteria; phylum Bacteroidota; class Bacteroidia; order M30B66; family M30B66; genus CAMCXT01. Next base: position 548,237 of record JBBAKX010000001.1, read on the forward strand.
GAATGGAAATCAATCTGCTCCCATTGTGATTCCAGCACCTGGTGCAACCACCAATGCTCGTATCAACTTCTGGACATTAACCAATGTTGCCCAAGGCCCGACCGATGGCAAGGACCATGAAATAGTGATTCGCAAGTTTGAGTATGTGCCTTTGTAAGGCCAAGTCATTTTTGTAGCCTCGGAATTTACTCCAGGGTTACTTAAAAAAATGCTTCTGGTAGATAATGAAAACGCCTACTCCAGTAGAGATTGAGGCATCTGCAAAATTAAATACTGGACTAAAGAAAGTAAAGAATTCTCCTCCCCATAACGGGACCCATTCAGGCAAATACGTTTCAACGATTGGGAAGTAGAACATGTCTACAACCAAGCCGTGTAGGAAAGTTCCATAACCGCCTTCAGCAGGGAACATTGTGGCTATCTGAGCAAAGCTATCGTTGAAGATGAGACCATAAAACATACAATCGATGATGTTTCCAATAGCGCCTGCAAGTATCAATGAAAATGCAATCACAAGCCCTTTGTGAAGTTTGGTTTGCTTTACTTGCTTGAAGAAGAAGTAGGTCATTATGCCTACTACTACAATTCTGAATAGACTTAGGAAGAGTTTTCCATACTCTCCTCCGAACTCCAAGCCAAAGGCCATTCCATTGTTTTCAACGAAGGCAAGGTAGAACCAATCCCCGGAAACACGGATCGATTCTCCCAACAGCATGTGGGTTTTGATCCAGATTTTCAGGATTTGGTCTATCAGTAGAACAACCAAAATGATGATCAGCGGCTTTTTCAAAATAATCCGAAACGAAGTAAGTTTCTAAGTGTCGGATTACTGCATGTTTTTCGCTTCGATGCTTAAAGTAGCATGCGGAACTACGCGAAGACGCTCTTTTGGAATAAGCTTCCCGGTTACGCGGCAAATTCCATAAGTGTTATTTTGAATGCGAATCATTGCAGCCTCTAAGTTCTCAATGAACTTCTTTTGGCGAGCCGCAAGCTGACCTGTTTCTTCTTTCGATAACACATCCGAACCTTCTTCTAACAACTTAAAAGTTGGTGAAGTATCATCGGTTCCATGGTCATCTTTATTTGAGAATGCATTCTTCAATAACTCATAATCCTTGCGGGCTTCGTCGAGTTTTTTCTCAATAATATCTTTGAATTCCTGAAGTTCTTCAGGTGAGTAACGTGTTTTTTCCTGTTGACTCATGACTAGTTCGTTTTTGTAATTGCTAATTGGGTGGTTAGTTCTTCGGTTAGTTCAACCTGAACCGCACCTAAAATCTCATCAACACTTGATAATTCAAGGGTGTTTCCTAAGGTTTCGGCGCAAATATAGGCCTTATTATTCTCTACTGCAGCGGTTAGCTCTGGATGGTTTTTCACAATAATATCAATACGATCAGTTACCTCCAAGCCACTGGTTTTTCTAAGATTTTGGATTTTATTCACAAGTTCACGCGCCAATCCTTCTTCTTTTAATGATGCATCAATTGTTACATCGAGCGCTACTGTATAGGCACCTTCGGCAGCAACCAACCAGCCCGGAATATCTTCGGTAAGAATCTCCACATCAGTTCTGCTCACCATCACTGTTTCACCGTTGAGCTCCAAAGCTATCTCTCCGTTTTTCTGGAGTTCGTTGATCTCTGCTGCACTAAACTGCTGTAAACGGGCGGCTGCCTCTTTCATCATCTTACCGAATTTCGGTCCTAGAGCTTTAAAATCAGGGCGGATCTTTTTTACAATCATCTCCGCATCTTCACCTACATACTCCAATTGCTTCACATTTGTTTCGTTAAGGATCAATGACCTAACGTCCTCCAACTGCTCTCTGATTCTTTTGTCCATTACTGGTACCATGATTTTGCTTAACGGCTGTCGAACACGAATGTTGCTCTTCTTCCGCAACGACAAAACCATTGAGGTAATCCTTTGAGCCATTTCCATTCTTTCTTCTGCAGCTTCATCAATTAGTGAAGCATCCGAAACGTCCCATCTACTCAAATGCACCGATTCTGATTCTAATTCAGGATATCCTTCAAAGCCTGTTTCGACCAACGAATTTCTTAGGTTTCTATACAACCAATCACCGAAGAATGGCGCCACAGGACTCATTAGTTGCGAAACCACACGCAAACACTCAAACAATGTGTCGTATGCAGCTTGTTTATCGCCTGAACTTTCGCTTTTCCAAAATCTTCTGCGGCCCAAACGAACATACCAATTACTCAGTTGCTCTTGCACGAAATCTTCAATGGCTCTAACTGCAGGTGTTGGGTCATAATCATCGTAACGCTCCGTACAAAGCTTTACCAAGCTGTTCAATCGCGATAAAATCCAACGGTCGAGCGCACTTCTTTCCGCAAGCGGGATTGCATTCGTTCTACTCGGTTTGTAGCCATCGATATTGGCATACATCGCGAAGAAATTGTAAGTGTTGTAGAGCGTTCCAAAGAACTTTCGTTGCACTTCTGCAATGCCTTCTTCGTTAAAACGCAGATTGTCCCATGGTTGAGCATTGCCGATCATGTACCAGCGAGTGGCATCAGCACCATACTGCGGCAATGTCACGAAAGGATCAACAGCATTGCCTAATCGTTTCGACATCTTGTTGCCGTTCTTGTCGAGCACCAAGCCATTTGAAACTACATTTTTGAAAGCAATACTATCGAAACACATTACTGAAATCGCGTGAAGGGTAAAGAACCATCCACGGGTTTGGTCTACACCTTCGGCAATAAAATCGGCGGGGAAGAGGCTCTTTTCTGCTGGTGCAGCTGGTTTTCCATCTATATCGGCAAACGGATAAAATTCGCGGTTCTCGAATGGAAAATGGTGTTGTGCATAAGGCATAGCACCCGAATCAAACCACACGTCAATCAAATCCGATTCACGGCGCATCGGTTTTCCAGAAGCAGAAACCAAAATGATGTCGTCGGCATACGGGCGGTGAAGATCGAATTTTGTGTAGTTCTCGTTCGACATATCGCCAGCCACAAAGCCTTTCAACGGATGTTCCTTCATCAAACCGGCCTCAACGGCTTTCGTAGATTCGTTGTAAAGTTGTTCTACCGAACCAATGCAGATTGTTTCAGAATGGTCTTCGGTGCTCCACAAAGGCAACGGAATGCCCCAATAACGCGAGCGACTCAGGTTCCAATCTTGTAAGTTTTCTAACCAGTTTCCGAAGCGACCAGTTCCAGTGCTTTCTGGCCTCCAACCGATGGTTTTGTTGAGTTCAATCAAACGGTCTTTGGCCGCAGTGCTCTTCACGAACCAGCTGTCGAGTGGATAGTATAAAATCGGCTTATCGGTTCTCCAGCAGTGCGGATATGTGTGATCGTACTTCTCAATTTTGAAAGCCTTTCCTTCGGTTTTGATTTTTAAAGCGATGCGTTCATCCACACTCAGGTATTTGTCGAGAGCTGGAATAATATGGCGCAAACGTTCCTGCTGAAGGGCAAGTTGTTGTTGCTTTTCGTCCTCGTTGAGGTATTGTTCTTTCACGTATTCACCAGCAAATCCAAACACAGTATCGTTTACTTCGGCCACGAATCGACCTTGTAAATCTACCAATGTAAGAGATCCAATGCCGTGTTGGCGAGCTACTTTAAAGTCGTCGGCTCCGAATGATGGCGCTGTGTGCACGATACCAGTTCCGTCTTCGGTGGTTACGAAATCGCCAGTAATCACCTTAAATGCATCGCCATCGGTAGGTTGCGCAAATGGAAGCAATTGCTCGTATCGAAGACCTTCCAATTCAGTTCCAGAGTATTCTCCAAGCACTTCAAAAGGAATCATTTTATCGCCTGCTTTGTAGTCGCTGAGCGGTAAATCGGCGTTCTTGTCGGAGAAGTATTTCCCCATAAGCTCTTTCGCCAAGATCACACAAACTGGCGTGTGAACGTATGGGTTAAACGATTTCACCAATACGTAACGGATGTTCTTTCCAACGGTTAACGCGGTGTTCGAAGGCAAGGTCCAAGGTGTGGTCGTCCATGCGAGGAACGAAATTGGTTCGTTGGTCAATGCTCCAAAAACCTGTTGGGCTTTTTCATCCTTCAAAAGCGAAAACTGCGCAACAATGGTTGAATCCTTCACATCTTTGTAGGTGCCTGGCATGTTCAATTCGTGCGAACTGAGGCCTGTTCCTGCAGCTGGAGAATATGGTTGAATCGTATAGCCTTTGTAAAGTAAGCCTTTGTCGAACAAGCGCTTCAACAACCACCAAACCGATTCGATGTATTTATTGTCGTAGGTAACATATGGATTTTCCATATCCACCCAATAGCCCATCTGGCGAGTGAGGTCGTTCCAGATGCCAGTAAATTTCATGACGTCCTCTCGGCAGGCTTGGTTGTACTCCTCGATAGTGAGTTTTTTACCAATATCTTCTTTGGTGATGCCCAGTTTTTTCTCTACACCGAGTTCCACTGGAAGTCCGTGCGTGTCCCAGCCAGCCTTACGTTTCACTTGAAAACCGCGAAGCGTTTTATATCGACAAAACATGTCTTTGATGGTTCGGGCCATCACGTGGTGAATGCCTGGCAAACCATTGGCTGATGGAGGGCCTTCGTAAAAGTTAAATGATGGCGCTCCTTCGCGGGTTGAAACCGATTTTTCGAAGATCTGGTTTTCTTCCCACCACTGAAGTATCTCATCGGAAATTGCCGGGAGGTTTAAACGCTTATATTCAGGATATAACATGCTATTGCTGCAACTAAAAAAGTTGGCAAAGATAGTGGAAAACTAGAGCTTTTTGTTTGTTATTAATGGATGAACAAACAGTCTTGTTTTCTGGTTGCTAAACGAACTGTTAGATTCATTTAACAAGGATTTCTAACCTATCAACTTTAGATACTGAATGATTGTATAGCTTTCAATGAAAAAGATTTCAGATACAAAGAAATGGCAACTTTATGATTAACGCAGTTTTAGCTTTTGTCCAGCCTGAGGCTGATTGCCTTCTTCTATGTTATTCAGCGAATACAATCGGCTAAGTTTTATAGCATGCAGTTGCGAAATTTCCAGCATTTTTTCGCCAGCTTTTACAACGTGTGTTGCTTGTTGGGCTTTTCTTCGTTTAGGCTGGATATAAACGGTTTCTTCAATGCGCAGCTTAGAGGAGCTTGGTAAGTTATTGTATTTAGGAAGCTGCCATTCCATTAAATCAAGTTCTTGAGCAATCGATGAAAATGTATCTCCTTCTTTCGCGAGTACATATTGCACATCGTTCCGAACAAAAATAGATCGTTTGCCTTTTTTCTTCAATTCAAAATCTGGCAAATCGGTATCATCGGAATTTTTGCTCCGTTTTTTACCTGTTGAAGTGCTTACGCTCGTTTTAGGTCTTTCGCTTCCAGCGACAGGTTCTCTAAACTGTGGAGCTCTTCCAGGAGTATCTAACTCACTCAGATTATTCTCTTCGATTGTCTTAATCAACAGTGGTGCATATTTCGGATTGGTTGCGTATCCTGCCTTTTTCAAACCATGCGCCCAAGAACGATAATCATTTCTATCGTAGGTGAAGAGCTCAGCGTATCGTTGATTCTTGGTTAGAAACTGACTGTGGTCTTCATATGAGGCAAGCACAGATTCATATTTTCGGAAACATTCATTTTTCTCGTCATCGTCTTGAATGTAAGTTGGACCTGTCCATTCTTTCTTGCACTTAATGCCGAAGTGGTTTTTCGCTTCTTTGGCCAGCGGACTATTGCCCGACGATGATTCCAAAATTCCTTGTGCCATTTTAATTGACGCCGGAATGTTGTATTTATTCATTTCAACGATTGCGACATCGCTATACGTTTTGATGTACTCGCGCGTTGTCTGCAGTTTTTGGGCAGGCAAAATTGTATAAAGTAAATTGAAGGATATAAGAAATGCAGTATGTTTCATAGTGCAACAAATTTCTGTAATTCGATGCTTAAATAGTCTCAAAATACCAACAGTTGTTAACGAACCAACGTTGAATTCCAAGGATTCTTATTCATCCTCACGATATGCCCAAATCGATGCACCATTCGATCTCCTTTTTTATACCTTTGCGCCCTCATTTTTAACTACGGGCTTCCTATGAAGTTGTCAAATTTCAAATTCAAATTACCTCCTGAACTCATCGCTGATCGCCCTTCTGACAATAGGGATGAATCTAGACTTATGGTTTTAGATCGCAAGAACAAAACCATTGAGCACAAGATGTTTCGTGATATTCTCGATTATTTTGATGATGGTGACACGTTTATCATCAACAATACCAAGGTTTTCCCTGCGAGAATGTATGGTAATAAGGAAAAAACAGGTGCCAAAATCGAGGTTTTCCTTCTCCGTGAATTGAACCAAGAAAGCCGTTTGTGGGATGTTCTGGTTGATCCGGCGCGTAAAATCCGTATCGGAAACAAACTTTATTTCGGTGAAGATGATTCTTTGGTTGCTGAAGTAATCGACAATACCACTTCTCGTGGACGTACATTGAGATTCCTTTTCGATGGTCCGCACGAAGAATTCAAAAAAGTACTTTATTCTTTGGGTGAAACACCTATCCCTAAATACATTCAACGCACACCTGATGAAGACGATGCGATTCGTTATCAAACGGTTTATGCGAAAAATGAAGGTGCAGTAGCTGCTCCAACAGCAGGGCTCCATTTTAGCCGTGAACTGATGAAGCGCATGGAATTGAAAGGGATCAATTTCTCTGAAATTACTTTGCACGTTGGATTAGGAAGTTTCCGCACCGTTGAGGTTGAAGACCTAAGCAAGCACAAAATGGATTCTGAAGAAATGATTATTTCTGAGGAAGCTTCTAACATCGTGAATGAAAGTAAGAAGAACCGCAAACGTGTCGTTTCTGTTGGAACAACGACCATGCGCGCAATCGAAAGTTCAGTTTCTACCGAAGGGAATATGAAACCTTATGCGGGTTGGACAAATAAATTTATATTCCCTCCGTATGATTTCCGTGTTGCCAATGCGTTGGTAACGAATTTCCATATGCCAATGAGCACTTTGTTGATCATGGTTTCTGCATTTGGAGGTCACGATTTCGTTATGGAAGCTTACAAAGAGGCTGTTAAGGAGAAGTATCGCTTCTTTACCTACGGCGATGCGATGTTGATCATCTAAAGTGAACAAATCGGTCATTATCGTTGCTGGTGGCAGCGGAACCCGCATGAAGGCTTCTGTTCCCAAACAGTTCCTCCTTATTGATGGAAGACCGATTCTCATGCATACGATCGAAAAATTTCAGGCAGCTTTGCCTGAATTGTCCTTGATTGTTGTCTTACCTGTTGAACGTCTAATTACTTGGAAAGCATTGTGTGACGCGCATCGTTTCGAGGTGCCGCACCAAACCATTTCAGGAGGTGAAACCCGCTTTCATTCGGTTAAAAATGGCCTTTCGGTCGTAAAAGGCGGATTGGTAGCTGTGCACGATGGTGTTCGGCCTTTGGTGTCAAAGGAAACAATTCAGCGATGTTTTGAAGAAGCTTCACGAGCTGGCGCTGCAATTCCTGTTGTGCCTTCAAGTGAGTCGGTTCGCGTAGTTGCCAATTTCAGCAGCAAGGCGCTCGATCGCTCGACCATTCGCATGGTTCAAACCCCTCAGTGTTTTCGTTATGAATGGGTGAAGGAAGCCTTCGAACAAGATTACCGCGAATCATTTACAGATTGTGCCTCGGTGGTTGAAGCAGCAGGTTTTTCTGTATCGTTGGTAGAAGGCAATCCCGAAAACATAAAAATCACACATCCAGCAGATTTGGCGCTGGCCTCTTGGGTATTAGCACAAAAAGGATAATCATTTCGAGTTAAGCCTAAAAAAGCAGAAGTTTGCAGCATGAATATTCTTCTGCTCGGATCAGGCGGTCGTGAACACGCATTCGCCTGGAAACTCGCTCAAAGCAAGCATCTTAATCGATTGTTTATTGCACCAGGAAATCCTGGAACTACAAAATTTGGTGAGAATGTCAACATCAATCCGTTAGATTTTGAAGCTGTAAAGCAATTTGTTTCTGAGCACAATATTTCGATTGTAGTTGTTGGTCCGGAAGAACCACTCGTTAAAGGCATTTCTGATGCTTTTGCGGCTTTCGATACTCACCGTTCGGTAATTGTGATTGGACCGAATGCTAAAGGCGCTCAATTAGAGGGCAGCAAGGATTTTTCGAAGGCATTCATGATGCGACACCAGATACCAACGGCTCGTTACCAGAGTTTTATTCCCGCTACGCTGGATGAAGGGAAAGCATTTTTGCGCACCATGGAAGCTCCGTTTGTTTTGAAAGCTTCTGGGTTGGCCGCCGGCAAAGGCGTTGTGATTCCAGAAACCTTGGAAGAGGCAGAGCAAGAACTTGAAGAAATGCTCGGAGGAAAATTCGGCGACGCTGGAAATGTTGTAGTAATTGAAGAGTTTCTGAAGGGTGTAGAATGTTCGGTTTTTGTGCTCACAGATGGAAATTCAGCCTTTTTGCTTCCCGAAGCCAAAGACCACAAACGGATAGGAGAAGGTAACACTGGATTAAATACAGGAGGCATGGGAGCATTTTCGCCAGTGCCTTTTTGTAACGACGTTTTCATGGATAAGGTTAAGTCTCAAATTATTGATCCTACCATGAATGGTTTGAAAGCTGAAGGGATCGATTATAAAGGATTTATTTTCATTGGTTTGATGAGCGTTCATGGAGAGCCGCTTGTGATTGAATACAATTGCCGAATGGGAGATCCTGAAACCGAAGTGGTGCTTCCAAGATTGGAAAATGATCTTGTGGAGCTTTTTGAAGCAGTTGGAAAAGGAACATTGCATAACCATCAACCAAAAATCAGTGCTCAACATGCCGCAACAGTGGTTGTCGTTTCAGGGGGTTATCCTGGCGATTATCCGAAAGGCTTCCCAATTATCGGGTTAGATCGGGTAGAGGGGGAGTTGGTTTTCCATGCTGGTACAAAGCAAGTTGGTGATCAATTGGTTACCAACGGAGGGCGAGTTTTAGCGTTTACATCCTTAGGCGAATCAAGAGAAGCTGCATTGGCGCGTAGCTACAAGAGCATCAATGAAATTTGTTATGAAGGTATATTTTACCGAAAAGACATCGGTAAGGTGGATTGGTAGGGAAATTTCCAAAGCCAATCGGGTAATCAGTTGAGATTTCAGGCCTAGGGGCCCTCTTAAATTCAATTTGGGTGATACTTTACAATGATGTTAGGTCTAAAGGCCCATCTATCCAACCAACTCACATTTTATCCAACCAAAAGGCTAGGTCTGAACGTTGGCATTAGACTGTTGATGCGGTCTTGACTTGATCTATCCGCGCAGCGATATCTTGATTAAGAATTTTACTCATCGCTCGATATAGTTCAGGAAGATGCTTCCGGAATTCTTGTGGAGCCTCGAAAAAGTGCTCAATACACACTGCCCAAAATTCGTGGATGTTCGCACGTGCATAATTTCGTAAAAATGGGTGCTCTTCGTATCTCGCCATGCTCTCAAATTCTGAATAGGCTTTTTCTTGCCATTCGTCGAATCCTAAAAGCATTCGCCGGTTTCCAAAGTAATCAAGATAAAGTGCATGTGCCATTTCATGCAGGATGAGATTGATCTTATCGGTAGGATTTAGATGTCCATCGAATGCATGAGGCCACGACATAATCACCAATCCACTGTGAAAAACAGTTAAGCCTTTCACTTCTCGCTCGATTATTCCAGAGTAAAACGCATTAGGAAAAAGTGCGATTTTATTGAACCTCGGGAAGGTAAATTCTTTCAACCCAAATGTGATTTGCACCATGGATGCACAAACGAATAAAATCATCACATCGTGCAACTCCAAACCATCTTTGGCGATAAACCATTTGCTCTTCAGCAAGACTAGAAGGCGGTCGCGAAATTTCTGCTGTTCGGGTTCTTCAAGAAGCTTGTAATAATGGAATTGTTTAAGCAAAAACGCATGAAGACTATCGGATGTTGGTGTTTCAGAAATCCGCTTGTAGCCTTCAATATTGAGCACTTCACCATCGTCGAGAAGCACATTTTGCTGGGCGTAGTTTTCATTTGAATAGCTCAGCGCTACAATGATTACAAGAATGATTACAAAAATGAAAATCGGAACAATCAAGCGGCAATAAATTCTTGTTCGCGGCTTCCGAAAGTTTTCATCATTTTAAAATGACTTGCCACAGCAGAGCCGAACGTTGGAATGTTGTTGTATTTAATGTTGTGTTGATGCGCCACGCGTTGCACAATTTTGCTGATTGCGGGATAGTGCACGTGGCTTACTTTCGGGAACAAATGGTGTTCGATCTGAAAGTTTAATCCTCCTACAAACCAAGAAACGAGCTTACTGTTTGTAGAGAAGTTCGATGTAGTTCGTAATTGGTGTATTGCCCAAGCGTCTTGCAAAGCCATTTTTCCTTCGAGTTCCCAGGCATCAACGAATGCTGTGGTTTCAACAACGTGTGCCAATTGAAAAACCAAGGCCATGGTTAATCCCATCGCAGCATTTGCAACGAAATAGCCAATTAGGAAAGAGCCAATGCCAACCATGTAAATTGGAAATACAATGTAAAAAAACACGTACAGCGCTTTAGTAACCCAGAAAATGACGTGTTCTTGAAGATTGAAATGATTCATTTTGGTGCCATTGATTTCCTTCTTGAAGTATTTCTCGAAATCGGTAAGCAGAGCCCAAAGAATCGAAGAAATTGCATACAAAGGCACCATGTAGATGTGTTGCCACTTGTGCATCGGTTTGTATGGTTGTGAAAAGCAATGTCGAAGAACTGGTGACTTCGCGATGTCATCATCAACTCCATCCACGTTTGTATAGGTGTGGTGGATAATGTTGTGCTTCTGTTTCCAAATGAAAGCATTCGATCCCAATGCGTTCATCGTTAAACCCATGATGTAATTGAGTCTTTTACTTTCAGAGTAACTTCCATGACAAGCATCGTGCATCACATTAAAACCAATGCAAGCCAAGAAGAATCCTAAAATTAGGCACAAGCCGAGCGACAAAGGAACGGGCATATCGACCGTTAACAGTGCAGTATAAATTATTAAGCAGGCAGGAATTAGTGTGAAACTTTTTAAGTAAAGCCTGTAATCGCCAGTTTGCTTTTTGTTTTTTGATTCAAAGTACTCGTTCACTTCGTTTTTTAAAGTTTCGAAGAATGAGTTATCAGTGTTGTTAAAAGTAACTTTTTTCAACTTCAATCGGGTGTTTATCAGGTTTGAGACTGTAAAAGTAGGCGAAAATTTATTTCATTAAATGCAGGTGCGTTCAACTTTTTTAGAATGCAAGATGAGGTCTTTACAAAGACATGATTTCCGCAATTTTCAGTATTGTATCATTTACATCCATGATGTGTTTTACTGTTTGTGAAAAGGGGGTGAATTTCACTTGTCCCGAAACCTGACCAGCCATCATCTTGTTTTTGCCCTCTTGGAGTCCAACAATGGCTTCGTAGCCAAGGCGTGTAGCCAAAACTCTGTCCATGCAAGTTGGGTGACCACCGCGTTGAATGTGGCCTAAAATGGCAACTTTCGTTTCGAGCTTATCGAATTTTTGCTGCACGATTTCAGCTATCTTGAATGCTCCACCAGCATCATCGCCTTCGGCAACAATAATGACGTGTCCAGATTTCTGGCGCTTCCAACCACGTTCCAATTGAGTAATGAGTTTATCGATATGTGTTTTTGTTTCCGGGATAAGAATAGCCTCTGCACCGACGGCGATGCCGCTTCTCAAGGCGATCAATCCAGCATCTCTTCCCATCACTTCCACGAAAAACAAACGGTTATGTGATGTTGCAGTGTCGCGAATATTGTCGACCGCATTTACAACTGTATTGATAGCAGTGTCGTATCCGATGGTAAAGTCGGTGCCAAATAGGTCGTTGTCGATAGTGCCAGGAATACCGATCACCTTGATGTCGGGATATTCTGTTGTGAAAACATCCGCCCCACGAAATGATCCATCTCCACCAATGATTACGATGCCTTCAATACCTTGGGCCTTCACTTGTTCATAGGCCTTTTTGCGACCTTCCGCAGTCATGAATTCTTTGCTACGTGCAGTTTTGAGAATCGTCCCTCCCCGCTGAATAATATTGCCAACAGATGCATAATCCATGTCTCTGAAATCGCCATTGATAAGACCTTCATATCCAGCAATAACTCCAGTAACTTTCATCTCGTGATACAATCCGGTTCTCACAACAGCGCGGATACAGGCATTCATTCCTGGTGCATCTCCACCAGAGGTTAATACTGCAATATGTTTCATTTGAGTAGTTTGTTAATAATTAAGAATCTTTATATGAGGCACTTACAAGACTTATCTGTAAAGTGTTACTTTAACAGAAAGGTAAGTGAAAGTATGGGAAGATTCTATGGAATAAACTCATAAGCTCCTGCATCCGGCGCTTCGTCGGCGAGGCGGTTTATTTCTAGAATATCAGTTGGAATTGCAGGTGTTGCATTCACATGATCTGGGCTTCCCCAGTTTTTCGCAACTGATGAGGCCGAAAGCTTGTAGTTCCGATTATTGACATCCGCAAAGCCAGGCTCTTCGTTGAAGCGCATGTTCAAAAAGTGAGTAGCGTCTTCAGTATTGATATCGGGATTGTCGATTTTCAGTAGGCTGTTTTTGAATATCCAGTTGAATTGAGCATCAGGCAAACTGCTCACTTCTAATTCGTTCCCATTTTGGAGGCTTCCATCTACGATTCCATTGAGAAAGCTGAAATCCATATCGGAAACCACAATGCTATTATTTGCCCTGTTTTGGGCATTACTTAAGAAAATAGAAGGTTCTGATCTAACCGATTCATTCCAATAATTGGCCACTGTGCAATGCCTAAAACGGTAGTCTCCTCCACGGATGAGCGAAAGTGCGTAAGCTCCGCAGTTGCTAATCACAGTGTTCCAAGCATCTATGTTGTAATCTACGCCATATACACCAAATGCTTTCATGTTGCGGATATTGCAGTTCGAAAAGGTGAGTTTCCCTTGGGGTGATTCGCCCAATTCAAGCACATCTTCTGCTTGAATTCCGATGTTTCCATTTTTGATGACAGCGTAGTTGATCTTATTGTTAACGCTTCCTTGGTTTATCCAAATTCTATCCCACTGTCCTGGAATTTCGCGGTATGCCGTTTCTTTTCTCGTTCCTTGGAAAACGACCGAATCTTGTAAGGTTCCGTTTACGATGAGCGTTCCATCTTTGTAAATCCACAATCCGGAATTGTTGTAAAGATAAACTTGCGTACCAGGCTCAATGGTGAGTGTTTGCGCCGAATCAACTACCAAGTAACCAATAATCACTTTAGGTTTTTCGTTTGTCCAAGTCGAACTTCCGCTTAAAATCGAATAATCCGGGAAGCCATTTGTGGGAAAAAATGTTGGTCGGAAGAAGTCTGCATTTCGACCATAAGCCACGAGCTGTACATCTTGAATATTGCCGTTTGTTTCGAAGATTACGCTATCTGTAACTACGAATGGATTGAGCTCGTTGTTGGGATCGACTGTAACTTCTGCAAATATGAAAATACTATCGCCCGGATCGATTTCAATGTCTTTTACTTCATCGGCTGAAACACCATCGATATTGAGTCTAAAAAACGAATTGCTTCCTCCTGCGAGGCGAATGGATGAGAGTTTGATTTTTTCCTCATTCTGGTTGTACACCCGAAATCTTTTGGTTACAGATCCAAAGGTGACAAAAACGGTATCGAAGTACACCGAATCATCCGAGAAAGCGAGCTTATCGTTGGGATCGGTTGTGATTTCATCTTTCCTGCAGCCCATAATTGAAAGCGACAGCAAAGATGCGAAGAAAATAAATTGAAGAATTGTTCTCACCAAGGGCATCTAACGCCAAATGTAGTTTAAAATTTTGCAGTTGTCGAAATTGGTTCGATCGCTTGTTATGGCTGCACTTTTCTATATCTCAGTCTCTCAACTGGCTTTCCACCAGCAATATGTTCATCTACAATTTCCTGCACATCTTCTAGCTGAACGTTTTTGTAGAAAATAGCATCTGGATAAACTGCTACCATCGGTCCAGACTCACATAAATCGAAACAGCCTGTTTTCTGCGCCCTGATTGGCATATCAAGTTCCTTGTCTTTGATTGCTTTTTTAAATGCGATAACTAAAGCTATCCCATGCTCTTCACCACAGCTAGGGCGAGGTGCATTTGCTGGTCTTTGGTTGGTGCAGATAAAAATATGTCGGTCGTAAATTTTAGGTTCGTTCATGCTGCAAAGTTATTTGAAAAGTATTCGGAACTATCGTTTGAATTCGGCGTTTTTAATAGTCAATTCGTATTTTGTTTTTGTAAAAATGCCAGTGCTTTTAGTCAATTCGGTTCGATCTATTCTGTATCATTCTGGTTGACTGTTGTTTGCCTTTATATTTCAAGTATTCATGCCTTCAGGAGTTTTTATATATGTCACAATATCAAACAGATAAGATCTTGAGGTGTATTGAAACGGTTATAATCGATTATATCCGGTTAACTTTAGGTTGGTAGCAAATCAATCTTTAGATTGCCCTTTGGGAAGGGGATAGTTGGGCTTTCCCAATACAATTGTGGGCAATTTTCCAAAATAAGTTTTCCACTGTACGCTTTGAAACTAGTCCAGTTTGAAGTATAATTTGTACAATATCTACTATCGAAAACCAACCATGTTGCTTTGATCGCCCAACTACCAGTCTTTCGTAGTTTTTCTATTGTCGAAAAAGTGTATCGATTTTTCATGTGCAAACATCTGCAGAAAAGGATTAAAGCTAATAGTAATCTATCAACTCCTTGTTAATGTGCATAAAGTGAACAAGTTGCGTTATTTAATTAGTGAGCGAAATTTGTTGTTTGTTGCGCATCAAAAACAGGTATTTCTTTACCTTGCATCAAGGAATGAGAACAATCAGTTCTCACTAACGTTGGATCTGCATGGCAACTATTCTCATAACCGGTGGTACTGGCTTAATCGGACTCAGATTAGCAGAAATGCTTAAATCACAAGGGCATAAGCTTCATTTATTGAGCAGAAATCCCAAGCCAGTTCAGCCGTATGATGCTGTTTTTTCCTGGGATGTTAAACAAGGCACAATTAACGAGAGCGCCTTTGACGGCGTTGAGGTAATTGTTCATCTTGCAGGTGCTGGCATTGCCGATCAACGTTGGACAGATGAGCGTAAAGCAGAAATTTTGAGCAGCCGGGTTGATTCGGCTAAGTTGATTCTCGACACCTTGAAGCGCCGTAGACAAACCATTTCCGCATTTGTGAGTGGTTCTGCCATTGGTTGGTATGGTGCATATTCCGATTCACTGATTCACAACGAAACAGAACCAGCGGCCTCCGATTTCATGGGTGAAACCTGTCGTAAATGGGAATATGCGGCGGATCTTTTTCAAGGCGTTGCAGAACGAATTGTGAAAATTAGAACAGGTGTCGTTCTAGATAAAAAAAGTGGGGCATTGCCCAAAATGGCTCAACCTATTCAGTGGTTCGTAGGATCGCCTTTGGGATCTGGCAAACAACAAATTCCTTGGATTCACTTGGAAGACATTTGCAACATTTTCGCCAATTCTGTTTCAGATAGCCGGTATTATGGAGCAATAAATGCTTCGGCAACTGAAAATTGTAATAACAGAGAATTTACCCAAACACTTGCAAAAGTTATTCACCGACCTGTTTTTCCTATTAGTGTTCCGTCGTTTGTTTTAAAGGCGATTTTTGGAGAAATGGCTGCCGTTGTGCTCGAAGGCAGTAAGGTATCAAATCACAGAATTAAGCAAATGGGGTATGAATTCAAATTTCCCAATTTGGAAGAAGCTTTGAAAGATCTATTGGTTGGAGAATAGTGTAGTAACTTAGGTGTTGCTTCTTATAAGTTTAGGTTTCAAAATAATTTATTTTCGCGGTTGGCTCTAACAATTCTTTAATTTCAGTTCTTGTGCTGAAAGTAGAATGGTTTTGATTATTAATTAATCTTGAAAAATAAATCGACATTTTATTTGGGATTGAAGAATTTGTTTCAACGAAATATCTTGGCTTTTTCGTTGTTGATTAACTTACCAGTTCTGTTTGAGCCTCAAATGATTGCACAATTTCTTAGTGCAGGTGCCATCAGTTCTATTTGGCTTTTGTGGGCAAATGCTTTTGGCTTTGCATTTGGAACTGTTTTTATAGCGCCTTTATGGAAGAAATTGCCAATTAAATTAGAAAATGAAATTCATAATCAACGTTATAGCGGAAATTGGTCGGTTGTACTCGCTAAATTCAGAGCAATATTTTTGGGTATATTGGTTATTCCATTAATCGGCGCACAACTTATTTTATCCTTTATTGCCATTATAGGCTCAGTTATTGGCCTAGATAAAGTGCAAGCAATAATTCTAACAGGCCTATTTATGTTTGTGATATTGTTTACCAATAGCATCAAAAACAGAATTCGAACCGACGCAATTATAAGCATTTCAAGTTTATTACTATTAATTGTTATAGGCTGCCAATCGATATTTGATGATTCAGTTGCTTCAATTGGTTCGATAAAAGCGAGTTTTTCATTGTTTGAAATGGAAGGCGGATGGACAACCTGCGCATTTATATTTGGATTCCATTGGCTCGCAACTGGGATTTATGATTTCCCGGATATGGAAGGGCAGAAATTAATTTCCTCAGCAAACAAAAACGATTCTATTCAGCTTTTTCGCCTTATTCTATTTATGATTATTGCACAGTATTTTGTTTATTCATTAGGCTATAGAGCGTTTTTATTTTATAACTATGATAATAATTCTGGAGAAACAATTATTAGCAATTATTTAATTCAATCAAATAATTTTATTAAATATCCATTATTGCTTTTCGTTTTCATAGTTTTTTCGGGAACAATATCAAATTTTCAGTTTTGGTCAGGTAGTCTGGTTTCAGGTATTTTGCCTAAAAATGAAAAGAGATCTCGTATTGTTGGGATGCTTGTCTTTACAGTATTTTCAGTAATCTGGAGCTTGTTTAATTCTTCAGTTTGGGGTGTTGTTAAATACTTGTTTGTGATTTCAGCAGGTGTTGGACCAGTGTTTTTGTTGCGTTGGTTTTGGTATAGAATAACCGCTAAAGTGCAGCTAGTTGCAATGGTTTCCGCATTAGTTTACGCTAATCTTTACATTATATTACTAGATAAATGGCTTGTTTTCGAGCGGTTTACATTAACCTTGGCTTCTCAAATGGCGCTGAAGCCTTACTTTATTGAAGTGTTCATTGTAACCATTTGTGTTGTTTCTACATGGCTATCGGTTCTCATTTTCGACAAGCATAAATCAAAAGCTGACTTCACCAAATTCAACTCATTTACAAACGGATCGAGCGAATTAAACAAGCCACGAAATTGGATTGCTTTCATTTTGTTAAGTATTGTTATTCTATGCTCCCGAGTATTTTCATGGTATTTAGTAATTGGTGAATATTATATTTCATTGGTTTTATCTTCCATATTGCTTATTTCAATTAGATTGTATTTTTTTGTTCTAAACAGGAAGAAATTACTATAACAGCGCTCTAATGCCTAAGTCAAAGCACTCGATTGATGCATATTGTATGCAGAGCCTTAAGGAGGAAGTTCAGATTTTTGTTGGAATACGAGTATCCAATAGGCCATCATGCAATAGAATGCGTGAGGAATTATTTTCGAATTATGGCTTTAATATTTCACTGTCAACATTGGCTCGCTTTTTTTTGAATACCAATGTTGATAATCATTTTTATCTTGATACTTTGGATAAATTCTGCAGTTTGGTGAGAGTCGGTTGTGATTGGAATGCTTACTGTCAGAAAGTCTTAGACCAAAGAGACAAATCACTTTCATTAGGGTTAAATAATGATATTGATATTCGCTGTGGCTTATTGTATATTAATTTCGAGAACTCAGGTTGGAAATCGCTTCATACTTTTTTTAATCGAATTGAATCATTTGTCGATAATGCTAATTTTCATTATTTGTCCTTTAATCTTGGAGTAAGTCTTCATAAAGTCCTAAAATCTCATCCATTATATGAAAGGAGTCTTTACAAACATTTTATAGGCTATCCAAGTGTTAGAAGAAGTTATTTTGAATTGTTAGCGGATCCTGAATTTAAATTGCCAGAATATAAAAATGGTATTTCTAGCTATGGGAAAACGATAGATTATTCTTCGCCCAATGCTTCGAATGACCTATGTTTTTACCTGGTAATGATTTGTTTGAAGGAAGAGAGAAACGGATCAATAATTACATTCAGGGAAAATGCAGCGCAACTAATTCACAACTTCAGTTTAAGTAATATTCTTGAATTAAGCATTCATCCATTTAACATTGGAAGATTTGTCGCTGTGAAATTAATTTACACTCATCTATTTAATGTAGAAGACTTTAATCAACAGTTTAGTGATGTATTACATTTTGTTAAGTCTAATGTAAATTCATGGAACGCTTATCAAAAGCGCTTAATTTTATTTCATTTAATCTATGGCTTAAATCGGACAAGTTCGTCATATTCAAAATTTAAATCAGTCGAAAGTGTTTTTGATTCAAATATTGTAGATCAAAATAATTTTAATCAATCAGCGCTTCGTTTTTTATATGAAAAAGAACCGAACACTATGGTATGGCTAAGGAGAGTTGATGCAATATAAACTTGAATTAATTTGATTTGAATAGTGCAACCATTTTGTCTCTACTTTGTAAGACTTTATAGAGTAGTGTTCTCCCGTAAACCGATTATAGAGTAAATGAGTATCATTATTTCTTAACTAATAAAAACCTACTAACGACATTGTAAATAACTTCGATTTTAATAGATATCCCGACATTCTTTATAATATCAAAAGAAATAAAAAATCAACTTTAAATAGCATTGAATCTTTTTAGATAGTAAAAAAGATTCCCTAAAAGAAATTAAGAATGTTACTGATGTTTCTGTCCTAATTTTAAAATTTGGCCTTTATTAATATTATCTTTGATTTATTTATTATAACATTTTAACAATCTATAAGAAGAATTTATTCAGACTTTTCAATTTAACTGATTTTTATAGTCGAAAAGATTTCCTCATTCTGGGAACATTTAAATCCTGTATTTTCAATATATGCCCAACCTCTCAAAATCAAGATTCATATCAGGTGCTCAATGCGAAAAAAAGCTCTTTTTTGACCTGAATAGAAAAGATTTAAAACCCCCTGTTTCATCACAACAACAAGCTTTGTTCAATACAGGACATGCAGTTGGCTTCCTGGCTCAACAAGTACTTCAAGGTGGATTGGATGCCACAAGTGATATGAATGGAAACTGGTCGTTAGCCATTGATAGAACCAAAACGTGGCTTCACGAAGGGAAGAAAACCATCTACGAAGCCGCTTTTTCAATCCCAAACGGATTTGCTGCTTTAGATATTCTGCATCACCAAAATGGCGAACGCTGGGCGATTGAAGTGAAAAGCAGTACATCGGTAAAACAGTATCACCTCACTGATGCTGCTTATCAATATTTTGTGATGCAAACTGCTGGATTTCAGCCGGATCGTTTCTTCCTTATGCACATCAATAAGCAGTATGTGCGCAGTGGAGACATTATTCCAAGCGAATTGTTTCATTTAGAAGACATTACAGCACTTGTATTAGAAAAGCAAGCATGGGTGAAAGCAACACATCAGCAGTTAATCCAAATGCTTGAGCAAGGCGCTGAGCCTCAAATCAATATTGGGCCTCATTGCAACAGTCCGTTTGCATGCGATTATCAACACCATTGCTGGAAGCATCTACCCGAGAGCAATGTGTTCGACCTTTATTCGCCACGAGGGAAAGACTGGGAATTGCACAATGCAGGGATTTTATCGCTTGATGATATTCCAATTGATTTCCCGCTGAATCATCGCCAACAGTTGCAAGTGCAAGGTGCAAAACATCAACAGTCGTTTATGGATGATGCTTCGATTCGTGATTTTCTGGCCCCTTTTGAAGCGCCACTGCACTTTTTTGATTTTGAAACCCTCAATCCAACCATTCCCTTATTTGATGGAACACGTCCATTTCAGCAGATTCCATTTCAATATTCTCTGCACGTAACCGATATTCAAGGGAATATTCAACAGCACTTCGAGTTTTTACCCGATCCTTCAGCGTTTAAGTCTGGGTTGAGTATGGCTTATGACCCTCGTTATCAGTTAATTCAGCAGCTCAAATCGAATATTGCACCATCAGGATCGATAGTCGCATACCATGCTTCGTTTGAGATTAGTCGACTGAAAGAGCTTGCTGCAAGTTTTCCGGATGAAGCAGCTTATTTGCAAAGCTTAATCGATCGCTTTGTGGATTTACTCATTCCTTTCAAAAATGCATGGTATTATCTGCCCGAAATGGGCGGATCGGCATCAATAAAGTCAGTTTTGCCTGCCATTGATCCACAATTTTCCTATGCCGATTTAAAAGTCAACAACGGAGGTGATGCTTCAAGCATTTATCTGGCAGCTATCAACGGTGCGTTTCAGGAAGAATGGTCACTTACCCGTGAGGCTTTGTTGCGTTATTGCGAAAGAGATTCAGAAGGGATGGTTGTGGTCTATAGGGCGTTGAAAGAGCGTATTTAATCCGGTTGGTTTTATTTGGACTTGTTCGGATTTCCCTTTCTACACTATTTTGTAAATTCTTCTGTTATTGAAAGGATATGCAGCCAAATAAATTGAATTTTCTGATCTTCGTGCTCATCATTTTGGGCATCAATCCATTAAAGGCTCAGTTTTTCAATAATGTAAACAGTGAATTGTGTTTTGAGCTCTTCCAAAAGTCCGACAAGCTAGGTCCTTATCGTGTGTATCTGGTAATCGACAATGAAACATCCTTCCTTTCAGATAGCACGCAATTGTATACAATTGGGAAAAATTCGATTTCGAAAAAAGTAGCCATTGCCGACCAGTGGAGGATGCAAGGCAGAAGGGTGGAAGTTGAGCGTGCTCCTTTTATTTCCTATCCAGTTAATCTTAGGAAGTATGGAAACAATTATAATCTTCAGAAAATCGATCAAAAGTTTGACTGGGAAAATTCTCCATGGAAAGACTCGAAGCAATATTGGCAATACGAAGACCGGCCATTCTAATCTAACATTGGGTTGAGCAATGAAGTATTTTCACATCGACGATATGGATGAATTTGATTTCACGAGAGACGATTCTCCAACACATTATGCCACATCTGTCGTTTACAGTGAGAATTTGGTTGGGTATGTGATCGCCGTTTTAAAGCCAGAATTGAATTTGCTTACCACAAAAACCTTACCTGATAACGACTATGAGTTTGCTGAAACCATCATGGCGTTCAATGGAGATCTTTTTACAGGCAAGGATACATCGTTACTCGTTGTGTCGAATGAAGCAGTACTTAGAAAGTATGCTTTCATTCAGGTAAAATGGGATGAGGTGATTGTAGAAAAATCAAAACCCTCAGCTGATGTTACCCTTCAGCCAGATTGGTATCCGTTTCATTTCAACTTTACTCCTTTGGAAAGGATGGCTTGGAACCAGCTGGTGAAAGTTGTGTTGGGAAGAGTTAAGAGTTGACGCTGCATTTAGCTGCAATTATATAATACCTAAATCTACTGCACCTTTCATATTCATAACACGTATGATTTCTCCTTTCAATAGTGGAAAATACACCTCAGTGAAAGGACGGGTATCATTGATTCTATTGAACAATACTGGAAATCTAAAATCCTTGATAACACTCAGTATTTCCTTAGGATCAACCCAAAGAAGGTCTGGTTCGAGTTTGTATTCCTTCGACGATTTTTCCATCAAATAACCAAACGTATAGTTGTCAATTTTCTTTTTGAGCATGGAGGAGGTGCAAATTTGTGCCAATTGCTCATGCTGATAAGTCGACATTCTGATGTAATTCTCGTTGTAATGGTTTACATGAACACCACCAACTCTAACAAAGTGAATTAGCCAATGCGAAAGCTCGTGCAGCAACACAACCCTACAAACAGACTTGAAGAACTGCAGTTGCTTGTAATCGCTGGTTAACCTGTGAGAGGATTTAGCCTCCTTAACAAGACTTAGAATATTGGCAGGGTAGATATTGATATGTCCCTCGAACTGACCATTCTCATGATGCTCATAAGTGCCCAAGTATTTATCGAAAAAGCTATCATCCCTAAGTCTTTTAAACTTGGTTTTGTTCCAAAAAATGGCGCAAGTTTTCGCTTCTGTTTTATTGGAAATAAACGATTTAAAAGATTGCACCAGGAAATCTCTATCGTTTTTTAGAAAGTCGAGCACAATAGTTCTGCATTCACTTTCTATTTCTTGGAAAATGATGGGGTTGATTTTCATAATGGCTTTGAGTTAGGATTAGAAAACAGCAAGATTTGCTGTTTAGTATGCAGGCTTTTTTATTTGGACTTATATGGACTC
This sequence comes from Flavobacteriales bacterium, assembly GCA_040403315.1. Classification (GTDB taxonomy): domain Bacteria; phylum Bacteroidota; class Bacteroidia; order M30B66; family M30B66; genus CAMCXT01. The sequence continues at coordinate 570,679 of JBBAKX010000001.1, forward strand.
GCTGCAATTTGTGGCTTCTTGCTATTCTTGCATTTAAGCCAAATTAATATGCCACTTGAATTTTCTGAATTATTTCATAAGTCTGCGTTAACTCAAACTAACAAGGATCGCTTCAAAGTTCCTGGCGTTTACATTTGGGGATTTGTTTATCACAAAACAGAAAATGGAATAGGTGATCCGGTAGATTTTACTGGAGTTAAAAACCTAGTTGCAGATCCAGATGAGCATGTGTTTATTCCTTATTATGTTGGCAAGCATGAACGTAGTGTTTTAGATCGCTTAAGAGAACATCAAGATGTTAGAAATGGAAATGCTTTGAGGCTAACAAGATTTACATTGGAATATATGAAGTGCTTTTTTAAAGATACTTTCTTTAAATTAAATACTAGTACATTTAATGATAGAAACTTCATTAATTTGATTGCGAATTACCAATACACGCGTGCAGTTGAATATTATAATGATTCTAAAATTTTATTTCAGTTGCATGGTAATGCTATAAACATTGTTGGAAATAAACCTAAGAATTTCCCAATCAATCAGCAATCCTATAAGAATGGTCAAGCCATTTTTGACACTCTTGATTTCCTTTCCAAGACATTCAATAATTTCTTTTTCACATTTGTTGATTTGAGGAATTTAAAACATCATGAAGACATGAATTTAAGTCAAACTATTGAATTAATTGAATCAATTACAGCTATGCTATTGAAAGGTAAAACTGTTGCTAAGATTGAAAAGTTGAATAAGGCACTAATATCGATTGGTAATAATGATTATAATTTAAATGGTCCTCAAGGATTTGATATTTTCAAAGACAGAGATGATATTCTTATTGATAAAACTGGGAAATATCAAATCAATAACATCGCCTTCCCTGGTTATCTCCAAACACCTGCTTTGCAGTAAAATATATTACTGTTTAAACTTCGCTAACAAATCAAGAATCTAGATTGACTTAATAGTTCGTCAATTTTAAAATAAAATTTAGAACATTTTTCACATGGAACTTAGTAGCTATTTCTCGCAATTTTTATTTAACCTGTCCAATGTAAATTGTTCTGAATTTATTTTTGATAATGAAAATCAATATTCTATTCAACAAAAGCCATCGATTACAATCATTGAAAATCAAAATGAATTGATTGACAATAATAATTGTGAGAACTGTTTATTGGGTTGCTTAGATTTAAGCACTGGCAATTCGATTCTTTATCAAAAGTGTATTGATCAGGTTTCTTCTCGTTATTTTGACGAATTGAAGCGTGTTAGGGACTCGTTGACAGGCGAAACAGTAATTATGGGAGAAACTCTTGGAAACGCAATGACAGCTGAACCAACCGGCATATCATTAGAAGAGATTCAAAATATGTTTATGCTAATAATTAAGTTGAAACTGTCGATTTATTCTAATCTAAGCTTTAATTGTAAAATTAGAAATGTCGATTTGCAGTATTTATTAAATATTAATAGTATTGAAGCTTCAGTCATTTCGATTATGAAACCTTTGATTCAATCCAATTCGAAATTGCTTAGAGCGTTTGAATGGCTTATCAATGCGGACAATCCAGTTGTAGATATTATAGAAAATCCATATCGATTTTATGCTAATTTAGTTGAAATGATTAACCCAAGAATCGAAAACAATCCAAGAATCGAAAATATTGAAATGTGGATTGACATATCTAAGCATATAGTATTAAGCTATGAAACACTCGAGGAGTTTTGCTCAAGAATTAAAAACAATGATGAAATTCAAGCTGTTGTGACACATCATTTTGAATTAGTAAGATGGAAAGATGTTATAACCTATGAAAATTATCTTAATGAAGAAAACATGAAGAAGCTAAAAAGCCGCCATTATGCTGCAATACTAGACATAATTTGATAAAGCAAATGGTCCTTTTGAATTAGGTAATATCGCCTTTAGAGGCTATCTATAAATAGCAGCATTTATATTTCTCTGGCACTTCAATTAATTGAATGTGAAATCATTAAGCCAGATTAAGAATGCTCTCTCCTTCTAACCGTAAAGCTGGTAAAGGCTTTCCCTCATTTTGTAAGGCTCGAAGTTGATTAGCATAAAATGGATTTGGAAGGCCGCATGATTAAAGATAAAGAAATTGTTATTCGATATTCAAAGCTCTTTGATAGAATTGAATAGCGTTTGTTTAATGAATTTTTGCAAACACTAGATTGGCATTGTTCAAGGCAATTCATTGTTGCCTCAAATCCATTTGATTGCCGGTAAGGCAAATTTTGCTGCGGCTGATAAGGTGAAGGATGTATTTAGACTATGATTTATATAAACAAAAAGCCCTTTCCATTTTCACGGAAGGGGCTTTTTGTTTATTCTACCAACTGTATGCTCTATTTAGTGCTTCAATTCTATTGGAAATTCCGGTTTTTTTAAGTTTATTCTTAAATTCTCCGGTAGCCATCAATTTCCTTTCTGCTACAGCCACTTTTAGGGCTAAATATTGGTTGTCACGTAAATTTGAAGGTATGTTTTCTATGAACTCCTTGAGTTTACTTTCCTCTGAAAAACTAAAACAGTAGGCATTTATATCTTCGTAGTATTTGATTTCTAAAGCATCACAGGAAATTTTTAAATTGACAAGCCCACCAGCACGTAAAGCAACATTAAAAAATTCAAAAAGTACAATACTATCATGAGTGGTTTGTGGTAATTTTAGTCTTTTTTTTAATTCATTAAAATCAATTAATGAAAAGTCTTGTGTTTTTTCATAGCGCTCCAATAGGTTTTGAGCGAAATTGTTGAGTGTGTTTTTTTTTCGTTGTACTTTAAATTCTAAAAGGCACAAATCCTCGCTTGCTTTTAATGGAAGTTCAACACAAATTGAAAGTGAATGAATCTCGAACATCTGGTCTGCAGCGAAAAAATCACTTAAGTCTTTAAATTTAAGTGGTTTAACCAAAAGTCTCACAGCGGTTTTTTCGTAACTTAATACAAAGTCCATATGTTATTTTTTAGTTGATAGAACGACATTGCACTATCAGAAGTATTTAAGGATGCATTTTTCTTTTTGTGGCAAGCATTGAGAGGATCGGCGATAAGTTTCAGATAATCAAATAAATAGTTTTTTGATGTGTTTAAACCTTTTTGCTCTAATAAACTGTGTAGAAGATTGATACACCTCGTTCATAAACGGACTTTTTTTGTTCATATTGTAGTTACTAAAAGACATCTTGCTTAACACTAATCTTATTTCCATTAGGGCCTTAGCCTTGAGTCGTGTTCAATTTATTTCCGCATCAGTTGATTTTGCTGAAGTAAGACCTTAATTGGCATTCTGATTATTGTTTACAAATAAATAGTCAAAAGCCTTTTATTCCCTTCAATTCAAAGCTTGTTAAAATTTCACCCTTCCAATTGTTGACTAGATTTTTATTGCAAGAAACGAAAAGACTATGGCTCATTAAGTCCATTTAGAAGCCCAAGTAGGTCCAAATAAGAATCAAGCCGGTACTATGATTATTCTGTTTTCTAGTATTACTCTTTCTCTATTCAGTTGGGGAGGAGGGCTGCATGACTGATTCGGATGAATTTCGCAGAAAAGTTTTACAGTTCAATTCTGTTGTATTCATCAATGTTTTCGTTTGAAATTAAGTGTATTTTAATTCCATTATTTCTGCAATATTCCTCGAAGAAACCTGGAATTGGGATTTCACCTCCACCAGGAAGGAAGATGTCATGTGATCCGCTTCTGCGAATTAATTCAATTAAGTGTTTGAAAAGACCTTCAACTTGTGGCTTGAAATCTAAACTCCCATCAAGTTGAATCTGTTCAATACAAACATTGGTTTTTTCGCCTCGCTTGAGTACCTGATTGTCTAAGCTGGTGTGCCTGCGCACATTAATATTTTTCCAACCGGCATCTCTTAAACGGTTTATGAAACCGCGCATGATATTTATTCTGAGCATAGGTAATTGTTTGATTTCTGTTAATAATCGATTTACTGCAATACAATTTGTTTAACCGCAATCGTATTCCCATTCGGCTCTAGGATATAAAGGATGTACAAACCATTGCCGCCCCAGGTGCTGATGTCTAAAGCAACCTCCTGCTGAGTAATTTCTGCATTGTATACATCCTGTCCAAGACTGTTTGTTATTCTCAATTCGTAGCCTGTTAAAATTCCGAAATTTCCATTGTTGATGGTAATCTGTGTATTGGCAGGATTTGGATAAACCAGAAATGTGTTCTCTTGAGCTGGCTCAGTAGAAGTAATCAGTGTTTCAATAATTAGGGTATCGGTCGTGCTTATTGAAACAGTGTCATAAACAGTTTCTGTGACTGTTACAGTATCGTAAATGGTAAATGTGCAAGCATTTAATGTGTAAAGTTGCTGTATCTCATTCGCACTTAGTGCTCGGTTCCAAATGCCAATATCATCAAGATTTCCTTGAAATAAGTTCCCATCAGCTGCCCAAATTGCCTTATCAAACATTACTGGACTATTGTTTTGTCCTAGACTTGATAGAGATGAATCAGTTGAAATTAATGCTCCGTTCAAATAAATCTTTCCAATCCCACCATTAAAGGTAAATGAGCAGTGAACCCAATTTTCTAATGGCATATGAACTTCTGAAAACATTGAAGCCCCGGGATCTCCTGAATATCCAGTTTGCGCATGTATCCCAGTATTCACGATAATGTTATTGTAGTATAGCCCATATCCGTTGCTATTTATCTGTTCTGGATTATGATCAATTATTGATGCACTATAATTGAAGGAATTATTTACTGCTGCTGGGGCTTTAGTATAAATCCATGCCGAAAGGGTTATTTGTTCCGCAGCATTTATTGAAGGAGTTTCAATACTAGAAGAACCATCAAAACTGTACGCACTACTAGCATTCCCAAATCGATCTTCAGTGAGAACGGCTCCATTCACTGTCCCATTGTTCCCATTTCCGCTTTCATCATCGGCATTGCCACAAAATGGCCAATAACCAACGAGTCCGTTTTGAAGATTGTTTGGGAGTGGATTGCAGGTTGAACTGTTGAAATCCGAATTATGTAAGTTTTGAATCTCATTTATCGTTAAAGCCCTATTCCAAATTCCAATATCATCAATGATTCCGTTGAAATGTGACCAAGCATCATCATCTCCATCAGGTCCGCAAGCAGCTCCTAAATAAGTCCTTGTTGCTGTTGTTCCAATTTGTGATGGAGCATTATTTACATTAATAAATTGAACAAAATTCCCATTCAAATAAAGTGATACCCTTTCATTTGTATTTAGTAAACCATTAAAAACAACAGTTATGTTTTGCCAAATATTTTGTTGGATGATATTTGGTGTTGAAAATGCACCTTGCGCTCCAAGCAAACTACAATTATAAGATCCATCATTAAAAAAAGCGTCCTGATATCCAATTGGACTTCCTGGAAAATCACCATCATTTTTCCAATGACCTATTACTGTCCCATAATTACCAGCTGGGTTAGATGGAAAATTTAGTGGTGAATTAATCCAATAGGAAATAGTCAGCTGAGAACTTCCGCTGATTTCATTCACAAAACCTGTATTTATAAAATCATTAATCCCATCAAAATTATACGCACTATTCTCATTTCCTAATCTATCCGCAGTTAGCGTAGATCCATTTATGGTTCCATTATTCCCATTACCGCTTTCATCATTGGCGTTGCCATTGAAGGGCCACCAACCTATGAGCCCATCCTGAGGAATGTAATTCGGAAGTACTTGCGAGAACAAACCCAATGATTGAATAAACATCAGGAATAGGAAAATCAAACTCGATTTCATAATTTTATTTGGCCCGCTAAATTACCCACGAAACAAAATTCATCTGAGCCCACATAAGTCCAAATAAACCAATGCACTTGAATGCTACTTTTAGGATTCTAATTCTGCTATTTTTGCCCAATGCCCAAAAGCCGCTCCAAGCCCGATCCATTTGATTTAGAACTCCTTGCCAAAGCTATTCAAGCGCGCTATGATGTTGTTGTTACAGACAACCGAAGCCTATTGAAGATTATCGATTTGATTTTTCAAGCCGGCTATAAAACAGAATTGGGCTGGAATACGTGGAGGCGATTGTTTGGATTAATTAGCAACGATCATTCTCAGAGCATAACGACTTTAAATATCTTATCGGAGTTTGCTGGATTTTCATCATGGGCCGATTTTCTTCAAAACAACACGCTTGAAAAAGAAAGAGATTTCCAACATCGCTTTTCACAATATGTAGCTGGAAATATTCATCAGCCCGATATAGAACAAGCGTTCGTTGCACTTGGTCCTTCTGCTGCGTTTTACAGATTTTTACAACAGTGTTTAATCTTATACGCAGGAAGAAATGATTCTTCAATTTTGCAATATATCTACGCAAACAATCAATGGTTTCCATTCGATGTTCTAAACAAAGAAGCTGCTTACGAAGAATTCAATCTACATCAGTTAGTCGGTATATATTGCTTTAAACAAAATCTTCCGGGCTTTACCAATGCATTGGTGCAAAATCCAACATCATTAAAAAAAGTTCTGCAATACTGTGTGCATTATGGCCCTAGTGCAGAGTCATACATGAAGTGTTTCGAATCGGCTTTTTCGGACGGATTGTTTGATGATGAGCCAGATTTTGCAAATTCAATTTTATCTTATCACGCACATCTGATTGGCGATATTTCAAAAGCGAAAGCACATTTAAATCCACTCGAGAATTATGCACTCGCTTCTCAACGGCTTTTACCAGCTGGGCGAATAAGAATTCTGCAATGGATTCATGGTCAAAACAATCAACTTATATCCGATAAACAAATAAAATCAATTGTACATGAAGATTATTTGTTTTTTAAAGACAAAGCGAAGCATTTAGACGCATTTAGTTTCTATATGCTTTATGTGATTCGTTATTTATGCAACAATAAACGCTCATCTTTAGCTATTCAATTAATCAATCGTTATTTTCCTTTCGGACCAACAAGTATTTCTTTCTGGTCTGGCGTAATTTGGAATCGACTACGCATTTATTTGGCCGATGCGCAGGTACAAACGGGAGCAAAGGATGATGCATTGCAAACATTCAATAAAGTAAAACCCGAGTGGTTTGATACTTTTCAGTTTAACCAAGATAGGGCTGATTATTTCGAAGTCGCAAAGCACTTTAATTGACCTCTTCCTCAATAAGATTTTCTGAGGCTAGTAATAGGAATGCAAGAAATATTGCTGCGATTCAAGTTTTGGATTGGCTTGAGTTTTATAATCCTTACACGGTTAATGTTTCCGGTTATGCCAATTCATTTGTTGCCTAAATGAGTATTGACATTCATTCCGTATTATTGAGCAATAAATCCGATCTATGAAGCGCGAAATAACTTCGTGGTACAGCCCTGCACTTAGCCAGGACATGCCAATTTCAGTGTATGGCCACTATGGCTTTTCTATACTTCTTATCCCAACTGCCGCCGCCGATTACCTCGAATACGAGCGCTTCCAAATGATGGATGCTTTGGCTCCAGTGATAAACTCGGGTAAGTGTAAAATTTATTCCATCAATTCGATCAACAATGAGAGTTGGTTGAACAACGATATGTATCCACCACACAAAGCGATTCGCCACAATCAGTTCAACGAATATGTTCTGAATGAGGTTATCCCATATATCAAGCAAACCAGCAGCGAAGAAACACCGATCTATACTTGTGGAGCCAGCTTTGGGGCTTTGCATGCAATGAATCTTTATCTCTGTTTCCCCGACAAAATCGATGGCGCAATATCGATGAGTGGAGTTTACAACTTGGCAGAATACACAAAAGGATTTTATGATGATCAGGTATATTTCAACTCTCCGGAACACTACATTCAGAATTTGAACGACCCGTATTACTTAGATAAAATTCGTGCTTGCGACCATATTCATCTCTACACAGGAAGTGGAGATTACGAGGATCCTGATGCAAGCAGAAGGTTCTCAAATATTTTAATTGAAAAGCAAATCAAGCATGATCTAGGTGTTTGGGGCACTGATATGAAGCATGACTGGCCAACTTGGAGAGTGATGCTTCCGTTCATCTTAGAACAAAAATTTTAATACACTGAACGTGCTTTTCTTATTTAATTTGCACCACTCTTTTTATTGAAAGCAATATTTTCCTATTATTAACTTTTGGAATCTAACCTATGCAAGCCTTAGAGCACTTTTACCAAGTGCAGTTAACTGTCATAATCGACCGAATGCGATCTGATTTGGATCCGAGGTATACCTACCACACTGTAGAACATACGCTTGATGTTATTAAGTGCTGTGAAGATATTTGCGATTCAGAAGGAATGTCTGAAAGTGATAAACTGATTTTGAAGATTTCTGCTCTCTTTCATGATACCGGCTTTTTGTTGTCTCGAAGCCGCCATGAAGAAAGAAGTGTCGAGATATTTACGCAAGCCAGAGCGAATTTCACTCTCAACGACGTCGATGTCAAGGAAATTGAAAACTGCATCCGCGCAACCCGGGTTCCCCAAGAACCTCAATCGTTTCTTGAAAAGATTATCTGTGATGCAGACCTTGATTACTTAGGAAGAACAGATTTCTGGAAAATTTCTGATACCCTTTATGAAGAAATGACCAATTGTGCAGAAATTTCAGGTGCCGAAGCATGGAAAGCGCTTCAGATAAGATTTATGACTGCCCACAGGTTTCATACCACGTTTTCGAAGAGTAGAAGAGATTTGCAACTCAGTATCAATCTTGCTGAAGTTGAAGCGAAGGATTAAATACGGCACACAAAATTTCTCCAATCAACCCCAAAAAAACATCCCAATAATCAACAATACAATTGCCTAACACCAATGGAAAATAAATCAATTCGCCCTGTAGATTCAGAAACCATTATGGTTCCTACAGATTTTACAGAAGCTGCCGAAAATGCTTTAAAACATGCCTTAAACTTGGCAAAAATCTTCAAAAAGAAAGTTGATCTTCTTCATGTAATTGCGGATGGAAAAAATGCTTCTTCGGAAGAAGATACTGCATTGGCAAAAATGAAAGAAATCGCTTCAATGTTTTCAACTTCTTCTGGGATTAAAATTGATTTTTGGGTGAGAAGAGGAAATATTTTCGATTCGATTGGTGAATTTGCAGATGAAATTAATGCAGCACTTGTTGTAATGGGTACCCATGGTGTAAGTGGACTTCAGCATGTGGTTGGAAGTAAAGCGCTTCGTGTAATCACCAATGCTAATAGGCCTTTTGTAGTAGTGCAGAAAAAAATGATGCGTGAACATGGCTTCAAGAACATTGTTTTACCAATTGATTTTTCTAAACAAACTAAACAAAAGTTGGTATGGGCAGCAGAATTGTCGACTAGATTTAATTGCGAATTTCACATCTTAGCTGCTCATGAAAGCGATGAATATGCTGTAAAAGCAGTGAACAACAATGTAGCTTACGCGGAAAAATATCTGAAAGATAGAAATTGTAAATTCAATGTAAATCATGCTCTTAAAGGTGATTTCACAAAAGAAACTATACGATTTGCCGCTGCGGTTGATGCAGATTTAATCGTAATTATGACAAACCAAGAAAAGGAACTAACACATTATATCATTGGGCCTTACGAGCAAAAAATTATTGCCAATGATGCACAAATTCCTGTAATGACTTTGAATCCGGTAGACAATATGACGGCCAATAGCGGCCACCTCTTCAATTTCGGGAATTACTAATTTATTGTTTTTGCCACAATGAATCGGTGAATTGGTTTTTTTCGGAATGATAATTCTTTGTCATACGAAATCCAGATTTAAACGCTAATTCATCGATATCATCTTGCGTGAATTTCCTTGATATTTCAGTGTGAATTCTTTCTTTAGATTTGAATTCAACAGAACGATTGAGTTTTCTAAAATCTACTGTCTGGTCAATTTTTGATACCAGAAAGCTAATTGCAGTTTGGGTTTTGTTGTCATATTCTGGTTGATGGTAAAATGCATCGATGTTAAAATTGGCATCTAATTCTCGGTTTATTCTGTTCAATAAATTCAAATTGAATTTAGAAGTAACTCCATTTTTATCATTGTATGCCTTTAAAATTATTTCAGGGTCTTTCACTCTATCAAATCCAGTGAGAACAAAATCTCCAGGATTAATTGAGACAAATAGTTGTTTGAAAAAATCTAAAGATTGCAAATGATTCAAATTCCCAATATTTGAACCCAAAAACAAGATTAGTTTTTGTTCTGAATTATTTAATATTGGTGATTTAAGAGCTGTGAAATATTCAGCCTGAATGCTTTCTGAATTTAAATTTGGATATTGGATTTTCATAGATTTATTCAATTTATTCAACGCATTTTCTGAAATATCAATCGGAAAATATTTTACTGAATAATCAGAACGAAGAATTTCATTGAGCAGTAGCTTTGTTTTGGTGCCGTCGCCAGCGCCGAGTTCCAACAATTGAAAACGTTTAGGCAATTGCTGGATCAATTCACTGGCATAATGTTCCAAAATCCAATACTCAGCACGTGTTAAGTAATATTCTGGCATTACCATGATCTGCTGGAATAACGCATCTCCAATTTCATCGTAAAACCAGCGAGATGACAATCGTTTAGGATTTGAATTTAATCCCTCCCAAACATCATCAGAAAAAATTGGATCTATCATGATATATCGGATGCTAAGCGGATTCCTGTAAATTGCCACCTGAAATTTGGATGAAAGAAATTCCTATACGTTGCACGTGAATGACCCTCAGGTGTTGCAATGGAAGCGCCTCTGAGCACCATCTGACTCACCATAAATTTCCCATTGTATTCACCAATTGCACCTGGCGCTTTGCGATAACCTGGATAGGGCAAGTATGCTGAATTGGTCCATTCCCAACGATTGCCCCAAGCAAATTCAGTGGCCGCCACTTCCCATTCAGCTTCTGTTGGTAGTCTTTTTCCTCTCCATTCTGCAAACGCGCTGGCTTCGTAGAATGAAATGTGCGTAACAGGAGCATCCATAACCAAAAGGTTTGTTCCCGACCTCGTATAATGAACCCAACCAGTTTCAGTTTTCTTCCAGTAAAGTGGCGCTTCAATTAGCTCATTCATCAACCAGTTCCATCCTTCAGAATGCCACAATAATGGATTTTTATATCCGCCATCTTCAATAAATTCTAGGTATTCTGAATTGTTAATTAAATTCGGTGATATTGAAAAAGGATTTAAATAAACTTTGTGCCTATTTAATTCATTATCGAAACAAAATCCTTCCCCACAAAATCCTATTTCATAAATTCCTTCTTGAATAATTATCTGATCTGTAGACTTCTTAAATACTTCATTTTCGCTAATATCTGAAAGTATTACATCGAATTCATTAAACGATAAATTGTACTTTAAATCGGTAATTAGCAATTCTTGATGCTGTTGTTCATGTTGCAAACCAAGTTCTAATACACGTAAATTATCTTCCGATAAATTATTTTCTGTTAACCACTTAATTACACTTTCATCTATATGTGCTCTATACAATATAATTTCTTCCACCGTTGGACGGGAAAGAAACCCCCTCTGGTGGCGAATTGTACGACTACCAACACTTTCATAATAACTATTAAATAGGTAATTGAAATCAGAATTATATTCCTGGTAATTTGGAACATTTGGCTTTAAAATAAATGTTTCAAAAAACCATGTTGTGTGCGCTAAATGCCATTTCGCCGGACTTACAAATTCTGCTACTTGAATCACAAAATCTTCAGCATTTAAATCTTCACAGATTTTTACAGATTGATTACGAATCGTTTGAAATCTATTTGCATTTTCCATCAATCTCCAATTAAACCCATTTCAAATTTGCACACCCCTTTCAAAGTCTCTTCATTGTTAATCATCGACGTTTGGGTTTTAATAAATCCTGTTCCGATGTCATAAACCCAACCGTGTAACCAAGGTGCCTTTCTCGTAGCCCAAGCGTTCTGTACAATATTGGTTTTCCCTAGATTGTACACTTGTTCAATTACACTAAGCTCAACCAACCGATCAAAACGTGCATTTTCGTGCAATTCGCTTAACTGTTTCCAGTAGTAATTCTGTGTGTCTTTGATTTGTCGAAGCCAATTGTCGATTAATCCAAATTGTTGATTTCCCATGGCGGCTTTAACGCCACCACAGCCGTAATGTCCGCAAACAATTACATGTTCTACCTTCAGCACTTCAACCGCATATTGTGGCACAGATAACATGTTCATGTCGGTTTGTATTACCAAATTAGCAATGTTTCGATGAACAAATATTTCACCCGGAAATGTTTTAGTGATTTCGTTTGGTGGTACACGGCTATCTGCGCAACCAATCCACAATACTTTGGGCTGTTGACCTTTTGCTGAATTAATAAAGAATTCGGGATCTTTAGCTAATTGTTCTTCAACAAATAAGATATTGTTTTGAAGTAATTTTGAAATGTATTCTTTCATTTTTGTAGATTAAAATACTTTAGCGTAAAGTTCGGCTGGTTTTTCTTCGTTGTGCTTGTGTTCGAGTATTTCGAAAACATTGCCTTTTATAGTGTGTGCAATGGTTCCTGTAGGTAAATCGTTGCAATCTAATCCAAATGGATCCTCAATTTCCTCTGCCATCATTTCCACGCCAATAAATGCAAAAAACACAAACATTACAGCTGGAATGCTCCAATAGCCAAATTCAGATAACAATGAAAACGGTAATAAAACTGCATAAGCGGTGATAAATATTTTCAAATAAACATTATATGAAAATGGGATAGGTGTTTTTCTAATTCTTTCACAAGCACCTGTAATATCTAGAAGTGCTTGCAGATGTGGTTTAAAGTTCAATACATCTTCTGCAGAAATTCTTTTTTCTCTGTATTGATGTTCAATTAACTTGTGAATTTGAACGGAAATATGAGATGGTAAATGGCTAATTGTTGGATAATTCTTTTTATCTGAATCATTTAAATTAATCAATTCCTCAGTTTTAACACCTGCTCTAAGATGCTCTTTCAGCGTAATTGCAAAGTTTGATAGCAACGTCGCCAGTCGATGTTTCTCGTTTCTATCTTCCGATGGAAATGTTATTTGCGCCATTACAGCAAGGTTCCTAGTGTGGTTTACTAAAGCTCCCCAATGGTTTCTGCCTTCCCACCATCGGTCGTAAGCTGTATTGGTTCTAAATACCAATAAAATTGAGAGTACAATTCCTAATAAACTAAATATTGAACTCGAAAATTGTGGTAAAACTTCGATTAACTCAATCTCAATTACAGCTACTGCTGTGCAATAAAGCCCTATCCACATCACAGCACGAATGATCTTGGTCATTGTCCAGGATCTAAATAAATGTCGAATATCGGAGAGCCAGTTTTTATTGGTTTCGTAAATGATCATACTATTTTTCTTGTTTGTTTTTCTAATTAAATTTCTGCGAGGTATTTATGTACAAAGCTGATAGCCATTGCACCTTCTCCAACAGCCGATGCTACGCGATTCATAGCACCTGATCTTGCATCACCAGCTGCAAAAATCCCAGCTATAGATGTTTCAAGTAGGAATGGATCCCTTGCTGTTTTCCAAGATTTTTTAAAGTCATCCGATTGCAACAAATCTCTCCCTGTAAGCACAAAGCCTTTGTCGTCTTTCAAGAGTTTCTCTGGGGTCCATTCTGTGAATGGTTTTGCTCCAATAAAAATGAAAAGCGCTGCAGCATTAAAGCAATCGGATCTATTTTCCTTGTGGAAGCGAATTTTGACTTTTTCCATGTTAGTTCCACCTTCAACGCTTTCTATCTCTGAATTTTCAAGTATTTGAATGTTCGGAGTACTTTTAATCTGATCAATCAAATACGACGACATGGTTGCCGTTAAGTCATCTCGACGAATCACGATAAAAACTCGTCTTGCGAATTTACCCAAGTACATTGCTGCCTGTCCTGCGCTATTTCCGCCTCCCACCACATACACGTCTTTCTCTTTGCAAGCGTGGGCTTCGGTTGTTGCAGCGCCATAGTAAACACCAGCGCCTGTAAATTCTTTCAGTCCTTCTGTTTCTAGCTGCCGATAGGAAACGCCTGTGGTTATAATCAAGCTTTTCGCATTGATCGTAGTGCCGTCTTTTAAATGAAGTTTCTTGTATTGGTCTTGAATTTCTATTCGATCAACCTCCTGTGGAGAAAGCAATTCAGCCCCAAATCGAGTTGCCTGAGTTATGGCTCTTCTCGTTAAATCGGCACCACTTAAGCCAGCTGGGAAGCCTAAATAGTTCTCAATTCTTGAGGAGGTTCCTGCTTGCCCACCCGGTGCATGTTTCTCAATCACCAAGGTTTTCAATCCTTCAGAGGCTCCATAAACTGCAGCTGCTAATCCCGACGGACCAGCGCCAATGATCGCAACATCATACAAGTCGGAGGATGCGGTTGGATTCAAGCCGACTTTTAACCCAATTTCAGTTAATTGTGGATCGACGGAATAACTTCCATCTTCATAAAAAACAATTGGCAATTGAGATGGGTCTAAATTGTTTAGCTGCAACAATTCATTTGCCTTTTCATTCGTTGTTGCATCTAACCATTGGAAAGGGAATAAATTTCCCGACAAAAAATCTTTTATTTTATGTGATTTGGGAGAAAATTGAAATCCTACAACTCGAATGCCTGTATATTCTGGTATTACAGAGCTTTGCCAATCTTCTAATAATTCAGAAATTACTGGATACAATTTTTCATCTGGTGGATCCCAAGGCTTCATTAAATAATAATCCAATTGCACATCATTGATTGCTTTAATGGCAGCATCTGTATCGGAATATGCCGTTAGCAAAACCCTTTTGGCTTCTGGAAAAACAACTCTGGCTTTTTCGAGAAAATCAACACCCTGCATTTCAGGCATTTTTTGATCACTCAGAAATAATGCTACGTTTTCTCCTTTATTTTTTAATTCTGCCAAACTTTGGAGTGCTTCATTGGCCGATGTAGTGCTCAGAATCCGATATTCGGCTCTGTATTTATTCTTTAGATCTCTCGCTACTGCTCGCAAAACCTGCGGATCATCATCTACACAAAAAAGTATTGGTTGCTTCATTTTAATTATCCGTTAATAGGGATGCATATTTCAAAATCTGTTTTTCCTTGTGTTGAATTCAAGGTAATTTTACCATTGTGTTGACTAACGATACGATTCACCACATCAAGCCCAAGTCCTGTTCCTTTGCCCATTTCTTTAGTTGTAAAAAAAGGATCGAAAATTTTCGATTGAATCTCTTTTGGAATTCCTGGGCCATTGTCGATAATATCCACTTTTAAAAAACCGTTTTCTGTTTTAGTTTTAATTGTAAGTGTAGGATTTGTAGTGTTTTCCATTGCGTCCAAAGCGTTGTCGATCAAGTTTGTCCATACTTGATTTAATTCACTCACCAATATTTTAATTTGAGGAATATTGGAGTCAAATTCCTCTTTATACGAAATATTAGATTTTTTAATCTTGTGATTAAGCATCGTTAAGGTGTTCCTAATCCCACTGTGAACATCTGCCAATTGCTTGTCTGGCGATCTGTCCATGTGGGTGAAATTCTTTACGGATGCAACAAGTTTCCCAATTCTTTCGGCGGCGTCATGAATGTCGGTAACCATTTTTTCGGTCACCAAATTGTTGTTGATCCATTGTATTACCGGTTGAAGATCTTTCTCAGGGATGTGCGCAACGAAGAAATCGAAATCCTCTTCATTGAATCCAAATTCTACAAAGTTTTCGGCAATTTCCAATGCGTTTTCAATACCATGCTCATCGAACCAATCTGTCAAATCGTCTTCATGGGAAGCCCGTTCCATTAAGCTCAGTTTATTGCCGGTTCTATTGAAGTTTTTTAGCCTTATGAACAGTCTATCATTCACAGCGTCAACCTGCTCGTCTGTCATCCGAATGGAAATAACATCTTTAAAGGTGCGTGGCAAAAGTTGCAAGTGATTTTTGAGCGATTCAGAACTTCGTACGATTGCAGCTGCTGGGTTGTTTAACTCATGCGCCAAGCCAGCACTTAGTTTTCCGAGGGCCATTATTTTCTCATTCTGGTGCTGAAGTTGCGAAAATTCTCGAACGCGTGATGTCATTTCCTGCACGAAACGCGTGGTTAATTCGTGGTTATTGCAAATGAGCTCGTGGTACTTTTCTTTTGGAAACGACAGCACAAGCGCTTTTTGAGATACCAAGCCATTCGCCCGAGCTGATGTTGCTCTAGAATATGGAAGATTTCCAGTAATATCGCCTGGTTCAAGTGTGTAAACTTCCCGTTGTTGTCCTGATTGAACGAAAAGAACCCTGATTTTTCCACGCATGATAACATGGGTGTAATTCATAGGTTCTTCTGGCGCGAAAAGCAACTCTCCTTCAACGTACTCTTTCGCAACGCTTTGGTCGATGAACCACTGCAGTTGAGATTCTGGAACTCCATGAAAAATTTCAAAGGCCGACAATTCTGCCGGGGTTGGGTTGGGTGTCATAGGGGTTAATACTTGCCCTCAAATTAGACAATTATTTCGCCACTATGATTTTGCTGACATAAAGGCAGCGTTACGTTTTCGGTTGTTTGATTTTGACCTTCTTCGCAGAATTAGTCGATCATGTCGAAACCAACATAAGGCACCAATGCCTTAGGTATTCTTATGCCTTCTGGCGTTTGATGGTTTTCGAGCATCGCGGCTACGATTCTTGGAAGCGCCAATGCAGAACCGTTCAATGTGTGCGCTAATCTTGGTTTTTGGTCGCCTTCTTTGAAACGCAATTTCAACCGGTTGCTCTGAAATGCCTCAAAATTCGAGGTAGAACTCACTTCCAACCACTTGCTCTGCGCTGCTGAGTATACTTCCATGTCGTAAGTGTAAGCCGATGCAAAGCCCATATCGCCGCCACAGAGTTGAAGCACGCGATAAGGCAATTCCAAATCTTTCAACAAGCCGGTCACGTGGTTACGCATTTCCTCAAGGATGTCGTAAGATTTATCGGGATGTGCAATCTGCACAATTTCCACTTTATCGAATTGATGAAGACGGTTCAAACCGCGAACATCTTTACCGTAAGATCCCGCTTCTCTTCTAAAACATGGCGTGTAACCACAAGCTTTAATAGGTAGATCTTCTGCTTTTTGAATTGTATCGCGGAAGATGTTCGTTATCGGAACCTCTGCTGTTGGGATCATAAAATAACCATCCTCAGGCATGTAATACATCTGTCCTTCCTTGTCCGGAAGTTGCCCCGTTCCGAAGCCAGAATCTGCATTCACCATCAATGGTGCTTGGTATTCTGTATAGCCCGAATTGGTTGCTCTCTCGAGGAAAAAGTTGATCAAACCGCGTTGAAGTCTTGCACCCTTCCCTTTGTAAAAAGGAAACCCTGCACCTGTTACTTTAACACCCAATTCGAAATCGATGATGTCGTATTTCTTTGCCAAATCCCAGTGTGGCATTGCGCCTTCATGCAAAGTTGGAATGCTGCCATGCTCCTCAGCAATCACGTTTTCATCAGGACCTGTTCCAAATGGAATCATGTAACATGGTACATTTGGAAGGGTGTAGAGAATTTCTCTGATAGCTGTTTCTTTTTCTTCCAATTCCAACTCAAGGCCTTTGGTTTTCTCCTTGATTTCTGCTGTTTCTGCTTTCAAAACGTTAGCCTCAGAAGCTTTACCGTTCTTGAACAAATCGCCAATTTCACGCGCAATCTGGTTGGCACGAGCCAATAAATTATCCAGATCGCTTTGGTTTTTCTTGCGTTCATCATCCAGCGCAATAATCGAATGCACCCTTTCACGAGCGTCGAGATTGTTTCTTTTAGAGAGGCCGGCAATTACTTCCTCAGTGTTTTCGCGGAGATATGGAACTTGCAACATGAAGTTTGACTTTTTTGAAAGCGCAAAATTAAAGGTATCCTTTTCGTTTCAACGTTTTTGCGCTATAATTTTTAGCGTCCTATGTGTTTTCGTAGATTCGCCTAGACAAAATGAAATTATTTAAGCTATTATTATGGTTCTTGTTTGCTTCAACTCCGCTGGGATTGTACGGGCAAATAGTGCCTTGTGATACCGTGTTTAAAGATCCGGGTGGCGATGCCAATTACTCGGCACTTACCTCCCTTGTTCAAGTGTTTGAAGTAGATGAAGCCTCTAGAATTTCGCTTGATTTCACTTTACTCGATCTTGCTCAAGGCGATACCTTAAAAGTCTACGACAACCTTTTTCTCAATAAGCCAGCACTTGCGGTTTTTTCTCAAAGCGATATTCCTATTCAGGTTCAAGCTTTCAGCAATAAGGTTCGAATTGAATTCACTTCAAATGAAACTGAAGAAGCTCAAGGTTATCAATTCACGATAAAATGCTTCATCCCGTTTATCTTTAACCTTGATTTGTTTGCCGATTCAGTTTGCACATTTCAAGATCTTTCGCTTTTGGGAAGTGCTGATTTTCCAAATTTGGAGCAGGCTTCTTTGGTCTTTAGTTCCTCAAACGGGATTTTTGATACAATTCCGGTGAGTTTGCTCAACGATACGTCAACGCTGCAAATTCCTGGAAATCTCCCCTCAGGAAATTGCACTATTTATTTTTTGCCAACAGATTCGGTATGGCAACCGCTGCGAGATTCTGCTACGCTTTTCATTCATCCACCTACCGAAATTCCAACCATTGTTGGAGACTCCACTTTTTGCGTTGCGCCCTCATGGATGCAAAGTTCTATAAATGGAAACCTCCAGTGGTTTGCTAACGATACCTTGGTTTCTGGGGCTACTGCTGGTTTTTTCGAAGTCACAGAACCGGGCGTTTATCAGCTTCAAAATACGGGCGTTTGCGGCGTCGAATTGTCGTCGCCGTTTACACTTTTGCAGCTTCAGCTTCCCCCGGCACCAGTGCTAACGCCCATTGGTTTGCAGCAAATATGCTTAGGAACAGAACTTTCTGCCTCATGGGTTGCTGAAACAGATTCAATTACTTGGATTTTCGATGGTACTGCGCTGAACCAACAATCCGAAAATCTCCAACTTTCCGCCGTAGGCGCTTATGTGATAGAATCGATTAACCAATGTGGTTCTTCATTTTCGGATACTTTGTGGATAGAAAATCTGTTCCTGCCTGCGCCACCGGAGATTCAATCGGATGGACCACTTGCTTTTTGCCAAGGAAACGATGTTGTGTTTTATATCGAAGCTCAGCCTCAAACTGTTATTGCATGGTTCGAAAACAATCAGCCACTGAACCTAACTGGAAATTCAATCACAGTGAATGAAGCAGGCATTTATACGGTCGAATTAACCAATAGCTGCGGAATTGTATCAAGTGTAAATTCACCGTCGGTGGTGATCCAAGAAAATCCACCGATTCCTGTAATTGCGGCTGCTGGTCCCACCGAACTTTGCGAAGGAAATACGGTTGTTTTGGCTGTAGATCTGCCTGCTAACGCTAATTTTTCTTGGTGCCAAAACGGACAATCGCTCAACAACAGCAACGATATTTTGCAGGTTACTGAATCGGGAAGTTATACCGCTATCGCGGAAAACAATTGCGGTACTGCTGCCGCGATCAACTCGATTCTCGTGGTTATCAACCCACTGCCTGAAATTCCACTGCTTTTCGCCCAGGGGAATCCTTTCTTGTGTAATGGAAGTTCGGTGCTTGTTGCAACCACTCCGCAAAATGGCGTTACTTGGCAATGGAAGCGCAACGGAAACAATGTTTCATCCAATACCAACAGCGTACTTGTTTCTCAGCCAGGTGTTTACACGCTTACAGTGTCGAATGGATGTGGTATAGCAACTTCTTCCAATCAAATAGATGTTTCTTCGGGTGCTGCACCGGCTTTGCCCAATATTCAAGTAACTGGTGCGACTTCTTTTTGCGAAGGCTTATCGGTGACGCTCACCACAACACCGCAAAATGGGGTTCTGATCGAATGGCTCAGAAATGGTTTCCCCAGCGGATTAACCGGCTATCAAGTGCAAGCCACCGAAGCAGGAGTTTACACAGTTCGGGTTTCGAATGCTTGCGACACGCTGTTTTCAACGCAATTCACCAATGTTGTGGTTTTCCCACTTCCTCCTGTAGAAACTATCGTTTACAGCGGTTCATTGAATAGGTGCGAGGGCGATAGTCTTTTACTTACTGTAAATCCGCTCAGCAATGTGAGTTACCAATGGAAGCGAAATGGAGTGGTTATCGGTCCGAATGCTCCCCAAGTAACTGTTTTTGAAGAAGGTTTGTACCAGATTTCTTTGGCAAACAGCTGTGGGTCGACCTTGTCGGAAAATAGCCTTTATCTCAATGTAGATTCGCTTCAACCTTCACAACCTGAAATCATTGCACAACCTGGTCCTGCACTTTGTCCGGGGGGATTTGTATTACTCAATGCGCCACCAGTCGATTTTCAAGAGTACACTTGGTATCTCGATGAAACTTTATTGGATGGCTTCAATGGTCCGGTTTTACAGGCCACAGAATGGGGAACTTATTCTGTTCAGAGTGGAAATGCTTGCGGAATTTCGGGCGTTTCTGGAGGTGTTACCTTGGGACCGGGCGATCCTCCTCCTCCATTTGATTTGTATTCTGAAGGTGATCTCACCGAGTTTTGCAGTAACGACAGTTTATTCATCACTGCCCAAGTTCCTTTTGGTGTTTCGGTAAGGTGGTTTTTAAATGGTGATTCATTGATTGAAGGGCCTTCTCAAATTGCTGCTCGTTTTCCTGGAATTTATACTGCCAATGCTTGGAATGGCTGCGGAGAAGCACTTGCAAACGACACTTTGAATCTGACAACTATCCCAGCTCCAGAAGTTCCTGTGATTACCGAAAACAATGGAGTTTTGAGCTGCTCTTCTGATGGCTCGCTTGCTTGGCTCAACTCTTCATTGGAGCCAATCGTCGGCGCATCTGCCGCAAACTATCAGCCTGCGCCTATCAATGCTACGTATTTTGTTCGTGTAACTGCAGAGAATGGGTGTTCAGAGATTTCCGCACAGTACAATTACATCATTGAAAGCGTAGAATCAGCTGTTCAGAAATTCAAGATCATCCCGAATCCAGCTTCGGAAATTTTGTTGATTGAGTGCGATAATTTTGGAAACGAGCTTTCCATTTTCAATGTGATTGGGCAAACAGTTTGGCTTCGAAGCACAAAAAAACAAACTGTAAAAATGTTGATCGATGTATCGGAATTGCCTGAAGGTCTTTATTTCGTGCGCCTTGGAAATACTGTGAAGCCTTTGGTAATTCAGTAGTTCAGGTTGAAATCTGGAGCCATTCTTAAGGAATGGTACAACACTTCATTTTTTGGTTACTTTTGCGCCACTATGATCCAACCTGACCAAATTACAGCATTGGATGATCGCCTGGATGCGTTAAGGAGGCATCTTTGACGTCGATCGTAAACTTGCTGAAATAGAATTCGAGGAGCGCGAAACAACTGCTCAAAATTTTTGGGATAACCCCGAAATTGCTGAAAAAAAGCTCAAACAGATCCGAGATAAAAAAGTCTGGACAGATGGTTTCAAGAAGGTTCACGCTGGATTGGATGACCTGAAGGTTATCATTGACTTTTACAAGGAAGATGGAGCAACTGAAGCAGAGGTTGATCAACAGCATCAACTTCTTTTAGTTGACCTCGAAGAACTCGAGTTTAAGAATATGCTTTCAGGCAAGGAAGACAACCTTAGTTGTGTTCTTACAATAAACTCAGGAGCTGGCGGAACAGAAAGCTGCGATTGGGCTTCGATGTTGTTCCGCATGTATAAAATGTGGGCCGAAAAGCGCGGCTACAAGATCACCGAAGTTGACTTTCAGGAAGGAGATGTTGCCGGGATTAAATCGGTTACCATTCAGATTGATGGAGAATTTGCATTCGGTTATCTCAAGGGAGAAAGTGGAGTTCACCGTTTGGTGCGTATTTCTCCATTCGATTCTAACGCGCGCCGACATACCTCTTTTGCATCAGTGTATGCTTATCCGTTGATCGACGATACGATTGAGATTCATATCAATCCTGCCGACATTGAATGGGATACATTCCGAGCTGGCGGTGCTGGTGGACAGAACGTTAACAAGGTTGAAACAGCGGTTCGTTTGTTTCATAAGCCATCTGGAATTATCATCAAAAACCAGGAGAGTCGTTCTCAGCTTCAGAACAAAGAAAAGGCAATGCAACTTTTGAAGTCTCAGCTTTTCGAAATCGAGATGCGGAAACGCCAAGAAAGCACAGCAGCCATCGAAGGTTCTAAGAAGCGCATTGAGTGGGGATCACAAATCAGAAACTACGTTTTTCACCCATACAAATTGGTGAAGGATTTAAGAACTGACATTGAGACTTCCGATGTTCAAGGTGTTATGGACGGCGATTTGGATCCATTCATCAAGTCGTATTTGATGGAATACGGATCGAATCCAACGGCGTAAATAATTTAGAACTTTATTGGATTTACTCCTTCTGAGGATAAACTTCCTTGATCGAGCGATATCCTTCAAAGAGCCCGAAGAGTGTAAAATTTCCTGACGGACTTGTAATGCTTTCACGAGGAAGGTTTCCATCCAAAGTGAGGCGAATGTAGTTTCCTGGTTGTTGGTATTTGAACAATGAAATCGGGCGTGCCTGACCAGAAAATGGGAAGGTTTTAAATTTCCATGCAATGGTTTTTCCAATTAAATCTGCATGGGCTGAATCTGAGTCGGTGATTTGTACTAAGCCTGTGTAAGAATTCTGAAAGCCATAATTTGTGGTGTATGGTTCACTTCCTCCAAGCACTTTGCCAACTACCGAAAATGTGTCGATCTCATCGTTAACTGTGTAATACCAAGGGTAACCAATGTATGCGCTGGTGCTATCTACCGAAGGTTTCCAGAAATCACCTGGATCTTCGCCAACCAAAAAGGGCTGGTAACAAACACGCACATCGTAATTCCCATTGGGTAACCCTGGAAAAACATGGCTGGCTTTTACATCCGAATCGTATTGAAATTTATCGTTTACGCTGTGCCAAAATTCTCGACGTTCTCCGGGCGCTAAAGTGAGCGTTTCATGCCCGATCATAGACGACCGAATAACCATGTTCAAACTATCGGATTCGTAATATGTGATTCGTCTGTCGCGGTCGTAAAGCGAAACAGAGAGTAATTTCCTGCCAGTATTTTGGTGTGTGGGCCATTTGAGTTTTAATGTGTCGTGGTGATGATTTTCCAAGACCAATTTAAACCTGAGTAACTCTTTGTCGGAGTCGAGAAAGCCTGGTGCATTTACCACTGACCAGGTCAATCTTCCTAGATCGAGAGTATAGCGCAACTTGGTATCGTTGGCAATGTATCGATCATTTTGGGCCTCAATTTCACAGCTATATTCGAACGATTTCAGCATGCTGCCATCGTCTTTGAGAAAATACTTGAGAATCGGCTTTTCAGTATAGCGCCTCAAAAAGTATAAGTATCGCCAAGACCTTCCATGCTGAATGGTGATCCGATAGTGTTGATAACCAATCATTTTGTTGCTTACCAATACGATGTCTGTCCAACCGGGCCAAATGGAAATATGCACTCCACAAGAGTCGCCAACAATGCGCGATAAGTTTGTTTGTTTTCCGAACCAGTCTACCAATCTGCCAGTTGCAGATTGTTTGGGATGTAAAAATCTGGTTCTATGAAATTGTCGAAGTTTTCTTTTTACGATTCTTCGCATCTGCCGCACATTTCCATTTTCTATGGCATGGTGAAACCTCTTTGCCGAAAATCCTTTAGGTGGGAGGCCAAGGTTATTCTCTTCGGCCTTTGTTGGCGCCAGAAGAAGAAGAAAGAAGAATAGAAGAAGAATTCGCATAAAAAAACCGAAGTAAATGTACTCCGGTTTTATGTTAATATATAGGAGGTTCAGAAGAACCTTTATTTTTCAAGTGCCAACGAATGTGCGAGGTTTTTATATTCCTTAAGATCCATTTTGATTGAACCAACAACAACTTCAGCTTGCAATCTCACAGGAACACGGTTGAGGTCGTCGCTAATCCACATGGTGAGATCTTCTTCTTCCTTAAATACCCGACCTTGTTGAGTAATTGGATGCATTTTAATACATCTAATTTTTCCAGCTTTGGTTTTTATTGTTTCCCGTCCCACAATTTTAACTTTCAGTGGGAAGAGCTCTTCATCAAAAAAGGTGGTCAAAGTGATTGTTTTACCAGGTTCAACTACACCAAAATCGGCGTTTCGAGCAAAGTAAAATGCTGAAAGAATATCGTGTGTGAAATCAGGAATGCTAAAAACTTTGTTCTTGGCATTTCTTGGAACATCTGTACCATCGCGCTGAACAGTTACGTCTTTGCGGGTGTGGTTGAACATGTATTCTTGATTGATGATAAATCCACCTTCATTCACCTTGCGGATAAAATACTGTGGGAGAAGTGTTTTTTCGTCTACGAATGAATCGTAACGATCGCGAACTTTAAAAAACCAGTCGAACGTGCTTCGTGAACTGCCTGTACCAACGAGATGATAGGTTGGTTGGTTATTGAATTTCACCGCATCTTGTGCTACCGAGATATTGGCATCACCGGCATCGATGAAGCCGTAGTGAACACGGTAGGTGAGCGATTCTCCGCGCTTAAAGGCGGAATAAGGCATAAGTTTTTGACCGAAGGTGCCTGCTGAGGCAAAAGAGAGCATCAGCATGAGCATTGATGCACGTTTCATAATGGTTTGATTTGTTTGGCCTAAATCAAACGTTATGCCACGCCTCGAAATTGTGCTGAATTACTTCCAATCGATTTGAAAAATCTCCTGAATTTCTTGAAGCAACAGTTTTTCTACTTCTTGAAAATCAACAACTTGTTCTGGAATTTCTCGCTGGATGCTGGTAACGTCTTTGTCTTTGATTCCACAAGGAACGATATAGTCAAAGTATTTTAAGTCGTTCACCACATTCAAAGCAATTCCATGCATCGTAACCCAGCGGCCACATTTTACGCCCATCGCACAAATTTTTCGGGCAGTAGGCTTGTCGGCTTCTATCCAAACGCCAGTGTAACCTGGAAAGCGGCCTGCTTCGATGCCTAATTTTGCCAGCATGCGAATCACTGCTTCCTCCAAATTTCTGAGGTACAAATGAATATCGGTGAAGAAATTCTCTAAATCTAAAATCGGATACACCACCAACTGTCCGGGGCCGTGGTGTGTAATGTCGCCACCTCGATTAATCTTGTGATAAGTTGCTCCGATGGATTTGAGCTGTTCGTCGTTGAGGAGCAAATTTTCATCTGATCCACTTTTCCCCAGCGTGTAAACCGGTGGATGCTCGCAAGCAATCAGGTAATTGGATGTTGGATTTTGAAGATTGTTCTGACGGTTGTCCATCTTCTGGGCAACAATTTCGTCGAACAACCGCTGCTGATAATCCCACGCTTGTTGGTAATCGATCAACCCTGCACGGATAAGTTCCGTTGTTCGGTGAGGATCGGGGTAGGTCATGCCAATTTCGACATTTCAGATTTCAGGTGATTGATCACATTGATTTCTACCGCATCAACGTTGCGTTCAACGGATGCAAACCAAGAAATCCAGTCGCCTAGATGAATCCAATACATCATCCTCTCAAGACGATTGGCTCCTACAGAATTTAGTTCTAACGATTTTCCTGCACGGTTCGAAAGGATTCCATGTACGATATCCATCCGCTTTGCTGAACGGTAAAAATCATCTTCATTTTTGAAGTACATGGTTGCAATTTTGGCATTTTTATCTGCCCATCCCACCAATTCGTTGTGGTTCATTTCAGGAAACACATGATGCCAACAAAGCATTTTCGCGTTTTCGTTGAGCTGTTGTTTGAAACGAATAGCGATGCCTTCGTAACCGCTGCAAGTGTAAATTATAGGGAGCGAAAATGATATCGATTTTGCCAAAGCTTCTCCTTCCGATAGGAAATGGCTTTTGTGCGAAACCATATAATTCATTGAATTTTCCACGCTTGTGAGGGCGTTGTTGAGCCAGCCGTAATGTTCGAAAATTCCCAACAATTGCACCAGCGAAAATCCTAAACAAGCTCTTGGTGGGTTCCCTCCGGGGATAAGAATGGCATCAAGATGATGTTCGGCAGCTAGTTTTGCCACTGTGCCTCCCGAAGTAATGCAAATAATCATGCAGCCTTTTTCGATTGCTTGGTGGAAGGTTGCCAAAGTTTCTTCAGTTTCGCCCGAATAGGAAGAAATGATAATCAATGTATTTGCTGAAACCCAAGATGGAAGCGTGTATTCTTTGCACACATGCACGGGCATTGATCCTTCAAATGCCGAAAGCTCAGCTACAATTGTTCCTCCGATGCCCGATCCTCCAAGGCCAGAAACAACCACTTGCGCTGGAGTAGTTCTAAGAGGCTTTAGTGATGCGGATTTAAAAATGTTAAGTGCTTCCTTAAGTTGAGCCGGAAAAGCATCAATCAAATCTTTCATCAAGGTATTCATGGTCAATAGCTAAGCAATAGTGGGATGCAAAAGTACAACGCGACAATGCATTTTTATTCACTGTGAATTGAAAGCCTGTCGCTGTAGATTATAAGTAACTGATAGTTAAGATGTGAGCGAATTATTTTATTGTTCTTGTAACAAATTTCCTTGCCTGAGATACTTAGGTGTAAACACCCAATTACTATATACAATTTAAACACCCCACACTATGAAATCTTTGCTTTTAATTACCGCTCTGCTCTTCAATGTTGCTGCTTTTTCTAATGAAGTGAGCGATGAAAAAAAATCAAACAAGCTACAGGCTGCCAAAACAGAATTAAAAAATTTGTTTGATGCCAATAAGCCCTTTACCAAAGGAACTGTAGTTGCATTAATAGCATTTGATGCTGAAGGTAAAGGCACAATAAAAGAAATTGATTCAAGTGATGAATCACTTAGCCTTTTGGTAGAGAAGAAAATTGCATCGAAATCGTTTAGAAACATAAAAAACGAAACCATTCGCTTAGCGGTTGATTTTAGAAAGTAACACTCCATAGTTCTTTATAATGGTCCACGTAGGCCCGTCTTCAGGAGTGGAGACGGGCTTTTTCATGTCTTAGAGAGAATTGCAAAAAGGGCTTTTAAGAATATTTAAAAAATTAGGATGTTTGCATTAGTTGTTTTTCTACTTTTGCACCGCGATTCAAGAGCCCTTGAAAACTATGTCAGATTTACTAGGAAAAACACGAATTACCCGTTTCATTGCGCAGATTTTTACAGTGATTCTTCTGTTCAGTGGTTTTTCGTCGAAAGCCAGCGATAACTCCGGAGCGTCATTCGACCCGGGAAAAATGATTACCGAACACATCAGCGATGCGCACGATTGGCATCTTTGGGGTCATACGCATATTCCACTTCCTGTAATTCTTTACACCGACAAGGGTTTTGAAACATTCTCTTCAAATCAGTTTCGCAACCACGATACACACGCTTTCCAAGATTATGCTGGTAAGCACTACACTTATCGCTTAGAAGACGAAAAGATTCATGTGGTTTCGAATGGTGAAGTAGATCATAATTTCCAAGGTACATTTTTAGATGTATCGATCACCAAAAATGTTTTTACAATCTTTATCGTTTCGGCGATCATGGTGTTTGTATTCCTATCGGTTGCTGGTACTTACAAGAAGCGTGTAGGCATGGCTCCGAAAGGAATCCAAAGTTTCGTAGAGCCTATCATCATTTTTATTCGCGACGATTTAGCTAAGCCTGCAATCGGTAAGAAGTATGAGAAGTTTATGCCTTACCTTTTAAGTGTATTCTTCTTTATTTGGATTGCGAATCTCCTCGGACTAGTTCCAGTGCTTCCTGGTGGTGCTAACCTTACCGGAAATATTGCTGTAACCCTCACATTGGCAGTAATTACCTTTATCATTACAACCATCAACGGAAACAAGCACTATTGGGGTCACATTTTCGCGATGCCTGGTGTTCCACCTTGGGTTTTGATTATCCTTACTCCAATCGAGATTTTGGGGATGTTCCTTCGTCCGTTCGTATTGATGATTCGTTTGTTCGCAAACATTTCGGCAGGTCACATTATCGCCTTGGCGTTCTTTTCTTTGATTTTCATCTTTGGTGAAGGTGGAGATTCAGTTGGAGCCGGAATGGGAGTTGGCGTTGCCAGTTGGTTGTTTACAGTATTCATGATGTGTCTCGAATTGTTGGTAGCATTCCTTCAAGCATACGTATTTACATTGCTTTCTGCTGTGTATTTCGGCGCTGCTGTTGAGGAAGGTCATCACCATGAAGAGCATCATGCTGAACATGCTCACTAATTTGAATTTTGTTTAACCCTTAATAATAAGTACAATGACTTCAATTCTTCTTGATGGTACTCTAGGTCTCGGTTACGGTCTTGCTGCACTTGGTGCTGGTTTGGCTGCTGTAGGTGCTGGAATGGGTATTGGCCGCATCGGCGGTAGTGCTCTTGAGTCAATCGCTCGTCAGCCAGAAGCTGCAGGCGATATCCGCGCAAACATGATTCTTACTGCCGCTCTTGTTGAAGGTGCAGCCTTCTTCGCGATGGTAGTTGGTCTTCTCGTTACCTTCAAATAGTATTCATTGCATTAACTACCGGAGCTGCGGTTGGCATCTTCGGTAGTTTTTTCAGGTTAAACAATTCACTACAACGTTTTTTATCAAGCTATGAAACTTGTAACCCCCGATTTAGGACTCGTTATATGGATGTCGCTAACATTCTTAACGGTTCTCTTCCTCCTCAGCAAATTCGCTTGGAAGCCGATCTTAAAAATGATCAAGGACCGCGAAGAAAGTATCGAAGGAGCGCTTCAAAGTGCTGAAAAAGCAAAACAAGAAATAATTCGACTTCAGTCGAACAACGAAAATCTTCTTCGTGAAGCTCAAGTTGAACGTGAGTCTATGTTAAAGGCTGCGCGTGATGCAAAAGATTCTATGATCAATGAGGCTAAGGCTACTGCTAAAGCTGAGGCAGATCGTATCATTGCATTAGCTCGTGAGGCGATCAACAACGAAAAGCAAGCAGCTGTTACTGAGTTGAAAAACCAAGTAGCACAATTGTCTCTTCAAGTAGCTGAAAAACTCATTCGTGAGCAACTCAGTAGCGATGAGAAACAAAAAGAACTGGCCAACAAACTGGTTGCTGAGCTTAAATTGAACTAATCCCGCCATGCAGGAAACAAAAGCCGCCATCAGATATGCCCGCTCGTTGTTCAGTCTCGCGATTGAACGCAATGAGTTGGAGCCGGTGAGTGAAGATATGATTCTCATCTCTAAAACGATTGCTGAAAACCGCGATCTAGCAGTGATGTTGAAAAGTCCGATCATTAAATCCGACAAGAAAGTTACTGTTATTCGCCTCGTTTTTGAAGGCAAAATTGGCACAACCACTTCAGCGTTTCTTGATCTTATTATTAAGAAACGTAGAGAAATGTTTATAGAAGACATCGCTCGGCAGTTTGTGATTCTTCACCTAGAAAACAATGGTGTTGAAGAAGCTTTGGTAATTACAGCCCACAAAATAGACGATTCTTTCAGGGCAAAAGTGATTGCCTTGGTGGAGAAAAGTACCGGCCACAAAGTGGTGCTTGAAGAGAAAGTAGATCCAAATGTTTTAGGTGGATTTATTCTTCGTTACGGCGACAAACAAATTGACACTTCTTTAGAGCGCGAATTCCAACTCCTCAGAAGAGAATTCAACAAAAACCTTTACGTAAAAGACTTTTGATCAAACGTGGCTCATGCCACTCAACAATAAGCAATCATGGCTGAAATCAAACCTGCAGAAGTTTCTGCGATTCTTAAGCAACAACTTTCCGGTTTCACAACCGAAACGCAACTCGAAGAAGTGGGCTCCGTGCTCCAGGTAGGTGACGGTATTGCCCGTATCTACGGCCTTAATAACGTACAGTCTGGAGAAC
The DNA here is from genome assembly GCA_040403315.1 of Flavobacteriales bacterium. Classification (GTDB taxonomy): domain Bacteria; phylum Bacteroidota; class Bacteroidia; order M30B66; family M30B66; genus CAMCXT01. The sequence continues at coordinate 600,583 of JBBAKX010000001.1, forward strand.
TCGTTGAGTTTTCCAACGGACTTCAAGGTATCGTATTGAACCTTGAAGAAGATAACGTAGGTGCGGTATTGCTTGGTTCTTCTAACAATATCAAAGAAGGCGATGTAGTTCGTCGTACAAACCGTATCGCTTCTATCAAAGTTGGTGAAGGAATGGCTGGCCGGGTTGTAAACACAGTAGGTGAGCCGATCGATGGTAAAGGTCCAATTGCAGGCGAGTTATACGAAATGCCTTTGGAACGTAAAGCTCCAGGTGTAATCTACCGTCAGCCGGTAAACGAACCACTTCAAACTGGCATCAAAGCAATCGATGCGATGATTCCTATCGGTCGTGGTCAGCGTGAATTGGTTATCGGTGATCGTCAAACTGGTAAAACAGCGGTGTGTATCGATACTATCCTCAACCAAAAAGAATTTTATGATGCAGGTGCTCCAGTTTTCTGTATCTACGTTGCAATTGGTCAGAAAGGATCAACTGTAGCGAATATCGTGAAGATCCTCGAAGAAAGTGGTGCAATGGCTTATACCATCGTGGTAGTAGCTACTGCATCAGATCCTGCTCCAATGCAGTTTTACGCTCCATTTGCAGGTGTTGCAATTGGTGAGTACTTCCGCGATACTGGTCGTCCGGCATTGATCGTTTATGATGATTTGTCGAAACAAGCGGTTGCTTACCGTGAGGTATCTCTCCTTCTTCGTCGTCCTCCAGGGCGCGAGGCTTATCCTGGTGACGTATTTTACCTTCACAGCCGCCTTCTTGAGCGTGCAGCGAAAATCAACGCTACAGATAGCATTGCACAAGCAATGAACGATCTTCCTGAGTCTATTCGTCACTTAGTAAAAGGTGGTGGATCTCTAACAGCTCTTCCGATTATCGAAACGCAAGCTGGTGACGTATCTGCATACATCCCAACCAACGTAATTTCTATTACCGATGGTCAGATTTTCCTAGAGTCGAACCTCTTTAACTCTGGTGTTCGTCCAGCGATCAACGTTGGTATCTCTGTATCTCGTGTAGGTGGTAACGCGCAAATCAAGTCGATGAAGAAAGTTGCTGGTACCTTAAAAGGTGACCAAGCTCAGTATCGCGAACTTGAGGCATTTGCAAAATTTGGTTCTGATCTCGATGCTGCAACTAAATTCGTACTCGACAAAGGTTCTCGTAACGTTGAAATCCTAAAGCAAGCGCAGTACACGCCTTTCAAAGTAGAAGATCAAGTAGCAATCATCTATGCTGGAACAAAAGGCTTACTTCGTAGTGTGCCTGTGAATAAGGTAAAGGAATTTGAAGCTTCTTATCTTTCTGTACTTCGTGCGCAATATGCTAGCACATTGGCCGATTTGAAAGCCGGAAAATATACAGACGAAATCACCGCTGTACTTGATAAAGTGGCGCGCGAAGTTTCATCAACCTATACTAATTGATTTCAACCTTTTTCATAGCATCCAATGGCTAATCTTAAGGAAGTCCGTAACAGGATCGTTTCGGTAAGCTCTACACAGCAAATCACCAGCGCCATGAAAATGGTGTCGGCTGCTAAGCTTCGCCGTGCACAGGATGCGATTGTCCAGATGCGCCCTTATGCTGAAAAGCTACAGGAAATTCTGGGGAATCTCAGTTCAAGTGTTGATGCAAGCGAGGGTGGTGCTTACTCGGTTCAACGCGATCCGAAAAAAGTGCTAATCGTAGCAATTACATCTAACCGCGGTCTAGCAGGGGCATTCAATGGCAACGTGCTGAAAGCTTGCAAACTTCTAACAACTACCGATTATGCGGATCAATTTGCAGCAGGTAATGTTTCATTTCTAGCTATAGGTAAAAAGGCCGCAGATTATTTTCCACGCAATAACATGCGTTTGGTGAGCAGTCACAACTCTGTATTCGATGGTTTAACTTTCGAAAAGGTTGCTACAGTTGCTCAGCAAATCATGGACTCTTTCGTGGCTGGAGAATTCGATCGCGTAGTTTTGGTTTACAATCGTTTCAAAAATGCAGCAATGCAAATCACTACAACGGAGCAGTTTCTTCCGGTTGTTCCTACTGCAAAAGATGAAAACGTAAAGACTTCTGCAATCGATTACATATTCGAGCCGAACAAATCGAGCATCGTGTTGGAGTTGATTCCAAAGTCGTTGAAAATTCAGATCTTTAAAGCTGTGCTTGATTCGCATGCTGCCGAACATGGCGCACGTATGACAGCCATGAACAAAGCAACCGACAACGCGAAGGAAATGTTGAAAGAACTTCGTTTGTCATACAACAAAGCACGTCAGGCCGCTATTACCAACGAAATCCTCGAGATTGTAGGCGGAGCTGAAGCTCTGAATGGATAAGCTTTAATAACAAAATATTGAAAACGCATCTTCTGAAAAGGGGATGCGTTTTTTTATTGGTGCATTCTATAAAGGATTCTGGATGTCATTACTCTCAGAAATTCGACCTTGTTTATACATTCGCTCACGCCTGATCATTTGAGTAAATAACATAAGCTTTTCCATGGGCTATCGATTCATATCACGTATCAATCGATCATCTTCCGATTCATGAATAAATCCGGCAGATTTTGAGTTATCGTAGTTATCAGAATTCGGTTTCTCGTTGAATTGATTTTGTGCATTTGGATCCTCGTTCATAATGGTACCAATTACGCAATAATCGAGTTTAATGGATACAGTAGTCTAATATCCGCATTTTTTAATCGAGTTAGTTTTTATTTTTCTTCCTCATTCATAAACGTAAATGCACTGGTCAACAAATACGGTTTTCACGATTTCATAATTTAACTATCACTAGAATTAGGGATTGATTGGATCTTTTTTAAAACTAAAATTTGCTTTGTTAATATTCACAACACTAAAAATCTCAGTATTCTAGATAATTACTCATATGAAAATTTTCATTACAACTTGCCTGCTAATACTTTCCAATCAGCTTTTTTCACAACGTTTCGACTGGGCAACTACCGGTGGTGCAGCTGGCATAGCCAACTCGTTTAATGGAGCGATTGATATAGCGCGTGATCCACAAGGAAACATTTACACCATGGATAACAGTAATCATGCGCAGCAATGCCAAGGTGATACACTTCAGCCAATTCAAGGTGGCGTCAGCACCTATATTTACAAGTTCAATGCGCAAGGTGAATTGCTATTCATGAATAGAGTAGGTCCGGTAAACGGAGCTTTTAACGCTTTTAACATTGAAACTGATGATGCTGGAAGTCTCTATTTGCTTGGCCAACCTAACGGCGTTGGGTCTATTGTTGTGAATGAAGACACAGTGCCAACAGTTGCTTCAACCAACCAATTGATAAAAATGGATAGTCTAGGTAATTTTGTTTGGATAAAGAACACCGGTGTTGCTACCAATTTTAGTGGTTGTATGTTGCAATATAGCGAGGGGTATCTTTATTATCAATCAGGTAATTTATCGGTAAGTAAAATAGATACAGCTGGAGTAGTTGGCGCAAGTTTAACTGCTAGTTACTATACTTCACCAACTTCATCTGCCGGTTTACTTTTTAAAGGTTCAAGTGTTTACCCCAATGGCGATTTATTATTTGCAGCCTATTCTCGAGGCACAGTGGCTTATGGAACCGATACCTTATTTCATATTGGAAATCCATTTTTAACAGCACCGTTTTTATTTCTTCGTTGCGATACAAACATGAACTTAATTTGGGCAAAATATGCCAGCAATGGTCGAGATCCTGATAATAGATTTATTCCGGTAGCTGTTGATAACAACGATAATGTGTATGCAGCTGTGCAGGTAAATCTGGAAATGATTATTGGAACTGATACAATTCAGAGTACTGCATTTACTGGTTTAGGAACTATTATAAAACTAGATGGTAATGGAACCGGAATTTGGGCAAAAGCTTTGCAAAGTACTGGACTGGCTTATGCATGGTGCATGCAAAAGGCGACCGATAACAGCGGCATATTTATAGGCGGCGGATATACGGGTACTACGCAATTGGGCGCTTTTACTTTAAATGCATCCAGCCAAAGTCTGCCTTTTGTAGCTAAGTTTGATGCAAATGGAAACTACATAAATGCGTTCAACTATATTCAAACCCTTCAAACAGATGCACTTAGTATGTCGGCCGATGGTAATGGAAATTATTATGTTGGCGGAAGATTATTCAACAGCACGGTGCCAGTTTTTAGCTGCACACCTGCCACAGCCAATGTTGGTTTTTATCTGGGTAGTTTTACGGAACAGCCCGACAGCGTTCCCACTCCTTCAATAACTGTAACCGATAATCTATTGACGGTAAATCCGCCCTTTTCAGGGAACATACAGTGGTATTTGAACGGGAATATGTTGAATGGCGAAAACGGTCAAACCCTTCTCGCAGAAGAAAGCGGGAGTTACAGCGTTGAGTTTACCTATTTAACCGGCTGCACGGGCTCTGAAACATCTATATTTCAAACTGTTACAATTACGTCCATTGATCAAAATTCTAAACTTCCTCTAATAAACATTTACCCTAATCCGATTAATAGAAACAGCACCCTAATTATAGAAGGACTTAGAAACATAAAACACATAGACATATTAGATATGCAAGGAAGTTTAATTAGATCCTTTTCAACCGACGAAAAGGAATCAATTTCAATTAGCTTATCAGAGGTTGCTGCCGGTGTATATTTTGTAAAAGTGGGATTGAAAAGTACGAAGTTGATACTTCAATAAAATATCGCTCAAAACTTAATAATATTAAAAAGAGAAACGTCTTGGCTAGTTATATTAATGAATGAGACGTTCGCTCAGATTTGCATATTGCATACAAAGCGGCAACGATAGAGCAATTAGCCCGCATCCCATCGGGATAGGACTTGATGCGATAGCGTGCCCTGCCGCCATAAAAATCTAAACTTCTTCTGAACGAATAGACGCTGTTAATTGCTCGATTGTTTGAGCGTTTTCAACTAAATGTGTTCCGATGGCTGTCCTACGCAAAGATGACAAATACGCCCCCGATTTTAATGCCACTCCAAAATCACGCGCTAATGAGCGAATATAAGTTCCTTTTGAGCAGGCAACTCTAAAATCAACTTCAGGCAATGCAATTCGGGTGATTTCGAACTCCGTGATCTCGATGCTTGCCGTTTTCATTTTCACTTCTTTTCCAGCACGAGCCAACTCATAAGCACGCTCGCCATCGATCTTTTTAGCAGAAAAAACTGGCGGTTCTTGGTCATGTTTTCCAATAAAATTGGAAGCCACCTCGCGAATCATTTCTTCTGTAATATGATCTATTGGAAAATGTTGGTCGACTTCTTTCTCTAAATCAAACGAAACGGTTGCTCCTCCTAATGTAAAAGTTCCAGTATAGGTTTTGGGAAGCCCTTGAAAACTTACGATTTGCTTGGTGAATTTTCCAGTGCATATCAACATGAGGCCCGTTGCCAAAGGATCTAAAGTGCCAGCATGGCCTACCTTAAGCGACATCCGTTTCAAACGGAACTTCTTTTCCAAGGCAAAGCGCACCTTGTTCACGAGGTCGAAGGAAGTCCAACCAAGTGGCTTATTGATTAACAGGAGTTTGCCGGTGTGATAAGGTGTTTCTGTCATGCAATCGAAAGATCGACGCCAAGCGCCATGAGCAATAAGATGATTAACCCGGCAGCAATTCTGTACCAACCGAATATTCTGAAACCATGTTTGGTTAGAAACCCGATGAAGAAACGAATGGCAAACATGGCCACAATGAACGCGATCACGTTTCCAAAGACGAGCAATCCAATGTTTTCGGTAATGATTTTTGGATCTCCTCTCAGAAACACTTTAAGCAGCTTGTATCCTGTAGCCGCTGCCATGGTTGGCACAGCAAGGAAGAATGAAAATTCGGCAGCATTTTTACGGCTGATGCCCTGTGTGAGTCCACCGATGATAGTTGCTGCTGATCTTGAAACACCTGGAATCAGTGCGATACATTGGAAAATCCCGATGATAAATGCCTTTGGATAGGTAATCAAAACATCGTCGGCATGACGGTCTGGATCGTCGAATACTTCTTCGTGGGTAACTGGAGCAGATTTAAACCAATCATCCACCTTGAGCAACAGAACCCCGCCAATGACGAGGGATATTGCAACTACCGCCGGACTTTCGAGCAGGCTGTCGATGGCATCGCCGAGCAACAATCCCGCGATAGCGGCCGGAATAAATGCAATGATGAGTTTCAAGTAAAAATCGAGGCTTTTAAGGAAGCGTTTCCAATACAAAACAAGCACTGAAATGATGGCTCCGAACTGTATATTAACTGTGAAGAGCTTCACGAATTCGTCGGATGGCACGCCCATCAAAGCTTGTGCAATGATCATGTGTCCGGTGGAGGAAACGGGAAGAAATTCAGTTAAGCCTTCCACCAATGCGATGATGAAGGCTTCAAACCAACTCATGAAACTTAATTCTTGGGTTTGTACATGATAGCTACAACTTCGATTGCGAAGCCAAGCAGAACCACAATAGGAGCAACGGTAATGCGCTGTGTGGAGAATATTTCCGGATTGAAGACATTAGGATCTTTTGATCCACCGCCCATCATCAGGAGGAATCCAATAAAAATAACAGCCAGTCCAGCCAGCATTAGTTTGAAATTCATGGGCCCGAAAACGAAGCCTTTGTTGTTGTCCTTTTCTGTACTCATAGTAGCGCTTAATAGAGTGAATCGGTTTTGAGATTCAGGTATTTGCGAACTGCAAAGAAAGTACAAATCCATGATAAAATAATCCCTCCCAAAACAACCGAACCTCCTAAAATACCTAGCCATTGGAAATCGCGGATTTCTTTAAGCCCTAGAATTCGATTCTCGGCAATGACGAGTGTTCCGGCCAGTAACAAAACTGCGATTAGTCCACCGAGGAAGCCTTGCAAAATGCCTGTGGTAACAAATGGCCTGCGGATAAATCCAGTTGTAGCTCCAACAAGCAGCATCGTTTTGATTAGGAATCGTTTGGAGTAGATAGCTAAACGAATTGTATTGTTTATCAATGTTACTGCAATCAGCGTAAGCACCGCTCCAAAAGCAAGAAAAATCCAGCTGATTTTCTGAATATTGTCGATAATCTTGACGATTAAATTTCGTGGATAGCTTACTTGTTGCACCAATGGATTTGAAAGCCACTCTTTTTCAGTTCTGCTGAAATAAGCTTCGTTGGCGAATTTCGGTTTGAAGTTGATGTCTAATGAAGCGGGCAGGGGATTGTAGCCAAGAAAGGCGACAAAATCTTCACCTAATTCCTTTTCAAAATCTTTGGCAGCTTGTTCTTTGTTGGTATAGATAGATGATTTCACAAATTCGCGCCTAGCGAGCTCATCCTTAAAAAGCAAGATTTGATTCTCTTCAACAGAATCGCGGAAAAAAACCGTAACTGTAAAAGATTCTCTTGTGAAATCGGTGAGCTTTCGTGCATTGATGAGCATTAAACCCATCAAACCAAGCATGAACATTACCATGGTAATACTCACCACCGATGTGATGTAGGATGACCGAAGTCGTTTTTGGTTGAAATTCTTTTCGCCGGCCATAGTTAACAGGCAAATATAGCAATGTGAAATACCCTTTCAAGAAAAACGAATTTGTTCTTTCAACATGGCTTTGAACAAAATGATTAGGTTATGATTTGCCTTGCTAACTTTACGGCTGATTTTAAATAGATACATGGAACCCAATTTCCGAGAAATCGCACAGAAGTGGCAAAAGACCTGGAAAACTTCAGGAATTTACAAGACTTCAATTGACCCAACACGCCCTAAATACTATGTTTTAGACATGTTTCCTTATCCATCAGGAGCAGGACTACACGTTGGGCATCCTCTCGGATATATTGCCTCCGACATCGTTTCTCGTTACAAACGATTGAAGGGCTTCAACGTTTTGCATCCAATGGGATTTGATGCTTTTGGATTGCCAGCCGAACAATACGCCATTCAAACAGGGCGCCATCCGGCGGATACCACCGCAGAAAACATCGCTCGATACAAAGAACAGCTCGACAACATTGGCTTTTGCTACGACTGGAGCCGTGAAGTGAATACCTCCGATCCGAAGTATTACAAATGGACACAGTGGATCTTTCTTCAGCTTTTCAAATCTTGGTTCAATCTCGAAACACAAAATGCAGAATCCATCCAATCGCTCATCGCGAAATTTGAAAATGGTGGAAGTGCAGCTGCCAAAGGAGCTTGCGGAGAACATGAAGCTTTTTCAGCATCTCAATGGATGCAATTCTCCGAAACCAAGCAGCGAGAAATTCTGATGCAGTACCGCTTGGCTTACCAAGATTATTCAACCGTAAATTGGTGTGAAGCGCTCGGAACCGTTTTAGCTAACGATGAAGTGAAAGATGGGTTTAGCGAACGAGGTGGCCACTCAGTAGAAAAACGTAGAATGCGCCAGTGGTTTCTGAGAATCACTGCCTATGCAGAGCGTTTGTTGAACGATTTAGATGGCCTCGACTGGACCGATTCGATGAAGGAAATGCAGAGAAACTGGATTGGGAGGTCGGAAGGTGCAATGGTGCGGTTTGACCTCTCCCCCAACCCCTCTCCACAGGAGAGGGGGGCGTCAGCCACTTACACTTCAAAGGATTTAATAAGCGACCCTTCAGCTTCAAGAACTGATACAATAGAAAGTGGGGCGTCTCAAACAAACCTAGTTCAAGAGCCCCAAAGTCCATATCATCACGCAACTCCAGAAGTGTGGAATGCACTTATTTCCAAAGCGAAAGAAATGAGGTCAAACATGACCCCATCTGAAAAGCTACTTTGGGAAGAACTAAGAGGAGGAAGATCTGGGTTGAAGTTCAGAAGGCAGCATATTATCGATCGGTTTATTGTTGATTTTGTTTGCTTGTCGGCAGGAATCGTTATTGAGGTTGATGGAGAAATTCATAACGACCAAAAAGAATACGACGAAGGACGAACAGTTGAGCTAAATCGCAATGGATTCCAAGTCATTAGGTTTACGAATGAAGAAGTAAATTCTGATTTACATTCCGTTGTTGAACAAATCATTTTTGCTTGTGCGCAAAGGAAACTTTACAATGAAATAGATTTCATTCAACTTGCAAAAGAAGATGAAGAGGGCTACTCTGCAACTCCCCTTTCAAACTCTCAAAATAGCACTTTAACTCCCCCCTCTTCCCGTGGAGAGGGGCCGGGGGAGAGGT
>JBBAKX010000001.1:609867-664091 GCA_040403315.1 Flavobacteriales bacterium
CGGGGGAGAGGTATATAGAAGTCTTCACCACCCGTCCCGACACCATCTTCGGAGTCGATTTCCTCACACTCGCACCTGAACATGAATTGGTTGCCGAAATCACCACTGATGCGCAACGTGCTGAAGTAGAAGCATACGTGAGCACCGCTAAAAACCGCAGCGAACGCGAGCGGATGGCCGATGTGAAACGCATTTCAGGTGTTTTCACAGGTGCTTTCGCTAAACATCCATTCACTGGAAACCCAATTCCGGTGTGGGTTGGAGATTATGTTTTGGCTGGATATGGCACAGGTGCTGTGATGGCCGTTCCGGCTGGAGATCAGCGCGATTGGGATTTTGCGAAACACTTCAATATCCCGATTACCGAAATTTTGGTAGATATCGACATCTCCGAAGCAGCCAATCCAACCAAGGAAGCAATCTTGAAAAATTCAGGTTTCCTCGACGGACTCACCGGTTATCAAGGAATTCGAAAAGCCATCGAAGAAATCGAAAAAGTAGGCATCGGAGCAGGCAAAGTGAATTACCGCTTGCGTGATGCTGGATTCAGTCGTCAGCGTTACTGGGGCGAACCATTCCCGATTGTTTACCGTGATGGCGCAGCATTCGAGTTAGAAGAAGGCCAACTTCCGCTGGAACTTCCAGTGATGGAAGACTTCCGTCCAACCGGACAACCAGAAAGCCCATTAGCAAAAGCCGGCGATTGGCTCGAAACTCCTAAAGGGAAACGTGAAACCGATACCATGCCTGGCTATGCTGGCTCTTCTTGGTACTTCCTACGTTACATTGATGCCAACAACGATGAAACCTTTGTAGGCAAAGAAGCTGAAGCCTATTGGCAAGATGTGGATTTGTACATCGGTGGAACCGAACATGCAGTTGGACACCTTTTGTATTCGCGTTTTTGGCAGAAAGTTCTGTTTGATCTTGGTCATGTTACAACCCATGAACCTTTCAGAAAACTCATCAACCAAGGGATGATCTTGGGAAGATCGAACTTTGTTTATCGTGTTGGAGGTGACAATAATTACTTATCAGCAGACTTGCTCAAAGCTCATCCAGAGTTAAAGACATCTGCCCTTCACGTGGATGTAAACATCGTGAAAAACGATATCCTCGACCAAGAAGCTTTTCGCAATTGGCGATCAGAGTTTGCAGGAGCAGAATTTATCACCAACGCAGAAGGCAATTATGTTTGCGGCGTTGAGGTTGAGAAAATGTCGAAGTCGAAGTACAATGTGGTAAATCCCGATGATATCATTGCTGATTACGGCGCCGATACTTTGCGCTTGTACGAAATGTTCCTCGGGCCCTTGGAACAATATAAGCCATGGAATACCAACGGGATCGAAGGTGTTTACCGTTTCTTCAAGAAGCTCTGGAACCTTTTCTACAACGACCAAGGTGGAATGAAACTTACCGATGATGCGCCAACTGAAAACGAGCTACGCACCTTGCACAAAACCATACGAAAGGTGGAAGAAGACATTGAACGCTTCTCCTTCAATACTTCTGTGAGCACGTTCATGATTTGCGTAAATGAACTGCATGAACTGAAGTGCAACAAGAAAGCTATTCTCAAGGATTTCCTCATCGTGCTTTCTCCTTATGCGCCGCATATTGCAGAAGAACTTTGGAGTGCTTGTGGCGAAACTTCTTCAATCATCAATGCAAGCTATCCTGCTTGGAACGAAGCATTTATCAAGGAAAGTTCGGTGATGTATCCTGTTGCTTTCAATGGCAAAACGCGCTTCCAGATTACCGTTCCTGCCGATATGCCACAAGCAGAAGTTCAAGCGATCGCTTTGGCAAACGAAGAATCGCAAAAATGGCTCAATGGTGCAGCACCTAAAAAGGTGATCGTTGTGCCAGGAAGAATGGTGAATATTGTGATGTAAGCCTTTCTGAATCAGAGATTCGCTGCGCTTCGAACGTAACGCTCGGCTGGCAAACTGAAGTAATTAGCATTCAGTTGCGTTAGTCTCAAAGTGCCAATAAAATCTGGCGCAATAAAGGCATTTGGGTCGTTGAGGTCGTTGGTTTTCCCTTTCGGGGATGGCAGAACTGCAATAGTGTAACTTCCGGGTTTTCCATGTTTGCTGGTGCTGTACAAAAGTGTTTCAAGGCTGTAGGACCAAGAAATCACCACCTTCGACATGTTTGCTTCACGGGTCGAAAGGCATATTTTCTGCGCTCCATAGTTTTTGTGAAGCTCTTCCATGTAAGCGAATCGGTCTTCCATGAATCCACTTTCCTTATGGATGAACGTGAAGCTCTGGAAGAATACATAAACCACCAATCCGCCTTGCGCGACATTGATCCATTTGTTTTTCGCAAGATGCAGCTGTGTGAAAACCATCCATCCCACGAAAAAGGCCAAAGGCATGAAAGCCCGTTCCATCATCAAACTCGAATCTCCCGTGTGGTAAATCAACAAGGTGAAAAGCCAGAATCCAACCGTGAAAGCGACCATGTACAGGGCTTTCAGGAATTTCTTTTCCCAGATCATCCAAATCAATCCGATCACAAAAAGTTCACGGCAAACCCTAAAGGTGCTTCCAAATTTTTGCAGGAAATACACCAAACTCCGGTTTTCATCCAAATGAAGTATAAGCTGAGGAAAATCTCCAATGCGTGACAGGAACATGCCTTCGTATGAGGAAGTTTCGGTGGTGTTTACTTTGTAAAGACTCAAGACGGCAATAACCACCAAAAAGAAATAAGGTTCCAATCGACGAAGATCCTTTACCGAAATCCAAAAGTATCCCAGCGAAAAAGTGAGCAAGAACAAACCAACTGGATGCACATGCAAGCAAAACATCGCCAGCAATCCTCCCACCAGAAAGCGTTTCCAACCGTGTTGAGGTTTTTCGTCCATCAACCAAGCAATAAAAAGCGCTGCCCACGCTAACGCTTGATGGGTTTCGGTGCCAGTGTGAAAGAATCCCATCCTGATGCAGCCAATCAAAGAAAAGATGAGCACCAATCCTGCCGTTGCATTGCGGTAAACATGCACGACCAAAATGAATATCACCAAATAGAACAATGGAAACGCGATGGAATACAGCAGCATCAATGCACTGAGGGGCATCCCAAGTTTTACTGCAGGCACCACCAGAATTTGTGTGATCACTTGCGGATATCGACCAGCTTCAATGTTAAACCAACCGGTTTGGATGATTTTGAAGAACATGTTGGCAGTATCTGCGAAGCATATCCGCTCGCGGAAAAACACCACCGAAAAAATGAAGTATACCAACAGTGCTGAATATCCTGCAAGGAGAATCAACCAACGAAGTCGTTGATCAATACTGGATTCGAGGAGAACATTGTCGTTGAACTTCGACATGAATTTATTTCGGATTTTTCTCCTCACACAAACTATTGGGAAGGATATTGGGGCTAAATATCAGGATTTTCCACAACTCCCGTAAACAGAATCAAGCCAGTAGATTTTTCACGAAGAAGGAAGAAAAACGGACGATCGGCTCTAAATTTAGGAACTAAGTCATATTCAAGGCTCCTGGCAGAAGTAGTTTGCATGAGAATAACAGTAACAGCAGCAGCCTCGGTACCTTCTTCCTTCACTTCAACAAACGCTTTCTGAACAATCTTGCTGATCTGGAGCCGTTCTGCTGTCATTTTGCTGAAATCGCCTCCCGAAAAAGGTAAATTCAGCCCCATCGATTTTAAAGGTGCAATGAGATCATAAGTTGTTTCCATCTTGAAACGAGGTAAAAACACCATTACATCTTGCATTTTACCTTGTTGTTCGAACAAGTCGAGTTTTGCAGAATTAAGTTCACTTAATAGTTTTTCAATCGAGGAATTCTGGTTTGGCAATAGTATCTGCATCACTATTTCATCGCCCGAATAGGGCAGTTCAATTGCCTGATAATGTTCGTTTTGTAAGTATTTGAATTTACTTTTTTGATACATCAATTTGCAATCTTTCTTCTCCCTATCTGATTGATAAAATGGAGCATTGTGTGTTCTGGCAGAGTCGAAAGTCGACTTCCATTTTCCCTTGAAATAAATTGCATTGGTCAAAACCAATTTAATGTCGGGCGTGATATCGGCTTCCTCTAAAACTTTTGGGATTCGCCCTTTGGTCTTTTCGTTTGCCCAATCGTTGATGGGTTTCGCGCCTGTAAGTGAGTAAAATGAAGCCCCGAAACTTTGCTTCATCCTTTCTACAAACTCTAAATTAAGTTGAGTTCGAAACCAGAGGGCATTGTCGATATTGAGAGAAACCTTGCCTGCAGCACCCAAACCGTTGAGTTTATCTGAAAAGGCTTTGATTTCGTTGAAGGTTTGTTTCCCAGGATAGTGCATCACTTTCTCATACTCACGCGCTGTGTTGCCGTTCGATCCAGCATAAGTCATCGCCAATGCAGTCGATAAACTCAATGGAGAGCAAAACAGGTTTTCACCACGATCGTAAAGGGTTTTGCTTAATTCGAGGCTGTGTAAATTGATGCCCTCGATTGTTTGAGTGCGCTGTGCTTGAAGGTTACTCGCAACGAATAGTAAAAAGATGAAGATTCTCATGGTTAGGTTTTTTCTGCTGCGCTCTTATGGTGTGAATTAACAATGGTTCAGCAACCCCGGACTTTAGTCCGGGGCTTTCATGAGTCCGAGGCTTATTTTGAGGCTTCTTACGTTTCTATATCTCTGGATTCTCAACCACTCCAGTAAACAGTATCAAACCAGTAGATTTTTCTCGAATCACAAAGAAGAACGGACGATCAGCTCTAAACTCCGGAACATAAACAGGATCTTCGTGCATACTCGATTCTGTCCGCATCATAATCACTGTTATTGCTGCGGCTTCTGTGCCATCTTCTTTTAATTCTACGAATGCTTTTTGAATAATCTTGCTGATTTCTAGCCGCTCTCCAGCCATTTTACTGAAATCGCCTCCTGAAAATGGCAAATTCAGTCCCATCGATTTTAGTGGTTCTATTAGATCGTAAAATGTTTCCATCTTGAAACGGGGTAAAAACACATTTACATCTTGCGCATAACCTTTCTCAAGCAAATCCAAGTCTTCAGGCTTTAATCCCGCAAGTAAATTTTCGATTGTTGAATTCTGCCTTGGAAGAAACACTTGCATCACAACCTCTTCGCCCGAATATGGAAGCTCAAGTGCTTGAAAATTGCTGGTCTCGAGATACTTAAATGCACTCCTTTGATACATCAACTTGCAATCTTTCTTCTGTCCATCTGATTGATAAAATGGAGCTTCTTGTGTTTTTGCTGAATCGAAGGTCGACTTCCATTTCCCTTTGAAATAAATTGCATTTGTGAGCACGAGTTTGATGTCTGGAGTGATGTCGACTTCTTCCAATACTTTTGGAATCCTCCCTTTTGTCTTCTCGTTTGCCCAATCGTTGATGGGTTTCGCCCCTGTAAGTGGGTAAAATGAAGCTCCAAAACTTTGCTTCATTCTTGTTACGAAATCTGGTTTGAGTGACAATCTGAACCAAAGCGCATTGTCGATATTCAATGACACATTTCCAAGCTTTCCTAGATCATTAAGCTTATCTGAAAAGGATTTGATCTCACCGAAGGTTTGTTCTCTAGGATAATGCATCACGGTTTCGTATTCTTCCAATGTTTTTCCATTCGCGCCTGCATAGGTCATCGCCAAGGCAGTGGATAAACTCAATGGTGAACAAAACAAGTTTTCTCCTTTATTGTAAAGGGTTCTACTCAATTCGAGGCTATGTAAATTAATTCCCTCGATGGTTTTGGTGCGCTGAGCTTGGAGGCTACTTGTAATTAGGATTAAGCAAATGAAGATTATCATGGCTAGATTTTTTCTACCGCGCTCTTATGGTAAAATTAAATAATGGTTCAGCAACCCCGGACGTAAGTTCGGGGCTGGAAGTCCGGGGTTGCTAAAATGGAATCAAACCATCTTCGCTGGATCAACCCAAGCGGTAAACTGCTCATCTGTGAGCAAGCCCAACTCGATCGAAACCTGACGAAGGGTTTTGCCTTCTTTGTGTGCTGTTTTGGCAATCTTCGCTGCATTTTCGTAACCGATATGCGTGTTCAATGCAGTTACCAACATCAAAGAATTTTCTAAGTGTTGCTTGATGATTGGCAAATTCGGTTCGATACCTACAGCACATTTGTCGTTGAAAGACACACATGCATCACCGATCAAACGTGCACTTTGCAATACATTGGCTGCAATGAGTGGTTTGAAAACATTCAATTCGAAATGACCATTTGAACCACCAATCGACACCGCCACATCGTTGCCCATCACTTGCGCTGCAACCATAGTCATTGCTTCTGGTTGTGTTGGATTTACTTTACCCGGCATGATTGAAGATCCTGGTTCATTGTCAGGAATTACAATTTCACCAATCCCAGAGCGTGGTCCAGAACTCAACATGCGGATGTCGTTCGCAATTTTCATCATCGAAACAGCAGCGCGCTTCAAGGCACCCGAAAGTTCTACCATCGCATCATGTGCTGCCAAAGCTTCGAATTTGTTTGGTGCTGTAACGAATGGATAACCAGTTGATTCAGCGATTTTCTTCGCCACCAAAACATCGTAATCTTTCGGAGTATTCAACCCTGTTCCAACTGCTGTTCCGCCGAGGGCAAGTTCTTTCACCATTTCGAGCGCGTTATTGATCGCACGAATCGAATTGGTGAGTTGCTGCACATAACCTCCGAATTCTTGTCCCAAGGTGAGTGGAGTCGCATCCATAAAATGCGTTCGACCAGTTTTTACGATGTCTTTAAATGCTTCAGATTTTGCTTGAAGTGTATCGCGAAGCTTTGTCATCCCCGGAAGTGTAACTTCCACAACTTGGGTATAAGCCGCAATGTGCATCGCAGTAGGGTAGGTGTCGTTGCTCGACTGACTTTTATTTACATCATCGTTTGGATGAAGCACTTTCTTTTCGTCGTTCAATGAGCCACCATTGATAACGTGAGCGCGGTAAGCAACCACTTCGTTCACATTCATGTTGCTTTGCGTGCCAGAGCCTGTTTGCCAAATCACCAATGGAAATTGATCGTCGAGTTTGTGCTCAAGAATTTCTTGACAAGCCTGTTCGATCATCGCACATTTTTCGGCACTTAACACTCCAAGATCACGATTCGCTTGTGCTGCAGCTTTTTTCAAGTGTGCAAATGCATAGATGATCTCCTTTGGCATCGATGCTTCAGGTCCAATTTTGAAGTTGTTTCTTGAACGCTCAGTTTGCGCGCCCCAATATTTATCGGCTGGAACCTGAACGGCTCCCATGGTGTCGTGTTCGGTACGAAATGACATATCTTTTGTGGTTGAATGAGTTCTTTAAGGCTGTAAAAATAGCTAAATACATCCACCAAAACAGGGTTTGAGTCTTCCCTTTTTATGATCTAGTTTGCCCACTGTTTATGTATTTCATCGAGGCTTCTGTTCAAGATCGATGTCGATGGTTTTTCCTATCATTGTCGTCCCGAATTAACAAAACGAATGGAGTTACCAGAAGATATTGTTAGCCGAATTAAGTTGCTGCAGGAAAAATACTCAGCCATGGGTCAAGATTTGGCTTCCTACCTCGATGGCTTATTATATGCCGATTACCTCACCTATTGGGATTACATCCATCTCGACACTTTGTTGAGTTTGCAAAATCCGCGCACGAGTTTCCCTGATGAGGGAATCTTCATCATGTACCACCAAATTACCGAGCTATATTTCAAGCTCTGTTTGCACGAATTGGAGCAGATGGCTTCAGCCGAAACGGCGGATGTTGATTTCCTTTGTTGCCGCGTTGAGCGTGTGAATCGCTACTTCATCAACCTAACGCATTCTTTCGATGTGATGGTGGATGGCATGGACCAACAGCAATTTCTCAAGTACCGAATGTCGTTGTTGCCTGCCTCTGGTTTCCAAAGTGCACAATATCGGATGATTGAAATTTACGCCACCGAGTTCATCAATTTGGTCGATAAAGACCATAGGGAGCGCTTCCGCGGAAATGGATCCGGAATTCGTGAACAATTCGAGTTCATTTATTGGCAAGCAGGTGCAACAGAACTTGCAACCGGAAAGAAAACACTCACATTGAAGCAGTTCGAAGACAAATACAAAAAGTCGCTCATCGAATTGGCTGAAAGAAATACCACAAGAAACTTGTTGACGCAATACAACAAGCTGAAAGCCGAAGGCGTGAATGTTGATGCTTTAAAAGAAAAACTTCGTAAGCTTGATACCTTGGTAAATGTGAATTGGCCTCTGATGCACTACAAAAGTGCTGTTCGTTATCTCCAAAGAAACCCTGAAGACATTGCCGCAACTGGCGGAACCAATTGGCAGAAGTATTTGCCTCCGCGTTTCCAAAAACGGATTTTCTATCCCGAACTTTGGTCGGAACAGGAAATTAACGAGTGGGGAAAAGGTTGGGTTGAAGAAACGGTTTTCGGGAAGTAGAATGGCTCAGGCAGTTAAATACACCTGCTAACGAACCTTACTCAAAAAGAATCCTTCAACTGTTAATCCATTAATCAAAGGATCATTCTGCTGTGCAGTAATCTGAAAAGGAATCGCCGCATCAAAATTCAGCAAGCCTGTTGAGAAAGCACTGGTTTGGTAGCCCGGCATCACCAAGGCTCCAGAAATCTTTGTTGATCCACCCGGCAAACGGTGCAAGGTAATTCTAGCATCCCATCTTCCTGTTGCAAACACAGGAAAATTGAGCACTTGTGTGGCAAATTTGAACCTGAAAATTCCTGTGTCGGCGTTTACTTCACCAAATGCATGCAGCTCAATAGCTTGTCCGTCGGCTTCTACAGAAGATGCCGGAATTACGTAAGATCCAATGGTGGTTTCAGCGGCTTGAGCAGTACCACTTTGACTCATAAAGGAAAAAATAACAGATGATGGCACTTCAATTTCTGGAACAACTGTGTTCTGCCAAACCGTTCCATTGAAAAACCAAGGAGAGTTTGTATCGGTATCGTACACCATCAGTCCATTTGCTGGGCTGTTTACATCCAATCTTTGCAAAGTGCTCAATCGAGGCATGAGGAATCCTTGAGAATCGGCAGCGATCTCGAATTTCGCGCTAGGATGCGGATTGTTTGTGCCTAATCCAGCATTGCCAGTTTGAGAAAAAAGTTGAGCCCCAGCGGCAAAAAAGAAAAACAATAGAGTTAAATGCTTCATCACGAAGCGAAAATACACATTCATATTAACCGAACAGCTTGAAACATTTTGATAAATGAAAGCTTTTCGGAACTTTACCTGCAACAAGAACAAGGATCACCCGTTAAAATTCACATGAGAAAACTAAGGCCATTTCTGCTGCTTGTTTTGGTAGCATTGGGTTTTCAAAGCTGCGGCTTGGGAAAGAAAAAATGCGATTGTCCTGATTTAAGAAGATCTAAACGCGTCGCTTCGATTTCACCGCCAAATCACCACGATTTTTCGCCTTCGATTCGGGCAATTGTGTAATTTCGCACTGTTGTTTAGAATCGTTCCGAATAGTGTCGCAATCCCATTCTCTTTCTCAATTATCTCCTGGAAACAGTGCACGCGTTGTGTCGTTTCTTGATCAGGAAATATCCTTGAAGATGATAGAATTAGGATGCATCCCAGGCACATTAGTTACAATGATCAGGAAAGCGCCTTTGGGCGATCCACTTGCATTTGCTTGCCACGGCTCAATCATCAGCATTAGAATTGCCGAAGCCAAAACAGTTATTGTTGAGCCTGAACATGCTTGATTCTTCATCAAAGGCTTTCAATGTTGCGCTAGTTGGGAATCCAAACAGCGGCAAATCAACCTTGTTCAATGCACTTACAGGCCTCAATCAAAAAACTGGAAATTTTCCAGGTGTAACGGTTGAAAAAAGAACAGGAAAGGTGAGGGTTTCAGGTTCAGTTGGTCAAACTGCCCGAACAATTAACTTCATCGACCTTCCTGGCACCTATTGCCTCTATCCAAAATCGCCCGATGAGCTCGAAACTCTAGTAGCGCTGCTCGACCGTAGCTCGACCGACTATCCTGATCTTATCTTGATGGTTGCAGATGCTTCCAATCTTAATCGATCGTTGTTGTTGTGCACCCAACTCATCGACCTCGGTGTGCCCGTTGTATTGGCAGTAAACATGATCGATTTATTGGAGGGCTCTGGTCGGGAACTGAAGCTTGAAGTGCTAAAATCTGCTTTAGGAATCCCTGTCTTTTCTCTGAACGCGCGCGAGAAAAAGGGCATTCGGGAAATTAAGTCTGCCATTCTTCAAGCGCACACAACGCCTAAAAGCACTTGGCAGCCTGCGCCGATTCGAACAGAATTGCTAAACGATCTTTGTATTGCCTTTCCTGAACGGACACCTTTTGAAGCGTTTTTAATTGGAGCCAACCAATTGATGCTCGAAGACAGATTCCCGATGCCTCAAGCCAAAGGAATACTAGAAAAGCATAACGTTGCCTCTTTTCAATTGCAATCTGAAGACTCCCTCATTCGGTATGCTGCTATCAATAAGATTTTAGAGAGTGCTGTAGAGAAACTTAATCCACTCAAGGCATTCGGCATCACAAATCGCATCGACAGTGTGCTTACCCATCCCCTTTGGGGCTTTCTTGCATTTATGGGTGTGCTACTGCTTATTTTTCAAGCCGTTTTTTCATGGTCCGAATTGCCAATGGATCTCATCGATCAAGGCTTTATTCTATTAGGTGATCAACTTTCAAATGCACTCCCTGCTGGAAGTTTCACCAATTTGCTCACCCAAGGAATCCTGCCAGGCTTAGGTGGTATTCTGATGTTTATACCGCAGATCGCCATTCTTTTCGGCTTTATTGCTATTCTTGAAGATACTGGCTACATGGCGCGCGTGAGTTTTATTATGGATCGGCTATTGAGGCGTTTCGGAATTAATGGAAGATCGATAATTCCTTTAATCAGCGGTGTTGCATGTGCAGTTCCTGCAATCATGTCGGCGCGAACAATCAAAAATTCTCGTGAAAGGCTAATCACCATTTTCATCACGCCTTTAATGAGTTGTTCGGCAAGATTGCCTGTTTATACTTTGTTGATTGCGATTGCTATTCCTGATGAAGACTCTGGGTTTTTCAATACACGAGGCTTGGTACTGATGGGCCTTTATCTTTTGGGTTTTTTAGCAGCACTTTTTTCTGCATTACTAATGAAATTCTGGGTAAAGTCTAAAGAGCGAAGCATATTTATCATGGAATTGCCTGTGTATAGAATGCCACAACTTTCGGTGATGTTTTATACCATGTTCGATAAAGTGAAGGTTTTCGTTTTAGATGCAGGTAAAGTCATTGTCGCAATTTCCATTGTATTATGGGGATTGTCGTCTTACGGTCCCGGAGAACAGTTTTCAAAATTGGAACAACAATATAGAAACCCTGAACTGATAGCCGAACTAGGAAAAGAAAAAGCTGAAGAAAAACTCGAGTCAGAAAAGTTGAGGTATTCCTATGCAGGATATATTGGAAGAGCAATTGAACCCGCAATTAAACCACTGGGTTTCGATTGGAAAATTGGAATTGCATTGGTAACTTCATTTGCAGCACGCGAAGTTTTTGTTGGAACAATGGCTACAATTTACGGAGCAGGAAGTGCAGATGAAGATACTTCATCGCTTAAAATGCGCATGCAGCAAGATGTGTGGGATGGAACAGGAAATAAAATCTTCACTTTTGCTACATCCTTTGCCTTGATCTTGTTTTATGCGTTCGCTTTGCAATGTATGAGCACACTAGCGGTGGTAAGACGAGAAACCGGATCTTGGAAATGGCCCATTATCCAGTTTTTCTGGTTTGGAGCGCTGGCTTGGTTGTCGGCTTTTGCAGCACAACATTTCCTTAGTTAATCAAATTAAAATCTATCCTATTGAAACGTAAAGAACTGCAGATGCTTTTCACACTTGCGTTGATTCAGTTCACGCATGTGATGGATTTTATGATCATTATGCCAATGGGCAAACAGCTCATGGAGATTTTCAACATCAATCCACCACAATTCGGAAACATTGTTTCTTCCTACAACATTACTGCAGGATTGGTTGGCTTTGCAGGTGCGTTTTTCGTAGACAATTTCGATCGAAAAAAATTGCTCATGATCTGTTATGTAGGGTTTCTTCTCGGCACACTCGCTTGCGCCTTTGCCCCAAACTACCAGTTTATGTTGGCTTCGCGGGTATTAACAGGTGCTTTTGGTGGTTTGTTAAGCACGCTTATGCTCTCCATTGTTTCTGATGCCATTCCACTCGCACGCAGAGGAGCCGCAATGGGCATTCTTACATCTGGTTTTGCTCTCGCGTCTGTATTCGGTGTTCCTTTTGGTAGCTATCTCGCTGGTGTTTATTCTTGGCATGCGCCATTTTTATTTATTGCCGTTATCGGAATCTTCATTCTCATTGCCGTTTTGGTTTTTGTACCTTACATGAACCAGCACATTACTAACAAGGCAAACCGGCCAGATCCCAAACAAGTATTGGTAAATTTGGCCAAAAATCTCAACCAACGTCGGGCACTTTTTTTAATGAGCATGTTAATGTTCTCCCAATTTACCATCATTCCATTTATTGCACCTTATATGGAAATGAATGTTGGATTTACGAGGAATCAAGTAAACTTGATTTACCTATTCGGCGGACTTTGTGCGGTATTTACAGCGCCTTTGGTAGGGCGCTTAGCCGATAAAATTGGTAGGTTGAAGGTCTTTTTGATTTTTGGGAGCCTCATGCTTATTCCGGTGTTTTTAATCACAAACCTTGGAGCTTGGCCAATCCCATTTGTGTTAGTAATTACCAGCATTTTCTTTATCACCGTAAATGGTAGAGTAGTGCCCGCTATGGCAATTATATCTTCCACTACGGAGCCTAGAACCCGCGGCAGTTTCATGAGTTTTAATAGTTCAGCTCAACAACTATCAGCTGGGATTGCGGCCTTTATTGCTGGTTCAATTGTAGGAAAAGATGAGGCCGGACGATTGACAAACTACAACTACGTTGGATATATAGCATTGGTTGCCGGTATTGTGGCAGTATATGCTGCAACACGCATTAAATCGACCGAAACTACAGCGCCGCCTATCGTTGTAAAAGAGGAGAACAAGGTTGATTAGGCATTCAGCCCGCTGAGAATCATTTGCTCTACTTCTTCGGAGTTCCAATTTTCTTCAATGTTAGGAAGCTTCATCACTTTCTGCATGATGTTTTCCTGATGATCACCTTTTTCAAGCGCTTCTGAATAGGGCACATGGCTAAAAGTAACCATCGAGTACAATGGCGTCCATAATGTTGGATGTTTTTCACTAAACCATCCTTCGATTTTCTTCTGAAGTAGGAATTCTGGCTGCGACACACGATCGCGCATTTCGATAAAGTTTCTCAATGCTAGTTCTGCAATGGCGTCTCCATTCCGCTTGCGGCTCTGCTCATATTTGCGCATCAAA
Source organism: Flavobacteriales bacterium (assembly GCA_040403315.1). GTDB lineage: Bacteria > Bacteroidota > Bacteroidia > M30B66 > M30B66 > CAMCXT01. The sequence goes on from JBBAKX010000001.1 coordinate 623,314, forward strand.
GAAGCCCAATCGCCGGTGTGATTGTCGAGCAAATCACTAAAAACGCTGCAATCTTCAAATCCACAGTTCATACCTTGTCCATAAAATGGAACAATGGCATGTGCTGAATCACCGATGAGCATTATCTTATCTCCCCAAGACCATGGATAACAACGTACGATAACCATCGCTGAAGCTGGATTTTCGGCGTACTCTTCTCTGAAATGTGGCATCAAATCCAAAACATCGGAGAATTGATCTCTGAAGAATGCTTCAGCTTTATCGATTGTATCGAGGCTGTCGAAAGAAAGTTCGCCCGATTTCGGGAAAAACAATGTGAGTGTAAAGCTTCCATCGAGATTGGGCAAGGCAATCAACATGAAGTCTTTGCGAGGCCAAATATGCAAGGCGTTTTTTTCCAGTTGATGTGAACCATCTTCCGCTGGCGGGATACTTAACTCCTTGTATGCGTAGTCAATATAGTATTGTGAATAGTTATACCATGGGCGCTTTTCCATTTCTTTGCGCACTTCCGAATACGCTCCGTCGGCACCAATAAGAAATTCCGATTCAACGGTGTGCTTACCTTCAGGATTTTCGAAAACAGCTGTTCCAGTTTCGAGATTAACGTTTGTGCAACGTTCGCTGAACTGGATTTTCACGCCCGAAGCTTCAGCCAAATCCATCAGTTTGCAGTTCAAACCTCCTCGAGATACAGAATAAATAGCCTGTCCATCTTTACCATAATTCTGGAAGCTCAAATTTCCTTTAATATCGTGCATAACGCGGCGATACATGGCGATTGAGATTTCTTCAATTTCATTTCTGAAACCAACACCTTCGAGGCCTTTAAATCCACGATCCGACAAAGCCAAATTAATAGATCTTCCTGCGCTCATTCTGTTTGCACGCATGTCGGGTCTTCTTTCATACAAAGTAACATCGAAGCCACGTTTGGCAAGATAAATCGACTGCAATGCACCTACGAGGCCCGATCCTGCTATGGTAATTTGTTTAGGTTTTGTCATGCGTTACTCAGGATTTGAAAGAAGAAATGGTTTCAGCCAAACGGAATACATCCATGAAGCTATTGTATAGTGGAACTGGTGCAATACGGATAACATTGGGTTCGCGCCAATCGGCAATAATGCTGTTTTCGAGAAGATAGTCGAACATTTTTCGCCCATCTCGGTGGAAAAGCAAGCTTAATTGACAACCTCTTGAGGCTGGAGTGATAATACTGAACATTCCTTCGAAACCTGGCATATTTTGCACTTCACGTAACAGCAAATCGCCATAACTGTTTAACATTCGGGCTTTATTTAACAAAGCCGGCATCCCTGCTTCTTCGAAAAGTTCAAGCGATGCCAAATGAACTGCCATTGAGATAACTGGAGCATTACTCATTTGCCAGCTTTCTGCTGTTGGAATGGGGATAAACTCTGGATCCATTTTGAAACGACTCGCTTTGTCATGACCCCACCATCCAGCAAGACGAAAAGTTTCTGGGTTGCTGCTGTGTTTTTCGTGGATGTAAATTCCAGCCACTCCGCCAGGACCAGAGTTGAGGTATTTATACGAACACCATGCAGCAAAGTCTACATCCCAGTCATGTAAATGTAACTCGATGTTCCCGATCGCATGCGCAAGATCAAATCCAGCAAATGCTCCTACGGCGTGTGCTTCAAGGGTAATGGCTGGCATGTCGAAAGCTTGTCCCGTATAGTAGTTTACACCACCAATCATGACCAATGCTAACTGATCGCCTTCTTCACGGATGGCTTGAATAATATCTTCGTGTTGGATTTCTACACTACCCTCACGAGGAGCAATTTCTCGGATTGCTTTTTTGGGATCGAGTCCATGGAGTTTCGCCTGACTTTCGAGTGCGTAAATATCTGAGGGGAAGGCTTTTTGTTCACAGATTATTCTGAAACGCTTTGCTGTTGGTTGGTAAAATGTTGCCATCAACAAATGAAGATTCACAGTGAGGGCATTCATGGCAACTACTTCGTTGGGTTTGGCTCCAGTAATTTTAGCGAGTAAGGGTGCAAATTGTTCATGGTAACTCACCCAAGGTCTTTCTGCAAAAACATGACCTTCTACTCCAAGGTTCGCCCAGTCGCGTAATTCCTTCGAAATTGATGCTTCTGCCGAAATGGGTTGAAGTCCAAGCGAATTTCCACAGAAGTAAGCGGCTGTTTTATTGTGCAGAACAGGTAGATGAAATTTACTGCGAAAATCCTTTAGAAGATCTTCCTTGTCGAGCTTTTCGGCGAATGCTGAATTGAATTCCGGAAGCATAATTTTTTGTTTTCAAACTTCAGCATTCTTAATTGATCTCACAACCAGTTCGTCGGAAAAACAAATAAAGATTAAGGCTTGTAATGTTTAACTGAATCTGACAGGCGTTTAGCCAAATATAATTGCGTATTTTAAGTATACTTCAGAGCTTCGCAAAATTTAATTTCGAAACGCAACATGGTTCAAATTTGTTCGTAACGAGGTACAGTTCAAATCTGATCATAATTATATGAGCATTCATACCTATCTGCCGAAAAAACATTTTTTGAGTTTTGTATCGTACTGTAAATCAGTAAATTCAAATTATTCGTAACGAGCAATGAATTTCTTTGTAAAACGATTTATAAATGTATCTTTAATCTTAGGTTGCGATAATAAAAATGTTTAGGGCATAAATTTTCAGAATTGCTAATAAAACAACAAAAAAGTTGTTAACCTGAGCTTTAAAATCGCAATTATCAGTAATACAGTGAATTCATAAACATGTTGGAAGTAGCAGAAAGTCCAGTTCATTTATCCGAACAACTGAATCATTTTTTTGGATTCAGTTCATTTAAAGGTGAACAGGAATCAATCATAAAAAATATCCTCAACGGGCAAGACACTTTTGTGATTATGCCAACCGGTGGAGGAAAGTCGCTTTGTTATCAGTTGCCGGCTTTAATCTCTGAAGGAACTGCGATTATCGTTTCTCCTTTGATTGCCTTGATGAAAAATCAAGTAGATTCTATTCGGAATTTCGGAGGCGCCACTGGCATCGCACATTTCATGAATTCTTCGCTGAACAAAAGCGAAATAGCGCAGGTAAAGGCCGATATCATCAGCGGAGTAACCAAATTGCTTTATGTAGCGCCCGAATCTCTTACCAAAGATGAGAATGTTCAATTCCTCAGGGAAATCAATATCTCCTTTTTTGCAATCGATGAAGCGCATTGTATTTCTGAATGGGGACATGATTTCCGCCCTGAATACCGTCGTTTGCGCCCCATTATTGAGGCGATCGGAACTGTGCCAATCATGGCTCTAACCGCAACAGCAACGCCGAAAGTTCAGCAAGATATCATGAAGAACCTGAACATGAACGAGGCAACCCTCTACAAATCGTCCTTCAATCGCGACAACCTTTATTATGAGGTTCGCCCAAAGAAAGATGTTGTAAAGGAAATTATCCGCTTCATTCGTCTTCATCCCGGGAAATCAGGAATCATCTATTGCCTCAGCCGTAAAAAGGTTGAAGAAATTGCTGAAACTTTGGTTGTGAATGGAATTAAAGCTCTGCCTTATCACGCAGGTCTCGACGCAAGCACTCGCGCATCTCATCAAGACAAATTCCTCATGGAAGAAGCGGATGTGATTGTTGCTACAATTGCTTTCGGAATGGGAATCGACAAGCCAGATGTACGCTTCGTGATTCACCATGAAATGCCGAAAAGTCTTGAAGGATACTATCAAGAAACTGGTCGCGCAGGTCGTGATGGTGGCGAAGGTATGTGCTTGGCATTTTACAGTTACGACGACATCCAGAAACTTGAGAAATTCCTCAAGAATAAACATGTTGCAGAACAAGAAATCGGTCAACAACTTCTAGCCGAAACAATCGGATATGCCGAAACTTCAATGTGCCGCCGAAAATTCATCCTCCACTACTTTGGCGAAGAATACGATGAAAGTGGTTGCAACAGCATGTGCGATAATTGCCGTCATCCGAAAAAAAAATTCGACGGTATGGAGGATATCTGTCAAGCAATAGATGCAGTTTTGGGTGTTAAAGAGATCTTCAAAGACAAACATATTGTTCATGTTCTAACAGGAGCAATCAATTCGACCGTAAAATCATACAAGCACGATCAGTTGGAGTTGTTTGGCAAAGGATCGGATAAAACGCCACTTCATTGGAATAGCGTAATCCGCCAAGCTGTTGTTCAAGGTTTCCTCGAAAAGGAAATTGAGAATTATGGCACACTTAAACTCACCAAAGCTGGCCACGATTTCCTGGAGAATCCTTACGAAATCATGATCACCGAAGACCATGATTATTCTGATACGGACGAAGACGATGAAATCATTGCGGCTGGCGGACAAGGTGGCGGTGCTGCAGATGAAACGCTCTTTGCAATGTTGAAGGATCTGACTCGGAAAATTGCGAAGAAGCACAACATGCCGCCTTACGTTATATTCCAAGAGCAATCGCTCATCGATATGACTATTCAGTATCCTTTGAATATCAGTGAACTAAAGCAGATTTCTGGTGTTGGTGCTGGTAAGGCTGAAAAGTATGGGAAGGAATTCGCTCAGATTATTTCCGATTATGTGCGCGACAATGAAATCGATCGACCAATGAGTATGGTTGTTAAATCGGTCGTTAATAAATCCACCCAGAAGGTCCATATCATTCAAAGCGTCGACCGTAAGATCGCACTTGAAGATATTGCAAGTCAACGTGGTCTTTCAATGGACCAGCTAATCGAAGAGATGGAAGCCATTGTTTATTCAGGCACCCGACTCGATATTGGTTATTATATCGACGATGTGATTGATGAAGAAATTCAAGAAGAAATAATCGACTACTTCAAGTCATCAGAAACCGATTCAATGGTAGTTGCCGTAAAAGAACTTGGTGACAATGAAATTGGAGAACTAGAACTTCGCTTGGTTCGTTTGCGTTTCATCTCAGAAAACGGGAATTAACAAATAATTAAAAAGCTCTTATTCTAAACGGTGCTGCAACATTCCTTTGTTCAGCACCGTTTGTTTTTGGTATCTTTCCAGACGATGATTTTCCGTCTCATTTTGTTGATGTGCATCTGCCTTTCGTTCGTGAATAAGGCTCATGCTACGCACAATCGTGCGGGTGAAATCACCTATCGCCACCTTGGAGGATTTCAATATGAAGCCACAATTATCACTTATACAAAACTAGATAGTCCTGCCGATCGACCGGAATTAGGGATTTCTTGGGGCGACGGAATTATTGATACGATCCCTAGAATTAATGGCAATGGCCTTGGCGAAATTCTGTCGCTCGATATAAAAAAAAACGTTTACGTTGGCATTCACACATTTCCAGCGCCATCGGTTTATGTTATCAGTTTTGAAGACCCAAACCGAAATGGAGGCGTAGTAAATATTCCGAACTCCATCAATATTCCATTTTTTGTTTCTACTGAGTTGATCATCAACCCATTTCTTGGGGTAAACAATTCTGTTCAACTGCTCAATCCTCCAATCGACCAAGCCTGCCCGGGTCAAATTTTCATCCATAATCCGGGCGCCTACGACCCTGATGGTGATAGTATTTCGTATCGGATTGTGAATTGTCGTGGCGAAAATGGTGTTGTAATTCCAGGATTTGTTCAGCCAGTTGCAACCAATAGCTTCACACTCGATCCTCTTACAGGCGACCTAGTTTGGGATACGCCACCATTAAGTGGAATTGGTGAATACAACGTGGCGTTTATTATCGAAGAGTGGAGAAATGGCATTTTGATTGGGTCAGTAACGCGCGACATGCAGATTGATGTTGTGCCTTGCCAAAACCAGCCCCCAACTATTATTGGTTTGCCAGATCTTTGTGTAGATGCAGGAACATCTATCGGATTTGAGGTTTTAGCCACAGACCAAGACAACCCATCCCAATTGGTTACGCTTTCTGCCACTGGAGGGCCACTTCTTTTCGATCCTCCGGGAAATGCAGTTTTTACTACAATAACTGGACAATCATCGGTCGTTCAAACCTTCAGCTGGAACACAAGCTGCGATCATGTTCGGAGAGAACCTTATTTAATCACCTTTAAAGCTATAGATAACGGACAGCCGAATTTGGCTTATTACGAAACGATGCAAGTGCAGGTAGTTGCTCAAGCTCCTGAAAATCTAACATCATCCCCGCAAGGAAATACGATCAGCCTAAATTGGGAGATTAGTCCTTGCACAAAAGCAAGTGGATATTCCATTTACAGGCGAAATGGATTTTATGGTTTTCAACCCGATCAATGCGAAACAGGTGTGCCAGATTACACAGATTACCAATTGATTGATACTGTAAATGGACTTAACACACTTTCGTTTACCGATGGCCTCACCCAAGGATCATTATTGCCAGGAAGAAGCTATTGTTACATGGTTGTCGCACTTTTCCCTGACGGAGCTGAAAGTTATGCATCGAATGAGGCTTGTGCAGAGCTGGCCGATATACTCCCAGTAATTACCCATGTGAGTGTTGATAGCACTTCTTCATCCAGCGGAAAAATGTACGTTGAATGGTCGAAGCCTGAAGACTTGGATGTGATTCAGTGGCCTGGACCCTACCAATATGTATTACAAAAAGCGCAGGGCCTAAATGGAACCAACTTTACTGATGTGGCTACATTGAGCGGACTAAACGACACAACTTACTTCGATACAGTTTCACCTTTCGACACAAAAGAGAATGCTTGGTCTTACAAAGTTCGATTGGAGCACCTTGCTAATGGAGTTGAAACGATAGGGCTTGGATTACAATCTTCTTCCGTTTTTTTGCAAGCATTAGGAAGCGACAACACGATAAATCTCTCGTGGAATTACAATGTTTTATGGGAAAATGATAGTTTTATTGTTTACCGAAAAAACAATCTAACAGGAAATTTCGATTCAATTGGAACCACACAAAATCTTGCGTTTAACGACACCGGTTTAGCCAATGGTGAAGTGTATTGTTACAGAATTTTGGCGTTGGGTTCTTTTACCGCTTCAGGATTTGAAAATCCATTGCGCAATTATTCTCAAGAAGTTTGCTCTTCAGCTCAAGACTTAACTCCTCCTTGCCCGCCGCTTGTTTTGATTTTTAGTTCATGCGATTCTCTAAGCAATACCTTAAAATGGAGTCTTTCAAACGATGCATGTGCATCGGATGTGTTGAAGTTTAGAATTTATTATAAGCCTTTAATCGATCAGCCTTTTGAATTGATCGATAGCACTGATTTAGTCACCTTTACGCTTGAACATTTGCCAGGATTTCAAGTTGCTGGTTGTTACAAAGTTGTTGCTGTTGACTCTTCGGGAAATGAAAGCAATTCGTTGGCTGTGTGCGTCGACAATTGTCCGGAATACAGCTTGCCAAATGTTTTTTCTCCTAATGGAGATGGATTCAATGATAGTTTCAGGCCATTTCCATATGCATTTATCGAAAGTGTAGTTTTTACTGTTTACAACCGATGGGGGACTCAAGTTTTTGAAACAACGAATCCTGAGTTGCTTTGGAATGGAGGAGTAAACAATACTGAAGAGCAAGTTCCAGACGGTGTTTACTTTTATATATGTGTTGTAAATGAACTAAGGCTTACCGGAATTGTTCAAAGAACGATAAAAGGCACAATTCAGATTATTGGAAGTAACAATACACCCATCGATTGACATGTTTACAGGAATTATTGAATCCTCGTCAGAGGTGTTAAAAATCGAAAGAACAGGCACAAATGTTCAATTTACTTTGGAGACTTCGATCGCCAAAGAATTGAAAGTCGATCAAAGTTTAGCCCACAATGGCGTTTGTTTGACTGTTACTTCAGTTGATGGAACTTGCTATCAAGTAACAGCGATAAGCGAAACTTTGAATCGAACCAATTTAGGCGAACTTCAAATTGGCGACAGGGTGAATTTAGAACGTTGTCTTGCTGCAAATGGTCGCTTAGATGGCCATATCGTTCAAGGTCATGTGGATGGAATTGGGGAATTGGGTCAGTTAGTCGATCGTGATGGAAGCTGGGCATTGTATTTTAAGCACGACCAAAATCCAAATTGGCTAACTGTTGAGAAAGGGTCAATTTGTGTAAATGGTGTGAGTTTAACGGTTGTAGAATCTAGTCAAAGTGGCTTTTCCGTTGAAATAATTCCCTACACTTGGGAAAACACCAACTTGGGGAAACTTAAAGTAGGCGATAAAGTAAATTTGGAATTCGACATTCTAGGAAAGTACGCTGCTCGATTGATGCAGCCCTTTATCAAAGCCTGATTTTCAACAATTAATAATTTTACAACCAACTGAACAAAACATTTATTCTGTTGTTTTAAACATCATGCAAACGAGGTTCTTTATAATTGAACCGTGGAGCAGTTAAAGTGTTGAAGTGATGCACCCGCTTAATGCCAAGTATTCTATAAAAGATCTAGAAAGACTTTCTGGAGTTAAAGCCCATACCATACGCATTTGGGAGCAACGCTACAGTCTGTTAAATCCAGATCGCACCGACACCAATATTCGTTTGTACAATGATCAGGATGTTAAGTTACTGCTCAATATTTCACTTTTAATTCGTCACGGAGGCAAAATCTCGCATTTGTCGAAACTTAGCTTAATTGATATTTCTCAGAAAATCATAGAGTTAAGCCGTTCAAACACCGATAAAAGTTCGTATTTCGAAGTGCAAATCGACCAATTGGTTTTGTCGATGATCGAATTCGATGATTTGCGGTTTGAGCAAACTATCAGCGATTCGATTGAAAAGCATGGATTTGAAGTTACCATGCTTCAAGTAATTATTCCATTCCTTCAAAAGGTTGGAATGATGTGGTTGTCAGGTGAATCTTCAATCCTCCAAGAGCACTTTATTAGCAGCTTGATTCGTAAAAACCTCATTATTGCCATCAACTCTTTGCCGGTTGTTCGAGATCCTCAAGCAGATTCATTTATGTTATTCCTGCCGGAAGGTGAGCTTCATGAAACTGGATTGTTGTTTTCAAATTATATTCTTAAAGCAAGAGGCAAAAAAGTTACCTACATGGGACAGACATTGCCGCGTGAAGACGTCCAGAGTTTTTGTAGAGAGCACAAGCCTGATTATATATTAACTTTCTTCACTGCAGCGCACTCAGTTATGAGTATCAATCAATATTTGAAAGATCTTACAGCGTTGTCGGGTAGCACTAGAGTTTTAGTAGCTGGAATGCAAATCCATGATCCATCAATTGTAATTCCATCTAGAGTAATTTTCATCAGCAATGTAATGGACCTTATTCATCTTGCAGAAGGATCAACACAAACACAGCATTTAAGAACGGGAACTAACAATTAACTCACGTCTTTACAGTATTAAAGTTTGAGGCATTCTGAAAAGGATGCCTTTTTTGTTTCTAAAAATGCTGGTTAAGCATTGATTTCATTTCATTCCATAGTTGATTAATGGTAAAAAAAACATGCACTTTATGGGTCTAGGCACTATTTAGAAAGAGTACAAATAGATGCATGGCTCTATATGACAGTCAATTGTGGAGGTTTTAAATATCTAAATATATGTACATACAAGTTATTTTGTTTAATCTTTACTTGTTGCTTGTTAAACAAAAACTGTTTAATATCTTTGTCTAAAGATTAAACAAAACGTTTTATGTCAACCACCGAATTCAACACAGAAGTGCTCAGTTTAAGCAAGCCATTAAGATATTTCGCGTTGAACTTAACTTCAAACGACGAGGAGGCTAAAGATCTTCTACAAGAAACCTTGTTGAAGGCCATCAGTAATCGCCACAGGTTTGCCGATAAAACAAATTTAAAGGCTTGGATGTACACGATTATGAAGAACATTTTCATCAACAATTACCGTCGTTCGATGAAAACAAATACGATCGTAGACAACACTAAAGACCTATATTTCCTTAATATTCCGCAACAAGCTGATTTTGTTGCACCTGAATCTACTTATTCAGAGAGAGAAATTCTGAAAAAAATTGAGATACTTGCAGATGAATACAAGATTCCATTCACCATGTACTTCGACGGATACAAATACAAAGAGATCGCAGACTATTTAGATCTTCCAATTGGAACAGTTAAAAGTCGTATCTTTTTGGCTAGACGTCAGTTGATGACTATGTTGAAAGGATATCGATAATTCTTCTGAAATTGGTTACACCTGGAATGCATCTTTACAATGCAGTGAGTATTCGCTGCAGCAGAATCACCACTAAGCGATATAGCACTTCATTCACATTAGGAATTAAGTCGCTCGCAGATCGCTATAGAGATCCGATTTATGCGATTTATGGATTCGTTCGATTTGCCGATGAAATTGTCGACACATTTAATCGCCCTGACGCTGACGAACTCTTAAGAGAATTCCGAGAAGACACTTGGAAGGCTATTGAAAGAGGAATCAGTTTAAATCCAATTCTTCATAGTTTTCAAGCTTGCGTTAATGAATACAAGATTGAACGAGAACTTATTGACACTTTTCTCAATTCTATGGAGATGGATCTCTCTGATATGGAGTATGATCAATCCAACTACGAAAAATATATACTAGGTTCAGCCGAAGTGGTTGGCTTGATGTGCTTAAGGGTATTTTGCGAAGGCGAGGAAAGTCTTTATGCAAATCTTAAGCAGCCAGCTATGCGCCTAGGATCAGCCTTCCAGAAAATCAATTTTCTTCGCGATCTTAACGCTGATTACAATACACTCGGACGAGTTTACTTCCCACATTTAAGTATTACCGATTTCAACGAAGATTCAAAAGCTGAAATACTTACTGACATACGCAAGGATTTCGACGATGGATTTAAAGGCATTCTACAACTTCCTAAAGGTGCGCGCCTCGGCGTTTATGTTGCCTATGTTTACTACTACGCATTATTGAATAAGATCAACAACACTCATGCTTCAACCATCCTAAGCGAAAGGATCAGAATTCGAGATTCAAGAAAGTATGCACTCATTTTGAAATCATACGTTCGTCACCAACTCAACTTGATCTGAACCAATCGCCTAGAACTTGGTTACTTTAAAAACTTACCCAATGGTTTCAAGGAACCTTTCTGTGAATATAGATTCTAATTCGGGCTTTTGTTTTGGTGTGGTTTACGCCATCGAAATGGCAGAAGACGTGCTCGACGAACAAGGCTATTTGTATTGTTTAGGTGATATTGTTCACAACGATGAAGAAGTAAATCGCCTAAAAGCAAAGGGTTTACGCATAATCGATTACGAAGTTTTTAATACGTTAGAAAATGAGAAAGTGCTCATTCGTGCCCACGGTGAACCACCTTCAACCTACAAAAAAGCCATCGAGAACAACATCACTTTAATCGATGCAACTTGTCCGGTGGTACTAAAACTACAGAACCGAATTCGAAACTCATTCGATAAAAAAGAAACCATTTTCCTCATGGGGAAAAAAGGTCATGCAGAGGTAACTGGATTAATGGGACAGATCAACAACGAAGGAATCGTTTTCGGCGACGTTAGCGAACTCGACACCGAGAAATTACCTTCAGAAATAACACTCTACACCCAAACAACCAAAAGCAAACAAAAATTCAAAGAAACTCGCGAAGCGCTCGAAGCTAAAGGAATCAAGGTAAATGCACACGATACCATTTGCTCTCAAGTAAGCGACAGAGATTCTGAACTGAGAAGCTTCGCTGTTTCATATGATGTGATCTTGTTCGTGAGTGGAACAAAATCATCCAACGGAAAGGTGCTTTACAATGTATGTAAGGATCAAAACCCAAGAACTTATTTCATTTCACGAGTGGATGAAATCAACTTCGACTGGCTTGGAGAAAGCGAACGTGTTGGTATTTGTGGAGCCACTTCAACGCCGATGTGGCTTATGGAAGACGTGAAGAAAACACTCGAACAACTCTGATGCATATTCGCATCGAATCAGTTCTTCTGAACATTACCGCCGACGAAGTTTTTGCACGTTTCGACGAAGAACTTTTCTTAGCACTAGCACCAAAATTTCCTCCTTCTAAACTATTGCGCTTCGATGGTTGCAAAACAGGCGACCTTGTAGAGATCGAAATGCAACTTCCAGTAATTGGAAAGCAATACTGGACTAGTAAAATAACTAATCACAGTAGTGAATCCAACGTGAAACATTTCTTTCGAGATGAAGGTGTGAAACTCCCATTTTTTCTTGAAACTTGGCAACACGATCACATTATCGAACAGCAAGGAAAAGATGTGCTAATAGTGGATGATATTCATTACAAAGCAAAATTTCCTATCCCCGATTTCTTAGTTTATCCGCAACTTTATAAGACCTTTTCTATCAGAAAAAAGATCTACAAGGGCTTTTTCAATAGAAGTTAATTATTTGCGTAATTATCATATAATCAAATTGATATAAGTTTAGCTAAAAGTTAAGAAAAGGAATTTCCAATTCAAATTATCTCTACACGATGAAATTAAGCTACTTTCGTGGAGATTTAATTTCCTGATGGACAAGCTAAATTCTTCACGCGCCCCAGAACCAGTTGGTTTATACCCTCATGCTCGCCGAGTTGGAAACTTATTATTCCTTAGTGGTGTTGGTCCTCGCGAAAGAGGAACTAAAATAATTCCTGGTGTAGAACTCGATGAACAAGGGAATATCGTTAGTTACGATATCGAAGCGCAATGCCGCTCTGTGTTCAATAATATCCGTTATATCCTCGAAGACTGTGGTTCATCTTGGGATAACATTGTAGATGTTACTGTGTTTCTCACCAATATGAAAGACGATTTCCCTATCTACAATCGCATTTATGCCGAGTTTTTCAAAGACAATCTTCCGTGTAGAACTACATTGGAAATCAATAGTTTACCCACCCCAATTGCCATTGAACTTAAGGTGATTGCCACTATCTGATATGTAAATTATCACTACAATACATTATTTAAGCAATCAATTTGATTAAGTTGAGGCATGTTACTTTTTAGACATCGAACAATCATTTTTCTTTCTATTCTTTGTCTCCCGACTCTCGGGCATTCGCAGCTATCTGAAAGCATTCGTAACCTAGAATATAGATTAAAATCGGCATCAGATACGACCAAAATCAAGCTACTGCTCGATTTGTCTTTTGAATACCGCCGTGTAGATTCAGATCGATGTTTTCGATTTGCAGTAAGTGCAGACAGTTTATCGAAGAAACAAGATTTCGAGCGCGGAATAGCCTTGTCGCGCAAAGCATTAGCTACCGCTTGGTACATGAAAAGCCGCCTCGATACCGCCGAAACACTTGCGCGTGAAGCGATCTTTTTGCTCAACGAAATTGGTAGTTATGGCGAAAAGGCTGGGGCATTCAATACGCTCGGACTTTGCTTGATGCACCAAGGAAAATACATTGAATCCGATCGTCGTTTTTCTGAAGCCCTTTCTCTGTATGTATTAACAGGAGATCGGTCTGGTGAAGCTAAGTGCATCAGCAATTTGGGTGTAGTTGCACATTATCAAACACGATATGCCCAAAGCGCTAAAAACTACCTGAAAGCACTTCGAATTGCCGAAGAAATTAAAGATCCAACCTTGAAAGCTGAATGCCAATCCAATTTAGGTATGGCGTTCACAAGCCAAAAGGAATATCCAAGTGCAATTGTATATCTCCATCGGGCACGCAAAACATATAACCAACTAGGCGATAAACGAGGAGAAAGTCGCTCCTTGATGGGTTTGGGTGTTGCTTATTTCAATTTTGGAAACCTTGACACCGCGCAAGTTTACTACGACAGATCGATGGCTATTTTTATCGAAACTGGAGACGAACTCGGCATGGCGCAGGCACTTCACAATTCTGCTGAAGCTTTATTGGTTCGTGGAGAAAATGAAAGAGCACTAGCGAAATTCGAACAAGCCCTCGAAATCCGCACCGCCAGCAACGAAACTTATGGAATCGCGATCACGCTGTTCAATATGGCCAAGGCCTGCGCGGCAATTGGAGAAACTAAGCGGGCAGAAACGTTATTCGATTCCTCAGAAACCATCGTGAATCGATTGGGAACAAATTATCTTATGGCTGAGTTTTATCTTGCTCGTTCAACTTATTTCGAAGAAGTAGGTCGCTTTTCTAGGTCGCTCGACGATATGAAATTGTATACCAATCTCAAAGATTCACTTTACAACGACGAGCGAATTCGTGCTTTAGCAGAAATGCATACCATTTACGAAACAGAAAAGAAAGAAAAGGAAATTTTGGTCAAAGACAGTGAAATTCAACTCTTACAGCGCAACCGACTAATTTATTTAATCACCGGAATCTCCTTTGTACTGATTTTTACCGTGTTGGCATTTTGGTACCGAAACAGCACTAAGAGAAAGCAAATTATCGAAAAGCAAAAGCTCGATATTGCTAAGAAACTGCAGGCTATTGCAACAAAAGACTTGTCTATCGTCGACCAAAAAAGAAACTTGTCGGAACAGGAGCGAGAACTTGCTGAATCTAGAAAAGATGCCGCCGAATCGGCTTTGTTGCTGGCAAATATCGAAGCCAACCAAATGCGCAATGAGCTCGAATTTAAACGAAAAAAAATCACACAGTTAGCGCTTTATATTAGTCAGCAATCTGATTTATTAGAAAGCATCCGAGCAGAAATTAAGTCGGCAAACACAGACGATTTTCGAACCTTGGAGCGCGATCTCGAGCTGAAACTCAACATCTCCAAGCAACGCGAAAATTTCGACCTCAATATTGAATTGATCAACGCCGACTTTTACCAACGCCTCTTGCAAAAGTTTCCTCCATTAACCGAAAACGAACGAAAGCTATGTGCTATGATTCGTTTAGGTTTATCCTCCAAAGAAATTGCAGGCGTGCTGAATATTAGTCCTAAGAGTGTCGATATGAACCGTTACCGCCTCCGTAAAAAGCTCGAATTGCCCAACGAAACCGATCTTGGCGAATGGCTGCAATTGGTATGATAAGTTTCGGATCCAGATTATTGAATCTCACACGATGTGTTGCAATTTTCCTTTTGCTCGCAACCAAACTTTCTGCACAAAGTCGAATCCTGGTTCCTTATCGGGTCAAATCTCAATGGGGCTTCGCCGATACTTCAGGAAAGATGCTAATAAAACCTCAATTTGATGCTATCCTTTTCGATCGATCTCATCCTTTGTATTACGAAGCTAAAATTCCAAAGCAACATTATCTCACACGAGTGGATTCATCATATGGTTTGGTAGGTACCGATTTGTTCATCCCCAATCAATATAGGTTTATCAGGCAACTTCAATCTGAAATCTACGTTGCACAGCCCTTTTCGAATTTCCAAACGCATTTTTATTCCAAAAAGGGCGCTCGAATTTTAAATGATGCTCAGCGCATCGAAAGATTAGAGTTCTCTTATTTTCGAAAGAAAGGGAAGCTCGATCGATCGCCAATCCACCTATTGAAAATCGTTCAGCCTGGAAGACTGCTCTCTTTGTATGCCTATTATCCAAACGAATTTCAAAAATCGCATTTCATCATTGAAGATTGTGCTTCAATGATGAAAACAAGCCAATTTGAAGTTGATCGTGTAGCATTCAAAGTGCAAAAAAATAGTCCATCCGATTTTGAAATAATCACTTTAGCATACGATGCCAAAACTGATCGTTTCGAAGTATCGCCAGTACAAATGGTCGCTTCCGACAACTATGGATTAAAAGGATCGGGATCTGGCAGTGGAACTGGAGGCGGCAATGGAACTGGCGGAGATCTTGATGATTACCCCGACAAACAATTTGAACAGCAAAATCTCAACAAAACTGCACAGTTTTCCTTTGACACAGCAACTTCTATCCTGCGTTTGGAGTTGCTGCCGACGCGCTCTAGAAGTAAAACAACAGATTCGAATTTTCGAACTACAATCGTGCTTCCGCAAGGCGCATCCAATGTGCAAGTTGTGCCCTACACAGGTCCTTCGAACGAGCAATCCTACGGCGATTCTGTGCTGTTTTACAGGAATTTCGTGCAATATAAGATCGACCAAAAAACCTGCATGCTTGTTTTCGACCAACAGCCGCCAATTTGTTACGATTCTGTTTCGGTCGTGTATCCCGACAACAACATCAACCACCATTTCTTGATCGGCGTTCAGCAGCCAAACAATTCTCTAAAATTCGGCATGGTGAATGATTCTAACGAAGTGATCATTCCTCCCGTTTACGATCAACTATCCGGCTTGCCCGAAAACAAATACCAATCTATCAATTACCGAGATTACATTTTTGTAGTCGGCCAGAACAATCTGAAAGGCTTGCTCACGCTCAACAATCGTCAAATTATAGCTTGTCGTTACAACGAAATTCTAACAACAGAGAAAAGTAAAGACGATGTCCAGCTTTTCGAGCTTCAAAGCAACAATTTGCAGGGTGCTTATTATCAATACAAACCCCGCAACTCAAACCCTCCAGTATCTGCCGTTTTGTTAGAGCCATTCACTGAACACCGAATCAAAGCAATGCGTTTTCTCGATGTTGACGAAAACGCTTCCGAATACCGAAAAGTTTTTCCGTTGCTTCAAATTTCCAGTAACGACGGCAAGTTGGTTGGTTATTATCATCCCAAAGGCTTGAAATTCTGGAAAGACTGATTTCTTTTTTCTTTGGGCGAATGCCGCTCAATTTTACATTCCCCAATAAGCATTTAGAAGGCGGCACCGGGCTATCCGCCTTGCGGCTTCTATCCCTTTCGCAGCCGTATTGTAAAAACACTCATCCCGTTTCAAATCCTTAGCGCAATTAGGGAGATCATTTTTCGGCTTACCTTTCGGACATGAGAATTCTGTGTAGTCTACTGCTCTTGTGTTTTAGCACTTTCCTTCATGGTCAAAGCGGTGTTGTACCTTATCGAATCGGTTCATTGTGGGGCTTTAGCGATACACTCGGCAAGATCACCCAAACACCAAAGTACGATCGAATTTATTTTCCTGCTGAAGCTTCTGCCATGAGCATTCACAACCTTCCACAAGATTGTTATGTAGTCGAAAAAGGAGGTCTTCGCGGCTTGTTTAATAAATCCGAAATGATTGCCCCAGAATTTGATCGTTTCTATTTCGATGAATTTCAATGCATCGGTATCAAGAAAAACGACCAACGCGAGTACTTCCAAACCAATGGGAAGCCGCTGTTTAGCCCAAAAGTGAAAATTGTAAGTGAACTCGGTGCGCAATACTTGGAAGAAGGTTTTTTCCTGTATTTCATCGTTTCCAATCTAGATAAAACGCGGTCACTTGTAGCATTTTCACCCAAAAAACCTGGGAAGCTTATTGTACTCGCCCATAAAATTGAATCAGCCAAAGGCATCGACTATACAGACATTCAGGCATCCTTTATCGTAGAATTTACCGGAAAGCCTTATGAAGAAAAGCTCACTTTCGATGTAGATGGTGCTAAGGGTTCTATTCTGGCTGCGAATCCCAAGAAACCGAAACAGCGGAATTCGAATTGGTCGGATTCAGAAAGCATCTTAGTGCAAGAAGATACCGACTATGACGTTGCAGTTCCTCCCATGGATATGGAAGAATATCCCAATGAAAGACCAGCGAAAGAAATTGTTTACTGCTCCTACACTTTTAAAAACGACACATTACAGTTTCATGAAACCCTCTTGAATAATCGAACTGGTGGGAAAAGTCAACATAAGGTGAGTTTCATTCAGCTTCCAGCGGGTTCGACTCAAGTGAAGGTGAATCATTATTTAGCAAACAATAAGCAATTCATTGGAGATACCTTAAGGCAATTCCAAAATTATGTTCAGTTTAAGAACAACAAAAAAATGGGTATTCTTTGCTTTAATCAGCTGCCTCCTATGATGTTCGATAGCTTGGAGAAATTCATAAACGACAAACAAAATACTGGCTTCTTTCTGGTCGGCAACCGCAGCAATGATGGTGAAATGAGGTATGGAATAGTAAGCGATTCCGGCAAGTTCACAGTGCCAATGGAATATGAACGCTTAACCTACAACCGTAAATTATTGCAAGGTGCAAGCAACGTAAATAGTCATTCTAGCCTTTGGCTTGAAGTGCGAAAAGAGGGTAGGGCAGGCATCATTTTCGCCAATAATTCGGTAGCTCTGCCCATTCAATACGATGCAGTTCTCGAGCCTGTAAAGCAAAATTATCAATACCGAACCTCCATTTTCAAGACCGGCGATCTTTATGGTTGGATGTACTTTAATACTTATAAAAACAACTTGGCGCCAGCTTTTTTGGCAGAGCCCTTCACGCCTTATTTACCATTTGGTTTGTTTACTATGCCAGAGCCGCCCAATTCAAACTCGCCCAATTTTTTATTGATGCGACTCACAGACACCAACGGCAACATTATTGGCTACACCGACCGCAACAAAAAGCAATATTGGAAAGATTAACTTTTGATCAGTCAACAGTTTTTGAGTTCAGTTACATTTCATGCATCGTTGAAGCCTAAACGACAAAATCTCAAAATTAACTCAGAATTCAGAACGCGTTTTTTATCTTAGTCGCATGTTAGTGATTCTCCGAAACCTCACCATTCTTGCAGTCTCGATGGCACTGTCGTCATGTGGAAACAATTCTAAATTGACTCCAACGGCCTACAACGATAGCCTTGTTACCCAACAAATAAAGGTTGTTGAAGCAACCGGCAATCTGCAGGAAGTATTAGATACTTATGTGAAGCAGGATATGGAAACTGTTTACGGCCGCCTTCGAGGTCAAATTAATTTATCGAAAGCCAAAACAGAGGGCTTTGGAGATTTTAACGGCAATCAGATTTTTAAGAATGCTACCTTAGAATTTATTGGTGTTTATCAGGATTTAACCAATAAAGAATACAAAGAGGCTCTGATGTTGCTGTCGAAGCCCGATAGCATGTATTCTAAAACAGACGAAGCGCGTGTGGAATTGTTGTACAAAGAAATCGACAAGAAAACTGCCGTCGCCACAGAGAAATACAGAAAAGCACAAAACGCATTTGCACAGGAAAACAAAATCAAGTTTAGTGAAGCAAAAAAATGACAGACAACGAACAGCTTAAGTATCCAATCGGAAGATTTTCTGACCGTGAATCCTATGATATAGGAGAAACGCGAAAGTTTATTGAACAAATCGAAGCGCTTCCACATCATCTTCTTAAAGTACTTGATCAGCTGAGCGAAGAGGATTTATCAAGGCCTTATCGTCCAGATGGTTGGACAGGAAATCAAGTTGTGCATCATATTTCCGACTCGCACCTAAACTGTTTGATTCGAGTAAAATTGACCCTTACAGAAGACAATCCGACCATCAAACCATATTTCGAAGAACGTTGGGCTGAATTGTCTGATTACTCATTGCCGATTGAAAGTGCGATCGACATCATCCGCGGAACGCATTTCAAAATAGCAAACCTACTCAAAGGCTTATCGGATGAAACCTTTCGCAGAACCTACGTTCATCCACAATACCAGTATCAGCGCGACTTATCTTTTCTCGTTGCTCTCTATTCATGGCACGGAAGTCATCATTTAGGTCATCTGAATCTCCTCAAAAAGGCCTGATTTTACAATCGTCCATTTCGCATGGATACACTATTTTTGCACCCGATTAAATCAATTAAAGATTCATTATGGGTGCTCTTCACCGTAAACGTATTGCAGACTGGCTCGTTACCGCTCCAACAGATCAAGAAATTGAAGTAGCTGGTTGGGTTAGAACCAAAAGAGGAAACAAGGAAATCGCATTTATCGCACTAAGCGACGGTTCTACGATCAACAATCTGCAAATCGTAGCTGATTTGTCGAAGTTCGATGAAGAATTGATGAAGAAAATCCAAACTGGAGCATCAATCCGGGCCAAAGGTAATTTGGTGTCATCACAAGGATCAGGTCAAGCAGTCGAAATGGTAGCCGAAAGCATAGAGTTACTCGGTGAAGCGGATGCAGAAACTTATCCACTTCAAAAGAAGAAGCATACATTAGAATTTCTTAGAGAAATTGCGCACTTGCGTCCTAGAACGAACACTTTTGGAGCCATTTTGCGTATTCGTCACTCTTTGGCATTTGCGATACACAAGTATTTCAACGACCACCATTTTTACAATATACATGCGCCAATTATTACAGGCTCTGATGCCGAAGGTGCTGGTGAAATGTTCAGAGTAAGTACAATTGATCCTGCCAATCCTCCTCGAAAAGAAGATGGAACTGTAGATTATTCTCAAGACTTCTTTGGAAAGGAATCGAATCTCACTGTTTCTGGTCAATTGGAAGCTGAACTAGCTGCGATGGCGCTCTCAAGAGTTTACACTTTTGGGCCAACCTTTAGAGCCGAAAATTCGAACACTGCCCGTCACCTTGCTGAGTTTTGGATGATTGAACCAGAAATGGCATTCTTCGAGCTAGAAGACAACATGGATTTGGCGGAAGATTTCTTAAAGTACCTCATCCGTTATGCTATTGAACACCATGCCGACGACTTAGCTTTCTTAGAGAAGCGTTTGTTAGATGAAGAAACGTTGCTTCCAAAAGAAAGCCGCAATTCGCTTCCATTGCTCGAAAAACTCAAGTTTGTTACTGAGAATCCATTTGAGCGCATCACTTACACAGAAGCAGTTGCTATTCTTGAAAAATCAGGAAAGAAATTCGAATTTCCAGTGAAATGGGGAATCGACCTTCAAAGCGAGCATGAGCGTTACTTGGTTGAAAAGCACTTTAAAAAGCCAGTGATACTGACCAACTATCCGAAAGACATCAAAGCTTTTTATATGAAGCAGGATGAAGACGGGAAAACAGTTCGTGCGATGGATGTTCTTTTCCCAGGAATTGGAGAAATTATTGGTGGCTCACAAAGAGAGGAAAGCTACGAGAAGTTGAGCAAGAGAATTCATGAAATGGATATTCACGAAGAAAGCCTTTGGTGGTATCTCGATACGCGTAAGTTCGGAACCGTTCCACACAGTGGCTTTGGTTTAGGCTTCGAAAGATTGATCCTTTTCGTAACAGGAATGGGTAATATTCGCGATGTAATCCCTTTCCCAAGAACACCAAAAAATCTAGAGTTCTAAGAATTATTTGCCTTCGTTGAGTTTGAATTTCACCCGGGATGCCATCATTTCGGTTTGCATCTCTGTGCAAATGCCGTTTCGGTAGGTGAATACATTGGTTTTTCCGTCGGGCTGACGCATTTCATAAACACTAGTTCCGGTAGGTTTAATTGGAACATACGCTCCAAGTCGTTCCGAAAAAATGCTTGATTTATTTTGAGGTTCGTAATGGTATAACAAACCAACACTAAACGAAATAGCAGAATTGAAATACCGAGGCTCCGAATCATGGCTTTCGATCCGATAACGTTCTTGTTGTTTCGAAACGGTAATCCACTCCTGCAGTTCTTCGTTGATGTGTTTCTCCGAACTTGCATACACAAGCGTGTTTCGGTGATATCTAGCTTGAATATTCGAGAACACCTTCCTGAAAGGAAAACTAAGCCGTGTTTGAAGTGAAATGATCCGCACGCTGTCTGAAGATTCGGTGCAAATGGCTTGGAGCATGCCTACTTTGTTTCCAGAAACAAATACCGAATATTCGAGTCGTTTAACATTAGAGAGCAGTACATTGCTTATCAGACAAAGGCAAATAAAGATTTGAAAGGGCGTTTTCAAGATGGTTTTTCACATACAACACTTTAGCAAGGTTCTACCACTAATGTGCTAAAATTCTTTCGTGCGATACTGTAATTATACGCAACAAATTTGTTAACGGTTCGCTATTTTCTTTAATTATTGCCCGATGTAAGGCTTTTGATTGATTTTTGGTAAAATTGCACTCTTATGTTAAAGCAAGGCCTACAGCAGAAACTCCTGCAAAAATTATCGCCTCAGCAAATCCAGCTGATGAAATTATTGCAAGTACCAACCGTTGCCTTAGAGCAGCGAATCAAAGAAGAACTGGAGGTAAATCCGGCGCTAGAAGAAGGTTCTGATTCTGCTGACGATGCTGATGAGCCGATCTCTGAAGATCCTTTTGCATCATCCGACGATGGCGACGGGGAAGCGCACGAAGACCAAAATCGTGAAGATTTTAACCTCGACGCTTATATAGACGATGATGAAACGCCAGCTTATAAGCTTCAAACGAACAATTATGGTCCAGATGATGAGAGAAAGGAAATCCCTTTCGCTGGAGGAATTACATTTCAAGAGCAACTCATCGATCAATTGCAATTGCGCGACCTAGATGCTCGACAATATCAAATTGCGGAATACCTCATCGGAAACTTAGATGAAGATGGCTATTTGCGCCGAGAGCTTTTCGCCATTTCTGATGATATGGCCTTTTCGCAGAACTTACTTGCAGATGAAAAGGAGCTAGAAGAATTACTTCTGGTGATTCAACAGTTAGATCCTCCAGGTGTTGGAGCAAGAGACCTTCAAGAGTGTTTGCTCATTCAATTGAAAAGAAAGGAATATCAAACCGTAGAGCTAAAAACAGCTGCGTTGATTCTTCGCGACTGTATGGATGAATTCTCCAAGAAGCACTACGATAAAGTTGCTAAAAAGCTTGAGCTTACCGATGGTGAACTCCGCGATGCGATAAAGGAAATTCTTCGCTTGAATCCTCGACCAGGCAACTCATTAAGCGATTCTCCAAAAAGCACTCAGCATATTATTCCAGATTTTATTTTGATCAATAATGATGGAGTTTTGGAGCTTTCATTAAACTCTCGAAACGCACCAGATTTAAGAATAAGCCGTACTTATCAGGATATGCTGGAACATTACAGTAAGTCTAAGAAAGTCAACGATAGGGAGCAAAAGGAGGCCGTTATGTTTGTGAAGCAGAAAATAGATTCTGCTCGATGGTTCATCGATGCGATTCGCCAGCGTCAAACTACCTTGATGCTCACCATGCAAGCGATTTTAAATTATCAAATAGAGTATTTTCAAGCGGGCGACGAAACCAAGCTTCGTCCGATGATTTTGAAAGACATCGCAGAACGTGTAGGTTTAGATATTTCCACCATTTCTCGCGTAGCCAATAGCAAGTACATTCAAACATCTTTTGGAACCCTACTGCTGAAGTCGTTTTTCTCAGAATCTCTATCCACAGACACTGGCGAAGAAGTTTCAACGCGTGAGGTGAAGAAAATTCTAGAAGAAGCCATTGGAGTTGAAGACAAACGCAAACCTGTTACCGACGATAAGTTGGCAAAGATCCTCAAAGACAAAGGCTACAATATAGCACGAAGAACAGTTGCTAAATACCGAGAACAACTCAATATTCCAGTGGCTCGTCTAAGAAAAGAAATGTGATGCCGATTCTTTTGCAACTTCAACTCTTGTTTACACTGCTTGTTTATCCACCTATGGAGAAAAAACACACCTTTTTAGCAATCGGAGATTCTTATACAATCGGAGAATCAGTTGCTGAAAACGAAAGATGGCCTATGCAATTTATCGAACTGATGAAAGCGGCCGGTAAGGATTTCGAAACACCGGAAATTGTAGCCAAAACTGGTTGGACTACCGACGAACTCATTCGGGGCATAGCTGATGCAAATCCTCTAGGACCATACGATATGGTTTCGTTACTTATTGGAGTAAATAACCAGTACCGAGGCAATAGTCCACAGTTATACAAAAAGGAATTTATCCAACTGCTCGAGCAAGCTATCGATTTTGCAGGAAAAAATGCCAGTCACGTTGTAGTGATTTCGATTCCAGATTGGGGCGCAACTCCTTTTGCGGAAGGTCGTGATAGAGCTAAAATTGCCCTTGAGATTGATCATTTTAATTCGATAAACCGAGAAGTTGCAAGTGCTTATGGTGTAACCTACATCGACATAACGCCGCAATCCAGAAATGCTGATATGCATGCCAATTTGGTTGCTGAAGACAAACTGCATCCATTAGGAAGTGTTTACTCTTATTGGGCAAAGCGTGTTTTTGATGAAATGAAGGATCGGTATTGATTACGATATATTTAAATGCTATCGAGCATTGATGTAGCTTGAATCATGTTTTTTACTTCAAGCTTTTTGATTAAGTTTTTGCGATGCGCCTTAATCGTGTTTTCAGTGATGTTGAGCCTTAGTGCAATTTCCTTTGACGTTAATCCAGCTTTCACCAATTGTAAAACCTCTAATTCTCTATAGCTGAGTAAGCTCAGTTTTTCGGTGCCGAGGTCTGGGATGATGTCGATCGTTCTTCCATTGGTTTCCAATACACCGATTACCTTGAATGGGTGCTGATTGCCAAAGAGTTCAACCAAGAAACCAACATTGAAGGATAGTTGTTGGCCCTCGTCGGAATATGTTCTGTTGCTTTGCATCACCCAAACCCAAGTATCATCTGGACGCCGAATGCGAAAGAATAACCTGAAATGAGAAGACAGTTGTTCTGCGTCTTTCATTTTAGAAAATTCAATCACTGCTTGTTTGGTTACATAAAGGCACTTGAGGAAATCTTCGGGATGCGTTACCGTTTGCATGAATTTAAAGCCTTGCTTGCGGATTACACTTGCATCGGTCTGAAAAATTTGCGGGAAATAGGAATTGAAATACCTATAATTTGATTTTCGGAAATCATAAACAAACGTGGCGATCTTCGCTTCAGCAAGTTGGTCCAATCCTGGCCCCATCTCCGCAATCATTTGATCTACATTGCGATTGAGTTTGGCTGTTTGTAAAATCAAAAACCACTTTTTAATTTCTGCTGCTGTATTTTCTGCCTTTTTTGCCATAGCCCTTCCCAAATTAACTTCTACAAACTTAACCTTCCAAACGAAGGATAAGATCTCAAATATCGTGAGTTGCCTAATAAAATGTTGAAAAATCGATTTCTGTGAACTACTTTTGTGGAAAATTTAGAATCAATCTAAATAAAACAAGCAAGAGTGAAACAATTGAATTACCTTGCTGTTAAAGAAGGGAGACAATTTTATGATCACAGTTTCTGAATCTGCAAAAACAAAGCTTGAAAGCCTTATGGCAGAAAGCAATATTAAACTAGACAGTTACTTGCGCGTAGGCGTTGAAGGTGGCGGATGTTCTGGATTGTCGTATAAAATGGATTTTGACGCACAGATGAAAGATGGAGATCAGCTTTTCGAAGACAAAGGCGTTAAAATTTTAGTAGATAAAAAAAGCTTCCTCTATTTGATCGGTACAGAGTTGGAATATTCTGGAGGGCTCAACGGTAAAGGCTTTGCGTTCAATAATCCCAATGCTACCAGAACTTGTGGATGCGGTGAGAGTTTCGCTGTTTAATTCAAAATATTGATTGACATGGCCGGAACTGGTAACGAATTGCTCGAAGAACACATTAACTCGGATTACAAATACGGGTTCACAACAGATATTGAAATGGATTCGGCTCCGAAAGGGCTGAGTGAAGACATCGTTCGGTTTATTTCTGCAAAAAAGAATGAACCAGAATGGATGCTTGAATATCGTTTAAAAGCATTTCGTTATTGGCTGAAAATGGAAGAACCCGTTTGGGCGCACGTGCATTATCCGCCAATAAATTTCCAGGACATCATTTATTATGCTGCCCCCAAAAAGCAGAAAGTACTCAATAGCCTCGATGAGGTTGATCCAGAATTAAGAAAAACTTTCGAAAAACTCGGAATTTCTCTTTTGGAGCAAAAACGCCTAACTGGTGTTGCAGTTGATGCAGTGATTGATTCTGTTTCGGTTAAAACAACTTTTAAAGAAAAACTCGGTGAGCTAGGAATCATTTTCAGTTCATTCTCTGAGGCAGTTCACGAACATCCCGAACTCATCAAGAAATTTATGGGTTCTGTAGTTCCATACACCGACAATTACTACGCTGCCTTGAATGCTGCAGTGTTTTCTGATGGTTCATTCTGTTACATTCCAAAAGGTGTTCGCTGCCCGATGGAACTGTCAACGTATTTCCGAATCAATGCTTCTGGAACTGGTCAATTCGAAAGAACCTTAATTGTAGCAGATGAAGGTTCTTATGTAAGCTACTTAGAAGGCTGCACGGCACCAATGCGCGACGAAAATCAGCTGCATGCAGCTGTTGTTGAAATTGTTGCACATGAAAACGCTGAAGTGAAATATTCTACTGTTCAAAATTGGTATCCGGGCGATAAAAACGGAAAAGGTGGAATCTTTAATTTCGTAACCAAACGAGGCATCTGTGCGGGTCGCAAGTCGAAAATATCTTGGACACAAGTAGAAACCGGTTCAGCAATTACTTGGAAATATCCATCTGTAATCCTGAAAGGGGATGATTCTGTTGGTGAATTTTATTCGGTTGCTGTAACCAATAACATGCAACAAGCCGATACGGGTACGAAAATGATCCATCTTGGTAAAAACACCCGATCAACCATCATTTCCAAAGGAATTTCAGCCGGAAGAAGCCAAAACAGTTACCGCGGCTTGGTTCGTATTTCGAAGAAAGCTCAAAACTCACGAAATTTCTCTCAGTGCGATTCATTGCTTATGGGCGATAAATGTGGTGCACATACCTTCCCGTACATCGAAATCAACAACCCAACTGCGATAGTTGAACACGAAGCTACGACTTCGAAAATTGGAGAGGATCAAATTTTTTATTGTAAACAACGAGGCATTAGCACAGAAAAAGCGATTGGCCTCATTGTGAATGGCTATTGCAAAGACGTTTTGAATAAGCTTCCGATGGAGTTCGCCGTTGAAGCACAAAAACTACTTTCTGTAAGCCTCGAAGGAAGCGTAGGATAATATCCCACTGTTAATCATATTGATTGTAATTTCATCAGCGCATAAATGCGTTTGGTAATTGCTTGGTCTATTCCCAATACAACTCCGCATTTTCTTTTGGATATATGTTTATCCAAAGTAAAAATCAAACTTTTTTCTGGTAGCGTTTCCAAATGATTTCAGCGAGAACCGCTGAAAGAATAAAAAATGCTCCGATGTAAAAACCAGCGCCCAATTCACGGTGCTCTTTTAAAAGTACAAAAGCCAAAGCTATTCCATAAACGGGCTCCAGATTTATCGCCAAGTTTACCGTAAATGGACTTAAAAATCGCAATGCGCTTAAGGATAGGTTGAATGCAACCACTGTGCAAAAAAAGCTAAGCAAAAAGAGGTAAAACCAATCCGAATTCGTTGGGAGATAAACGGTATCCGGCATGAAAAATTCCGTTACTGGCAGCAGTAAAGTGAGCAAAATAAATCCTGTACTGAGCTCATACATTGAAAGTAGTCTTGAGTCGTATCGGCCAACAAGCTGTTTGTTTAATACCGTAAAAAGTGCGCTGAAAAACGCTGAAGCCAGTCCTACAAGAATACCTGCAATTTGATGTTTTTGGTCATCGGCCATAAAGCAAACACCCACGATAACCAAGATCGAAAACAGCAGTTCAGTTTTCGAAAATGGTTTCTTCAAAATGAGAGGTTCCAAAATGGCTGTAAACAATGTAATCGACGAAAGGCAGATCATCGCAACCGAAACTGAGGCGAGCTTTATAGAGCCATAAAATAAAATCCAATGGATAACAATGGCCAATGAGACTGATGCAATCTTGAGCGTTTCGGACCAGTTAAGTAACCTCCATTTCCCAATAAACCTTACGTAAATGAACATCATAATTGCGGTCATCCACATGCGATGCCACACCAGCATGGTTGCATCTAAGCTTATCACATCTCCAAGTACTCCAGTAAAGCCGAACAGGAATACAGCTATATGTAGCTGTATATAAGCACTTTTGTTGTTTGCATTAATCATTCTGACCTACAAAGGGATTGTTTAATCTTTCAAACCCAATGGTAGTCGAAGGCCCGTGGCCGCACAAAACTTCAAATGAATCGGGTAAAGTAAATAATTGATCTTTAATTGATTGGATCAATGTTGGGTGGTGGCCCCCAGGTAGATCTGTTCTTCCAACCGATAACCGGAAAAGAACATCTCCTGCTATAACGAATTGCTGAGCATAATGAACCAAGCATACTTCCCCCGGTGTATGGCCCGGAGTGAACCGCACTTCAAAAGTCTCCTCTCCTAATCTAACTGTAGAGCCATGTTCGAGACCGAATTGAGGTTCTGGTGGAGTTTCAAGCTGGATGCCCCAAACTGCCCCATAACGTTCTCCTCCTTGATAAATTTCTAAATCGAGTCTATTTAGCCAAGGCGTAAGTCCATATTTGCGGTGAACAAAGGCATTTCCAAGAATATGGTCGATATGCCCATGGGTATTGACAAGAAGCACCGGTTTTAAATTATTGTCTGCAATAAAGTGCTCTAATTCAGTTTGTTCCTTTTGAGTATAGCAGCCCGGATCAACGATCATACATTGCAAATCGTCGGTCCAAAAAAGCCAGGTATTTTCAGCAAATGGTCCGAATGTGAAATGGGTTCTGTGAAGCATTTGGCAAAACTATGAAGAAATATGTGGCGTTTATCCCGAAATCAAGCTATATGCAAGCGATTGCGCCAATATAATTTGGTACTTTTACGGAAACCGTGTGCACATCATTTCGAATCCGATTGCTGATTGCCAGTCTTTTGGCAGTAATCCAACTCAATGGCCAATTTTATAATGGTTCACAGATGGATTTCGGGAAGAATCGTATCCAATACATTCCAGTGGATTGGGAGTTTTACCGCTACGAAAAATATGATGTTTTCTTTTATGCGGGCGGGAAAGATCTTTCTCATTTGGCCGCTAAGGCAGCCAACTCGTATTTGAAGGAATTGGAAGAAAGATTCAATTACGAACTAGAAAACAGAATCCAATTAATTCTCTTCAACCGTCTTTCGGATTTGCGGCAGAGTAATCTCGGCACAATGCCAGATGCTGAAAACAATCCAGGAGGCATGACTCGCCATGTTGGAAATAAAATAATGCTGAGTTATGAAGATGGAACAGTTTCGTTCCTGAAGCAATTGAAAATCGGTATTGCCGATGCATTCGTTCAGGAGTTCCTTTATGGTAGCGATTTTCGAGATCGATTAAGGGCTTCCACTTTAATGAATATTCCAATTTGGTTCGAAAAGGGTTTGGTAAGATGGCTCGCAGAACCTTGGAGTGCTATCAGTAGCAGTCAGGTTCGAGATGGACTTTTTTCAAATCGGTATTTTTACCTCAATCGATTGGAGAACGAAGATGCAATTTATGCAGGCTTTTCTCTTTGGACGTATATCGCACGAAGCTACGGAGAGAAAATAGTGCCTGATGTAGTAGAAATGACAAGGATAAATCGCAGTGTTGAATCAGGATTTAATACTGCATTAGCCCAAAGCATGAAAGGGATGAGTCAGGATTGGTTGAATTATCTCGACAAACAATTTTATTCTTCAGAGAAGCTTTTGTCAAAAGAAACTCGAAAGCCCATTTCAGGGAGATATCGGACTGGGTATGTTTATCGCCAGGTAAAAATCAGTCCTGACGAAAAATACATTACTTGGGTTCGAAACGATTATGGCAGAAATACAGTTTGGCTTGCCGAAAACGATAGATCAAAACCCAAGCGGCTTTTTAGAAAAGGGCAGCGCCTTCCGGGTATCGCAGATTACAGCTTTCCAATTTTGGCTTGGCACCCGAATGGAGAACTTCTCGTTTATACAGATGAAGAAAAAGGGCGACTAAGGCTCAATTTTTACAATATCAAAACAGGCGAAACGGAGCGTAAATTTCTCAACAACATAGGTAAGGTGCAGAGTTTTAGCATCGCTCCCGATGGTCAGCAATTCGCAATGGTTGCCTCTCGTGATGGTAAAACTGATTTGTACATCTTTAACAATGTGTCGAATACATTTAAAGCAATAACTAACGATTGGTGGGATGAGTCTGGTTGTGTATGGATGCCCGGTGGAAAGAAAATTCTTTTTAGTTCGAACCGTACAAATGATACCTTGGATACAAAAGAGGCTATGCCGTTGTTTCCCCCTGTAGCGCACGATCTTTTTATGTATGATACAGAAGGTGACCAGACTGTTTTAAGGAGGCTTACTTCAACTCCAAATGTTCATGAGAGCCAACCTTACCCTTTGGAAAATCAACGAATTACCTGGTTGAATGATCAAAACGGCATTCAGAATCGGTACCAAGGAAGATTCGACAGCACTATCGCCTTTATCGATACTTCCATTCATTATCGATATTTCATGATGTCAAGGCCTATGACTAATGGGGCAAGATCAATCATTGAACATTCGGTAGGCATCAAAGGCAGTTCAGTTGAAGTGAAATTCGAACAAGGAAAGCCTGCTGTTTACTATACTTCTAGCGAAACAGGTTTTGCCGAAAATGAACAGTTGATTTTCGCAGCCCGTGTTGATTCAGAGCCAATTCAGGAAAAATTAAATTCTCAAACGCCTTCCAAAGCAGAAAAAACAAGATTGAAGAAGGTGTTTGTTTTTGGCGATAAAAATGGAGTAGAAAATTTGATGGTAAAACCTGTGCCTGCGGATACATTTAAACTTTCGAGGCAAAGAGTTTATGAAACCTCATGGTATTCTGATTACTTAGTTACGCGAGTAGACCGAGGTTTTTTAAATCAAGTATATCAACCCTATTCTCCCAATGGATTTTTCAATCCTCCTGTGAATGGACTATTTAGGATCGGGATTTCTGATTTGTTTGAGAATTATAGAATTACAGGTGGAATCCGATTGGCTGGAAATCTTACTGGAAACGAATATTTGCTTGCAATACAAGATCTAAGAAAAAGGTTCGATAAGTCGTTGGTCTTTCATCGACAAGGAATTCAAACAGCTCAGTTGAATGGAGCCCGCGTGATGTCGCATTCTTTGATATCTAAATTATCCTATCCATTTAGCGAAGTGGCTCGATTATCCGGAAGCTTAAGCGGCAGATACAACAGAACTGTTTATCTATCAACTGATTTGGCCAATTTGAATCGTGAAAACCAACAGCAATTTTGGGTTCAAGCTAAAAGTGAATACGTATTCGACAACTCATTTCCTGCTGGATTGAATATGGTAATGGGCACCCGATTAAAACTTACAGTTGAGTATTTTCTAAACCCGTCGGAAAAAGACCAAACTACAACTGTATTTGGTGGAGATTATCGAAGATATGAAAGGATTGGACGGGAAATGATTGTAGCATTTAGAGCCGCTGGAGGAACATCCATTGGCCCTGCGAAGCTCTTGTATTATCTTGGTGGAGTAGACAATTGGATGACTCCTCGTTTCGACGATGCTGCATTGCCTGGTCCGGATGAAAATTATATGTTCCAAACATTGGCAACCAATATGCGAGGATTTTTTCAAAACGTAAGGAACGGTAATAGTTTCGGAGTTTTGAATGCAGAATATCGATGGAATATGTTGAGGTATTTTTCAAAATATCCATTGCGGTCTGATTTCTTCAATTCTTTGCAGATTGTTAGTTTTGTCGACGCAGGTACAGCATTTACTGGTCGTTCACCATATTCGGATGAAAATACATTCAACCAAAACACCATCGAAAGTGGCCCTATTAAAGTAGTCTTGAAAAACCAAGAAGAGCCCATCGTTTTTGGTTTTGGCGCGGGAATTCGAACCCGTTTGCTTGGCTATTTTGTAAGAGCAGATTTAAGTTGGGGAATTAACGACGGACGACGGATGCCAGCGTTGTTCTACCTATCATTGTGCAATGATTTCTGATCAATGAAAACTAAAAAAATGGACATCAATACTTTAGTCATCCTACTATTAGTGGGTGTTGCTGCAGGCTTCGCTTCTGGAATGGTAGGTATTGGCGGTGGAATAGTAATCGTTCCTGCCTTGGTTTATTTTTTAGCCTTGTCGCAGCACCAAGCGCAAGGCATTAGTATTGGTATGTTGCTCATGCCAGTGGGTTTCTTGGCAGCTTACAATTATTACAAGCAAGGAAACTTGAACTTTACATACAGCGCAATTATTGGGATTACCTTTGTTTTCGGGGCTTATCTTGGCTCCAAGGTTTCATTAAAAATGGATCCTGCATTGATGAAACGCATCTTCGGAGTGTTTATCCTTCTCATTTCTCTAAAAATGATCTTTGGGAAATGAGTGCAGAGTTAATGTCCAAAATTCTCGCAGAGTCAAAATCGATTCAGTCTGATTTGATTTCAATTAGACAGCATCTGCACCAACATCCAGAACTGTCTTTCGAAGAGTTTCAAACAAGCGAATTTCTCAAAAAACAGCTCAAGAATGCCGGTATTTCATTCGTTGATGGATGGGTTAAAACAGGAATTCTTGCAACCGTCGATGGATTTGAATCAGGAAAAACAGTTGCACTTCGCGGCGATATGGACGCATTGCCAATTCAAGAGGAGAGTCAAGTTTCATATGCATCGGTGAATTCAAATGTGATGCATGCTTGCGGCCATGATGTTCATAGTGCATGTTTAATTGGTGCTGGTTTAATCTTGCAGCGGCTAAAAGATCATTTTAAAGGAACGGTTCAATTGGTTTTTCAACCTGGTGAAGAAAAACTGCCTGGAGGAGCGAAACTTATGCTCGAAGCTGGATTGTTCAAGAAACAAGCACCAGAAGCAATGTTCGCGTTGCATGTTTTTCCGCAGTTGCCAGCTGGGCATTTAGGATTCAGATCAGGTATGTATATGGCCTCAACCGATGAGTTGTATTTCACAGTTCGTGGGAAAGGAGGTCATGCAGCGATGCCCCATCAGGTTAAAGATCCTGTTCTGGCTGCTTCAGCTTTTGTGGTTGAATTGCAACAAATCGCGAGTCGTTTAGCCCCTCCAACAATGCCAACTGTACTTTCGATAGGCAAAATGCAAACGAATGGCGGGGCAACGAATGTGATTCCTGATGAAGTGCGTTTAGAAGGAACTTTCAGGACAATGGATGAACAATGGAGAGCCGAAGCGCATCAACATATTGAAAGGATTGCTCAAAGTGTAGGTTTGGCGCATGGAGTTTCGATCGTGGTAGATATTCGCAAAGGTTATCCAGTGTTATCCAATGATAAAGCCCTCACAGAGAAAGCACAATTGGCAGCAGAGGCGATGTGGGGAACCGATAAAATTCATCCACTTGAAATGCGAATGACTGCTGAAGATTTTGCTTGGTTTGCCCAAGAATTTCCGGCATGTTTCTTTAGACTCGGTACCAATTCCCCGGAGGGAAAGTATGGAGCAGGTGTTCATACATCTACTTTCGACATCGATGAGGATGCCATTGTTGTAGGAGCTGCTACGATGGCTTGGCTCGCAATAGACTTTTTAAACTCCTGATTTACAAACCGCAAACAGTGTCGGCGAGAGATTCTTCTGTTGTAAAAGGTGGAAGAATTGTTTGGAAGATACCATGGTTTTGTAGCGCATCGGCTGTGGTTCTGCCAATTGCAATTACTTTGCCCGTGGGTTTTCCTTGCGATTGAATGAATGAATTTACGCAGGATGGACTCGTGAATACATATATATCAGCACTAATTTGGTGAGGGAAATTGGCAGGCTGTGTTTCATATACAACAACTTCCTTTACTAGTGCATGTGAGGCGATTTGATTTTGTATGCTTTTTAAGCTTTCGGCGGCGATAGGAAAAAGTACCTCAGTGCCTTTTGCTAATTCTGAAAATGCATCAGCAGTATCGCGTGTATTTCCATCCGCGCCAGTAAAGTCAGGTTGAATTCCATGACGTTTCAGCGCATTTGCAGTTCCTGAGCCCATGGCAGCAACACGAATATTTGCAGGCAATTGAAGGTCTTGTTCAAAATAATGATCGACAGTTCTGATGCTTGTAAAGAAGAACCAATCGGCATAAGGAATAACTGGAATCTCGACAGTTTGGTAGCGGACAGGATTTACGGCCTCTATTTGGAAGCCAGCACCTGAAACCAATTTAATAAAGAGTTCAGCTTCGTCTGGATTTCTTGAAATATACACTTTCTCGTTGGTACGTGTTTTCAAGTTCATCAGCGCTTTTTCTGCAAGAAATTGCGGGTTTTTGCCTCGAATGAACAGGCGGCGGTATGAGCTTCCATCGATTGGTTGAAGAGAGACCCACAAGCGGAAATCTGTTTCGCGTTTTTCGCAGTATACACCAAGAGGAAGTAAACAGCCACCATCGAGTTGATTGAGAATGAATCTCTCTGCTCCGATACTTTCCTGCACATCGCCGTGGTGAATTTTGGCTATCGTGTTGCGTAAATCCAAATCTGATTCTCGCGTTTGAAAAGCGAGCACTCCCTGTGCAGGCGCAGGAATGAACTTATTGGGAGAAAGTACAATTCGATCTAAACCTTGAAGATCTAGGTTGAGGCGGTTTAGTCCAGCAGAAGCGAGAACTATTGCATCATATTGGCCATCTATTAATTTTTGAACTCTGGTAGGTACATTTCCACGCAGGTCATTAATTTTCAGATCGGGTCGATGGTGGAGCAATTGGGAACGACGCCGATGAGAGGAAGTGCCTACAGTAGCTCCAATTTTTAATTGTAAAGTTTGAAGAGCATCCTTCGACTCGGGCCTGATCAAAAGCGATTCGGAGCAGTCTTCGCGGTATGAAACTCCAGCAATACAAAGTCCTGGTGGTGATTGAGTAGGCAGATCTTTATGGGAGTGCACTGCAAGATCGATGTCTCCATTTAACAATGCATCTTCAAGTTCTTTAGTGAAGAAGCCTTTGCCTTCGATTTTATCGAAAGAAAGATGTTGAATTTGATCTCCCTTGGTTTTGATGATTTGAATTTCGATTTCGAAGCCCAGTTCTTCGAGTTGTTTTCGCGTAAAATTTGCTTGCCAGAGTGCGAGATCGCTTCCTCTGGAGCCAATGATTATTTTGCGGCTCATGCTTCTTTGTTGTCGAGTAGAATTTCTCTGGCCATTTTCATGGGTACAGATATATATTTCTTCTCGAGATAGAGGAGCATTTTGTCGACTATTTCGCGGCTCTGCTCATCCAGTTGGTCCAATTCTCGAGCGAAAACGTTTGACGTAGCGTGCTCTCTAATTTCTCGAACGATTTTGGGAACGTCTTTCATTGCCAATTCAACTTGGCGCTGACGGTAAAGGCCTCTAAATGCGAGAAGTTGTTCATTGAGAATATCCTCACACTGGGCAAGTGCATTATGGCGAAGGGCAAGATTTTCTTCAGCTGCTTGGCGCAAGGTTTCTACCAAAATGGCACTAACAAGGTAGTGCTTGTAAACAACAGGGTCAATATCTGCTGGTATGGCAAGGTCTACAACAATTTTACGTCCTGAATCGTTTCCGAGAAGTCGGGAATAATTATCTAGGTTGAGGATGTGATTTGCAGAAGCGGTGCATGTAATAAGTACATCAAATCCTTCTTCGAAAGTATAAAGCTGCTCTAGAGGGTGTGCCTTTCCTCCAACCATTTGAGCTAGAATCTCAGCATTTGGAAGGCTTCGGTTGAAAATATTGAAATTGCTGAAGCCATGTTTGCGAAGATATTTGCACATGCTTGTGTTGGTTTGTCCGGCTCCTATGATCAGTATCCGGGCATCCTTTTTTACATGCATGTTTTTTAGCTTCCTGTATGCGAGCGACACAACTGAAACTGGATTTCTAGCGACAGGAGTATCCGTGTAAATCCGTTTTGCCGTTTCGATTGTTGATTTGATCATCAATCGAATGAAATCTCCGGTGAGTTTGTAGGAAGAAGATTCTTCGAAAGCAGTCCTAACTTGGGTAATAATTTCTCTTTCGCCAACCACGAGAGAATCGAGAGAAGATGCTACACTAAAAAAATGCTTTACTGCCGATTCTCCTTCGAAAGTGATAGCGCGTGAAACAGATTCACGAATTTCGGTGTTTGACCAATCTGGTTTAAATGTTTTAAAGAAATTCGTGAGGAATGATTGATCTAAGACTTCATTGGAGATCAATAAAAATTCAACCCTGTTACAAGTTGAAAGATACATTAATTCCTTGATGTTTAATGTATTGCGTAGGCGTTTCAATACATCTTCCCTTATATCTTGATCAACGTGGTACCTTCCAACTTCCTCCAATGGAGTGTTTCTATGGGTAAAAGCGATGATTTTGAATTCCTTCACAGGGGCTATTTTCTCTTCACAAATGTAGATTCAGAGCGTTTTGTATTTGTCATTGAAATGTAAAAGGACCCCAGTCATACAATTTGGAATGATTATAAATAAGTCTTGTTTTTATCTAGTGGTTTTCTCTTACTGTGTTCAATACTAGGAAGTTTCAAAAAAGACTCACTAAATTTTCCTATATAACTCCAAAGGGTTATTAAGGCGGTGCAAATTATTTGCATTACCCCTATGTCGATGTATCTTTCTGACAAACAGTTATATATGCAATTTTTTTGGCGTCGATTGAACTTAAGTTCAATCTATTTTACTCTAAAAAGAATTAAAAAATACCCTTTGTGTAGTTTGGAAAGTTTGTATTTTTGAAAAACAATCAAACCTAGATTTTACATTTTCATGAAAAAGCAAGCAGAGAGACTTCGACTGATTCGGGTGTCAAAAGGAATGAGTCAAGAGAACGTTGCAAAGTCACTTGACATTACTGTTGGAGCATACTCAAAAATCGAGCGAGGTGTTACTAAGTTGAGCTTAAATCGTTTAGGCGACCTCGCAAAAATTTTCGATATTGATTTGAATGACTTCATTCGCTATTTGAATGGCGAATCAGAAAGTTTAGATCGAAAATTGAATATCCCAGGAGCAGGAGCTAGCAATACATATGGAACAAATACTTCATCTGATGCTGAAGTGGCTTTGTTGCGTAAAATCATCAATCTTTACGATGAAAGTAAGGAGCTCAATACAAGAGCTGTAGTTCGTAATATGCTCGAAAACAACAATGTGAATGTTGTTTCATTTATTGAAGTTCTTAGAGAATGTTCAACAAATCTTTCTTCTAAGAAGCTTGACGCGAACCAAATTACCAACTACAATAAAGGTCTAGAAAAAGTGATCGAGCTTCTCGGTTAATTTTCATCTCTAGTATAAAAAGCCCAGCAGTTTACTGTTGGGCTTTTTTCGTTTCAGGATTGTTTAATTTAGCCAACGAAAATGAAGGCAATCGCTATTTCAGTTGTAATCATTACGTTCAACGAAGAGAGAAACATCCGTAGGTGTTTGGATTCCGTTGTTGATATCGCCGACGAATTGGTGGTAGTGGATTCCTTTTCAAGCGACCTTACAGCGCAAATTTGCAGTGAATACAAGAATCTCAGGTTCATTGAACATGCCTTTATTGGGCATATAGAGCAAAAAAATTTCGCCCTCGATCAAGCAAAACATTCGTTTGTATTATCTCTTGATGCAGATGAAGCCTTGTCGGCCAAATTAAAACAATCGATTCTTCAAGTGAAGAATAATTGCACAGCAGACGCTTATCAATTTAATCGTTTGAGCAATTATTGCGGTGCTTGGATTCGTCATGGAAGCTGGTATCCAGACGTGAAGCTTCGACTATTTGATCGAAGCAAAGTTCGTTGGCAAGGAATAAATCCTCATGACAAAGCCGAACTAATACAGCAAGGGCAGACGAAACACTTGAAAGGCGATTTACTGCATTACACCTATTACACAATCGACGAGCACACCAAAAAGCTAGATTATTTTTCAAGCTTAGCAGCCGCATCATATTTTAAAAGTGGAAAAAAGGCGGGATGGTTCCAACTTCTGGTAAATCCATCATTTGCTTTTTTTCGAGACTATATTTTACGTCGTGGATTTTTAGATGGCTACTATGGATGGCTTATCGCGAGATTCACAGCATTCTACACCCTTCAAAAATATGCTAAGCTTCGTTTTTTGTACGCGCAATCGAAACACAATAAAGTTTGACTTAACCTATGACCGACTTCTCTGCACAATCTGATTTGTTAAAGAATCTTGAACAAAATTTAAGTATTTACAAAGAATCAATTCGAGAAATCGCGGATGAAATATTGGAAGCCAAAGTTTCGAAGTACCCTATTTTTTTAGCCAGTAGAGAAGAAGTTGCTATTGGTCGTATGATCATTGACAAAGAAGAGCTTGCACTTGAATGGTCGATTTATGCATCAACCCTCGAAGAATTTGTGCGTCGAAATCTAGTTAAGGAAGACAAATTGAATGATTTTCGAAAAGCTTGGAAGGATCCTGAATTGTATTTCTGCATATTTGCTGTTCTCGATGGAACCGCAGGCTTTATCTATGTACCTTACGATTAAGCAATGATGATCAAACAACAGTTCGAAGAAGCCCAGCAGGTTTTGGCTGCATTTTTAGCCGACGAAAAAAACCTACAGAATATTGAAGCTGCTGGAAAGCTAATGGTTGATGCATTGAAAGAAGGCCATAAAATCATTTCTTGTGGAAACGGTGGTTCAATGTGCGATGCAATGCATTTTGCAGAAGAACTTAGTGGACGTTATCGAAACGACCGGCCTGCTATTGCTGCCGTTTCAATCTCAGACCCTTCACATATTACATGTGTAGGGAATGATTATGGATTCGATTTCATCTTTTCGCGTTACCTTGAATCCTTGGGCAAGCCTGGAGATGTGCTCCTTGCTATCAGCACCAGTGGAAATTCTGCTAACGTATTGCAAGCGGTTGAAACCGCTCGCCGCCGCAACATCCAAGTTGTAGCCCTCACAGGAAAAGACGGTGGAAAGCTCGGCGCAACTGCCAACGTTGAAATTCGAGCACCTTACAGCGAATTTGCAGATCGTGCACAAGAAATTCATATTAAAGTGATTCACAGTTTGATAGGATTTATTGAAGCCGAAATGTTTCAACAATAATTTGTTGCGAATCGTTTTTTTCTAATTTCACGCTGTTCCGATTTCATTTGTTCCGTCCTTGATCAGCATTCAAGGCACGAAATGCTGTTTGTACGATGAAATCATATGTTAACCAAAGTTTTTGGCAGTGCTGTTCATGGCATTTCCGCAACCACCATCACTGTTGAAGTTACTGTTGTTCAAGGGATCAAGTTTTTCCTTGTTGGCTTGCCCGACAATGCCGTAAAAGAAAGTCAACAGAGAATAGAATCGGCCCTTTTACACAATGGTTTCCGGATGCCCGGGAAGAAGATTGTTGTAAATATGGCTCCTGCTGATATTCGAAAAGAAGGTTCAGCCTACGATTTGCCAATTGCTATTGGAATTTTAGCGGCTTCAGGGCAAATTAACGATCAGCTGTTAAGTAAGTTGCTAATCATGGGCGAACTTTCGCTCGATGGTGGAATTATGCCCATTCGTGGAAGCTTGCCGATGGCAGTTCAAGCGCGGTTGGAAGGATTTGAAGGGTTGATCTTGCCCGAGCAAAACGCCCGCGAAGCCTGTATTGTGGAGGGCATTAAGGTTTATCCAGCTAATTCGGTGATTGATGTGATAAAGTTTCTTTCGGGAGAACTTGAAATCCTTCCCATGAAATCTGAAACCCCCGATGCAATTACAAAAGTAGGTGACTTTTCGGAGGTGGATTTTTCTGATGTGAAAGGACAAGAAAACATCAAAAGGGCGATGGAAATTGCTGCGGCAGGAGGGCACAATCTCATTTTGATTGGTCCGCCAGGTGCGGGAAAAACCATGCTCGCACGGAGGATGCCGGGGATTTTACCGCCTTTGAGCTTGGATGAAGCACTTGAAACTACAAAGATTCATTCGGTAGCTGGGAAACTCGGCAGGATAACCTCCATTTTGCGACAAAGACCATTTCGAGCGCCTCATCATACAATTTCGGATGTGGCATTGGTTGGAGGAGGCCAAAATCCTCAACCGGGAGAAATTTCATTGGCGCACAATGGCGTTCTTTTTTTGGATGAATTGCCTGAGTTCAAACGAACTGTTTTGGAAGTGATGCGTCAACCCTTGGAAGACAGAATTGTGAGCATTTCCAGGGCACGATTTTCTGTGGAATATCCTGCGAGTTTTATGCTGGTGGCGAGTATGAATCCTTGTCCGTGTGGTTATTATAATCATCCAGAGAAGGAATGCCTCTGCGCTCCGGGTGTGGTGCAGAAATATTTAAATCGGATTTCAGGGCCTTTGTTGGATCGGATCGATTTGCACGTTGAGGTTACACCTGTGAAGTTTGATGAGTTGAGCAATGC
Organism: Flavobacteriales bacterium; assembly: GCA_040403315.1. Lineage (GTDB taxonomy): Bacteria > Bacteroidota > Bacteroidia > M30B66 > M30B66 > CAMCXT01. The sequence continues at coordinate 663,300 of JBBAKX010000001.1, forward strand.
CCGAACATCCGAGCGGAGCGAGATTATACGAAACAGAGTGATCGATGCAAGAGACATTCAGCGTGAGCGCTTTGGTGATTATCCGGGCATCCACAGCAATGCGCAAATGAATGCACGCATGATTAGAAATTGGTGCCGAATTGATTCAACGGGTAACCAATTATTGAAAACAGCGATGGAAAGATTATCACTTTCGGCGCGTGCCTACGACCGTATTTTAAAAGTAGCTCGAACCATTGCCGATTTGGAGAGAAGTAAGGATATTGGAACACAACATCTTGCCGAAGCCATCCAGCTAAGAAGTTTAGATCGAGAAAATTGGGCAGGTTGATTAGTTTAAACCTACTGAGGCAATTCAAGATTGGCTGTTGGAATGAGCTATTGAATCAAAATTCTGCGAACTGTTTTGTTCGTATGGTCGCCAATCATTTCAACAAAATATACTCCAGCAGATAGGTTCAATTTGAAATCAATCAACTCGTTGCCTTCAAATCCTTTTTCACAAACCAATTCACCTATCGTATTGATAATTCTTAATGAACTTTTTTTGAATTGATGTTTTGAACTGATTTGGAAATTTCCATTGCTCGGATTTGGGAAAATTGTGAAGTCACTTCCAACTTCAAGTTGTTCGAAACCAACGTTGTTGATGGAGTAGCAAATGCTTGTATCCGTGCATCCATTTGAAGAAATAACCACCGCATAGCTTCCTGATGAAGTGGGGGTGAAGCTTGCTTGTGTTGCTCCTACAATAGGTTGAAAATTGTTATTGCAATTCACCCATTGGTATTG
>JBBAKX010000001.1:664191-940978 GCA_040403315.1 Flavobacteriales bacterium
TATTGCAATTCACCCATTGGTATTGAGCTCCAACCACATTTGCGGAAAGCGTTGGTTCGTTGGTTGTTACACTCACATTCACCGTGTTTATGGTTAAATTCAAGGTAACGGTTGAATCGCAGCCTGCTGCAGAAGTGAGTTGAACTGAGGCTGAATTGTTGTTTGATGTGTATGTATTGCCATCAATCCATGTGAATTGGTTACATGCAGATTGAACATCCGTGCTTGTTGTTGGAACACATTGGCCCCATTTACTTAAGAATGCATCAAAGCCTCCAATGGAAGTAAGTGCGTTCACTTGGCTGCTTGGATCGAAGTCGGCTGTTTGAGTAAATGAACCACAAGTATAAATGCCTCCTATGGCATCGGTTGCTATACCGTAACTATAGTCTGATTCTGTTCCTCCCATTACCGAAGCGTTGATAAATCCGCCATTGGAGTTTAATTTTATCACGAAGCAATCTTCTTGATTTGCCGTGTAATTCTCTACACCAGCATCAGGATTGAGATCGACGGTTCCTTGAAAGAAACCAGTAGCATACACATTGCCTTGTGGATCGGTTGCGACTGCGTGGGTTCGGTCAAATCCAGTGCTTCCAATTGTTCGGGTCCATGCATGACTACCGTCGCTGTTGAATTTTACAACGAATGCATCATCCAATCCTGCAGATGTAACTGCAACATTAGGAAAAGAATTGAAAGTTGTAGTGCTTGCAAAGTGACCTCCGAGAATTGCAGATCCATTTAAATCAATAGCCATCGACAAAGCATATTCATTGCTAATTCCGCCAATTTTTTTTGACCAAATGAAATTTCCATCATTTGTTAATTTGAGCAAGTAGATATCATCAACGCCTGTAGCGCTCATGAATTCGGTTGCGGCACCTGGATTAAAATCGAGTGATGAACCAAATGATCCAGAGGTGTAAACGTTTCCACTGGCATCACATTGAACTGCTCTTCCTTGCTCTGCAGGATTACTCCCCAGGTCAATATTCCAAACATAATTCCCATTGGCATCCAGTTTAAGGATGAAAATATCATAGCTTGTTGCTGTGAAGTTGTTCGTCGAACTTCCTGGATTGAAATCCACAGTTTCTTGAAAATAACCAGTTACAAATACATTTCCATTTGGATCGAAACAAGTGGCCACTCCTTCATCAGGAAGAGAACTTCCAAATTTGTGCGCCCAAGCATAATCGCCAGTTGAATTAAGTTTCAGAACAAAGATATCTCGGTTGTCTGTAGCAGTTAGATTGTTCACGGCAGATCCGGGATTGAAATCTACTGTCCCATTGAAATAACCAGTCATTGAAATGTTTCCATCAAGAGATACATCCATTCCACTCGGCAGATACATCCATTCCACTCGGCCTGTCTTGACCAGAGCCTCCTATTGTTTTGCCCCAAATGAATGTTCCATTGGCGCTATATTTTGCGATGAAAATATCATCACCGCCAAATGCTTGTGCGAAGTTTGAAGAAGTTTCAGGAACAAAGTAAAAACCAGACTGATAGTAGCCCGTGATGTAGACATTGTTAGCTGCATCCGTTTTTTAAATGAATGCTTGTTGATTTGATGAATTTCCTAATCTCTTAACCCATTCAAACTGTTGAGCTGAGCTTGATAAAAATACAAATAGAGAAAGTGAAATAGAAATGAGACTTTTCAAAACAGATATTGTTGGTTGAATGGTTTAACGGGTTGCGAAATTAAGTAATAAACAAGCTGGTCTTTTGCACCAATGAGTCTTTTGTTTATTGTGTTTCATCACATTCAACGAACTAAACAGCGCATTTCAAATTGAATCATTCTAAACAAGACATGAAAAATTTGTGCTTGTCGGAGAATTCTAACTTTACGGCTTTAACGCTATACAATGGAAATCGAAGTTCGCGACAGTAATGGTACTCTGCTGAAAGAGGGCGATACAGTTTCAGTAATTAAAGACCTTAAAGTGCGCGGTAGTTCGGGCATCATTAAACGTGGAACTACAGTTAAGAATATCAAATTGACCGATGATCCCGAAGAGATCGAAGGCAAAGTGGAGAAAGTGCACATGGTGCTCAAGTCTTGCTTCGTAAAAAAGGCCTAATCAATTCAATTAGTAAGATTTCTTATTTGTCAATTTGATAAAACTTGAATTTAGTCGCAAAATAATATTCCTGTGTACAATTCGTAAAATACGAGTTTGCATGTTGGAGTATTGGAAGAATTGCTGCGGATCTTTCGCGGAAAACAATCTTTCTTAACGACAAAAAGCGCAACATATTTGTTGTAATAGTCTCGTTTTCAATGTCTTAAAAAGGCAAGTTTTTGTTTTTGCAAATTCAATTCGTTTATTGCGAAAAAATTTGCATGAAAAAACTGTATCTGTTGTTGTTTTCTGTGGGATTGGTATTACAGTCTTGCGAGAAAGAAGAATTGTTAATTGATGAAACACAAACGAATGCTGTTCATCAACATGACTATGAATTAAGAACCGCCGCGCTATTTCCTGAAGGCTTTGAAAGTGGTATAAGGACCTCTTACACTGCTTCAAATGTGAGTTTAGGAAGTGGACAGTGGTACTTTAGTGATGCATTGATCGGTACATCTTCTACCGATCGAAAAACTGGAACAAAATCGGCACGAATCAGGAATGCTGGTTTTATTCAAACGAATTTCAATTTGAATTTCGGGGTGAATTTTGTAACCGTACAACATGCTAAATACAGCACAACTGCTAGTAGTACTTGGCAGTTTCAGTATTCAACCGACAATGGTACTACTTGGGTTCAAGCAGGAAATACGGTAACAACATCTACTACAAGCTTGGTCACTACGACTTTCACATTAAATGTCACAGTGCCAACAAGAATTAGGATTCTTAAAACAAATGGCACTGGTATTCTGAATATTGACAATATTTTGGTAGATGAACCAGGTGAGAGTCCAACGAGAGACAGTCATCTTACCTTGGGAAACCCAAGTGATGCAACTGCAAATTTGATCACCCCAAGCAACTATTTGCTCTCTAAAGTGCAATATGTTTTAAGCTACAACAATTCGAGAGGTTCTGCTAATTGGGTAAGCTGGCACATGAGCACTGCATGGAAAGGGCCTGCAGCGAGATGCGATTGTTTTGCCACCGACACACAAATCCCATCAAGTTTATACAGGGCACCTTCTACGAGCTATTCAAATTCTGGATTCGATCGCGGCCATATGTGTCCATCAGAAGACAGAGATGGTTCATCAGCCGACAATGCAGCAACATTTTTAATGTCGAATATGATTCCGCAAGCTCCAAATAACAATCAAATAACTTGGAATAATTTTGAAACATACTGCAGAACTTTACTCAATCAAGGCAACGAACTTTATATTGTTTCTGGAGGATATGGTTCTGGCGGGACAGGAAGTTTGGGAGGAACAACTTACACGATTGCCAATGGTGCGATTACAGTTCCTTCAAGAGTTTGGAAAGCGGTGGTAGTGCTTCCAATTGGATCGAACGACGCCGCAAGGGTATCATCTTCCACACGTGTAATTGCGATAGATGTTCCCAATACACAAACTGCAAGCAGCCAACCTTGGCAAAATTATCGAACCACAGTCGACAATATTGAAACACAAACAGGATTAAATCTTTTTTCTCTTGTAACTGAATCGGTTCAAACGTCGATTGAAGCACAGGTCGATAATGTCTTGATTCCTTAATCGCATTGTTTACCTAAATTGTATGAGCCTCTCCATTTTGGGGAGGCTTTTTTGTGTTCATGAAGCACCTGAATTAATTACCTTTGCGCCGCTCAAAATCCCTTCACTATGACAACAGCAACGCTTTCAGCTACAGACATCAGCCCGGTTCTAAAGAATCTTGGTATCGAACCCGAAAATACAGGTGTATCAACAGGTGCACAATGGTATGAAGGTTCAGGAAAATGGATTGAATCTTATTCTCCCGTAGATGGAAAACTTATTGCCAAAGTGAAATGTGCAGGAGAGTTTGATTATGAAATGGTGATCAAGCAAGCAGAAGAAGCATTCAAAGTTTGGCGCTTAATGCCTGCACCTAAACGTGGGGAAATTGTTCGTCAGATGGGCGACGCTCTTCGTGAAAAGAAAGATGATCTTGGAAAACTCGTTTCTTATGAAATGGGAAAAAGCCTTCAAGAAGGATTGGGCGAAGTTCAAGAAATGATCGACATCTGTGATTTCGCAGTGGGTCTTTCCCGTCAATTGTATGGATTAACCATGCACAGCGAACGCCCGAATCATCGCATGTATGAGCAATGGCATCCAATTGGAATCGTAGGAATTATATCAGCTTTTAATTTCCCAGTTGCAGTATGGTCTTGGAATTCAATGATCGCTTGGGTTTGCGGAGATGTTTGTGTATGGAAACCGTCATCCAAAACACCACTTTGTGCAATTGCTTGTCAAAACATCATTCGCGATGTTTTGAAGAACAATAATATCCCTGAAGGGGTGTCGAACTTAGTGATCGGAAATGCTTCTGGCGATCTATTAAACAACGACAAGCGGGTTCCAATGGTTTCGTTCACAGGTTCAACACGCATTGGTCGTCACGTTTCGAAAACTGTTGCTGAAAGATTTGGAAAAACAATCCTCGAATTGGGTGGAAACAATGCCATCATCGTTACTCCTGATGCAGATTTGAAAATGGTTCTTGTAGGATCTGTTTTCGGCGCAGTTGGAACAGCTGGTCAACGTTGTACTTCAACTCGCCGATTGATTATTCATGAGAGCATCTACACGAAAGTCTGTGATGTGTTGAAGAATGCTTACGCACAATTGCAAATTGGAAATCCACTCGACCAGTCGAACCATGTTGGACCATTAATCGATACCAAAGCGGTTGAGGATTACAACAATGCAATTCGTTTGGCTCAAGAAGAAGGTGGGAAAATCCTTGTTGAAGGTGGCGTACTTACCGGAGCTGGTTACGAAGGGGGTTGTTACGTGAAGCCTTGTATTATCGAAGCAGAGAACCATTTCCACATCGTGCAGGAAGAAACGTTTGCGCCAATTTTATATGTAATCAAGTACAGCACAATTGAAGAGGCGATCGCACTTCAAAATGGTGTTCCTCAAGGGCTTTCTTCTTCAATTTTCACCACAAACATGCGTGAAATGGAATTGTTCCTGTCTACTGCAGGATCAGACTGTGGAATTGCCAACGTTAACATCGGAACATCTGGTGCTGAAATCGGAGGCGCATTTGGTGGAGAAAAAGAAACTGGTGGAGGGCGTGAATCAGGTTCTGATTCTTGGAAAGCATACATGCGCCGCCAAACAAATACCATCAATTACGGCAGTGAGTTGCCATTGGCACAAGGCATTCAATTCAATTTTTAATTGAAAATAGGTATCCTATATAGTCTCTTTTTTCTGCTGGTTTTGAGTACTTCATGCCAGCATGAAAAAGTGCGGGATTTGCAAAGTGCTTATTTCGATAACCCTTCGTTTTTTGAGGCTGAAATTACGCGCCTCAACAAATCAAAAATGGGGGCAATCAAACAATTAAAGGCTGGCGAAAATACTGGACAGGCACGTGTTCCTTCGATTGATTGGGCAAAGGAATTAGAAATTTTTAGGCAAATAGATTTGAATAAAGCGGTTTACTCTGGCAAGTTCAAAGAAAATACTAACAGCAATGAGATGCTCGGGATCAACTCTCTCGACCGTATTCAAAACAACATTAACATCGTAAATTACACGAAAGCCACCGATCTTTCTTCCAAAATTATTTGGTTACAGGCTACCAAAAAAGATGTTTCCATCTTTACTGAAACTACTACCCACTGGCGCTATGTACCCGATAGTGGTTATACAATCCGCGGAGAAGAAAGGATAAAAGGCTTGATTACCAATGCTTTTGAGGTTTCTGCGGTGTTCGAGCCAGCTACAAACTAATTATCTCCAGACCTTATGTTGAACATCATTATTCTGGTTTTCGTTGTGGGCTATTTAGCTATTGCATTTGAACACCCACTTAAAGTTAACAAAACTGGAACTGCGCTTTTGATGGGGATTCTGATGTGGACCCTATACAAAGTTTTTTGGCCCGAAGCCGCAGTCGAATCGGAACTTGGTCATCACATAGAAGCCATTTCAGGTATTCTTTTCTTTTTAATGGGTGCAATGACCATCGTTGAAATTGTTGATGCGCACGATGGCTTTAATCTGATTACCAATCGCATTAAAACAAGAAGCAAAATCCAATTACTCTGGATCATTTCAATCCTCACCTTTTTCCTGTCGGCGGTGTTAGATAATTTAACCACAGCCATCGTTATGGTATCATTGGTCCGAAAAATTGTAGAGGAAAAAGACCAAAGATTGTTTTATTCTGGAATGATCGTTATTGCGGCAAATGCAGGTGGCGCATGGTCGCCAATCGGAGATGTTACCACCACAATGCTTTGGATTGGAGGCCAAATAACCACTGTAAATATTGTTACTTCACTTTTAATTCCAAGTATTGTTTGTCTTGCTGTGCCTTTAATTTACGTTACATTTTTTGAGCGTAAAATGCTTTCAGGCCAATTAAAAGCGATAAACAAGAAATCTATTTCAAAAGAAAATCTTCTCATATTTTGTCTCGGAATTGGCGGGTTGTTATTTGTGCCAATATTTAAGCAAATCACCCATTTGCCGCCATACGTTGGCATTTTGTTTATGCTCGGTTTAGTTTGGGCGGCTGCCGATATTATCCATAGAAAAAAAGGTGCTGAAGACCGAATGAAGTTAAGTGCTTCTCAAGCGCTTATGCGAATCGACATGTCGAGTATTTTATTCTTTCTAGGAATTTTACTGGGCGTTGCAGCATTAGAATCGCTGCATGTTTTAGAAGAATTGTCGGCTTGGCTAGATCAAACCTTAGGAAATCAAGATCTGATTGTCGTTTTAATTGGATTGCTTTCGGCTATCGTGGATAATGTGCCATTGGTGGCTGCAACCATGGGAATGTACGATTTGAGCGTATTCCCTGCCGACTCAAAACTTTGGGAATTTATAGCCTATTGCGCAGGTACAGGCGGAAGTGTTTTGATCATTGGTTCCGCTGCTGGCGTTGCCGTGATGGGAATCGAGAAAATCGATTTTATCTGGTATTTAAAGAAAATGAGTTTTATAGCCTTGCTTGGATATTTAGCCGGAGCAGGAACTTATCTGCTTATTTACCCTCTTCTGCACTAAAAGAAAAAGGCTCCGATGAATAATCACCGAAGCCTTTAAAAGGAGAACTAATTTATCTTAGTTGAAGATCAATTTGCTTGTTGAAACGTTGCCTTCTTTCTCAATTTGAAGGATGTAGATTCCTGCTGGAAAATCGTTACGCTCAATAATCATTTGTTGAACTTGATTGTTTGCTGCCATCACACGACGACCAGTCATATCGGTCATTACAACATTGAATTTCGCGTTTGGCTGATTGAAACGTAAAATGGCTGATTCGTTTGCTGGATTAGGCATAAGAACGAATCCTGATTCCACTAAATTTTCGGTTGAAACAGTAACACACAATTCATCGCAAGTACTGAAACACAATACAACTTCTTGAGGCACTCCTTGTGTAACCGTAACTTGACGGTTCAAGTCGGTTCCAATACCACATCCTGGAGGAACAGTTTCCACGCTTCCCCAAGTTGGGCCATTGGTATACTTGAACAAATAAGTGCCAGAAGGAACCCAAGTTTGAATAGTGTAAATCTGCTCTACATCAAATGGCATGAAGTCAATCATACGGGTAATGCCTGGAGTCCAGTTTGATGGAAATCCTGCAGCAGTTTGAAAGTCTCCAGCTACAAAAACACCTAGGTCGTTTGGTGTGAAAAATTGAAGATTAACGCTAAACTCCAACAACTCTTTCCCTTCCGGCGCTGAGCCTGAAAAAAGAAAAGCTTCGATTGTCGTGTCGCTGAAAACAGGTGTGTAACGGTTCTCTGTTCCTGAATAAGTGCTCGCTGTTGGCACATTTTCCCCATCATTCAATGTATTTCCATTGAAAAACTTGTATTGATAAATACCTTCTGGAAGATTTACTGTGGTAGTATAAATTGTTGAAGAGCCTTCCTGAACAAGCACATTGTCGCCAGGATTAAAATCGGCTTGGCCAATAGAACTTTGAAAATCACCAGCAACCGAAACGCCATTTGCACTCGGCGTTACACCTGCCATATTTACCCTGAAGGTAACATTGTACTGAGCCTGGGTTTGGATAAATCCAGCAACAATTGAGAAAAGTAGGAGTAAACGTTGTTTCATAGGAATTTGATTTAGATTGATTCTCAACGAAATTCAATCTTTCTACATGGATTAATTTGAAGTCAATCATTTAATTTTCACCATACAGTTGTTAATCAATTAGGCTCAATATATTAGGCTCAATGTCCACATTTAAGCATGTTAATTTAACAATTTTTTAACCTTATTCGAATTTTATCATGCTGATTATGTGGATTATACTAGCGTTAACGCTATTCACCCAATCTCATATAGTGTAGAAATAACACTATAGTTTTTATCTTCGGTACTTGAAAACGTTGAACCATATGATTATGAACCTATTTATCCATCGAATTATTTTATCGTTATGCGTCTTAATGCCATTTGTACTTTCGAGTCAGGCAGTTGTTACACTTAATCCTCCTTTCCCATCTGGTAACAGTCCGCTAATATTAACCTTCGATGCTAGTCTTGGCAACGCAGGCTTGGTCGATCTTCCAGCCGGTCAGATCGTTTACGCACACATGGGAATCACAATCAACAACACCAATTGGCAATATGTAGTTGGTAATTGGGGTACTGTAGATGCACGTGTGGCTATGACGAGAGTGGGCACTTCAAATATTTACACCATCGAAATCCAACCTAGCATTCGTCAATGGTTCAGCGAAAATTCCAACAACAATGCTTCGGTTCCATCAGCAGCTGTAATTAGCAAGTTGTGTTTGGTTTTCAGAAATTCAACGGGTGCACTTACTGGAAAAACGTCATCAGGCTCCGATATTTTTATCGACCTTCCTACCACATCTTTCTCTGCAGCAATCACCTCACATGATCAATCAAGTTTATTGCTCCCTGCCGGGGAAACAGTAAATTTCGTTGGACAAACATCTGCAAACGCCATCATGGAATTTACCTTGGATGGCGTTTCTGTTTTAAGTGACGCAGGTACAACAATCCTAAACTATGCGCTTAATACCAATGATCTCAGTGATGGCATCCATACTCTCGAGTTTATAGCCAACAATGGAGCTCAAATTATTCGTGACACTTTGCTTATCACTCGGCACTCTGCAGTAACTGTAAGTGCAACGCCATCTTATGGCTTTGAAGGAATCATTTATCCAAACGATACCACAGCTTATCTCCAACTCCGCGCTCCCGGCAAGGAATTTATCTACGTTTTAGGCGACTTCAACAATTGGAATTTCGATCCTGCCTACAGTATGAAGCGCACTCCAGATGGGCAATTTTATTGGATCGAATTATCAGGCTTAACGCCTGGAAATGAATACCGATTCCAATATCATATAGGTTGGGAAGGTCTTCGCGTTACAGATCCTTACGTTCAAAAAATCCTTGACCCTTGGAATGATCAATACATTTCAGCTGCAACCTTTCCAGATCTTATCCCTTATCCAACTGGAAAGGCAGAAGGCGTTGTCGGAATTTTGAACACCACTGAAGAAGATTATCAGTGGGACAATAGTTATACATACACCAAACCTGCAAAAGAAGATTTGGTTGTGTATGAACTTTTGGTTCGCGATTTCAGCACCGAACGTTCATTTCAAGAAGTACTAGATCGTTTGCCATATCTTGATGCTCTTGGTGTAAATGCTGTTCAGTTTATGCCCTTGGCCGAATTCGAAGGCAACGACAGTTGGGGCTACAATCCATCTTTCTTTATGGCATTGGATAAAGCCTATGGAACCAAAAACAAACTGAAGGAACTGATCGATTCTTGCCACCGAAGAGGCATGGCTGTGATTCTCGATGTGGTGTTTAACCACTCTTTCGGACAAAATCCGATGGTTCAAATGTACTTTAACCCTGAAGCAGGTGAGTTCGGAGAAACTTCTGCCGAAAATCCTTGGTTCAATTCGGTTGCTCGTCACCCTTTCAATGTTGGCTACGATTTTAACCATGAAAGTCAAGCTACAAGATATTTTGTTAAAAAGGTTGGTCAACATTGGCTTCAAGATTACAAGTTCGACGGGTTTCGTTTCGATTTAAGCAAAGGCTTCACACAAACCAATTCAGGTAGTAATGTTGGACTTTGGGGAAATTTCGACCAAAGTCGGATCGATATCATTTACGATTATGTAAATCACTACCGATCTATAGCCAACGATCCTTATATGATTCTCGAGCATTTCGGCGCATGGGATGAAGAAATAGCCTACGCCAATGGTGGCATCATGGTTTGGGCAAAAGGCAATTCCGTTTACAATGAAGCTACCATGGGTTTCTTAAACGGAAACAATCAGAATCTCTACAACAATACTCCGCAGGCTCGTGGCTGGAGCAATTACGCTTTAATGCAATACATGGAAAGTCATGATGAGGAGCGCTTGATGTACAAGAATGTAAACTTTGGCAACCAAGTGGATGGCTATTCTACACGAAGTCTTGCAACTGCGCTCGATAGAATGTCGTTAGCAGCATGCTTTTTTATTCCACTTCCAGGCCCAAAAATGATTTGGCAATTTGGTGAGTTAGGGTACGACTTCTCCATCAATAGATGTTCAAATGGAAGCAACTCCGAAGATTGTAGAACATCAGCAAAGCCTGTAGTTTGGCAATATTATGACAATACAAACCGGAGAGGCGTTTTCGATACTTACCGAAAATTAAATTACCTGAAAACTACTTATCCAGTATTTAGAGACCTCAATGTTGGTATGGAGCTCGGATCTTACAGAAAATGGATTCGCTACGACAGTAATGATCTCGATGTAATGGTAGTTGGGAACTTCGATGTTGTAGGTGGTAGTATTAATGTCAATTTCACTCAAACTGGAAAATGGTACGATTACCTTGAAGGTGATAGCATCAATATTTCAAATACCAACACTACGTTAAACCTTGCCGCTGGCGAGTATCATGTTTATCTCAACCAGCGTGTTACACCACCAGCCAATATCTATGGTGGAGTACCTAACAGCATCGACAATCTTGAAGATGATGCGCAAATTTTAGTGTTTCCAAATCCATTCGATGATCAACTTACAATCATTCTTCCTTTGGGAGCGAAGAAAGCTGACGTAGAAATTTTCGATATTGCAGGCCGATCTGTTTGGAGTAAACAAATAAATGGCGACGAAATCGTTCAAATGGCAAATTCAGAGCTTCCGAATGGTCTCTATTTCTGCAGAATTCAGCAATCGGGAAAAGTATTTTCAACCAAAATAATCAAACAATAACCATCACTAAAACAGGCCTATGAGTCAATTGCTACGTGCCGCTTTGGTCATTTTGCTGCTCATCCCAGCAGCGATTAAAGCACAGACAATTTCAGGGACTGTCCTCGATGAGAAAAACGAAGCCATTATTGGTGTCGCAGTTCGAATCAAGGGCACATCCATTGGTTCAACAACAAATTTAGATGGGAAGTTTTCCATCAAAGTTACTACCGAAGGGGCAACCTCTTTGGAAGTTTCTCTGCTCGGCTATGAGCGTCAAGAGAAGGTCGTGAACGCTGTGAAAGGGCAAAACGTTGAACAGAACTTTAAAATGAAGCCTTCTGTAAACGATCTCACCGAATTGGTTGTGGTTGGTTATGGCTCAACTGAGAAAAAAGACCTCACCGGTGCCGTTACTTCTATCAATTCGAAAGACTTCAACAAAGGTTCCCTAACAACTCCCGAGCAACTCATCATGGGTAAAGCTGCAGGTGTCCAGGTAACTCAAAATGGAGGTTCACCTGGATCTGGAAGCACGATTCGTATTCGTGGTGGTTCATCATTGAACGCTTCAAACGATCCGCTTATCGTGATTGATGGCGTTCCTGTGGCGAACGACGCAATTGCAGGTTCTCCAAATCCTTTGAGCTTGATCAATCCGAACGATATCGAGAATATCACAGTGTTGAAAGATGCATCAGCAACAGCGATCTACGGTTCGCGTGCATCGAACGGTGTTATTATCGTTACAACCAAAAAAGGTAAAGAAGGCGACAAGTTCAAGATTGAATTCAATACCGTTAATTCGGTTGCAACTATTGCCAAGTATGCTGATGTTTTCACTGCCGATGAACTTCGCGAATACATCAATTCTGTAGATTCTGCTTTAGCTGGCTTTTTGGGAAATTCGAATACCAACTGGCAAAAGGAAATTTACAGAGAAGCAGTTTCTTCCGACAATGTGCTTTCTTTTACTGGAGGAATTAAAAAACTTCCTTACCGTTTATCGTTTGGTTACCTCAATCAGAACGGTATCCTTATTAAAGACAATCTTCAAAGAAATACAGTGAATTTGAATCTTTCACCAAAGTTCTTTAAAGACCACTTAAAACTTGAGATCAACCAAAAATCAACCCTCAGCAATAGTATTTTCGCCAACCAAGGAGCTATCGGTGCTGCCGTTGCTTTCGATCCAACGCAACAAGTTAGAACCGACAACACCCGTTATGGAGGATTCTTCGAATGGGAAGCAGGCCCGATTCCAAATATTCTTTCAGTAAGAAACCCTTTAGGACTTATCGAGCAACAAGAAGACATTTCTACAGTTGTTCGCCACATCGGTAACCTTCAAGCCGATTACAAATTTCACTTTCTTCCTGAACTCCGCGCAAACCTTAATGTTGGTTACGACATCAGCAACGGTTCTGGAACAAACACAATAGCCGATTCTGCAGCTGCAGTTTACACCATCGAAAACAAAGGCCGTTTCAGCGAATATGAGCAAAAGCGCCAAAACAAGTTGCTCGAGTTTTATTTGAACTACAAGAAAGAATTCAAGAAAATCAAAAGTACTGTTGATGTAATTGCTGGTTATTCTTACCAAGATTGGTATTTTGAATCTCCGAATATTCGTCAGCTCGACGGACAAGGCGACACCATCGTTGGAACCCAAGCACCAGTTTTCCCTTTCAGCAAAGCGCAAAACACCTTGATCTCCACTTACGGTCGTTTGAACTACACTTTCAACCAGAAGTACTTGTTTACCTTCACTTTGCGTAATGATGGTTCTTCTCGTTTCGCGAAGGATGTTCGTTGGGGACTTTTCCCTTCAGCAGCTTTCGCTTGGAGAATTTCGGATGAGAAGTTATTTAAGAAATTCAAGAACCTTTCAGATTTCAAACTCCGTTTGGGATATGGTGTAACTGGGCAGCAAGATGTTGGAAACAACTTCAACTACCTTCCACTTTACGTACAAGGTGAAAACACTGCACAATACCAGTTTGGAAACAACTTCTACTACACACTTCGTCCGAATGTGTATGATCCAGCTTTCCGCTGGGAATCAACCACAACTTATAATGGAGGTTTTGATTTCGGATTCTTCAATGGTCGAATCAGCGGAAGCATTGATGCTTACTTGAAGAAAACCAGCGATTTGATTGCAGAGATCAATATCCCCGCAGGAATTAACTTCGGAACCCGCGTTTTGACAAATGTTGGAGAGATCGAAAACAAAGGGATTGAGTTCGTCTTGAACACTGTGCCAATCGTGAAGAAAGATTTTGAGTGGCAATTCGGATTCAATATCACTGCCAACAGAAATAAAATTATCGCCCTCGACCGTTTCCCTAATCCAAACGATTTAGGTACTGAAACTGGTGGAATTGCTGGTAACGTAGGAAGCTTTATTCAAGTGAATTCAGTTGGATTCCCGATCAACACATTCTTTGTGTACGAGCAGAAATATGATGCTGCAGGAAAGCCAATCGAAGCCAATCAAACTGGGCCTGATGGAAATCAGTACACTTTGTTGGATGCATATGTAGACCGCAACAGCGATGGAATTATCAACGACCAAGACCGCTACCGTGCTGAAAGTTCACAGCCACAAATGTTGTTGGGTGTAAATACTTCAATCACTTACAAGAAGTTTACTCTGGGTATTTCGGCTCGTGGAAGTTTCGGGAATTATGTGTACAACAACTTCCACTCAAACACTGGTGTTCAAGACAATATCGTTACTGCTCAAAACAACATCAACAACGGGTCGACCGATGCCTTGAATTCTGGATTTAAGAGCCGTCAATTGCAATCGGATTACTACCTCGAGAAAGCAACTTTCTTCCGCATTGATAACATCAATTTGGGGTACAATTTCGGTGGAATTGGGAAACGCATTTCGAACCTTCGTGTATTTATGACTGTTCAAAATGCATTCGTATTCACCAAGTATAGCGGTATCGATCCTGAGATTTTCAGTGGAATCGACAACAATATCTATCCTCGTCCAAGAATTTTCTCTTTAGGTGCTAACATCCAACTCTAATCGAAGAAACATGAAACGTTCAATATTCCTTTTATCAATCACGTTTGTATTCCTGCTTTCTTCATGTTTGAAGGATCTCGACAGGGAACCATTTTACGAGCAAACGTCAATCACGATCTACAAAGATCCTAGCAATTACATCCATGTTTTGGCTAAGCTTTACGCTGGACTTGCAGTAACAGGTCAAGCTGGTCCTGCTGGCAATGCCGATATTTCAACAGCAATCGTTGATGAGGGCTTTTCACAATACTTACGCATGTTGTGGAAGCTGCAAGAACTTCCAACCGACGAAGCCAAATGCCGTTGGAACGACACAGGTATTCCTGATCTTGGAAAGTGGACTTGGTCTGATGGAAATCAGTGGGTTCGTGGAGGCTACCTTCGCTTCCTTTACCAGATCACATCTTGCAACGAGTTCATCAAGCAATCTTCTGATGAACTTTTGGATGATCGTGGATTTAGCGATGAAGATAAGAACAGAATCCGCCTCTACCGTGCAGAAGCTAGATTCCTCAAATCTTTGAGCTTGTTCCATGCAATGGATATTTTTGGAAATATTCCAGACATTACCGACGAGAATAAATTTCCAGGAACTGAATTTCCAACTCAAGCCAATCGTCAGTTTTTGTTCGATTATATTGAAAGCGAACTTCTTGATGTAGAATCTACATTGGCTTCTGCAAGCTCTCAGGAATATGGAAGAGCAAGCAAAGAAGCTGCACAAACACTCCTTGCAAAACTTTACCTCAATGCCAATGTTTATGTGGGAACCAATCGCTACGCAGATGCAATTACATACAGCGAAAAGGTGATCAATTCTGGAGCATTTAGTCTTTCAACCCGTTACACAGATGTTTTCCGCGCCGACAATCAAAACTCGCCTGAAATCATTTTCCCAGTAACCAGCGATGGAACCCGCACATTGTCTTACGGTGCAACAACCTTCTTGATCAATGCATCAGGTTTCCCAACGGATACTTTCACATCAGGGGTGAATGTTGGGCTAATCAAGACCTACGGTTCAGCCTATCCAGCATTTAGCTTGAGAGATACAACTGGAAGTACGGCTTCTTGGCAAGGATTATTGGCTTGTAAGGAGTTGATTAATCAGTTCCCTGACTCAACTGCCGATTCACGTTTCCAATTTGTTGTTGGTGGCAGAACTCCAGATATTTCTGTGCTTCCAGGGTCTTCGCTCACATTGAACGAAGGGTATGTAGTGAAAAAATTCAGAAATCTCACTTCTTCGAATGTATTTGGAAGCAACTCAAGTTTTGCGGATACCGATTTTCCAATGTTCCGCTTGGCGGATGTTTATTTGATTTATGCAGAAGCGCATCTCCGCGGAGGTGGCGGATCGCTTGGTCAAGCAGTGAATTATTTCAACGCTTTGCGTGAACGTGCTTATGGTAATTCTAATCAAAATGTAGCTACACTCACGCTAGATGATATTTTGTCGGAACGTTCACGTGAACTTTATTGGGAAGCACACCGCAGAACCGATTTGATTCGTTTCGGTAAATTCACAGGTGGAAGCTACACTTGGACTTGGAAAGGCAACAATGTTAGTGGAAGTTCAACTTCAGAACACTTGAATTTGTATCCGCTACCAGCTACTGAGCTAACTGCCAATCCGAATTTGAAACAAAATCCAGGATACTAGAAATTCACCCTGAAGCACCTTTTTTCGAGGTGTTTCAGGATGTTTCAATTTAAAAAAAGCTCAAAGAGGACTTTTCGATATGAAATTGTTAATTATACACTTTCATGTTCTTTCAAATGTAAAATGAGCTCCGTAACTTTGAATGCAATAACCACAAATAAAACAACTAAACTATGAGAAAACTCTACACAATGGCTGCTGCCCTTTTGATGGCTTCAGCTTCTTTTGCTCAAGTGAATGTTACTTACAAAGTTGACATCACTGATTACTTATCTGCAACTACTTTAGGGCCAAATGGTATTCGTATCGGTGGTAACTTTGGAGCTCAAGGAGCTACAGTTGGAGCCAATGCTATGGTAGATTGGAACCCAGACAATGAATTTAGCGCTATGACACAAGAAGGTGCTACAAACACTTGGTCTATCATTGTAACATATCCAAGCGCTGCAATTGGTACTGAACATCAGTACAAGTTCATTAATTCTACATGGGCACCAACAGGTGACAATGAAGGCCGCGACAGCACTAGTACTATTGGTACTGACGGATGTGGTACAGATGATGGAGGTGGAAACATCAATAGAACGATTTTGATTCCTTCAACTGACCAAACATTTATTTTCTGTTGGAACAAATGCCTTCAGTGTGATGGTTCACCTGCAGGTTTCGAACTTGTTGGATCAACTGTAAACTTCTCAGTTTTCCCTAACCCAACTGCTGATGTTGCTAATGTGGAATTCAACGTTGCTGCTCCATCTGAAGTAAGCATCGAAGTTTACAATGCACTTGGTCAGCGTATTGCTGTAAACAACCTTGGAAATGTGCTTCCAGGTTCTTACAAGCAAACTTTGAACATGGAAACTGCTGTTGCTGGTATCTACTTCGTTAAAATGAACGTAGGTGGAAAATCTTCAACAAGCCGTTTGAGCATCGCGAAGTAATTCAATCTAAAATTTTAAAAAGCCGCTTCGATCTTTTCGAAGCGGCTTTTTTTATGCCTAAAATCAGCCCTTTTTTACCCCAAAATTCAAACCCAAACCAACAAGCAACTGCCATTCGTCCATGTTGCGTTTTTCCGCAAAAGCTTCGAGTGAAGTGCCTGAATTAAACCTTACATGACCAAAGAAGTGGAAGATAGAACCGACGTAATAGTTCATTCCAACGGTCGGACTAATCAAAGGCACAACTTCATTCAGTCGCTTCACATTGATTAACTGTAAACTCTGACCACTAACTAAACCAATGCCCATTTGCAATCCAATAAACGGATCGAAGCGACTTTGTGATTTGAAATGGTAATTGAAGCCTCCCAATAATTTGTGATTGGCTGTGATTTCACTTGGCTTTTTTAAACTGCTCATGAAATAACTGCCTTCACCCACCAACGATATATGCTCGTTGAAGTAATAGTTCCAATGACCAGTAAGGTAATATACCGGTTCACCTATCGAAGTTAGTATAGCAGGTGAAAAGGTGCCCATCATTCTGATTCCTTTGGCTTTCTTGATTCTGTCTTGAGCAGAAGCTGAAATCATTAATCCCAGCAAGCATGTGGCAATCAAGTACTTTTTCATCGGATTCCGAATTTGTAGTTCATGCTGAGCGTCACCAGCAAATGGCCTTCAATCCCTCCATGGTCTTCACGGTAAATGGTGATGTCGTTGCCCGATTCTTCTAAGTGCAAGTGTTTTCCGAAGTGCATCATATATTGAGCAGAAAGCGATAAATCGAGCCGTTGTGATATGTTGTAATGCGATCCCAATCCAGCCTGAATAGCTGATGTCCACCTGAAGTTCGGGTCTTGGTATGACACGTTAAAGTTGCCACCATCGCGCACATTAATCCTTGTGTAATCGAAGCAGTGGCCCGCAAGCGCATACGGTAAGAATGATCTTTTGAATTGGTCATGGTCTTTCAAATAATACATCACCGACCATCCAATATGATAATCGCGGCGGTTCGCATTGGCCGACAGGGTTCCAGGTAAATAATCAGCAAACCACTCTGTGTTAAGTCGGTCGAGCAGTTGAACCCTGAATTGTCCACCAACGCCTCGTCCAACCGTGTTTTCACCATGATTAAACATGCTAATTGTAGATCGCAATCCGAAGGACACTCTCCCCAGATTGTCTTGGCCTTGCAGAAAAACAGGGATCCAAAGCAATACTCCTAGAACAATGATTCGCATAAGTAGAGTTTAGTGTAAAACTGTTTCTTCAGGATAATAGTATAAAAAAAACGGGCTGAAACATTTAAGTCACAGCCCGCCTCAATCTTAATGAAAGAAATTAGCTATTGCGTTTCACTTCTTTTCCTTTGCGGAGAAGCTTCATTTCGTCTACGATATGCCCTGCACCGCCCAATTTGTCGATCAAGAACAATACATAGCGAATATCTGCTGAGATGGTTCTTTGAACTTGGTCTTCGAAGAAAATATCTCCACTCATAGCTTCCCAGTTTCCGTCGAATGCACAGCCGATCAAGTGACCTTTTCCGTTCACAACCATACTTCCAGAGTTTCCTCCTGTGATGTCGTTCGTTGAGATGAAGCAGGTTACAAGTTCACCATTGCTACCGTAGATACCGTAATCTTTAGCATTGTAAAGTTGCTTCAGTTTAGCTGGTACCACAAATTCAGGATTTGTAGGGTCTTCTTTTTCTATCACACCTTTCAATGTGGTGTATTCTTCATATTCAACAGCATCTCTTGGGTCGTATTCTTTGATCTGACCATAAGTTAAACGCATCGTTGAATTCGCATTTGGATAGAAATTTTTGTCAGGCATCATCTCACGCAACCCAGCAACAAATGCACGATTTCCGCGCTCAATGCGACTTTGGATTTCTGAAATCTGCGGACGGAAATTCGCCATGTAATTATCCAATACACTTCCACTGAAAACCACTGCAGGATCGTTGGTTAAAACCGACGCGGATGGGCTATCGAGAAACTTGTTGAACTTATCAGCTGAGGCAAAAACCGAACGATTGTATATGTCGGCTACATAAGCTTTGTAATCGTTGTTCCACTTTTTGCGAATCGTATCGAAGATTGGTGCTTGTTGGTCGAGTGGGATTTCTGCTGCATACATTGCAATCATTGCTTCCATCAACTTCATATCGGTTGGCTGATTGTAGTCTTTGTACATCGCTGCAACTTCAGCTCTAATTTCAGCAATCGCACCTGCCATTTCAGCTGGGTTTGAAGAGTCTGCAAGCATTTCCTTCATTTGGCTCATTTGGAAAGCAATCGATCCAATTGAAGCACCTTGGAGAATTGCTTCGTTCAAGTAAGTTCTGTTCAAGGTTACTTTTCTCAATTCGCTATATGCCTTTTCAATTTCCGATAAAGCACTTCCGTATTTTGCTTGGCGTTCAGGATTTTCTCCTGCCCAAACTTTAAACTTGGTTTCTAAATCAGTCTTCTTTTGAACCACATTGTTGTTTTTCAACTGCTGCGATTGTCCGATGAAGTACTTCCAGTAATTCGCTGTTTGCGCATAGGTTGCAGCATATTTGATACGAATATCAGTGCTTGCATCCATGTCTTCTTTCATCAGCTTTAGCTTCTTGTCGCGAATTTTCACAACAGCCGGATTGCTAATATCCAAGGCCATTTGAACACCATATGAGGTTAAATAACGATCAGTTTGGCCAGGATAACCCATTACCATCGTAAAATCGCCTTCTTTCGCGCCATCCAATGAAATTGGGAGGAAGTGGTTAGGCTTGTATGGAACATTTTCTGGTGAAGGTGCCGCAGGCTTATTGTCTTTGTTGCCATAAACACGCAAAAGGCTGAAATCGCCAGTATGACGAGGCCACATCCAGTTGTCGGTATCTCCGCCATATTTACCAACTGATTCAGGTGGCGCACCTACCAAACGAACATCGGTAAAGGTTTCATACACGAAAAGGTAGTATTCGTTTCCATTAAAGAACGCTTTTACAGAAGCATTGTACCCGTTTCCGCTTGTCGCCTCTCCTTCGATGGTTTTGTAAATCTGACGAACTTTTGCAGTACGTTCAGTTTCGCTCATGTTTGGATTGAGCTCATTCAAGATTCGTGTTGTTACATCTTCAATTCTCACTAGAAATGATGCTGTAATTCCACCTGAAGGAAGTTCATCGCTTTTGGTTTTTGCATAGAAGCCATCCGTTAGGTAATCATGCTCAACAGTAGAGTTGGTTTGAATCGCCTCGTATCCGCAGTGGTGATTGGTTAAAAGAAGACCTTCTGGTGAAATGGCTTCAGCAGAACAAGATCCGCCCGAAAGCATAACAACAGCATCTTTGAGCGACGAATTGTTGATGCTGTAAATTTCTTCAGCGGTAAGCTTACAACCCATTTTTTTCATTTGGTCGTAATTAAGACGCTTCACCAACAATGGAAGCCACATCCCTTCATCTGCGCGAAGTGGAAGTTGAATCAGCATGCCCAATACGACAAGCCCTGATATGAGAATTTTTTTCATTATTAAAGATGGTTAAACAAGAGAACAAATAAACTCAGAAATGAGCCAACTGCCAAAGCTCACGGGCGAAAAAGAGATTTATTTCTCTAATCTGAATTCGCCTTCTTCTGTGAAACGGAACACAAAGCGCTTATCGCTCGATTTATCAAGGCCTTTCACTTCTATTTGAAAACGTTTTCCAGGCTCAATCCATGAATAAATCACGTCTTTAACTTGCTTTACAGAAGTCTGATCTTTTTCTCCAAATGTTGCAGTATGCACTTTTTCAACGCGCTGCCCTCCAGAATACAAAGATTTTGGCTGTGTTCCTACCTGTTGGATGTACACAAATTCGTCGGCCATTTTTCCATATTCTCCCCAACCTTGAGGGTCGGCTGGCTCAAAATCGTACAATACAAACGCCACTTGTCCATTGGGCAACAAAACCGGGCGATTTACAAAGTCCGACTTCTTTTCGATCAGGTAATTGTAGCCTCTTGAAATCACCACCTCATTGTTATACAAGAAGTAAAGATCCTGCTGCCTGAACGGTGATAAATCTTTATAATCTATAGCCATGCAACGAACTGGACTGCCATTTATATCAGGATAGTCAACTTGCTTAACCTGCAACGGATAAAAAGTGTATTCAACCAAATTACTTTCAGAAACAACTCCTTCTGAATATATAATGGCACCATTTCCGAACCCGAATCCTTTCCATTTTCCTCCACTGAAATACAAATGAATATTGATTCCTGTTTTCTCAATCAGCGTTTGATCAACATCCGAAATAGCAATATTTAACGGCTTTTTTAAGGACGCTTTATTGAAATAATAAGGGCGAGCATAAAATCTATTAGGCGAGGATGACAGCATTTGTTCAGCCGAAGCGGCATCGTCTTTGTCAAAAACATCGATGCAATACTTGAAGTTTTTTGCAAATTGTTGGGCAAAACTCAAACAACGATTGTGCATCGCAATTTTTAATTCGTATCCATTGGGCGTGATCTCTGTTTGGCATCTTGTTGATGAGGATAAGTTATCAGGCAAACCGCCCAACTGCTCTTCCATCGCATCGTATTTATCCCTGTCTAATTGCTTTCCCGTTAGTTCATTGGGCGTAAAAGAAAAGTGACTTATCCCGAAAAACAATCGATCTTCACGAAGCTCCTTTCTTTCAGGTACTGTAGATTTTAGGAGCTTTCCTTGATATTCAATTTTTTCTCCAGCAGGATAATCGCCATTCTTCAGAAAATTGGTGAGGTTAGCATTGTCGCCAGCTTCCCCTGAATTCCTGAAAATTCGAGCGTTTTTTTTGGATCCAGCCACAATGTAATCGCTAAAATTCACCTCATTCATAGCGAACCATATTTCAACCCTGTCTGATTTCGATGGATCACCATTTACGAAAAGTTGATCGTCGACGATATCGATTGAAAAATAGATTGAATCAGCACTAACTTCAACCAAGGAGCTAACCGATAAGTCATTCGGAGCTGGCGTTTCTTTGGCTGGGAATGGATAAAATGAACTGAGTTTGAGTACTTCTTCTTTTTGTGCAAATGCACTTATAAAAGAGAGGCAGTAAATAGCGAGTAAATAATTTCGTAACATAGTATAGGGCAAATATAGGGAGAAACTCTAGTTCTGATTTTGAATATATGTTACCTCCAGAAAACGAAATTTTTAGATGCGCATGGTGCAACTAAACCGAAAACATGCGCAATTATCACGATACTGAATGGGGGATTCCTGTGCACGAAGATGCAATACATTTTGAATTTATCGTTTTAGATAATTTCCAAGCTGGTCTGAGCTGGCAAACCATCCTCAACCGCCGAGAAGGATTTCGAAAGGCTTTTGCAGATTTTGACCCGTTGGCAATTTCGAAATTCACTGAACGTGATGTGGAACGGCTCATGCAAGACGAAGGGATTATACGCAACCGTTTAAAGATCGCTGGAACGGTGAAAAATGCCATTGCCTTTTTGAAAATCCAAGAAGAATTCGGCAGTTTCGATGCTTACATCTGGCAGTTTACCGGGAATCAAGTAATCGACCTCAAGCCGCAATCGATGAGCGATATTCCTGCATCATCGCCCGAGAGCGAAGCCATGAGTAAGGCTCTCAAAAAACGAGGTTTTACTTTCGTGGGAACCACTATCTGCTACGCCTATATGCAAGCCGCGGGAATGGTGAACGATCATGTGAAGGCTTGTTGGAGGCGGGGATAATGTTAGAATTTTCCTCGATTTTGTGCTACCGATTCAGCACTTATTCTTCTCGACTGTACTTTAGTGAGTTGATAAATTGTGGCGTATAAAACCCACATTAATAAGGTGTAACAAATGGTAGTACCCCAAACATTCGGATATTCGGCAGGATGAAGCACAAAGTTAGAGATGTCACTAAGGAGGCGAAACGGTTGTTGCAAAATATCCCAACTGTTCCAACGCTCAAACCTTCCTAAATAAATTCCAAAACTCCCTAATGCGAGTGTGAACCCTGTAAACAGCCAACCTCGTAGCCAACCCAATCTCGATTTTACAAGTTCATGCATGTCGAATAACGAAGCACTGCCAAGCATCAATCCGTTCCAGGCAAACGATAAGATCAAGATTAGATCATACCATTGCGGAATTCCCGTTCGGGGATACAGGTGAAACAAGTCGGTTAAAATGTAAGGTGCATTGGGAAAAAATAGCAACCATGTTCCCGCCAATGCCAACGATCTGATTCTGTTTTTGTGGTGCAAACGATACAAAACTAGCAGTGTTGACAATCCCAAAGGAATCATTGCAAGAAATAGGTTCCAAACCAAAAAAAGATAAGTAAATTCTCCTGTATGCCAGATGCGTCCAGCAAGCAATATCAAGCTCAAAAGAATAGATGCCGAAAAGCTCAATGCAACGCCAAGCCGGTTATTCGATTTGAAATAAATATGTAATCGTTTCAGGAAAAAGCCAGCCATAGTTTCGGCACGAAAATGATCATGCCCACCGCTAACGCTCCAAGTGATACAATTAGTACTGCACCTGCAGCTAAATCTTTTGCTTGTCCGATGAGTGGGTCTTGTTCTTTGGTAATGCGGTCGGCAAGCCTTTCGACAGCTGCATTCATCAATTCAGCACTAATCACAATTCCAATACTAAGCAACACAACGCACCATTCCCAAAGGTTAACTCTGAGAAAATACCCTAACATGATAGCCACAATAGCCGCCAAAGTATGAACGCGAAGATGTACCTCACGTTTCCACCCGTGTTTAATTCCCCGGAGGGCAAAAACAAATGCTAGGAAACGGTTTTTCATTGAATCCAGTTCAAATACGTACTTGGCGTAATCACCTCAAATGCCGAGTCGGGATAGGAATCGGCCCAAGCGGATGGAATTTTCGATTTTCGATTTTCATTCCATTTGATCTCAAATGCGTATAGTTGACCGCCACGATCTTCTACCCAATCAATTTCTTGTTGCTGGTATGTTCTCCAGAAATAGTTTGTCGAAGGCAATTGTTTGTATGATTGAAATTTAATCCTTTCCATAATCACATAGTTTTCCCACAATTCTCCTGCATCATTGCGCAATGCCAACGGATTAAAATTGTTGATTAGTGCATTGCGGATTCCATTATCAGTAAAGTAATAACGAGCATGTCTGGTTACCTCTTTGCGGAGATTTCTGCTAAATCCAGGCAGTTTTTGAATTACAAAGACTTTTTGCAATAAGTCGAGGTATCGATCAACGGTATTCTTACTAATACCTAGATGCTTACTCAATTCATCCAAAGAAACTTCCTTACCGGGTTGAAATGCAATCAGCCGAAGTAAATCATTCACTTTTCCAGCATTTCTGATCCCGTCGAACTCGAGAATATCCTTCAGCAAATAAGATGAAACCATTCCAAGAAGATATTCCGCTTTTTCGGCGTCACTGTCGAGATGCAACAACTCAGGATAATTGCCAAACACTAATCTATCGGCTAGACGGGCTTTCGTCTCAATTACATTTTCATTTGCCGATAATTCCATCTGGGCAAACGGGTATAAAAAAATATCTGTTTTTCGACCTGTCAAAGGTTCTCCAGTGCTATTTTTCAAATCAAAAATCGACGATCCAGTTGCAACAATATGTAAGCCTTCTATTTCATCAACCATTAATTTCAGCCCCCAGCCAATATTAGGTATTCGATGCGCTTCATCAATCACGAGCAAGGTATTTGATCCGACCAGATTTTTAAAATTACTCAATGTTTGTTGTTGGAATACACTTCGAACTAGTGCATCATCGCCATTTAAAAACAAACAAGGCATTCCCAATTCTGGTAGAAAATGCTTTAGGAACCAGGTTTTTCCCACACGACGAGGCCCCAATAACAGAACCACCTTATTCGGTTTAAGTGCTTTTCTAAATCGATTCTCTATGGCGCGACGAATTTCCATTCAACGAAAATACAAAAACAAACCGTTCTACTGACGATATTTAATCAAATCCAGTCAATATACTGACGATATTTAATCAAATTTAGTCAGTTGGCGAATCTGAACGTAGTACCAATGTTAAAACACTTTCAGCAACTAAAGATTTCTTTAAGGAGAAATTTTCATCAACTTCTGTGTAACCTTTATACCACTTTTTTGCTGAAGTGATATGTGGTAAATACCCGCTGGCAAATGGTCAACTTGGAAATTATTGGCACTAAGCGCTTCTTGATTTGCAGCATAAACTAAGCGGCCATCAAGATTAAAAATCTGCAGAGAAACCGGCAATTCTGAATTCAAAATTGAGAACCGATTGGTTGTTGGATTAGGCTGAATTGAGAAACTATGCTTTACGTTACTTACTTCTGTTGTATAACAAGAAGAATCTTCTGTTATCAGCGGAGCGAAAAAAGTAGCTGCATTTTTGGCCCGTTGGTAAATAGAAAGCAGCGAATGCCCTGGAGGATCTGCAAGGCAGTTTGGTCCGCCATTTTGAACAATATCGTCTGTAAATAGGATTGGATAATTGTTGGTCTCGATCAAAGTCTGGATTCCACAACTGCCGTAAGCGCGTGGCGTATTCCAGATTTGCTGACAGCCAAGAAATCCCAGCGGAGCTAAACACCCAAAGCTGAATTCTCCCAACAAACGAGTGTAATTGCAGGCCACCACCACATCGTTGGTTTGGTGAAATAGGTACAATGCGGGCAATGGACCGTTCGAAAGTTCGAGCAGATTCTCCATCATGCCACCATAATAATTAGCAATGCCTTTCACCCGACTATTGAAGCCATTAAGCGCAATTTCGCCATCGATACTTCCCAAATCGGGGCGACTGAGGCTTATATTCGATCCTTGAAGATTAAAATAGTTGTGACAATAACCTAACGTGGTTGCTGGGCCCGTCGCCGGGGAAAGGCTTCCGGCTAAATTCGGCTTTTCGGAATCTACATCAAGCATCGCGGCAGCCAGAGCATTACAACCTCCTGCACTCACACCAGCAAGGAAAACATTTGATGTACATACAGAATCTTCAATTGCGCGTCCTTTGAGATAACGGATCGCGCCTTTCACATCCTGCATTGCTCGGTATAAGGCCCGAACCATTTCGGCCGAATCGGCAGGATAAACACAATTACTCTCAACCGTAACCAACGGACAAGTTACAATATTGCTTCCATTGCCAGTTGAAGGATGAAAACCCAATCTATAACTCACCGATGCTACAACATAACCAAACTTAGCGTACCATTTTGCTAGAAGCTGAATTTCTTGTTCGTTGCGGTTGCCAGCAATCCATGAACCTCCGTGTACCAACACCAAAAGTGGTCTGTTGAGGTTATTGTCGTCAATAGGTTTGTACAAATCAAGAAACAATGGCACCTCGTTACCAGCATAATTTGTGGCAGTGCCATAGAGTATGTCGTTTTCTCTCCGAAACTGATAAATGGTATCGGAAAATGTAACTTGAGAGAATAGTGTGTGCATCGAAACGAACCAATACAACACCAATAGAAATCGTTTCATATATGCAAGTTAGCCAAATACTTTCTTAAAGAATTTTTAAACTTGCAGTGAACGGTTTATGCTAAATTACATTTAATTATTTCGCTTGTAAATGGGCACAGTCGAACATGCTTCACCATACATGATGCTCTTGGCAGTGGGTTGAAGCTTACGCGTGAGCATCAGAAAAGCAGCACGTGGAACTGGAAGGTTTCCGCATCCTTTGATGATTAAGCGCTGATCGTCAAATTCAGAAACATCAAGATTGTCTATCACCTCTTTGTACAATTCAGTTTCTAAGTCTTCCAAATCGCCAAAAACAACGCGCTTTGCATGAGGCTCCAAGGCCGCTGCTACGAGCATATAAGACCAAACAGGAATAATTGCATCTTCAGAGCAATTCACAGCTACCATCGCTCCGCTATACTGAGTCCAGTCGTGGATTTTGATCCACTCTCTGAAATCTTTTTCCTTAAGAATCATGCCCATGAAAAGTTGATCCTTGATGTCGATCTCTTTCCTTAGTCCTTTCACATAATAGTCCTCCAAATCGAGGTTGATTAATCCGCTATTGGCAACTTTATTGATGATTTCATTGTCCATGATTCGAAATGGATTGAAGTTAACTTTGGATGACTATAAAAAGCCCAACTCTAATTTGGCCTCTTCGCTCATCATGCTTTGTTCCCAAGGTGGATCGAAAGTAATTTCTACCTTGGCAGAAGAAACGCCATCAACACCTGCAATTTTCGATTCAACATCAGGCGGTAAAGTTTCTGCTACCGGACAAGAAGGACTCGTCAATGTCATCATTACATGAACTGCATTTTCTTCGTTGATATTGATTTCATAGATCAATCCAAGCTCATAGATATTCACCGGAATTTCCGGATCATAACAGGTTTGAATCGCTTTTATAACATCCTTCTCGAGCTGTTCGATGGTTTTCTCCATGGTTAATTCTTCACGTATTTTGCGGCTTCGAGCTTCACTCGCTTGATCATAGATTCAAGTCCGACAGCTCGTTGCATCGATAAATTATCCTTTATTCCGGCTTTTTCAAAAACATCCAAGTTTGCTTGCACAATGTCTTCGGGCTTTTCTCCATCTACTAAGCGAATAAGCAATGTGAGCAAGCCTCTTGGGATTTGCGCTTCCGAATGCCCATAAAAATGAAGCACATCCCCATCCAAATCGGACGATAGAAATACTCGGTTTTGACAACCATGTATGATGTTTTGCTCCACTTTTCGTTCTTCAGGCATTGGTGGCAGTGTTTCGCCTGTATCTATAACGATTTGGAAGCGATCTTGCCAATTGTCGAGTATTTCGAACTCTTCAATAATTTCGGCTTCTTTAACTGCTATACTCATGCTAACATGCGTTTTGCTACTGAAAGTGCATCCATCATTTTATCGATTTCTGCACGGGTGTTATAAAATGAAAATGAGGCTCTGATGGTGCCTGGAATATCAAAAAACTGCATTATTGGTTCTGCACAATGATGACCAGTTCGAACGGCTACTCCATGTTTATCGAGAATAAATCCAACATCATAAGGATGAGCGCCATTGAGCAGAAAAGAAACAACAGAAACCTTGTTTTGGGCTTCACCTATAATCCGAAAATCTCCAGTTGCTTTAAGTCTTTCGGTTGTGTAATTCAAAAGATCTTGCTCATGCTCGGCCACTTTTGTGTGATCTAGCGAATTCCAATAACGAATTCCTTCAGCCATGCTGATAGCTCCTTCAATATTGGGAGTGCCAGCTTCAAATTTTAATGGAGGATCGTTGTAGGTGGTTTTTGAAAAGCTCACCGAACGAATCATATCGCCACCACCCTGATAAGGCGGAATTTGTTCGAGATTCGAGAGTTTTCCATACAATACTCCCATTCCAGTTGGACCTAGTAGTTTGTGTGCTGAAAACACATAGAAGTCACAATCTAACTTCTTTACATCCACCTTGAAATGTGCTACTGCCTGCGCGCCATCTATCAAAGTCATGGCTCCAACTTTTTGCGCCATGGCGATGAGTTCTTCCACCGGATTGATGGTCCCAAGGGCATTAGAAACATGAATTGCCGCGAGCATTCTCGTGCGCGGACCAATGAGTTTTTGTGCCTCTTCGAGGATGAGCTCGCCGTTTTGATCCATTGGAATCACTTTCAGCAAGGCGCCGGTTTCTTCACAGATCATTTGCCAAGGAACAATATTGGCGTGATGTTCCATGGCAGTTACCACAATTTCGTCGCCAGCTTTAAGATAGTGTCTTCCCCAAGTTTGCGCTATCAGGTTGATGCCTTCTGTAGTTCCTTTGGTGAAAATAATTTCTTCAGTACTTCGAGCATTGAGGAATGTTTTCACTTCTTCTCGAGCAGCCTCGTATGCAGAAGTAGCTTGCTGACTTAATGTATGAACTCCGCGGTGGATGTTAGCGTTATATCCTGAATAATAAGCCGTTATGGCTTCAATTACCTGAATAGGTTTCTGTGATGTTGCTCCATTGTCAAAATAAACCAAAGGAAATCCGTTCACTTGTTGGTGAAGAATTGGAAAATCATCTCTGATTTTTAAAACATCAAATTTTTCGGCCATTGAAGTAAGCATACTTATTGGGGGTCAGGCACTGTATTTTTCTTGAAGCAATTCAGTAAGTGTTTTGCGTAGCTTTTCAGATGGAAGCTTTTCCAAAATTTCACCGGCGTATGCATTTAAAAGTAGCGCTCTCGCCTTCGGAGTTGAGATTCCACGTGATCTCAAATAGAACATTTGTTCTGGATCTAAAACGCCTGTCGACGAGCCATGAGAACATTTTACATCGTCCGCATAAATTTCCAACTGTGGTTTGGTATTCACTGTTGCTTCTTCGCTCAATAGAATATTCTTGTTACTTTGATACGCATTGGTTTTTTGTGCATCCTGGCGAACGTAAACTTTTCCATTAAAAATAGCTGTGCCATTTCCGTCTACTACACCTTTATAAAGTTCGTTGCTTTCGCAGTGAGGCATTCTGTGATCAACCAAGGTATGGCTATCGAAAATCTGTTCACCAGTTGGATGATAATAACCATACAAATGCGCTTCACAATTTGAATCCGCCAATACAATGTTGAGATTGCTTCTTACCAATCGACCGTTTAAATGGATCGCAAAGTGTGAAAAATTGCCGTGGGTATGCACGTGGGCCTCAGTATGGTGGACTGCTGAAATATCTTGATTGTCGTAAGCTTGAACCAAGTGAACATGTGCATTTTTGCCACAGTGTACTTCTGTTACCGTATTAATAAAAATGTCTTGTTTTTCAGTTCCTTCAGGTGTAAGTCCTATCAAATTTATCTGGGCTCCATCTTCGGCAACAACCAATACTCGAGGCTGAATAAAAATTGGTTGGTCAGAAGTGGTAAGTTGAATAATCTGAATTGGCTTTTCAATTAGGACGTTTTTTGCCAAATGGATGTAAATACCATCCGCAAACATGGCCGAATTCAAGGCCAAGAAAGGATCTGCATCTGGATTAGAAAGAGTGCCAATATGGGTGAGTACAGTAACATTCTTGTTGCGGATAGCATCAGCAAGAGAACCTGCTGTAAATCCTTCAATTCCTAAAGGAATATTAGAAAGTGCTGGAGCAAAAAAGCCATTAACCATTACCAGCCGGTATGCTTCGGTGTCAATCAGCATCGATTCAGGCAATTGCTCAATCGACGGTGACGGAGCGGTAAGTGGATGGTTATAATCCTTGCGCAGAAATTTGTCCATCGCAATGTATCGATACTCCTCGTGTTTTCTGCCCGGAAATCCTTGTTTGCGGAATGCATTTGCTGCATTTTCACGAAAGTTAGCAATCATCGGATTGTCTAACAAAAGGGCTGATTTTTGCACACTGAAATCAGCAAGAAGCTTTTCTTTTAGGTCGATGCCTGTAAGTGTTTCTAACATGTTTTTAGTTTGCTCAATCAAAGTGATGCAACTTCCTTACGAATCCAGTCATAGCCTTTTTCCTCAAGTTCAAGTGCCAATTCTTTGGTTCCAGATTTCACAATCTTTCCTTCAAAAAGCACATGCACGAAATCAGGTACAATAAAATCCAATAATCGCTGATAATGGGTAATTACGATGCAAGCATTATCAGGTCTTTTCAGTTGAGTAACGCCTGTTGCAACAATGCGAAGTGCATCTATATCGAGACCCGAATCTGTTTCATCCAATATGGCAAGCTTAGGATCTAACATGGCCATTTGGAAAATTTCATTTCTTTTCTTTTCCCCACCCGAAAAGCCTTCGTTTACAGAACGATTTGTCAGGTTGGTATCGATCTCGACCAATGCTTTCTTTTCCTTCATCATTTGAAGAAATTCCTTTGGTTCAATGGGTGATAATCCGCGGTATTCGCGTTGTTCGTTCATTGCTGTTTTAAGGAAATTGGTTATGCTCACTCCCGGAATTTCAACTGGGTATTGAAACGCCAAAAATATTCCCTCACGGGCACGATCCTCAGGAGCCATTTCTAACAAATTCTTGCCCTCGAAAATGATTTCGCCTGAGGTAACTTCGTAATCTTCTCTTCCCGCCAATACCGAGGCAAGCGTAGATTTCCCAGAACCATTCGGTCCCATTATCGCATGTACTTCGCCGGGCTTAACCTCAAGATTAAATCCTTTCAAGATTTCTTTTTCGGCAACTCTGGCGTGAAGATTTTTGATGCTCAGCATGTTAAGTCTATTTTGGACAGAACCAATTTGTTTATAATGGTTCTAAATAATTCGCAAAATTAACACTTATAGAGGCTTCTTGTTCAGAATTGTCCTAGAAAATTTGGACTTTCTGCAATTCTTCCGTCTATTAAGGGCCGAATGTTCTTCAGTTTAATGAAATCATGAAATAGAATTTGCGAAAGGTGGTTGCTCGGTAGAGCAGAAATTCGAAATGGCTAAAATCGATATCTTTCTCTCAGTAGGATTTAATGCTTCTGATCGAAATGTTCTCTTTCAGAGGACCATATAGTTTCCAATCAGCATTTTGGTTTATTTATCAAGTACAATCTCTGGTGTTGTAATCTGGTTGCTCCGATTCAATGCCCGATCACAAATACTCACTTCGTAACGAATAGTATCATAAGGCGAAAACGGATTGTTGGTAAACAACCGCATTTCTATATCGCCTTCGAGGGTTTTGTTCTGCCCAGTTGGTGTTAAATTCGGAATTCTGGAATTATTCGACAAGGTATCAGCTCCAGGAAATGGTGGAGGTAGCGTAATTTTTTGCCAGTTTCCATTCTGTTTCTCGTAGTAGCTGATAAAGAAGTTGTAATAATATAGTGAGCTTTGGTTGTAAGGTGCGAGCGTATCGCCAGACGCAAGGCCCAAATCTCCGTCTCCATCGGTGAAATAAAACTTCAGTACTCCAAGCGAATCTTTGCCTGAAACGTCTTTAATTTGCTCGAACGCAGTAAATCTTATGAAAGGCGAGTCGGGAAATTGATTGTCTTTCTTGCAGGAATTTGTAAACAATCCTGTAAGAATTAAGCCAACAGCCAATAACTTTGAAGCGCGTTTCATGATGAACAAAGATAGGCTCAAACATCCGCCATTTTTTCCCTCGGGAAGAAGTTCCCTTACTGAGAAAATTTTCGAGGTCTCGAACGAGTGGCAATTTAATGAATTGGCGCTTGAGATATTTATATTTCAGTTCACCAACAATCCAATTTATAGAACCTGGTGTGAAAACCTAAACCGAACTCCGGATAGCGTTACTTTATTAAGTGAAGTTCCATTCTTGCCTGTTGAGTTTTTCAAGAATTTCCCCATCAAAACTTGGCAAGGCAACCCAGTCACCACTTTTTCAAGCTCAGGAACCACTGGGCAAATCACTTCTCAACACCACGTCGCAGATACTCATATATATGAACAGAGTTTGAAGAAGGGTTTTCAATTAGAATATGGCGATCCGTCCGACTGGATTATCATTGGACT
This sequence comes from Flavobacteriales bacterium, assembly GCA_040403315.1. Lineage (GTDB taxonomy): Bacteria > Bacteroidota > Bacteroidia > M30B66 > M30B66 > CAMCXT01. Next base: position 696,739 of record JBBAKX010000001.1, read on the forward strand.
TTTGCCTGCCTATTTGGAACGCCCGGGCTCATCGCTTGTTTACATGACTGATATTCTCATCCGAGAGAGTGGGCAAAAAGAAAGTGGATTTTATCTGAACAATTACGATGAACTATTGCTGTTGATGTCTCAATTAAAAGCGGAGAATAGGAAGGTATGGTTAATCGGTGTAAGCTTTGCGCTATTGGATATGGCCGAGAAACATCCTGAAGCATGGGAGAATTTGGTGGTTGTTGAAACCGGTGGAATGAAAGGTCGAAGAAAGGAAATGATCCGCGCTGATTTACATGAAACAATCCGAAGTAATTGGCCGATTTCAAGATTGCATTCTGAATATGGGATGACAGAATTATTTTCGCAAGGATGGATGAACGACAGTGGAAGGTTCAACACACCGCCTTGGATGAAAGTGATGATTCGGGAAACAGATGACCCTTTTTCGTATGCTGAAAATGGTAAAACAGGAGGGATAAATGTGGTTGATCTGGCAAATTTGGATAGCTGTGCCTTCATTTCGACCTCCGATTTAGGAAAAAAATTCGCTGATGAAACTTTTGATGTGCTAGGGAGATTTGATCATTCTGATATTCGCGGCTGTAATTTGATGGTCGGCTGAGCCTTGATGGACGGGCATTTCGGGAATTTCTGTTGAAACACAAGAGTTTTTTTTTCAACTCATTGAGCCTCATCCGACTTTCCTAAAAGAGAATCGTTAAAAATTTGCTGTTGACAAAATTTGGACATAAAGAATTCATTACTATCTTTGCAGCCCGTTTAAAAATCGTATTTCAAATCCTCCTGCTAAAGTGGATACACTGAGTTATAAAACAATTTCGGCCAATAAGGCAACTGTAACCAAAGAATGGGTACTAGTTGACGCCGAAAACATGGTTCTGGGTCGTCTCAGTTCCAAAGTTGCCATGTTGATTCGTGGCAAGTACAAGCCGTCTTACACGCCTCACGTAGACTGTGGTGATAATGTGATCATTATCAACGCCGACAAGGTGATCTTATCTGGTAACAAAACAGAAGATAAGGTTTACGTGCACTATACCGGTTATCCGGGAGGACAGCGCTTTGCAACCCCACGCGAATTGTTTGCGAAGAAACCAGAAGCTGTAATTGAAAAAGCAGTTCGTGGAATGCTTCCAAAAACGCGCTTAGGCCGTGCTCTATTCGGTAATTTGTTTGTGTATGCTGGACCAAGTCATCCGCATGCTGCACAACAGCCCAAACCCCTCAACCTTAACGATCTGAGATAATGGAAATCATCAACACCAGCGGAAGAAGAAAGACTTCAGTTGCACGCGTTTACCTTAAAGCAGGAAGCGGTGTAATCACTGTAAACAACCGCGACTACAAAGAATATTTCTCTGTTCCAATGCTTCAGGGAGCCGTTCAGCAACCATTTCAGATCACTCAACAAGAAGGAAAATTCGACGTTACCGCCAATATCACTGGTGGCGGTATCACTGGGCAAGCTCAAGCACTTCGTTTAGCTATCTCAAAAGCGCTAGTTGAATTAGATGCGGCTCAAAAATCATCTTTACGTGCTGCTGGTCTCATAACCCGCGATCCACGTATGGTTGAGCGTAAAAAGCCAGGTCAGAAAAAAGCGCGTAAACGCTTCCAGTTCAGTAAACGTTAAACCATTCCAGATTTCATACAAGATATGTCAAGAATTACAACCGATCAGCTTCTGGAGGCAGGTGTTCACTTTGGGCACCTTAAGAGTAAGTGGAATCCAAACATGGCTCCGTACATTTTTATGGAGAGAAACGGAATCCACGTTATCGACCTCAATAAAACTGTAGCGAAACTCGATGAGGCATCTGCTGCATTGAAGCAAATTGCTAAGTCTGGAAAGAAAATACTTTTCGTAGCCACAAAAAAGCAAGCCAAAGAAATTGTTGCTGAAGCAGTTCGTAAAGTGAACATGCCTTTTGTAACAGAGCGCTGGCCAGGCGGTATGTTGACTAATTTCACCACTATCCGTAAGGCTGTGAAGAAAATGGCAACTATCGATAAAATGGCTACCGATGGTACTTTCGAAACCATCTCCAAAAAAGAAAAACTTACCATTTCTCGTGAGCGTGAAAAACTTGAAACACAGTTTGGATCAATTTCAGATATGAGTCGCCTACCAGCAGCACTATTTATCGTAGATATCTCAAAAGAGCATATCGCAGTTGCTGAAGCACGCCGCCTAAATATCCCTACTTTCGCAGTAGTAGATACCAACTCTAACCCGAATCTTGTTGATTATCCAATCCCTGCTAATGATGATGCTGCAAAGTCAATTGCACTCATTATGGAAGTTGTAGTTGGAGCAATCCAAGAGGGTCTTTCAGAGAGAAAGTCTGAAAAAGACAAGGGTGATGATGATGGCCGCAAAGAAAAAGAAGAAATATCTTCTAAAGAAACAACAAGTAAAGAATAATTTCACTTAAATCAATAGGAGAACGTACTATGTCAAGTGTAGCTATTACTGCTGCTGATGTTAATAAATTGCGCCAAGCTACCGGAGCCGGTATGATGGATTGCAAAAAAGCGCTTACTGAATCCAATGGTGACTTCGAAGGTGCAATTGATTTTCTTCGTAAAAAAGGACAGAAAGTAGCTGGTAATCGTGCAGATCGCGAAGCCAATGAAGGTGTTGTGTTTGCTAAAGTTACTGGCGACAATAAAAGAGGTGTATTGGTTGCACTTAACTGCGAAACAGATTTCGTAGCCAAAAACCAAGAATACATCGATTTCGTTTCAACTGTTACTGATATTGCTATCAGCGGCGGAGCAGCAGATGCTGAGGCTCTATTAGCAACTCAACTTGATGGTTTATCGATCAGCGATAGAATCACAGATTTGATCGGAAAAATCGGTGAAAGAATGGAACTGCAATACCAACAAACTTTTGGAGAATATGTAGTTGCTTACAATCACCCAGGAAACCGTTTAGCTACTATCGTGGCATTTAACAAAGCTGAATCTGCTGAACTTTCTGCAATTTCTAAAGACGTAGCTATGCAGGCAGCTGCAATGGCTCCGGTTGCCCTTGATAAAGACGATGTTGACACCCGCACTTTAGAGCGCGAAATGGACATCGCTCGCGAGCAAATCCGTGCTGAAGGCAAACCTGAAGAAATGGTTGAGAAAATTGCTCAAGGAAAACTTAACAAGTTCTATAAAGACAATACACTCCTCAATCAGGAGTTTATTAAAGACGGTAAACTCACAGTACGTCAGTATATCGCATCTAATGATAAAGAATTGATGGCCATTGGATTCAAGCGAATCGCTATTGGTAACTAATACATTGATCAGGAGAGTTTTTTACTCTCCTTTTTTTTGATCTATTGAATTTAAATCCCGTTCTAGGACGGGATTTTTCATGCCTGAATCTCAATATCATTCCTCATGAAATACAAAAGAATTCTGCTCAAACTCAGTGGTGAATCATTGATGGGTGAGAAAAACTTCGGAATCGATCCCGAAAGACTTTCAATTTATGCACAGGAAATTAAAGATGCAGCAGCAGCTGGAATTGAAGTCGCTGTTGTAATTGGCGGCGGAAATATCTTTAGAGGAATTCAAGCTGCAGAGGGCGGTATGGATCGAGTTCAAGGCGATTACATGGGCATGTTGGCAACTGTAATCAATAGTATGGCACTTCAATCAGCGCTCGAAGGAATGGGCGTGCAAACACGATTGCAAAGTGCCATCAAAATGGAACAAATCTGTGAACCATTTATTCGTAGAAGAGCAGTTCGACATCTCGAAAAGGGTAGGGTAGTCATCTTTGGTGCAGGAACAGGAAACCCTTATTTCACTACCGACACAGCTGCAACGCTACGTGCCATTGAGATTGAAGCGGACGTTATTCTTAAAGGGACACGCGTTGATGGCATTTATACGGCAGATCCTGAAAAAGTTCCTGATGCTGTTAAATACGACACCATCACCTTTACTGAGGTGTATGAAAAAGGTTTGAACGTAATGGACATGACTGCGTTCACACTGTGTAACGACAATAAACTACCCATTATCGTTTTTGATATGAACAAAGCGGGAAATCTCAAACGTCTTTTGGCCGGGGAAGAAATTGGAACCCTGGTTAGTTTCTAAAGCATCACATTTTCCGAAAAATCTCTTTTATTTGCAGTCCTTCAACTGATACCTATGAACGAAGAAGTTAAACCACAAATTGAATCTGCAACTTCCTTAATGGAGAAGGCGATTTCTCACCTTGAGAGTGAGCTAGCAAAGATTCGGGCAGGTAAAGCAAGTGCACAAATGCTTGATGGTATTTTCGTGGATTACTACGGAAGCAATACCGCTCTAGCCCAAGTTGCTAATGTGAATACGCCCGATGCACGAACACTTATAATTCAACCTTGGGAAAAGCAAATGCTTGGACCAATCGAAAAGGCAATTTTTGGATCGAATATCGGCCTTACACCGATGAATGATGGTGTGGTTATCCGCATCAATATTCCACCGCTTACTGAAGAACGTCGTGTAAGTCTGGTTAAACTCTCAAAATCTGAAGCTGAAAATTGCAAGGTGAGCGTCCGTAATATTCGTCGCGATGCCAATGAAGCGATTAAAAAACTGGTGAAAGATGGTTTGGCTGAAGACCTAGCAAAAGATGCAGAAGCAAAAATTCAACAGCTCACCGATAGCTTTATCGTAAAAACAGATAAGTGCCTTGAAGTGAAGGAAAAAGAAATTATGACAGTTTGATTTTTTAATTCATCATTAAAAAAGCCCTCTTGGATATATTATTCAAGAGGGCTTTTAGTTTTTGTATAAACTACTAAACTATTCTACAGTTACAGATTTTGCTAAGTTTCTCGGTTGGTCTACATTACAGCCACGCATAATAGCGATATGATAAGCAAGCAGCTGCAAAGGAATCACAGTAATAAGTGGCGTCAACTCCTCTTCAGTTTCCGGGATTTCGATAATGTGATCAGCCAATTCAGCTACATCTCTATCTCCTTGCGTGACAATGGCAATAATTTTACCACCACGCGCTTTAACTTCCTGCACATTACTTAGGATTTTCTCGTAAGCTCCTTTGTTTGGCGCAATCACTACAACTGGCATGTTTTCATCGATCAAAGCGATTGGACCATGTTTCATTTCCGCAGCAGGATATCCTTCTGCATGGATATAAGAAATCTCTTTCAGCTTCAGTGCGCCCTCAAGCGCAATCGGGAAATTGTAGCTCCTTCCAAGGTACAAGAAGTTGTTGGCTTCCTTATAGATCGAACTGATGTATTTAATTTGATCATCCATCTTAAGCAGTTCTTCCACTTTCATTGGAATTTGATCAAGGCCAAGTAGTAATTGATGGTATTTGCTTTCTGAAATCGTGCCTTTTTTATGCGCAAAAACCAATGCCATTAGGGTTAGCACCGTAACTTGAGCTGTGAATGCTTTGGTTGAAGCGACCCCAATTTCAGGGCCTGCATGGGTGTAAGAACCAGCGTGTGTAGCGCGTGCAATTGAACTGCCTACAACATTACAAATTCCAAAAATTGTGGCGCCTTTTGATTTAGCTAACTCAATTGCTGCCAAAGTATCGGCTGTTTCACCCGATTGTGAGATGGCGATGACCAAATCTTTTTCGGTGATAATTGGGTTTCTGTATCTGAATTCAGAAGCATATTCTACTTCAACTGGGATTCGAGCAAGATCCTCGATAAGGTATTCTCCAACCAAACCAGCATGCCAAGAAGTTCCGCATGCTACAATGATGATTCTATCGGCGTTAAGAATTTTTGCTTGGTAGTCGATTATTCCGCCTAGAGTAACTTCGCGCAGATCGATGTTCAATCGGCCTCGCATGTTGTCTCTGATACTTCTAGGCTGTTCGTAAATTTCCTTTAACATGAAGTGATCAAAACCGCCCTTTTCGATTGTTTCGAGTTGCATTTCAAGTTCCTGAACATATGGTGTTTTGTCCTGGTTCTTGATGGTTTTGATTTTCATTTCTTTCCCTTTCTCAAGGATAACGATCTCCTCATCATTCAAATAAACCACATTGCGTGTGTATTCGATGATAGGTGTGGCGTCGGATGCTATAAAATATTCGTGGTCTTTTCCTACTCCAACAACCAATGGACTGCCTTTTTTAGCGCCAATCATCATGTCTGGATTGTCTTTTGAAAGAATCACAATCGCATATGCTCCAACCACTTGATTGAGGGCGATCATTATGGCTTCAACCAAATCTACATTTTCATTTTTCTGGACGTTCTCTATCAGATAAATCAACACCTCTGTATCTGTGTCGCTTTTGAAAACGTGACCACGATTCTGCAATTCCTTTTTTAAGGAAGCATAGTTTTCGATGATTCCATTGTGGATAATCACTAAGTTACCCGATTCTGAAAAATGCGGATGCGCGTTTTTATCATCAGGGATACCATGAGTAGCCCAACGGGTGTGTCCTACGCCTAATTGTCCTGATATATTTTTACCCGCAGTAAAAGCTTCAAGTTCAGAAACCTTCCCTTTGCATTTGTACAAACGAATGTCTTCGCTTGTATTTAATAGAGCTACACCGGCGCTGTCATAGCCTCTGTATTCTAGTCGATGAAGTCCTTTAATTAGAATCGGATAAGCTTCCTTTTCTCCCAAATAAGCAACAATGCCACACATGGTCTGTAAGTGTTGGAATGATTAATTAGGTAATATTTGGTACAGTATTTCAAACTTCATCGAACCACTGATGGCTTCTGTTCCATTGAGTGCGACTCTGTATGAAGAAATTCCTGTTCCCGAAGGTTGAATATAAAAATATTCATCGGTGATCACACCGTTTAATCTTGATTGAAGATACCGAGCAATATTGAATGTGTACTCCTTAGTGGTACTATTGTAAACACCGCCGCTGTATGAAGTACTGTTCACACTCAAATCTGGTGATATAATGAGATTACCATCGTCGTCTTTCAACACAATATTCAACTGCGGATTTGGAGCATACTTGCCCAAGGTATTCGCATCAACAGTTAAAGTCATCAGAGCTTTGTGAATGAGAATGTTTCTTCCTGCCTTCCAATTCATGATTTCAGGAATTTGCAATTTCGTGCGCAAGCCTCCCATGTTATGAATATACAGTTTCTGTTTTCCCGATTCGAAAGAGCCTAAACTTGAGGTAACTTCGGATTTGTAAGTATGCTTGAATCTGGTGAATCTAGCCGAACTTTCGTTTACAATGAAGGAAGTTTTTAAGCTGTCGTTTCCATCGTTTTTGTAAAACAAATCGATCCTTGCACCACCAATCAAATTGAAGTCTAAAATAGCACCTTGATCATCGTTTTGATTTCGGGTATCCGCGTCGATATAAATCCCGTTGAAGAATGAAGTAAATACATCAGCATTTACAATATCCTCAGGATTGGTAATGAATTCGTCTGCAAGCGACTGGTCTAGCTTGAAGCGCAATTGTGGGGCTTCTTTTTTACCTGTAACGCTCACACTATCGATTAACGAAGGCGTGAAATAACTTGAAGAACCAAGCGGAATTTGGTCTCTTTCTAAAGTGTCTGAACTGAAATACGAAGAATCTTTGTACATCATTTCTCTAACACGAAAGGCACGAAACTTTTGGAGCCCGTTCAACTTAGAAACATCACCGTAATAACTACGATAAGGCAAGACCAGTACAATTGAGTCAGCAATTGGATTTACTCCTAAATCGATATTGCTTACAGCAGGCCTAAGCTGCATGTAAATAGCAGATCTTATTTTGCCCAATAATGGGTCGTTGTAGGCGCCAAGAAGGTTCAGCGATAGCTCATCGGTTTTTACAGAATCTTCTCTTTCTGTAGCTGCTTCAACCTTCAGGTTAAGTTCACTTAAAAGATTTGCCGAGTCTCCGCCAGGTTGAGTTTCAAGACCAAGTTCAGGTTCTTCGCACGACACGAAAAACACTGTAAATAACAGGACAAAAGAAAATGTCGAATGGGCCAATCGGCTCAAAAAGTTATGCACCTGATTCTGATATTGTTTTTCAACCTGTTAATCAGCCAACTCGGCTACCTGCTCCCCCAATAAAACCTCATCATAGAATTCTGAACATGCTTCAGCCAATTCAGCTCCTACGTTTTTCAGTTCGAGGACAGGTTTTTTTAGCTCTTTTGCAAATGAAATCAATTCTGGGTTAACACCAGCTTCAGTTTCAACAATACCATCTGCAAAAGACGTAGCGTGACGAATTAAGTTGTTGTAATCAGGTTCTTGAAGGAGTTGGGTATCTGAAGATTCGATCCCATCCATAATGAGCTTCTCTGCCAAGCGGTGGTCCATTGCAGGAGTAAAGCCATCATTGTATAAAGAAACTACCACCTTGCTATCAGCAAACAAAGGATCGTCTTTGTATTTTGTTTTTAGAAGTACAGGGAGTAAAGATGTCATCCAGCCATGGCAATGAATTACATCCGGCGACCAGCCTAGTTTTTTTACAGTTTCAAGAACACCTTTGCAAAAGAAAAGCATACGCTCATCGTTGTCGCTGAAATATTGGTTGTTTTTATCGGTAACAATATACTTGCGTTGAAAATATTCTTCATTATCAATGAAGTAAACTTGCATTCTTGCAGCTTGAATTGAAGCAACTTTAATGATCAGTGGCTGATCGTTATCGTCTATAATCAAATTCATTCCAGAGAGGCGGATAACCTCGTGAAGTTGATTTCTGCGCTCATTGATGCAGCCGTATCGCGGCATGAAAGTTCTAATTTCTCTACCTTTCTCCTGAATCGCCTGTGGTAATTCACGGGCAATTTTCGACATATGTGTTTCAGGCAAATAAGGTGTGATCTCCTGAGAAACAAAAAGTACTCTTGTTTTTTTCATGGCAGGTTAGTTAGGCTAGTGGGGAAACAAATGGAAGCATTCAAAAAGAAGCCGGTATTGAATGATGTGGCGGCGCGTTGCTCCATCGAAAAATTAAATCAGATTACAAAATTAAGAAAAAAATCGGGACTTTTCACGTGTATTCTTTTAGCTTTGCAGCCCTTTGGGGGCTAAACTCCATATACAGCGAGCGTTACGTCTTTTTCGTACAATTTATCTGTTAAGTATTCATGGAACTGATTTGGGATATTCAAGCATTACAACAGTTCCTTTCGGAAAAAAGAGCACAAAATCTTTCCTGCGGCTTCGTCCCAACGATGGGAGCCTTGCACGAAGGCCACATTTCTTTGATCAATCAAGCTAGATTGGAAACTGATTTTTGCGTGGTCAGTATTTTCGTTAATCCAACGCAATTCAACGAGTCGACCGATTTTAACAATTATCCAAAACAAGAAGTCCAAGACATCGATATGCTTCAAGTTGCTTCGGTTGATGCTGTTTTTCTGCCACAAACTGATGCGATGTATCCTGCTGGCAATCCCCTGCTTGAGTTTGATCTTGAAGGTCTTGATCAAGTTATGGAAGGCACTTTTAGGCCGGGTCATTTTCAAGGTGTGGTAACGGTGGTAGATAAATTCTTTGGTCTGGTTCAACCACAAAAGGCTTTTTTTGGTTTAAAGGATTTTCAGCAATTGGCAGTGATCAGACTGCTTGCCCGCAAACGGTACCCTGAAATAGAAATTGTGCCTTGCGAAATTTTACGCGAAGCCCACGGTTTAGCTATGAGTTCGAGAAATGAATTGTTGAAGTCAGAGGATCGACAATACGCTGCTTGTATTTTTCAAATACTATCGAACCTTGCTTCTTCTTGGAAAATTATGCCCTTTGAGGAAATTTTGACGGGCGCACGGTCTGCCTTTGCAGAAACCAGATTGAAACTAGAATATCTCGAAATCGCGGATGCACTCACCTTGCAGCCACTTTCTAACTATCACAACAAACCATCGGTGGCTTGTGTTGCGGCTCGAATTGGAGGCATCCGATTAATCGACAACATCGAACTGCCTGCCTAAAATTGCCCATTCAAATCTATTGATTTAGCTTTGCACCCAGTTATGACAATCGAGGTACTTAAATCAAAAATTCACCGGGTTACGGTAACAGAGGCCGATCTGAACTACATAGGAAGTGTTACCATCGACGAAAATCTGATGGAAGCTGCAAATCTGATTGAAAATGAAAAAGTTCAGATTCTGAATATCAACAATGGTGAACGATTCGAGACTTATGTTATAAAAGGCGCCCGAAATAGCGGCGTAATTTGTTTGAATGGCCCCGCTGCAAGAAGAGTTGCGGTAGGCGATATCATCATTATTGTTTCTTATGCTTCCATGGAGTTTGAAGAAGCTAAGAAGTTCCGTCCTTGGGTAATCTTCCCCGATACAGTAACTAATACTCTCAAGTAAGTCCAAATGCAAAAGAAAATCTGGCCCGCGCTACGTAACTATATATTCTTGGCGATCGGGATTGCCTTGATTTACCTTGTTTTCAAGGATGTTGATTTTGTTTGGATGTGGAACGAAATCAAAGGAGCCCGGTTCTCTTGGATCTTTCTTTCTATGTTTTGCGGAATTTTAGCTATGGCTTCTCGCGCTTGGCGTTGGAGAATTATGCTCGAACCCTTAGGCTTTAAACCAAGTTTTTTGCACTGTTTCTATGGTGTTTCAATTGGCTATTTTGCCAATATCGCGCTACCGCGGATGGGTGAAGTGGTTCGTTGCACCATCCTAAATCAAACCGACAATGTGCCAGTTAACCAATCTTTTGGTACAGTAATCCTTGAAAGGGTTATCGACGTTTTGATGCTCTTGGGACTCATTATGTTGGTGCTGTTTACACGGATGGATTTGTTTGGCGACTTTTTCATGAAGGAACTTTTTCAAAAGAAAGCAGGTCAGGGCTCCATCTTTGAAAACCAACAGTTCCAAATTGGTTTGGGAATTTTCGTACTCCTTGGAATCGTTCTCATTGCCCTGTTTATTAAGTATAAACAACAATTACTGAAGATTAGCCTGTTCCAAAAGGTTGTTAATTTCCTGAAAGGCATTGGAGACGGACTTTTCACCTTTTTCAAAATGAAGAAAAAAGGCTGGTTTGTTTTTCATACACTATTTATCTGGGTAAATTATTTCATCATGACTTGGATCTGTGTTTATTCATACGATCCTACAAGCATGTTGAAAGCGTTCGATGGTTTGTTCTTGATGGTTGTTGGAGGCTTAGGCATGACTGCACCTGTTCAAGGTGGGTTTGGAGCATTTCACTATTTGGTGGAGAAGGCTTTGATGATTTACCAAATTAGTCCTTCGATAAACCCAATTACAGGTTCAGAAATCCGACCAGGTTTGGTGTTTGCTACCATTGTTCATTCTGCGCAGTTCGTTATGACTGTTTTGTTGGGGACTTTTTCTCTGATCGGGTTTACTTTACTAAGAAAGAAAAGCAAGCAGAATCATGCAGCCTGAGATCATCGACCAAAAAATCATGCTTCGTGATCAAGCCAAGTTTATCATAAGTCTCTGGCTATTCAAAAACGAAAAGATAGTTTTTACTAATGGTTGTTTCGATATCCTCCATCGCGGCCATTTAGAGTATTTGTTGCAAGCTGCAGCTTTAGGGCATCGACTCATTATTGGTTTAAATAGCGACGAATCGGTGAGCCGGTTGAAAGGACCTGCTCGCCCAGTAAACAAGATTGATGATCGTGCTTTCGCTTTGGCAAGTTTACGTTGTACCGATTTAATTGTACCTTTTGAAGAAGATACTCCCTTGGAATTAATTGAATTTCTTCAGCCTAATATTTTAGTCAAAGGAGGCGATTACACCATCGAAAGTATTGTAGGAGCAAAGGAAACGCTCCAACGAGGAGGTAGAGTGGAAGGGCTTTCTTTTAAAGAAGGATATTCCACAACGAGCTTAATAGATAAAATGAAAAAAGGTTAATTCTTGATGTTTGCATTTTTTTTTATAGGTTTGTACAAGCTTTAATTATAAAATGGCGCTGATTCAAAAAATTCTGTTCACTCTTGTGCTTGGCACTCTGCTGATTTTTGGCGGATGTTCTGCTAGTCAAGAAAGCAAATTGATCGGCGTATGGGTTAGAACCCCTATGGATGCCCTTCCAGAAGAATTTCCTCAAGAGTATTGGGAATTCACTTCCGACAACGACATACTGAAGTATGAAATAACTGATATTGAGCAAAATTTGTTGACAGTTGGTCGTTGGGGATTTGCTAAAAGAAATAAGCTAAACATTTCAAAATTCGATATTGGCTTTAATGGAGAATGGGATGTTGTTTACTTCAAAAATGATGTGATGCGCATGATTTTGAAAGTATACAATGCCGAAAATCAGCCTGCCGGACAGGTTTTGGTCGAATTTACGCGTTCGCGTTCCAATTTTTAACGATTAATTTGTAGGAGAAATCCTACACTATATGGCCGCCGCCAAAACCAATTTCTTTTGCCAGAGTTGTGGCTACCAAGCTCCCAAATGGATGGGGAAATGTCCTTCCTGCGGTTCTTGGAATTCGTTTGCCGAAGAAGTACTACAAAAGAAAAAAACTGGCTCATCTTGGGTGAATAGTGAAAAAGTTCGCGCCCCTAAGCCTGTTAAAATTACTGAAGTAGAGCAGAAAGACCATATCCGTCTAAACACCGGAGACGAAGAACTTAATCGCATCCTCGGCGGTGGCTTGGTTCCTGGTTCTATTATTTTGCTTGGCGGAGAGCCTGGTATCGGAAAATCAACCCTGATGCTTCAACTGGCAACCCGAAGCATGCGCATGAAAGTGCTTTATGTGTCGGGTGAAGAAAGTGAACAACAAATCCGCATGCGTGCCGGAAGAATCGGTATTCAAAATGAAGAATGTTATGTGCTTGCAGAAACGCAAATGCAACGTATATTTCAGCATATCAATGATATTCAACCAGATCTACTTGTAGTAGATTCTATCCAAACACTGCAAACCGAGAGTATTGAGTCTTCTCCTGGAAGCGTTTCTCAAATAAAAGAGTGCACCGCCGAATTGCTTCGCTTTGCCAAAGAATCAAACACCCCAGTGTTTTTAATCGGTCATATTACCAAAGACGGAAATATCGCCGGTCCGAAAATCTTGGAACACATGGTTGATGTGGTTCTGCAATTTGAAGGTGACCGAAACCACCTTTACCGAATCGTTCGTTCTGTAAAAAATCGTTTTGGCTCAACTGCCGAGATGGGGATTTATGAAATGGCTGGTGAAGGACTTCGTGAAGTTACCAATCCATCGCAGGTACTGCTTACCCAAATGGATGAACCCTTTTCGGGGATTGCCATTTCAGCTACAATGGAAGGTGCCAGACCGATGTTGGTTGAATCGCAAGCCCTTGTAAGCACTGCGGTTTATGGAACGCCCCAACGTTCAGGTACGGGATTTGACCTCCGCCGACTCAATATGTTGCTTGCTGTAATTGAAAAACGTTGCGGATTTAAACTTGGTCAGAAAGACGTTTTTCTAAACATCACTGGAGGCATCAGAGTTGAAGATCCAGCAGTTGATTTAGGAATCATCTGCGCCATCTTGTCGTCGGATTTAGACATGCCAATTCCTGCCAAGACTTGTTTCGCAGGCGAAGTTGGACTCAGTGGTGAAATTCGCCCGGTTAGTCGCATCGAGCAAAGAATTGCAGAAGCTGCTAAAATGGGCTTTTCTCAAATATTGGTTTCCGATTACAACCTCAAGGGCATTCAAACTGGGAAATTCGGTATTCGGGTGATTCCTGTTAAGAAAATAGAAGAAGCCTTTCGGGTTTTGTACGGATAGTATTCAGTTGTCTTACAGGAAGTTTTGTATTCACCTCGAGCAAGCGAAATTAATCTTAAGTGCTTTGTAAGTTTTTCGAAAGCGTCATTTGAGATTTCACATGCTTGAGTTGAGCCACAAGGATGAAACTCACAATCGACATAAGCATCCAAGCATTTACTTTTTGAAAGCTTACCATTTTCCAGCCAACGTGCTGATAAGCGTATTTCCAAGCACCAAGATAGGTTGCTAAATTTTCTGCTCCCCAAATCATCAAACCACAAAGTGCCATAGTAACTGTTAAGCTGAGTTTGTTGGGCTTGCTTCCTACTAAGAAGATCACTTTTGTGTTTCGGAAAATCATGAAGAATAGCCCAAATAGAATCCACCGGAAGTCGAAGATGAAATGGTGCGTAAAGAAATTAAAGTAGATCGATGCTGCCAGTGTGAGCGATAATGCTGGGGAAGGCATATGGATGAGATTGATTTCGAACCTGCGCCAACTCTGACATAGATAAGATGCCACTGATGCATACATAAATCCGCTGTAGATGGGCACTTCAGCTATTTTGAGAAAGGCTGTTTCAGGATACGACCAACTTCCTTGGTTTACTTTAAAGATTTCCATGGCCAAGCCCATCAAGTGAAACAGGGTGATAACCTTGAGTTCATCGATACTTTCAATGCCTTTTTTTATCATCCACCATTGGGTGTAAAGGCAAACGATAAACAACACATCGTAACGAGGAAGATAGGATGGAATTACCAATCGACTCAATGCCAACGCCGAAAAAATCACAAAAGGGAAAAAGCAAGCCTTGAGGTTTTTGAGCAGAAACTCTTTGATCAGAGCAATGGATTTATTCACGCACCACCAACGGTAAAATGGGTTAGAAATTGGAAGCAATAACACGATTTTTGGTTTTATGAAATAGAGCCGCTGATGACTTAACTAAAGTAAATCCCTTTCTTCTTGGGATGAAAAGATCTGTGCCACATTTCTTATTCTCATTTAAAGTAAAATACAAAGGGAGAAGTGCATATTTTTACTGCCCAATCTTCAAAATCACTCAATGAGGTCAACTCTACTTATTCTCGCCATTGTTTTTTCTGGAATTCTTCAAGCACAATCGCTCAGTCCAGTGTCGTTGGAGCAACTGGTTAACACAGATCTTGCCACTGATCAGTACAACACAAATATTGCTGCAACTGAGCAAGGAGCTTATTTGATCACTTGGAATACTGGTTACAGTTATGGACCAATCTTCGGTCGTTTGTATAATAGCGCACATGTAGCGATCTCTCCAGATTTTTCAATAAATGCAGCCAATTCTGGAAATATTAAGCTTAAATATTGGGCCGATGGCACCTATGTTATCTCTTACATTGAGAGTACTGGAACCACATTGAAATTTAAAACCATTGACGCTTCAGGAAATGTTGGCGCTGCTGTAACTGTGTTATCAACCATTGCAGATTATGATTTTGATGTGAAGGGCGATTCACTTGCATTTTTGTATAGCATCACTGCTGGAAATCCTCAAGTGTACTTAAGAAGTTACAGCTTATCAACCAATAACTGGATTAACCAACAGTTACTTGTTTCTGAAGATGCTTCAGAGGGGTATTATGAGCCCAATATTGTTTTCCATCCAAGTGGCAGATTAACAGCAATTTACCAGTATTACATCAACGTTTCTGGATGCTGCACTTACGATCGCCGTATCATGAGAAAAACTTTTAATGCTTCATTCATTGCTGAAATTCCAGAATATGCTGTATGGTCTACAAGTTCAGAATTGTATGTTGGCGACGATTTACATGCCGAAGGAAACAATGCTGGTGAAGTAATTATCACAACAACCCATGGTACAACTTCTTCAAATAGATTCATGCGCTTGTGGATACTAAATGCCCAAGGCGGACTAATAGTTAACAATGTAGCATTGTTGTCTGGAGGTGCAAATGATTGGTACGACAATGTTCAAGGCGAACTTTACGACAACGGTGACTTTGTGATTGCAAAATCAATTCGCACTGGAGGCTATACAAATCCGAATGGAAATGAAGCTTATGTTATTTATGGGTATGACTACAACCAAAGCAACTCAGGCTTACTTCAATTGAATAGCACGAATGCCGGAGATCAAGAATTTTGTACCGTTGCAAAATTGGCCAATGGCGGATTTGTTGCTGCATGGGCTGGTAACGGTTTCCAAGGCGATGATCAAGGTGTTTATTCACGTGCTTACAATGCAGTGGCTTTCCCTGGTTTTTCAATCACCAACACTGGAAACAACCAAGTAAACGAAGCGGGTGGAGCCCTCACATTGAATGTTTCACTTACAACGCAACCAACTGGAAACGTTACAGTGAATGTTTTATCGAGCAATACAGCCGAAGGAACATTAAGCAGTAATGTGCTCAATTTCACTCCAACAAACTGGAATGTTGCGCAAACGATTGTTGTTACTGGAATTGATGATGTGGTTGATGATGGGAATATTAATTTCACTGTGACTTTATCTTCCACCGCATCTGCAGATGCTACTTATGCTGGTTTGAATAGTACAGTTTACAATTTGACGAACCTCGACAATGATGCGACCATTACCTCGCCTCAAGATCAACAGGTTTGTAAATCGGTTGGTTTGAGCGGAGTAAATTTTATCATTGCCAACCAAGGGACTCCGATTACTTTAATCACTGCGTCAAGCTCTAACCAAAATGTGGTTGAAAATGCTGATATAGTTCTAAACAACAATGGGAACGGCACTTACGAAGTGGAAATTTCCAATTTGAACAACAACCAAATTGGTGAAGCAACAATTACAATCACTGCAACAGATGGTTTGTTCAGCTATACTGGTGATTTCAATATTACTACAACAAGTATCGACTTAACCTTGCTTGCAACAGATACCGAAATTTGTTCAGGTGAGTCTGTTACCTTGTTGGCATTGGGATCGGGAACGATCACATGGAACAATGGCGTTCAAAACAACGTTGCTTTTTCGCCACTACAAACCAATGTTTATTCAGCCTCAGGCGATGATGGTTCAGGATGTTCATCTAGTGAAACCATCGAAATTTTTGTTACCCCAACTCCAGCAACTCCAACAGTAACGCCATTTGCCAATAATCTGGTTTCAAGTTCTTCGAATGGAAACCAATGGTATTTAGATGGCGCATTGATAGATGGCGCAACCAGCCAACTGTTTACACCTGAAGCCAATGGGAATTATACTGTTACCGTTTCTCAAGGGGCATGTTCAAGTAGTTCGGCGCCTTATTTATACGAGGCCATTATTACTTCCATCGGCAACGATTTTTCTGCTTTTGCACTTTATCCTAACCCAGCAAGTGAATATGTCCATTTGACTGCCATTTTACCTCAAACAGAAATCTCTATCAGCACAATTACTGGGATGATAGTGGATCGTTTGGTGTCTTCGGATAACAAGCAAACATTGAATATTTCCAAGTTGTTGCCAGGTGTTTATTTGATCAACTTGTCTCATGAAAAAGGTCGCCACACAACGAAATTGGTTGTGAACTAATCACCTAAAGCGTCAAAAGCGAAAGCTTGAATTGTTATTATTGAAAAAGGTTAGCAGAACGTAAATTCGCACTGCTAACCTTTTTTATTTGAGGGTATTGTTGAATTACAATTTCACCTTAAACAGACAAGATAATCTCTTTCTGCTTCACGATTTTGCGCAAGTTGATTAAGGCATAACGCATTCTTCCCAAGGCAGTGTTTATAGACACATTGGTGAAGTCGGCGATTTCCTGAAAACTCATATCGGCATAGTGGCGAAGGATGAGCACCTCTTGTTGTTCAGGAGGAAGCTCCTTGATGAGTTTCTTAACGTCTTGCAGAATTTGGTCCTTTACCATTTTGTCTTCCACGTTATCGTCCATGTTACGAATGGTGCGGAAAATATCGAACTCCTCGTTGTCTTTAGAAGAATTCTGCACCACAGGCATACGCTTGGCTTTGCGAAAATGATCGATGCTCAAATTGTGCGCAATCCGCATGATCCAAGGAAGGAACTTCCCTTCTTCATTGTAATTGCCAGATTTGAGGGTGTGGATCACCTTCACGAAAACATCTTGAAAAATGTCTTCAGCCAATTGACTGTCTTTTACCAACATACGAATGTAAGTAAAAACCTTCTGCTGGTGGCGAGTAATCAATTCAGCTAAAGCTGATTCGTTTCCTTGTAAATAGTTGTGAACCAAAGCTTGGTCCGGCAGTTGGGTAGCAAACATATGTCCTCCTTTTTTAAAACTTGTGTGTGTGGCTTTAAAGAGTAGAGGTGTTTGCTATAAGCGCTTCTTTTTTAGAAATTAAACTGCCGAGAATAAACCTTCAAACGAAGGTTATGTTGTTCGGTTTAACAAAGTAAAGTTTTTATTTTCAAAAAAACAACACAGGAAATGATAATTTTGCGGATAACTTACACATGACTGTTCTACAAACGGATCTTTACGATCCCCGCACCACGATCCTGATCAAGGGAGCACGTGTCCACAACTTGAAAAATGTGGATGTCGCGATTCCCCGAAATAAACTTGTTGTAATTACTGGTTTATCAGGCTCCGGTAAATCGTCTCTAGCATTCGATACATTGTATGCCGAAGGGCAAAGAAGATATGTAGAATCGCTTAGTGCTTACGCACGTCAGTTTTTAGGCAGAATTAACAAGCCTGAAGTTGATTTAATTCAAGGGATTTCGCCCGCAGTGGCTATCGAACAGAAGGTGAATGCTACAAATCCGCGTTCAACTGTTGGTACTTCCACCGAGATCTACGATTACCTCAAGTTGCTTTTTGCGCGCATCGGAATCACCATTTCCCCGGTATCGGGCGATGCTGTTTCAAGATCCACGCCAACTGATGTTGTAGATTATCTCAACAGCTTCGAAAAAGGCGATCGTGTGAGTTTGTTCGCCCCTTTAGCGCCCGAAAGGTTTGAGTTTCAAGCAGAGAACTTAGCAGTTTTACGCCAACTTGGATTTTCTAGAATGCGCATCAATGGTGAACTGAAGAAAATCGAAGACTGGGAGAAATCAGGTTCCCTGAAGAAAAAATCGCTCGATTTGCTTATCGACCGTCTCGCTATTGATCCAGAAAATGAGGAGAACAACAGCCGAATGGCCGATTCAATTCAAACAGCCTTTTATGAAGGTGTGGATGAATGTATCACAGAGGTTATTCGGGCCAATGGCGAGGTGATCACCAAGAAGCTATCGAACCGTTTCGAAGCCGACGGAATGACTTTCGAAGAGCCATCAGTTCACCTGTTTAGCTTCAATAATCCTTTCGGAGCTTGCAAAACCTGCGAAGGTTTCGGAACTATCATAGGCATCGACGAAGACCTCGTGGTTCCCGACAAGAGTATGTCGGTGTATGAAGGTTGCGTGGCGCCTTGGCGTGGCGAGAAAATGAGCGAATGGAAAGAAGCGTTCATCAAACACGCTATGAAGGTTGATTTTCCTGTGCATCGTGCCTATTATGACCTCGATGAAAAGCACAAAGACCAACTTTGGAAAGGCACCAAGCACGCCCAAGGTATTCATGCGTTCTTCCAGCATGTTGAAGAGCAGTCTTATAAAATTCAGTACCGTGTAATGCTTTCGCGCTACCGCGGAAAAACTACCTGCCCCGACTGCAAAGGCACGAGATTGCGTAAGGATGCCGGGTATGTGAAGGTGAACGGCAAGAATATCATTGAGCTCGTATTGATGCCTGTGGCTAGATGCAAGGAATTCTTCGAAAATCTCGAGCTGAATGAATACCAAAACACAGTCGCCAAAAGAATCTTGATAGAGATCCGTTCTCGACTTGGTTTTTTATGTGATGTTGGATTGGGCTATTTAACACTCAACCGATTGTCTTCGACACTTTCTGGCGGTGAAAGTCAGCGGATTAATCTCGCAACTTCGATCGGATCGAGTTTGGAAGGTTCGCTTTATGTGCTCGATGAACCATCCATTGGTTTGCACTCACGCGACACAGAACGATTAATTAGAGTGCTGAAGAATCTTCGCGATTTGGGCAACACGGTTGTGGTTGTAGAGCACGATGAAGATATTATGCGTGCAGCTGATTTGTTGATCGATATTGGGCCGGAAGCTGGTAGAAACGGGGGAGAAGTGGTCTTTTCTGGTGTTCATGCCGATTTGATTACAGCAGGGAAAAGTCTCACTGCAGATTATCTCACCGGTAGGAAGGTCATCCCTTTGCCAGAAAAAGTGCGCAGTTGGAAGCATGCTATTCAAATTAAAGGTGCTCGACAAAACAACCTCAAGAATATAGATGTAACCTTCCCGCTCAATGTGCTTACCGTTATTTCGGGCGTGAGCGGCTCCGGGAAGAGTTCGTTGGTGAACAAGATTTTATATCCAGCCTTGAAGAAGCAATTCGAAGGCTACGCCGAACAAACCGGCTTGTTTGACCGATTGGAAGGTGACTATAAGATGATTGGTTCTGTGGAGTATATCGATCAAAATCCGATCGGAAAATCTTCACGAAGCAACCCTGTTACATATGTGAAGGCTTATGATGAAATCCGTGCGCTTTACTCGGTTCAGCCTTTGGCGAAAACGCGTGGATACAAGCCATCGGTGTTCTCATTCAATGTTGAAGGCGGTCGCTGTGAAGAATGTGAAGGCGAAGGTTTTGTAAATATCTCTATGCAATTCATGGCCGACATTAAGCTGCAATGCGATGTTTGTCAAGGGAAACGCTTTAAAGATGAAATCCTCGAAATTGAATTTCAGGGTAAAAACATCTACAATATTTTAGAACTTACTGTGGATGAAGCCATTGAGTTTTTTGGGCAGCAAGCCAGCGCAACTGAAAAGCGAATTCTAGCGAAATTGCAGCCTCTGGCAGATGTAGGTTTGGGTTATGTACACTTGGGACAAGCATCTTCGACCCTTTCGGGCGGAGAAGCGCAAAGGATTAAGTTGGCATCATTCCTCACCAAAGGCTCGGCGAAAGAACATACTTTGTTTATTTTCGATGAACCTACCACTGGTTTGCATTTTCACGATATCAAACGCTTGATGGGCGCTTTCAATGCACTCATCCGTCAGGGCCACTCGCTCATTGTAATTGAGCACAACATGGATGTGATCAAGTGTGCCGATTATGTGATTGATCTTGGTCCTGATGGCGGTGAATTCGGCGGCGAAGTGGTGTTCCAAGGTACGCCAGTTGATTTGGCCAAACAAAAGAAATCCGAAACAGGACGATATCTGAAAGAAAAGTTCTAAGGCATAAAAAAGGGAATTCGATGTGAATTCCCTTTTTCGTTTTAGGTACAGTGAGATTATCTCTCTACTATGAACTTCCTTGTGAGTTGCTGGTTTCCAGCGTTTAATTGCAATAGGTAGATTCCTGCAGGCAATTCAGAAATTTGAATTTGCTGGTTTTGCGCAGTTAGTTTACCTGTTTCGATTGTTTGTCCTGCAAAGTTCACAACCGAATAAACTGGTTGTTCGTTTAGAATTTGCTCACTCACTTTTAAGGATAATTGAGAAGTTGCAGGATTTGGATAAAGCTTCACTGCATCTGCTTGCTTCCAAAGTTCTTCGATGCCGATGGTTCCAATGCAGAAAATAATTGTGTCTGAACTATTGAATTCTCCACCTTGACCTACCAGTTGATTCAGGTCATCATACAAAGTGAAAGATCCGGTGCCACTGTTTGGATTTACCATGCCATCACCGTATGAATCGCGAACGATCAAGCGATAACAACCATTCGGAAGACAGAAGTTGTAGGTGCTTGTTCCTGCAGGAAGAGATCCAACTGCAAGTTCTCTCACTAAAGTATTGGTTGAAGTATTTCTAAGGATAAAGCTCGTTTCTTCAGGATAATCGTCAGAAACAATTACAAAGTTATAAGAAGTGCCTTCGCGGAGATTTACAGTAGTTTGAGCACTGTTATTTCCTGGGAATTCATCTGCAACGCCATTTGGATTCGAAATCGTTGCATTGAAAATTTGGTTATTTCCGAACGTTCCATTCAACACAGGTAAATTGATTGTTTCAGTTTGGTTTGTTGCCAAAGAGCCAGTCCAATTGAAGGTTTGAAGATTGCCAGTGAAACCGTAGCTTAATTCGAGTGACGTAAGCGTGGCTACACCTGAATTTCTGATGATAACACTTGGTGTAATCGTTTGGGTATTGCAATATTCGGCCACAGGTGTAACGATCGTTTGCAAACGAGCATCCACTTGAAATTGAGGAATCGAAGCTTCAATTCCATCAACCGATGCAAGGTCGCTTCCAGAAGGATCGAGCCAATCGCGGAGTCTTGCATTGGCTTGGTTTCCAGTCCAACTTGTTACGAAACGACCATAATAATCGTCGATGTTGTTGTTACAATTCGCGGTTCCACCGTACAATTGACCAATAATTTGTTTGTTCTCGTTGAAAAGTGGAGATCCTGATGATCCTGGTTCTGTGGTGCCATCTTCCCAATTCAGAATGTGCCAGCAATCA
Source organism: Flavobacteriales bacterium (assembly GCA_040403315.1). GTDB lineage: Bacteria > Bacteroidota > Bacteroidia > M30B66 > M30B66 > CAMCXT01. The sequence continues at coordinate 718,970 of JBBAKX010000001.1, forward strand.
GCACCTCCAAAGTCAGCAATTTCTGAATCGTCTTCATCGAAGGAAATCTTCATTACATCGGTATCAGGATGGTGAATAGAAACCGAGTTCGGCGGTGGAACATTTTGGCGGTTCCATCCCGCAAGGAATGCATTGTATTCGGCAGGAATATCGGTATCTAGTTCAACCAAGCAAACGTCTGAACCTCCATTAGTAGCGCGAACTGTGCAACCTTGAACAGCATTGTCTAGATTCCAGTCTTGCGTTGGAGAGCAGGTTGGACTTTTATAATTGAACACAAATATATCGTTAGTGCCAGGCCCACAATGGTCGGCAGTTAAAACGTAAGGAGTGCCATCGTTCGCTGTATTGTTGATAGCTGCACCAGAGCAGTAACGTGTTCCGTTGCCAGTGAGCAATAAAACCACCGAACGAATCTGTGCTTCCCAAGGGTTTCCTTCTGGACAAACCACATTGTTATTGCAGCTTCCTGATCCACCAAAATCTTTGGCATCCTTAGTGAAACTGCGGTAGCCATGAATAACATAGCTGATTTCTAGTTCTGGATTTTCTTTAACCAATGAAGGGGCATAATATTCAACGATTATTTTATCTCCTGCGATAGGAAGAATTGCAAACCCACCATTTTTGTTTTCGTTTGCCTCTGTGAATGCACCTTTAACGGTTTCTCCGTTTGGCGTGTAAACAAAAAGCTTTGAAGATGCAGGTAAGTTGAAGCGGCTGAAAATGAGGTTCAAACTTTTAGCGCCTTCAGATTCGATAACCAAGCGCCAGATTCGGTCGCCATTGTTTAAGGTGTTCCACTGGCCGTGTGTGTTGATGTTGATGTTTACCAGAACATCTTTGCCAAAGCGGAAACTTTTGTCGCCTTGTGCTTGCCATTGTTCGTCTTCAGCAAGCAATACATCCTCATTAATGGGTGAAAGTCTGAAAACTGGAGCTTTCTCAATGCCTGTTTTTAATCCAAAAGGCCTTCCTCCGATTGAAGGTTGTGCCACTATGATCTGTCCCAGCAATATGCTGAGCAGCAGGCCAAAAAATCTTTTCATGATGGTTGTTTTTGTTCGTGATAGTTACGCCAAAAGTAATGGAATATCTTTAAAATTGTTTATTTACAAACAGTTGTAGATAACTGTGATGCTGAATTTTAACGGTAAAACAAACCAACGGCTTCACTATTTTTGCGGCGCATGAAACCTTCACTTCCCAAAGGAACCCGCGATTTTTCGCCGCTTGAATCGGCACGTCGTCGTTACATTTTTGAAATCATCCGCAAGCAGTTCGAGCTTTTCGGCTATCAGTCGCTCGAAACTCCAGCCATGGAAAACCTATCTACACTCACCGGAAAATATGGTGAAGAGGGCGATCGGTTGATTTTCAAAATTCTCAATTCGGGCGATTTTCTTAAAGAAGTGCGTGAGCAAAATGCCAATCTTGAAACGCCCAATGCTGTTCTTCCGCTGCTCAGCGAGAAGGCTTTGCGCTACGATCTTACGGTTCCATTTGCACGTTATGTGGCTATGAACCGCGACAAGTTGGCTTTCCCGTTTCGCCGTTATCAGATGCAACCGGTTTGGCGTGCCGATCGTCCGCAGAAAGGGCGTTACCGTGAGTTTTGGCAATGCGATGCCGACGTGGTTGGCAGTGCTTCCTTGATTAACGAAGCCGAACTGATTCAGATTTACGATCGGGTGTTTCATGCGCTTGGTTTGCCAGTAAATATTCTGATCAATAACCGCAAAGTGCTCACTGGAGTGGCGGAAGTGGCAGAAGTTCCAGATTTGATTGTCGACATCACAGTTGCGCTAGATAAGCTCGATAAAATTGGTTTGGAGAAGGTGGAAGAAGAGATGCGCACGAAAGGAGTTCCTGATGAATCGATTGTGAAAATTCGTCCGCTCGCATCTATGCAAGGCAGCAATGCAGAAAAGCTCGATTTCTTAGCCGATTTCCTTTCTTCAAGCGAAACTGGAAAGCAAGGGGTTGCCGAATTGCGCCAATTGCTGGGTTATTTCGAAGGAAACAACGCACTTAAACTGGAAGGTGCAGAACTTCACCTCGATTTGAGTCTCGCCCGTGGATTGAACTATTACACCGGAACCATCCTCGAAGTGAAAGCGCGAAACATTGCTTTTGGAAGCATCGGTGGTGGAGGGCGATACGACGATCTCACTGGGATTTTCGGATTGCCTAACTTGCCTGGTGTAGGGATTTCTTTTGGAGCAGATCGGATTTACGACATCTTGTTGGATGCAGGATTGTTTCCTCAAGACGCCATCACTGGAACAGAAATTTTGATCGCATCTTTTTCTATTGAGGAAGAAGGCCCATGCTTGGGATTGTTGCAATTACTCAGGAATTCGGATATCTCAGCAGAAATTTACCCAGAACCAACCAAACTCAAGAAGCAATTCGAATACGCTGAGAAAAAGGGAATTCCTTATTTAATGATCTACGGAAAGAGTGAAGTAGATGCCGGAATGGTGAACTTGAAAGAGCTTTCGAGCGGTCGCCAAATCAGTATTCCAGTGAATGATCTTCTGAATTTCCGATCTCATTTTTGATCATCGTTGCAAGAACTGCAGGATTTTTCCCATTTTCACGCTCCCAAAATCACTAGCATGTCGACCTATATTATCGGCCCATCACCGATTTCCCCGTTTGATGTAGCCCACCATGTGGCTTCAGGAACGAAACTCTCTTTGTCTGACCAAGCCATCCAAAATATTGAACGTTGTCGTCGTTATCTCGATGTAACTATTCATGATCTTGAAGCGCCTGTGTATGGCATCAATACAGGCTTTGGGGCACTTTGCAATGTGAAGATCGACGATGATCAGCTTTCTGATCTTCAACGTAACCTGATCATGTCGCATGCTTGCGGAACTGGCGATGCAGTGTCTCCTGAAATTGTGAAAACGATGTTGTTCCTGAAGGTTCAAGCGCTTTCGTATGGGTATTCGGGCGTGCAATTGGCCACAGTCCAGCGCTTGATCGATTTCTACAACAACGACATTCTGCCAGTGGTTTACGAACAAGGCTCTTTGGGCGCTTCAGGCGATTTGGCGCCACTTGCTCACCTGTGTTTGCCTTTGTTGGGAATGGGTGAAGTTTGGGTGAATGGTATTCGTCAAGAAGCTTCAACGGTTCTCGAAACCATGGGCTGGGAACCAATTGTTCCTGCATCGAAGGAAGGTTTGGCATTGTTAAATGGAACGCAATTCATGGCTGCTTTTGGCGTACAATTGCTCTCGAAAAGTACAGCATTGTTCGATTGGGCAGTGGCCATCATGGCACTTTCGCTTGAAGCGTATGATGGTCGGGTTGAGCCTTTCCACCCCAACTTGCATCAGATTCGTCCGCATCCCGGACAAATCAAAGTGGCCGAATTGGTTCGCCAATGGATAGATGGAAGCGAAATTGCCTCACAGCATAAAGTACAAGTACAAGATCCATATTCCTTCCGTTGTACACCTCAGGTTTTAGGTGCTTCTAGGGATGTATGGACCCATGTAAACGACGTTTTTACTCGAGAAATCAACTCGGTAACCGATAATCCCAATGTTTTTCCCGACGATGATCTGATTCTTTCTGGTGGGAATTTCCATGGCCAACCACTGGCGATGGCGCTTGACTACTTGTGCTTATCTATCCACGAAGTGGGCAGCATTTCTGAACGCAGAACCTACCAGCTCATTTCAGGGAAACGTGGACTGCCGCACTTTTTGGCCGCAAACGCTGGATTGCATTCAGGTTTGATGATTCCGCAATATACCGCCGCATCCTTGGTGAGCCAGAACAAACAGCTGTGTACCCCGGCTTCGGCAGATACGATTGATTCATCGGCTGGACAAGAAGACCATGTTTCGATGGGTGCAAATGCCGCTACGAAAGCTTGGCGCGTGCTGAAGAATCTCGAGAATATCTTAGCGATCGAGTTGCTCAATGCAAGTCAGGGATTGGAATTCAGAAGGCCATTGAAAACTTCGCCAGCATTGGAAAAACTGATGGAGTCTTACCGCAAAGTGGTTCCATTTGTTGATGAAGACCGAATTTTATCGAAAGACATCCAGCAATCTGCTTGGTTTATCAAGTCTTACCGATTGGAAGAGGCGTAACGAAAACGCTCCAAAATTTCTTTTGCTTCTTCATCGTTGGGCGCAATTTTCAACCATTGTTCGATGTTCCAAGCGGCAGAATCAGGTTTTTGAAGGGCTTCATATACGATGGCAGAATTTACGAATGCCAATCTTTCCTCGGGAAATTCCTCTTTCACTTCGTTGAGTAGATTCAACGCATTTCGGTAATCATTTTTTTGATAAGCATCCATCGATGCAGTGAGTATTTCAACCCGCTTTTCTTCCTGAAACGATGCAAATGCGTACCATGCAGCCAACAATCCTATTGGAAACAATATTGCAACTAACGCAGGTTTGATCAGTAACGCTGATTTACGGTGAGGATTTTCATCCATCAATTTTCTGTAATCCCGATAAGGAATAGCTCCGATTATTATAGCTAAAGAAATGTGCAAAGCGCCCACCCAATCGTCGTATTCTTTTGGAACGCAGATGTAAATGGCTAATACTACAAGCAGCAATGGTATTCCTATGATTGCCGTGTATCGGGCTTTTTTTGGAAGGGCCATTCTGTTGAAATTCATCCACATTAAAATGAAACCTGGCAAAAGAAGGCAGAAGTACGAAATCACGCCGATGTAAAGCGGATTCCAAAACGACAATCGTGGCTTGCTTTGATCCATCATAGGATCAGTAAAAGTAGAAACTACATGGGATTACACCGACATCCCAACTGCCAATTTCGATTTTCTGTTGGTTGTAGCGGTACACTTTGCCTTTCTGCACGTAGTCGCGCGCGTCGCTCACCCAAACAGATTCATCATCTTGGTGAATTCCAAGACCGTAGAACACTCTTCCATTGGCCGCAATCCAAGCGCTGACAGGCAAAGTTGTAGATTGGATATTCATTTTGTAAACGCCATTGAGCAAGAAATACAGTTCACTTCCAGCTACATTGGTTTGCAATCTAGTGGGATGATCTGTTGCAAAAGGCATCGTGAATGTTTGCAAAACCGTTCGCGTTTCTGGATCTACTTTCACTAAAATTCCCGGCGTTTCTGCTGGCGGAATTTCGCCTTCACACAACACCCAAAGCCTCCCAGACAAATCCTTACGAATACTTCTTGGTTTATCTCCAACTTGAACAGAATCAATAATTTGATCGGTATTAGGATCGATCACAAACAACTTGTCTAAATCGGTATTGCACACCCAAACCAAACCATTGTGAAGCAAAAGTTCTTCTGTCCAGCCGCGGGTTTCTATCGATCCTGAAACTGTTCCGCTAGATACATTGATCACGTGAATTCGATCAGCGTAAAGATCTGTCGCATACACTTTTCCGGGCTTGGATTCCAGCAAATATCTAGGCGATTGAAGTCCTTCGATGGGCGCAATTGCAGTGGCCGTTTTTGGATCGATACGCTCAATCTTTTGTGAGTTGTTTACGACTAGCCAAATTTTCCCGTCGATCATTGCTGCACTTTGGAGCACATCTCCTATTGGTCGGTTGTTGGCAGGTGCAAAAATATCTTCTTGTATTTCGCTGGTTGTGAGTTTAATGTGCGACAAAGACGCATTTCCCCACTGGAAAGTTCCTTCGTTGAGTACAAAAGCTGCATGTCCTTCTTCAACAGGCACTTCGGGCTCTGGTTTGGGCTCATCGTCATTGCATCCAACAACCGAAAATACCATCAGCGACAGCAAGAAATACTTTAGAATCCTTTCACACATAGCTTTCTGTAAACACGATCCGAAGATTTTAGTTCAATAAAATAAGTTCCTGCGTTTACCGCACGGAGGTCGATGGCAATTGTCCCCTCCGGGGAAATAGAGCCGAACTGCTCAATGCAACGACCCGACATGTCGAGCAGCTTTGCGTTAATTGGTTGTTTCCATGACGGTTGCGAAATCCGAAGGAAAGCCTGATTGCTGCAAGGCTGTGGGAAAATTTCGAACGCTGAAGCCAAATTTTCGAAGCTTGCAGGATCGGTGTTGTGCATCACGGCAACTGCATCTAAATCGAAACCCGAAGATGGGAAAGGTGTTGGCCAAGGATCGGCTACTTTTCTGCCTTCAGCATCGCGGCTGGCAAATTCGTGCAACATGGTGCCGATAACATCCACAATTCGAACAAAACGAACCGACTGAATATCGAGCCCAACAGAATCTTGTAATTCGGAAAGGTCGAAAGGCGTTCCGTAGTTCATCGGATATTTCCCTGCAAGGTTGTGCACTTTTGCCGTTTGTGTATAGCCAAAAGCTGAGGTTCCCGTGCTAGTGTCGGTGAGTGAAATTGCAGGGAATCGCACAAAACGTTCACCATCGGAACTTACTTCCACGAAGGCCAATTCGAGGAACAAGCCATCGAAGCTATTTTCAAAAACCGCAAAATCGTAGCCTAAACCATCTTTGATCGGGTACTCAAATCCCAAAGTGGCAGTTCCTCCATCACCTAAACTGATGGTTGGATTGTCGCCAGCTCTTCCTAAAGCATCTTCATCGGCTCCCGCCCAAGCATCGCCGATGGTATCGATGTTAATTTGCATCAAACCTCGATCGATTTCCACGGTACTGGCCCAAGCTACAATTGCCGAACTGTCGCGGTGAATAGCAATGGCTCCAGGCTGCCCCAATGCAGGTGCAAATTGTGCCCAGCTAAGCGCAGAAGCAAATAGGATTAAGAAAGAGGTGATTATTGTTTTCAATGTTTTACAATCAGCCTGCGGGTTGCTGTTTGTTTATTGGTAAAAGTAAGTCGGATGATGTAGAATCCGTTTTCGATAACGGAAACATCGATGCTCTTGGAAGTGTTCGCTAAAACTTGCACGGTTTTACCATCTAAGCTTAGCACTTCTGCACTTTCAACAGGTTCGTTGGTGTTGAATTGAACAAACGAATTAGCAGGATTCGGGAACATATCAACTTCAATCAAAGATGCATGTTCGATTCCTGTCAAGTCGTTATAAATCACTTGATCGATACAGAAATAGGTTGGCGTATTGATGCCGAAAGTTCCAACATCAGATGAGGCAAAGTTGTAGGTAATGCTATCCACCGAGGTGCCAAGTGGCGAAAGATCTACCAATTGCCAGTCACGAACGATGTAATCTTGGTTGTTGTCTTCGAAACGGAAATCGGCTAAGTAGAATGTAACAGGTGTGCTGTTTGGTGCTGGTTGCCCGTTGAGGTAGCCGGTAAATGTCACACTAAAATAATCTGGATCATTGCCAGTTGGCCCACCAAATTTCTTGGCAAAATTGTCGCCATCTCGCATCGAGTTAAACGCAAAAGTGGAGTTGGTAATTCTGGCCGAATTTAGAACTAATGGTGTGGAGGTTTCGAAAAACCAATCTCCATAAGTGATAGCATAGTTTGCCGAATTGTTAAAGCCACTTGCAGGTTTAGCTGAGTAAATATTGGCGAAGCTAGAGGTTACCGAATCGGTCATGTTTGAATAGGCAAAACCGGAAGCCAAGTAGCCTCCAAAGCTTGTGTCCCAATTGGTTGGGAAGATTAAATCGCCTTGCACAATGCTGTTTGCTGAAAGGTCTGACCCGTCCCAAAAGCTATTGGCCGAAAGTGGAAGTTCATCGAATGTGGCAATAGAGCCTTGAGCGCCTAGAAAAGTTGAAAAAGAAAGTAAAGCAATGGTAAATAAGTGTTTCATATAAGAGTTGGTTGAAAGGGTTTTAGGGTTTGGTAAATTGCATGGAAAAGCCCATTTGGAATGATTGCAAAGGCATTGCGCGCCAAGCAATTACTTGATATTCGGTTTGCGTAATGTTGTTGATTCTGATGTAGGCAGTTGTAGACATTTCTTTTACAGCAAACTGTTTTTCTGCACTTAAGTTGAGCAAGAAGAAACCTTGCAATTTGCTGTGGTTGTCGGTTGATGTGTATCGCTCGCCTGTGTAGCTTGCTTGGAGAATTACTGTGACTCCTTTGAAAGCTGCACTGAAGCTTTGGTTTGCCGTATAACGCGGGATATACATTAACTGTCGGCCTTCAACAAATGAAGAGTTGGCGGTTGCTTTCATGGGTGCTGAGTACACCATTTGGGCGGTCGAAAATGCCTGAAGCTTGATGTTTTTTGTCTTAAACATCACTTCAGAATGCCAAGAAAGTCCTTTGCTATCAACCGACTGTATATTTTGGGGCGTCCAGTATGAATTTCCGGGAATCCAAAGAATCCAATTGTTGATGTAGTTCCTAAAGGCATCAAGTCGGAATTCTAAATGCCATTTGTTGTTTTCTTTTTCTGCAGAAATTCCAGCTTCGGCGGCAGTGCCTCGTTCTGGCTGCAATTCAGGGTTTCCACCAGGAATCCAATACAAATCGTTGAGCGTTGGAATTCTGTACGTTTTTGCAATTTGGGCGCTGAAATTCAACCATTTTAAAAGCTTCAATCGTGTGCTGATTGAAGGAGCCAAGGGCGCATTTATGCTGTATGACCATTCTTTTCGGATGGCTGGACGAACAATCAATCGATCTTTCCAAAATCCTGTTTGCCAAATTGCGAAGACCGATTGACGGCTCATTTCTTTGGTTTCGTTGTTAAATCCAGGTGAGTTAGCTTTGCTGTAGGTGTTGTTTACGCCCATCTGCAGAAAGCTGTTTTCAAGCGGATGATACAGCCATTCTGCTTCTTGAACGAAGCTCTGTGAACGGTTGTCGGAGTCGATCTGAAACATCGAATCGACGAAGTGAATTTGTTCAGATAGATAAGCTGATCGGAGGATGAATTCCGATTTTTTAATGTCGAGTTTCCAAGTTGCGGCTAAACGAGCTGTTGCATCTTTCTGCTTTGCTGATGAATTCGGAATGCTCATGATGGGCGGAATTTCCCGATCTGTTTTTTGTAGCCACGCAGCTAATTTTAACCTGTGTTTTCGACCTGTTTTGAGTGAAGCATCCATCAACAAACCTTCAGAAGCCAGCGCCGAATTGGTTTGCTTCATAATTGGATGATTTGCTTGAGCAAGATTTCGGTATTCGAAGTTGTTTTCGGCACGGTTTCTAAAACCGCCGATTGAAAACACCAGTTTTTCGTTTCCAAATCTGGCTCTAAGTGCAGTAGTTCTTTGGCTAAAACTTCCATTCTCTTGGAGAAAGGAAATGCCATTTTCGGTCGATTGGTTGAGGTAAAGTGTTCCTCCGATGGCTCCACTTCCCCAAGCGGCGGTTGATGCACCTTGCTGAAGTGTGAAACTTCCGAAAAGCATCGCTGGAACGAGGCTCAAATCGGTTTGGCCGTTCATGCTGCTTTGCAGGTTGAAACCGTTCCAGATCAGCGCTGTATGTGCAGCTCCAGTTCCCCGGAAGGAAGCGCTTGCCAACATTCCAGGAGAATATTGCTTCACAAATACTGAACTGTTTCTGGAGAGCAAATCGGCCAGAGAATTACCTGAAGTAGAAACACGATCGTTGCCTGAAATGTATTGATGAAGCAATGCAGGATTTTGTTCTGGGTGGCGTAGATCGTGGATTTCGATCACCTCAATTAAACACACACGGATGGTGTCGGTTTGGGCACCGAGCCAACCGGACAACATAAGCAATAGCGTACTGAGGATTTGAAAACTCCTGCGCATCAATCTGTTTTTCTAAATGCAAAAGTGAAAAAACAGAAGCAGGAAACCACAATTCTTCCCGGATGGGAGGATTGCTTAAACATTTCCTGTTCCTTGCCTTTTTTCCCGAAAGCATTGAACATTATGGCATCGCGGCAGGTCTTCTGACTCGCCTCAACCAGACGCCTTCCCGTTTTCACAGTGGCGATTGTCTGGCCTTTTTGAGAGGCTTACAGCAGCGGGTACTGTCCCTGATTTTCACAGGGTTCCCTATTCATCCTTCTTTTTTAAGGGAAGGAACCGAAATACCGATGCAAATATAAACGTGGAAACGGTTAATTGTTTAAAAACGCGATTTAAAGTCAACTGTAGATTATTGAATATAACAGAGCTCTGTCTCAGAGCTTGACTATGGTCGGTAGTCAAATCACTAGATTTAGTTATAGCGAAGCATTTGATTGAAGGTGACTTTTGTCGTGTTAAACTTTATATCATGATCCGATTTTTTTCACTTATCTCCTTTCTTGTCTTTTCTCTTGCTTCTAGCTTCGGACAAAGTAATTTCTTTAAGTTTTCTAATGATTTAGCTGGAGGTATTAGTACTTCGGTTTTTCAAGGAAACAACGGTTTGATTTGGTATAGCTTCACTCAAAACAGTTCAACCTCAGAAGTGAAGAAGGAAATGATTTTTACTGACTACGATGGAAATGTTCAGAAGGTAATTCAATCCGATAGTAGCAATAAAGCTTATGATTATGCTGCAGCAGCGCCCAATGGAGCTACGATCTTAACTGGAAACATAAGAATAGGAGGGCAATTCGGAAATGTGAGCTGGGGTTTAATCACCATGCTAGATCAAAATGGAGAAATACTTTGGTCAAAACGCGCTACTGCAAATGAGTCGGGCGGTTTTACTGGTGTTTACACTGATGGAAATATAATTTACGCAACATTTACAAGTTACAATTTTTTCTCTTCGACCCAATTTTGGAAATCTAGTGTTATTGCCTACGATATGAATGGTAATGTACTTTGGAACTTACCTGTTGGTTACCCAGGCCTCGTGTCAAATTTTTATTTCAGAGCATCTACGATTGCTGAAAATGGAGACTTTATTGGTTTTGTAGATTTAGCAGGAAGTCAGAATGTGCAAGCAACTGGTATTGTGGTGATCCGAGTAACACCTGCTGGGCAAATAACTTGGAAGAAATTTATTAATTGGAATGCTGATTACCCTAACAGTTCTGTGAACGGCATAGTAGAAGGCCCAAATGGATTTATCTACGTTGGGTGCCGGCTCATGACAAGTCAAAACTCATCATATACCAATGATATGTGGATTGGGAAATTTGATTCATCTGGAATTCTAGTCGATCAGAGAATTTACAAATCAGGCACCGATGTAGGAGAGAATATTTCCGGGATGTCGAAGTCTGATAATGAACTTCTTGTTTATGTACGCCGGTATTCTCCATTCGAAACAATTTTAAATCAAGTAGACATATTAGGCATTGATTTTCAAACTCTTGAAGTTGGATTAGCAGGTTCTTCTCCAGCAAATATTATTCGTGAGAGTGTTTATGGGGATGATGGACCAGCTTTAGTTGTTGGGCCTGATGGAAGCATGTTTACCTCTGGTGTGGTTTTTTGTGAGGAAAATCTCACGCGTTATTCAACGATGATGAAGTGGACCAGCGGAGCATTCACAGCTTGTTCAAGTGAAGACGTTTCGGAACTTTATTACGACTCTTTAAGTACGTTTGAGGCTGTAGATTTTAACCTTTCAGGAGGATCTGAGCCTGATTATGAGAACGAAAGTGCTGATGTAGTTGTTTTTCCCAATATTCAATTCTTTGATTTCTGTGCAGGATGCGCTGTTTCCACTGGTATAAAAACAATAAGTCAGAACAATCACTTGGGTTTTTATCCTAATCCAACTTTTGGTTTCATACAATTTGAAAATCCAATTGACTCGTTCGAAATTACTGACCTCCAAGGAAGATTGGTTTTAAGCTATTCAGGCGAGTTGGTATCCTCTTTTGATTTATCTGAGTTGAAGCCCGGAATGTATATCGTTAATGCAAATGCAAAGAGTAGCAAACTCATGATAAGTAAGTGATTTGCCGATTGCATTGAATGCACTCATCACTTTCTACAAACTCAGCGGGATCTTAAAATACTGCACCATTTCAAGGATGGTTTGCTGAATAACTTTGCGGCTATTGTGCTGTCCTGCGCGTTGGTAATTTTCTTGAATTTTCTTGAGGTATTGCTTTCGTTCACTACTGAGCCATTGAGAAACGTAATAATAACTATGGATTTCAAGATCATTTTCGGCGTTTACAATCCTGCCTTTTGAGAGTTTAACGTAGCGTTTATAGGTATCAACGCACGATTTATAATCGTTCATGGCAAAATAACCGATCATCAAACAGATAAAAATCGAGTCCATGCTTTCGCTGAATGTGATCTGTTGGTAGGTCGTCATCAACTTTTCTAGATTGTCGACGCCTCTGCGGATGTCGTCATTTTCGCCCAGCAGCAGCAATGCCGACCAAGCCAATCGGAAGTGAATGAGGTCGTTGATGTGATCGGGTTCCCAAATGTCTTTTGCGATTAATTCTTCGCATCGATTGACCAAGCGTGAGATATCGTTGCGGTCTTCGAGTGGAATAACCTGATGGAAATCTTCTCGGTGATTGATGGAGTGGTAACGTGAAAGGTAATACGTGCTCTTAATGGTGATGGCGTAAAGCTCAGGAATGTTTACGTAGTTCTGCCAGAACTTTAAAAAGCGGTTGTGGGTGAGAAGTTTCTGGTATTCGTTTTTGCCTTCTTTGCTGCTTAAATCGGTGGTGCTCAGATTAAGTTTGTAAAAGCAAAATTTGCCGTAGAGGTCTTCCATAAATGGAAGTGTTACAACACTGTATTTATTGAGTTCCTCTTCGAAATCGATAATTTCTTGCTGAACCTTTTCGGTGAGGTATTCGGTTGGGCGGTAATAATAAAGTAAGTAGAGGCTCGAGAACTTGCTTAAGATTCTGATTTTATGACATTCGGCATCGTGGTAGGAAGTAAAATAATCGAAGTGAATATCGATTGATTTTAAAACCGAATCGTCTTTTATTGAAATGTTGAAGTTCTTGCGCAGGTAAAGATATATCTGATGCGTAGTTGAATCGCATTCGAGCACTTCGGTAATTCGGTTGCTGTAACGTAAAACTTCGGCAAACGATTTTTGGATGTGGGCTTGCTGACATAAAAACCGCAACACCAAAGCTTGTGTGGTGAGATCTTCAATTTTTTCGGCAATATCGAGAAGGATTTCTGCAAGTATATTGGCTTCTCGAACCTTTGCACAATTGATTAGTTCTTCGATTTTGGTGATGTTGTGCAACAAGTACGAAGGATAATTTCGACTAAGAAATGCGGTAAGTCGAAATGTGTGAGACGCCAACTGGTTAAAGCTCTTGCGCGTTTGCATGTCGTTGCGTTGGTAAACCAAAGCGCACAATTCGTCGGAGCTGATTGTATCGGTAAGGCTCTCGTTGATCGATTCAACCAAACGAAGAGGAATACTGGCTTTTATATCGCGCAGATATTGCATGAACTCTTCCTTGTGAAAGGGCGACATCAGCTTCACCACTTTTTGAATGGTAAGAAACTGCGGTTTTACAATTCTGCTGTTGTCTGCGGCGATCATTGGCACAAGATAAACAAAGGATCGAGTTATTTAAATAGGAAAGGTCTTGGGATTTATAAATTCTTCGATAATAAACTGAATTTACATGCCGTTGGGAACGGGCCAGGGATTGACGCGGAAAGCCCGCACGCAGGAGGACTTGAAGCAAAAGCCCGTTTCATGGCCCCCGAAAAATGAGCTTGTAGTTGAGGTTGGATGATTTAGTTGTCAGTTGGCTTGTTATACTTGCGAACTAAGTGTAAAAACCTATTTTTACCGTCTCAATTTGTATGATTTGAAAACTGCTTTAATAACAGGAATTACCGGACAAGACGGAGCTTATCTGGCAGAATTTCTGCTCAACAAAGGATATCAGGTGCATGGCATCAAACGCCGTAGTTCGCTTTTTAATACCGATCGGATTGATCACCTGTATGAAGATCCACATATCGACAATGCAATGTTTTTCTTGCATTACGGTGATTTAACAGACTCGTCGAATTTGATCCGCATTATTCAAGAAGTGCAGCCCGATGAAATCTACAATCTTGGGGCGATGAGCCATGTGAAGGTAAGTTTCGACGAGCCTGAATACACCGCCAATGTGGATGGTTTAGGCACGCTGAGAATTTTAGAGGCAGTTCGATTGCTCAACCTGACGCAAAAAACACGCATCTATCAAGCTTCTACATCTGAACTTTACGGTTTGGTGCAGGAAGTTCCTCAAAAGGAAACAACGCCATTCTATCCTCGGAGCCCGTATGCTGTTGCAAAGCTCTATGGTTATTGGATTACTGTGAATTACAGAGAGGCTTACAACATGTTCGCTGTAAATGGAATTTTGTTTAACCACGAAAGTCCGAACCGCGGCGAAACCTTTGTAACCCGCAAAATTACCCGCGCTGTTGCACAAATTGCGCTTGGAATGGAAGACAAGCTTTACATGGGCAATATCGATGCGAAGCGCGATTGGGGCCATGCCAAAGATTATATCGAAGCCATGTGGCGGATGTTGCAAGTGGATGTGCCTGAAGATTTCGTAATCGCAACTGGTGAAACCCGCACAGTTCGTGAGTTCTTGATCAGGGCTTTTGCTGAAGCTGGAATTGAAATTGGTTTTGAAGGTGAAGGTGTTAACGAGAAAGCTTTTGTGCGCTCATGTTCACATGCAGATTACCAACTTCCGATTGGCAAAGAGGTGATGAGCATCGATCCAACTTATTTCAGACCAACTGAGGTTGAACTTTTGATTGGTGATGCAACCAAAGCGCAGGAAAAATTGGGCTGGGTGCCAAAAATCAGTTTCGATGAATTGGTTAAAGATATGGTTGCATCGGATTTACAATTGTTTAGAAACAAGAAATACATCAACGAATACAATTCAGGCAATTGATGTCGGTGGAAAAGAGCGATAAGATTTATGTAGCAGGCCACCGCGGCATGGTTGGATCGGCAATTTGGCGTGCGCTAGAAGCGAAGGGCTACACGAATTTAATTGGGGCAACGTCGAAGGAATTAGATTTACGAAGTCAAGCGGATGTTGAAGCTTTCTTTGAGCGTGAGAAGCCAGCTGTTGTTGTGCTTGCGGCAGCTAAGGTTGGTGGCATTATGGCCAACAATATTTACAGAGCCGACTTTTTGTACGACAATCTTGCGATTCAGAACAATGTGATTCACAGTGCTTGGAAAAACGAAGTGAAAAAGCTTCTTTTCTTGGGCTCATCGTGCATTTATCCGAAAATGGCAGAGCAGCCTTTGAAGGAAGAATCGCTTTTGTCGGGATTTTTAGAGCCCACCAACGAGCCTTATGCGATTGCAAAAATTGCAGGAATTAAAATGTGCGAATCTTACCGCCGGCAATATGGCTGCAATTTTATTTCAGCAATGCCGACCAACCTTTACGGGCCGAATGATAATTACGATTTGAACAATTCGCATGTGCTTCCTGCGCTCATTCGAAAAATGCATGAAGCCAAAGTGCAGCAAAAATCGGAAGTTGAAATTTGGGGTACAGGATCTCCATTGAGAGAATTTTTGCATGTCGACGACTTGGCGGCAGCTTGTGTGTTCCTTCTTGAAGAATACAACGAAGAGCTTTTTGTGAACGTTGGTTTTGGATCGGATGTAAGTATTCGAGACCTCGCTTTTTTGGTGAAGAAAATTGTTGGTTTTGATGGAGAACTTCGATTCAATACCGATAAGCCTGATGGAACACCGAAGAAACTAATGGATTCAAGCAGAATCAACGCAATGGGCTGGATGCCACAAATTAGTTTGGAAGCTGGAATCGCTGCTACTTATGCAGAGATAGCCATTACGTTTTGATCTTTCGACGTGACTATTAGCAAAATAGCATTGACGAAAAAATATTAGATTTGCCACACTGAGTGAATACTGTGACCGACGCTAAAGATAATTCCTGGAATCTCATCATTAAGCCCAAAGGCAAACTCTTTGATTTCAATTTCAAAGATCTTTGGGAATACCGCGATTTATTGGTTTTGTTGGTTCGTAGAGATATTGTTACAGTTTACAAACAAACCCTTCTTGGGTTTTTCTGGTTCATCATTCCACCGGTACTTAATGCATTAACCTATGTTATCATTTTTGGGTTGTTTGCTAAAGTGCCAACGGGTTCCGATAACCTAATTCTTTTCTACTTGAGCGGTGTTATTGCTTGGGGATATTTTGCCGATTGTATCAACAGAACATCCTCCACATTTAGAACAAATGCGTCCATTTTTGGGAAAGTCTATTTCCCGCGGCTGATTGTTCCCATGGCATCGGTGCTTTCGGCATTGGTGAAGTTCTTCGTGCAGTTTGCCTTTTTGTTGGTAGTGATGGCTTATTTCGGTTTCACCGGTTCTGCGCCCGATGTGCAATGGCAAATTATCTGGGTGTTGCCGTTTATCTTATTGCTTATGGCCCTTTCGGGGATGGCTATCGGACTAATCATTTCATCACTTACCACCAAATACCGCGACTTAAGTAATATTGTGCCATTTGCTGTACAGTTCTTAATGTACGCCACACCTGTAATTTATCCATACACCTTTTTCCCTGAAAATTTGCGTTGGATTTTTGATTGGAATCCATTGAGTCCGATGATAGAAATCTTTCGGCACTTATTGATGGGGACCGACAGATTGAACTTACTCCAACTTTGTGGAAGTGCCTTGTTTACTGTAGTTCTTCTTTTTATTGGGCTAATCATGTTCAATAAAACGGAGCGCAATTTTATGGATACTGTGTAGGCCTATGAAAACAGTTGTACACGTAGACCAAGTTTCGAAAATGTTCCGTTTGGGAGATGTAGGATCCTCTACACTTACCGAAGATATACGGGCTGTTTACCACAAGCTTACAGGTAAAACGAATTCTCACCTGATAACTGCCGATGCTAACGATCGCGCAGCCAAAGCAACTTCCGATTATGTTTGGGCGCTGAAGGACATCAACTTCGAAGTGAAAGAAGGAGAAATCGTAGGGCTTGTTGGAAGAAACGGAGCGGGTAAATCAACCTTGTTGAAGATTCTTTCAAGAACCACTTCGCCTACAAAAGGTCAAATCAAGATCCGTGGTAAAGTGGCTTCATTGCTTGAAGTTGGCACTGGTTTTCACCCCGATTTAAGTGGGCGTGATAATATATTTCTCAATGGTACCATCCTCGGGATGCGCAAAGCCGAAATACAAGCTAAATTCGACCAGATTGTTGAATTTGCTGGTGTTCAGCGTTATATCGACACGCCAGTAAAACGTTATTCTTCGGGGATGTATGTTCGACTTGCATTTGCAGTTGCTGCACATCTTGATCCTGATATCCTGATAATCGACGAAGTTCTAGCCGTGGGCGATGCCGAATTTCAAGCAAAATGTCTCGGTAAAATGAAAGAAGTTTCAGACCAAGGCAGAACAGTTTTGTTTGTTAGCCACAATATGGGTGCCGTTGCGGATCTTTGCTCACGGGCTATCATGCTCAAACAAGGCACACAATTCATGGATGGCGACACCGATGATGTGATTAGAGCGTATGTAAAGCAAAACATGAATACAGGCTTGAAAGACCAATCTGCATTGAACGACCCCACAGTTCGTCGCGGAAATGGTGCAGTTCGTTTTGAACACATCGAAATGCTCAATGCCTCTGGCCAACAAGCAAACGAATTCAATCCCGGCGATAAGGTGGTGGTGAAAATGACTGTCAAGGTGAATGAAGATGTCGATGATTTGTTGGCGAGTATCTCTTTGAGATCTGGTAGAACCAGAGATGTGGTTACTTCTACTGGTCGAAACCAAGTTGCAAGCGGACCTTTCAAAGCTGGCCAAACTTTACAACTTACTTATGAATTTAACGCTTTGCCACTTCGGCCGGGTGTATACGAAACTTATTTTTGGCTTGGCGACAACCGGGCTGAAACGGCTTTCGACGTGGTGGATAATCTTTTAGCACCTTTGGTAGTGAACATCCCGGAAGGGACAAATTCGCTACATGTGATAGGTTACTTTGATCTTCCTTTTAAATTTGAACAAAAACTTTTTTGACAAGAATCTACAAACATGCCTCTTAACGATAAGCGAATCCTGATCACCGGCGGAACCGGTTCTCTTGGAAAAAAACTGGTAGAAATCATCCTCAAGCGATATCCAGATGTGAAACGTTTGGTGATTTTTTCTCGCGACGAATTAAAGCAATTCGAAATGGAACAAGAATTCCCAGTTAGCAAATACCCTTGCATGCGCTATTTCTTGGGCGACATTCGGGATGTAGATCGCTTACGTCGAGCATTCGATGGGATTGATGTGGTTATTCATGCAGCAGCATTAAAACAAGTTCCTGCAGCAGAATACAACCCTTTCGAGTTTATTAAAACAAATGTTTTAGGCGCTCAAAATATTATTGATGCATGTCTCGATTGTGGAGTAAATACTGTGGTTGCCCTTTCAACCGACAAAGCAGCAGCTCCAATCAATTTGTATGGGGCAACAAAACTTTGTTCGGATAAGCTTTTCGTAGCGGCGAACAACATCAGGGGCAAACACGACGTGCGCTTCTCAGTAGTGCGTTATGGAAATGTCATGGGTTCAAGAGGATCTGTTATTCCGTTCTTCTTGAAAAAGAAATCGGATGGTGTATTGCCAATTACTGATCCAGGAATGACACGCTTCAATATTTCGTTAGAAGAAGGTGTTGAGATGGTCCTCTATGCTGTTGAACATGCAATTGGAGGGGAAATCTTTGTACCGAAAATTCCTTCATATAAAATTCTCGATGTAGCTCAAGCTGTAGCTCCAGAAGCCAAACATGAGATTGTTGGGATTCGTCCGGGCGAAAAATTGCACGAAGAAATGATCACAAGTTCAGATTCGTTCAACACAATCGACTTGGAAAAGTATTATGCTATTCTTCCGCAAGGCAACCCTCAAATTCAGAAGTATTACGAAGACAAGGGTGGTAAAATGGTAGAACCTGGATTTTGCTACAATTCGGGTACAAACACTGAGTGGCTTTCAGTAGATGAACTTCAGAAACTGATCAATATTAACTTGTAGGCCAAGTACTTCTACACTATTTGCAAAAACTTAGTCAGAGCTACACTTTTAACCAATCATAAAGTTCATTGATATGCAGCGATTGGCGATAATTCCGGCTAGAGGAGGCAGCAAAAGAATTCCAGGAAAAAACATTCGGTCTTTTGCTGGTAAACCCATTTTAGCTTATTCGATCGAAGCTGCTTTATCGAGCAAGCTCTTCGATGAGGTTATGGTATCTACCGACGATCCTCAAATTGCAGAAGTGGCTCGCCATTATGGTGCTTCCGTTCCATTTCTAAGGAGTGCCGAAAATTCAGATGATTTTTCTACCACTGTTGATGTGCTTATTGAAGTAGCCGAATCATATTCGAAAGTAGGTCAGACATTCGATACCGCTTGCTGCATTTATCCGACTGCCCCTTTTGTTAGCGCAGAGCTTCTTATCAAGGCTTACACTTTGCTTGAAGAAGGAAAATTCAACTCCGTTTTTCCCGTGGTTGCTTTTGATTATCCCATTCAGCGATCCCTTCAGATAACCGAAAATGGAAAAGTAGAAATGGTGTGGCCAGAATATTTGCTATCAAGAAGCCAAGATCTGCCTAATCGGTTTCACGATACAGGGTTGTTTTATTGGTATCGACCACTTCAACTTACTGCGGAGCGAAAATTGTTTGGCGAAAACTCTGGTGCCCTAATCATTAGTGAACTAGAATGCCACGATATAGATACTCCCGATGATTGGGAAATGGCAGAAATTAAATTCCAAAGATTGTTTCCAAAAGACATTTAACAACTTATGCAAACGCCCATTCCATACGGTCGTCAGACCATCACCCAAGAAGATTTACAGGCTGTTAACGATGTGCTGCTTGGAGAATACCTCACACAAGGGCCGAAAATCGCAGAACTTGAGTCTGCATTTGCTGCTTATACAGGTGCAAAATATTCTGTTGCGATTTCAAATGGTACAGCAGCATTGCATCTCTGTGCAATGGCTTTGGGCGTTCAAGAAGGAACACGTGTGATAACTACGCCAATCACATTTGCTGCATCGGCAAACTGTGTGCGTTATTGCGGTGGGGAGGTTTGGTTTACAGATATCGATCCTGTTACATTCACCTTAAGTCTTAAAAAAACCAGAGCGCTGCTCGAATCAAAGCCCAAAGGTTTTTTTAGCGGGATTATTCCTGTAGATTTTGCTGGTTTGCCAGTTAATCTTCAAGATTTCCGAGCACTTGCAGACGAATTCGGTTGTTGGATTATCGAAGATGCTTGTCACGCTCCCGGCGGAAGTTTTACCAATTCAGCAGGAGAATCAATCTCTTGTGGAAGCGGAACCTATGCCGACCTCGCGATTTTCTCGTTTCATCCAGTCAAGCATATTGCTGCTGGTGAAGGCGGAATGATTACCACCAACAACGAATCGCTTTACAAGCACTTGCTCCGTTTGCGCACGCACGGAATTACACGTGAAGCCGATCTGCTCACTGAAAACCACGGTGGCTGGTACTATGAAATGCAAGAGCTAGGCTACAACTACAGAATCACCGATTTTCAAGCAGCTTTGGCATTAAGTCAGTTGAAAAGAGCCGATGCCGGTTTAAAGCGTCGTCAAGAAATTGCCGATCGTTACACAGAAGCCTTTAAAAAAGCTGGAATTGCTTCGCCTTTTGTAAACGAGGGTTCTCAGCATGCTTGGCATCTGTATGTTATTCAAATCGAAAACAGAAAAGCGCTTTACGATGACTTACGTACGAAAAATATTTTCTGTCAAGTACATTATATTCCTGTTCATTTGATGCCTTATTACCGCCAGTTTGGATGGAACAAAGGCGATTTTCCTTTGGCAGAATCTTATTACGATCGGTGTCTTAGTTTGCCTATGTATCCTGCGTTAACTAACGAACAACAGGATTTTGTGATTCAATCAATTCTGGATTTTTTAAAAGCATGACCGTTTCGGCTGAAATGTTTATTCGGGCGGATGGAAATTCGTCCATAGGATTCGGCCATTTGATGCGTGCCTTGGCTTTTGCGAACCATGCAAAGGCAATTTTAAAAGTTAGATTGTTGATCAGAAATCCTGATAAAATTGCTCAGGATGCTTGTGCTCATTATGGAATTCAACTACAAGATATTTCGAACATTGCTCTTGATGATGAGGCTACTTATATTGGCCTATTAGCAGGCCGAGGAAGTGTGGTTTTTCTTGATGGATACACCTTTAACTCTTTGTATCAGCAACAAGTAAAGGAATCCGGATGCTTTTTGGTATGTATGGATGATCATCACGACCGAGTATTTTGGGCCGATTGTGTAATTAATGTTGCCGAACTTGAAGATCCAGCCAAGGTTTTTCGAAAAGTCGCAACACGCTTGGTTTATGGGCTTAAGTATGCGCTTATTCGTCCTGAGTTTTCGATTAATTTGGAAACGATTACCAAAAAAGACCAAGTTTTCGTTTGCTTTGGCGGAGGGGCAGAAACGCTTCCATTGATCGAAAAAACACTTAAAGCTTTATCACTCTCTAATTTGGAATTCGAACAGATTCTTGTTGTTCTGAATGAAATGTTAATTCCGCAAGTGAATGATTTGCACACCAGCAAATTTTCCGAATTACCGCTTGAATTGCTAAGCAATCTATCCTCAAACAACATGGCTAGTTTGATAAGCAATTCAAGAATCGGAATTTGCTCCTCATCAACCGTTTCGCTTGAATGCCGTGCCTTGGGTTTGCCTATCCTTTCTGGGTATTTCGTTGCCAATCAAAAAGGCATTTACAATAGTTTAATCAAGAACCACGAAATTCCTGCATTGGGTAACTTGCAAGAGGTTTCCTCTGCGTTTCTTGCCGATTCTATCATTAAGCTTTGGAACAACTGCCAAGATTATGCGAAAAGTGTTCTTCATCCTGACCAAATACAGAAGCAATACCAACGACTAATTCAATCGTGGTTGGTGGAGATGGAATTTTCTATTCGGAAGGCTACTGCCAATGATGTTGAACTTTATCTTGATTGGGCAAACCAACCTGATGTGCGCCTAAATGCCATCAACAGCGATCCAATCATTCCTGAGAACCACCGCAAATGGTTTGCATCGCGCGTCCAAAGCGAAACCACTAAACTCTTTGTTGGCGAGTGGAATGGAATTTCAGTGGGACAAATTCGTTTCGATCTGCATAACGAAGCTTGGGAAATCGATTACTCGGTTGATACCAACCACCGAAACATGGGCATCGGCGAATTGCTCATCAGAAAAGGAATGCAGGAATTATTTTTAGAAATTGGTGAAAATCTGTTGGTCGTTGGACTCGTAAAGTTTAACAATTTGCCTTCCGCTGAGGTGTTTAGAAAAATGCACTTTTCTGAAAATCAAACTGAAACCAGAAGCGGCATCGAATTGAGTAGTTTCTCCTATCGTCTCAGCAGTCAATTGCTATCTTTGTAAAGCAAGTAACACCTGAATCTCATGCAGAAAATTGCTATCGGAGAAAATTCTTGGTTCATTGGAGAGGAAATTAGAATTGGTCAACATGTTACCATTGGGAAGAATACTACCATCAGAGCAAGCCTCTGTATTTTAGAAGATTATAGCCGGATCGGTGAGAGTAATTCAATCTTGGTTGAAGGAACTTTTCACCTAGGAAACAATGGCTTTATTGGGAATTCCAACAACTTCACTGCCCGCGAAATCCTTTTTGGAGATTACCTCTTTCTTGATTCGAACGTCATGATCGGTCATGGAGGAAGATTCAGTTACGACTCCTTCCTAAAAGTTGGAAAAGGCGTAATGATTTGTGCTTGGGTGAAACTCAACACCAACTATTCAATTACCATTGGCGACGATGTTGGCATTGGCGAATATGTGGATGTTTGGACGCATGGTTCTTATCCTGCAGTTTTGAATGGGTTTCCCGCCGAATTTGGACCCGTAGAAATTGGATCTCATGTTTGGTTGCCTGCAAAAAGTACAGTTTTAGCCAATGTCAAAATTGGAAACAATGTGGTGATTGGCGTAAATTCATTGATCAATAAAAACTTGCCCGATGGTTGCTTCGCTGCAGGAATGCCAGTGAAAATAATCCGCGAGAATGTTTACCCAAACCGCGATCCTAAAGCCAATGCCGAAAAGATCAGTGCTATTTTTACTGAGTATGCGAAACTTGCCGAATATAAAGGCATTCATGCAGATCTTACTTACGATGAAACATCCGAAGTGATCTATTGCAACGGAATGGGATTCGATACCAAAAACATGACAGTTCAAGGCGAATTGGATGGTGTTCATGAAGATTTTCGCGATTTCCTCCGCCGCCGCGGCGTGAAGTTTTTTACTGGTCTTCCTTTTAGTTCTATCGTGCCAGCAGGCTATAAAAAATTGCTTTCTTTCGAAGGATGAGTGAAATAATCATAGGAAGCCGCAAGCTCGGCGCAGGACACCCAAGTTTTATAATCGGCGAATTGTCGTGCAACCACAAAGGAGATTACCAGATTGCTGTTGATTCTGTTAAAGCAATGCACGCTGCTGGTGTTGATTGCTTAAAGCTTCAAACAGCAAAGCCAGGAAGCATTACGATCGATTCGAAGAAGCCAGATTTTATTATTGGTGGCGGCACTTTGTGGGACAATAAATCGCTCTTCGAACTATATACTGAAGTTTACACGCCGTGGGAATGGCATAAACCCTTACAAGAACTTGCACATTCGATGGGCATGGAATTTTTTTCATCCCCATTCGATCATGATGCAGTGGAGTTTTTAGAAGAACTGAATGTTCCAGCATACAAAATTGCATCTTTCGAAATTACCGATATTCCACTCATTGAACACGCTGCTGCTAAAGGGAAACCGATCATCATGTCGACCGGAGTGGCTCGCGAACAAGACATCCGCGAAGCCGTAGAAGCTTGCCGAAGAGTTGGCAACGAGCAAATTATCTTGCTTAAATGCACATCATCTTATCCAACACCCCTTGAAGAAGTAAACTTGAACACAATTCCGCTGTTGCGGGAAAAATTTGGCGTTCAAGTTGGGCTTTCGGATCATACTTTGGGCTACATTGTTCCGATGGGAGCAGCTGCTTTAGGCGCTACTCTTATCGAGAAGCACTTTATCATGGATCGCTCCATTGGTGGTCCTGATTCGGCGTTTAGCATGGAGCCTGCCGAGTTTGAGCAAATGGTGAAAAATGTGCGCGATGTGGAAAAAGCTGTTGGAATAGCTACACTCGAACTTTCGGAAAAATCGGCTAAAAACAGAGATTTTGCACGTTCACTTTATGTTGTCAACGAAATCCAATCGGGCGAAACACTAACCCGTTCAAATATTCGATCTATTCGGCCTGGCTTCGGATTGCCTCCGAAACATCTGAACGAAATTCTGGGCAAAACTGCCAAAACCAATCTGGAAAAAGGAACACCGCTTTCCTGGGACCTTATCGACTAATTTATGTACAGCGAAATCAAGAAAATCAAAGAATTGTTCGACTCCGGAGCCAATGTGATGGAGTATTTCAGAAGCTTGAGCAATAGCCGAAACAATTCGATCGAAGCGATCAAGGTAAGTTACGATCTGCAAGCAGGAACGTATATCGGGGTGTACAAATCGCACCGAGAATTCAACAACCTCTATACACAAACCATCGCTTCGTTACTCGAAAGTCTGGGAAACCATAAGTCGATTCTAGAAGCTGGAGTTGGGGAGGCGACAACGCTTGCCAATGTGGTCGAAAAAATGACCAACAAACCTGAATTTTCATGTGGGTTCGATATTTCATGGTCAAGAATTAATTATGCCCGGGCATTTGCCCAATCGAAGCAGGTTTCTTCCGACTGGTTGTTCACAGGCGATTTGTTTCATATTCCACTGCGCGACAATTCGGTGGATGTTGTTTACACTTCCCATTCTATTGAGCCTAACGGCGGAAGGGAAAAAGAAGCACTCCAAGAGCTTTATCGAATAGCGGGTAAATACTTGATTCTTCTGGAACCCGCATATGAATTGGCATCTAGCGAAGCGAAAACTAGAATGGAGCATCATGGATATGTGAGAGGTTTAAAAGAAACAGCCGAGTCGCTTGGTTACAATGTGAAGGAATACCGACTTTTCGATCATATTATCAATCCACTCAATCCAACAGGATTGCTCATTATTGAAAAGAACAGCGAGGCAGCGCCTGCAACACCGCAGTTTGCTTGTCCAATTACTGGAGGAACTTTAGAAAAGTCGGGCGATTGTTATTATGCAGCCGAAAGTTTACTGGCGTATCCAATTATTGGAGGAGTACCTTGCTTATTGGCAGAGAATGGTATTCTGGCATCAGGATTCAATAAACCGATCGAATTGTAACCATGGTAGATTTCAAAGGCAAACGAATTTTGTTGGTAGTTGCCCATCCCGACGACGAGCTCTTGGGTTGCGGAGGCACCATGAATCGCCTTATTCAAGAGTTTGATTGCTCCATTCGTGTAATTATTCTAGGCGAAGGAATTACCTCTCGTTCTGATGCTCGCGATCCAGAACAATGGAAACAAGAATTAGAAATTCACCGAGCAAACATTGAAAATGCCCGCTTGGCGATCGGTTTTCATTCAACGGGAATCTACCAATTTGCCGATAATCGTTTTGATAGTGTCGACCTGTTAGACTTGGTTAAAGTCATCGAAAAGGAAAAATCGGAGTTCAATCCGGATGTGATTTTTACACACCATGGAGGCGATACGAATATCGACCATCGCCGAACTTTTGAAGCTGTAGTTACAGCGATCCGTCCGATGAGCCACGAAAATGTCCATACTTTAATTTGCTTCGAAACGCCTTCATCCACAGAATGGCAGGCATTTAATTACCCCAATCCATTCTTGCCGAACCTCTATTTCTGTATTTCAGAAGAAAATCTGAATGCTAAAATCAAAGGTATGGAGTCGTACGAATTTGAGAAGCGCGCTTATCCGCACCCAAGGTCTCCAGAAGCATTGAAAATTCAAGCGCAACGTTGGGGCGTGGCAACAGGAAACGACTTTGCAGAAGCCTTCATGGTGATTAGATCGATTGTAAAGAAATGAATGTTGCCATATTTACGTCTCATTTATTGTTGGCCTCTCATTATGAAACTGAGTTAGAGATCATTCTCGGGCATCAAAAAAAAGGAGATGTTGTAACTCAATTAATTTGCAACAAAGAATTACCCTCTTGCGATACCAATCCATTCCATTCCCAAGAGGCTTGTGAAAGATGTGTATCGAAGAGAATCAATGGTGCGAGTTTATTAGAACCAACATTAAAAGTTGAGTCGTTTTTTTTTCTTTCAAGTGAAGACAAAAGAAAAATAGCCGAACTCAGAACTCATTTCACATCAATTAAGGATTTGCAGTCGCTGTGGATCGATAACTACGATATTGGATACTCGATCGCATCTTCGATAATTTCTCTAAACCGAAATCCTGAACCTGAACTAGATCCAAGACTTATAGAAAGATATGTGATTTCTTGTGCGGGCGTGTATTTTAGCATGCTCAATTACTTGAAAACTCATCCTACTGATTTGGTTTACACATTTAATGGGCGATTTTCTCACACCAAAGCTGCACTTAAAGCTTGCAACAAAATGGGAGTTGTTTGCTATCTTCATGAAAGAGGCAACTCATTAAATTATTACTCGCTTTTTAAAGATGTTGGAATTCATGATTTGAAGAATACCCATCAATTGATAGAAGAAGCATGGAACAATGCCGATCCCAAGCTACGTGAACAAATAGCCACCGATTGGTATACAACTAGGATTGGTGGAAAGATGCAAAATTGGTTTTCCTTTCTAGCAGATCAAGTGATCGAATTGCCTGATAATTGGGACAATTCAAAACATAATATTGTGATTTGTAATTCGTCTGAAGATGAACTTGCATCTCTTGGAGATGATTGGAAAAACGTGCTTTACAAAAACCAGCTTGAAGGAATTACGCGAATCGTAGAAGACAGCTCAAAGCTTGAAAATGTGCATGTTTACCTTAGGATTCATCCACATTTGGCAAAAGTGAAAAACGAGAATGCGCTCAAGTTATCAAACCTAAAAGCTTCGAATTTAACAGTCATCCCAGCGACTTCAAATCTTAGTACTTATCATCTTGTAAAGATGGCTAGTGTTACTCTTACTTTTGGCTCTACAATTGGAATGGAAGCCACATTCCTCAGGAAGCCGAGTGTTTGTGCAGGAAAATCATTCTATTTTTATCTAAACGGCACTTACACTCCAAACAGTCATGAAGAGGTAATGCAGTTATTAATAAAGGATATTGAACCAAAGCCATTAGAGGAAGCGCTTAAATTCTCCTATTACTTCGCCACTTTCGGGCTCCCTTTTCAGTTTTATAAACCTGAAGATTTCGACAAAGGAACTTTTCTCAATATCAAGGTCGAGCCTAATAATGGACTGAAATATAAGTTCATACGTTTATTGTATAACAATAAGCGATTGCCGAATTTTAGTGAAAAATTGTCTTTAAGAAGCAGAGAAAAAATTGTTCAGCGTTATTTGCCATGAACCATCAAATACCTTTAGTTTCGATTGTTGTACCTGCTTACAACTGCGCCGACTACGTAGAAGAAACTTTCCGCTCTGTATTGGCCCAGGATTTCAGTTCATGGGAAATCATTTTTGTAAATGATGGCTCAACAGACCAAACCGCTGAAGTGCTTGCACGATTGGAAGCTGCCGATTCGCGTGTTGTTGTGGCGCATCAAGCCAACGGGCGACAAGGGAAAGCACGTAATCATGGCGTTTCGCTTGCAAAAGCAGATGTGATCGTTTTCTTAGACGCCGATGATCTTTGGCCTGCCAATAAATTGAGCGTCCAATATGCGGAAATGCAAAAATCAGAAGTCGATCTAATTTTTACCGACGGCTTTATCTGTTTGAATAACCAGATGGATTTGCGCGATTTTCGTTTTGGAGTGGAGGATAAGTTTTTTAGAGGCGATCAGGGCGTTCAGCTATTTCATGCACAGAATAGAGTCCCGACTTCGTCTGTGATGGCAAAAAAGTCGGCTTTTCTAACTGTTGGAGGATTTCCTGAAGCGCTTGAAGTGCAGAATTGTGAAGATTATCTTTTGTGGACGAATATGCTTACCCACGGATTTCAATTGCAAGGAATTTCAGAACCACTTCTATTCTACAGAGTTCACCCTGAATCATCTACTGGACAAGAGATAAATTTACTTTTCCCACTCGTTCGAGCCTTGATGGCTATTCCTGGAAATCACAGCGAGCCGCTGCTGCATCATTTAGAAAGAACTTTCATTCGCTTGATTTCGATGCTCAATGAAAGAGGCAGAATCAATGAACTTAATTCCTTAGCGGTTTCGGTTCCTCAGAAAATTTACCCGGGAGTTAGAGCGAAATTATTGAGCCTGTTTTGGGGCTTTTCGACCAAAATCTATTTGTCGTTGATTTGGAGAATGAAGCGGGTTTAAAAAAGTAAGGAGGGCTCTCAAAGAAGTCCGCCTCATACCTAAATCAACTTAACGCTACGATTGAAAAATAGTGCACATTTTGATTTGTTTAGATACCGGTGAGTTTTTTGCAGCGGAGCTTCAATTGTCTGTTAATCTGTAATTTAAAATTATCAATAATTAGGCATTTAACTTTATATTGGGTTTCATTCTATTTGGAAATGGTTATTTTTGAACCGACTAGAAGTACGCAAAACATGGGACAAGACGGAATCAAAGGAATGGTCAGAAATCTGCTAGAATCCAATATAATCACTAGAGAGCTGATTCTGAATCCAATCCGAAATAAAGGCTTGCATCGTTATTACATGAGTCAATTGCCTTTATCAGATCTTGATTCCGAAACAAAAGCACTTTGGATGGAGCGAATTCGCAAAGTGAAGTTGAGTAGCGATAATGTAAAAATTTCATCAATACCCAATGCTGGCAAGTTAAAGGATGGCAAATTATTGATGCACAATGGCTTGATCATCGACCCACTTAGTTATTACGGTGCTCCAGTTATGCGTATGCTCATGGAAAATCGTTCGATACATGAGCCGCAAGAAGAGTATGTATTTCAAGAAGTGCTCAAACAAATGCCCGAAGGTGCTACTATGTTGGAATTAGGCTGCTATTGGGCATTCTATTCAATGTGGTTTGGATCTAAAATTAAAGGAGCGAAAAATTTCTTAATCGATAACCATGATGGAATTTCTCGAGCAAAAGCAAACTTCGCCATGAATAAACTATCGGGTAACTTCATGACTGGTTACATCGGGAAAGACAATCCTACATCGCCAATTCCAGTTACAAATGTTGACAGAATCTGTGAAGAACAAGGAATTAAATTTCTTGATATGCTTCATTCCGACATCCAAGGTTTTGAGTTAGAAATGCTAGAAACAGCTTCAGAAATGATTCGTAAACGCGCCATTGGTTACATTTTCATTTCAACCCATTCACAAGAATTGCATTATGGTTGTATTGATTTCTTGAAGGGTAATGGTTACCAGATTTTATGTCACGCCGATATTGAAGATTCTTTTTCAGAAGACGGACTTATTGTAGCGAAGGATCCAACCTATCAAGGACCTGAAGTATTCAATATCTCTTCAAGGAAATTGGAAGATTGCTAGAATTGAATGAATCCCAAAATTTCTATTTGCATTCCTGCATACAAGCAAGCAGACAAACTTCAGGTGTTGTTTCATTCGATCCAACAACAAACTTTTCGTGATTTTGAGGTAATAGTTACCGATGATAGTCCAAGCGATGAAGTCGAAAGACTCTGTCATCAACAAAATGCATTCGACCTCAAATACTACAGAAATTCGGTAGTCAAAGGTTCGCCCGACAATTGGAATGCTGCCATTTCATTTGCTCAAGGTGATTGGATAAAATTAATCCACCACGATGATTATTTCAATTCGCCTGATGCGCTGCAGTGCTTTATTGATGAAGCAGAAAAATCGCCTCAAATCGATTATTTTTATTGTTGTACAAATATCTTGGACTCCAACAATGGCGGGCAGTTTCCTTATGTTGTAAATCCGGATCATTTGGATAAAATTTCGGCCTATCCAGCTTATTTGTTTCATAAAAACCTCATTGGAGCGCCAAGTACAGGGTTTTTCAAACGCTCGATTTCATTGAACTATGATAAAGCACTGATTTGGCTTGTAGATATCGAATATTACAACAGAATTATAGAGGCGTATCAAATTAAAAACATCGAACACCGATTGGTAACTACTGTTATTTCTCAGGAACAGCTAACCACCGGTTTGAAAAATAACCGCGATGTGGAGATTCGAGAATTTCTTTATTGTTATCAAAAGCACATTGGGAAATTCAATGCAATCAACCGTAAAATCATGCGGCATCGTTTATTAGATTTATTCAAAACATTTCAAGTTGATGATTTAAAGGATCTGAAATCGATACAGATAAATGCCCAAATTCCTGCCTTTGCAAAACTGCTGTTGCTTGGTTGCAGCATAAACAAACCTCTAACTTATCGCATTTTCTATAAGCTCAATCATTTCAATATTTTCTAATATGGTAATTGTTGAAATCAATAGTGGCTTAGGAAATCAAATGTTCCAGTATGCGGCAGGTAAAGCGCTTGCAGCAAAGTTGAATACCGAATTGTTGCTCGATGTTTCATGGTATAAACAATCCGACAAAGCCCAAACCCCGAGAAACTTCGAATTAACGGTTTATCCAATCACAGAAAAGTATGCCGATGAACAGGCGGTTAATCAGCTCACTCGTCCGTCTTCTGTTGGAGTTTTTAATCGATTAAAGCATCGACTCAATCGATCAAAGCAAATTCACAAACAATGGGCTTTTGTTGAGCCTCATTTCCATTTTTATCCTCAGTTTTTTGAGGCAAGAAATCCGGTGTACATTTCTGGCTATTGGCAATCGGAGCAGTACTTTCTTCCAATCGCGACAGAAATTCGAGAAATCTTTTCCATCGATATTTCGAAAGAAGAGCCTGCATTTGAAATGCTTCAAAAAATAACCGCTTCAAATTGCCCTGTTTCCATGCATGTTCGTCGAGGTGATATGGTGAAGAATCCCGAAGTAGCTCAAGTTCACGGCTCTTGCAACATCGATTATTACAAACGTTGCATGCTTCAAATTGAGCAGCGAGTAGGTCAACCTGAATACTTCGTTTTTTCCGACGACCCTGAGTGGTGCAAAGAAAACCTGAAGTCAAATTTCCCGATCCACTTTGTTACAGGAAACGATGGTTCCAAAGCGTTTCTAGACATTCAACTGATGCGTCATTGCCATCACCATATCATTGCCAACAGCAGTTTTAGTTGGTGGGGCGCTTGGCTCAATCCGAATCCAGCAAAAATTGTTTTAGCTCCAATCAAGTGGTTTAATGCGGGAGAGCACGACACCCGCGATTTGACTCCTCCAACTTGGGAGCGAATTTGAGATCATTTTAAGGAAAAAACTACCTTCGCGCATTATGGTCAGATTGCTAATTTTAGGTGGAAGTGGATTTATCGGAAGCAACCTGATAGAAACCCTCCTTCATGCCGGTTATACGATCACAAATTTCGATCGTCCAGGTACATCACCACCACATTTTAACAGTCATCCTGCCTACCGTTTTATTCCTGGATATCTTTCCGACAATAGCCATTTACGCAATGTTTTCAACCAAGAGCCTTACGATTGTGTAGTGCATTTGGTGTCATCTCTGATTCCTTCTTCAGGGTATGATGAGTTTTTTAACGACCGAGAAGTCAACATCACTGCGGGCTATGAAATCGTAAAAAATATGATGAGCAATGGCTGCCGAAGAATCATATATTTTTCGAGTGGTGGTACCATTTATGGCAAAAATGGGAAGGATGTTAATTCAGAAAACGATCAACTTTGTCCACTTACGTATTACGGATACAGCAAATTGGCCATGGAGGAATTTCTGAAGTTTTCTTCTAGAATTCACCCAATCAATCACCTCATTGTTCGGCCATCAAACCCTTATGGATCTGGTCAAAATCTTTTCGGGAAACAAGGTTTAATCACTGTAGCTCTAGGTAAAATACTACAAAATCAACCGATCGAAATTTGGGGAGATGGGCAAGTTGTTCGGGA
Source organism: Flavobacteriales bacterium (assembly GCA_040403315.1). Classification (GTDB taxonomy): domain Bacteria; phylum Bacteroidota; class Bacteroidia; order M30B66; family M30B66; genus CAMCXT01. Next base: position 750,948 of record JBBAKX010000001.1, read on the forward strand.
TTACTTGCACATTCGCGACCTTTCGAATGCCATTCATGCCTTGGTTGCAAAAGGTGCTGATAATGAAGTGTATAATATCGGCTCAGGTAAAGGTCATTCAGTAAAGGAAATAGTGGAAATCATTCACAAAGTAACTGAACGTAATACAGGTGTAGAGTACAAACCAGCTCGACCTGTCGACATTCCTGTGAATATTTTATCCATCGATAAAATCACAAACCATACAGGGTGGAAACCAGAAGTAAATCTGGAGGAGGGAATTGCAATGCTTTGGAATGCAATGCAGCTAAATTCGCAGCGAATCAATTGAAAATTAATGTAAATGCCTGTCTTATTCAATCATGTTGCTTTAACTTGATCATTGAGCAGTTAAATTTTCCTATAATAGAAAATTTCCTAATTTAATTGATAGGGAATCTACCGAAATGATTCAATAGATGGTTTCATAAGAATCCAATTAAATCCAACAATTATTTCATTGAATTCTTCGAAATTTCAGCATCTTGCGCCTGCCGAATTTTAGAATAAAATGCTTGTATATTTGTTAATTGAACACCATGGATGCTCCTCGCGTATCTGTATTTATGCCCGTTTACAATGCTGGACAAGATCTAGTTGAGGCAATGAAAAGCATCCTGAATCAAACGTTCAGTGATTTTGAATTTTTGATTGTGAATGATGGCTCGAAAGACAATAGCTTAGAGATCGTTCAATCGTTTGACGACAAGCGAATTGTTCTCATAAACAATGAAGTGAATCGAGGGCTAATAGCCTCTTTGAATATAGGATTAGAAAAATGCAGGGGCGAATTTATAGTTCGCATGGATCAAGACGATATAAGCCTTCCAACACGTATCGAAAAGCAAGTTAAATTTATGGATGAACATCCTGAATTTGGCTTAATCGGGTCTTGGTTTGAGGATTTTGGTGAAAATATCGAATCGAAATTGGTAAAGTATAGCTCCGACGATACACAAATACGCATTCGCCATCTATACCAAACCCACATTTCGCATCCAACTGCAGTTATTCGAACCGCAGTTGTTCGAAAACACCAACTCCGTTTCGATCCAGAATTTGTGCATGGCGAAGACTATGAATTTTGGGTGAAAACAAGTGCATTTTGTAAGCTTTCTAATGTTCCAGAATTACTCGTTTTAAAACGCGATCATCCAAAGAACATCACCAACCAATTTTCAAGTACCATGCAGGCCACTTGCGCCAAGGTGAAACAAAAGCAATTTCATCAAATGGGCTTGGATTTAAACACCGATGAGGTAAATCTGTATACCCGTTTTGCCGACAGCGAATGGAACTTCGACAGCGATGAAATGAAAACGCTTACCCATCTTTTGGAGAGAATTCAATCTGCGAATGAAAAATCTTCGTTCATCCCCAAGGATGCCTACAGTCAATATTTGTCGTCTAAATTTTTTCATCTCTGCTACAACAACAAGTCAATTGGTAAGCAAGGTTGGGAGATGTTTTTTGTTTCTTCCTTGAGTAAGAATTACAAGATCAGTCTTTCGGAAAAAGCCAAATTCCGAGTAAAATCAATTCTTGCTTGATGGGAATGACTACTGAAACACCTTTTTTTAGCATCACCATTCCCGCCTATAACCGTGGGTATATCCTCTCAGAAACCATTCGGAGCATTCAGGATCAATCGTTCTCGAATTGGGAAGTTATTGTGGTTGATGATGGCTCCAAAGACAATACCCGCGAAATTGTAGAACAACTTGCCTCCCAAGATGCACGGATTCGCTATGTCTATCAACAAAATGCCGAACGCAGTGCTGCTCGAAACAATGGAGCAGACCATTCAAAAGGAGCATACTTAATGTTCCTCGACAGTGACGATAAATACGCAGATGGGCATCTAGAGAAACTTTATGCTTTCATCCAAGAAAAGGGATGTCCTGTTGCGTTGTTCTTCAGCAACATGAGTTATCTCACCGAAAAAGGTGTCGAAATTCCTGAAATACCTACAATGATTGGAGGAAAGGAATTTGAATATCTATTGTTGCAACCCATTACGCCATCAAGGGTTTGCATTCATCGAGATATATTGAAGGAATTTCGATTTGATCCCAAAATCGTGATTGTTGAAGACCTGGTTTTGTGGGTTTGTATTGCCACAAAGTATCCTGCTTTTCAACTTTGCGAAAACACATTGTGGTACAGAATTCATGATGGAAATTCGGTCGATTTAAGCCGAAATTCCTATTTCGATCGGTATAAAGGTCTTCTAAGGCTTTTTAATGATACCGATTATCTCACTGTTTCTGAAAAAATTGATGGTGGAATAAAGAACCATTTGTTGGCAGAATGCGCGTTCAATATGGCACGTCATTTCGAGTTTGTAAAAAACTTTAAGCAAATGAATGTCGAGTTGAAGCGCTCATTCAAGCATTCGCCTACATACCGAAACAAGGAGCGATTGTTTATGTATCTAAATCATCAAACTATCGGCAAGCAAATGCTAAAGCTTGTAGGCAAGGGTAAAACTGCTTAATATGAAGCCGTTAAGGATTATTCATATCATTCCTTCACTCATCAAAGGCGGAGCTGAACGCCTCACACTCGATATCTGCACATCGCTCAATCAGCGAAGCGATTGTGAGGTGAAACTCATCATTCTTCACTCTGAAAATAATTTCCAAGACCAAGATGGAAGTCTATCCATCGAGTATTGTAAATCGTATGTAATACCTAGTGTTTCCGGGAAAAGTCAAGTTGATGTGCGCGCCTTACAAGATGCAATTGATCGCTTCCAACCAGATGTAATTCACACCCATTTATTCGAAGCAGAAATCGTAGCGCGTGAGGTAGTTTACACCAAAGCAGTTTGGTTTAGTCATCTTCACGATAACATGTTTCAGTTTCGACCAATGAAACCGAAAGATTGGTTTTCGAAAAAGCGAATTACCGAGTGGTTCGAACGAAATTGGATGCTCAAGAAATATAAAGCTTGCAACAATCACTTCATAGCAATTAGTCGCGACACTGAACGATTTTTCAAATCGGTTTTGCCCAAATCATTGCAACGAATTACGCTCTTGCACAATGCTATCCGATTTGAAAAATTTAGCAAAGCCGAGGTTCGGATTCCAGAAAGCCGACTGATAAAAATGGTGAGTACCGGAAGCCTTGTGGATAAAAAGAATCAGATTTTCCTGGCAGATGTTGTGACCAAATTAAACAAGTTAGGCTACACAGCCGATCTGAGGATTTTGGGAGATGGCGTGAACAAGGAAAAAATCAAAGCCCGAATCGATGCACTTGGTATTGGAAATCAAATGCACTTGGAAGGGAATGTTGATGCCGTTGAACAGTATCTGCACGAAGCTTCATTTTACGTACATCCTGCTACTTATGAACCTTTTGGCTTGGTGCTCCTCGAGGCAATGGCTGCTTCAATGGTTTGTGTAGCACTCAATGGGAAAGGCAATTTAGATATTCATGAAGAAGGACAAAATGGATTTCTGATCGATCCGGCAAGCCCATCCGCATTTGCTCAAAAATTGGTCGAGTGCTCAGAAAATACAGCCCTTTATAAGGAAATTGCGCATTACAGTTTCAACTATGCAACGCGCTTCGACATTCTAGCCTATACCGATCGATTGGTGGGATTGTATCGTTCAGCAATAGATAAGCAGAAGGCTTAAAGTCCTGCCAATTCAGTTTGAGTGGGGTAGGAGATCAACACGGCTCGATGCTTCCCTTGAAATACAAACATACTTCCAGCCGCAACTGCCGATGCGCCAGCTTCGATGGCTTCTTTCAAATGTGCAACATTGCCAGCACCTCCGCAGGCAATTACAGGAATACTCAATGAATTCGAAACTTCACGAATCAGTTCCAAATCGAAGCCTTCCATCATACCATCTCGATCTACGCAATTCAATACAATTTCACCCGCGCCTTTTTGCTCCATCATTTGAGCAAACTCCACCAGTGGAATAGATAGATTCTTCGATGCATTTCGAACGGCAACACGGTGCTTCCCCCAAAAATCTTTCTTCACATCTATCGAAGCGACGGTCGAAGAACTGCCCAAAACATCAGCCGCACGGCTAATTAAATTTGGATCTTTTTCTAGTGCAGAGTTGATTGCCACTTTTTCAATTCCTGCTTTGATTACAGCTTTAATATCTTCCATATTGGATAGACCTCCTCCGTAACATAAGGGCATAAATGCTTCAGTGGCAATTTCGGAGATGTAACGAATGTTCGGGCGGCGGCCTTGCGATGTAGCTGTGATATCAAGAAAAATAAGTTCATCCACTTCTTTGTCGTTGAAAATCTTTACAGCATTTACAGGATCGCCTACATACACAGGTTTTTTGAACTTCTGGGTTTTCACCAGACTTCCTTCCAAGTTGCATAACAATACAGGAATAACGCGCGATTGGTACATGTTAATTGGATTCTGTGAAGTTGCGTAACAAGGCCATTCCGAATTTATGGCTTTTTTCTGGATGAAACTGAACACCAGCAATGGTTCCCCGCTGAAATGCAGAACAGAAATCGTATCCGTATTCCGACATCAACAATTGATCTTCTGGATGCGCCATTTTGAAATGATAAGAGTGCACAAAATAGTAGCGCGGTTGCTCGGGTAAAACATCAACCAATGTGCTCGATTTTACTTTCGAAATCTGGTTCCATCCCATGTTGGGAATTCGAAGTTTACTTTCGGGCGATAATTGAAAACGAACAACTTCTCCTTCCATCAAACCCAAACCAGATTTCTGACCTTCCTCGCTCTTTTCCAACATCAGCTGAGCGCCAAGACAAATGCCCAAAATCGGCGTTTTATTAACCAAGGCTTTTTGTCGGATGAGCTCCACCAAACCGAACTTTTCCAGCTGTTCCATCCCGCTGTCGAACGCGCCAACACCTGGAAGAATGATGTGATCGGCTTGGAGAATTTTTTCAGGGTCACGGGTAATTTCACTTTTGCGGCCAATCTTCTTCAGCATATTATACACCGAGCCAATATTGCCCATATCGTAGTCAACTATCGCTATCATACGCTCCAAAAGTACGAATTCAACAACGCACAATTCGCCTAGATTCTCCTAGTAAAATTTCTATTTTAGCCACACATGAAAAACAAGCGTTCGTTTCTCTATCTCATTGTTTCTGATTACCCTTATGGCTTTGGTGAACCTTTCTTAGAGGATGAATTAAAGGTTATTTCTTCGAAATTTGAGAAAATCTACCTTATACTACCTTCTCCTTTTAAGGCAGATAAATCGAAAGTCAAGTTTCATATTCCGGCCAACGCCGAAGTCGTAGAGCTCCAAATTCAAGAAAGCAGTACGGATAAATTAAAGGCAGCCTCAGCTTGGTTTTCAAGTGCTTGGAAACAAGAAAGGAACTTCATTAAAAACGTTTTCAACCAAAAACTGGATGTTTTGCATGTGAAGTTAATGCTGGCTTATGAGTCATTTGCGAACTTATTTGTAGAAAGGATGACTCAGCTCATAAAACAGCACGCTCATCCTCAAAATCAAATCACACTTTATACTTACTGGCTTACGAATGCATCTTATGGGCTTGCCAAGCTTAAACAGAAGATGCCTCAACTTCATGTGGTTTCAAGGTCGCACCGTTGGGATTGTTTTTATTATGTAAACCCGGGCAATTACCTGCCTTTTAGGCCAGCAATGGTAGCGTCTCTTGATGGGATTTATCCAATTTCAGATGCTGGAACCCATTACCTGCGCAATCAACTTCCCGGTACCGAAATATCTAAAATTCAAACATCTCGGTTGGGAGTTAGTTTGGATGAAGCAAAGCCTAAATCCAACAAAAAAGCAAATCACCTTAGAATACTATCTATTGCATTTATCTCGCAGGTAAAGCGAATTGATAGAATAATTGATGCGATTTACAAGGTAGAAAATTGCACAATAGAATGGACTCATATTGGCAGTGCCCCCAACGTGAATGATCCAATATTTGAAATGGCTCGTCAGAAGTTAGATGCCTTGCCTAACGTTGAGTATCATTTTGTAGGAGAGCAATCAAAGATGCAGGTGTATGAACATTTGCGCTCAAATTCTTCTGATGTGCTTTTATGTACTAGCGAATCTGAGGGTATTCCAGTTTCTATGATGGAAGCACTAGGTTTCGGTTTGCCAGTTCTTTCGGTGAATGTTGGAGGCATCGCCGAATTGGTTATCGATGGTGAAAATGGCGAATTGATGAAGGCCGATGCAACTGCCTCAGAAATAGCTATGGTATTAGAAAAATGGGCTGGATTAAACGAAATTGAATTTGAATTGCTATCAAGCAAGGCTTATTCTAGCTATTTGCAGTATTTTTCGGCATCAAATAATTACAGTTTGTTTTTCTCCGAAGTTTTGAATGCATGAAAAACGATTACCAAGTTTGCTCCCGCTGTATTCTCGATACGAACGATTATCCAGCTATCATCTTTGATGATAAAGGAGTTTGCTCTGTTTGTCATATTTACGACGACCTAGCAAGAAAAACAGTTAAGCGAGGCGATTCTGCCAATAGCGCAATAGATGCTATGCTTGTTGAAATCAAAAGCAAAGGCAAAAAGCACGAATACGATTGTCTCATTGGTGTTTCAGGAGGAGTGGATAGCACTTATCTAGCATGGAAAGCCAAAGAATGGGGTTTGCGCCCATTGATTCTTCATGTCGACAATGGTTGGAATACCGAACTTTCGGTGATGAATATCGAGAACCTTGTTAAGAAACTTGGATTCGATTTGTTCACCTATGTAATTGATTGGAATGAAATCCGCGACTTACAGCTTTCCTATATGAAGGCTTCGGTGCTGGATATTGATATTCCCACCGACAACGCATACGCAGCGGCCATTTTTAAAATTGCCAACGAGAAGAACATTAAATACATTATCACTGGTCACAATACCGTAACGGAGGGATGGTTGCCGCCAACATTCACGCACTTCAAGTACGATATTATCAACATGAAGGCGATACACAAAAAGTTTGGTTCAGTTCCTTTAAAAACCTTCCCATACTTAGGTGTTACAAAGGGTTGGTATTACATGAAGATCAAAGGGTTGAAAACCTATTCACCACTCAATTGGATCGATTACGATAAAGGTGCTGTAAAGAAGTTCATACAAGAAGAATTGGGTTGGCGCGACTACGGCGGAAAGCATTACGAAAATATTTTTACCCGTTTTTACCAAGGCTATATCCTTTACAAGAAATTCGGTGTGGACAAGCGCAAATCGCACATGAGTACCTTGATTTGTTCCGGGCAAATTACCCGCGACGAAGCACTTGAGGAGATCAAGAAAAACCCATATCCGTCAGAAGAGCTGCTTCAAGAAGACAGAGAATACCTCATCAAAAAGCTTGGGATCAATGAAGCTGAGTTTGAACGTTTGATGGCATTGCCTGTAAAACAGCATACAGATTACCCTTCCATTCTTCATTGGTACGATCGCCTACGCCCTTACGTTAGAGCAGCACGTAAAGTAAAAAAAGCAATTAAGCCATAAATACACTCACTACTTTCGGGGCATCCGTGTTTCGATCGATTTTCGAAACATCAGTTTATGAGAAAAGCCCTAAAGTCCGTTTTAACAGTATTGATTCGACCTTTTGCCTCTTCATCATCTATTTCTAATTGGAATTATTGGGTTGGAAGAGTTTACAATGTGAAACTCCCCGGCCGAGTGAAGCCGTTCGATGTGCCCAGTAACGGCGGGAGTGCAAACATCAACATCATTATGCACCTTCTCGAAAAATCTAATCATCTCTCTGGTGATATTGCAGAATGTGGAGTTTTTCAAGGCGCAACCTTGGTGCCTGTTACCTACATGATGAATAAATATGATGATGCACGCCAGATTTACGGTTTCGATTCGTTCGAAGGTTTCGGCGCTGCCGCTGAGGTAGAAAGCGAAAAAGACACCACTGGGCACATCGATTTAGAAACTGAAATGTTCCAGAAAACATCCTTGGCTCTGATCAAGGACAAATTAAAACTTACCCAAACCAACACGAAGAATCTTCATTTGGTTAAAGGTTATTTTGAAAATAGTTTACCTGCTTATCAGGATCATCTATATAGTTTTGTGCACCTTGATTGCGATCTTGCCAGTTCATATGTTACTTGCTTGGAATTTTTCTATCCACGCATGAATCAAGGCGGTTACATTTTGTTCGACGAGTATTTTGATCCTGTTTATACCATTGCAACCGAAGCGATCGACCTCTTTTTTGCCGATAAACTCGAGAAGCCTATTCGCATCGAACGCGACAACTATATCAAGTATTACATTCAAAAAGCTTAGACAATCTCCAATATCTTAGAACTTCGGAGGTTTCCTTTGTTACGGAGTTTTCTTAGGAATCAAATTTCCTAGAGTAACTTGCGCGCAATTGCTATAACTCCTTGCTCGAAAATTCCTACCATCTCCCAATTGAAGATATCCTCGACGATGTTCTTGGTGTGTTTACTCAACACCAAACCCTCATCGTTACCGCGCCTCCAGGTGCAGGAAAAAGTACGCTGCTCCCACTAAAACTGATCGGGCAACCTTGGCTTGGCAATCAGAAGATTCTCATGCTCGAGCCCCGAAGGCTTGCCGCTAAAACCATCGCATTACGCATGGCAGAGCTAAATGGTGATGAGGTTGGACAAACAATCGGCTACCGAGTAAGGTTCGAAAGTCGGGTTAGTGCGCAAACGAAAATCGAGGTGCTCACCGAAGGAATTCTCACCAGAATGCTTCAATCCGACAATGCGCTAGAAGGTGTTGGGATGGTTATTTTCGACGAGTTTCACGAACGCAGTTTGCATGCAGATGTGGCGCTTGCACTTTGTAGAGATTGTCAGCAGGTTTTACGTCCCGATCTGAAGATTCTCATCATGTCGGCAACCTTGAACCTGCCTAAGCTTAGCAGTTTGCTCAATGCTCCTATTGTTGAAAGTTTAGGCCGGCAATTTCCTGTTGATATTCGTTACGTTGGTCCAACCGATGAAATGTTTTTGCCTGAATCTACAGCAAGAACTGTAGTTACTGCAATACAAGAAAACGAAGGCGATGCGCTGGTTTTCCTTCCAGGCGAAGCCGAAATTCGGAAGTGTGCCGAATTACTCGAAAAAGCGCTGCCTGGTTTTTCAATTCATCCATTGTATGGGCAATTGCCTCCATCACAGCAGTTCGCGGCAATCATGCCCAATCGAAGTGGCCGAAGAAAAGTAGTGCTTGCCACTTCAATCGCTGAAAGTTCGCTTACTATAGAAGGCATAAAAATCGTTGTAGATACTGGATTTGGAAAGGTTTCGAGATTTGATCCTGCATCAGGTTTGTCGAAACTCCAAACAATAAATATTTCTAAAGATTCTGCCGATCAGCGAGCTGGAAGAGCTGGTCGTTTGAGTGCTGGCGTTTGTTATCGGATGTGGTCATTTGCTGATCATCAAAGACTATCTGATCATCGCGTTCCTGAAATTCTAGAAGCCGATTTAACTTCCCTTTTACTCGATATGGCCCAGTGGGGAGTACAAGATATTTCGTCGCTCACTTGGTTAACCGAACCGCCTAAAGCCGCTGTTTTAAGTGGAATCGAAACACTCCATCAAATCAATGCGCTTGATGACGGTCGCATTACCTCACATGGAAAGGCGCTTCATCGTTTGGCTTGCCATCCGCGCATTGGGAATATGCTATTAATGGCTGGAAATTTAGCTGCTCAGCAGTTAGCCACCGATATTGCAGCGATTCTAGAAGAACGCGATCCATTGGGAAGAGAATCGGGCGTAGATTTGAATTTACGGGTGGAAGCGCTTCGCCGCGACAGAAGCAGAAAATCGATCGGGAAACGTATGACCCGTATTGCGAAAATTGCTGAATCTTATCGCAAAATGCTTGATCTTTCAGAAAACAACGATCCTGTAGATCCAAATGAAACAGGCTTATTGCTTGCCTATGCTTATCCCGAAAGAATCGCATCTGCACGACTAGGAAATAACGCACAATTCCAATTGGCAAACGGCAAACTTGCTCAGATTTCTCACCAAGACGATTTAGCGCATGAACCTTGGTTGGCAGTTGCTCAAATGGATATGCGCGAAGGACTTGGAAAAATCTTTATAGCTGCTCCGCTCAATCCCAAAGACTTGCTTCCATTGGTAAAAGAGAAGGAAATCCTCATCTGGGATTCACGAAAAGGCGGACTCGTTGCAACCAAAGATTTACGAATCGGTTCGATTGTCCTTCAGTCCAAACCATTGCACAATCCTGATCCTGATAAGATTGTAGCTGCAATCTCGAAGGCAATCGCCCAAGAAGGAGTCTCGCTTTTGGATTTTGATGAATCATTCGAGCAACTTCAAGCCAGGATTCTATCCCTGCAAAAATGGAATCCTGAACAGGAATGGCCTGATGTTTCAACTGAATCTTTATTAAGTTCCAACGCAGAATGGTTGAGTGGTTATTTATCGGGAGTTAAAAGACCAGAGGATCTGAAACGTATTTCTTTAAGAGAAGCGTTGATTAGCTCCATAGGATGGGATTTGCAACAATTGTTGAATCAACTCGCCCCCGATAAAATAACTGTGCCATCTGGATCCTCCATTAGATTGCATTATCACGCCAATGCCGGAACGCCAATTCTAGCCGTTAGGCTGCAAGAACTTTTCGGAATGGCCGACACGCCAAAAATAAATCAAGGGAAAACAGGAGTCGTACTTCACTTGTTGTCGCCCGGTTACAAGCCTGTTCAAGTTACCAGCGACCTTCGGAGTTTTTGGAACAATACTTATTTTGAAGTAAAAAAGGAGCTTAAACGCAGATATCCTAAGCATGCATGGCCCGACGATCCTTGGAGCGCAACACCAGTGGCCAAAGGAAGACCAATGAAGTAGGCTTAGTACTTATAATGTTCGGATTATTTTGAATGTTTTACAATGAACTGCCCAGTAGAGATATTTTGATCCATAGGACCTTTACATTCATTCTTCTTAAGTTTGCACCTCCAAAATCATAGCCGTGCAACAACTCATCGAATGCGTGCCTAATTTTTCAGAAGGCGTAAACCTTGCTATTATCAAACAAATTACAGACGTAATCGAATCTGTTGAAGGTGTTCGATTGCTCAATGTAGATCCTGGTAAAGCTACCAATAGAACTGTAGTAACTTTCGTTGGAGCACCAGAACCTGTAATTGAAGCAGCCTATCTAGCAATCAAAAAGGCAGCTGAAATCATCGATATGGGTAAGCACAAAGGCGAACATCCTCGGATGGGTGCAACTGATGTTTGTCCGCTGATTCCAGTTGCTGGAATAAGTATGGATGAAACTGCCGAATACGCACGCAAGTTGGCTAAGCGCGTTGGAGAAAATCTCGAAATTCCAGTTTACCTATACGAAGCTGCTGCTTTGATAGAAGGCAGAAACAATCTAAGCGAAATCAGAGCAGGCGAGTATGAAGGTTTTTTCAAGAAAATTATGCTGCCTGAGTGGAAGCCTGATTTTGGTCCTGCTGAAATGAACATCCGCGCAGGCGCTACTGTAATTGGCGCAAGAGATTTCTTGATCGCTTACAATGTTAATTTGAATACTACATCAGTTCGAAGAGCAAATTCTATCGCATTCGACGTGCGTGAAAGAGGTCGTGTATTACGCGATGGAGATCCTGTTACAGGGAAAATTGTAAAAGATGCCGATGGAAACCCAGTGAATGTTCCAGGAACACTGAAGGCTGTAAAAGCTATCGGTTGGTTTATTGAGGAATACGGTGTTGCACAAATTTCTATGAACCTCACAAACATTCGTGAAACACCTGTTCACATTGCTTTCGATGAGGTTTGTAAAAAGGCCGATGCGCGTGGAATTCGTGTTACCGGATCCGAGTTGGTTGGTTTGATTCCATTGCAATGCATGTTGGATGCTGGCCGCTATTTTCTAGATAAACAACAGCGTTCAACTGGAGTATCGGAGCGCGAGTTGATCAAGATTGCCGTAAAATCGATGGGTCTCGACGAGTTGGGAGCTTTCGAACCAGAAAAGCGCATCATTGAGTATTTGCTTGAAGATGCAGCCAATGAAAAACTTGTGCAAATGAGTTTGAAGGCTTTTGCAGAAGAAACAGCATCAGAATCTCCAGCTCCGGGAGGAGGTTCAATTTCAGCTTATGTTGGCGCATTAGGTATTGCCTTGGCAGGTATGGTTGCGAATTTGAGTTCCCATAAACGCGGCTGGGATGCCCGTTGGAAGGAGTTTTCTGACGTAGCTGAAAATGCCGCGAAATTCCAAAAGGAACTCATCAGAATGGTGGACGAGGATACACGCGCATTCAATAAAATCATGGATGCTTTTGGTTTGGCCAACGGTTCACCTGAAGAAAAAAGTGCTCGCAAAGCAGCGATTCAATCAGCTACTCTGCATGCCATTGAAACACCTTTTCGGGTGATGCAGCTTGCATATGATTCCATGTCGGTTATTCAAAACATGGCCATTAATGGCAATCCAAATTCGGTATCTGATGCAGGTGTTGGAGCCTTGTGTGCTAGAACAGCAGTAATGGGCGCTTGGCTCAATGTGAAGATTAACTGTTCTGGCTACGACGACAAGACCTATGTAGAACAAGTGCTCAAATCATGCGATGAACTTGTTGTCAAAACAACGGCAAAGGAGGCTGAGATTTTATCGGTGGTTCACAAAGTGATCGAAGGAGCGTAGCTATTCAACAACGGTAACTCTTCCAATCAATTCCTTGTTCCAGTTCATCGAATTGGTGACAAAGGCCCGCCATACGTAAACATCTTCTTGCACTTCATTGCCACGGTAAGTTCCATCCCATCCTTCTTCCGGATCGGTCGACACGTGGATCAATTCTCCCCAGCGGTCGTAAATCTCAAGTCGGAATTTGGTAGCGTAGGTTACAACAATCTTAAACTTCTCATTGTGACCATCAGCATTGGGAGTGAAAACATTCGGTGCATAAATGGTTGGGAAGGGATCAACAGATACATCGTCGCAAGTTGAATCTACACAGCCAAATCCACTAGTTACTTTCAAGCAAACATTGTAGCTTCCAGTATCGGCGTAAGTATGTGTTGGATTTTCTTGTAAAGAAATTGCACCATCACCAAATCCCCATCTGAACATAACTGCATCGGTACTTTCATTGTAGAAGCGAAACTCAGGATTTACAATGTCAGCTTCAAATGGCGTTTTTGAAAATGCTGCCATTGGATTCGGGTGAATCTGAACCAAGCCTTCTGTGTGTAACACATTTGTACAGCCATAAATGTCAATTATCTGCAATGTTACATCCGGTGAACCAGGTGTGGTGAAGCATTGCTTTTCAATCGAGTTGCTTCCAGAAAATTGCTGATTGAAGCTCCACATATAATTCTGAATTGAATCGCCAGCCGTTTGTTGAAAGGCAAAATTTATACAAACAGGTGCACATCCCTCAGCAATATCTGGCACAAGTTGTCCATCAGGTCTTAAACGAAGTTGAATATATTGCGAATCTGCTGCAGGACAACCATTTTCGTCAGTTGCAGTGGCTTCAATATATCCTGAAGTTGTGGGATTAATAACTAGCATTTCTTCAACGTGCGAATAAGCTGGCCATTGAATATCGAGGTGGCCAGTTCCTCCATTTGCAGTTGCATGCAATTCGATTGGTTCTCCACTACAAGCATAATCAGGACCGGTTACTTGTATATTTAATGGATCAGGTTCCTGTAAGGTTAAACTGTAATTTTTTAAACAGCCATTCGAGTCAGAAATGGTGACGGTATAGGTTCCTGCGGATAGATTTTCAATGATATCATCAGATGATCCATTTTGCCAATTGAAGCTAAATGGAGAATACCCAGCAGTTGCAACTGCTTGAAGCGCTCCATCGGCGAAACCAAAACATGAAATTGGTTGAATGATAAATGCATTTGCATCAATGTTTTCGAGTGCTGGAAGGGTGAGAAAGGTATCCAATAAACAGCCGTTTGCATCTTTAATGTCTACCGAATGCTGCGATGGTGTTAAATTGTTCCAACTCGAAATTTGTGCGAAAATTCCATTGTTAAAGCTGTAGGTGTATGGTGCCAAACCGCCGTTTACCGAAACAACTTCCATCGAAGCATTGTACAAATCGCAAGTTGCTGGGTGCATATCTAGTATTGCCTCGGTTGGACCAGGATATTGAGCGATTGCACGACTTGCCTCGATTTCGCATTGGTTTGCGTCCCTAACGGTAACTTGATAATTGCCTGCATCGAGATTTGAGTAGTTAAGCGGTAATGAACCAATTGCTTCGAAATTCGTGTCCTGAAAGGCAATTTCAAATGGTGCTACACCGCCTGTTATTTGTAATAGAGAGATTCCTCCATTGGGTAAATTACATACTGCATCTGTTCCTGAAACAACCAAAGAGGTTGGAACAGACGGCATTGTTAAGGTTGCTGTTTGTATTGAGCTGCAACCCGATTGATCTGTAACGGTTACTGAATAAGCAGTAGCGCTTAGGTTTTCAAATAATCCAGTGTTGGATATATTTCCATTGGAAAGGGAAAATGAATAAGGAGCAGTGCCTCCTACAATTTCTATTGCTTGAATTCTGCCATTGTTGGTATTGCAAACAGGAGAAGATTGCTCAATTTCGAAGGCCAATAAATTAGGCTCTAAAATGTTTATTTGCTGATTATCGATGCATCCAGCCGAATCAATTATCTGAACGGAATAGTTTCCTGCTTGGAGGCCTGTTGCTGATAAACCTGTTGCTGAATTGCTCCAAAGCAGATTAAATGGTGCAGTTCCAGAAATGATGTTCACGATGGCAATTCCATTGTTACCGCCGAAACACGAAACATTTGCGGTTGCACTTATACTGATATTTAGGTCGGGTAAAGCATTTAATACGACTGATGTGTCTGCCGTGCATCCATTCTGGTCGATTACTGAAACCAAAAACGAACCAGCAGTTAGGTTAGTGAAATTGGTTTGCGCGCCAAAGGGCTGATTGTTTAGTAAATAATTAAATGTAGGCGTTCCTCCTTGAATCTGAAGAATTTGAATTTCTCCATTGTTAAGTCCACAAGTTGAAGGAGAAACTTCCAAATTCAATGTAGAAGGTCCTTCGATCATCACTAGTTGTGTCGAAGTGTCGAAAGCACATCCGTTCGCATCAATAATTGTAAATAGGAAATTCCCTGTTCCTAGGTTGATAAGTTGAAGTGTATCACTTTCAAAGTTTTGTGGAGTTCCTCCGTTCATGCTTAATGAAAATGGTCCAATACCACCATAGATGTTGCTTATACCAATGCTGCCAGTGTTGATTCCGCAAGCAGGGTTTGAAGCTGTTAACTCAATCCCCGTAGTGAAACTTGTTGAAGCAACATTTGCATTCAGTGTGATTGGACAGCCATTGGCGTCGGTTGCTACAATGCTGTAAGTGCCAGAAGTAAGATTCCCAAAATTGCTGTTGCTTTGGGCAGTTCCGCCATTGAGGCTGTAGTTGTAATTTGGGGTTCCGCCTTGAATTGTAACTTCAATGCTTCCATTGTTCAGGTTACATGTGGTTGCACTTGTACTATTTGATGCTGTAATAGCTGTGGGTTGGTTGATTTGAATGGATGTGTCAGCAAGGCATCCGAAGCGATCTGATAGAGTGATTGTGTATGTTCCTGCACCAATTCCACTGAGCAAAGAATCGGTTGAACCATTGTTCCACTCGTAATTGAATGGACCCCAACCGCTTGGTTGAACCGAAATGGAGCCATTGGATTGTCCAAAGCACAAGGGCTCAACAATAACCTGATTGAAGTTGGCCATTGGTACTACATTAATCTGCGCTGTATCTGTTGCCGTTTGTCCGTTGGCATCTGTAATGTTTACTGTGTAAATTGTTGTTGAACTTGGGCAGGCGGTTAATGTGCTTAATGTGCTGCCGTTTGACCATTGATAAGAAAACGGCGGTGTTCCATAATTGGTGCTCGATAAAAAAGTATAGCAGCTGCCTGGGCAAATCGTGTCGCCTGATATTGTTACTCTGAAAACACATGGCGGCACTACCACATTTTGTGTAATTGTTGAGGTACAGCCTTCATCTGTAACAATCGATAGCGTTACAGGATATGAGCCAGCTCCTGAGGTTGCGAAGGTTACATTTACATCGGTTTGTGCTGAGGATGCTGGTGTTCCGTTTGGAATTGTCCACTGTTGTGATGCGATAGTGCCAAACGCGAGCGTGGTGGTGTTTTGCAGCAACACTGGCAAATCGCAAGCTGGGGCTTGAAAGGTGAAGCTTGCTGCCGGAATTGGAGAAACAACCACTGGAATCTGGAAGGTGCTTGTGCAACCATTGAAGGCTGTTAGGTTGAGTGTGTAATTGGTTGTAGTTGAAGGAGATACAGTTATAGATTGGGAGGTGCTTCCACCAGGAGACCAAGAGTAACTTTGATATCCTGTTGGTGCGTTCAGTGTAGATGATTGTCCTGGGCAAATGGTGTCGCCCAATTCGGCAAGGATAGATGGTGAGCAATTGGCATCTATGTAGGCGTATCCATAATGTCCTCCCTGACTACAATCGCCGGTGGTAAATTCTACTGTAACATTTTGTCCAAGATAATTGGTTAAGTCGACGTTAACAGTACTCCAAGGTTTGTAGCGAACACCTGTGCAGATAGGAGAATCGAAGAATCCAGGTAAGTTGACAGCTGCTGAAACCACAAAATCAGAACATGGAATAATCTCTCCATTCTGATCTCTCAAGAGTGCTCTAAAAAATGGTTGTTCTTCGGATGTATGACCGGGATCTTCGAAAACCACTGCATATCGATAAGAAAAAGACGAATTTGATGGGTTTACAGAAAAGGTTTGAAGCAGTTGTTCGGCATTTGCACCAGTTCCATTGTTTCCAAGCCGCACCGAAAATGGCCCACCTAAAGGATCCACTCTTGGAAATCCAGCACATGGATCAACGCCTCCAGACATGATTGTTTGTTGGTTATTCACAAGGCCTAATGATGTTGCATTGTAGATAGGTGTAATTGATCCTGCTGTTCCGGTTATGGATGTTCCTCGAGTGCCATACCAACCATTAAGGTTTCCAGCATTGAAGTTCATGTTTGTACAACTCGGTTGAACTGTAATCCCAGTGAAATTAACTGCAATGTCGAATTGGTAGCAATTAGAATAGTAATTATTCCAAGTGTAGGCATCTAACTGAATGTAATAGGTAACTCCAGCCTGAACTTGCTGCAAAAGTGTTGCTCCTCCCGAGAAAGTACTTCCTTGAGCCCACGCCAAACAAGCTCCAGGAGTTCCAGGGCAACCATCAAAAAGTGAAAGCGTTGGATATGCCCAACCAGATGATTGAATGTCGCTTAGCTGAATGGTAATATAGCCATCTGTTGCAGGCGTGAAGGCATATAGCCAATCTTGTCCGCCATAATAATTTCCAGTAGTGCTGGATACGCAAGCATTTTGCCCGTTGTAGTCGTTTATGTCTCCACAAGTGCTTTGATTGTTTGCAGTAAAAGGAAGATTGATTGGAGTTCCAGTCGCTGTTACACAAGTATTTCCACCTTGTGCGGAAACCAATCCCGATAGGCTTAAAATTGCAACAGTAAAGGCGATAATCCGTTTTGCCAACATTGGTTTCCATTGAGCAAGACAAAACCCGAGTTGGATTTTGATTGCTACAATGAATACGATGCTGAAACACTTGCAGTTACTGGATTACCAGAGCTATGTAAGTTTCAAACGTTATTAAAATAAATAATGCCGGAAGTCTTTTTGATTTATTTATATTGTCTTTATAATCAATTAGATGGATAAAATTGTATTTCCTTAACAAGTGGAAAGAAATGTAAAGGAATTGGATTAAGTCTAATGCTATGTGTCAGATTATCAATTTGTTGTTCATTAAGTTCAAGCACTTTAACCAACTTGCATTGTGGTTCAAAAAGGTCGAGCTATATTCAATTAGTGAAATTTGATTTTTAGGATGCAAGAATTTCACGAGATAGCGTTTTAAAATTTAGGATTAATTGAAAGAGATTCATGCGTGAAAGAAATCATAGATCACTTTTTAACTGTTGAGTTTCTGGATAATTTTGACCTAACATAACAGGAATAATGAAAGTTACAGCTAGTATTCGATAGCTGAGGAAATTATCAAACGTTCAAAAAAACGAGGCCAGTTGTATGGTGCATAAAAAAGTAAAGCCCCAGTTTCCCAGGGCTTTACGCATTTAACAACAACCAATTTACTCTATTTTAATGCAACATTTCTTTAACTAATTGTGCGATCAATTTTCCATCAGCTTTTCCTGAAAGTCGTTGGCTTGCGAGTCCCATAACTTTACCCATTTCTTTTGCCGATGTAGCGCCTGTTTCTGCAATGATGACTTTTAAAACTTCCTCAATTTCAGCTGCCGAAAGCTGAGCAGGGAGATAAGCTTCTATTACTGTAGCTTGAAACAATTCCGCATCGGCCATATCCTGGCGATTTTGTGACAAGTAAATTTCTGCAGCTTCTTTGCGCTGCTTTACCATCTTTTGAAGCATTTTAACTTCAGTTTCTTCATCCACAGCACCGCCGGCTTTTTCGGTTTTAGCCATCAGCACCGCCGATTTCACAGCGCGTAAAGCTTCTAGCTTGTCTTTTTCACGAGCAAGCATCGCCGTTTTAATGTCTTCGTTAATTTTTATTTCCAGGCTCATAATGAGAGATTATGTATTGCCTAGATTTCAGAAAAACCACAATCTAAAATCTAGGCAATTGTTTGATTAGTCTACGCTATCGTGGAGGTATGTATTACCTGGGCGAATTTCCATTTTCTTGTCTTCCGTTTCAGAAACCACCAAGCGAGAAAGCGTTGTTTCAGATGAATGGTTAATTGCTTCCAACTTGATACCTTTTCTTCTAAATGCAGGCAAGCTTTCCATGTCGGAAACTGATGCTGGAGAGCGTAATTTGCTTCCTAGAGATTTAAGGTTATCAAGTCTTTCTTTTGAACGACGAAGATTATCTTCGTCATCGCTCATTGAATCTTGCTGAATTTGATTTTCTGGAATTTGCTTCAAGGTGATCCCGTCGAGGTAAGGATTTCCAGCAACTTTATCTCTAATTAAAAGATTTTCGTCTGGATCTGCCTTTGGCATTGGCAACACTTTCGATTCCATTTGAGCTGGAGGCGAGTTCACGAATTTTTCATCGAAATTCTTTACCATTTCAGGTGATACTTTCGATTCGTTTGCTTTTGTAGGCTCCAATTGATTTACAACACGTTCTAAGTTTTGCTCTTTGTTGTCAAAGCCAGTAGCAATAAGCGTTACGCTGATTTTTTCATCCAAAGTTTCATCGTGACCCGTACCAAAAATCACATTTGCAGTTTTGCCTGCCTCATCTTGTACATAGTTGATGATATCACTCATTTCATCCATCAAGACTTCTTTCGAACCTCCGGTGATATTGATCAAAATGTGTTTTGCGCCAGTAATTCGGTTGTCGTTCAACAAAGGAGATGAAAGTGCTAATTCAACTGCACGCATAGCGCGATTTTCACCCTCTGCTGTTGCAGATCCCATAATTGCAGATCCACCATTTGTCATTACAGTTTGAACATCGGCAAAGTCAACATTGATATAACCAGCCACCGTAATAATTTCTGCAATGCCTTTTGCTGCAATGGTTAACACGTTGTCTGCTTGAGCGAAAGCAGCGCTTAGTGCCATGTTTCCGCAAATCTCACGAAGTTTATCGTTCGATATAATTAACAGTGTATCAACAGCCTTGCGAAGTTCACTAAGACCATCTTCTGCCTGTTGTTTTCTTCTGTTTCCCTCCATCATAAAAGGAATTGTAACAATACCAACAGTAAGAATGCCCATTTCTTTAGCGGCTGCAGCAATTACTGGAGCAGCACCAGTGCCGGTTCCGCCGCCCATTCCTGCAGTTACGAACACCATTTTTGTGCCTTTTCCTAGGATGGTTTTTAGTTCGTCAATATTTTCGATTGCAGCATTCTTGCCTTTTTCTGGATTCGATCCTGCTCCACGCCCTTCGGTAAGGGTGTATCCTAATTGGATGCGTGTAGGAACTGGACTTGCGTCAAGTGCTTGAGCATCGGTATTGCATACGATGAATTCAACACCGCGGATTCCTTGTTTGAACATGTGGTTAACAGCATTGCTTCCGCCGCCGCCCACGCCGATTACTTTAATAATAGAACTTTGATCTTTCGGCAGATCGAAGGTCAGATTGATTTCTTTCTTCTCAGTCATGATAATTGTGGTTTTGGTTGTTGAACAAATTGGTATTAATCAGGAATTTCTGTTGTTGTCGTCTTCAAAAAATTGTTTGGTTTTTTCGAGGAAGCTGCTGAAAAGTCCGCCGCCTTTTGGAGTGCGTGGTGTGAGTCCTTTCTTTTCTTTTTCTTCCTCTCGTGGATCCATTCTTTCGCGCATCAAGTCGCTATTTTCGAATCCTTTAATTACTAAACCAACTGCAGTTGCATACATTGGCGATGCAACTTCTTCTACACCTTTAGCGAGGTGTTCATTCGGGTATCCAATTCGGGTATCCATGCCGGTCATGTATTCAATCAGTTGAGCTACATGCTGTAGCTTTGCGCCGCCGCCAGTTACTACGATACCTGCAATGAGTTTTTTCTCAAAGCCTGAGTTCTTGATTTCATAGTAAATGTGCTCAATTATATCTTCCATTCGCGCCTGAATAATGTTGGCGAGATTTTTTAGGCTGATTTCTTTGGGTTCGCGGCCTCGAAGCCCTGGGATAGAAACAATCTCATTGTCGCGGCTTTCTGATGCGAGCGCAGAACCGAACCGGATCTTCAGCATTTCTGCCTGGTCCTTGATAATTGAACATCCATCTTTAATGTCTTCTGTGATGATATCTCCACCAAGTGCAATTACTGCGGTATGGCGAATGATACCTTCTTGGAATATTGCGATGTCTGTAGTTCCACCACCGATATCAACCAAAGCAACACCTGCTTCCTTTTCTTCAGGACTTAAAACTGCTTCTGCTGAAGCTAGCGGCTCAAGGATTAAGCTGGTGGCTTCTAATTCTGCACGTGTTACGCATTTGTAGATATTTTTGGCTGCAGCGATTTGTCCGGTGATGATATGGAAATTCGCTTCCATACGAATGCCGCACATTCCTCGAGGTTCTTTAATCCCTTTTTCATTGTCGATGTTGTATTCCTGCGGTAGTGCATGGATGATTTCTTCACCCGGCAACATTACCAACTTGAACATATCCTGGGTAAGGGTATCGATGTCTTTTTGGATGATTTCATCCTCAAAATTCTTACGCATTAGCACGCCGTGGTGCTGGATACTTTTGATGTGCTGACCAGCGATGCCAACATTTACGAGCTTGATTTCGACACCCGAATTGTTCTCGGCTTCTTCAACCGCCGTTCGAATGCTTTGTACAGTTCGTTCAATGTTAGCTACCACACCGCGTTTCACACCGATGGAAGTAGACTTTCCGTAGCCGAGAATTTCGATTTTTCCATGCTCGTTTCTGCGGCCAACCATTGCTACAATTTTGGTGGTTCCAATATCTAAACCGACGATGATTTCTGAGTCCATGGTTTATAGTGTTTTTTTAGTGCAAATAATTTGTTCCTTGTATTTGAGGTTGATGGCCTTGTAAGTATTCCATCCTGCCGAAGGCAAACCCTTCATGTAAAACAGCCTCATTCTGTTTAGTTTATCTTCTGCGTCTGTCGCATCCCCAAGAAGAATGGTTGCTGGTCCAACTTTGGGTACGATTTCAATTTCGCCGTCCACATTTACATAGAATTGTTCGGTAAGTGCAGACAGAAAACTGTCTTGTCTGATAAGACTAATAATCCTAAACAAATCGTCGGTAATACCCGATTTTGTTAATGAATCATCTTTCAATACTTGAGGGATGTTCATGTTTTTCTGATGAAAACGATCTACAATGAATCCGTTTGCTACAGGCACTCGAGCAGTAAAGTTTTCTTGTGCAGGCATGAAGTTTCCATCTTCATCTATGTAGTAATTGTCGTTGAGTAAATCCATTACCCGAAGCACTGGATTACGTTGTACAACTTCGATCGAGAGAGTGCCGTTTTGGGTATTCCAAACGGTAACTTCCTTTACCGCCGGATGCATTTCAATAGCCTTTTCAATGGCATTCAAATTCAAGTCAGAAAGCGATGTGCCTTTGAAGTTTATCTGTTTGTCTTTC
The DNA here is from genome assembly GCA_040403315.1 of Flavobacteriales bacterium. Taxonomy (GTDB): domain Bacteria; phylum Bacteroidota; class Bacteroidia; order M30B66; family M30B66; genus CAMCXT01. The sequence goes on from JBBAKX010000001.1 coordinate 773,183, forward strand.
AAAATGCCTAACACATCTTCTTCTGTAAGGAATTTCAAAGTTGTATCGCCAGGCAAATCAACCAGAACATCGTTTACAATGAAGTTCTTCCTTTTTTGGTTGATAAAAATGAACAGCACCAACACAGATATCAATGCAGCTGCACGTAGAACAAAACGGAATATTTTTTGGTTCTTGCTCATCGTTGCCTCACAGTTAAGCGTTCACGAATAGGTTCAACCAAAGCGTCGATGTCGCCAGCACCAAGAGTTAAAAGAACTTCTGGTTTTAATGTTGCCAAAAGTTCAGGTAGTTCGGCTTTTGTAACCAAATGTTTGGAAGAATGAGAAATCTTCTTAAGTAATGCTGAAGAACTTACTCCTTCTATAGGTTGTTCCCTTGCAGGATAAATATCAAGAAGAATTACTTCGTCGAGCATCGAAAGACTTGCAGCAAATCCATCATAAAAATCGCGCGTTCTGCTAAAAAGATGCGGTTGGAAAACTCCGGTGATTTTTTTGTTCGGATAAATAGCTTTTACCGAGCTGATGCAAGCTCGAAGTTCTTCTGGATGGTGCGCATAGTCGTCGATGTAAATTAAATCGTCGCGACGAATGATGTATTCAAAACGTCGTTTCACACCTGTAAAACTCTTCAAGGCTTTACGGATTTCTTCTTCTGCAACACCATTGAAAAAGCAGATAGCTGCTGCGGCAATTGCATTTTCAACATTGTGCATGCCTGGAAGTCCAAGTTCCAGATTGGTCATCAAGAATTTTCCAATACGGATACTGAAATGGTAATGATCACCGATTAGTTTACAATCTTCCAGCATTACATCTGCTTCAGCTGTAGTGTGATAGGTGATTGCGTTTTCGAGGATATCCGTTGGAAGATTCAATCCAGCTTTTACTAATAGAACGCCATCTTCTGATGTTTGACGTGCAAATTGAGCGAACGACTCTAGCAATGCATTGGCTTCGCCATAAATGTCGAGGTGATCTGCATCGGTTGAGGTGATGATGCTGCTGTGGGGAAACAATTGTAGGAATGAGCGGTCGTATTCGTCGGCTTCAGCAACCAAGAATGCATCCTTTCCTCCGCTTAGGTAATTGGTTCCGTAGTTTACTGAAACGCCACCTAGAAACGCCACAGGCTCCATCGATGCAGATTTGAGGATGTGGGCAACCAACGTTGAAGTTGTTGTTTTTCCATGCGTTCCTGCAACGGCTAAGGTTTGATGTCCTTTTGATAATATCCCAAGCACTTCTGCTCTCTTATAGAGTTTGAATCCCTCACTAAATAAGGAATTCAAGATGATGTTGTCTTTAGGAATGGCCGGTGTATAAATCACAAGCACATGCTCTTTCATTTCTGATGAGAGCATTTCTAATGGAATTAATGCTGCATTGTCGTCGAAAACAAGCTGCATTCCTTCCTTTTGTAATTGATCGGTAAAGCTAACAGAGGTGCGGTCGTAGCCTGCAACAGGAATTCCTCGGTGCAGGAAATATCTACCCAGGGCGCTCATGCCTATGCCGCCGGCTCCGAGGAGATATACATATTTTACTGCTTCGAGATTCATGTTATGCTTTAATCAATTTGAAAATTTCGTCTACAATTAATTCTGCAGCATCAGGCCTTGCAAATGCTGCGATTTGGGACATCATTTCGGTTCTCTTTTGTTCATCGCTATAGAGATTAAGGATCTCCTGGGCGAGTTTATCCTTGGCTTGATCGTCGCGAATGAGAATAGCTGCTCCTTTTTCGCTGAGGGCTTTTGCATTGCTGGTTTGGTGATCTTCTGCAGCAAAAGGGAAAGGAATGAGAATGCTAGGTTTTTTCACCAAACAAAGCTCCGACACTGCGATTGCTCCAGCCCTTGAAACAACCAAGTCAGCACAGGCATAGGCTAAATCCATTTTTTGAATGAATTCGTGCACTTTAACATTTTCTAAACCAGCTTCTTTTGCTGCCAATTGCGCTTTTTCAGCATTGCCTTTCCCTGTTTGCCATATTACCTGAATGCCATTTTCAGTAAGCTTTTTCACATTGTTGATCATGGCCTCATTAATGGACCTTGCGCCAAGACTTCCTCCAATAACGAGCACTGTGAATTTGCTTTCGTTAAGTTCAAAGAATCTAAAAGCCTCATCGCGATCGGCATAAGGTTTTAGAATTTCGCTTCGAACTGGGTTTCCAGTAACAATGATTTTTTGTTCTGGAAAAAATTTCTCCATGCCTTCGTAGGCGACACAAATTTTATTTACCCTTTTTGAGAGGATGCGGTTCGTGATTCCAGGAAATGAATTTTGTTCCTGAATTAAAGTCGGAATTCTCTTTCCTGAAGCAGCGTAAAGCACAGCGCCTGATGCATATCCTCCAACACCGATTACAGCATCAGGCTTAAATGATTTCAGAATCCCAGCTGCATTTTGTAGCGCTTTCCAAAGTTTAATCGGTACCATTAGGTTCGACAAACTCAATGATCGCTTGATCCCTGTGATGTTTAAACCAACAATCTCGTAACCTGCCGCTGGAACTTTTTCCATTTCCATTTTTCCGTTTGCACCAACAAAAAGGATTTTTGCATCAGGTTCACGTTTACGAATAGCATTGGCTATGGCAACAGCTGGAAAAATGTGGCCCCCAGTTCCACCACCGGAAACGATAAAGCTATGCGATTTCATCAACCTCCTCCTTTCCGCCATCTTTTACGCAAAAACGGCTAACACATAAAATAATACCAATGGAAATACTGGTAAACCACATCGATGTACCACCCATGCTTACCAATGGCAAGGCTTGACCAGTTACTGGGAACAGATTCACAGCAACTGCCATGTTTATGAAGGCTTGAAAAAGCAACATTAATGTACAACCCACTGCCAGAAATGTAGCAAACGATTGCGGGCTGTATTTTATCATCCGAATAACCCGCAGAAATAGGATGAGGTAAAGTAGAATCACAAAGGAGCCCGTTAGTATTCCTCCTTCTTCGAGTATGATTGCGAAAATAAAATCTGAATACGGGTGAGGTAAAAAGTTTCTTTGTTCACTTTTTCCTGGCCCCATTCCGATCAGACCTCCATTGGCGATTGCAATCTTGGCTTGTTCGGATTGATAATTTCCTTCCGTTTTATCTGAAGAGAAGTTTTCGATACGTGCTTTCCAAGTGCCGATTCGACCCGGGAGATCGAAGTTGAGCGCCACCAAAATAAACAGTGCGAAAGCAATAATACCCACGCCTGCTAAGGCAAGAATGTATTTTATGTTAACCCTTCCGATATACAACAGTACCATACTGGTTAAAAACAATAAGGCTGCTGTAGAGAAATTGGCAGGCAGAATAAGTCCGCAAGTGATGAAAATCGGCAAGAGTAAAGGCACAAATGCACCCTTGAATTCTTTGATTTGCTCTTGCTTCCGTGATAACAATCTAGCGATGTACATGATTAAGGCAAGCTTAGCTAAATCGGATGTTTGGAAACTTGCATTGATAATCGGTACGGTTAACCATCGGCTCGCATCGTTGATTTCGCCACCCATGAGAGTGACTATAAGCAAAGGTGCAGCAACCCAAATGGCCAGTTGACCAATCCTTGAGAATATCTTGTAGTTCGCCAAGTGGGTGATATACATCAAGAATAAACCTGAAAGAACCAGAACTGTGTGTTTGATTAAGTAATGTTCAGTATCCCCGCCTTGTTTTGCGTATGCAAGTGTCCCCGTGGATGTATAAACCGCCAGTACCGACAAAAGGGTAAGCAGCAGCACGACGATCCAAATCGTGCGGTCACCCTTTGCGTATATAACTGGCATTTTCATATTTGGCTAATTCTTCTTGAATTATAGTTCGCGAACAGCTGTCTTGAATTGGCGACCTCTGTCTTCGTAGTTTTCAAACAAATCGAAACTTGCACAAGCAGGCGAAAGCAGAACGGTATCGCCTTTTTTACCCAAGAGATATGCTGCTTTAACTGCTTCAACAGCACTTCCTGCATCAACCATAGTAACGATGCCGTTAAATGCCTTGTGGATTTTTGCATTGTCTTTACCCAAGCAAACAATCGCTTTTACTCTCGTGCGAACCAGTTCTTCAAGCATTGTGTAATCGTTGCCTTTGTCAACACCGCCAACAATCCAAACTACAGGGTTCGACATCGATTCAAGCGCGTACCAAGTTGAATTTACATTGGTTGCTTTAGAGTCGTTGATAAACTCGATACCATGAACTTTGGCAACGAATTCGAGCCTGTGTTCGATGTTTTCAAAGTCCATGAGGCTTTCCCTTACAACGTCTTTGCGGATTTCAAAAACGCGCGCTGCAATTCCCGCTGCCATAGAATTGTACTGGTTGTGCTTCCCCTGAAGCGCTAGGTCGAAAATTGACATATTGAATGGATCTGGTTGAATGTGAAAATGAATTTCTTCGTCTTGAATGAAGCCCCCTTCCCCGGCAAGGGAATGAAGTGAGAATGGTAATTTGCGTGCGCTGATGTTGCGCTTCTTTATTTCTTCGGCTACAATTGAATCGTTTGCACAATAGATGAATGTGCAGTTTTCGTCCATGTTTTGAAGGATTCTGAATTTCGAAAAGATGTAATTGTTGAGTTCGTAATCGTATCGGTCGAGATGATCAGGTGTAATATTCAGTAGTACTGCGATATCGGCTTTGAACTTGAACATTCCATCTAACTGAAAGCTGCTTAGCTCGAGTACGTAGTAATCGAAGTCGTTTTCAGCAACCTGTCGAGCAAAGCTTTTTCCAATATTTCCTGCCAAACCAACATTGAATCCCGCATTTTTTAGGATGTGGTAAGTAAGGAGCGTAGTGGTGGTTTTGCCATTTGTGCCCGTTATAGCAACAGTTTTAGCAGTATTATACCAAGACGCAAACTCGATTTCGGAAATTACCTGAATGCCACGTTTGTGCGCTTCAACAATGATTGGAGCTTTGTCGGGGATTCCAGGGCTTTTAATTATAACTTCTGCTTTTAGTATGCGAGATTCGGTATGTTGTTTTTCTTCGAATTCTACACCTGTCGTTTGAAGTTCAGTTTTGTATTTGTCGGCAATTGTTCCCAAATCCGAGACAAATACCACCCAGCCTTGCTTTCTGGCAAGAATAGCAGCTCCGGTTCCGCTTTCGCCGGCCCCTAGAATACTGATATGTCTGAGTGAATTGTTCATTAACGGAGTTTCAAGGTTATTATCGTAAGTACTGCGAGAGCAACGCCAACAATCCAAAAGCGGGAAACGATTTTCGCTTCATGCCAGCCAAGTTTCTGGTAATGGTGATGCAGTGGAGCCATTTTTAATATTCTGCGGCCTTCTCCAAAACGTTTTTTGGTGTATTTGAAATAGCTCACTTGCGCCATCACGCTTATGTTTTCTACCAAATAAATTCCACAGAGGATTGGAATGAGCAATTCTTTTCTAAGTGCGATAGCCACAACTGCCACAATTCCACCCAATGCCAAGCTGCCTGTATCGCCCATAAAAATTTGAGCCGGATATGAGTTGTACCAAAGGAATCCAACACAAGCACCAACAAAAGCGCTCATATAGATCACTATTTCACCCGAATTGGGGATATACATCACGTTGAGGTAATCGGCAAAAAAGATATTTCCGGAGATGTAGGCGAAGATTGCAAGTACGAACCCAATTATCGCTGTTGTACCTGCTGCCAATCCATCTAAACCATCGGTCATGTTTGCCCCATTGGAAACAGCCGTTACGATAAAAATGACCATCGGAATGAATACCAACCAGGCATAGTTTTCATAGTCTTCTCCAAAAAAGGAGATGATTTTGGCATAATTGAATTCGTGGTTTTTTACGAATGGAATCGTTGTTATTGGAGCTTTTGCATCAACGTATTTAACTGCTTTGCTATTGAGTAATGAGATTTCAAGATCAGAATATCCTGGAACGCTGATTTTATTGTCGGAGCCTACAATTTCACGACGGATCGTAACATCAGGATGGAAGTATAAAACTGATCCAACAAGCAATCCAACACCTACTTGACCAACAATTTTGAATCTGCCAGCTAAGCCTTCTTTGTTCTTCTTGAAAACCTTGATGTAATCGTCAAGGAAACCAATTAGCCCAAATCCGATTGTTGCAATCAACAAAGTGATTATATAGATATTGTGAAGTTTGGCGAATAGTAGGGTGGGGATGAGGATGCAAGCCAAGATGATCAAACCGCCCATGGTTGGTGTTCCTTGCTTCGACATTTGACCGGCAAGACCAAGGTCGCGGATGATTTCCCCAACTTGCTTGAGTTGAAGGAATTGGATGATTTTCTTTCCGAACACCAATGAGATGATCAATGAGGTAATCAATGCCATCGCTGCCCTGAAGGAAATGAACTGGAATACTCCAGCGCCAGGGAAGTCGTAATTTAAATCGAGGAAATCGAACAGGTAGTAGAGCATCAGTTCCCGTTTTGATTAAAGATTTCAGTGAGTTCAGCCATGTCGTCGAAAGGGTATTTCACACCTTTGATTTCTTGGTATTTTTCGTGACCTTTTCCTGCTACCAAAATGATATCGCCAGATTTTCCCATCATGCTTGCGGTTCTAATGGCCTCGCGACGATCGGTGATACAAAGCACTTTGCGGCTGTCTGCAGGGTCAATTCCAGCGCGCATTTCTTGGATGATTTGAGCAGGATCTTCCGACCTTGGATTGTCGGATGTTAAGATGATCTTATCGCTCATACTTGCAGCGATTCGGGCCATTTCGGGGCGCTTTGTTTTGTCGCGGTCTCCACCACAACCAACAAGTGTAATTACTTGCTCGTTGCCAGTGCGGATGTCTCGAATAGTATTCAAGACGTTTAGTAGTGCATCTGGAGTGTGAGCATAATCAACGATCGCAGTTACTCCTTCCACAGATTTCACATATTGGAAGCGACCTTCCACACTGCGAAGGTTACTGATCGCTGTAAGCACGCGAATTTTATCTTCACCCATTAAAATTGCCGAGCCATATACTGCAAGCAAGTTGTAGGCATTGAATGTTCCAATTAAATGAGTCCAAACATCTTGCTCATCAATTCTGAGCATCATGCCTCCCAGCTGTTTTTCCAAAATTCTACAATGAAAATCAGATGCTTGCGACAAACCATAAGTGGTGATTTTTGGACGGATGTTTTCGGCCATGCGATCACTACTTTCATCGTCTCTGTTGAAGAGTACAAAAGCGTCAGAACTTAAAGAAGTAAAGAAACTGTGTTTTGCTTCTAAGTAATTTTCGAACGTTTGGTGGTAGTCGAGGTGATCGTGTGTAATATTTGTAAAGACGCCTCCACTAAAAGAAACACCAGCAATTCGGTGCTGCACAACGGCATGCGAGCTTACTTCCATGAACACATGTGAGCAACCTGCTTTTACCATTTTATCTAGTAAAACCTGCAGTTGAACTGCGTCTGGTGTTGTATGGGTTGATGGAATGACTTCGGTGTCAATTCTATTTACAACCGTCGACAATAATCCACATGGATACCCCATCGCGGAGTAAAGATCATATAGTAATGTTGTGGTTGTAGTTTTTCCGTTCGTGCCAGTCACTCCAATCACTTTCAGTTTTTCTGAAGGATTGTCGTAGAAATTGGATGCAATAATTGCCAACGCGAAAGCAGGATTCTTAACCAAAACGTAGGTAACTTTTTCTTTCAAATCGGCAGGAAGCGTTTCACATACAATTGCTATCGCTCCTGCTTCTGCAACCTCATTAATGTAGATATGGCCATCGCTTCGCGTTCCACGAACTGCGACAAACAGTCCATTTTTTTGCGCTTCTCTTGAATCGGCAGTAATAGACATAACAGCCAAGTTCGTGGAACCATGGATTTCTGTTGCACCAGCTTTGTAGAGAAGATCCTTTAATAGTCTCATGCCAGTTCGATCATTACAAGTGAATTTTTTCCTACACGTGTTCCTGCTGGAATGGATTGTTTTTTAACCTTCCCTTTTCCTGATGGCTTTACGCTAAGCCCCATGTTTTCGAGCAAGAAAATTGCATCTCTTAGTCCCATCCCTGTTACATCAGGCATCATGTTAACCTGAAAGCTTTCTGGATTGGCAACTAAGGCTGCACCTGCCTGGCGGATGCGTGTCCAACGTGTTTCAGGCATCGAAACCTTCATTCCAGTGTTATTGGCAATTACACGAAGATCTTCAGTGAATCCTGGGTTTATTTCAGGTTTTAATTCGCTAGCAGCTAATACTTTTACATATCCCTGATGCATTTCACGACTGCGTGCATAAACCTTGTCTGCAACTTCCTTAAAAACCGGACCAGCCACGATATTTCCATAGAATCCCGCTTGAGATGGGTTTTCAATCACCACAATACAAGAATATTTTGGATTGTCGTATGGGAAGAAACCTGCAAATGACGCACGGTAGCTTTTCTTTTCGACGCCGTTTACTTTAAATTTCTTTTTTACAGTACCCGTTTTTCCTGCTGTCTGGTAATAAGGATTGCGAAGGTTTTTTGCAGTACCTCTTTCAACAACGCCTTTCATAAGAGGTTTTACTTTTCTGATGGAGGCTTTCGAACAAATCGATGAATCAACAACAACAGGATCGAATCGCTTCACTGTTTTGCCATTGTGGCGAATTTCAGAAACCAGCTGTGGCTTCATCATCACTCCATCGTTTGCCACGGCATTATAAAAGGCAAGCATTTGAATAGGAGGGAGGAGTACTTCATAACCCATAGCTAAACTTGGCATCGACAAGCACGACCAGCTTTTGTGGCCAGGATAAAAGATGGTCGGCATTTGCTCTTCCTTCAAATCAATGCCAGATGGAATACCTAAGTGGAATGCCTTTAAGCGCTCGATAAACTTCTTTTGTTGGCGCTGATAGCCTTTCATAACAGCTTTAATAATTCCAACATTGGATGATTGGATAAATGCATCGGCCAAGGTGATTCGACCGTATCCTCCATCTTTTGAATCATAAATTGGATGATTACAAAATCTAATTACGCCGCCTTGCGTGTCGAAAAATTCGTTTGTATCTACTAAGCCATCTTCGATTAACGCAAGCACGGATGCCAATTTAAAGGTCGATCCTGGATCCCAAGTTGCGCTCACTGCCAAGTTGCTTTCCTCGGTATATCTCGTGCTATCTCCCTTGGATCTTGTCAGGTTTGAAATCGCCTTGATGTGCCCTGTTTTAACTTCCATCAACACCACGCAACCTTGTTCAGCATTGTTGATGAGCAATTGTTTGCGAAGGGCAGACTCTGCAACATCCTGAAGTTGAACATCGATAGTTGAAACAATATCGGATCCTTCTTTCGGTTCGATTTCATTTTCGCTGTTAACTACTTTCCAATCTCCTCCCGACATTTTTTGTTTTAGGCGTTTTCCGTTGCTGCCTTTGAGGTAAGCATTGTAATATGCTTCTAAACCGGTGAGTTTGCCTTTGTCGTATATGTTTCCAAGTGTTTTGTATGCCAAACTTCTGAAAGGCATCACACGCTTTTCTTGGCTTTCGAGGATCATCCCGTATTTTGCTCTTCCTTTTAAAATAGGAAGTTTGCGCATTTCGGAAAGTTGTTTGAAGTTCACATCCTTGCGCACTAAAGTTGAGCGCGATTTGGCCCTGTATCCTTTTCGGAGTTCTTGTTTAAATTCAGATGCAGGCGTTTCTGGAAAGATTTGGTGGAGTCCGTTTGCTAGAGAGTCGACCTTTTCAGGAAAGGCTTTTCGTAGTTTTTCAACTTCAAAATCTAGACGTACAGTATAAATGGGCAATGAAGTGGCAAGGAGACTTCCATCATCTGCGTATATATTGCCTCTGGATGCCTCAACAGTATGATAACGGAGAACTTCTTTTTCCTTTTTTGCTAACCATTGGTCACGCTGAATAACGCCAATCATAAAGGCTCGAACAATGATTGCAATACCGAAAAGCACAGCTGTCAGGTATACTATCCTGAGCCTAATCGCTATGTCTTGTTCGTTTTGCATTCTGATGTTTAGCGTTTTTTGTTCTGAAACAATGGTTTTTCTAGGAAAAGGTGTTGAGGAGGTTCTTTCGCCTCTACTATTCCTTCTGGAGCAAGCTTTTCAGCAACCTGACTTGGGTTTGAGTTGAAAACCAGTTCAGATTTTAGGGTGATATATTCGCTTCTCAGGTCTTTTAATTCCTTGATCAAGCGTGCGTTTTGTCGAACTGTTCTTTCGGCATTGTAGGTATTGGCGATATAGAAGCCAGCGAGCAAGCAGATAAATAGGGCGAAGGGTACATTTTTAATGGAACTGTCTTTTGAAAGAAAGCTTCCATCCATAACCCCTGAAAGCCAAAGGAATATTGGGCCAGCCTCTTTAGGAGCTGACTTTTGTTTGGGATCACTATTTTTCTTTAACCTGTTCATATATCTGTTCGTTCGGCGATGCGCAGAATTGCACTTCGTGAGCGGTTGTTTTCAATCAATTCATTCTCGTCGGGGCGGATAGGTTTCCGGTTGATCGCTTTGAGCGGGACTTTCACGTTTCCGAAAAAGTCTTTTTCTGCTTCTCCCTCGAACTTTCCGTTCCGAATAAAATTTTTCACAAGTCTGTCTTCTAGGGAGTGGTAACTCATCACCACAAGGCGCCCAGATGGTTTAAGCACTTCAAGACTTTGTTTTAGAAAATCTTTGAGAGCCCCAATCTCGTCGTTCACTTCGATACGAAATGCCTGAAACACGCGTGCAGCAAACTGGTGTTCTTGTCCCCTTTTCATAAAAGGTCGGATAAGGTCGATTAGTTTGGAAGTAGTGTCGGGTTTTCGGTCTGCTCTTGCATTAATGAAATGCCTAGCGAGTTTTCCCGCTTCGATGAGTTCACCATATTCTTTGAACATTCTTCGAAGCTCTTCCTCGGAATAATTCATAAGAATATCTGCGGCACTGATTCCAGCACTAGGATTCATGCGCATGTCGAGCGGAGCGTCGAAACGAATTGAGAATCCTTTTCCGGGCGTATCGAATTGATAAGACGATACACCAAGATCTGCGAGTATTCCATCAACCGGAATGGCTCCGTACATCCTCAGGAAGTTCTTCATAAATCTGAAGTTCTGTTGGATGAGGGTAAAACGCGGATCGTCTGGAACGTTTGCTGCAGCGTCTGGATCTTGGTCGAAGGCGAGTAATTTGCCATTCGGGCCAAGATTTTCTAGGATGGCTCTGCTGTGGCCACCTCCACCAAAAGTAACATCGACGTAGGTTCCGTCGGGCTTCAGGTGGAGTCCTTCTATACAGTTATGTAAAAGAACGGGTGTATGGTAGGTCATGATCCGCTGTTTCGAATCCCTTTCATGACTTTGGCAGCCAGGGAGTGGAAAGCATTTGGATCAGATGTCCCATGCACTTGATCATAAACAGTAGGCGACCACATTTCGAAGTTTTCCAGGTTAGCACTGAAAAGTACTTCGGTGGTAATTCCAACCAACTCAACCAGTGAGCGGGGAATCAGCATCCTGTTTACCGAATCGAGATCGAGGTGTACTGCCGAACCGTAGAATTGACGAATGAATCGATCGTTCTCTGGGTCATAAGGATCCAGTTTTCGGATGTCATCTGTTCGTTGCTTCCAAGAGTCGGTTGTATACAAATCGATACAACTGGTAAACAATGACCTATTGAGGATAAAGTGATCGCGTTTGCCCTCCTCGAATTGCTTCAAAAGCGAAGCAGGAAGCATCACGCGGCCTTTAGCATCAACCTTACACAGATATTTTCCGGTGTACTCGGTCATTCGGTTGTTTATGATTTGGGAGGTAAAAGTATAGAATTAAAAACACTGCTTACCACAATTTACCACATTGTTGATAACTTGGTTTCAAAATTAATTATTGTTTTTGAATTAAAAAATAAAGTGCCTGATAAATAAGGCTTTTAATGTGGTGGGAGACTGTGGGGGTGATTTGCATTTTTAACCTCAGTTCTCTGGTCTATTCAAAACTTTTTTCCGTCTCCTTCAGTCGGAAAGCAGAATGACTCCACATTCAATCATGAAATCAGACGGATTTTGTTACTTTTGGGCGTTTCATTAGATTAGACGCATGCAACAGGAACTGAAACACGAAGGCGAATTCAAATACATCGAAGACGGTGAAGGCCCAGTATTGCTTATTCTTCACGGACTTTTCGGAGCATTGAGCAATTTCAAGGAAGTGTTCGATCAGTTTCGAGACAAATTCCGTGTTGTGATCCCTATGATGCCGATTTATGATTTGCCGGTTCAAGAAACGCACGTTAAAAGTTTAGCAGCTTTCATCCACCGATTCGTTGAATTCAAAGAATTCAATGAAATCAATCTTCTTGGAAACTCACTCGGTGGGCACGTTGCGCTCGTTTATTCGCTCGAGCATCCCGAAAATATTCATTCCATGATTTTAACTGGAAGCTCTGGCCTCTATGAAAATGCTATGGGTGGATCTTTCCCGCGCCGTGAAGATTATGAGTTCATCAAAGCAAAAGTTGCCTTCACGTTTTATGATCCGGAAACAGCAACCAAAGAGCTGGTAGACGAGGTTTTTGAAATCGTGAACAACAAAGAAAAGCTGATCCGTGTGCTAGCTCTCGCAAAATCGGCCATCCGCCACAACATGTCGGAAGAGTTGCATACCTTCAAAATGCCGGTTTGCTTAATTTGGGGTAAAAATGATACTGTTACTCCTCCTGAAGTAGCTGAAGAATTTAATCGCCTACTTCCACATTCTGAACTGTTCTGGATTGACTTCTGCGGCCATGCACCGATGATGGAACGTGCAAAGGAATTTAATTTGATTTTGAATCCTTGGTTGAATGCTCTTTATAAGGAAAAAGTATGACTGTAGATCAGCAACTTATCGATCAGCTTGCACATCTTTCGCGACTCAGTTTTGATGCTGAAACAGGGAAAGAAATGGTGCATGACTTGAATAGAATTCTAAGTTTTGTGGAGAAACTCAGCGAAGTCAATACCGATGGTGTTGAACCGTTGATTTACATGGTTGATGAAACCAATGTGCTCCGTGAAGATGTTGTACAACTTGAAATCACTCAAGATGAAGGGTTGAAAAATGCACCCAAAAAAGATTCAGATTACTTTAGAGTACCAAGATTTGTTGACAGCGAATAAGGCCCAAATCGAAAGCTATAAAACAAAAAAAGCAGCTCCAATGGGGCTGCTTTTTTGTTTACTGTGAAGTAAGATTAGCAATATTGATCAAATGCCATAAGAAGATTATCAGCAATCATTTCAGCAGATCTTCCTTCAATGTGGTGACGCTCGATAAAATGAACCAATTTTCCATCTTTAAACAATGCCATTGCTGGAGAAGATGGTGGAAATGGAGCAAAATAACTTCTTGCACGGGCTGTAGCTTCTGCATCGTTTCCTGCAAAAACAGTGGTTAAAAGCGCTGGTTTTTTATCGGCCTTGTCAAGTGCAAGACGAACACCCGGGCGTGCAGTTCCTGCCGCACAGCCACAAACTGAATTCACTACAACCAGCACTGTTCCGCTGTCTTTGGTAAGAACGCCATCCACTTGTTCTGATGTGCGAAGTTCTTCGAAGCCGGCACCTACCAGCTCCTGACGCATTGGTGCTACGATTTGTTCTGGATACATAATTTATTGTGTTTTTAAAGAAACAAAGTTAAAGTAAATCGGTTCAGGTCGAGAATTACTATTTGTTTCGGTCAACTGTGTAACGAATCAATTCAATAAACGATCTACTGTATTCATTCTGTGGAAATTGTAAGAGCCTTTCCAAGGCCTTGTCGCGGTAATCTTTCATTTTATCTTCCGCATATCGAATTCCATCTCCAGCTTTTACCATGCTAATTACTTCTTCCACTTTCGCAGGTTCGGTGTTGTGGTTTTTTACGATGTTGATGATCTTATTGCGGTCTTGTTTGCTGCAATTTGCCAAAGTGTAAATCAATGGCAATGTCATTTTGCGCTCTTTGATGTCGATTCCAGTTGGCTTTCCAATTGCGCTGCTACTTTCATAGTCGAACAAATCATCCTTAATTTGAAACGCAATACCGATATACTCTCCAATTTGACGCATGGTTTCAACTTGTTCTGGCGTGCATCCAGCTGAGGAGGCTCCTGAAGCACAACAAGAAGCAATCAATGTTGCTGTTTTCTTTCTTATGATTTCAAAGTAAACATCCTCTTGGATGTCGAGCCTTCTTGCTTTTTCAATTTGAAGCAATTCGCCCTCACTCATTTCGCGAACCGAGTGACTTACTATTCTCAGAACATCGAATTCACCATAATCTACCGATAAAAGCAACCCTCGAGAAAGTAGGTAATCGCCAACCAGCACTGCAATTTTATTCTTCCAAAGAGCATTGATCGAAAAAAATCCACGCCTTTCATTCGAATCATCAACTACATCGTCGTGAACCAAAGTTGCAGTGTGCAAAAGCTCTATCAAGGAGGCCGCACGGTAAGTGCTTTCTGAAATTCCTCCGCAGATTCCAGCAGATAGAAACACAAACATTGGTCTAATCTGTTTGCCCTTGCGCTTTACTATATAATAAGTGATCTTGTCGAGCAACGGAACAGAGCTTTTCATAGAATCTCTAAACCGAAGTTCAAAGGCTTCCATTTCCCGGTTTATCGGGGCTTTAATTTCGTCAATGCTCATCATGATCGCCGCAAAAGTAGGTGATTTAACAATCCACAGAGGAGGTTTCATTAACTTCGCCGACTGATGATTTCTCCACGCACCATTGAACAAGTAACCGACGCTGCCCGAATAGAGGAAGTAATTGGCGATTTTGTAGCATTGAAACGCCGAGGAAGCAGTATGCAAGGGCTTTGTCCGTTTCACAACGAAAAAACGCCTTCTTTCAATGTTTCACCAGTACGTGGAATTTACAAGTGTTTCGGCTGCGGGAAGGCTGGTAATTCGGTTCGTTTTGTCATGGACCATGAGAAGCTTTCTTATCCAGAAGCCATTCGGTACCTCGCCAAGAAATACCAAATCAATGTCGAGGAAGAAAACCAAACCGAGGAAGTAAAAGAGGAGCTCAGAGAACGTGAATCGATGCTTTTGCTCAATGAATGGGCTGCATCGCACATGGAAAAATTGCTGCACGAAGATCAAATTGGCAGAGCCGTTGGTTTGAGCTATTTTAAGGAGCGAGGCTTCTCCGAAGATACGATCCGGAAGTTCAGGTTAGGTTTTTTGCCTGATCAATGGGCGCACTTAACCGATTCGGCGGTTCGTGAAGGGTATCAAAAGGAATTTTTAGTCAAAACCGGATTGTCGATCGAACGAGAAGATGGTAGGATGTTCGACCGTTTCAAGAACCGTGTGATGTTCCCTATCCAGAACTTGTCGGGTCGAGTGATTGGTTTTGGAGGAAGAATTCTTACCAACGACAAGAAACAGGCAAAGTATCTCAATTCGCCCGAATCGGAAGTGTACCATAAAAGTGCAGTTCTCTATGGGATTTATCATTCAAGAAAGGCGATTTCAGAACTCGATGAAGCCTTACTGGTTGAAGGTTACACTGATGTGATATCGTTGCATCAATCGGGAATCGAGAATGTTGTGGCTTCTTCCGGAACGTCGCTCACCAACGAACAGGTGCGGATGATTCGTCGCTACACTGAGAATGTAACCATCCTTTACGATGGCGATGCTGCTGGAATCAAGGCTTCATTTCGAGGCTTAGATATGATCTTAGAGCAAGGTCTCAACGTGAAGATCGTGCTTTTCCCTGATGGAGAGGATCCGGATTCGTTTGCTCGGAAAAATTCGCCGCTGTTTATCAAAGATTACATCAAATCTGAAGCGCGCAATTTTATTGAGTTCAAGACCTCCATTTTAGCTGAGGAAGCCGGAAATGATCCCATCCGCAAGGCGGGAATGATTCGTGAGATCATTGGATCGTTGGCACTTATTCCTGATCCTGTGTTGAGATCGCTTTATTTGAAGGAATGTTCCTCCCGATTAGGGATGGATGAACAAACGCTTATTTTCGAGTTAAATAAGCAGCTTAAAAACAAGCAGGAAAAGAGGATTTCAAATACACCGAACTCCAATTATTTAACTCAAAGTGCTCCACTTGACACTCCTCCCGATGATTTATTTGCACCAGAAGGATCGTCGGGTAGCCTTAAAAATCAAGAAGTTACTGGCGAATATAGAATTGAAGCTCAGGAAAAAGATGTAATTCGCATATTGGTCAAGTATGCCAATCAATTGATTTATTTCGAGGAGCTGAATGAAGACGGGGAAAAGATTGAAATATCTCAACGCGTTGGAGATTTTATCCTTTCCGAATTGGAGGCCGATCAGTTATTGCCTGAGAATCCTGCCTATTTGAAACTATACCAGTTTTTTCTCGCACGATCGCAGGAGGATTATCCAGAAGATCCAGAATTGTTGAATCACCCCGATGAGGTGATTGCTACAACAGTGATCGATCTAACAACCGACAAACATATTTTGAGCGAGTTGTGGAAAAATCACCACCAGATTTTTATCACAATGGAATCTGATCTCCTGAAAAAGGGAGTAATGGATGCCATTTATACATTTAAACTTCGGCATGTTGTGTTGATGAAAAAAGATTTGGACGAAGAGCTAGGTCGGATATCAAGTGAAGATGCGGAACGTATGGATGAAATCATTGCGCAAATTCAACTTCTTCAAGCAGCCAGAGACGAGTTTTCGAAAAAGCTTAATTACAATTAGTTTATTGCGTGCAACCTTTTGGCTTTCTTTGCCAAATGCGATTGATTTTTGCCACTAACAATAGCCATAAGCTCGATGAAGTTAGAGCGGTGCTGCCTGCCAAAATAGAGATTTTAAGTCTTTCGGATATTCAGTTTTTAGACGAACTGCCAGAAACATCTGGAACCATCCGAGGGAATGCACTTCAAAAGGCGGAAACCTTTTTCAAACTTACTGGAATGAACTGTTTTTCAGACGATACTGGGTTGGAGGTAGCTTGTTTAAGTGGCGCTCCTGGTGTTGATACTGCGTTTTATTCAGGATCGAGAGATGCCCAAGCAAACAATGCTAAGTTATTGAACGACATGGCAGGTTTTGAAGATAGATCTGCCCGTTTCATTACAATTATAGCTTGTGTGATTGATGGAGTTTCGCATTTGTTTGAAGGAGAGGTAAAAGGCAAAATAGGCATATTGCCTGAAGGTGATGGTGGATTTGGTTATGATCCCGTTTTTATCCCTGAAAATCATATTCAATCTTTTGCTGCATTGCCGCCTTTGGTGAAACAAACAATCAGTCACCGAACACGCGCTGTAGAGTTATTTACCACATGGCTCAGCGACAAGACATTCAAATAGCTACTTTTGCGCCCTATGGAATTACTTACTTCACTGCTCGATTTTGTCTTACATATCAATGATCACCTCGATCAATTGGTACGCAATTATGGTGTTACGATTTATGCTATTTTGTTTTTGATCATTTTTGTTGAAACTGGTTTGGTGGTGATGCCTTTTCTTCCAGGTGATTCCCTCTTGTTTGCGGCAGGTGCAATTTGTGCCCGCCCGGGACCGGAGCTGAGTATTGTGATTTTGATTGCGTTGCTTTTTGTGGCTGCAGTTTTGGGCGACAATGTCAATTATACCATTGGTAGGTTTGCAGGATCGAAGGTGGTAAACTGGAAGTTTCGCGGTAAAAGACTAGTGAAACAAGCTTATATCGACCAAACACATTCATTCTTCGAAAAATATGGCACCAAAGCCATTATAATGGCTCGCTTTGTTCCGATTGTGCGCACCTTCACGCCCTTTGTTGCTGGAGTTGGTCAGATGGAATACCGTAAAAAGTTTTTGCCTTACGATGTTGCTGGAGGCTTTTTATGGATTACCTCGATGTCGTTAGCAGGTTATTTCTTAGGCAATCTTGAATTCTTCCAGAAGCATTTTGAGGCTGTGGTATTGGGCATTATTGTGCTTTCTATAATGCCTATGGTTGTTGCATATTTGCGCCATCGGTTTGCGAAGAAATAATCAATTAGCAATAAAAAGGGCTGCAGAAATTGAATTCTGCAGCCCTTTTTTATTTAAAAAATATTGATGATTAAACTGCTTTTGTAGCTTCGATCTTCTTAAGTAGGCCTTCGGATGTAATTGAGCCTGGCCGTTCGATTGGTAACCCCATCGCTCTGCTGGTTGTTAATTGCGCAAGAACTCCTAATGAACGAGAAACGCCGAAAAGCACAGTGAAGAAATCATAATTAACAAAGGTTGACGGTAAAATATTACCAAATTCACTACGTGAAACGGCAGAATTACTCTAAATTAATCACCAATCATTTTAATAAACTGTAATTCAATTCCTTTTTAGGCAATTAGTGGTTTGGATATATTTGCATGAGATGAAACATAGGTATGAAGGACCTTTCTTAAACAAATAATTTCATTTAATTTAAAAAATGATTCAGGTAACCAAATCTTTTTTACCACCGTTGGAAGCGTATATCGATTACCTAAAAGGGATTTGGGAACGCGGCCAACTCACGAACCATGGTCCATTGGTACTTGAATTAGAGAAAAAGCTAGCTGAATATCTTGACGTAAAGCATGTTTTTTTTGTTACGAATGGCACCTTAGCATTACAAATTGCATCTAAAGCTTTAGGAATTCGGAAGAAGATTATTACAACACCTTTTTCATGTGTGGCCACAACCAGCGCAATGGTTTGGGAAGGAATTTTGCCTGTATTTGCAGATGTCGACCCAAAAAAATTCACGATCTCTGCGCAATCTGTTCGCGACAATATCACAGAAGATGTGGAGGCTATTTTAGCAACACATGTGTATGGAAATCCTTGTGATATTGAGGCACTTCAAGAAATTTCCTCAGAAAAGGGCATCCCTTTAATTTTTGATGGAGCACATGCCTTTGGTGTTCAATACAAAAATAAACCATTGGCTTCATTTGGGGATGTTACAGCATTGAGTTTTCATGCGACAAAAATTTTCCACACTATCGAAGGAGGCGCCTTGGTTACCAACAACGATCAATTGGCTGAAAAAATAAGCTATATGAGGAATTTTGGTTACAATGGGCCTGAAGATTTTTTCGGTGTTGGAATCAATGCTAAGGCTTCTGAATTTCAAGCGGCAATGGGCTTGTCGGTTTTTCCTTATGTTGATGATATTATCGAGAAGCGCGAATATGTGGTAAAAAATTACAAAGAAGCCTTGAAGGATTCGGGCATTCAAATGATGGAGCTTCAAGAAGGCACAACTCGATTCAACCATGCTTATTTACCAGTAGTTTTTTCAAGCGAAAATAAATTGTTAGCAGCTCGTTCTGTGTTACAAAGTCATAATATTTTTCCAAGAAGGTACTTTTATCCTTCACTCAATCATTTGAATTATGTTCAGAACAATTTAACAAATGATGCCTCAACAGATTTATCAAGTAGGGTGCTTTGTTTGCCGCTATATCCCGAATTAACAAGTGATGAAGTCTCGAAAATTTCAGATTTAATTATCCAATCAGGATGCTGATAGCAGGAGCTGGTGGGTTTGCGCGCCAAATATTGTTTGCATTGAAGCGGATGGCTCCTGAAATTCAGCCTGTTTTGTACAGCGATTTTTTTTCAACAACAGATCGTAACATTCCTGCATATCTCGAATTGTTCGAGTCACTCGATGCAGCAAAGATTTATTTCGAAACTATAGATTCGAGGTTCTGTTTGGGTACTGGTATTTTAAACGGAAGAGTTCAGTTGTGCGAAAGACTCGAATCTGTTGGTGGAGTTTTAACTTCTGTGATTGATCCTTCGGCAATTATAAAGGATAACTTTCCAGAAGATCGTTCAGGAATTTCTTGTTTGGCGAACGTAATTGTCGAGCCTGATACTTTTGTAGGCAAAGGAGTTTTGCTTAATTTAGGTGCTATGGTTACCCATGAAGTTGAGATTGGTGAATTTTCGGAAATAGGACCAGGGGCCAGACTATTAGGAAAAAGCAAAATTGGTTTACATAGCTTGATTGGAGCAGGAGCTATTGTGATGCCAGGTATTCAGGTTGGCGACCGTGTTATTATTGGTGCTGGTTCGGTTGTAACGCGCAATATTCCAAATGATTCAGTTGCTTTTGGTGTTCCTGCACGATTGAAATGAGCAGCATGAAAACGGTTTCAATTGTAGTGCCTGTTTTTCGAAACGAAGCAACGCTAGAAACACTCTATCAAAATGTAACCAATGTTTTTATTGGGCTTCCAAAATTTCAGCTAGAATTGCTTTTTGTAGACGATGGATCGGATGATGGATCATTGGAAATCATTCATCAAATAAGCGAAAGAGATTCGAGAGTTCGGTATTTATCTTTTGATAAAAATTATGGACAAGTTGCAGCCATTGTTGCTGGTCTTCGCCATTGCATTGGTGACGCTTCGGTAGTGATGTCGGCCGATTTGCAAGATCCAATAAACAAGATTGAGGAAATGATTGAATGTTGGAAGGCTGGAGTATCTATCGTTATTTGCTATCGAACGGCACGCGAAGACAAGTGGATAGATCGAGTTTTTTCATTCATCTTTTATAGTTTAATTAAGCTTATTTATTATGAAATTCCTTCGGGCGGATTTGATTATTTTTTGTTGGATCGTTTAGCAATTGACCAATTTAATACAATCAAAAAGCCTAGAAGATTTCTTCAGGGAGACGTTATAAAGTTGAAGGGTATGAAGATCTTTATACCTTATAAAAGATTATCGAGGGAAGCAGGTAAATCTCAGTGGACATTTAAGAGAAAGTGTATCTATGCATTGAATGCATTGTCTTACTTCAAGATCTATTTATTAAAACTATTTCTATTTCTATTATTTATAATTTACAGTATATTTTATTTCAAACGTACAATTTGATTGTAAGGTTTGATATGACTTCTTTCGTTAATATCTCTTGCCTTCTAAATTAAGAATAGTCAATTGGCTAGATCCTTTTCTGTTTATATAAATCTCATCTTTCTCCAAATTTGGATTGCATGAAAAAACAAAAGGTTTTTTCGTGTAAAGTGAAATTAATTGTCCATCGATCCATTGTCTTGAAGTGACTGTATCCCCTAGAACTGTCTTGTTTTCAATTATTATCGCAGCTTCAACGTAAGGATTGCCGACGTCAGAGTGATGTATGTTTCTTTTTGAATGGTAGAAATAGAGAAATGTTAGATTGTATGCTAAAAAAATAGAATAAAATAAAAATACAATTTTAGTTTTTTTATTGTTAATTATGATTTGGTTTGATATGTGAGCAATTAAAATTAAAATATAAGGTATCGTAAAAATATTATAATACGGTGAAAGTGATAATGCATGGCCATTTTTAACAACCACAGCAACAGCAAAAATTAGCTGAATTACTATAGTATAAATAAACAAAGTTATTTCTTTACTTACTTTGTACTTTATTTTAAAAGATGTAAAAAAAATAATTAACAGAGCTGCTATATATGGTATCAGTAAAAATATGTTAAACTCTTTAATATAGCTCATGTAAACTCCAGTCATCGACACTATAAACGTCGCAAATGATTTTGTAAGATAAGAACTATTTAAAAATGTACCTGAGGCTTTGGCTTGCTCAATCCACCAAGAATTTCTATCAGCCATAAATTTGTAACCATCCAATCCGCCATTAAGCATCCAATAAAGAAATAAGAGGGAAAAGACTAAGTAAACAAACGAAAAAACATATAACAAGTTCTTCTTTTTAATACAATGAAGAGTTAAATAAATTGCATGTCCTGCTATGATGTAAAATGTGTAATAATGTAAGAATATACTAGCAAATATGAGCAGTAAATAGGATGAAACATAAAGATAGAATTTTGCATTCTTTGTTTTTATCTCCTCTGAATCAATAATTTTCCAAAAAAAAGACGTACTTAAAAAGGTTGTTAGCAGAGCCATTTCATAACTTCTAGCGGTTTGAGAATAAATAATAAACAAACTGAAAACCGAAGAAGAGATAAGGAATAATAATGCGGTATTTGTATTAAATCGTTTATTTACAAATAAGAAACCAAAGACAAGGAAAAGGATGCCTGCAATAAACGATGGAAATCTCAAAGAAAAATCGCTATTACCAAACCAATTAGTCCAATGAGAAAGCAAAAAATAATACAAAATTCCATTACCACTGTCTTGTATAAGCGTTGCCTTTTTTATGTCTGATAATTTCTTGGTTTTAATTTCTCCGTTTATATTTATTGTATTTGTATCATTACCAGAAACGCCAATTAGCCCGTTCGAACAAAGTGCAGTAACCTTTTCATCAGCCCACAATGCTCTTTCTCCTAAACCATATACCCTAACAGCGATGGAAAGAATGAATATCGAAATTATAACTAACCAATGATTCTTACTCATTTATAGTTGACTTGAATATTTTTTTATATTTGAAAATGAATTTTAAATAACTTATCGAGGTTTTAATTACTTTCATTTTTGATTTGCCTTTTCGTTGGCCCGAATATAATGTCATTGGAACTTCTATAATTTTAGCCCCAACATTAATTGATTTAATAAGTAACTCTACCATTGAGATAAAGCCACTTTCGGAGATGATTACCCCATAAGTAGACTTAACTGCTTTTATCATTTCTACTTGGTGTACTCTGTAGAATGAAGAGAGAGTTAAAACCTTGACATTGAAGATAAATCTAAATATAATGTTAGAGAAAAATGAAATAGTTCTTCTCAAAAAAGAAGTCTGGTCAAATCCGCCACCTTGAGCATAAACAGATGCAAGAATCAGACTATAGTTATTCTCACTCAGTAATATCATTGTTTTAAGAATGTTCAAGTCTGATGTATTGTCTGCCTCCATCGTTACAATGATATCAGAGGACGATACAGAATTTTGGAGAATCCATTCAAAGCCAATGTTGAAGGAGTCCCCAGGGCCCTTGTTTTGATCTTTTTTTATTATTTGAAGTTGATTCGCCTCAAAACAATTTTTAATTGTTTGAATTGATGCGTCGGTTGAACAGTCATCAACAAATACATATTTTTTACTGTATTCATGTAATACAGCCTTTAGCTTTTCACTTAATAAAGGAATGTTGCCTTCTTCATTATATACTGGAATTAAAAAGTAAATCATTTCTTATTGAGTGAAATTTGTTAGCTCCCTTTGCCATTTTATTGTTTCAATCAGTCCTTGCTCAAGAGAATAGCTAGGTTTGTAATTGAATTTGGTTATTAATTTGTCAATATTTGGAACTCTTCTAGCTACATCTTCATACTTGCCAAATGTAGAATAGGGAACAAAGTTTATCATTGGTTCATTGTCCATCGGATTCACGATACCCCAAATTTTTCTTGCTAACTCAAGAATAGAAACTTCTTCTTCTGGATAAGAAGCAATATTGACTATTTCCCCATTAGCATCTTCAGATTCGATGCACTTGGTTATTCCTGCAATTGTATCTTCTATATATGTAAACGTTCTTGTTTGAGTGCCGTCTCCGTGTATTTCTATTGGCTCCTTTTTTAAAGCCTTATCAATGAAAAGAGATTGAGGCCCGCCCCACCAAGTTAAATTCTGATTCGGGCCATAGGATCCAAAAAATCGATTTATAGTATATTTTAATCCAAATTCTTCGCCACACGCTATTAGATAATGTTCACCATTAATTTTTGAAAGTGCGTATGCCCATCTTTTAACAGTAGTAGGTCCAAGTAATAGATCCGATTCTTCAGAGAATGGAATAATTGGGTTCTTTCCATAAACGTCAGATGTAGATGCAAAGAAAACTCTTGAATTATCTCTGAGAGCTTTTGTGACTATGTTTTTCAACATAATATCGTTCTCAACTAAAGTTCGATATGCGTTATTATATCGAGGTATTTTTTGAGATGCTAAATGAACTATTACATCAGCTTTCACATCAGAATATATGAAAGAATTTAGAATGTCGCCATTTATAAATTCAAAATTCGGATGATTTAAAAGTGCTGTTAAATTTCTTTGTTCCCCATAACTGAAGTTGTCTATCCCTACAACGCTGTGACCTCTTTGTAAAAGAAATCTTGATAAGTTAGATCCGATAAATCCTGCTGCGCCTGTTATTATTATTCTCATTTGTTTGGTTTCAAAGCGCTAAAGTATTCTTTTGATCTCACTTTCGCAAAAGTTTGTTTTGTTGTTTGACGACTTAGTGTTTTGTTGAATTCTAATAACACAAACTGCTATTATGTTTTGATTGCGTGTTAATTGTGTTGCCAAACACAAATCTGCTGGTCTAAGTTTTCGGATACAAATATGTTTTCTTTGATATATGCATTTATCGAAGAAGCTTTTATTCCTTTAAAAAAGTCCTTCTCATTTTAGCAGTTTCAATTTTTATATGCTGATACTATGATGTACTCTAATACCATTCTATGAAAGCATTGTCGGTTGCTCCTGCTTTCTCGTTTATCGATATTTTTATTCCTTCATTTATTGGTAAATCGACCTAAATGAGACAATTATAATTGCATCTTGATCCGAGTTAATTTTTTATTTTCCTCATGTTGTTTTAATATGGAATGGCCCATTTTATTGTCAAGTATGGCAAGAATTATATTAAACAATTTTAAACCACAAACAGTAACAGATTTTGTGTTCTTAAAATATAATTGGCAATACTTAAATATACTTCATCTCATCTAACTTATAAAATATTTTGAAGAGAAAGAAGTATTAAATTCCTTGTAACTAGAAGTCATAGTTTTAACTAATATATAAAGATATAAAGTATTAATGGTTTAAATAACATACTAATTATGCAATAATAATTCTTATGGAGAATTCATTTTTTGAATATGTATCGTTTTAACGGAATATTGAAATTATAATTGATAAAGCTATCATATGATTTATGTATTCCGTAGTTTATTTTATCTAACCAACCTAGTAATTCAAGGTTTCCTTTTTCAATGAAAATCGTAGTTGAAGAGTTTTGATCAATTAGTATGAATCAAAGAATTCTAGTGCTAATTAATTGAATATGAACTTATAACTAGGTAGAAAAATGTTAATTTGATACTGGTTGAATATTAGTTTTATAAAAGTTAATCAAATTATGTAGTTAACTAATATGGTCATTATTTATTATTAGCGATTAATTTCTTTTCATTATAACACACAACAGCCTTTGATGCTCACAAAGCTAAACATTAAATAATGCTAAATAAATGATAATAACTTTGAAGCTAATTGCTGACTTAATTTGTAAAAAGCTTTAACAGTATTATTTTGCTCCTAGGTAGATTGAAAATGAAAGTTTTCCTATAAAATATATGACAAGCAAATTCCAGACTAAATAGAATTGCTCTTCAATAGCATCACTCCATTGTTAACCTAGGAGACCGGATTAATATTTCATCTCAAACATTTAGGGTCAAAAATTAGCGACTAAAATTAGGTATAGAAATAAATTCCCTGGTTCTTAGTATTTTCCCCTTTATAACTCAATTGTATTGGATAAATGATGAATCCAACAACAATTTAAGACAATATAAAAGCAAATTTTTAATACTCTTCACATTTGGAGCTTGTGATCACTTATTTTATTATTCTTATGCTATTCAATATATAAAAGAAATTCAATAAGAAAATCTCATTATATGTAGATAAATTCAATTCATGAAATTCCTCTAACTCTCCTAAATGATACCAGTTATTTTAGACAATAATATAATGTTTCATTTGAAAATGAATATCACAGTGAAAGAAGAAAAAAAATAATAGCTAAAGCAGCTATTGCAATTATGACATTCAAATTCTCGGAGATATTGACCTTTTATTTGAAATATTATGCACCGAAGTCTTTGTTGAAATCAGTAATAGTTACATGTTTTTATTATTCAAAATGGTTCCTATATTAGGTCATTATGAATTTTAACAAGCAGTTCCATAAAAATAACCAATTAATTTTAGTTTGATTAATTGTAAACTGTCAATGACATAGAATACTTCAGCATAGATTCATAGTATTAACTAGAAGCCTTTTTTTATGAGAGTATATGAGGTTTGTTTTATGTATTCTTTGTTCCAAGGCATTGATAAAGACCAAATGAACAATTCATTTAAGAAGAGTTATTTTTAATCTTAACCTCTTAATACATCCTTTCCATGGAATCGTGCAGTAGTACCGAGCATTTCTTCAATGCGTAATAGTTGGTTGTATTTTGCGATCCTGTCGGAACGAGATGCCGAACCTGTTTTGATTTGTCCACAACGGAGTGCGACAGCCAAATCAGCAATGGTGGTATCTTCTGTTTCACCAGAACGGTGACTCATAACAGCAGTATATTTGTTGTTCATCGCCAATTGCACGGCATTGATTGTCTCAGTTAGCGTTCCAATTTGATTCACCTTAACAAGAATTGAATTCGCAATTTGCTTATCAATTCCTTGCCCGAGACGATCAACATTTGTAACAAAAAGGTCGTCTCCAACGAGTTGTACTTTGTTGCCAATTTTATCAGTTAGATTTTTCCAACCATCCCAATCGTCTTCGGCAAGTCCATCTTCAATGGAGAGGATTGGGTATTTCTTACTCCAGTCGGCCCAGTAATCAACCATTTGAGAGGAAGTAAGTTTATCGCCAGTTGATTTCTTGAAATGGTACACTCCTTCTTCTGCATTGTAGAATTCTGAAGCAGCAGCATCCATAGCAATCCAGATATCTTCACCTGGGCGATAACCAGCTTTTTTGATTGCTTCTATCACAATCTGAATGGCTTCTTCATTGGATTTGATATTGGGAGCAAATCCTCCTTCATCACCAACATTGGTCGACATTCCTTTTCCTTTTAGTACTGTTTTTAAGTGATGAAAAATCTCAGTTCCCATTCTAAGTGATTCAGAAAATGATCTTGCATTTACAGGCATAATCATGAATTCCTGAAAGTCGATACTGTTATCGGCATGAGAACCACCATTAAGTATGTTCATCATCGGAACAGGAAGCAATGCGGCATTTACTCCGCCGATGTAGCGATAAAGCGGTTGTCCAGTTTCAGCAGCGCCTGCTTTTGCTGCTGCCAAGGATACTCCAAGAATCGCGTTGGCTCCGAGGTTTGCTTTATTTGTAGACCCGTCCAATTCAATCATGGTGATATCAAGCGAACGTTGATCGGTAACTTCCATACCACGCAATTCATCAGCTATAGTAGAATTCACATTGTTAACTGCATTTTCCACACCTCGTCCTAAATAACGCTTCTTGTCTCCATCTCGAAGTTCAACAGCTTCATGTGTTCCAGTAGAAGCTCCAGAAGGAACTGCGGCGCGTCCAAACCCACCATCCTCAGTGATAACATCTACTTCAATAGTTGGATTTCCTCTTGAATCAAGAATTTGCCGGGCGTGTATATGTGCAATTGCGCTCATTTGGGAAAATTTTATGTGATTAAATTTTTGCAGTATGCTGGTCTGCCATTAGTTTCACAAAATCGTCGAACAGATATCGAGAATCATGAGGTCCAGGTGCTGCTTCAGGATGGTACTGAACAGAAAATGCTGGTTTGTCTTTTAACTTGATGCCTGCGATTGTTTGATCATTCAAATGAATATGGGTGATTTCAACATTTGGATTTTCTTTGATGTCTTCAGCTTTAATAGCAAATCCATGGTTTTGCGAGGTGATTTCTCCTTTTCCAGTGATAAGATTTTTAATTGGATGGTTAATTCCACGGTGTCCATTGAACATTTTGTATGTTCCAATTCCTGAAGCTTCTGCAAGTATTTGATGTCCTAGACAGATTCCGAAAAGAGGTGTTTCTGATTCAAGAATTTCTTTAACCGTTTCGATGGCATATCCAACAACCGCTGGATCACCTGGGCCATTAGAAATCATATAACCGTGAGGTTCGAATTGAGCCATTTCGGAGAACGTTGTTTTTGCTGGGAAGACCTTAACTTTACAACCACGTTCTACCAAGCATTCTACAATATTTTCTTTCACTCCAAGATCCAATAAAGCAACCCGAAGCTTAGCATCATCTGTACCTTTTACATAGGGTATTTGTGTTGATACAGTTGAAGACAACTCGAGGCCTTCCATAGAAGGTACCTTACTTAATTTTTCTCGAAGTTCTTCAATATTGGTCGTTTCGGTTGATATGATTGCGTTCATAGCACCTTTATCCCGAATGTGACGAACAAGTTTTCTTGTATCAATATCTGAAATTGCTGCAATGTTTTGTTCTCTAAAATAGTTGAACAATGAACCATCAGCCACGGTCCTTGAAAAAATTTGCGAGAAGTCTCTACAAACGAGACCTGAAATTTTGATCGCTGAAGATTCTGTGTCTTCTTGCTTTACCCCGTAATTACCTATGTGTACGTGCGTAGCAACAACAATTTGACCTAGATAAGATGGGTCTGTGAAAATTTCTTGGTAGCCAGTCATGCCTGTATTGAAGCAGATTTCTCCTGTGGCAGTGGCTGAAATTCCGCATGAGCGGCCGTGAAATACAGTTCCATCTTCGAGCAGAAGTATGGCAGGTTTTGATTCGGAGTAACGCATATTAAGTTATTGTGCTAAGATCAAAAAAAAAGGATAAAACGAGTAGTTTTATCCTTTTAAAATTTAGTTAAATTTTAAATTTATTCTGCATCTTATTCTTCAGAAGTTTCAGTTACCTCAGAAGAAGTTGTTTCTGTAGAGGTTGCTTCAGAAGACGGAGTCACTTTTTTTGCACCACCACGGCTACGGCGAGTAGTTTTCTTTTCGCTTCCTTTAGAAGCAATAGAATCCGCAAGTAGAGTTTCATTAAAATCAACCAACTCGATTAAAGCCATCGCTGAGTTGTCACCCAATCGGTTTGGCAACTTGATGATTCTGCAGTATCCTCCTGGACGGTCAGATATCTTAACAGAAATTTCGCGAAACAGTTCAGATACAGCGTTCTTATCTTTTAAGTAAGCGAAAACTGTACGACGGCTATGCGTTGTATCTTCTTTTGATTTAGTAATCAAAGGCTCGACATAAGTGCGAAGTGCTTTTGCTTTCGCGAGGGTGGTATTGATTCGCTTGTGCAGAATTAGTGAGCTCGCCATATTTGCCATAAGGGCTTTACGGTGCGGAGCAGTTCTGCTCAGGTGATTTAATTTCTTTCCGTGTCTCATGATCGGGTATTATTTTATTCTAGCCTCCCGGCTATAATTAGTCTTTATCCAATTTGTATTTAGCGAGATTCATCCCAAAAGTAAGCTGCTTGGTTTGAACCAGCTCTTCAAGTTCAGTAAGTGATTTCTTACCAAAATTTCTGAATTTCAATAGATCATTCTTGTTGTAAGAAACAAGATCCGCGATGGTGTCAACATCTGCTGCTTTTAGGCAGTTCAATGCGCGAACTGAAAGATCCATATCAACAAGACGTGTTTTGAGTAACTGACGCATGTGAAGGATATCTTCATCAAATTCCTCAGTAGTTACTTTTTCTTCAACATCTTCAGTAATCTTTTCATCAGAGAACAACATGAAATGTTGGATCAAAATTTTAGCAGCTTCTTTCAATGCATCTTTAGGATGTATTGAACCGTCGCTTGAAATTTCGATGATTAATTTTTCATAGTCGGTTTTCTGTTCCACACGATAATTCTCAACGGAATATTTTACGTTACGAATGGGTGTGTGGATAGAATCGATTGCGATAAGACCCATCTGTGGGTTAGAAGACTTATTTTCCTCTGCAGGAACATAACCTCTTCCTTTATCGATGGTAATCTCCAATTTCAGGGTTACTGAAGGATCCATATTGCAAATCACGAAGTCATGATTCAACACTTGGAAACCAGAAGTGAATTTACCAATGTCACCAGCAGAGAACTGATTTTGTCCGCTAACAGTGATTAACACTTTTTCGTGTTCGGTAGAATCAATCTGACGTTTGAAACGAACTTGTTTCAAATTGAGGATGATCTCAGTTACGTCTTCAACAACTCCTTTAATAGTTGAGAATTCATGCTCTACACTTTCGAATTTAACGGAAGTAATTGCAAAGCCTTCAAGAGATGAAAGCAGAATTCTGCGGAGTGCATTACCAACAGTAATTCCATACCCTGGTTCCAAAGGTCTGAACTCGAACTGACCATGTTGATCAGTAGAAGAGATCATTACTACTTTGTCGGGTTTTTGAAACGCCAGTATTGCCATAGTTGTAGTTTTATTGTTTGTGGGTTGAAAACCCGAATTATTTAGAGTACAATTCGACGATAAGTTGTTCGCGAATATTTTCCGGAATCTGCTCTCTTTCTGGCATGTTAAGGAATGTACCAGATAAAGTGCCACTGTTGAATTCTAACCAAGAATATTTGTTGGTATGTCCTGCTACCGAAGTTGAAATTACTTCAAGTGATTTAGATTTCTCACGCACAGCAACAACATCTCCTGATTTTAATGTGTAGGAAGGAATGTTTACTACACTTCCATTCACAGTAATATGACAATGAGAAACAAGTTGACGAGCGCCATCGCGGCTTGGAGAAATCCCCATACGGTAAACAACGTTATCTAGGCGAGCTTCTATGAACTTCAAAAGGTTTTCACCTGTGATTCCTTTAGCACGTAGAGCACGGTCAAAAATTCTAGCAAATTGCTTTTCTAAAATTCCGTATGTGTATTTTGCTTTTTGTTTCTCGAGGAGTTGAACTGCATATTCTGAAGTTTTAGCTCTCTTTTTTGAATTACCGTGCTGACCTGGAGGGTAATTCTTCTTGATCAGAACTTTATCTGGACCATAGATTGCCTCACGGAATTTACGGGCGATTTTAGACTTGGGGCCGGTATATCTAGCCATTGCTCTTCTTGATTTAAATTGATTGATTAAACACGGCGACGTTTAGGAGGACGGCAACCATTGTGTGGAACTGGAGTTACGTCTACAATTTCAGAAACTTCAATTCCTGAGTTGTGGATGGTACGGATCGCAGATTCACGTCCGCCTCCTGGTCCTTTAACAAACACTTTTACCTTACGAAGACCAAGATCGTATGCTACTTTAGAGCAATCTGTCGCTGCCATTTGTGCAGCATAAGGTGTATTTTTCTTTGAGCCGCGGAATCCCATTTTACCCGCAGATGACCAGCTGATCACCTGACCGGTGATGTTGGTCAGAGACACAATGATGTTGTTGAATGTGGCGTTGATGTGGGCATGACCAACGGATTCCACCTTTACAACACGTTTTTTGGTTGTTTTGGTTGTTTTCGCCATTTCTGTTTAAATCAGATCGTTTGTATCAGGTTAAAGATTACTTAGTTACCTTTTTCTTATTGGCAACTGTCTTCTTTTTACCCTTTCTGGTCCGGGCATTGTTCTTCGTAGTTTGTCCACGCACCGGAAGACCTACCCGGTGACGGATTCCACGATATGAACCAATGTCCATCAGTCGTTTAATGTTGAGTTGAACCTCAGAACGAAGTGCTCCTTCAACCTTAATTTTTTCGTTAATGATTTCGCGGATCTTTCCAAGATCGCTGTCATCCCACTGTGAAACTTTCTTGTTAAAGTCTATTCCAGCTTCTGTTAGAATGCTTTGTGCAGTTGCACGACCAATACCATAAATGTAGGTAAGACCGATTTCTCCGCGCTTATTTTTTGGAAGATCAATTCCTGATATACGAGCCATTTGCTTCTTTTATTTGAGGCTTAACCTTGACGTTGTTTGAATTTTGGGTTCTTCTTGTTGATGACATAGAGTCTCCCTTTGCGGCGTACAATCTTGCACTCCGCACTCCTTTTTTTGATGGAGGCTTTTACTTTCATTGTTCCGGTTTATTTATAGCGGTAAGTGATTCGTCCTTTTGATAGGTCATATGGAGACATCTCCACTTTCACCCGGTCGCCTGGTAAAATTTTGATATAATTCATTCTCATCTTGCCCGAAATATGAGCAATTATGATGTGCTCGTTCTCAAGCTCAACACGAAACATTGCGTTCGACAATGCTTCGATAATTGTTCCGTCTTGTTCTATGGACGATTGCTTGGACACGTAGTTGAATTATTATTAGTGATTAAACAAATTTTAGTTTCTGCTCTTCCAATGCCTTTTCGATAAACTCAAAGGAGGAAAGAATGTCAGCTTTTACTTTACCTATCGCAATTGTATGCTCAAAATGTGCAGAAGGCATTCCATCAGAAGTTTTGATGGTCCACCCATCTTTTCCATGAAGAATATTTTTCCTGCCCATATTAATCATGGGTTCAATCGCGATAACCAATCCTTCTTTCAACTTTGGTCCTGATCCTCTTTTCCCAAAATTGGGAACTTCAGGTGCTTCGTGAAGATTTTTTCCAATCCCG
Source organism: Flavobacteriales bacterium (assembly GCA_040403315.1). Taxonomy (GTDB): domain Bacteria; phylum Bacteroidota; class Bacteroidia; order M30B66; family M30B66; genus CAMCXT01. The sequence goes on from JBBAKX010000001.1 coordinate 805,484, forward strand.
TGACCAACCAATTCTCTTACTACAGAGAACCCATTGAGTTCACAATATGATTGAATTTCGTAACTGATGTCTTGTAATCTCTTTCCTTCAACAGCAACTGAAATTCCTCGATAGAGACTTTCTTTTGTTGTTTCAAGTAGCATTTTCACAGCGTCACTTACTTCTCCAATTGCAAAGGTGTAAGCAGAGTCACCATAGTAACCATCTTTCAACACTCCACAATCCACTGAAATAATATCACCATTTTCATAAGGACGATTATTAGGGATTCCGTGCACTACCTGCTCATTTGGAGAAATGCACAGTGAGTTTGGAAATCCGTTATATCCTTTGAAAGCAGGAATCCCCCCGTTATCACGGATAAATTCCTCAGCAATCTTATCCAGTTCAAGACTGGTTACACCCGGACGAATCGTTTTTGCAACTTCCGCCAGAGCGCGGGCAACAAGTAAAGAACTAACTCTTATCTTTTCAATTTCTTCAGATGTCTTGTAATAGATCATCGAAAAAACAGATTAACTAGGCATTGTAACTGCAGCAGCCGTAGCACGACCTTTGATTTTGCCACTTTTCATTAAACCGTCGTATTGACGCATCAACAAGTGACTTTCAATTTGCTGCAAGGTGTCAAGAACTACTCCAACCAAAATTAGCAGAGACGTTCCACCATAAAACTGTGCGAATTTGTTTGTTACACCAAACATCATCGCTAGTGATGGCATTATCGCAACGAAGGCAAGGAAAAATGCTCCCGGAAGCGTAATTTTTGACATGATAGAATCGATGAATTCAGCAGTTGCTTCACCTGGTTTTACGCCTGGTACAAAACCACCGCTTCTCTTCATTTCTTCGGCCATGTTCTTTGGATTTACAGCAATTGCAGTGTAGAAGTAAGTAAACACTATAATCAATACTGCAAAAGTGAAATTATACCAAAAACTGGTAGGATTGCTGAAAGTTGCCATAAAGCCTTGTAAACTATCAAGGTTTGCAAATCCAGCAATTGTGATAGGAATGAACATAATTGCTTGGGCAAAGATGATCGGCATTACACCAGCAGTATTAACTCGCAATGGAATGTACTGACGAACACCTCCAACGGGAGTATTATTACCTTGGATTCGTTTGGCTACTTGAACAGGAATTCTTCTTACACCTTGCACAAGCATAATCGAAAGAATGACTACGAATAACAATCCAATCAGTTCGATAAGAAACATAACAGTTCCTCCACCTGCTTGAGCTATTCGAGAGCCAAATTCACCAAGGAGAGCACCAGGCAATTCAGCAATGATACCTACCATGATTATCAATGATATACCATTTCCAATCCCTCGGTCGGTAATTCTTTCACCTAACCACATAATAAACATGGTGCCAGCTACTAATATAATGGTTGAAGAAATCCAAAAGAAAGAACTCGAATCAGTAATTGCTTGCGTTCCAATTTGATTATTTAGGTTAGCTAAATAACTGGGAGCTTGTAGAGCACAAATTGCTACTGTTAGGTAGCGAGTAATTTGATTCATTTTCTTACGGCCACTTTCTCCCTCTTTCTGCATTTTTTGGAAGTAAGGAACAGCTATGGTTAGAAGCTGAACTACAATCGATGCCGAAATATAAGGCATGATTCCAAGCGCGAAAATGGAGGCATTAGAGAATGCTCCACCAGAAAACATGTTCAATAGACCTAGAATACCATCTGAAGTTTGCTGCTTTAGCGCATCCAATGATTCTGGATTAACACCTGGAAGAACTACGAATGAACCAAGTCGGTATACAAGCAAGAAGAGTAAAGTGTTCCCTAATTTAGAACGCAGTTCTTCAATTTTGTAAATATTCTTGATGGTATTTATAAGTCTTTTCATCAGGCAAGAGTTGTAGCTGTTCCTCCTTTTGATTCAATAGCTGCCTTTGCGGTAGCAGTGAATGCATGAGCTGTTACTTCAAGCTTTGCGGAGATTTCTCCACGCCCAAGAATTTTGATCAAATCATTTTTACCGGCCAAACCATTATCCTTCAATGTATCGAAGGTGATAGTTCCACCATTGATTTTTTCAGATAGAGATTGAAGAGTATCTAGATTGATTCCTCTGTATTCAACACGATTGATATTTTTGAAGCCGAATTTAGGAAGACGACGCTGAAGTGGCATTTGTCCACCTTCAAAACCAGCTTTGGACGAATAACCAGAGCGTGATTTAGCACCTTTGTGTCCACGTGTGGAAGTTCCACCACGACCTGAACCCTGGCCACGACCAATTCTCTTCGAAGATTTCGTGGAGCCTGCTGCTGGTTTAAGATTACTGAGATTCATGATATATTGTCTGTTAAGATCAGAGTTCTGTTACGATTACGAGGTGCTTCACCTTATCTACCATTCCTAGAATTTGAGCGGTAGCTTCATGTTCAACTGGAACATTCATTTTTGTGATTCCAAGTGCACGAAGTGTGCGTTTTTGATTTTCAGGACGGTCAATGCCGCTTTTAATCTGTTGTATGCGAATCTTTGCCATGGTTACCAGAATTAGCCGTTGAAAACTTTTTCCATAGAAATGCCGCGTTGTTGCGCAACAGTCGCTGGATCACGCATTTGACTTAAAGCGTCGATAGTTGCTTTAACCACGTTATGTGGGTTTGAAGATCCTTTTGACTTAGCAAGTACATCTGTAATACCAACACTTTCAAGAACAGAACGCATCGCACCACCTGCAATAACACCAGTTCCGTGTGCAGCTGGTTTCAAGAACACAAGTGCTCCTCCGAATTTACCTAGTTGCTCATGAGGAACTGTACCGTTAATTACAGGAACCTTGATTAATGTTTTTTTAGCATCATCGACGCCTTTGCTGATTGCATCGGTAACTTCTTTTGCTTTTCCAAGACCATGACCAACAATCCCTTTTTCATTACCTACAACAACAATTGCGGAGAATGAGAAAGTACGACCACCTTTCGTTACTTTAGTAACACGATTAACTGCTACCAGTTTGTCTTTAAGTTCAATGTCGCTTGAACGTACTCTTTTAATATTTGCGTTCGCCATGATCTATTTAGAATTTTAATCCACCTTCACGAGCACCTTCTGCAAGTGATTTAACGCGGCCATGATATAGGTAACCTCCACGATCGAAACGTACAGCTTCAATTCCAGCTTCTTTAGCTTTTGCAGCGATAGATTTACCTACCAAAGCGGCTTTTTCGATTTTGGTTACTTTTTGTTTTGCAATATCAACTTCTGCAGATGATGCAGCAGCAAGAGTGTGCCCATTTAGATCGTCGATCAATTGAACATAAATCTCGCAGTTACTACGGAAAACACTCATGCGCGGCGCACTTGTATTTCCTGATACCACTTTGCGGATTCTTTTTTTAATCCGACTTCTTCTGTATTCTTTGGTGATAGCCATGATCCTGATATCAGATTATTTCTTTCCTGCAGACTTACCAGCTTTGCGGCGAAGTACTTCGTTGACAAACTTGATACCTTTTCCTTTATAAGGTTCAGGCTTGCGGAGTGAACGAATTTTCGCTGCAACCATTCCTAGTAGTTGCTTGTCGATAGATTTCATGATGATGATAGGGTTTTTACCCCTCTCAGTTTTTGTTTCTACTTTAATTTCTTCTGGAATATCAAACATGATGTTGTGTGAATATCCAAGAGAAAGTTCAAGCATTTGTCCGGTGTTGGAAGCACGATAACCTACACCTACTAGTTCTTGTTCAGTAGTAAAGCCTACAGATACACCATTCACCATATTATTGATGAGTGCACGGTATAAACCATGCTTGGCACGGTGGTCTTTCGCATCACTACTTCTAGATACACTTAGAATTCCTTCTTCAATTTTAACTTCGATAGCCGGGTCAACTGGCTGATGCAGTTCTCCAAGAGGGCCTTTTACCGTAACAATGTTGTCTGCGTTTACTGAAACGCTTACACCATTAGGCAGACTTACCGGCAGTTTTCCAATCCGTGACATTTCTTTGTGCTGCTTGTGATTAGTAGATATAGCAGAGAACTTCTCCACCAACATTTTCATTTCTTGCTTCTTTATCGGTCATTAAACCTTTTGAAGTGGAAATGATTGCAATTCCGAGTCCGTTGATTACTCGAGGAAGTTTCTCAACATGAACATAACTGCGAAGACCTGGTTTTGAAACACGCGTTAACGTGCGAATCGCAGGAATCTTTGTTACTGGATGATACTTCAACGCGATTTTGATCGTACCCTGAGGATTTCCTTCAGATGGCTCTTCGAATTTGTAGCTAAGAATATACCCTTTTTCAAAAAGAATTTTGGTCATATTCTGCTTCAATTTTGAAGAAGAAATTTCAACCACGCGGTGATTTGCGTGAATGGCGTTCCGGAGCCTGGTAAGGTAGTCTGCTATCGGATCAGTCATTGTTTTATATTATTTCTTTGAGTTAATTGTTAAGGATTACCAGCTTGATTTGGTGATTCCTGGGATTTTACCATCAAGGGCCATTTCACGGAATGTGATCCTAGAAAGACCGAATTGACGAATGTAACCTCGTGGACGACCGGTGAGTTGACAACGGTTGCGTAGACGAATTTTGCTCGAATTGCGAGGAAGTTTTTGTAGACCTACAGAGTCACCTGCAGCTTTCAAAGCCTCTCTTTTTGAAGCGTATCTGGCAACCAATTTAGCCCTTTTAACTTCTCGGGCCTTCATGCTTTCTTTAGCCATCGGATCGTTTACTTTTTTAAATTTTTAAATGGAAGACCGAATTCCTTCAGAAGAGCGAATGCTTCTTTGTCAGTTGGAGCGTTGGTCACAAAAGTGATATCCATACCCATGATTTTCGAAACTTTATCGATATTAATCTCTGGGAAGATGATTTGTTCAGTTACACCAAGAGTGTAGTTTCCGTATCCATCAAATCCTTTGTCGTTGATTCCACGAAAATCGCGGATACGAGGAAGTGCTACTACAATTAGACGTTCTAAAAATTCGTACATTCTGTCACCACGTAGTGTAACACGAACTCCGATTGGAACACCTTTACGAAGTTTGAAGTTGGATATATCTTTCTTTGATTTAGTTGCGACTGCTTTTTGACCAGTTATGGTAGTCATTTCTACGATAGCAGACTCAATCATTTTCTTATCAGACACTGCAGCACCAATTCCTTGGTTGATACAGATCTTCTTTAGCACCGGCACTTGCATTGGGCTCTTGTATTGGAACTCCTTCAGCAAAGCGCTTTTGATTTCGTTGCGGTACTTATTTTTGAGGTTGGGTGTATAATTCATCACTTACTTGCCTCCGCTTTTTTGGTTTTGAAAAAACGAACCATTTTACCTGATCCGTCAGCTTTACGTCCTGTGCGAGCAGCTTTACCAGTTGAAGGATCAATTACCATCAAATTAGAGATATGTATGGATCCTTCTTTCTTGATAATTCCTCCTTGTGGGTTTTCTGAAGTTGGCTTATTGTGTCGTGATGTAAGATTTACACCCGTAACAATGGCACGTTGTTTTTGAACGTTTACTTCTTGTACTTCGCCTGACTCACCTTTGTGATTTCCGGCTATTACCTGAACTTTATCTCCTTTTTTGATATGCAGTTTCATGATGGAAAGCTGGTTTAAAGCACCTCTGGAGCCAGTGAAACAATTTTCATATACTGCTTTTCACGCAGTTCACGAGCAACAGGACCGAAAATACGGGTGCCGCGCAATTCATCATTATTGTTGAGCAACACAACAGCATTGTCATCAAATCGGATGTATGAACCATCCGGGCGACGAATTTCTTTTTTAGTGCGTACTACTACCGCTTTGGTAACAGAACCTTTTTTGGAATTACCACTCGGCAAAGCGTGCTTTATTGTAACTACAATTTTATCGCCGACAGATGCGTAACGCTTCTTGGTACCGCCTAAAACGCGGATACAAAGAACTTCCTTTGCACCTGAATTATCTGCGACTGTCAGCCTGGATTCCTGCTGTATCATGACTCAATTCTATTATTCTGGTAATGAATTACTTAGCTTTTTCAATTATTTCAACAAGTCTCCAACGCTTATTCTTGCTCATCGGACGAGTTTCCATGATTTTCACGGTGTCACCTTCTCCACACTCATTTTTGTCATCATGTGCCATAAAAGTGGTGGTCTTCTTTACGAATTTTCCGTATTTAGGGTGCTTAACTTTACGTTCGACCGCCACTACAATGGTTTTATCCATTTTAGTACTTCGTACAAGACCCACACGCTCTTTGCGTAAATTTCTGTCAATTGCTTCTGCTTCCATCGTGAAGTTTATTGTGCTGATTCCTGAATTTCACGCATACGAATTTCCGTATTAATACGGGCAATCGCACGCCTGGTATGACGGATACCGATCGGACTTTCTGATGCAGACACACCATGGTTAAATACCAATCGTGATTGCAACTGTGTCATTTCTTTTACTTTGTCTTTCAACTCGGTGAGAGAAAGATCTTTTATCTCTTCCTGTTTCATAAGTTCAATCAGGCTGTAGCTTCTTGGTAATCGCGACGAACTATGAATTTAGTTGTCACTGGTAATTTTTGAGATGCCAAACGGAGTGCTTCTTTAGCTATATCCATTGAAACACCTTCAGCTTCAAAAATGATGGTTCCTGGTTTAACTACGGCTACCCAATATTCTGGTGAACCTTTACCTTTACCCATACGAACCTCTGCAGGCTTTTTGGTAATTGGCTTGTCAGGGAAAACCCGGATCCAGATCTGGCCTTCACGTTTCATGTAACGTGTTACAGCAATACGGGCAGCTTCGATCTGACGAGCAGTCATCCATACGCCCTCCATTGCTTTTATACCAAAAGAGCCAAATGCCAACTCGTGTCCACGTGTTGCATTGCCCTTCATTTTCATTTTATGCTGCTTCCTGTACTTGGTACGCTTCGGCTGTAACATGGAAAATCAGTTTTTCTGGATTCTTTTAATGCTTATTCCTTTATCTAGTAAACTTATGAAAGCCTGCTATTTTGGGGACGGCAAAGATAGTAAGATGTTTTTTATTTGCAACAGCTAAACCCGTTTTTTTTTAAAGTATTCTGGTAGTAAGCTAATTATTTCTCTGAATCTCAGTATTGACAAGGCTTTTAACTTTTCAGAATCTCAAAAAAAAAGAGGACGCTGTGTCCTCTTCAGTTTTATATGTTGATGCAGAATTACTTATTTCTGCTTCTACGGTCGCGATCTCCGCCACGGCGTGGGCCACGATCACGATCATTGCGTTCGTTTCCTCCTTGGTTTCCTGTACCACCTGTTTTTTGTGCTTGAAGACCGATATTCGGACTCAAATCACGCTTTCCGTAAATTTCTCCTTTACAGATCCATACTTTGATCCCAATTCGACCGTATGTAGTATGCGCTTCTGCAAGAGCGTAATCAATGTCAGCACGTAAAGTGTGAAGAGGAGTTCTTCCTTCTTTGTAGCCTTCAGTACGTGCCATTTCTGCACCTCCTAGTCGACCAGAAATTTTACACTTGATACCTTCTGCTCCCATTCTCATTGTGGAAGCGATTGAAGTTTTCATCGCTCTACGGAAAGAAATCCTTCCTTCTAATTGACGAGCAATTCCGTCAGCAACCAAACGAGCATCCAGTTCAGGGCGTTTAATCTCAAATATGTTGATTTGAACTTCCTTTTTTGTTAGCTTCTTTAGCTCTTCCTTCAACTTGTCTACCTCCTGACCACCTTTACCGATAATAATTCCTGGACGGGCAGTATTAATAGTAACTGTAACCAGTTTAAGGGTACGCTCGATCACGATCTTTGAAACGCCCGCCTTTACTAAACGAGCACTTAGATACTTGCGGATTTTATGATCCTCAACTAGTTTCTCAGTGAAGTTTTTTCCACCGTACCAGTTTGAATCCCAGCCGCGGATAATACCTAGGCGAAGACCGATCGGGTTTGCTTTTTGTCCCATGTAAATTGTTGTATTGTCTTTTGAGAATAGGATTAATTTGCTGCTACTTTAGTTCCAACAACTAGAGTAACGTGGTTTGAACGCTTGCGGATTCTGTAACCGCGCCCCTGCGGAGCCGGACGAAGACGCTTAAGTTGACGACCTCCATCCACTTTGATTTCAGTTACAACTACGTTGCTGTCTTCTAATCGTGCACCTTCATTTTTTGATTGCCAATTAGCAATTGCTGAAAGTAAAAGCTTTTCCAAACGACCTGCTGCATCCTTATTTGTAAATTTAAGGATTGACAAAGCGCGGTCTACGTCCACACCACGAATAAGGTCTGCCACCAGACGCATCTTGCGCGGTGAAGTTGGACAATTATTTAGCTTGGCGAATGCAATTTGCTTGCGCTCTGCTTTCATCGCCTCAGCCATGTTTTTTTTACGAGATCCCATTGTTTGTGAGAGATAAAGAACGTGAATGATTATTTCTTCCCTTTGTCCTTACGATTGCCTGCATGACCGCGGTAAGTGCGAGTTGGAGCAAATTCTCCAAGCTTGTGTCCTACCATGTTTTCAGTTACGTAAACAGGGATGAACTTATTACCATTGTGTACTGCAATCGTTTGTCCAACGAAATCCGGGGAAATCATTGAGCGACGTGCCCAGGTTTTGATCACGGATTTTTTACTTGAATCGATCATAGCTAAAACTTTCTTTTCTAGCTTGAAGTCGATAAAAGGTCCTTTTTTAAGCGAACGGCTCATGTGTTGACAATATCAGTTGTTGAACAAATTATTTTTTACGACGCTCCAGAATGTACTTAGAACTTCTGTTCTTAGGCGCACGTGTTTTGTATCCTTTTGCTGGAATACCTTTGCGGCTGCGTGGATGTCCTCCAGATGCGCGGCCTTCACCACCACCCATAGGGTGATCGACTGGGTTCATTGCTACACCACGTACTCTAGGACGGCGTCCTAACCAACGTGATCTACCTGCTTTACCAGAACGAACTAGACGGTGATCTGAATTACTTACTATTCCAATTACAGCTAGGCAAGTATTTAATATCAAACGAATCTCACCAGAAGGCATGCGGATGATAGCGTATTTTCCATCTCTTGCTTGAAGCTGTGCTGCAACTCCTGCGCTTCTAACCAAAACAGCTCCTTGTCCAGGACGCATTTCGATATGATGAATCATTGTACCAAGAGGAATATCCTTCAAGAAAAGTGCATTACCCGGTTCTACTGGTGCACTTTCACCTGAAAGAACTGTGCGACCTACCTCAAGTTTATCTGGAGCTAGAATATATCTTTTCTCCCCATCAACATATTGCAACAAAGCAATACGACCAGAGCGGTTTGGATCATACTCGATCGTTGCCACTTTAGCTTCGACGCCATGCTTGTCTCTGCGGAAATCGATTAGACGGTAACGTTGTTTGTTACCACCACCAATATAACGCATTGTCATTTTACCAGAATGGTTACGACCACCTGATTTCTTGTTGCTTACTAGAAGCGATTTCTCTGGAGTAGACGTAGTAACATCAGAGAAAGTATCGGCAACCTTAAAACGGGTACCTGGAGTTATCGGATTGAATTTCTTAAGTCCCATGTCTATCAGAGATTGCTGTAAAAGTCAATAGTCTCACCCTCTTTCAATGTCACGATAGCTTTTTTGCAGTTTCCTTTAAGCCCTGTGTTGAAACCATTTTTGGTGTTACGCATTTTAATTTTCCCAATGTATTGTTGAGTATTCACACGCTCAACTGATACGCCATACATCTGCTGAATGGCTGTTTTGATTTGGAGTTTGTTAGCATCCTCATGAACCACAAAACCATAGCGGTTAAGTTTTTCAGAAATGCCGGTCATCTTCTCCGTAATGATTGGTTTAACGATGATGTTCATTTCAGTTTTGGTTTAAGAGGTTTTCAATAGACTTAACTGAACCTTCAAAAAGTACTACGTTGTTTGCGTTTAGGATATCAAATGTGTTAATATCAGCTGCAATTACAACCTTACTGTTTTGCAGGTTACGGCTCGACAGATAAATATTCTGGTTCAATTCAGGTATGATTACTAGCGTTTTCTTACCCGTCAATTTTAAATTAACTAAAATTGAAGTGAAACCTTTAGTAGATGGAGTATTGAAATCGAAAGCTTCTATAAGTACGATACCGTTATCCTTTGCTTTGTAAGCTAGCGCTGACTTACGAGCCAACTGCTTAACTTTCTTATTCAAACGGAAACTATAATCGCGTGGTCTTGGTCCGAAAATACGACCTCCTCCTACGAAAACTGGTGACTTGATGCTACCTGCACGTGCACCACCAGTTCCTTTTTGACGCTTTAGTTTCTTTGTTGAGTAAGATACTTCAGCTCTTTCTTTTGATTTGTGTGTCCCCTGGCGACGGTTAGCAAGAATTTGCTTAACGTCCAGATAGATCGCATGATCATTGGGCTCTATACCGAAGACTTCGCTACTTAGCGTCATCTTGCGGCCGGTTTCTTGACCGTTTGAGTTGTAGATTGCTAATTCCATGTTATTTCTCGAGCATTACGTATGAACCCTTCGGACCTGGCACTGCGCCTTGGATAACGATTAGATTCTGTTCTGGGATAACTTTCAAAACTTCAAGGTTTTGAATTTTTACACGGGAACCACCAGTACGGCCGGCCATACGCATTCCCTTGAATACACGCGATGGATAAGATGATGCACCGAGTGAACCTGGAGCTCTCAATCGGTTGTGCTGACCGTGTGTAGCCATACCAACACCACTAAATCCGTGACGTTTCACAACGCCTTGGAAACCTTTACCTTTTGATGTTCCAATAACATCAACAAATTCACCTTCTGAGAACAGATCAACTGTTACCGTTTCGCCGAGAGTTTTCTCAGAATCAAAGTAACGAAATTCAGCAATTTTTCTTTTTGGCGTTGTTGACGCCTTACTGAAATGCCCTTTCATGGCAGCAGATGTGTGCTTCTCTTTTTTTTCTTCAAACGCCAGTTGAACAGCGCTGTAACCATCTTTTTCGATGGTTCTTACTTGCGTGACTACGCAAGGACCAGCTTCAATAACTGTGCATGGTATGTTCTTACCAGCGGCACTGTAAAGACTAGTCATTCCGATTTTTTTACCTATGATACCTGACATTTTGTTGTATTGAGAGAAAAAACAAATTCTGAAATAAACAACGTCACACTTTGATTTCTACTTCAACTCCGCTTGGAAGTTCAAGTTTCATCAACGCGTCTACTGTTTTTGATGTAGTTGAGTAAATGTCCAATAGTCGTTTGTAAGAACACAATTGGAATTGCTCACGCGCTTTCTTGTTAACGTGTGGTGAACGCAACACGGTGTAGATCTTCTTGTTAGTTGGAAGTGGAATTGGACCACTTACAACGGCTCCGGTAGATTTTACCGTTTTGACAATTTTCTCAGCCGACTTATCTACGAGGTTGTAGTCGTACGACTTGAGTTTGATGCGGATTTTCTGGCTCATGTAGAGTATAAAGAACGATTAAACTTTTGCTTTGCCTTTTGATTTAGCAATAACTTCATCAGCAACTTGACGTGGAGCTTCAGCATAATGCGAAGGTTCCATTGTGGATGTTGCACGACCTGAAGAAATTGTACGAAGTGTTGTCACATATCCGAACATTTCGCTCAATGGAACTTTTGCACGAATTACTTGCGATCCAGCACGACTATCCATACCTTCGAGTTGGCCACGACGCTTATTTAAGTCACCGATGATATCACCCATGTAGTCTTCAGGAGTAAGAACTTCGACCTTCATGATTGGCTCAAGTAGAACTGGCTTTGCTTTCGGAAGCGCTTCGCGGAATGCTGAGCGTGCACAAATTTCAAATGAAAGTGCATCGGAGTCAACTGCGTGGTATGAACCATCAGTTAAACGAACTTTCAAACTATCCATCGTGTACCCTGCAAGAACACCATTTTGCATGGCCGACTTAAATCCTTTTTCAACAGAAGGGATGAATTCACGAGGAACGTTACCACCTACAACTTCATTTACGAATTGTAGACCTTCTTTGCCTTCATCTACAGGCCCAATGGTTACTACGATATCCGCGAATTTACCACGACCTCCGGATTGCTTCTTATAAACCTCACGGTGCGTAACTGTACCGTTGATGGTTTCTTTATAGTTTACCTGAGGCGCACCTTGATTACACTCAACTTTGAACTCGCGTTTCAAACGGTCCATAATAATTTCTAAGTGAAGCTCTCCCATACCTGAAATTATCGTCTGCCCAGAATCTTCGTCTGTACGAACGCGGAATGTTGGATCTTCTTCAGAGAGTTTGTTAAGTGCCATACCCATTTTATCAACATCTGCCTGAGTTTTGGGCTCAATTGCGATACCGATAACTGGTTCAGGGAAGTTCATTGCTTCAAGAACGATTGGGTTCTTTTCATCACAAAGTGTATCTCCTGTTTTGATGTCTTTAAATCCTACAGCTGCTCCGATATCACCTGCTTCGATGTAATCGATTGAGTTCTGTTTGTTAGCATGCATTTGGAATATACGGCTGATACGCTCCTTGTTTCCGCTTCTTGTGTTGAGAACGTAAGAACCTGCGTCCAAACGTCCAGAATATGCACGGAAGAAACATAGACGACCTACGAATGGGTCAGTAGCAATTTTGAAAGCCAAGGCTGTGAATGGATCTTTCACATCAGGACGGCGAATAACTTCAACTCCAGTATCAGGATTTGTCCCTACGATGTTTTCTTTATCCATCGGGCTCGGCATAAGTTCCATTACAAGATCGAGCATAGTTTGCACACCCTTGTTCTTGAAAGCAGAACCACAAAGCATTGGTACAACTTTGTTTGCAACACAAGCCTTACGAAGTGCACTAAGAATTTCTGCCTCAGTTAATGATTCAGGATCTTCGAAGTATTTCTCCATCAGATTTTCGTCGAATTCGGCAGCGGCTTCAAGAAGTTTTTCTCTCCACTCTCTTGCTTCTTCAACCATGTCGGCAGGAATTTCAACCACTTCATAGGTCATGCCTTTGTCGTGCTCATTCCAAACCATTCCACGCCAGTTAATTAAATCTACTACCCCTGTGAAGGTTTCTTCTGCACCGATAGGCAACTGAAGTGGAAGTGGATTACCGCCAAGAACTTCCTTTACTTGTTTTACAACGTTAAGAAAATCGGCACCTTGACGATCCATTTTATTTACAAACCCAAGACGGGTTACATTGTAGTTGTTTGCTAAGCGCCAATTTGTTTCTGACTGTGGTTCCACACCATCTACAGCAGAAAACAAAAACACAAGACCGTCAAGCACACGTAGTGAACGATTCACCTCCACCGTAAAGTCAACGTGACCTGGAGTATCGATGATGTTCATTTTGTAGTTGTTGTCGCGGTAAGTCCAAAAGCAGGTTGTAGCCGCTGATGTAATGGTTATACCTCTTTCTTGCTCCTGAACCATCCAATCCATAGTAGCAGCACCGTCGTGCACTTCACCAATTTTGTGATTTACACCGGTGTAATAAAGGATACGCTCGGTTGTGGTAGTCTTACCTGCATCGATGTGTGCGGCAATACCAATGTTACGCGTAAATTTAAGATCGTGGCTCATAGCACTTATCTGGAAGGTTTACTTAGAATCTGAAATGTGAGAATGCCTTGTTGGCTTCCGCCATACGGTGAGTATCTTCTTTCTTCTTGTGCGCAGATCCTTCACCTTTACTTGCTGCAACAATTTCTCCGGCAAGTTTCATCGCCATTGATTTTTCATTGCGTTTGCGAGCATACATGATTAACCATTTCATACCAAGAGCGGTGCGACGGTCAGGACGAATTTCCATTGGGATTTGGAAAGTAGCACCACCAACTCGGCGGCTTTTTACTTCAACTGCAGGACTAACGTTCTCCAATGCTCTCTTCCATACTTCATGACCATTCTCTTCGGTGCGTTTTGCAACGATATCGACTGCATCGTAGAAAAGTTTGAAGGCAATACTTTTTTTGCCATCGTACATCATGTTGTTTACGAATCGTGTAACAACAGGGTCTCCGAAGCGTGGATCCGGAAGACGGGGAATTCGTTTGGGTGTGGATTTTCTCATGTGATTGCTATGCTGAGATCTTCAGATTATTTTTTCTTGCCGCCTTTTCCACCTTTACCTGCAGCAGCTGCCGGTTGACCTGGTTTAGGACGCTTAGTTCCGTATTTTGAACGACGTTGGTTACGACCTTCTACTCCAGAAGTATCGAGAGCTCCTCGCACGATGTGATAACGAACACCTGGAAGATCTTTTACCCTTCCTCCGCGGATCAACACAATGGAGTGCTCCTGTAGGTTGTGGCCTTCTCCTGGGATGTAGGCATTAACTTCTTTTGTATTTGTAAGACGAACACGCGCTACTTTACGCATCGCTGAGTTTGGCTTCTTTGGGGTTGTAGTGTAAACCCGTGTACAAACTCCACGGCGCTGAGGACATGAATCCAATGCTGGACTCTTACTCTTAGTGGCGTTAGGCGTGCGGCCTTTACGTACAAGCTGCTGAATGGTAGGCATGCTTTACTGCTTGATTATGTTGTGATTATCTTATTAAAACGGTCTACTCGCCCGAATTTTGGGAGCGCAAAGATAGGAAGTACTTTTAATTAACCAACTGATAGTTAGATTTTTTTTTCAATGATTCTATCCTTTTTTTTCTGGATAAACTTTCTTTCGACTGTATTCCTCTATTTTTCTTGGTCATTCAGGTAGTTTTTTGTTCGCTTTTTTATCAATAACAAAGGCTTGAGCTTACGATTGTGCGGCTTTTTTTGTTCCTGTTTTGTTAAATTTTCTCCTCCGGGTTATCGTTTTGGCTAACGGTGGTTGATAAAATTAGTCGCCCATTTCCCAGACTTTCACCTTGCGCTTGATTACTTTTGCGCAATGAAGTCTGATTTCCTTAGCGAGTTAAACCCTATTCAACGGCAAGCTGCCGAAACTACCGACGGCCCTGTAATGATTATAGCTGGCGCAGGATCAGGCAAAACGCGAGTACTCACATACAGAATCGCCAACCTGCTTCATAAAGGAGTTGATTCATTCAACATTCTTGCTCTTACCTTCACTAATAAGGCTGCGCGAGAAATGAAAGATAGAATTAACAACTTGGTTGTTGGAACGGAGGCTCGAAACCTTTGGATGGGCACTTTCCACTCGATCTTCGCTAGGATTCTTCGAGCCGAAGGCGAACGTCTTGGGTATCCTTCTAACTTTACTATTTATGATACCGAGGATTCAAAAGGACTCATCAAAAATATCCTTTCAGAGCTTCAGCTTGATGATAAAATCTACAAGACTTCGCTTGTACTCAGCAGGATTTCATCAGCGAAAAATAATCTGATTTCTTCACGTGAATATAGCAGCCATGCTCAAATTCTTGATGAAGACCGACAAAGCGGCAAACCCAAGCTTGGCTTAATTTATGAGACCTACGACAAACGTTTGTTTAAGTCGTCGGCAATGGACTTTGATGACCTTTTGTTCAAAACCAACGTCCTATTAAAGCAGTTTCCTGAGGTATTATATAAGTATCAACAGAAATTCAGGTTTATTCTTGTAGATGAGTATCAGGATACAAACTTCAGTCAGTACCTGATTGTTAAGAAACTCTCCGCCATGTACCAGAATATTTGCGTAGTTGGTGATGATGCGCAGAGCATTTATGCCTTCCGCGGAGCGAATATCCAGAACATTCTTAATTTTGAGAAAGACTACCCAGAACTCAAAGTTTTTAAATTAGAACAGAATTATAGGTCTACCAAAACTATTGTTGAAGCAGCAAATTCAGTGATTCGGAACAACAAGGATCAGCTGAAAAAAGTTGTTTGGACAGATAACAATGAGGGAGATAGAATAAGATTAATGCGCGCTGGATCCGACAATGAAGAGGGTAATCTTGTAGCCAATAGCATTCTCGATTTACGAATGCAGCACCAATTGCCAAATAAAGACATTGCTATCCTTTACCGAACGAATGCACAAAGTCGTGCAATGGAAGAGGCCCTTAGAAAACGAGGCATTCCGTACAGAATTTATGGTGGATTGTCATTTTACAAGCGCAAAGAAATTAAGGATCTACTTGCATATTTTCGTCTTACTATTAATTCAGCAGATGAGGAAGCACTACGAAGAGTGATTAATTATCCTGCACGTGGAATTGGAAAAACCACCTTGGAAAAGCTCGTAGTGGCTGCAGACCAGCATAATGTAAGCATCTTCGAAATCATCGAGAATTTGGATCAATACCGAATTTTATCGGGTGCAACTGCCCAGAAAATTGGTGAATTTGTGATGATGATCAGGAGTTTTAGACACGGACTCGCAACCAGTAATGCGTACGACTTGGCTATGCATATTGCTCGATCTTCAGGTTTGTTAAAAGAGTTGGGAGTGGACAAAACGCCTGAAGGAGTTTCTAAGCATGACAACGTAATGGAGCTTCTCAATGGTATTCAAGAATTCGTAGACACGCCGCCTGAGAGTGATGATGAAGTTGCTGAACGAACGCTGGATGTTTTCATGCGCGACATTGCTTTGCTCACAGATGCCGATGAAAAGGACGATGAAGACACGAACAAAGTAACGATGATGACCATCCATGCAGCAAAAGGGCTTGAGTTTAAGGCTGTTTTTGTAGTTGGTTTGGAAGAGAACCTTTTTCCTTCTCAACTGGCATTAAACTCTCGAGAAGAACTTGAAGAAGAGCGTCGATTGTTTTATGTCGCCATCACGCGTGCAGAACGATTCCTAACTATAACGTATGCAACCAGTAGATATAGATGGGGCAAAATTGATTTTTCGGAGCCTAGTCGTTTCTTAGAAGAAATAGACCAAAATCTGCTCGAACTTCCACCAGAACCGCAGCAAGGAAAAGGATTTATGAATTTCGAGGATGAACGGTTAGGATTTGGAGGATTTACTAGCCGACAAAATTCCGCCTCATCATTCAAACCGAGAGAGAAAACAGAAACAGGATTTGCGCCAAAATCTCCTACAAACTTATCTGAACCAGAATTTCAGCCCAAGCCTAAGTTAACATCAGCCTCACAAGCGATCTTAAAACCAGGTTTCGAAGCCGATGATCTTTCAAAACTTACCGAAGGAATGCAAGTTGAGCATGAAAAATTTGGCAAAGGGAAAGTTATCCATGTGGATGGTAGGCCAGGAGAAAAAAAGGCCACAGTGCTTTTTGAGGTAGCAGGACAAAAGCAATTATTGCTTAAGTTTGCAAGAGTTAAAATTATCAAAGCCTGATTATTGCACTTATTCTTAGTGGCAATTTTAGAAGTTTTTCTTCATTTTTCAGGCACTCTAATACTATGATGGAATACAATTCTCAGCGACCAAAGCTGATCATTTCTGAATACGGTCGCCATATTCAAAAGATGGTCGATAACGCTTGTGCGATCGAAGACCGTGAACAAAGAAACCAAGCTGCGCGAGCGATCATCGTAGTAATGGGGCAACTTAATCCACATCTTCGCGATCAAAGTGACTTCAGACACAAATTGTGGGATCACTTGTTTATTATGTCGGATTTTCGGCTAGATGTAGATTCTCCGTATCCAATTCCTTCAAGAGAAAGTTTGGCCACCAAGCCATCCCGACTTCAGTATCCAAGCAACTTAATTCGCTACAAGCATTACGGTAAAATTGTAGAGAATTTGATCGATAATGCCCGAAAAATAGAAGATCCTTCCCTTAAAGAATCAATGGTTAGTGCCATAGCACACCATTTGAAGAAATCTTATTTGGCATGGAATCGCGATTCTGTGGCTGATGATATTATTTTTAAAGATCTGAAAGATTTGTCTGCTGGATCACTTCAAATGCCCGATGGAACTCAGCTAGGAGCCGCGACAGAAGTGCTAACTGCGAATTATTCACAAAGTCCGGGTAAGAAGTTTAATCGCAATAAGCAAAAACAGAAATCATTCAAGCGTAAATTCGGCAGCAGTAATAGCTACTGAACCGTATGAACAGATTCGAAATAACTGGAGGCAAGCGCCTGTCCGGTGAACTTATTCCGCAGGGCGCGAAGAATGAAGCCCTCCAAATTCTCTGTGCTGTACTTCTAACACCGGAGCGCTGTGAAATTCATAATGTTCCAGACATTGTGGATGTCAACAAATTGATTGACCTGCTTCAAGCACTCGGGGTTAAAGTCGAGAAAATAGGAAATGGATCCTGGGCATTCCAAGCCGACAATGTGAATGTCGATTTCATGATTTCGGAAGATTTCAAAAAACGTGGAGCTGCATTGCGAGGTTCGGTGATGATTGTTGGTCCATTGCTCGCAAGATTCGGACGTGGCTACATCCCGAAACCAGGAGGAGATAAAATTGGCCGCCGCCGATTAGATACCCATTTTATTGGCTTTCAAAATCTTGGCGCTGAATTCGATTTCGATAGTGTAGATAATTTCTACAAAGTAGAAGCGAAAGAATTACGCGGTGCTTCTATGTTGCTTGATGAGGCCTCTGTTACAGGAACAGCCAACATCATCATGGCAGCAGTGCTTGCCAAAGGTATTACCACCATTTATAATGCTGCTTGTGAACCCTACATTCAACAGCTTTGTAAAATGCTTAATAGCATGGGTGCTAATATTAGCGGTGTTGGATCAAACCTAATTAGTATTGAAGGTGTTCGTGAACTTGGTGGTTGTTCCCACCGAATGCTACCGGATATGATCGAAATAGGCTCCTTCATCGGCCTAGCCGCAATGACACAATCTAACATTCGAATTAAAGATACCGGTTATGACCATTTAGGAATGATTCCAGATGTGTTTCGACGGTTAGGAATAGAAGTTCTTCGTGATGGTGATGATATAGTTATCCCTGAACAGGAAAGCTACACCATTAACAAATATATTGACGGATCTATTTTAACTGTTGCAGACGCACCTTGGCCAGGATTTACGCCTGATTTGTTGAGCATTATGTTAGTGGTTGCAACGCAAGCCAACGGTTCGGTGCTTATTCACCAAAAAATGTTCGAGAGCCGATTGTTTTTCGTAGATAAGCTCATAGATATGGGGGCTCAAATCATACTTTGCGATCCTCACCGCGCAACCATTATCGGTATCAATCGTCGATATAAACTTCGTGGAATAAAAATGACTTCTCCAGATATTCGCGCTGGTGTTTCATTATTGATTGCTGCTTTATCAGCAGATGGTACATCAGTTATTGACAACATCGAGCAAATCGATCGTGGTTATCAAAATATTGACACTAGACTTCGCGCAATCGGAGCCGATATTAAGCGTCTTTGATTTTTAAACCAACAGCATGAATTGGAAGAATTGGATCACTTTTCCGAGGTTTCTGCTGTTGGTTTTGTTTATTGCCCAATGGCATATTCTGGCTGTTCGGCTCGACGGCGAAAGTTGGAAGGATGTAATTTCAACTGGAGGAGATGCCCATGGATACTATATGTATCTGCCCAATACTTTCATCAAGAATGATTACCCATATTCTCCTTCGAAAGTTAATCAGCCCGATTCTGGTTATGTAACGGTAAATCGATATTTCATCGGTACAGCAGTGGCTCAGCTGCCCTTTTTTCTTGCGAGCGACTTGTTGGTTCAACAGTTTCGTTTTGAAGAAAGAACAGGTTATTCCTCCTGGTATATTGCTGCTATTAGTATTTCAGGGCTCTTTTACTTAGCGATTGGATTGATTTCATTGAACAAACTAATGCTCCGATTTGGCTTTAAAGAGCATATCAGTGTTGCAGTATTGTTTACTTTATTTTTCGCAACTAATCTTTACTATTATGCTTTGCAAGAACCTGGAATGTCGCATGTGTATTCCTTCGGATTCATCTCTTGGTTTTTGTTGGTTCTGCATCAGCAGGTAGAAATATTCAAAGCGAAACGCCTCATTCTGTTGGTGTTTTTACTAAGTTTAATCGCATTCATTCGTCCAGTAAATGCCTTGTTTCTTTTGGCTGTAATTCCGTTTGCTGGTTCAATTGAAATGCTGAACGGTATAATAGGAAAGTTCATTCACCATTGGAAAGTGATGTTGTTTTCATTGGTTATTCCGGCAGTATTTATCACAGTGCAATCGCTTTTTTATTTTGCACAAACTCACCAGTGGTGGATTTATAGTTATGGCGATGAAGGGTTTGATTTTCTAAATCCTCAATGGGGCAATCTGCTCTTTTCATTTCGCAAAGGTTGGCTCATTTATACACCAGTTTTGGTTTTATTGGTTCCCGCAATCTTTTGTTTTTATAAACAGTTTGGGCGATTTTCTGCAGCTTCAATAAGCTTCATTTTTATCCTCTTTATTTATGTTACTGCTTCCTGGTGGTGTTGGTGGTATGGAGGCAGTTTTGGATCAAGACCATTTGTTGATTTAATGCCATTTTGTGTATTGCCCATTGCTTCCTTGTATAAAAATATATCGAGTATTCCTTGGCAGAAGTACTTAGTAACTTCATTTGTTGGGCTTTGTACTTTTTTAAACCTCTTTCAAATTTGGCAATACGTTCATTCTATTCTGCCGTATGATGAAATGGATTTCATAAAATACGAAAAACTATTCCTGCAAAATGATAAGGATTTTATTTATCTGTTTGAAAAAGATGAAGTTTGGATCAGAGAGAATTTCCCGCATCCAGAACCAATATGGACATCTCCTCAATTACTGAATAAGCAAGCTGGTGCTTCGCAGAATGTATTTCTTGGAAAAGATAGTTTGATCGAATTGATCGATATTTCAGTTCCTCCAGAAATTTTTGTCCAAGGCGAAATTCGGATGATGAAAATTAATTTTCAAGTGCGCATGTCGGAACTTCACCCAAAAGCAGCACTCATTTCTGAACTTGGTTCTTGCGATTATCCTGTATTTTGGAATAAGAAATTGCTCATTGCTAAAGTTGAACATGCAAATTGTTGGGAAACAGCATCATTGTTATTCCCAATTTGTGAATTTCCCGGATTGTTTCCCGAGATAAATCTTTCAATGTTTCAGCCAAAAAATGCAACAATTGAAATTAGAAACCTTAAGATTGAATTTCTACGAAACAAGGAAAGTTAAGCTTGGCTTTATTTTTGTAAATTCGCATTTTCATAAAAACAATTCATGAAATCAAATAAAATCTTCTGGTCGCTATTTCTGTTGGCATTTGTAACTGTCGGCAGCATGCTTGCAATTAATTACAAATCAAATGGTCCTAAGCCCGTTGTTGGATTGAACGTGGGCAATCAGGCGCCTGATTTAGCATTCAAAACACCTGCAGGAAAAGAAATTAAGTTATCTTCTCTTCGTGGTCAGGTTGTTTTATTAGACTTTTGGGCATCTTGGTGTGGTCCGTGTCGCATGGAAAATCCAAATGTGGTAAAGGCTTACAACAAGTACAACAAGATGAAATTCAAATCAGGCAAAGGCTTTACAATTTATAATGTATCGCTTGATATGAAGAAAGAAGCTTGGGAAAAAGCTATCCAAAAAGATGGTCTAGTTTGGGAAAACCATGTAAGCGATTTGATGGGTTGGAGTTCTCAAGCAGCCGCTATTTATGGAGTAAGTTCGATCCCTATGAACTACCTTATCGATGGCAAAGGAATTATCCTCGCAAAAAATCTTCGCGGAGCTTCACTTGACGCAGAGCTCGACAAGCAACTCGGAAACTAAGTTGCTTTAAATTATTGAAAGCAGGCTTTCTTCAACAGATTGCCTGCTTTTTTCATGTCAGAATGTCGCAATCCTCTGCATGGCACTATGGTTGCAAATGCGGCGCGAAATCCAATGAAAAACAGGATAAGAAAATTTTTTAGTCAAATGAACCCCGAAGAAAAAGCTACGGAAATCAACAACTCGGAAGCAGAAGCGCAACCGGTGAATGAATCCGCTACAGATGAACAAATCGTTGCCGAAGGCCCGGTTATAAGTGAAGATCCAATTAATCCTGATGCATTAAATGTTGAGGAGGCGAAGATTTCTGATTGGGAAGCCAAATACCACGATATTAACGATCGCTACTTGCGCTTGTATTCCGAATTCGACAATTACAGAAAACGCACCATCAAGGAACGCGCTGATTTAATTAAAACGGCAGGTTCTGACATTTTTGCTGCCATTCTGCCTGTGTTGGACGACTTTGAACGAGCATCAAAAGCTCTTGAAGCTTCAGGTGAATCAAATCCCGCACAAGCTGGTATGCTACTGATTTCTCAAAAATTGAAAGTGATTCTTATTGGTCGTGGTTTGGAAGAAATGAATGCAAAAGGGCAGGACTTTGATCCCGATCTCCATGAAGCCATCACACAAATTCCTGCTCCCGACGAAAGTCAAAAGGGAAAGGTCATCGAAGAACTTGAAAGGGGCTTTTCGTTAAATGGCAAAGTAATTCGCTTTGCTAAAGTTGTTGTTGGAAGCTGATAATCAAAAAATGGCAAAAAGAGATTATTATGAAGTTCTCGGTGTTTCTAAGAACGCTGATGAGCAAGAATTGAAAAAGGCTTACCGCAAGATGGCGGTGAAGTATCATCCAGATAAAAATCCAGGTGATAAGGCCGCAGAAGATAGCTTCAAAGAAGCAGCTGAAGCCTATGAAGTACTTAGCAATGCTGACAAACGAGCACGATATGATCGTTTTGGGCACCAGGGTAGTGGTGGAGCATCTTCCGGAGGCGGTGGATATGGCGGTGGAATGAACATGGAGGATATCTTCAGTCAATTCGGCGACATCTTTGGTCAAGGAGGTTTCGGCGGATTTGGACAACAGAGCCAAGGCCGCAGAGTGAACCGCGGAAGCAATCTCCGGATCAAAGTGAAACTCACACTTGAAGAAATCGCAACTGGAGTTGAAAAGAAAATCAAGGTAAACAAATTCGTTGGCTGCAGAACCTGCTCTGGAACGGGCGCCGATAAAGGCTCTTCGTTTTCTACATGCTCTACGTGCAATGGTGCTGGACGCGTTCATCGAATCACGAATACAATTTTAGGACAGATGCAAACTGCTGCAACTTGTCCTGCTTGCGATGGCGAAGGAAAAATCATAGCCAGTAAGTGTAAAGCTTGCAGTGGCGACGGAATTACCCGCGAAGAAGATCTCATTTCATTGCAAATCCCTGCAGGAGTTGGAGAAGGCATGCAACTTAATGTTGCAGGTAAAGGAAATGCAGCTCCTCGAAGTGGCATACCTGGCGATTTATTGGTAAGTATTGAAGAGGTTGAACATGCAGACCTAAAACGTGACGGTAACAATCTTTACTACAACTGTTACATCAATTTTGCAGATGCTGCCATCGGTACATCAATCGAGATTCCAACACTGGAAGGAAAAGCGAAGTTTAAAATTGATCCAGGTACGCAATCGGGAAAGGTTTACCGTTTACGTGGCAAAGGTTTGCCTGAAGTAAATAGTTACCAAAGAGGAGATTTGATGGTTGATGTAAATGTTTGGACGCCTCAAACCCTTACCACAGAAGAGAAAACCATCTTAGAAAAATTGCGTGAATCGGACAATTTCCAACCTCAACCCGGGAAAAAGGAAAAGTCATTCTTTGACCGCGTAAAAGAATACTTTCACTAAGACTAATCCTATATTTGAAGCCTGTCTGGAGCCTGTTGGCAGATTTCCCGACAGGCCTTTCTATTTCTGAACTATTCAACGCAAATTTACGCTATGAGCGTTCCTATTTTTGAAGCCCGGGACATCAGAAAAGTCTACGGCAATTATGTTGCTCTCAACAACGTTAGAATAAAAGTTGAGAAAGGGAGCATCTTTGGGCTTCTGGGTCCCAATGGTGCAGGTAAAACCTCACTTATTCGGATCATAAATCAGATCACTGCTCCAGATCAAGGCGAAGTCTTTTTTAATGGAGAGCCACTCAAGCCCGAACATGTTAGCCGAATAGGTTACCTTCCAGAAGAACGAGGACTTTACCGTAAAATGCAAGTAGGTGAGCAATGTATGTATTTAGCTCAACTGAAAGGACTTGACAATAAAACTGCAAAGCTGAAACTTCGAAATTGGTTCGAAAAATTCGAAATTCAAGGTTGGTGGAACAAAAAAGTTGAGGAGCTATCAAAAGGGATGGCGCAGAAAGTACAGTTTATTGTTACTGTTCTGCATGAACCTGAATTGCTCATTTTTGATGAACCTTTCACAGGTTTCGACCCCGTAAATGCTAATCTCATTCGCGATGAAATTCTCGAATTAAGTAGAAATGGTTCTACGATCATCTTTTCAACCCACCGAATGGAAACCGTTGAAGAACTTTGCGATAGCATAGCCTTGATTAATAAAAGCCAGAAAATTCTCGACGGCAAAGTCGCAGATATAAAACGACAATTCCGCACGAATACTTATAAAATGGAATTCAACGGAAATATGTTGGCATTCACCAATGCACTTTGGGCTGGAGCAGAATTGTTAGAACGAAAGCAAATCGATAACCATTGCACAGTAACACTCCGACTTGCTGGAAACAACACGGTGAACAATCTGTTTGCAGCTATAATGCCTATCTGCGAAATCATTTCCTTTAATGAAGTGATTCCATCCATGAGCGACATTTTTATTAGAACAGTTCAACCAGACATTCAATAACCATGGGCAAAGTAGGACTTATTATTAGAAGAGAATACCTCACCCGTGTAAGGAAAAAATCATTCCTTTTGATGACCATTCTTGGTCCATTGATCATGGGTGCGATCATGGTTGTTCCAGTTTGGATGGCTTCTGTAAATGTTTCAGTAAAAAAAGTACTTGTGCTCGATGAAGCTGGATTTATTGAAGGCTTGCTTCAAGAAAACGACGATGTAAAGTTCTTTTACACCCGAACACCATTGAAAAAATCTTTGGCAACACTCGACGCCGATGGATACTTTGCGCTGGTTCATGTTCCAAGGTTTCAAGAGAATGATATCAACCATCTACAGCGTCAAATCAAATTGTATTCAGCCAAACAAGTTTCTCTGAGTATGAAACTTTTTGTGCGGAATCAAATTGAAAAGCAAATTGAAAGACTGAAGCTTCAATCTCAAGGTGTTGATCAGGATTTGGTCGATAATGTGAAGAAGACTGTAAATGTTCCATTGGAAATTATTCCACTTGAAGGTGAAAAAGGTTCAGGTGTTGAAATGAATACCGCTCTCGGAATGATTGGAGGCGTGCTAATTTATCTATTCATTTTCCTTTTCGGAGCCCAAGTAATGCGCGGGGTAATTGAAGAAAAAACCAACAGAATTGTTGAAGTAATTATTTCATCGGTAAAGCCTTTTCAGTTGATGATGGGAAAAATTCTCGGAATCGCTTTGGTGGGTCTTACACAATTCCTTCTTTGGGTGATACTTACAGGCACTATTTACACTGTTTTCATGGGAACCGTTGTAAAAGAGAAACTCAGTGCCGACAAGATGGAAGCGCTCATGAAGCAGAGTCCCGATGGAACTGCAGTTGCCGACTATGACGAATTGAAGCAAACACAGCAAATGGTAAACGAAGTGAGTCGAATCAACTGGGGACTAATGATTCCATGTTTCATCTTTTACTTCCTCGGTGGCTATTTACTTTATGGTGCAATGTTCGCTGCGATTGGCGGTGCTGTAGACAGTGAAGCCGATACCCAACAGTTTATGCTGCCCGTTTCAGCACCATTAATTTTTTCCTTTGTGATGGCGCAAACAGTTCTCAACGATCCCAATGGAAGCCTTGCCGTTTGGCTGTCGATCATTCCTTTCACATCGCCAATAATCATGATGGTGCGACTGCCTTTTGGTGTTCATTATTCTGAAGTGCTTTTGTCGATGGGCATGTTAATTCTTGGATTTATTTTCACCACGTGGGCAGCCGCAAAGATTTATCGAACCGGAATCCTGATGTATGGAAAACGGCCAACTTGGAGAGAAATGCTCCGTTGGCTGCGTTACTAAATTATATTTGAATACAATTTTTTACCCGATTTCACATGAAAATTTCTGCCAATTGGCTTCGTCAATATTTAACACATTCACCATCTCCTGAGGAAATTTCACCACTACTTACCGATTGTGGTTTAGAAGTGGAAAGCCTTGAAGAATTTGAAAGTCTTAAAGGTGGTTTGAAAGGCATCGTTGTAGGAGAAGTGAAAGACTGTCAACAGCACCCAAACGCCGATAGATTATCTCTCACCAAAGTAGATATTGGCTCAGGAGATCTGCTATCAATTGTTTGTGGAGCGCCTAACGTTGCTGCAGGGCAAAAAGTCCTGGTTGCAACGATAGGAGCCACATTATTCCCAACATCAGGTGAGTCTTTTCAAATCAAGGAAAGTAAAATCCGAGGTGAATTGTCGCAAGGGATGCTTTGTGCAGAAGATGAAATCGGAACCGGCAAAAGCCACGATGGGATTTTGGTATTGCCTTCTGACACTAAAATAGGAACACCTGCTGCAGAAATTTTCAATGTTTCATCTGACCAAGTATTTGAAATTGGCCTCACTCCAAATAGAATTGATGCTGCTTCTCATTTTGGTGTAGCCCGCGATTTATCTGCGGTGCTTTATGAGAAAGGCGATTTGGAATTGCTAAAGCCAAAAGTGAAATCGAGCTTTTCAAACGAAGGACATGATGTCGAAGTTTCGGTTGAGACTTCTGATGCCGTGATCCGTTACTCGAGTATTCGCATTTCGAATGTGAAGGTATCTGAAAGTCCGGCTTGGCTTAAAAATGCATTGCTCAGCATTGGTTTACGCCCAATCAATAATTTAGTCGATATAACAAACTATGTAATGCATGAAACCGGTCAGCCATTGCATGCTTTTGATGCGAGTAAAATTTCTGGGAATAAGATTCATGTAAAATCGTGTGCACCAGGAACTCTGTTTAAAGCGCTTGATGGATCTGACCATAAACTTACTGAGCAAGATCTGATGATTTGTGATGCCAAAGGTCCACTTTGCTTGGCTGGAATTTATGGTGGATTAGAATCAGGTGTTACAGATTCAACAACCGAGATATTTCTTGAATGCGCAACTTTTCATCCTGTTTGGGTTCGGAAGTCCTCAAGGAATCACAATTTAAAAACCGACTCATCTTTCCGCTTCGAACGTGGAACAGATCCTGAAGCAACAATTTACACCTTGCAACGGGCTGCTGATTTAATAGTTGAACTTGCTGGTGGACAATTGCACAATGGACTAACTGATCATTATCCTCAACAGGTTATCCCTGTTAGTCTTTTCTATCGCTGGTCCGATATGGATCGTTTGGTTGGTGAAGCGATCCCGCGAGAAGCGGCAAAGAAAATTCTTGAACGTTTACAGATTCATGTTTCCGCTGAAACTTCCGAAGGTGTTCAACTGGAAATTCCAACTTTTAAGGTAGGAGTTGAAGGTAGCGCTGATGTTACTGAGGAAATTCTTAGAATTTATGGTTATAACCGAATCGCTATTCCTGCACAGGTTCGAAATTCTGTAACGCCTGCTCCGAAGCCAGATCCAGTTCAACTTAGAAATAGGATTTCAGATCACCTTTGTGGAATTGGTTTCATGGAAGCGCTAAACAATTCGCTCAGCCCCGGTGAACTTGCTTTATTCACACCAGAAGGTCCTGAACAAGCGGTGAAGTTGGCGAATCCATTGAGTTCTGAGCTCGACATATTGCGTATGAGCATGATTCCAGCTTTACTGGAAAATATAGCTTGGAATAAGAATCGACAACAGTCTGATATCCAGTTTTTTGAATGGGGCAAAGTATATTTTAAACAGCCTGAAGGTTTTGTTGAAAAGCAAAGACTCGCTCTTTTCTTCTACGGGAATGATAAGCCGCTGCATTGGCAAGGAAACTCAGACAAAACAGGCTATTATCATTTGAAAGGGGTTGTACAACACGTTTTGCAATTGTGTGGCTTGGAATTAAGTCAACTCACTGGATTATTGACAGAAGATCCAGCATACCAGCAGGTTTGGTCGATCAAAAAAGGCGAAAAGGAGTTGGTGAAAATGGGCAGTATTCATCCGGCGTTGTTAAAGCGTTTCGATGTAACTGGGCCGGTTTGGTTTGCAGAATTTAATTGGGAATTGATGCTTCGAAGTTATGGAGGCAGTAAAATTCAATACCGCGAAGTCTCAAAATTTCCTTCCGTGCGTCGCGATTTGGCCTTACTTATCGACCAAGCTGTTCAATACAGCCAAATTGAGAAAATCGCTTTTTCTATTGAAAAGAAATTGCTACGTGAAGTGAATCTTTTCGATGTGTATCAAGGAGATAAATTGCCAGTGGGTAAAAAATCCTACGCAGTTTCTTTTCTTTTCAGGGATGAAGAACAAACCCTCACAGATAAGCATATCGAAAAATCAATGGAGCGTTTGGTAAAAGCGCTCGTAGATCAATTGGGTGCCGAATTGAGATAATCTTTGAAGGAAGAACTTATTCCTTCATCAACCGGAAAATTCTGGAACTTCCGTTTCCGTAACAATACACTTGGTAAATCCCTGCTGGGAGATCAGAAAAATCGAGTTTTATCAATCGTCCAGTTTCGCTTTTCCGTTTCGCGAGCTTTCCATTCGGGCCGTAAACTTCGATTTTAAAGGTTGTTACATCCTCCGCTTGAATCATCACATCGCGGGTGGAAGGATTAGGAAAAATCCTCCAATCGATGTCTTTCACATGTTCATCGATAGTTGTTGTTGCGATGTTGATTTGCTCTGTGAGCGTGTCAGATATTCCACATCCAGAAGCAATTAAGCTAACTGTGTAATTTCCAGGTGCGGTATAAGTGTGTGTTGGATTCACCAAAGGAGAGGTATTCCCGTCTCCAAAGTTCCATAAATTCGATGAGGCATATAGACTTGTTTGATTAAAGTCTACACTCGCTTCATTGATACTATAATTAAAGCCAGCTTGTGGTTCCCATCTTCCAATATTCCAGGTTTCTAGACTATCGTTTACGGTTGACCATGCAACTTGCTGCAGATAAGTTGCAATTTCAGGTTCAAGTCCAGCAAGATAGCTGAACCCAACAGGTGATTTTTTGTAAAGTGTAGCGTAGAAAACGCATGCAGTTAGATAGGTTCCTGAAGGACTAGGGTGGCTATTGTCGCTCACCCAAAGGTTAATTGTGCTGTCGGCAAACCAACTGTTTTTCCAGGCAATTCCAACCGGAGCAACGATACCTTGATTTTGGTCGGCCATAAGTTTGTATGAGCTTCGAAGTCGGTCGGTCATTCCTTCGAAAGTACAAATGGGTGGGTAGTTCGGACAGTTTGTTTGGTCGCCGTATTTTCTTCCCCAAGTCATGTAAAATACCGTTTCGGAGCAAGCATTGTTGGCTTTTACCATGCTGTCGAGGTCGGTTGCAAAAGGCAAAGTTTGGGTTTGAACTTGGCTTGGCGGGAAAGATGGTTCTTGGCTTTGCGCTTGTAAAATCACAAAATCCCAAGGTTGAGACTGAATTTTTTGTTGAGTTACTGCATTTGCTGCATGATTTTGCAAACTAGCACCACCTGGTGTATTTGAATCATATTGAACCGTATCGCCTCCAGAGATTGCTAAATTGTAGAAAACCAAAGGAAGATTATTGGTGCCAACATAACTGTTGCCGATCCAAAGAACCTTTTTTTGCTGACTATTTGCCTGAAAACTAACAATTAGCAGAAGGAAAATCCAGTTAGCGCTGGAGCGTGCAAAAATCGCGAATGGTCTCAGCAGCAGCTTCATATCCATATTGTTCACTGAGTTTAAAATCATCGCAGGCAGTATCTTTTTTCAAAAGCATCAGCTTTGCAATTCCTCGGTTAAAATAAGCAATTCCATAATTCTCTCGAAGTCTAATTGATTGATCGTAGTCTTGAATTGCTAATGTATAATCACCGAAAAGCATTCTAACATTGCCTCGGTTGTTAAAAGCTTGAGCATCAGTCGGATTTAAGCGAATCGATTCGTTATAGTCGTTCATGGCGCCTTGGTAATCTCCTAGTGTTTTTTTAACAGTGCCTCTGTAGAATAGCGCCATTGTATAGTCTTTGTCTAGGGCGAGAGCGTTGTTGTAGTCCTTTAACGACTCTTCGGTTTCACCAAGTCTTTTTCTAATGAGTGCCCTACTGAAATAGGTAGATTTTAAGTTTTGATCCAATGATATTGCTTTAGTGAAATCTTTATCGGCTTGAACATTTTCGCCTTTAAACTTATAGGCAACTCCTCTGTTATGCCATGCTAAAGCAAATTGTGGGTTGATGTTGATGACTTTGGTAAAGGACTGAATCGCGTCATCGTATTTTTTCAATTCGAGATGCCTCAATCCTTGAGCTTCATATGCCAAAGAGTTTTTTGGATTTAGACGAATTGCCATGTCGATATCACTGCCAGCCTTGTCGAATTCATCTAAATTGAGGTAGGCGATAGCACGAAATATATAGGATAAAGTATCGCGCGGGTTTTGTGCAATGATGTTGTTAAATGTATTTACCGCTCCTGCGTAGTCTTCCGCTGCCAGTTGAGCATGGGCTTGTTGGCATTGAATGCTTGGTTGCGAAATAGGCGCTAGTTCTATGGCCTTGGTAAAATCCGAAACGGCACCAGGATAATCCTCAACAAGCATTCTTATTTTGGCTCGTTCGTCATAGATCTTAAGAATGCCAGGATTTAGTCTTAGAGCTTCGTTTTGATCCTTGATAGCTTCGTTAAGTCGCCCCAATTTGGTATAAACAACGCTCCGTTTGTAGAATGCTTCAGCATAACCTGGATCGGCAGCAATAGCATTTGTGTAATCAAGTGCAGCGCCTTGCCAATCGTTTACTTTCATTCGGTTTTCACCAGACGTGAAAGCTTCTAATCCTGATCGAAGGTTGCCAATTTGTGCAAAAATGCTGGTGCTTAAGGTAAGCAGAACGAATAGGCATAACTTCATCATAAGATGTATTTTCAGGTTTGTTTGGTGTGCCTTGCGAAACTGATCACATCTTCTTTGCTAATTTCTTTCTCTCCAAGAATGATCAACCTTTCAACAACGTTTCTGAATTCTCGAATATTGCCAGTCCATTGAATATCCATCAACTCCTTCACTGCATCGGCTTGAATCGATTTTATTGGAATGCCGTAATCGCTGCAAATGGTTTGAAGGAAATGCTTCGTCAACAGGGGTACATCCTCGATTCGTTCGTTCAAGGTTGGCACTTCGATAATGATAACACTGAGACGGTGGTAGAGATCTTCTCGAAAGTTGCCTCTTGCGATTTCGTCTTTTAAATTTTTATTGGTTGCCGCAATTATGCGCACATCAACCGAAATTTCTTTTTCGCCTCCAACGCGCGTGATTTTATTTTCTTGAAGTGCGCGGAGAACTTTGGCTTGGGCAGATAAGCTCATATCGCCGATTTCGTCAAGAAAAAGAGTACCACCATGCGCCAGTTCAAATTGACCTTTTCGCTGCTTTATTGCAGATGTGAAGGCTCCTTTTTCATGTCCGAACAATTCACTTTCAATGAGTTCGGATGGGATAGCCGCACAATTTACTTCAATTAATGCTGCAGTGTTTCGGTTGCTTTTTTCGTGGATATAGCGCGCTACCAATTCCTTTCCGGTTCCGTTTTGACCTGTAACCAGCACGCGTGCATCGGTTGGCGCAACCCTTTCGATCATGTCTTTTACCTTACGAATGGCTAATGAATCGCCAATCATTTCAGCATTTTTGGTTACTTTTTTTCGGAGTGTTTTTGTTTCCTCGATCAAGGTTGATTTGTCCAATGCATTTCGCAAGGTGATCATCAATCGGTTGAGATCGAGTGGTTTGGCAATAAAATCGTATGCGCCTTTTTTGATGCATTCAACCGCGGTTTCGATTGTGCCGTGACCTGAGATCATAATAACCTGACAGTCGAGGCCAGCTGATAGTGTTTTTTCGAGCAGTTCGGTTCCATCCATTCGAGGCATTTTGATATCGCTTAACAGGATATCATAACCGCCTTTTTGAATTTTCTCCCAGCCCTCAGCACCATCTATTGCTTCGTCAACCTGATGGTTTTCGTATTCTAGAATTTCTTTTAGGGTGCTTCGGATGGCCCGTTCATCGTCAACTATAAGAATTTTTGCCATGCCGTAAATTTAAATCAATGCGCTCACTCTTTTTCACTTAATGCCCTCAGGTGGTCAAAAAGAATTCCTTCTTTGAGTGAAAAAGTTGAAAGCCTCATTGCATCGAGATTTAATTGCTTAAATACGAAACGAATCATTACAACAGCAACAACAATCATTTCCACCCGCATTGCTGCTAATCCTTTTATTTTGAAACGCTTCTCGATTGTGCTGTTGGTTAAAATCTTGTACATCGCTTCAAAGTGCTTCATATCGAAGGAGTACTCTGTTTTGATTAACGGATTTTCAATCGTTTGGAATTTATAGTAGATCATTTCGGCCAAAGAATCGAAAGAACCAGAAGATCCAACGAGCGTTTTCACAGGATATATTTCACAAGCACCCCAAAGCAGTTGTAGTTGTTCTGCTAAGTGATTTTTCAATAGCTTGATTTCATTCTTAGTAATGGGTTCGGAAGGATTGATCACTTCCAACAGTCGGGCAGCCCCCAAATCAAAACTATGCTTCCAATAAATTCGGTGCATATCGGCGATAATGAACTCGGTACTACCTCCGCCAATATCCATGATAAGACATTTTTCTTTGCCCATATCGAGGGCTTTTCGAACACCATAATAAATGAGTTCTGCTTCACGGTCTCCAGAAATTACTTCAATAGCGATCCCCGTTTCGGCTTTCACTTTGCGCACAAATTCTTTTCCGTTTTTCGCGCTGCGGATAGCTGAGGTTGCGAAAGCAAGAATTTTATCGACTTCGAAACGGTCGATTGTTGCCTTGTGCGTGTTCATGGCTTTGATGCCACGCAAGAACGGACTGTGTGAAATGACTTGATTGTTGATTCCCCCTTCGCCAAGCTTTACAGGAATTTTTTCCTTGAAAATCACCGTGAATTGACCGTTTTCATGAACACGGGCAATCATGAGTTTAAAGGTATTTGTACCGATATCGATGATGGCGATTTTCACTTTTTTATTGCTTCGATCAGGACTTCAATGTTAATGAAAGTGCTAAAATGCTCCACAAAGAGTTTTCAGTCATTTATCAACCCTCAAAAATCCTAAGAAATGAAGTGTTCGAGGATATATGAAATGCCCAAAACAACACTTGCAATTCCATTTGTTGTGCCGAATGCTAGGTTTACCCGGCTCAAATCGTCGGGTTTTACAATGCTGTGTTGATAAACCAACATGCTTAAAAACACCGATGCACCTGCCCAATAAAAGATACCAGCTTGCATATTTAGACCAGCAGCTACAATGAAAAGGGCCGTGATTGCATGGAGAAACTCTGAAAGTCGAAGTGCTCTTTTTTTACCTAGCCAAACAGGAATGCTGTAAAGATCCTGAGAGCGATCAAATTCTTCGTCTTGAAGCGCATAAATAATATCGAATCCTGAGGTCCAGAACAAAACAGCGAACGAAAACAGAAGTGGAAGCCAGTCGAATTTACCCGTTACTGCCAAGTATGCACCGATAGGAGCCAGCGACAATCCTACACCCAAAACAATGTGGCATAACCAAGTGAACCGTTTCGTGATACTATAACCTAAAATCACCGCAAGGGCAATGGGCGAAAGGAAAAAGCAAAGTGGATTGATAAACCAAGTGGTTGCTAAAAATGCGATCGACATCACCACAACAAAAGCAAGTGCTGCTGTAGGTGATATAACGCCAGCTGGGATTTCTCGGATGGCGGTTCTAGCATTCATTTCATCGAAACGGCGGTCGATGAATCTGTTAAAGCCCATAGCTGCTGATCTTGCGAAAACCATACAGAGCAAAATCTTGGCAAAAAGCGTCCAGTCGGGAGTTGTTCCTGAAGCTTCAACGCCAAGAAAATAGCCGATAATAGCGAATGGAAGGGCAAAAACAGTGTGGCTGAATTTTACCAATGATAAATAATGTCGAATACTGATGGTACTCATCTGTTCAAGTTATTTTCGAATGGAGTTCGGTTTAGAATTGATCTTCCTAAGGTTACTTCATCAGCGTATTCCAATTCGTCGCCTACAGAAACGCCTCTGGCCAATGTGCTAAGCTTGATATTAAAATCTTTAAGTTTTCTGAATAAGTAAAAATTGGTTGTATCACCTTCCATTGTTGCACTGAGTGCCATGATAACTTCCTTCGGTTCGCCGGTTTGCACTCTTTGTAATAGACTTTCGATGTTAATGTCGGATGGTCCGGTTCCTTCCAAAGGAGAAATAATTCCACCTAAAACGTGGTAAATACCTCTGTACTGTCCTGTGTTTTCGAGCGCCATTACATCACGTACATCCTCAACTACACAAAGCAATGATCGGTCACGGTTTCGATCTGTACATATTGTACAAGTCTCATTGTCGCAAAGATTATGGCAAACGTTGCAGTGTTGAATGTCGCGTTTCAGTTTTACAAAAGCGCCCGAAAATTGATCAATCGCAGCGGTATCTCTTTTCAACAGATGAAGCACCAAACGGAGTGCAGTTTTTTTGCCTATCCCCGGCAGGGAAGACATTTCATTTACTGCATCTTCTAATAACTTCGATGGTAAGGGCTGCATAAGGCTGCAAAGTTAACAGATAAGCTTGCTTTTGGTTGAAGAATTGGGCTATTCACATTCTATTCTTTGAAAGTGCTACATACGAATCTTCGAATACCCGCAATTGATCAATAGATTTGTTTTATGCCGAATGTGATTAGTCCTGCCATGCTGATTTTGATTATCAGCTTGTATTTCTTGGCTCTGATTGGGATTTCCTGGTGGAAAAGCCGAAAGTCGGATGCAGATTCTTACTTTCTTGGAAACAAGTCTTCGCCTTGGTATTTGGTGGCTTTTGGTATGATTGGCGATTCGCTTTCGGGTGTTACTTTCGTTTCGGTGCCTGGTGAAGTAGGGGTGAAGCATTTCGCTTACATGCAGGTAGTTTTGGGTTATTTGGTGGGCTATTTTGTGATTGCAAAGGTGCTCTTGCCGATGTATTATCGAATGAATCTCACATCGATTTATTCCTATCTCGGTGAGCGTTTCGGCATTACAGCACAAAAAACTGGATCGGTGTATTTTCTGCTGTCGCGAACAATTGGCGCAGCATACAGGCTTTTTATCTCAGCAAGTGTATTGCAGATATTCCTATTTGAACCGATGGGTGTTCCATTTTGGATTTCGGTTACGATCATCATTATTCTGATTTTACTTTACACCTTGAAAGGTGGAATTCGCTCTCTCATTTGGACCGACACTTTCCAATCGCTATTTCTTTTGTTGGGTGTTGTGCTTACAGCTTGGTCGATTATTGATAAGCTCGATTGGACTTTTGGAGAAGCTATTCAAGGAATTGTTTCGAGCGAATATTCAGAGGTTTTCAATTGGGACGTCAAATCCAAGCTATATTTCTGGAAACAATTCATTTCGGGCGCTTTCATAGCCATCGTTATGACCGGTCTTGACCAGAATATGATGCAGAAAAATCTGAGCTGTAAAAGTTTGCCTGAAGCACAAAAAAACGTTCTCTGGTTTAGTGTTATCGTGGTAGTCGTGAATCTAATATTTGTTTCGCTTGGCGCTTTGATGTTTATCTATGCTGGTCAGGCTGGAATAGAAGTTCCGCTTAAAACCGATACCTTCTTACCGATGCTCACATTGAATCACTTGGGCTTGTTTGCATCGGTGGTTTTCCTGCTGGGGATAACTGCCGCAACATTTTCATCGGCCGACTCAGTACTAACCACCTTAACTACTTCTTTCTATATTGATATCCTTGGATTGGATAAACGAAACGACCGGTCTGAGGCATCTAAAATTCGAAGCAGAAATTTGATTCATGCCGGATTTTCTGTGGTGCTCTTGTTGGTAATTTTAGCGTTTCGATTAATCAACAAAGACTCTGTAATTACTGGAATTTTTGTTGCGGCTGGCTACACATACGGTCCGTTATTGGGCTTGTTTGCTTTTGGAATTTTGAGCAAACGAGGCGTAAATTCAATTGGTGTTCCCGTTGTTGCTTTACTTGCTCCAATACTTACTTATTTGTGCACATTGTATTCGGAACAATGGCTAGGTGGATACAAAATTGGTTTTGAGTTGCTGCTTATTAATGGCTTGTTTACCTATTTGGGCTTGTTTCTGATTAGTTATAGAAAACCGATAGGGCAAACCCCTAAAGTTGATTAGTTTAATAATCGACACTTTATTGTCGTTAATGTTTATTGATCAAGTGTTAATGGTGACTTATTAGACCATTGCTTGACTCGGTGTCGTTGATCGATGTTTTTATAGGGGGTAATTTGAGGTTAGAAATGCGAGTATTCTGTTCAGTATAGGATGATTACTGAAGATACCTTGCGTTCGAAATGGTAATCAGAAAAGCAGAGGTAAGGGATATTTCAGGAATGACCAATGTGTTTGCCTCGGCAGTCGAAAACACATCAGCTCTATACACGGTTAACCAAAGAGCATCATGGGTGTCGCAAGCACTTCGTCCAGCTTTCTGGGAGGAATTATTGCGCTCACATTACATATTGGTTTATTTTGAAATGAATGTGTTGGTTGGCTTAATTGCTTTCTCTTCAAGGGGAGAGGTTTCGATGCTTTACATCATGCCACAGTTTCAAAGAAAAGGTATTGCCTCTCGATTGATTGCAATTATTTCAGAATACGCACATGAGGAAGGATATGCCCATGTAAAAGTCGACGCTAGTCTTTATTTGCGTCCATTACTTCTTAAACTAGGATTTGAATTGGTTGAGGAATACACCAAGACGATAAAAAATGTGGAGTTTCCCAATGCCGTTTTTGTGAAAGAACTAATTTAGTTTTTATCGATTACAGGCACTTAAATACCATCAAGAACTTCAACTAAAGTCTCAACTTCAAAAAACTAAGAACACCTTAGTTCTTGAGTTTATCTTGAAACACTTTTCTGAACTTGTCTACTTTAGGCTTTATCACCATTCTGCAATATCCTTGTTCAGGATTTTGGCTGTAATAGTTTTGATGATAATCTTCGGCAACATAAAACTTACCATCGAATGCTGTAATTTCGGTAACGATTGGTTTTTCGAAAGCTCCAGAAACATTTAACTTGGCTTTGTAGCCATCGGCAATTCTCTTTTGTTCGTCGCTAATATAGTATACCGCAGATCGATATTGACTTCCAACATCTGCACCTTGGCGGTTTAAAGTAGTAGGATCATGCGTTTGCCAAAATACTTCTAGGATATCATCCATTGATAACACTTTCGGATCAAAAGTAATTCTTGCAACTTCAGCATGACCAGTCATTCCGGTACAAACTTCTTTGTAGGTTGGATTGGGTGTTTGGCCACCTGTATAACCTGATTCGACCTTCAATACGCCATTTAATTCTTGAAAAACAGCTTCGATGCACCAGAAACATCCAGCGCCAAGAATGATTGTATCGTTTTGGTTATTCTGAGGTTCTTGGTCGACTGTCATATTTAAGGGAGTTGGAGTTGTTTGACCACATGCTTGCAAAAGTGCTGGAATCAGCAGGGTGAATAGTGGTATTAAAAACGTTTTGAAACGGTTCATCATGGAGTAATTAGAACAGCCTAAACGCAGATTGGTTCAGATTCGTATTCAAGTAAAATCGACGAGTTATTCAGGTTGCCAAGTAGCAGGTTCGTCGAGTGGAATTGGTGGTACATCAATCGAACTTTCGAGATAGTTTCTAAGGCTATCTAATCGAGATTCCATGTCGGATCGACGGCTGTCGGAGAAAAACAATCCGAAAATCCTTCCTATAGGATAACTAAGTGATCCGGTCGATTTCCAATTGATTTTGCAACCGGTTTCGCCCACTTCGAAGGTCCAATTTTCTTCAGAAACTACTTCAAATGGTTTGAATTGATAGAGCTTGCCGCTGAATCCAGCATCTCCCATCCCAGGAACAGGAATGAATGCTAGAGTCGTTTCTTCTGATTTAACTGAATCATTGATCTTCCAATTTGTCCACTCTTTCCAAGATTCAGGGTCTGAAAACTCGCTTTTCGTTTCTGCGATCGGCTGGTTTACGTCAATTGAAGCTTGGATGTTGAAATCTGCAGGAATAAACCAAGCAACAGCCAACACCATCGCTACAAAAGCGAGCAAAATGAGTAGCGTTTTTCTGATGATTCTCATTAAGATTTTTCCGAATGAGGGTAAAGATAATTTGTACGACTTACTTAAGCAAGCATTTCGTCGCATTGGAATAATGAAAGTTACTCTAATCTAATCAAACCTGCAATGTGAGCATCAAAACCAATCTATGCTATTTTGAAAAGTAAAATTACTTTGCAGAAGAG
The DNA here is from genome assembly GCA_040403315.1 of Flavobacteriales bacterium. GTDB lineage: Bacteria > Bacteroidota > Bacteroidia > M30B66 > M30B66 > CAMCXT01. The sequence goes on from JBBAKX010000001.1 coordinate 843,806, forward strand.
GTTCTTCCAATAGTGTATTAACGGCTATGCGTTTGATGCATCTGAGTATTCAATCCAAATTGTTGAATCAGTTTCCGAAGCTTCACGATCATTTCACAATATCGTTTACCTCCTGAAATTGGGTTAACGAGAAACAATATTCTGACTTAAATCCTATAATTTGCTGAATTCATCTAAGATTATAGCGCGTAATTCTTCGTTTATATGACCATTTCCAGCGAGTAGTTCCTTGCCAAAAATAAAATCATCTCCACCGGAATAATCAGTAACCAATCCGCCAGCTTGTTTTACAATAAACGCTCCTCCGGCTACATCCCAGGGACTTAACCCATATTCATAGAAAGCTTCAAATCTTCCACAGGCAACATAAGCCAGATCGATTGCTGCCGAGCCCAGCCTTCTTACACCGTGAGATTTTCGTAATAAGCTAATAAATAGCTGCATCCAAGCTTCCAAACGGCCTTCGTCTCTGTAAGGGAAACCTGTAACCAAAAGAGAATCTTTCAATAAATTCCGATTTGAAACTTGGATTTCTTTTCCGTTGAGCATGGCTTTTCCACCTTCCACAGCATAAAAACACTCTTCATGACTCACTTCGTAAACAACACCAAGCACAGTTTTTTTCTTGAACATTAAAGCAATGCTGATGCTGAAAAGCGGCAAACCATGGATGAAGTTGGTTGTGCCATCAATGGGATCGATGATCCAAAGAAAGTCTCGGTCTTCTTCAGCAACAGTTTTTTCTTCGGTCAGAAAGCCACAATCGGGAAGGAGTGCCTTCAATTCACTCACCAATAGGGTTTCAGCGGCTTTGTCGACATAGGTAACAAAGTCGTTCACGCCTTTAGATTCGATTCCGTTTTGAGTAAGTCTCGATTGCTCCAATCGGATAAATTTCCCAACCTGTCGACAAAGATTGTTTACCTCTTCAACGAGGGAGCTGAGATTAGGAAAGTTTTCCATTGTGGAGCTTATGTTGATTTTTTCGGGTGTACCACACGCCGAAAATACCAAGGATGACAAGCGTTGAAGAGATCAATTGAGCTTGGGTAACATCGATTCCCATGATATGATAAAGCGAATTCACCCTGATGCTTTCAATAAGAAAACGCTCTGTGCCATTCATGATGAGGTAAATACTAAACAGCATTCCTGGTACATTGATTTTTTTTCTGATTCCCCATAGAACTGCAAACAAGGCGATTGCCATCAGTGTCTCGTAAAATGAAGTAGGGAAAACGGCTTCAGGAAGTTCGCTGCACCACCTTCCAACGCAACCAGGAATCGGAACTCCTTCATTGTTAACGTTGTGCGGAAATTTAAACGACCACGTCCAGTCTGGAAGGAACGACATCCAATTGGGTTTTGGAGCGTTGTTGACAATTCCCCAATCGCCATCGCCCGACATTTGGCAGCCAACTCGACCTATCCCATAGGAAATCATCAATGCAGGAGCCGCGGCATCGCACAAGTGCAATGGTTTTATTCCTTGTTTCTTGCCGTATCGAATGATTAAAATTGCAGCAACGATGAGCCCACCGTAAAAAGTAAGACCAGAGAATGAAAGCAGCGCTCCAATAGGATCTGCCAAAAATTCTTGAGGATTTTCGAGATTGTGAAAGATTTTCGCGCCAACCAAACCGCCAACTACACCGAACAAAATAATGTTGCCTAGGTGATCAATAGCATTGATTTCATCTGTTACAATTTTAGGTTGAGGCAATAGAGCAGCTTTCACTTCTCTGTATTTCCAATATACCAAACCTATGGCGCCAGCAATGCCACCAAGCCAAGATCCTTCACTCGAAAGCAGCATTTCTTGTGGGTTGTCGGCAAACAAACTGTAATTGCTTATCAGGTAAACGAATTTGAATCCCGCTATAAAACCGCCTATCGCATTCAGAACGTATTCGATAGATTTAGCAGGAGCGCCAATTGTGCGCTGACGTTTCGTTGGTTGAATGAGACCTTCAGCCTGTTTTCGTTTCAATTCCTTCCCAAGAAAATATGCTGCAACGGCAAATGCCATGGCTACAAAAAATCCAAAGGTTTGAATGGGAAGTTTCAGGTCGATGCCCAAAGTTTTTAAAAACTCACTAATGGTTGGATACATAATAGTTTGATTCAGGCCTTTGCCATCATTTGATCATTCGAAAGTTCTAAGTGTTTTACCGAGCCAATTCCATCTTCTTCTATGGCAGTTATTTCAGCAAATCTTATTTGGTTGATCAACTCAGGATTCCAAGGCGTTCTTACTTTAATGTAGTTACTTGTGAAACCAAACATTTCGCCTTCAGTCTTTTCACTTTCCCACAATACAGGATATTTTCGTCCAACATGCTGCTGGTAAAACGCGCGCTTTTTCTTTTCAGAAAGGATCCTTAACATCCTACTTCTTTCGGCTCTTTCTTTCTGATCCACAACGCCAACCATCGAAACTGCATGTGTATTGTCTCGTTCGGAGTATGTAAATACGTGTAAGTATGAAATGGGAAGCTCGTTGAGGTATTGATAAGTGTCGAGGAAATCATCGTTTGTTTCGCCGGGAAATCCAACAATTACGTCAACCCCAATACAGGCATCTGGCATGGTTTGGAGGATGCTTTCTACTCGCTGGGTGTATAATTCTCGCTGGTATCGGCGGCGCATCAAACGAAGTATTTTGTTGCTACCCGACTGAAGTGGAATATGAAAATGGGGCACAAATTTTTGAGAGTTCGCGCAGAATGAAATGATCTCGTCGCTCAATAAATTAGGTTCGATAGACGAAATACGGAAGCGACTTACGCCATCTAATTCATCTAGTCCTTTTACTAAGTCGAAGAAAGATTCATCGTTGTATCGGCCAAAGTCTCCGGTGTTAACGCCTGTTAGAACAATTTCTGATGGATGGCTTTCGGAAATGATTTTTCGAGCAGCTTCGAGTGTTGATGCAACCGTTTCGCTTCTGCTTTTGCCGCGAGCCAGAGGAATCGTGCAAAAGGCACAAGAGTAATCACAACCATCTTGAACTTTAAAGAATGTTCTGGTACGATCGTCTTTTGAGTAAGATGGAACAAATTGGTTCACATTGTCTATCTCGCAAGCATGAATTTCTGCCTCGGCGTTCTTCTTAAATGCAGCAATGTAATTTGGCAGGTTGAATTTCTCAGCAGCACCTAAAACCAAATCTACCCCTGGAATATTCGCAATTTCTTGCGGTTTCAATTGAGCATAACAACCAATAATAGCAACGAAGGCATCAGGATTTACTCTCAGCGCTTTGCTAACCAGTGATTTACATCTCTTGTCGGCATTTTCAGTAACAGAACAAGTGTTGATAACGTAAACATCTGGCTGATCTTCAAATTCTACCTTCTCATAGCCATGGTCTCGGAAAGATCTGGCAATGGTGGATGTCTCTGAAAAGTTCAGTTTGCAACCGAGGGTGTAAAAGGAAACTCTGCCTGCGCGATTCATAAGGGCTGCAAAAGTAAGCAATATTTTGGCCCGTTTTACTGAATAATGGAATCGAATTGTTTGCTATTTATAAATTTATGTTGCTGATAATTAGTTCGTTAATCTTTTTGATGAGCAATTCTTTTCTATCACCTCTTGCGTGAAAACTGAATTAGACTACATTTGCAGTCCAAATTCAAAAATGGCCCGTTCGTCTAGGGGTTAGGACACAAGATTTTCATTCTTGGAACAGGGGTTCGATTCCCCTACGGGCTACTAGAAAAAATAAAATGGCAAATCATAAGTCAGCAATTAAGCGTATCCGTTCAAACGACACAAAACGTTTGAGTAATCGCTATTATCACAAAACAACTAGAAATGCAATGAAGAAATTGCGTCTTACTTCTAACAAGACGGATGCGTCTACATTGTTAGTTGAAGTGAGCTCAATGCTCGACAAGCTAGCTAAACGTAATGTGATCCATAAAAACAAAGCGGGTAACCTAATCGGTAAACTTACCCGTCACGTTAACGCACTTTCTTAATCTGATAAAGATTTAAGAGCAACGCTCCTTCAGTAATCTGATGGGGCGTTTTTTATTTTTCGCTTCACAAGTAATCTAAATACCTTCATAGTCTTTCTATAATTTAAGCAACTATTTGAATTTAACCGTCAGCTCAACTCGACGGTTTCTTTGTTTGCCAGCATCTGTAGCATTGCTTTCCAACGGTCGGGTTTCGCCGAACCACTCTGGCTTGACGCTTTTCTCCACAACTCCTCGATCAACCAGGTATTTCTGAATTGCCAAGGCGCGATTCTTTGATAACAACATGTTAGACTCCGGCTTTCCCGAATTATCGGTATGGCCCGAAATAATCAATTGCCAGTTTGGCTTCTTCTTTATCAACGTTGCTAGATTGTTGAGCGATTCAAAAGACTCCGGACGAATGATCGCTTTCCCTGATTCAAACTCTAAGTTTTCGAAAGCAGTTTGCAAAATTTCGGTTTCTTCCTTCTTCAGTTCAGGACATCCATTATTCTCTATTGAACCAGGAACCGTTGGACATTTATCCAATACATCTGGAACATTGTCTTTATCTGTATCGTCGTATGGGCAACCTCTGTTAACGAACGGTCCAGCAATTTCAGGGCAATCATCCTGCTCATCCTTGATCCCATCTTTGTCTTTGTCCATTTCGGGGCAACCATTTTTTTCTTTAGGGCCGGCCAATTCTGGGCATCTATCAGTTTGATCAGGAAGGCTATCTCCATCTGTGTCTGGGCATCCACCAAAAATCTTCAATCCTTTTCGGTCCGGACATTCATCTTCCTTATCTGGAATAGAATCCAAATCACGATCCGGACAACCTTTGAATATTTTCAATCCTAAAGCATTCGGACATTCATCTTCATTATCTGGAATTGAATCGAGGTCGCGATCGGGACAACCTTTCAGGAATCTCAATCCTGCCATATCGGGGCATAAGTCAAACTTATCCGCAATCTGATCTCCATCTTTATCGGGGCAACCGTTTAAAATTGCCAAGCCTGGTTCCAAAGGGCAATCATCTTGGTTATCGGATATGCCATCTTTGTCTCGATCGGGACAACCATTCATTTCTATTGAACCAGCTTCGTCGGGACATCTGTCTTTTTTATTCGGGATTCCATCCTTGTCATTGTCGCAATAACTTGGGCGGTCTTCTTCATAATCTGAAACAAATGTGATCCCCGCCTGAAGATGCAAACTGCGTGTGTTATACTGCCCGAAAACTCCTAAAATATTATCGGTAGCCACTTGAATCTGCGTTAAGCCAAGATTGAAGGTAAACCCTGTGCCTAAATTTGAAACTGTATTGTTAATGTAAGACCAATTTGCATTGAATTCCAGTATGCCATTGAAGCGCTTGGTGTAGCCAATTGATGCAGCTGGTTGAAATCTTCCGCGGAAAAATCTCCCCATAAATAGGAGTGATACATCGTTGTCTTTATTATAAGTATAGCGAGAAGTGAGGTAAAAGCGAGAAGGTAGATTGGTCGAATAGCTTTCGTTTCGTTGCTTGATACTGAAGATTTCTGATAGTGAATCGAGCAAATTTTGGAAGCTATCTTGTAAACTGTCTGTACTGTTTATGAAAAACTGATTGATCGGAATTCCTTTGAAAGTGAAATCTTCGATCTGGTTATAGTAATTAACAGGTTTGTAATTCCATCTGATTCGCCCGATGTCGAGGACACTCACTCCGAAATTCAATTGATCATTGTATTGGTAAACAGCTCCTAAATCTGCTGCCCAACCGCGGTTACCTCGCTCAAACAAATACGAAAAAGCACTTAATGAATCGGTTGTGAAATCATCGAGTCCAGAGGTGTTGATCAAGATATCTGAGTTTCCGCTTAGGTCGAATGTAATGTCATCGGTTCGGAAGTTTATTGTACTTCTGTCAATATCGATATTTTCCATCCCATAAAGTAACTTGGCCGAAATTCCTCCCCTTAACTTGCACCCAAAATTTCGAGAAACCCCAATGGCATACTCTCGGTAATGGGTCGTATTTAATCTGAGGTCGCCCAAATTCGTGGTTTCGCCTATCGTTGGACCGTTACCGTAAACTCCGAGTTCGAAAAGTTCTTTTCTAAATTGGCTTCTTAGAGCGAATTTTTCGGTGATGTTTGCCGATAAATAATATTTGCCTTCTAGCCACCCAAAGTTGAGAAGATCCGTTTGTGCAAATGCATTGATTGATGGTCGAGCATTCATTTTGCTAATCAAACCATCAAAGTCGAAGTAAATTGAATCTGTATTGGATTTCTGGCGGATAAAATCCCGATAAGTAAAGCTGTTATTGCCAAATGATGCTGAGGAGTTTGAAATCACCGGCAAACCAATATAAAGGTCAACCATGGGCATTGTTGCAGGATTCACGCGCAAGCCATGAGGTGAAAAGGTTTGGTGCACCAGTGTAAAATCGCTCTGACAAGTTGCTTTCAAGCCAATAAATAGGAGGCTAAAACAAAGAAAGGTTCTTAAAATCTGGTGCATCAGAATGATTTTCGCACTTGAATTCTTGCGCCTAATCGCAATTGTAAACGGTTGCTCTCAAATACTTTAACAATATCAAGCGCTTGGTTGAAGGTCGTGAATTCGGCAGTAATAAGGAGTGCATCTGCCTCTCCTTCAACGATATTTGCCCACCGAATTCTGTCGATTGTCGCGTCGTTAATTCTCTGTGATGGTGTGGTAACTAGACCCGACGCATTGGTTATACCTGAAGCTAAAACAAGTCTATTGCCAGTGTTGAATAAGGAATCTATTTTAGTTAAAGAGGTGGTTTGGCCTAAACCGTTGATGTTTTTTCTGCAGAAGTAAATTTGAACACGACTTTCTGTTGGAAAGCTATTCAAGGTATTGAGCCTGATTAATCCAGATTCTATGTCACTAGTTATTCCGGCGAAATCAAAATCCAAGGTATCAACTAGGAGAAGTTTCAAGGTTAAGCCATTGAGTGGAAGTTTCAAGTCTGTTCGAATTCCGATTCTGCTGGTGTCGTACAAAAATCCCCATTCGGATGGACTTACATTTGGTGCTAAGTTGGCTTCTGTAACAATCGACCTTGGAAGGGCATTCACTACATTTTGAATATTCGACCCATTTAAAATATTTAGGTCAATGATTTGAGTTTCCGGCTCAGCTGAAAGTAAATTTTGAGGAGGAAGTGTTATCGTTTGATTGTAATTGGAAGCCTGAATCTGGGGTATGGAAAATCCCGGACGAATAGCTTCAATATCGGTAATTGAAGTGCTCACTGGAAGTCCAGTTGAATTAAATAAACTTACAGTGGCTGATGGTTCCTCAAAATTCAAATCGATGGCCTCAATAGCATTTCTAAAGATGCCCACAAACATTGTGTCGCGTGTTACAATTGGCATCTGCAATCCAGCAAAATAACCCGAAAGCCTCTTAAACTTGGGATCCAATATTTCCACATCAGCTTGAAATTGGTTGGCCGTAGGAATTGCAGCAGAATTACTTCTTGTAACGGTTATGTAGAATTTTAGCTCTATGTTTTCTGAACTACCAATGATAAAGGCCCCGTTTAGATTTCTACTAAGCTCGTTGGATAGGGGAGTGGTTCCAGAAGAATTGAATGTTAGGTTCTGCGAAAACGCTTGCCCATTGATGAAAAGCTGAGGGATTTCAGTACGAATGATACAGTTTTGTGGAACCTGTGATGTGATTTTCACATTGAGAATGCCTGATTTGAGGAATGCAGTATCAAGCAAAGCTGCAGCGTTCAACTGATTGTCGAGACTATAATTGAAAGTAAATGAACTTGAATCGGTGATAGTGTTTCCTATGGTTAATATCCCGTTGAATGCATTGGTATTGTTTGCATCTAACGATGGATTCACAGCCTCCGAGAATGCAGGAAGGGTAAGTAATTCTTCTCCCCGTTGGGTATAATTAAAGCTGGAGTAGATAATTTCAATGATGTTATTTGCACCAACACCAACGGTTACATCGCTATCTTTTTGTGTGGCAATATCTTGGATGCTTAGATCTGAAAAAACAATTGGAAAGGCTAAATCAGGCGCCCACTCTGAATCTGAGAGTTTATTGAAATCGTCTTTCAGACAACCGCTCACAGCGAAAAGCACAAAGAGTACCGCCGCGATTTTTGCAATGTTGTGGTTTAGCAAAATATATGGTTTCAAGTTTCTGCCAGATTGGTATTGGAAAATTAGACAAATTTTCTGGCGCAGTGTTTCAGATAAACAGTTGAAGTTGTTTGTTTTTCAACGTGAAGGTTTTCCTATGGTAGCACGTTATTCCAATTGATTCGATAGCCTTTCTGTGAATTTCTGTACCGTAACCTTTGTTTTTATCCCATCCGTAATCACCAAATTCTGCATGTAGCTTTTTCATTAAATCATCCCGATAGGTTTTGGCTAAAACAGAAGCTGCTGCTATATGAAGGAATTTCCCATCACCTTCTACTATTGTTTGGTGCTCGACTTCTTGGTAGGGTTTAAATCTGTTGCCATCAATTAACAAAAATGCGGGTTCTTGTTTCAAACCACTAATTGCTCGGTGCATCGCCAGAAATGTTGCTTGAAGAATATTAATCTGATCAATTTCTTCGGCGCTAGCCTCCGCAATGCAATATGCAAGTGCTTCTTTGCGAATTACGCTTTGAAGAATGTCGCGATTTTTTTCTGTCATCTTTTTGGAATCGTTCAGCAAAGGATGGTAGAAGTCTTCAGGAAGAATCACTGCCGCAGCGACTACCGGACCAGCCAAACAACCACGTCCAGCTTCATCTACACCCACTTCTGGTATGTTCTTCTGAAATCTGGGTAGTAACACGTGTTTCTCCATTGGCTTGCGTGGTAAATTTCAGAAAATTCTTAATATTGGACTATGGCTAAAATCTTTACTTTTTTCATTTGCTTCCTTTCAGCAACTTTGCTTCAAGCACAATGTCCTGGATGTATTGTTAACACTGCTTGTACGGCAACACCTGCAGCCCCATCTCTTTGTCCGGAAACTCTTCCCGACGCTATCCAAGGCGAACCCTATGAAATAGATGCGACCTTTTTCATGCCACAGCAGTTTACCGATCCAGGTTCAGGTTTCGATGTAACCTTGGCCTCAATTACCATTGCTACAATCGGTGGTTTACCTCCAGGTCTTTCAGCAACCACCAACGATGCCGATAATTTTTATGAAATCACCTCCGATCCTCTAACGCAACGTGGCTGTGTAAAAATTTGCGGAATTCCAACGGCTATTGGTTTCTACACAGTTTCGGTAAACGTGATCGCCTCAGTTTCTGCTCCAATCAGCACAGAAGCGCCTCAAAGTTTTACGCTCCCACTGGCTGTTGTACCCGGAGGTTCGGGCAATGCAGGTTTCTCACTTTCTCCAAATTCAGGATGCGATTCAATCAATGTGGAATTCCAAGCGCTCATAAGCAGTCCAAACCAACCTGTTGAATACCTCTGGGATTTTGGCAACGGTCAAACATCAACTGCATTTACTCCAGAAGATCAGTTTTATTCGGTCGCCGATACGTATTATGTTTCACTCCAAACCAATCTGCTCAATTATGTTGTAACAGGAGTGTCTTACACTTCAACAGGTGACAACTGGTGTGGCGATGTTGAAGAGCCTTCATTTCCTTTTGTAGGCTGCACTGGAAGTCCCGATATTTATTACGAACTGTCGAATGGTGGATCAACTTTTTCAGGGCCAACGCAAGACAACAACAACAGTTACAGTCAATCGGACGCCTCTATCACTATAACCGAAACTGCTCTAAGCATTAATTTCTTCGATGAGGATGTGGTTTCCCAAAATGATGCACTTGGAACTGCTGTCGTTCAATTTCAGCAGCCAGGAGTTTACTCATTTAATACGGGAGCTGGTTTCGGAACTGTTACTATTGGAACGACAGTTGGAATTTCATTTGTGCACAATGATACCATCGTAGTGCATCCATCTCCGGAAGCTCCTTCAATTACGTCAACAGCCTTATCGGTTTGCGAAGGCGATTCTGTTACCCTCACTTTGCCACCAGCCGCTTTTTACCAATGGTTACTCAATGGTGAAACAGTGTTGAGTGCAAACAACGACTCTTTAATTGTAAACGAAGCGGGGTCTTGGTCGGCAGAAATCCGATCAGAAGCCGGATGTCTTGCTATTTCTGATACGCTAACCACAGAAATAATTTCATATCCAGAACAACCAACAGTTTTCGTAAATCCGGTGAATGGTTCGTTTTTCTTTAATCCAGGTTCTGGCTTCGATTGGATTTGGTTGTTCGAAGGCGATACATTATTAGGAACTCAGAATCAACCAAACTTCTTCCCAACAGAAATTGGAAATTATAGTGTTGTAGTTAGCGCCAATCCAGCTTGTGTGCTTTATTCCGAAGAACAGTACTTTACTAACTTAGGAACTGAAGCCGCATCGGATCTTGAAGTTAAAATTTATCCGCAGCCATTTCAAGTAGGATTCTTAAATATCGAATCCAATTGGATTGAATCGGGTGAAGTTAAAATTCTTGTGCTCGATATAACTGGTCGACAAGTGTTCGCACAAAGTACAAATGCCACAGCAGGTAACTTGAGCGTTTTCATTGATCAACAAGTTTCAGGAATTTACCTGTTGAGGATGGAGCAAGATGGAAAAATCGCTTCTCAAAGGTTGATCATTTCAGCATCGGCGCCCGGTTCAAACTGATAGCCGACACTTCTGATCGAAAGAAAGTACTTGGGTTCGCGCGGATTAGGCTCAAAATACTTTCTGAAACTCAGGATAAAATTATCGATCGTTCTGGTAGAAGGAAAAATATCATATCCCCAAACCTTTTCTAGAATCTGCTTTCTCGAAACTACCTCGCCTTTTCGTTCTATAAGCAATTTCAAGAGCATCATCTCTTTTTTTGTAAGGGTGATTTGTTCTCCTTTGGCAGTTGTTATTTTGTACTGACTGAATTGCACTTCATTACCTCCGAAGCGATAGGCCGCAAAATCGCTTGTGTTTCGTCGACGATCAAGGCCTCGCTTTATTAGAGATTGAACCCTGAGTAGCAGTTCTTCTAAATTAAATGGCTTGGCGAGATAATCATCAGCGCCGATTTTTAAACCCAAAACACGATCGATGCTGGTGTTTTTCGCTGTGAGGAAAATTATCGGCACTTCATCATTCTCCAAGCGAACCGATTCGCAAATTGCAAAACCGTCTAATTCTGGAAGCATCACGTCTAGAATCAACAAGTCGAATCGCTCATTCAAGGCCCGGTTAAGTGCAGTTTTTCCGTCTTTGGCAACAACCACTTGGTAACCTTCCATCTCAAGATTGAGGCTGATCATATCCCGAAGGCTCTCTTCGTCTTCTGCAAGAAGAATTCTATAACTCATGTCTATCTGTTTCTCTTGGCGATGCTTGCAAAGGTATATTGAATGCGATGTGTTCACAACTGAACATTCAACCACAAATCCCGTAGATGGAAATGGGTATTTTTGCTCAAACATCAAATTTGTTACTTCGTTTTACCGCTCGCTAAGCGCATTGTCCTATGAAAAATATTATCCTTCTTTTTATTGTACTATTTTCTATTCAACTTTCTGCTCAACGCAATTGCGGAACGGTTCAATACCTGAAAGATAAACAAATGCAAGATCCAGGTATAGAATCCCGCATGCAACTTATGAATCAACAAATTCAGCAGATTACGACCTCTAAAGACGGAAAAACTAGCCGAAATGTAATCCGCATTCCAGTTGTTGTTCATGTGGTTTACAAACTAACAGTTCAGAATATTTCAGACGCGCAAATTCAGTCGCAAATCGACGTGCTAAACGAAGATTACAAAAGACTCAATCCTGACGCCTCTCAGGTTCCTCCACCATACGAACCTTTGGCAGCCAATTGTGAAATTGAATTTTGTCTAGCAAGCCGAGATCCAAATGGGCAAGCAACCAATGGAATTACGCGCACACTGACTACCGCAAACACCTTTTCAATTAACGACGCTGTAAAAAGATCTGTTACCGGAGGAAAGGACGCTTGGCCAACTGATAAATACTTGAACATCTGGGTATGTAATCTCTCGAACCCTTTGTTAGGATTTGCTACACTTCCGGGAACGGTGAATGCCAGTTTGGATGGCGTCGTAATCGCATATAAATATTTTGGTCGCATTGGAAGCGTTGAATCTCCTTACAACAAAGGAAGAACGGCTACTCATGAAGTAGGTCATTGGCTCAATCTTCTTCATATCTGGGGTGATGATGAAGGTTCTGTTGATGCATGCGCAGGAACCGACCAAGTAAACGACACGCCCAATCAAGAGGATGAGAATTATGGTTGTCCTACTTTCCCTCAAGAGTCGTGCAGTAACGATGGCGATATGTCGATGAATTACATGGATTATGTGAATGATGCCTGCATGTATATGTTCACCACCGGTCAAGGAGAAAGAATGCGAACTACAGTGGAAAATTTTAGAAGCGGATTGCTTACTTCCAGTGGATGTTTAACCGCATTGGCACCGTCCGACTGCGACACATTGAACAACATAACTGGAGGTGATGGATTAGTGTATTACTCTATAAATGAAGTATTGCCTGAAGAAACAGGCTACTTAACAGGAACCAGTAGTTTGGGATACAAAGCCTTTGCAGAAAAATTCAATTCGCCCGAAGATCAAATTATCAATAGCCTGAGGTTCGACTTTGCAATAGCATCTGCACAAAACCCAAATACATTGATTACAGCAGTAGTATGGGATGCAAGCGGCCCTGGTGGCGGCCCCGGGAATTCTTTACAGGAAAGCACATTTGCACTCAGCGATGTGATTGTGAATGTAGACAATTTTACTTTCACAGATGTGTATTTCCCGAATCCACCTGTAGTAAACGGAGATTATTATGTAGGTTTTATCCTAAGTGCGACGGTAGGCGATACCCTTGCAATTTATTCCAATCAAATCGACAAAGTGAATACCAATACTGCATGGTGCAGAGATGCAGCAGGATTATGGTATGAATACAGTGATCAAACTTCATTTGGTCAGGCTATTTCATTGGCTGTGCGTCCTATTCAGTGTATTCCTGTGGCTGTAGAGAAGATAAAACCAATGGCGTTGAAGGTCTATCCAAATCCAAGCGATCAATTGATAAATATTGTTGCAGGTGATGGTCCGAAGTCTTGGACGCTCTTGTCTGCAGATGGCCGTTTGGTGAATGAAGGTGCAGTTTCCAATCTTGTTGAATTCCAAATTTCGACAGCCTCAATTCCTTCCGGCGTTTATTTTTTAAGGTTGCAGGAATCGAATGATGTGAAAGTTGTTCGAATTCTAATTTCGCACCCTTAAATTCTCCTAGAATCAGAACCCAAAGGTGATTTGCTTGTTGTACTTTTGCAGGTATCAACATGGATATATTATCACTTCTCGCTAAGACTAGCGTACCAACAGCGTTGCTCGACATAGCCAACAAAGCACTTTCAGGGAAACGCATCTCTACCAACGAAGGAGAACTTTTGTTTGAACAAGGTTCTCTAGGTTTTTTAGGATTGATTGCTGATGCAATTAGAACTGAAAAGCACGGGCAGTATGTGTATTTCAATAGAAATTTTCACATCGAGCCAACCAATATTTGCGTATTCGATTGCAAATTCTGTTCATACTCGCGGCTGTTAAAGCACCGCCAAGACGGCTGGGAATTGAATGAAGAGGAAATTCTCAACATTGTTAGATCCTACGTTGGAAAGCCAGTTACTGAAGTTCACATAGTTGGTGGAGTGCATCCCAAAATGGGTTTGATGTATTTCGCCAATCTGATTAAAAAGGTAAAGGAAATTCTGCCTGAAATTCATGTGAAAGCTTTCACAGCTGTAGAGTTGGAATACATGTGCAGAAAGGCAGGGGTTGATTTTGCTGAGGGATTGAAAATACTCAAAGACCATGGGCAAAATTCTCTTCCTGGTGGTGGTGCTGAAATTTTCGACGAAGCCATTCGTGCTGAAATTTGTGGCGATAAGTGTACCTCGGAACAATGGCTCGACATTCATCGAACCGCCCACAAGCTAGGGATGCCCTCGAATGCAACTATGCTTTATGGGCATGTTGAAACTTATGCGCATAGAATCGATCACATGAATCGTTTGCGCAATCTGCAAGATGAAACGGGCGGATTCAATACTTTTATCCCCCTAAAATTCCGCAACCAAGGAAATCAAATGAGCCATATAGGCGAGGTTTCGGTAATCGAAGACTTAAAAAACTATGCAGTTTCAAGAATCTTCATGGATAATTTTCCACATCTTAAGGCATATTGGCCAATGATCGGTCGTTCTGTTGCTCAATTGTCTTTGGCATATGGAGTAAACGATATCGACGGAACCATCGATGATACCACCAAAATTTACACAATGGCTGGATCGGAAGAACAAAGTCCTTCGTTAAGTACTTCACAATTGGTGGATCTAATCAACCAAGCAGGAAAAACTCCTGTTGAAAGGGATACTTTGTATAATTTTATCCGAAACTACAAGGATCAACCTTTATCTCCTGAAGTTGAATTAATTTCTTGATGTTACGTTATGTTTAAATCTGAAGCAGCCGGTAAAGTATTTGAAATTGAGTTTGGTAAACAGTTTTCCAATGGGAAGGTTAACCAACAAGAATTTGAATGGGATATTTTAAAAACAGGCCCTTCGACTTACAACATTATCAAGAACAATAATTCTTTCAATGTGATCGTAGAGTCATTTGATCCTCAATCAAATCTCTTTCAATTAAAGGTTAACGGTAATTCGATTTCTGTGAAAACGCTTGATCGAATGCAGATCCTTTTGCAATCGATGGGATTGGATACTACAACGAGTCGAAAGCTCAACGAAATCAAAGCGCCGATGCCAGGTTTGGTTGTCCGTATAACAGTTGAGGAAGGTGCCGAAGTAAAAAAAGGCGACAGCCTACTTGTGCTTGAAGCCATGAAAATGGAGAACGTAATAAAAGCACTAGGAGATGCGGTTATTGGCAAAATAAAAGTGAACGCTGGTCAGGCGGTTGAAAAAAATCAAATACTGATTTCGTTCAATTAATATTTATTTCCCAATCGAGAATTGCTTTAGAAATCTGAGATCGTTTTGCGAAAAGAAACGCAAATCCTTCACTTGATATTTTAAGATTGCGATGCGTTCAATCCCCATTCCAAGAGCGAACCCTGTAAATTTTTCTGGGTCTATATTGCAATTCTTCAAAACATTTGGATGAACCATTCCACATCCTAGAATTTCCACCCATCCTGAGTATTTGCAAATATTACAACCCTTACCGCTGCATACAGTGCAGGAAATATCCATCTCTGCCGAAGGTTCGGTGAAAGGAAAATACGATGGGCGCAAGCGAATTTTGGTTTCTGTTCCAAACATTTCACGAGCAAAATGCAGCAAGGTTTGCTTCAAGTCGGCAAACGATACATTCTCATCTATGTAAAGCGCTTCTACTTGGTGGAAGAAGCAATGTGCGCGAGCCGAAACAGCTTCGTTTCTGTAAACACGACCCGGCATAATCATTCGAAACGGCGGTTTGTTTCGTTCCATCATCCGAATTTGCACCGAAGAAGTGTGAGTTCGGAGTGCCATTTCAGGAGCTCGGTCAATGAAAAAGGTATCCTGCATATCGCGTGCAGGATGTTCTTCTGGAAAATTTAGAGCACTGAAGTTATGCCAATCGTCTTCAATTTCAGGGCCTTCTGCAACCGTAAAGCCTAAGCGGTTAAATACTTCTCGAATTTCGTCAGATACAATCGATAATGGGTGTCTATTGCCTGAAGGGAAAGGAATACCAGGAGCACTGAAATCGATAGTTTCACCTTCCGTAATTTGATTTTCACTTAATTCTTTGGCTTCTTTCCAAATTGCTTCAGCGCGTTGCTTAAGGATATTGAGCAGCCTACCAATTTCCTTTCGGTCTTCAGGTTGAACATCTTTAAAACGATCAAACAGTGCAGGTACAATCCCTTTTTTACTTAAGTAAGTTTGACGAAATTTCTCAGCACTTTCGGCATTTTTCGGTTTGATGTTCTCAATTTCTGCGGCAATGCCTGCAATTTCTTCCTGAAGCATACTAATTGTTAGTGAGCGCAAATATAAATAAATTGAAAAGGTCCTCGGGATTGAAACATCAGATGTTATTCTCCGTTTAGATTTGAAAGGGCAAACAAAATATTTGTACTTTTGAAACTTACAGACTTAATCAGATGAAACTGACATTCAGAAATTCTGCCATCATTTCCTTCGCAATGTTTACTGTTTTAGTGTTCTCCTGCAAATCGGAAGACCAAACATGCTCTGCCGTAATTAAAGTGGTACGTGCAAATGGCGGTCCTGCAACTTCTGCTAAAGTGAAACTAACATCTAATTGGGGGCTTTCTCAAAAAGGAGAAATCGCAGATTTTCTGTCAAATTCAGAGAACACCAAACTCACAGATGGGAATGGAACTGCAACTTTCACTTTTAAAAATCCTGCAATATTGGATGTAGAGGTAACGCACATTTCTTATGGTAATGCGAGCGATTTAATCAAGCTCGAACCAGGCGAAACCGTATCAAAGACTATTATTGTTCAGTAGGAAAGTAATCAGAAAAATAATCTATAATAGATTGTTTCATTAAAAAACTTTGTTGCCCAGGCTTCAATGGTGGAAGATTTTCTACTGTTGACCAATGCGGGTATCCATCTTCATCTTGACCTTCGAATTTATAATAGCCGTAAGGTTCTAATAATGTGCATATGGCTATATGCAGCACTTCAAGTTTTTGGTCCTTGTTGAATTTCCGATATCCTTTACCAAGTTCCTGAACTCCAATAAGCATCAGCACAGCCTGTAAGTCTAATCCGTCTCCGAATTGAACTTCTAAATTGAGGATCAGCTTTTTCCACTGATCCTCAATTTCATGCAATGATGAAGGGCTTTCAGAAATCCTGATATCCATTAGTTACAAATCCATTTTCTGGTTTTGCTGTAGTTGCCTGATTCAATTCTGATCAAATAAGCTCCAGCACTTAAGTTACGGCCACTTGCTTCAATCAAATTGAAAGTATAGTCTCCTGCACCAAGATTTTCTTTACTCATGCTTCCAATCAACTTCCCAGTTAAATCAGTAACACTTATTGTTACATTTCCTTGACGAAGTAAGCCAACACTTATGGTTGCATCACCATTGCCCGGATTTGGGAAAACTTGAGTCATATAATCATCCAAAGAGATATCTTCCAAACCTACTGGTTGATTCAAAATATTGATGTCTTCCAAGAAGATACTATTTCCTGCACTGTCGGAAACTACAAACTTCACCATACCATTGTTCTGACCTGCAAGCGCTGAAACACTTACTGTTTCAGTTCTCCATTGATCAGAAGTAGGGACGAATGTGCCTGAAATTGTTTGTCCTGAAGCCAAAGTAGATAAGGCTGTTCCTGCTTTAGCGTATCGCAACGACCAAGTACGACCACAATTATTCGACACATAAATCTCCATACGGTCATTTGTAGTTGTGCTTTTACGCGCATAAGCTAGTTTGAACGTAATGTTAGCAGGAGATGAAGTTCCTGACATATTAATGATCGGAGAGATCAATTCGGTGCGGCTGCCAGTGGCAATTGGGTTGTTGTTATAGCGAATACTAGCGCTTCCAGTTACAGAGGCAAGAGTGGTGCGCTCGAAAGCTGTAGAAGTTCCAACAACAGACCAATTGTTAAATGGATCAGAACTAATATTTGGGAATGCGGCATCCTCAAAACTTTCTACAAATGGAGAGCTGATAGTTGGATTTAATGGCCTTACTGTGATAAAACTATTTTTAGTTCTTGCGTTGCTTCCTGTCGAGTTGCTAACAGTTAATGTAACTGGATATATACCTGGCTCAGCATATTGAATTACTGGATTTTGTGCATTTGAAGTCGCAGTTGTAGCGCCAGGGAAAGACCAAGACCATGTCCAAGTAGCATCAACTGTAGCATTATAGCTTTCATCTGTAAATGTTAGGTTCGTATTTGTGCAAACAACATTTGTACTTGAGGAGAAGTCCGCCAATGGCGCACAAACTGGTGCTGTAGTATTTACCCCAGTTGCAATGAGATTGGCAGATGACCATAAGTTATTTCTTTGTCCGGCGGTTGCATTAAGAGCTGCATTCATTCTTGTGCACTGGCCTGCAGAAAACATGATAGCACAGTTTGCATAATCCATGAAATTCTGAACATTATTAAGCGTGCCGCAAGTTACTTGAGCAAGATTGCAACTTTGATCTGCAACCCCAATTGTGTTTGGTGTGTCTGTTACGCCGTCATCTTGGTTGCAGTTGTCCGCTAAACCTGGATTGTTGCTCGGCCCCCAAGTATGGTTGAGGTTAAACCAATGTCCGATTTCATGTGGCAATGTGCGGCTAGCAAAATTCCCACCGTTTGATGTTCCGATTCCTCCCAATTGGGTGTGTGTAACAATAATACCATCGTATGTAGCGCTAGGAGCATTTCCCGGACGGTAAGCATATCCTCCAACTTGGTCGCCTGATTCCAAAATCACATCGGCAACAATCCATACGTTGAGGTATTTGTTTCTTGGCCATGAAATGAGGTCTTTCACATTGTCGTTACCATTGTAAGTTAACGTAGAAACGGTTCTTGTAATCCCATCGGTGCAATTTCCATTGGGGTCTTTGCGAGCCAAACGAAATTCAACTTGTGCGTCTCCAAGAATCCCCTCAAATTCAGGAATAACCTCGTTTTGATCGGTATTTAAAAGTTGGAAATCTTCATTGATTATTCTTACAGCATCTTCAACTTGTTCTCTTGAAATGTTTTCAGATCCATAATTGTGAATAATGTGAAACACAATAGGAATCACTTTAAGAACTGAACGATCAGCAGCATCGGGAGCATATTGCTCGGTAAAGGCTTCCAATTCTTCTTGTGCAACGCGCAATTCTGGATGGTTCATTAAAGCAGCATCATTCATAATGTGCGAACCACATCGTTGAATTTGCTGACCAAATGATGTTAAAGATGCGATAGCGATCGCTAATGTAAAGTAGAGTTTACGCATGGTTGATGGTTGGCGTATTTTTTTAAAACGGTCGCTAAGATAACAATTAAATAGCTGTTAGGTTTCCTGTTGAATTAGATATTTCTTTGATCAACATTCGTTTTGCAATGGGTAAATAGGTTTCTTCCACTGGAATATTTAAGGTGCAACTGAAAAAGTAGGTAGCAGGATTTGGAATTTCCTTGTTGTTCCTAATTAAATCAGCTTTTATCTCAGGTGCAGTATTTGCCAATGTGGAGGAATATTTTGCTATTTCTTTGGTATGAATAGCTCTAAATTTTTCAGCGTCATTCTCGAAAATACTTACAGCATATTCATAAACTCGAATCTCAGACGGCTGGTTTAATTTCAGAATCATATAACCTTCATTTTGCCGAAGTGGCACCAATCCAATCGGTTCTAGTTTCAATTGATTCTCTATTTTTTCATAAACAGACTTTCCAATATTGAGCTGGATTTCCAATTTCGGCAATGAAAAACTGATAATTTTTTCCAACTCATCCATCAGCTGATCATTTTCGACAACACTTCTGTACGATAATTTGAAGTGCTCAAAATCCAATCCTGCTAACTGCCCTGGAAACGATTGATACAGTTGATCAGTGCTATCTCTTACCGACTTTAGTTTTCTATAATGGCTAATTAATTCCGCTAAGCTGGGATAGAGTAACTGTTGTTTAAACTGTTGTTCAACATCTTCAAGATAAGCCAACAGTATATATTGCTTATATTCGAGATCAATTAGGTTCTCAGTGAGCCAATTTTCGCTAAGTTTTTTCATCCCCCCAATTATTTATCTATTTAACGACTGGCCTACTTTTAAGTTGCACGACATCATTTTCCAGTTTCGAGATGATTACTCGACAATGTCAACCGTATTATGTTTATTTCTTGTAGGATTGTGCTTAATTAAAGCCTTGGTTTATCGGTAGGTTTGTATCATTATTTTAAGTTATGATCAAGAAAACAGGTTACTTTTTAGGAATTTTCGTGCTTTTAATTTTGCAGGCATGTGTTAGTGGGCGTCAATTTGAAGAAATGAAAGCTGCCAGAGAAAAATGCGATAGCGAACTGTCTGAATTGAAATCTCGCTACGAAACATTTAACGCAAAAGAAAAGGAGCTCAATGTTCGGGTTGATGAATTAGGTCGCCAACTAAAAGCGCTTACTTCAGATACCTCAAATCAAGGAAGATCGTTCAGAAGGTTAAATGTTGCCTATGAACGACTTAATGCGACTTACGATCAATTGCTTGAAAACAACAATAAGTTGATGGAAGGAAAAGACGCAGACAATAAAAAACTCATGGGGCAATATCAACTTACTCAGGAGGAGTTGCAGAAGAAGGAAGATAGGCTTAGAATTCTTGAAGCAGATCTAGATAAACGTTCAGCCGACATTCAGCGTTTAAGTATGGAAATGAAAGCTGCTGAGGAAGCAATAAAACTGAAAGAAGATCGTGTCAATGAATTAGAAAATGTACTTGCGGCAAAAGATTCAGCCATGAAGGAACTTCGAAACAAGGTGTCGGACGCTTTGTTAGGTTTTCAGGATAATGGACTATCTGTTAGCATGAAGAATGGAAAAGTTTACGTTTCTCTCGAAGAACGACTTTTGTTTGAATCTGGCAGCACCGTGGTTGATGCTAAAGGTGTTGATGCTTTGAAAAAACTAGCTAAAGTGCTCGAGAAAGAAGCCGATATTTCGGTACTAATCGAAGGTCATACCGACAATGTACCTATTAAAAGTGCTACTATTAAAGACAATTGGGATTTAAGTGTGCTCAGAGCAACGTCTATTCTTCGAATTATTGCCTCCAACTCGAAGGTAGATCCTAAACGACTTACCGCTGCTGGTCGTGGTGAATTTTTACCAATTGATAAAGCGAGTACGCCAGATGCACGCAAGAAAAACCGCCGAACTGAGATCATCTTAACACCTAATTTGGATGAACTCTTTCAATTAATCAACTCTAATTAGTAAGCAACAAATTTCGTGATCTAGCCTCTCAAACTAGAAAAGAGGTCAATACAATTTCATTATTTGTTACCGAAGTTTAATCGGTATCTTTTTAAAATGCTGTTGGCAGGAAACCATGCAGCGGTTGCACCTATCAATACAACAGTTGCTCCTATCAGCAATATATCGATCCAATTTAGCAGAACTGGATATGCATCGTGTTGGCTAATCATCACCAACGAAAATTTGTCTTGAAGCCAAACGATGCTAAGGCCTGAAGTTATCCCCAGCAACAGACCGAAAAATGTGATCAACAGCCCCTCAGCAAAGAAAATTTTACGAAGCATAGATTGATCTGCTCCCAAACTTTCCAATGTGCGGATATCTTTAGATTTATCAACAATGAGCATAGTTAAAGAGCCAGTGATATTAAACACTGCAATGATTAATATGAAAGTTAAAATCAAATAAACAGCCCATTTCTCCGCATTGATAATTTTGTAAAGAAGATCGTGTTGTTTAAAACGGTCTTTTACTGAAAAATTAGGACCCAGTATTTTTGAAATTTCAACAAGCACCTGTTTTGTGTTAGCGCTTTTTTCCATTTGAATTTCAACACTGCTCATTTTTCCTTGCCGATCGAATAGGTTTTCTGCAAAGGTAAATGGAACAATTACATACCGCGTGTCAACTTCAGGTTGGATTTGAAAAACGCCTGTCGGACGCAATGTTCCAGCGCTAAAAGCCTCTGCCGGATTGAGCGTTAAGCTTGCCCCTGGTCGTGGAACATAAACTTCCAAAGGCACTGCCAAACTTTGTAAGCTAAGGCTTAAAGAGTAGGCTACGCCACTTCCCAATATAGCATTTGATGAAGAGTCGCTTCCTAGGCTAAATCTACCTTCTACTAGCATGCTGTCGATTCCACTCATTTTTTCAAATGCGCTTCCTACACCTTTAACAGTGCAAATAAACTGAGCTTCTCCATAGGTTAAAAGTCCATTTTCTTCAATAACTGGCATGGTGTATTTCACCCCATCAACGGATGAAAGCTGTTCCATTTTTGCCGAAGAAAACGGGAAGAATTTTTCGCTCCGATGTTCAATTTTTACATCCGAATCAAAGGCATCATATAAGCTAATTACCCAGCCTTCCAAACCATTGAAAGCCGATAGCAAAACCACCAATGCAGCTGTTCCAACGGTTACTCCAAGCACAGAAATGCCTGAAATGATATTGATCACATTGGTGCTCTTTTTCGAAAAGAGGTACCTAAACGCTATGAAAAGCGGGAATTTCAATGCTTAGTCTTTGCTCAGCAATCGGTCGATGTTCTCGAAGTAATCGATCGAGTCGTCGAGGAAGAAGTCCAAATCAGGTACGATACGAAGCTGGTTTCGAACCAATTCTCCAAGCATTTTGCGGATTTCTTTTTTCATCCCTTTGATGACTTCCATCAATTCTTCTGGCTTTTGAGCTTTAAACAAACTCAAATATACCCTGGCAAGACTAAGGTCTGGACTCACCCGAACAATTGTTACTGTAATTAGCGCAGATCCAAAGTGATTGCGGCTTTCGCGTTGAAAGTAAACGGCCAGCTCTTTCTGAACCAATCGGGAAACTTTTTTTTGTCTGGTCGATTCCATTCTGCAAAGGTAAAAAGCCGCGCGTTTATTTCAGTACATTTGAGCCCTATGCGCCTTCTTTCTGGTCCGTACAAGTACATTACTCCCTATTGGAGGTACGTTGCACTCAATATTCTTTTCAATTTATTAGGAATTTTCTTTGGTTTATTCACCATTACACTGGCTATTCCCTTTTTAGGGTTGCTTTTTGGAACCGAAAAACCCGTTGTAGAACTGCCTGATTTTAAATTCAGTGCCGAATACATTCAAGCAGCTTTCAATCATTTTATTTCTAATGTAATTCAAGAATCTGGAAGAGAAGCTGCTCTGATCAAAATGAGTTTGATGGTGCTTCTGATGTTCTTCTTGAAGAACCTCTGTCGATACATGGCGATGTATTTTCTCGCACCAGTTCGAAATGGGGTGATAATGGACATCCGCAATGCACTTTTCGACAAAGTCCTCATTCTGCCACTATCATTTTACAGCAACGAGCGAAAGGGCGATATCATGGCCCGAATGAATAACGATGTGCAGGAAATCGAGTGGTCGGTGATTGGTGCAATTGAAATGGTTTTTAGGGATCCACCAACTGTGATTATTTACTTGGTCACTTTGTTTGTTATGAGCCCCGAGCTTACCATGTTTTCTCTAATTCTCATCCCTCTTGCTGGTTTGCTCATCGGGAAAATAGGAAAAAGTCTCAAAAGATCATCGGATGTTGGGATGAAGAAAACCGGCGATCTACTTTCGATCATCGAAGAAACACTCGGAGGCCTGAGAATTATCAAGGCATTCAGAGCCGAATCTCAATTAAATCAGAGGTTCGCAGGGATGAACAATGATTTGCGCAGAGTGATGAATCGGATCTACCGAAAAAAAGATCTCGCTTCTCCAATGAGTGAGTTAATGGGCTCCGCTGTGATCGTAGCGATTATGTGGTACGGAGGTTCTGCAGTTTTAAGCGGAAATTCTTCGCTTTCTCCAGAGGTTTTCATGACGTTCATCTTACTCTTCACACAAATTCTTCCACCGATTAAAGCGATCACTCAGGCCTATTACAACCTTCAGAAAGGTCGTGCTTCTATGGATCGTGTAAATCAAATTCTAGATGCTGAAAATACGATTCCAGAGAAAGAGAATGCTGAGAATATTCAGTCGCTTCAATCGAAAGTGGAGTTCAAAAATGTGTCGTTCGATTATATTGGATCGCCCATCATCAATGATGTAAATTTCCAATTAGAGAAAGGAAAAACTATTGCCCTAGTTGGCCCTTCGGGATCTGGTAAATCAACTTTAGCTGATTTGCTTTCTCGTTTTTATGATGTGAAAAGTGGACAAATTACTGTCGATGGGAAAGATTTGCGTGACCTCAAACTGTCGGATCTTCGCGGATTAATGGGAATTGTTAGTCAGGAAAGCATCCTGTTTAACGACTCTGTTTTCAATAACATAGCACTTGGAAACCCAAATGCAACAATGGAGGCGGTGATTGAAGCCGCGAAACTTGCCAATGCCCATGATTTTATTAGTGCACTAGAAGACGGCTATTTTACTTTGATTGGAGACCGTGGTTCGAAACTTTCCGGTGGGCAACGACAAAGATTATCGATTGCACGGGCTGTGCTGAAAAATCCAGATATCTTAATTCTTGATGAAGCAACTTCTGCATTGGATACTGAAAGTGAACGCCTTGTACAAGATGCGCTGTCGGTTTTAATGAAGAACAGAACTTCATTGGTCATTGCCCATCGACTGTCGACAATTCGGCATGCCGATGAAATTTTAGTGCTCGAATTGGGTAAAATTATAGAAAGAGGCACCCACGATGAGCTCATTTCTCATGGAGGAATGTACAAAAGGCTATGCGATTTGCAGGAGTTTCGTTAATTTATATGATTGAAAATCAGGCATTGAAAAATTATTTTTCCTCTTTTATGCTTTTCCGTTGCGTGGATAAATAAAATGGTGTAAAATTGCAGCCTCAAAATTCCTTGGTAGCTCAGCCGGTTAGAGCATCTGACTGTTAATCAGAGGGTCGTTGGTTCGAGTCCAACCCGAGGAGCAAAAACCACCTGCGTCTAGGCGGTTTTTTTGTTTTTAGCTATTCGGGATTTTCAACCACAGTGTAAAAACGTATCCAATCTTCTGGTTAAGTTATCATAATCGACTATTATATAGGCGCTTAATTTATTTGAAAGCAGCAACTATCCTCAGCGGAAAAGCCTAAATTTGCCGCAAATTAAACTGTCACCTTTCCTATGGCGCAATTTGAATTGGTTATGCCGAAAATGGGCGAAAGCGTCGCCGAAGCCACAATTATCAAATGGCTAAAAAAGCCCGGCGATAGTATCGAACTAGACGAGCCCGTCCTTGAAATTGCAACCGATAAGGTTGACTCTGAAATCCCTTCCCCGGTAGCGGGAATCCTAGAAAAAATCCTTTTCGAGGAAGGCCAAACGATTTTGGTGAACGGTGTTATCGCTATCATCAATACTTCAGCTGAAGCTACTTCAGCGCCTGCATCGACATTTGCTCCAGTTGCAGCAGCGAAAGCTCCCGAAGTTATTGTATCAGCCTCTGCTTCAGCAGAAACATCAGTGAGCGAATCTATCAGTTCTAAATCCGAAAGCGGAAAATTCTATTCTCCACTGGTGCGAAACATCGCCAAGGAAGAGAAGATCTCCATGCAGGAACTGGATTCCATCCCCGGAACCGGGAAAGAAGGCCGCGTAACCAAAGACGACCTCATGAATTGGTTGTCGAACCGCAAGCCTGGCCAAGCAGCTCCAGTATCTGCACCAGCGGTAAAAGCAACACAAGTTGCACCAGCAGTTTCAATGAATGCAGGCGACGAAATTATCGAAATGGATCGCATGCGTAAGCTCATTGCCGATCATATGGTGATGTCGAAATCTGTAAGTCCACACGTTACTTCGTTTGTTGAGGTTGATGTTACCAATATGGTACTTTGGAGAGAGCGTATAAAGAAAGATTTCGAAAAGCGTGAAGGCGAAAAAATCACATTTACTCCGATCATCATCGAAGCAGTTGCTCGCGCAATAAAAGATCTTCCAATGATCAATGTTTCGGTTAGTGGAACCAGCATCATCAAACGTAAGAACATCAATATCGGAATGGCGACTGCGCTTCCTTCAGGAAACTTGATCGTTCCAGTAATTAAAAATGCCGATACACTTTCACTGGTTGGGATTACTAAATCGGTAAACGATTTGGCTACCCGAGCCCGAGCCAATAAACTTGCCCCAGACGATATTTCTGGTGGAACCTTCACTGTTACCAATGTTGGATCTTTCGGAAATGTGATGGGTACGCCGATCATTAACCAACCTCAGGTAGCAATTATGGCTGTTGGAGTGATCAAAAAGAAACCAGCAGTTTTAGAAACGCCACAGGGTGATGTGATTGCTATCCGCCACATGATGTATTGCTCACTTTCATACGATCATCGTGTAGTAGATGGTTCTCTTGGAGGAAGCTTCATTCGCAAGGTGGCTGATTATCTCGAAGCATTCGACATCAACCGTCCTTTCTAATGAAACTTCAACTCACCAAGCCTATCGTTTTCTTCGATCTTGAAGCTACAGGAACGAATGTAGCCGCCGATCGAATCGTTGAAATCTGTGTTTTGAAGGTCAATCCTGATGGAACAGAGGATATCAAAACCCGAAAGATCAATCCAACGATTCCTATTCCACCGGAAGTGACTAAAATTCACGGCATTAGCGATGAGGATGTGAAGGATGAACCTACATTTAAAGCGATCGCCAAAGGCTTGATGGATTTCATCGGTGATTCCGACCTTGCTGGATACAACTCCAATAAGTTCGATGTTCCTATGCTCATCGAAGAATTCTTCCGTGCTGGAATTGAATTCCCTATGGAAGACCGCAGCTTGGTAGATATTCAGAATATTTTCCATCAAATGGAACAGCGTACTTTGTCGGCTGCTGTGAAGTTTTATTGCAACCGCGAACACATCGGCGCACATGGTGCAGAAGCAGATGTACGCGGAACTTACGATGTGCTTCTCGCTCAATTGGAAAAGTATCAAGGTATTGAATACACCGACAAGGAAGGTAAAACCACAATCCCTGTTGTAAACGACATGAAAAAACTGTCGGAATTTTCTACCAACAAAGATTGGGTAGATTTCGCAGGAAGAATGGTTTACGATAAAGACGGGAAAGAACTTTTTAATTTCGGAAAGCACAAAGGCAAAAAGGTGGAAGATGTTTTCCTTCGTGAACCGAGTTATTATGATTGGATCATGAATGGCGATTTTGCTTTGTCGACCAAAAGAGCCATCGAAAAAATTAAGCTCCGCGGACTAAAATCGAATTTCAACGGATGAAAATTCTCTGTATCGGCAGAAATTATGCTGAACATGCAAAAGAATTAAACAACCCGCTTCCAAAGGAGCCTGTATTCTTCATGAAGCCAGATACTGCTTTGCTCAAAGACGGCTCGGCATTTTATCACCCGGATTTTTCAAGTGACATCCACCACGAAATCGAAATTGTACTACGCGTTGGAAAAGCAGGAAAGCACATTTCTCCCGAACACGCATTGAAATACATTGATGGAATTACTGTTGGTGTAGATTTCACTGCTCGTGACCTTCAGCAACAATGTAAAGAAAAGGGTTTGCCTTGGGAAAAAGCGAAAGCATTTGATGGTTCTGCACCAATTGGAATGTTCGTTCCGTTTACAGAATTACATAGCCAAGGTGAAATAAATTTCAGTCTATCGGTGAATGAAGAAGTTCGCCAACAAGGAAGCTCTAACGACATGATTTTCAATTTCCAGTCGATTATAACTTACCTGTCGCAATTCGTTACACTTAAAACTGGCGATTTAATTTATACTGGAACACCTTCTGGCGTTTCTGCCGTAAAGATTGGCGATCAGCTAAAGGGCTTCCTCAATGGAGAGCAGTTGCTTTCTTTTGAAGTGAAATAGTTGCTTTTGTTTGAAACAATTCAATCATCAACCTAGCAAACACCAAGATGATTGGAAAAACCTTTACCACGTAGGGATAAATAATTTCGTGGCGAATCTGTGCAGGAAAAATATCGGTTCCACTAAGCGAAGTGAGTAAAATCGTTAACCCAAGCAAGACTTTATCGAGGGTATTTCTTAGACCAGCATAAAACCAAACTACAATTCCAACTACTGCAATCACCAATGTGGGCGATTCTGCCATGTGGTTGAATAAGATAACCCATATCATCACC
Organism: Flavobacteriales bacterium; assembly: GCA_040403315.1. GTDB lineage: Bacteria > Bacteroidota > Bacteroidia > M30B66 > M30B66 > CAMCXT01. The sequence goes on from JBBAKX010000001.1 coordinate 871,708, forward strand.
ATCGATAGAAGCAGCATTCTGAAATGAAGATGGCGGTACATTTTCAATCGAACAAAAGGCACAAGAAACAATACAACTCCGAGTAGGAGTAAGTGTAATTTGTTGATATTAAGTCCGAACCAATAATGTAGCCAGCCCATCATAGAAAATCCATAGCTTAAACTATGGTCATTGTTAAGCAAGTGCAGCCAACTCGAATAGAGAAATTCTAATTGTTGAGGGGTAACAACCAACAGAGGAATGAGCGTGAAAAGGGCAAACCAAAAAATTGTAGAAACTATCATTTTGGGTTTGTTGGGATACAAAAGAAATAATGCAAATGCGACAATGCCGAACAACTTGATAAATACAGTAATCGACAAAAACAATGAAGCCAAGATGATTTGTTTTTTTTCAATTGCGGAAAACGCCAATAATATTAAACCAGCGATCAGTCCATTACATTGCGAACTCTGAATAGAAGTAAAGGTTTCAATTAAACAAATGATCAATGCTCCATTTTTCTGAGCATAACTAAGTTTAGGCAATCGTAAAATTCCTACTGCCAATAAAACACTGTTTAACGCATTCCAAAAAATTAAGCCCAACCAAACGGGGAAGAATTTAAACAAGCCAAAGAAAAGAGCAAATGCAGGGCTGTACTTGAATAAGTCGTAATGATCTTTTGGGTGAATCGCATAAAGATCTTTCCCTTGGATTAAGTGATCAAAAGAAAATCTAAAAATATCGAAGTTGTTATAGTGCGTAAATACCACTCCATTTACTTCTTTCAAGCCAAGTAAATAAGATTGCAAACCAGCAAAAATGGCAATGCCCAAATAAACGATTAACCAAAGTCGTGTTTGATCGTGTTTGAAAAACTTTTGAATCGAATGAAGCACTTGCGACATCTTATTTCGACAGTACTGTAAATTCAGTTCTGCGGTTCAATTTACGGCTTGCATCGCTCGTATTCGGAGCTATTGGTTTGCTTTTACCGTATCCTTTTGCGTTGAGTCGATCTGCAACAATTCCTTTTTCAACCAAATACGATTTTACAGCTTCCGCGCGCGATTGCGATAATTTTAGATTTAACTGTTCATTCCCAACATCATCTGTATGGCCACTGATTTCGATTTTTAAACTCGGATTCTTCTGGAGAAACTCTAATAGTTTTTCTAGTTCTGTTTGTGAAATAGTTTCTAATGCTGCCGACCCTGTGGAAAAAAAGACGTTCTTTAATACAATGCTTTCTCCAGCTTCAATGGGCTGAAGCGGAATATTTATTTCAAATACATCGGTTGGTTTGAGTTCTTTTTCGAGGGTGTAATTTTCAGAGAAAAACAAGAAACCAGGAGAACTTACATTGAGCGCATAGGAAGAACCTGCAGGTAGGCTAAGCAGGAATTCTCCATTGATTGGATCACTACTACTAGCTGCCATGATTTGTTTGGTGAATAGATCTATGATTTCAAATCGAGCACCCAATCTCGCATCGTTTTTTTTGTTATATACTTTCCCTTTCATGAATGTAACAGCAAAGGGTTGTACTTCTGGATTCATGTCGAATGTGTAAATGTCTCGCAAGCCGTATCCTCCTTCTCTATCTGCGCTGAAATATGCCTTTTTCCCATCTGCGCTAATGATCATGTGTGTTTCGTCGCCATTTGTATTAATGGGATAACCAAGGTTAATGGGTTTTTGCCATTCCCCATTCTTAGCTTTTCTACTAATGAAAAAATCACGTTGTCCCATACCAGGATGCCCCGCAGAGGAAAAATAAAGTGTTCTTCCATCAGGGTGCAGGAAGGGCCCAAATTCCTCCATATCAGTATTTAGTGAATCGCCTAAATTGTAAGCAGGACCCCACGAGCCATTTGCTTGCTTTCTACTGCACCAAAGGTCGGCCATGCCTTTTCCGCCTTCGCGTTTACTCACAAAAATGATTTCTCTTCCATCTGCTGAAACAGTAGGTTGTGCTTCCCAACTTGCTCCATTTATGCCTTCACCAAGGTTTGAGGGCTCGGTCCATTTTTTTCCACTGTATTCTGAAACGTAAATATCACATCGCCCCAAACCACCCTGTCTTTCACATCCTGTGAAGAAAATGAATCTTCCATCAGGCATTAAACAATGCGCACCTTCATTGCCATGGCTGTTTAGAGGAGGCCCGACGCTGATGCATGGTCGCCATTTTCCGTCTTTACGAACGCTTGTGAAGAAATCTTCTTCTACTTGCGATCCTCCATTGTCGGTAAGCTCATCCGAAGGACGCATTCTTGTAAATACAATTATTTGATCATCAACGGTTATTGATGGGTGGTATTCGCTGTATTGGCTATTGATTTCCGGTCCAAGATTTTCAGGTTTGAATTTCACAGGATTCAACACTGCTTGTTCTGCGAATTGAGCATTTCGTAATAAACGTTCTGCCTTTTTCTTGGTTTGTTCCTGGATTTTGGTGAAACTCAAATACTTGTTACAATGCACGATGGCTGAAGAATATTCAGCCGAGGCGAAGTCTGCTTGTGCCCACCTGTAATACATAGGAGGGAATTTATCTGCTCTGATCTTGGCAGCTCCTTCGAAGTAATTTCTTGACTCCGAATATTTTTCCATATCCAAACACAAGTCTGCCAAGGCTATTTGTGCTTCGAAGAATGTTGGATCCTCAGTTACTGCTGCTTTTAGCAATCCGTAGGCTTCATTGTTCATCTTCGATTGATAGCTTTTCAAACCTTCATTGAATAGTCGAATAGCCTTCTTGTTGGTAGAACTCAGGTCTTGTTGCGCTTGGCAAATAGGCGAGAATACCAAAAGGAAAAATAGGATCTGGATGAATTTCATAAGCCTCAATTTGATAGCGCGATGAATGTATAGATTATTCCCTGCCTAATTCAATCGTTTTATGCTTTATTTAAACAGCGATAGCCTGAAAAACAAAACCCCGACCAAAAATTTGATCGGGGTTTTAAATCTTATGAACGCAGTTACCTTTTTACAGTAACGTCGCCGGTGAGCGTTTCTCCATTTGAAAGCTTCAGTACATAGAAGTAGGTTCCATCAGGAAGATCGCCCCCATCCCAATCGTTTAGATAGTTGCCAACAGCATAAATTTCGCTTCCCCATCGATTGAATATTGCCATCGATGAAGTTGGAAATGCACCTAAGCCCTTTACTGCGAAAAAGTCGTTGTATCCGTCACCATTTGGTGTGAATGAATTCGGAACTGCAACAGAATTCGAGATTTGATAACTTCTCGAAACGGTGTCAATACATCCAGCAGCATCAGTTACCGTTAACAAAACACTAAGTGTTCCTTGCGAAGCATAGCTGTGGTTTGTATTCTGTGTAGAGGCGTTGCTGTTATCTCCAAAATTCCACAACCAACTTACAGGGTTTCCAGTGGAACCATCATTAAATGTGATATTTACACCAGTTTGCGCGCCCGTTGTAGGGTCTGAAGTAAATGCTGCTTCAGGACCAGTTTGAGAAATGACAATTGTATCGCTGTAGCGACAACCTTTTGCATCGATAACTTCAAGATAAAATTCTCCGCCTCCTACTGTAATCGAGGAAGTTGTTTCATTATTACTCCAGTTGTAAGTCGCCAAATTTTCTGGTCCTTCAAGCAATGCTGTTTCATCATTGCAAATACTGAGGTTATTACCAAGATCAAAAACAGGGATGCTGTTCACAGAAACGATTACCGATGCAGAGGAAGCATTTTCGCATCCATTCAAACTAACCGAAAGGGTGTACAATCCTACTGGTGGTGAAGATAAATTTAACACTGGACCAGTAGCTTGCCCTGCAGGAGTTCCCCATGAATATACTGCTCCGGGTTCTTGATTAGACGTTAATGTAAGTGCCTCGCTTCCGCAAAGTGTTGTATCTCCTGAAATAACTGGACTTTGAGGTCTTGGCAATACATCTAAATCAACCGAATCACGAATTGAACAACCCGTTGGATTCTCTAATTCAACCCAGTAAATTCCTGTTGAACTAGCTGTAATTGAATTGGTGATAGAGTTGTTGTTCCACAAATATGTTACTCCACTAACTGAAGCAGCAGATAAGGTGAGGATTTCGCCAGCACAGATCGAAGTATCGGAAAAAGCAAAGGAAAATTCTGGACTTAAATCAATTGTGATATTAACAGAATCAGATGCTGATGGGCAACCATTCTGATCATAATATGCATAGTATGTTCCGGCTGCAGATTGCTGAATATCTGAGTAGATCAAAGATTCTGAACCTGAAATTGTAGTGTCATTTGAAGAAATGAAATAGTAAGCAGAACCAGCTGCATCGTTCATACTCAAAATAAGGTTCGTACCCGAGCAAATAGCCAAGTCGTTAACGATGTTTCCATTCGAATAAAGCACCGGAGCTTGGGGTGTTACAGAAAAAAACAATTCTACCGAGTCGCGTTTATAGCAACCTTGCGGATTAAATACTTCAACCCAATACAAACCATTTTCTGATACAGTGAATGTTTGATCTGTTGAGTTGTCTTGCCAGAGATAAGTATAACCAGCGCCAGCTCCACCATCTAACAAAACATTAGATACGCTGCAAACGGTATCTGACAAACCTATATAAACTTCTGGTGTTGGATTTATCAATAAGCTAAGTGTGTCGAAGAAAGATTCACATCCTTGGGAAATGCTGAAGGCATAGTATTCGCCCGATTGCGCAGATGTTGCGGTCGAGATATTGATATCTGTACCATTGTAAAGCGTATTCCCAGGGCCGACCCACGCATACGATTCAGCATTTGTAACTGTAGTCATATTAAGCGCAAATGGCGAACCTGCGCACAATGTGTCAGCAGTAACGGATGGGTCGAAAGGTATTATAGAAGCAACAGGTGTTTCAGGCCTCGGAGATGTCCAAATTTGAATTGAATCTCTCGCACGACAACCTTGGAAGTCGGTAACATCAACATAGTATATACCCGCTTGATCAACAATAAAGAATGGATTCTGTGAACCATCTTGCCATTCGAAAAGATAAACTCCCGGAACAGTTAACAACAATTGCGATCCTTCGCAAATGGTATCTCTTGATGCTTGAATATTTACTGGTGGGGTGTAATTTGATACTTCAATAGTATCTGTCGCAGAACATTCATTACCGCTCAAAACACTCACATAGTATGTTCCTGGATTGAATACAATAATTTTTTGAGTTGTATCTCCAGTGCTCCACAAATACGATGTTTTGCCAGGACCAGCATCAAGCACCGCCGAATCTCCCAAACACAATTCACGGTTAATTCCTAGTTCTAGGTAGGAGAAATTGGTGAAGTAACCATAGTTGCAAGAAGCACCTTGCTGGTAAGTGATTCCCATGTGGAACAATTCTTCAGAAAAATTTTGAATTAATGATGCCTGTCCAACTGGAATTTCTGTTGTTGAAAAAGCTTTTCTACAGAACACCCATTCACCATTGCTGCCAGGAACGGGTTGGAAATCAGCAGCAGTAATATAAGTATTGTTTCCATTCAGTGTAAAGGTGCTTTCAGAACCCGCTTTGATGGTTAAATTCAATTTGAAGTTTGCATTGCCAGTTCTGGTAAATCCAACTTGGTTAGATCCAGTGCATTCTAATGATGGAATAATGGCTCCAGCAACTTGGTCGCCAACTCCTGAAATATGAAATACATAAATTGGATTGCTTCCTCTAATGAAGCCAGCCGCATCTGTAAAAGAGTAAATATATTGTTCTCCCGCGTTGAGCGTATCAACTGCCGTTAAACTACCATCAATGAAAATTTCAGTGCTGTCTTCTGTAGCACATACATAGGCCTTATCAAGCCCACTTGAAAGGTCACCGCGAACAACAATATGTTTGAAGCCGCAATTTTCTACTGAAATCAATTGATCTGCTGCCAAATCTGCTCCTCCTTCTGTGCCCGTTGGCGGAGGGTCAAGATCGATCATGTCGTCTTTAATGGTAACTGCCACCGGTCTGTCAGATTCGATTTTTGTACCAGCAGGTCTAACTGCACCTAGGTAATCTGATGCCTCGCAGTAATACGTTTGACCGCGATTCATGTAAACCGAAAATGGAATGCCTGCTGGATGGTTTAAAATGTCAACTGCAGGTGTAATGGTTACATTAGTAGAATCGTCTGTTGCAACAATAATAAACCCTGATCTTGGCTGAGGAATGTATGGGCTTCCCCCTAGAGTTCTAGCATTTTCCCAAAGGGTTTGAAAGGGCGTGTAAAAGAGTGTTCCGTTTGCATTTTTCCCCTTTAGGGCAACCAAATCTCGGTTTGCTGCTGCACCCAATTCATAATATGCAGTAATCGGCGCAGTAGCTCGAACTAAAACACCTGTATTCATTACCGAATCCACAAAACGTATCTCGATTTGATTGATGAATGCTGTTAGATTAACTGTTTGCGTAGAGTTCGCTGCCAAATTCACTACAATTGGAGCAAAAGAAAGATTTGCTGGTTGCCATATTGTAATTTGGGCAGGATCGGTTATTGTAGAAAGTACTAATTGTATTGGCCTATCTCTAAAGGCATTCCCATTAATTTCACCTTGAGTTCCTTGGGTAAGATCGGGGGGGCCAAACCAAAATTCTTGATCAATTTGTGCTTTTAAATTCGGGGTAAAAATGAATAATCCCAGAATAAATGCTGATAATTTGATGAATTTAGTAGTTGTAAAATTCATTTTTATGAAGTTTAAATTTCTTGTTAAATATGAATAAGTACAAAGCCTATTTGAATTTAAACAATTAGGCTCGGTTTGTTACTTGTATAGATTATTAAAGGTTACAAATTAAAGTCTAATTATTCATTTAACTATTGTTAACCCCTGTCAATTTAACCTAAAATCTTACGTCCGATGCTTCTGAACGACTGATAAATTATTGAGATATCATTCGATATTCTATAATCTTTTGCATATAAAATATTGGTTTGAATTCGCATTTGGTCGTCTGAGCCTAATTTGCTGAATGGATCCAATGGATTTAAGACGCTCAATTTTAGCTTTGGTAATGAATCAGATATTGAGCCTGGTGAATAACCTACCCAGGTGAATTTCCCTATTAAACAATGAACTGCATTCTTCAGTGCAGCGCTTGGTGACTTGGTAACGAACAACAATGGGAAAAATACCAAGAGTGTAAAAGAAAAAACAATATCGAGTGCGCGTTTTTTTCTGCGATTTAATGGTCGGTCGATCGAGTTTAATCCTATTACATAAAGCTCTCCGCTTGTTTGAATCGAATTGCTGCCAATAATAAACAAGCTTTCAGGTGGTGCGATTTTATATTCAAGTTCAGGATGATTTATTTTCATCATCTGATTCATAATTTCGCTGCTGCTTAGGTCTTTCCCGCAAAATATCAATTCATTAATGCCAAAAATCTCAACCATTTCTTTTAACCTTCCAATATTACCGGCATAACCTTTTGGAATATACTCTTGGTCTAAAGGGTTTATAATACCTATATAAGCAGTTTTTACAGGCGATTGATTTATCAATGCTTTGATTCTGCTTGCTTCATCCATTCCTCCAATCAACAAAATGCGCTTTAATTCTCTTCTTTCAGGGAAGAAGGTTTTGTAATTGATTAAATTAATTGATGATCGAATTCCTGATGCTGAAAGTGCCGCCCATGCTGCACCAACTAAAGTTAAAAACCTTGAGTAGCGATAAGTTTCTGGAAGCAATGCATAAACCAACAAAATGATTACAGTACCAGTTAATACACCTCTTACTGCAGCGCCTGTTCGATGAGGTTTTTCATATGCACCATTGAGCCACATGCTAGTAATCCATGCGAGAATATAAAGCGGAACAGCAATCCACATGAATGAGTAAGGGTAGTAAATCCCGCTTTTTATTGCCCAATATGATTTAAGCGCAAACATGCCTCCGAAGAATAGTGAGCCATCTAACAGTGGAAGCCATACTGATCCAGCTAATCGCTTCATTATAGAGAAACCAGCTCTTAAGTAAACAGCCAAATTGATCAGCAATGAAAACACTTTTGCATTTCCTGGGGAAAAATGTTTCCGGGCAAAAATGATCATCGCTTGATAAAACACAAAAACGTAATTTATCGATGATTTTTTTGTGCTCTCTCCTCGATAATGAATTACCCTAGTTTTTGGATGGTAATAAATTTTAAATCCAACTTGGGTGATTCTATAACTTAAGTCGATGTCTTCCCCATACATAAAAAAGGCTTCATCCAATAAGCCAGATTTGTTGAGCGCCTCTTTTCGCATAAACATGAATGCACCCGATAGCACTTCAATTGCATGCGTTTCTTCTGGATTAAGAAATCCTAAATGATATTTACCAAATCTTTTCGATTTTGGGAAGATAGTGCTTAGTCCGAATATCTTATAAAAAGCAACTTCAGGCGTAGGTAAACCTCGTTTCGATTCTGGTAGATAATTCCCTTTGCCATCAATTAGTTTTACTCCACAAGCACCTGCATCTGGGTGCTCATCCATGAATTGCAAACAGGTATGAAAAGTATCCTCTTCAACAACAGTATCGGGGTTCAACAACAAAACATATTGCCCTTTTGATATTGTAATCGCTTGGTTGTTAGCTTTCGAAAATCCAGTATTTTGTTTATTGTCGATCAGGATAGCCTGTGGAAACTTTTCCTTCACCATCTCTACCGATCCATCAACGGAGTGATTGTCTACTACAAATACCTCGCCCTCAATGCCATCCATGGCCTTAAAGACCGACTTTAGGCATTGTTCAAGAAAATGCTCTACGTTATAGTTAACAATAACGACTGAAAGCTTCATTCAATTAAGGGATATTCATGTATTTGTGGGTTTGCAAAGAAACTCTCCATTTTGGATTATTTTTCACAAAATCAATGATTTCAGGTAGTAGAACCTCCGATTTGCTCCACTCAGGTTGAAGAAACAATGCGCAATTTGCACCAATTTCTAATGAATGCTTTTCTGCCCAATCGAAATCACTTCTATTAAAAACAATCACTTTTAACTCATCGGCACGCTGCAGCATATCGACCCGAGGGCTTTTGAATTTCTTTGGTGAAACGCACACCCAATCGAAAAAACCACTCATCGGATAAGCTCCAGAGGTTTCTAAAAATATCTTTAAACCTTTAGCTTTTAATGCTTTAGTAAGAGGGCCCAGGTTATACATTAAGGGCTCTCCCCCTGTAATCACGATAGCTTTTGCTTCATGGCTCATCGCTTTTTCGATTACCTCTTCAATGGATCGAAGTGGATGCAAATCAGCATTCCAAGATTCTTTTACATCACACCAATGGCAGCCAACATCACAACCTCCAAGTCGAATAAAATAGGCTGCAAATCCAGTATTGGCTCCCTCACCTTGTATGGTATAGAAATCTTCCATTACCGGTAAAAGCAAACCCGTGTCTAGGGCAATTTGTTGATCTTCAGAGAGTGCTCTCATTACATCAAAGTATTTCGCTTCCATGCTTCAAGTGTATTTTGCATCAGCGCAGCAATGGTCATCGCGCCAACACCTCCTGGAACTGGAGTGATCCAGCTACATTTTTCAGCAAGGGGCTGAAATTCTGCATCCCCAAGGATTTTGTACCCTTTTGGAGAAGTAGTATCAATAACCCTTGTTATTCCAACGTCTATTACAATTGCGCCAGGTTTTACCATGTCGGCCTTTAAAAACTCAGGTATCCCTATAGCGGCCACAACCAAGTCAGCCTGAAGTGTAATCGATTTTAAATCGGTCGTTCTACTGTGGCAAAGCGTAACAGTGCAGTTGCCTGGGTTTTGATTTCTGCTCAGAAGCACGCTTAACGGTGTACCAACGATGTTACTGCGTCCAATTATAACGGCATGCATACCTGCCGTGTTGATTTTATAAAACTCTAAAAGCATCATGATACCTTTTGGAGTAGCAGGAACAAATCCTGGAAGGCCCAACAACAAGCGACCTAAACTTCCTGGATGAAATCCATCTACATCCTTTGTTGGATCTATCCGAAGTGTAACTTCATCAGAATCTATATGTTTCGGAAGGGGTAGTTGAACAATGATTCCATCCAAAGTATCATCCGCGTTGAGTTTGTCAACGGTTTCGATTAGCTCTTGTTGCGAAACAGTTTCTGGGAAACGAATCAGGGTAGATTCAAACCCGATTTCTTTGCAGGTTTTTACTTTCGAAGCCACGTAGGTTACGCTCGCACCATCATTTCCTACCAACACTGCAGCCAAATGTGGCTTACGACTACCTTTTGATGTTCCCGAAAATACTTCTGAAGTAATTTTTTCCTTATAAGCTGATGCGCAGCTTTTCCCATCCAGAATCTGCATTTTAATTGCGCGCTTTAGGCATGTTGCGCATCATTGCCGACATGGCTGTTGGGTTCGACATCATGCGCATCACTTTTCTAGTTTCTTCGAATTGCTTAAGTAACTTGTTTACTTCTTGAATATTTGTACCGCTTCCATCAGCAATGCGTTTTCTTCTACTTCCATTGATAATCGAAGGTTCGTCGCGCTCTTGCGGTGTCATCGACATAATAATGGCTTCAATACTTTTGAAAGCATCATCTTCAATTTCTACATCCTTTAATGCTTTTCCAGCACCTGGTATCATTCCAACAAGATCTTTCAAATTCCCCATTTTTTTGATTTGTTGAATTTGTTCGTAGAAGTCGACAAAACTGAAGGTGTTTTTCGCAATCTTCTTTTGGAGTTTCCTTGCTTGCTCTTCATCAAAGTTTTCTTGGGCTCTTTCAACAAGCGAAATAATATCACCCATCCCAAGAATTCTATCTGCCATTCGATTTGGATAGAAGATATCGAGCGCTTCCATTTTCTCGCCTGTACCAACAAACTTGATTGGTTTGTTCACAACAGAACGAATGGTTAGTGCCGCTCCACCTCTAGTATCACCATCAAGTTTAGTTAAGACCACCCCATCATAATCGATCCGATCGTTAAAGGCTTTTGCAGTATTCACGGCATCTTGACCTGTCATTGAATCTACAACGAACAAAGTTTCTTGGGGCTGAACGGCCTTTTTAACTTTAGAAATTTCATTCATCATATCCTCGTCGATCGCTAAACGACCGGCAGTGTCTATGATGATTACATTTTTTCCAGTTGCCTTTCCATGAGCAATTGCTGCCTGCGCAATCCCAACTGGGTCTTTACTTATTTCATCGGCATAAACTTCCACACCGATTTGTTCTCCTAATACTTTCAGCTGGTTGATTGCTGCTGGACGATAGACGTCGCCAGCTACCAACAGTACATTTCGGTTTTTTTTGGTTTTTAAGTAGTTGGCTAACTTCCCTGAAAAGGTTGTTTTACCACTTCCTTGTAAGCCAGCAATAAGAATTACTGCAGGTGTGCCATTGAGATTGATATCGGTTTTTTCACCGCCCATCAAGGCGCTCAACTCATCGTGGGTAATCTTGGTAAGTAACTGCCCTGGTGAAACCGCCGTAAGTACATTCTCGCCAAGTGCTTTTTCTTTCACCCTGTCGGTAAAATCTTTGGCTATTTTATAATTAACGTCAGCATCCAACAAGGCTTTTCGAATCTCCTTTACCGTTTCGGCAACATTGATTTCTGAAATTTTACCCTGTCCTTTAAGTACTTTAAAGGCGCGGTCGAATTTTTCACTTAAATTCTCAAACATGTCTGCTAAATATTTTCTGAAAAGGAGTGCAAAATTACAAAATTGCAGCCCGATCGGTACTTTATTTGTAGCCGCAAACGCGTCATTTTTTTTGCCTATGAAAACCTATGCTTTCTTAATACTTTTTCTTTCTATAACATCCTTATATTCACAAGTTAACGATTCAATATTTCCTGTTAAGGGCAAGAAGTATTTTTGTTACGTAGATGCTTCTTCCAAACCTATCACGGAAGAAAAATTCACCTTGGCCAGACCATTTCAAGATGGAATTGCCGTTGCCTCCGATAAATCAACTACAGGACTCTTTGATCCTTTACTTGGGTTGATTAATTATTCAGGCGATTGGATTACCCAAGTTGAATTTGAGAAAATTGGTGATTTCAATGAAGGTGTTGCACCTGCAAAACGCAAAGGGAAATGGGGCTTAATTGGATCCGACGGAAAAGTGAGCATGCCTTTCTCATTCGATGAACTTGACAAATCAAACGAAGGGTTGATCGGTGTTCGTGTTGGCTTAAAATGGGGATACAGTGATTACTTCGGGAACCTGAAATTGTCGCCTAAGTTCGATCAAGTTACACCTTTTGAGCAGGGTAGGGCCATTGTAAAATTAGGTAGCCGATGGATTGTAATTGACCAATTGGGGAAACAAGCAATTAGGGGCGACTGGGATTTCGCAGAGCAATTCTCAGAAGGGGTCGCTGCAGTTAAATTCGCAGGAGGCTCGTGGAATTTTATCGACACTTCAGGCCAACGGTCATTTCCATTAGCTTTTAAAGATGTAAAGCCCTTCAAAGAGGGTAGAGCTGCAGTTTTGGTGGATGGCTATTGGGGTTTTATTGACCATAGCGGCAAAGAAGTTGTGCCTACTGTCTATTTTAAAGTAGGCGATTTTTCAGAGGGTTATGCGACTGTACAATACAAAGGGAAATGGGGGTATGTTGATCGATATGGTAAAGTAATCGTTCGTGCAATTTACAATCAAGCTGAACAATTTAAGCATGGCTTAGGCAGAGTGAAGGATGGCAACGGAAGGTATCATTACATAAATAAACAAGGCCTCATTGTACAATCTGACTACTAAGAAAATTACATTCGTTGAGGCATAACAATCCCCAGTAACCCCATCGCTTTTTCTAAAGTTTGACCAGTTTTTCTCGCAAGTTCAAGTCTGAAAGATGCCAAGTCTCTGTTTTCCTCTTTTAGAATGCTGAATTCATGGTAAAAGTGGTTGAATTGTTTCGCCAATTCGTAGGCATAATTTGCAACCAATGATGGATTGTAGCTATCTGCTGCTGCCTGAATGGTTTCATGATATTGTTCGAGTGTTCTAATTAGGGTTCGATGTGATGCTTCATTTTCAATAGCATCGGCATTGTAACCCTCAGCAACAATGCCAACCGATTTTCTTAAAACACTTTGAATCCTTGCGAAGCTGTATTGAATAAATGGTCCCGTGTTCCCATTAATGTCTATAGATTCTTCTGGATTGAAAATCATTCTTTTCTTAGGGTCTACCTTCAGAATGAAATACTTCAATGCAGCCATTCCAATTCGCTCATACAACTCAGCCAATTCGGATGAATTACTTGTTTCTGTTTTGCCTAGTTCTTCAGATTTCTTTTTGGCTTCGGCGATTACTTCGTCGATCAAATCATCTGCATCAACAACAGTTCCTTCGCGCGATTTCATTTTTCCAGTCGGAAGATCAACCATGCCGTAAGACAAATGATAGATTCCGTCGGCCCAAGCATATCCAAGTTTTCGAAGGATCAGTTGAAGTACTTTGAAATGATAATCTTGCTCATTACCAACTACATACACATAATTTCCTGCCCTGTATTCATCAGCTCTAAGCACTGCAGTTCCTAAGTCTTGGGTCATATAAACTGAAGTACCGTCGGAACGAAGGAGCAGTTTATGGTCGAGGCCATCAGCGGTGAGGTCAATCCAAACAGAACCGTCTTCTTTTTTGTAGAGCACACCAGCACTTAAGCCGGAATCAACCAATTCTTTTCCAAGTAAATAGGTTTGAGATTCGTAGTAAATTTTGTCGAAGCTCACTCCTAATCTTTTGTACGTAACATCAAATCCTTCATAAACCCATTCATTCATGGTCTTCCACAATTGAATGGTTGCTTCATCGCCAGCTTCCCATTGGCGAAGCATTTCAGCGGCCTCTTTCATTAAATCAGTTGCCGAATTGGCCAGTAACTTTAGTTCCCCTTTAAGCTCTTCTTGTTTCTCTGAAGTTGATTGATTGTATTTTTCGACAATTGCAGCGGCCTTTAAGGTTTGCTTCTCATCTAAGTCGCTGAAATCACCACCTGAAATTTTCGATAAGATTGGCTCCGACTGAACTTTGAGCGCTTTATCGAACTCAACATAATATTTCCCAATTAAATGATCTCCTTTGATTCCAGTCGATTCGGGAGTTTCGTTGAGTCCTGATTTCTGCCAAGCAATCATCGATTTGCAAATGTGAACTCCTCTGTCATTTACAAGATTTACTTTGATCACTTTTCTACCTGAGGCTTCTACAATATTGGCAACTGCTGCACCCAACAGATTATTCCTAACATGTCCAAGATGCAAGGGCTTGTTCGTGTTGGGTGATGAATATTCGATCATTACTGGAGCTTTCTTCAAATCGGGTTCAGTTGCATCTGCACTGAAAGTATTCAAGTAAGTAATCCAGAAATTGAAAGTTAAGCTAATGTTAAGAAAGCCATTGGCTATATTATAAGATCCAGCTTCTGGGTTTTGCTTACAAAAAGCTTCACCTATTTCTTGGGCTGTTTGAGCTGGATTCTTTTCTGATAGCTTTGTTAACCCAAAGCAAACTAAGGTAAAGTCGCCTTCAACATCCTTTCGGGTTGGTTGGATCACCAATGGATTGCTTCCAGTATTTCCGTATAGACCAATTAAGGTTTTGCCAAGCGCATTGCCAAGCCACTGTTCAGGTTTTATCATGGTTTTGCATTGAGTGCCGCATCAGTAGCCGCATCAAGTATCATAAAGGCAGTTTCTGCCATAGAGTTTTCTGTATCGAGAGTTGGATTTATTTCCACAATTTCAAAGCAACATACCTTGGGATTGCTACACAGACCGACCATTAATTCACGAGCTTCTTTTGCTCTAAGTCCATTAGGAACAGGGGTTCCAGTTCCCGTTGAAATTTTCGGATCGAGGCTGTCTACATCAAAAGACACATAAATGCGGTCGCAATGGGCGAGGTAGTCGAACGATTCAACAATAATTTCTTCAACACCTTTTTGGCGTAACTCTTTGGTGCTAATGTTTTTAACTTTATTTTTAGCTATCAAATGATCTTCTTGAGATTCTGTGTCTCTCACTCCTATATATATGAGGTCGCGGTAATTGATTTTTGGCGATACCCCACCTGATTGTTTGAGCCTTTCCCAAAGTTCTATAGTTTTCTCATCAAGTTCATTGCTTTGAACTTCTAAATTGTCTTCAGCCAATGCAGTTGCAAGTGGCATTCCGTGCATATTTCCTGAAGGTGTTGTGAATGGCGAATGTAAGTCTGCATGTGCATCAATCCAGATTACACCAAGTATTTCTTCTGGAAATGCAGCTTTTATTCCTGCAATGGTTCCACCAGCTGTGCTGTGGTCTCCTGCCAAAACGATTGGGAATAATTGGTCCTTTTTAATGACTCTAGAAACTGCTTTGGCTAATCTTTCATAGATTTTAATGATACCTCTTATTCGCTTCGCATATTTAAACTTTACCTTCTCAAGTAGAAGCCAGTTCTCATCAACAACCTCTACAACTTCATGTCTTCTAAAGTAATCACTTTCTAAATCTATAGCTGCGATCTTCAAAGCATCTACCCCCAGACTGGCGCCACGGGTTCCTGCACCCAATTCCGAACGGACTAAAATAAGCCTAGCATTTCTCATATATCTGGTTTAGTTACATTTCTCTGATGATCGTATAAGTAACTTACTTACTTTTGCAATACAAAATACTCAAACCCGTAAATTTTGCCCTTCAATGGATATGAAAAACAAATACGAAGACCTGATAAAGCAGACTTTCGAGTTTCCACAGCCAGGTTTCGATGTTCAGGACAATGAGTTACATTTTAATGGCATTCCACTGATGGATGTAATTGAACAGTACGGAACGCCCTTAAAAATCTCGTATTTGCCGAAAATCAGCGAACAGATTCAAAAGGCAAAAATAATGTTTAATGTGGGAATGGCAAAGGCCGACTACAAAGGCAAATACGTTTATTGCTATTGCACCAAAAGCTCACAGTTTTCATTTGTGTTAGAAGAGGTATTAAGCAATGATGTGCATATCGAAACTTCTTCGGCTTATGATATGCCCATTATAAAGGAATTAAATGCGCGTGGTTTATTGCCTAAAGACAAATATATCATTTGCAATGGCTACAAAAGACCGATGTATCAAGAGTTTATTGTGGAGTTGAAGAATGAAGGTTTCGAAAATCTGATACCTATTTTGGATTCGAAAAATGAAATCAATTACTACAAAGAACACCTAAAAGGACAAACTAAAATAGGCATTCGTATCGCCTCTGAAGAAGAGCCAACATTTGAGTTTTATTCATCAAGACTTGGAATTCGATACAAGGACATCCTTCAGTTTTATGAAGAACAAATTAAAACTGATTCAAGATTTGAGCTTAAAATGTTGCATTTCTTTATCAATTCAGGAATTCGCGACAATGTTTATTACTGGAGTGAATTGTCGAAATGTTTGCAAGTTTATTGCGACCTTAAAAAGATTTGCCCTGAATTAGATTCACTCAATATTGGTGGTGGTTTACCTATTAAAAACTCTCTCGCTTTTGAGTTCGATTACGAATATATGGTCGAAGAAATCATTCGTCAGATCAAGGCATTCTGCAACCAGCAAGGCGTTGATGAGCCTAATATATTCACCGAATTTGGCTCTTTCACAGTCGGAGAAAGTGGAGCAACTTTGTTTTCAATCATCGATTTAAAGCAACAAAACGATACAGAAAGCTGGTATATGATCGATAGTTCATTTATTACCACACTTCCTGATACTTGGGGGATTAATCAACGTTTTATTTTGCT
Source organism: Flavobacteriales bacterium (assembly GCA_040403315.1). Classification (GTDB taxonomy): domain Bacteria; phylum Bacteroidota; class Bacteroidia; order M30B66; family M30B66; genus CAMCXT01. The sequence goes on from JBBAKX010000001.1 coordinate 888,449, forward strand.
CGCCATCAACCATTGGAACACAGAATACAAACGAGTCAATTTGGGTGGATTAACATGCGACTCGCTCGATTATTACAACGCAGAGGCACATATTTCGCAAGTCTTTCTCCCCAAAGTGGAAGAGGATGAAATTTTGACAAATCCTCTTTATATTGGTTTCTTTCACACAGGAGCATACCAAGAATCTCTGGGAGGTTATGGCGGAATACAACATTGCTTGATTCCTGCACCAAAGCATGTGATTATTTCGAAAGATGAAAATGGAGATCTAAGCACTTATATCTTTGGAAAGGAACAAAGCTATAAGTCGATGCTAAAGACGCTTGGTTATTATTAATCTGCGGATGATGAAACCAGCAATAGTTTTCTTGGTTTTTATCCTTTCCACAGTCTCTTCAATTGCACAAACTTTCGAGGGAAGGATTGTATACAAAATCAACATCAAAGGTGATTTTTCACCCCAAGAAAAAATGATTCTTCCAAGTGAAGCAAAGTTGTATTCTAAAGGAGACAATTCACGAATGGAGATGAGTTTGGGCTTAGGGATGAGTACAACTACCATTTCTAATTTAAAAACCGGAGACGCGATCTCTTTGATGAATTTTTTAGGCTCAAAGTATGCAATGGAATCGAAAGGATTAGATGAAAATCGTGAGGAGTATTTGAAGAATGCCAAGCTCAATTTAACCAACTAAAGCAAATCAATTGCCGGGTATACATGCAAAAAAGCAATTGTCAGCTATGCTGATCCACAATCTAAAACTTCAACCGATATAGAAGTTTGGTTCACCAAAGAATTGAATTTCAACAATGATTTTGTGAAAGGACCGTTTCAGAAAATTGAGGGTGCAATGCTTGAATTCAATTTGTTACAGCAAGGTATCAATATGAATTTTCAAGCCACCTTAGTGAGTTTAGAAAAGTAAACGATAAGCAATTTGAAGTGCCAGATGGGTACAAGAAATTGACTCAAGAAGAATTGATGAAAGTGATGGGTGGAAAGTAATTTTTACTGTTGATAAAACTGTAGAAAAGCCTTCACTCGAAGGCTTTTTTCATGTCTGTATGTAACGAATTTTGTACGTTACAGAATAATCCAATCAAACTTATGGCTATAAAGGCAAACAGACTAAAATCGGAGGGAACTGAGCCAGCGCCGGATTCTAGCAAAAAGTCTGGAAATGGGTCAGCTAAGTCTGGCAAGCCAAAGTCGCCATCAACCAGCTTCTTGGATATTTTTCGCTCCGAAAGATTCGTGAGAATTACCGGGCTCTTCTTGCTTTTATTTTCACTCTTTTTGCTTTTCGCTTTCGTGTCTCACTTGTTTAATTGGCGCCACGACTTCGATAAGGTAAGTGATGTGCCTTGGTTCGATTTAATGTCGGACAATAAAACTGAAGTAAGCAACAGGATGGGAGAAATTGGCGCACTGATGTCCTATTTCTTTATCCACCAGTGGTTTGGCATTTCTGCTATCCTCATTCCATTTTATGCTTTCTTGTTGGCCTTTAGAATGTTTTTTAATATTTCACTACTTCCCATGTGGAGGACCTTTACATATTCACTTTTCACTTTAATCTTTGTTTCCGTTACTTGCGCATTGCTTTTCAACGAAGATCTAATGTATGGTGGATTTGGATTTCATTTGTTCGATTATATCAGGTCGATTTTAGGTGTTCCTGGGGTTGTACTAATATTGATTTTTTCTCTAGTTGTTTTCTTGATGTTGGCATTTGATTTTAACTTCAAACTGCCGGCGAAAGCTGTTTTAAGCTCAGATCATTCGATTCATGAAATGCCTCAAGCTGCGGCAGGAAATAAAATGCGCGGTGGTTTGTTCGGAAAGAAAGATGAAGTTGAAGAGGATTTAGCTGAAGAGGATGAAATTACCGATGATGACGAACTAGAAGAAGATGAACAGCCATGGGTCGATGAGGTTCCTGAGTCTATTGAGTTGACTGCAACCGGGAAGGCAGTTTCTGCGTCTGCGAATGCCGGAGCTATGCCAACCTTGGAAATCAATATGCCTGATTTTCAAGACGAGCCGGAGGAAGAAATTCTTCAACAAAACGATCCAGAGCCCATTGCATTATCTGAACCTACTACGCTAACCGAAGAGGATAAAGAAAGAATGAACCTTACGGCCGTTCTTGGAGAAAACCAAGAATTCGATTTAGGCGATTACGATCCAACTCTAGATCTTTCTTCTTATCAATATCCAGGAGCCGATTTGCTAGAAAACCATGGATCCAATAAGGCCAAAGTTGATAAGGCTGAATTGGAGGCAAACTCAAATCGCATCATCGAAACGCTAAAGAGTTACAATATTGAAATTGCGAAGATTAGCGCGAGCGTCGGACCAACTGTAACCTTGTACGAAATTATTCCTGCAGCGGGTGTTAGGATTTCAAAGATTAAAAATCTTGAAGACGATATTGCACTCAGCCTTTCCGCATTGGGAATCAGGATTATCGCACCAATGCCAGGAAAAGGCACCATTGGAATTGAAGTACCTAATCAGAATCCTGAAATTGTTGCAATGAAGACGCTCATCACTAGTGAGAAATTCATGAATACGACCATGGATTTACCTGTTGCACTTGGAAAAACAATTTCAAACGAGAACTTCGTTGCCGACCTCGCAAAAATGCCTCACTTGCTCATGGCAGGTGCTACTGGACAAGGAAAATCAGTGGGATTGAATGCTATTCTTGTTTCGCTGCTTTATAAAAAACACCCCTCACAAATCAAGTTCGTGCTTGTTGATCCGAAGAAAGTAGAACTTACTTTATTCAATAAAATTGAACGGCACTTTTTGGCAAAGCTGCCAAACAATGAGGATGCGATTATTACCGATGTGAAAAAGGTAGTTTACACCCTCAATTCCTTGTGCGTACTGATGGATCAACGATATGAGTTGTTGAAGTTGGCCATGGTGAGGAACATCAAAGAGTACAATGCTAAGTTCCTGGGTAGAAAGCTCAACCCAAAACTCGGTCACCACTACATGCCTTACATCGTTTTGGTTGTAGATGAGTTTGCTGATTTGATTATGACAGCGGGTAAGGAAGTAGAGCTTCCAATTGCTCGATTGGCTCAGTTGGCTCGTGCAATCGGAATTCACTTGATCATTGCAACCCAGCGTCCTTCAGTAAATATTATTACGGGAACGATCAAAGCCAATTTCCCGGCACGTATAGCTTTCCGAGTAACTTCTAAAATCGATTCAAGAACAATTCTTGATTCGGGTGGAGCCGACCAGTTGATTGGTCGAGGAGATATGTTGTTTTCAACAGGCAGCGACTTGATACGTCTTCAATGTCCATTTGTTGATACTCCTGAAGTTGATAAGATTTGTGATTTTATTGGTGGACAAAGAGGCTATCCATCAGCATTCATTCTCCCAGAATACATCGACGAAAATGCCGAACATGAAGATGATTTTGACATTGGCGACCGAGATTCTATGTTCGAAGATGCGGCTAAAATTGTGGTAAATCATCAGCAAGGTTCAGCCTCTTTGCTACAGCGAAAGCTGAAACTTGGCTACAATCGTGCAGGTCGGATTGTAGATCAATTAGAAAAAGCTGGAATTATCGGGCCATTCGAGGGAAGTAAAGCACGAAAAGTTTTGTTTAGCGATATTACTTCACTGGAACAGTTTTTGAAAAGTCAGAATAACGATCTTTGATGCCATGAAAAATAATCTCATTCTTTGTTTTCTATTGTTTATTTCTGCCGGTCTAATTAATGCTCAGCAGGATAAGAAAGCCAAGCAAATACTCGATAAATTGAGCGCTAAGACACGCTCTTACAGTGCAATTAAAGCTGATTTTTCGTATTCACTTGTAAACAAGGATCGAAAAATCAACAAAGTTCAAAACTGGAAGTTGTGGCTCAAAGGCGACAATTACCGACTTGATATGGGAGATCAATTATTGATCAGCGATGGTAAAGTTGTGTGGAAAGTCTTAAAAGCCGATAAAGAGGTAGAAATCAGTTTACCGACTTCTGGCGAGGATGCTTTAAATCCTAAAAATGTATTCACGATGTACGAGAAGGGATTTAAAAACAAATACATCAAAGAAGGTAAAGTTGGAACAAAAGCGGTACACATTATTGAATTGTATCCTCTAATACCCAAAACGAAAGACTATAATACCATTCGACTTTATATTGATAAAGCACAAATTCAGGTGATTAAGTCTGAAATTGTAGGGAATAACGGAAACCTTTATACATACGATATCAAAAAGTTTACGGTAAACGAAACAGCAGCAGCAGGATTTTTCACTTTTAGCAAAACTGAATTTCCAGGCTTCGAAGTAAACGATTTGAGATAACTGGAATTCAGTTTATTAAGCCCACTGCAACCCTTTCTTCAAAAGAGATAGGGTTTTTTCTTCTGGTGAACCAGCCTCTATTTGAAAGTCATAAGTCCAATTCGCTTGGTTAGGAAGACTCATCAAAATCGATTCTGTTCTTCCTCCGGTTTCTAGTCCAAACCTAGTACCTCGATCATACACCAAATTAAATTCAACATATCGACCTCTGCGAAGAAGTTGCCAGTTTCGTTGCTTTTCATCGTAGGTTAAATGATGCAAATCGGACATGAATTTTGTGTAAACAGGCGCGAAAGTTCTGCCAACATCTAACACGAAATTGAACAACTCTTCTTTGGTTAACCCTCTTGTTTCCTGATTCAATCGATCGAAGAATATTCCGCCAATTCCGCGGGTTTCATCTCTGTGTTTGATAAAGAAATAATCATCGGCCCAGACTTTAAATTCTGGATAAAAATCAGGATTGTGTTTATCGCAAGTGTTTTTTAGTGCTTGATGGAAAGTTCTGGCTTGGTCTTCCTGAATATAGTGAGGGGTTAAATCAATGCCTCCACCGAACCAATATGCGCCTCCATCCATCTCGAAATATCTGATGTTCATGTGGATAATTGGCACCATTGGATTGTTGGGGTGCAATACAATAGAAACACCTGTGGCGAAAAAAATGCCTGGTTCAACTCCCAACGATTTTGCTGCTTGCGGGTTTAAAGGGCCTTCAACGGCAGAAAAATTTACGCCACCCTTTTCTATGATTTTTCCATTTTCAACAATAGATGACAATCCGCCCCCACCTTCTTCTCGTTGCCACTCATCAAATCTAAATTTTCCAATACCATCAGTGGCTTCAAGGCTAGAAATAATATCGAGCTGAAGCTTTTTGAAGGCCTCTTCAATCTGTACTTTATTCATTTTCAATTCAATTTCTTGGAAACAAAATCGTCAAGCTGAAGCACATTTACATACTTGTTTTCCAAGCCATTCCCTTTTCCAGATCTTCTAAAAACATAGCAAGAGTTTAATCCACATTGAATCTCTAATGTTTCTAAACATGAGAGATCAATTTTTTCAAACTTGGTTAATGCGTCGGCGAAAAACAATGTCGCATCAAAGCCTTGAAATGCATAATTTGTAGGTTCTGCTTTAAATTCATCTCTGAATTTTTTCTGGAACGATTTAGATTTCGTTGAAATTAAGTCGACTTTAGTTGGTGCTGCGTAGATGAAATTCAAGTTGTTTAAGTGGTCGAATTCAATATTTTCATATCCATTCCAATCGTTTAAACCAACCAAAGTGATGCGTTTGCCAAGTCGATTATTACTCAATCTCGCGATTGCATCTATTACTTGAACCTGAACGGTAGTTGGGAAAATGATAATATTTTCGCTGGATTCATCAAGACTGCTCACCAAGTCGTTTACGCCAGAATAGGTTACTTCCTTGTATTTCCCGTCGGGCAAATTTTCTTCACTTTTGAAAATTTGTGCGATCCAATTTGCCGCGTCTTGATCCTTTGCATTAGAATTCCTGATGAGTGTAAAGTTTGCCGATTTTTTTTCTTTCAGCATAAATCTGCTCAACTCTTCAAGTAGGGTCTGCTGATCAGGGGTGATTTTGATCGCATTTGGTGCATTTTCTAAAATGGCATCGCTCTGGGAAAAAGGCGACACAATAGGAATACCCTTCTTGTTTGCATATCCTGATACCATTTTAAAGTCGGATGCATACAGTGGACCTATGATCAAGTCGGATTCCTGAAAATCAGGCTTTTCAAGTATTCTTGATATGGCATTTGAATCAGCTTGTGTGTCAAAAATTCTTGCTTCAATCGAGAAACCAGCTTGCTTTAGAGAATCCAATGCTAGTTTGCAACCGCTGTAGAAGTCCAATCCGATTTTGCTTTTAGAATTCATCTCTTCTCCCGAGGCGAAAAATGGCAATAAGAAAGCAACTTTAATCGACCTACTCGAGCCCTTAGGTCTTTCTTTACATATTACTTTTGAAACTTCTGGAACAAGCGATTTTAATGTTTCTGTAGTTTCTGGTTCAGCCTCTTTGTTAATCTGCTGTTCGGCTTTTTCGGGTTGCTTTCCGCCCGACTTCGGGTTGATTCTCAATACTGTTCCAACCTTAAGTCCTGCCCTAGATTCTGGATTTTGCTGAAAAAGTTCATCAGCAGTGAGTCCATATTTTTTAGCAATACTAAATGCCGTTTCACCAGCTTTAACTGAATATTCGATACTGGCATTTCGCTTCGGACTTTCGCTTTTTCCAGCAGATTCAATAAAACCTACAGGGATTTTGATCACCATGCCTGTTTTTAAACCGTTGATCAACGCTGGATTAATTGCAATCAGTGTATCCTGTGGTGTGTTAGTTTCCTTAGAAAGCGAATAAAGCGTTTTGCCTTTTTGGATTTTTACATACTTAATCTTTCTGCCATTCCATTCATACACACGACTAGTATCTTGCTGAGAATAAGTGTAGTTCGTTAAAAACGAAGTGAAGGCGAGCAGTAAAATCAGATTTTTTATCATTCCCATTCGATGGTTGCAGGAGGTTTTGAGCTAATATCAAAAACGACACGGTTAATTCCTTTTACCCGGTTGATAATTTCGTTTGAGATTTTGCCAAGCAAAGCATGCGGAAGATGCGAAAAATCTGCCGTCATTCCATCATGCGAAGTAACTGCGCGCAAACAGATTACATGTTCGTAAGTTCGTTCATCGCCCATTACTCCTACACTTTTAACAGGAAGGAAGATCGCTCCGGCTTGCCAAACATTTTTGTACTCTCCCGATTGCTTTAGGTTATCGATAAAGATAGCATCTGCATCTTGAAGAATTTGCACTTTTTCTCGGGTAATGTCGCCAAGGATTCTAATCGCCAAGCCTGGCCCTGGAAAAGGATGTCTATTCAAAATTTCTGGCTTAAGGCCTAATGCCAAACCAACTTTTCGAACCTCATCTTTGAAAAGGGAGCGCAATGGTTCAACAATTTTCAACTTCATAAAATCAGGCAGGCCTCCAACATTGTGATGCGATTTGATGGTAGCTGATGGTCCTTTCACTGAAACAGATTCGATTACATCTGGGTAAATTGTGCCTTGTCCAAGAAAAGTAACTCCATCAATTTTATTTGCCTCTTCATCGAATACTTCAATGAAAAGTCGACCAATTGTTTTGCGCTTTTGTTCTGGATCCTCAATGCCTTTTAGCTCGTCAAGAAATCGATCGCCAGCCGAAACTCCATGAATCTGCAAGCCCATTTCGGTGTAGCCTTGCAACACTTGCTCATATTCGTTTTTACGGAGTAATCCGTTGTCGACAAAAATGCAAAATAGCTGGTTGCCAATAGCTTCATGTAGGAGCAATGCTGCTACTGAAGAATCTACTCCTCCACTTAAACCTAAAACTACTCTTTCGCTGCCGATGGTATTGCGGAGTTGGTCGATTGTTGAGGAAATAAATGAATCGGGTGTCCAATTCTGAATACATCCACAAATCGTACACACGAAATTTTGAAGGAGCAATTTACCGTCGGCAGAGTGAGTTACCTCAGGGTGAAATTGTATCCCATAAACTTGGTCAGATTCTTTCTCGAATGCAGCTACAGGAATATCATCTGTTGATGCTGAAATATGAAAACCAGATGGCACCGATTGGATTGAATCTCCATGCGACATCCATATTTGTGAGTTTTCTGGAATGCCGTTTAATAACTTACTAGAACCCTTTATTTGCAAGTGACTTCTACCGTATTCGCGTATTTGTGATCGTAGTACCTCGCCACCAAATCGATCAGCAATATACTGAGCACCATAACATACGCCTATTATAGGTAGTTTGCCCCAATATGGCATAAGGTCAATCTCAGGAGCATCAGATTCTTTTACCGAATGCGGGCTTCCTGATAAAACAATACCCTTTACGGATGGACCAGGAATTGGAAAATTGTTGTAAGGATGTATTTCACAATACACATTAAGCTCTCGTATTCTTCTCGCAATCAGTTGAGTGTATTGAGATCCAAAATCTAAAATCAATATAGTTTCCTGCATGCGCAAATATAATCACCTGGTTTGCTAAAATCAGTTATTGACAATTAATTTACATATGAAATTGTTGGAAATTAAACAGATCAGGTAAATTCGCAGTTCTTTGCAAGACTGTACTCCCATGAAAAGAATTTTAATTTCCTTGACATTGCTTTGTTTCTATTCGCAATGGTCAGTAGCACAAAACATTACAACTTGTTTTGAGATAACTCGAATGCTCGTTGATGCATGCCCAACGGATGAAGGTCTTAATGAGCAGGTGTCATTTCAAGTTGGTCCGGACGCATTAAATGTTTCAGACCTACAAGTTGTTTGGCCAAATACCTCAAATTCTTGGGCTGGTGTCTGTCAAGATGCGAGTACAACCAATAAGGTGAATCAATTGAATGCAACCGTAAATTCTTGTGGATTTATTCGTGAACCGCAAAATGGAGTTTTACCAGCCAACAGTAAAGTATTACTATTTACAAGTTCAAGTGCCGATGTAACCGGTCTTTCTTTTGCAGGCTTAACTGATACTCTTTACGTGATCTTTCATTGTGGAGGAAGTGTTGCTGGGAATTTTGCAAATTTTGGAACAGGCATCCGCACATTAACAATGAGTTTTAACAATCCTGCTGGATGTTCCGATGTTGTTTCATATGACAGGGCATTCTTAGTAACTTCCGCAGGAAATCCAGGTGCTGAAAATGGGGCAACTGTATTGTTCAATAGTGAAGGTACAGCAAGCTATATTTCTGACGGATGTAATCCTTTTTCAGAACCTGTATCGGCAGCTTGGACGAATCCGGGAACAGTTTGCAATACCGCTCAACCAATTGATTTAAATGCCTTGGTTACTGGTTCTTCTGGAGGTACATTTTTCGGAAATGGGGTGAACGATGGTTTCTTTAGTCCTGCGGGGCTTACAGGAAATCAAGTCATATCATATATTGTTGGTTCCGGGAATTGTTTGGTAGAACTTCAGCAAACAGTTTTTGTAAATTCTGGTGGTGTTGCAACATGGAACTCTCCGGGAGCACTTTGCGGGCAGTCGGATCCAATCAACTTAAACTCTTATGTTACAGGAACAGCTGGAGGAACATGGTCGGGCAATGGAATTGCAGGACCTATTTTGTTCCCTGATGGTATTAATGGCCCTTTAACAATTACCTACACGGTAGGAAACGGTTCTTGTATTAGTACATCCACCCAAGTGCTCAATGTTGTAAATTCAGTTTCAGGTCCTTCAGTGAGTGGAGGCCCGAATTTCTGTAATGGCTCATCAACCACGCCCGCTTTAACTGCAAATGGTCTTTTTGGTGCTACATATAATTGGTACTCCAATTCAGGATTAACCAATTTGATCTCTACTGGGTCTGTTTACAATCCACCTGCAGGTGTAAATGCTACGTATTATGTAACACAGTTTTTTGTTAGCTGTAATGTTATTGCAACACCTGTGAATGTAACCTTCACAGATGCACCAACCGCACCAGTTACAACAACTGAAATTAATTTTTGCCCTGGCTCACCATTACCACAATTAAGTGCAACCGCATCGTCAACAATTACTTGGTACAATGATCAAGCGCTAACTCAAGTGATTGGAACTGGAGCAACATTTCAGCCACTCGAGTCGCAAGCACCATCTATTTTTGTTTTGGCAGGCACAGGTTCTTGCAGAAGTGCAGCGGTTCAAGTCAATTTAAATGGCCAGCAAGTTTCTGCTGCATGGTCAGCTCCATCTGCATTATGCAGCTCGGCTAACCCAATCGATTTGTCGGCATTGATTACAGGAACCCCCGGAGGAAATTGGTCGGGCCAAGGTGTTACAGGTTCCTCATTTAACCCTGCAGGCTTAAATGGTTCAATCGTTATTACCTATTCTGCTGGTTCGGGTTCTTGTGTGGTTGAGTCGCAGCAAACAATTCAAGTAAATGCTGGTGGAGATCCTGCTTGGAGTACACCTGGAGCACTTTGCAATGTAACAGATCCAATTCAACTAAGTGATTGGCTAACAGGAACTCCCGGAGGAACTTGGTCTGGAACTGGTGTAGCTGGAACATTGCTTTTTCCTGATGGTTTAAATGGTCCAATCTCGATTACCTATTCTGTTGGTGCTGGTGCATGCATTAGTGTATTGACGCAAACTGTTAATGTAATTTCTTCAGTTGGAGCTCCAAGTGTTTCCGGATCAACCACATTTTGTGATGGAGATCAACCAACAGCGATAACAGCGAATGTTTTGCAAGGAGCTGAAGTAAATTGGTATAGTGATGCTACTTTGAATACTCTCGTTCAAACCGGGAATGGTTTTGTTCCGACGTTGAATGTTGATGCTACATATTATGTAACTCAAAGCTTCCCAGGATGCGCGAGTCTTCCAATTCCTGTGAATGTTACCTTCAATGAAACGCCTGCTGTTCCAGTTACAGAAACCAATGTGGTGTATTGCACTGGATTGGCGCTTCCTTCATTATCGGCAGCATCCGCTGGAACGATAACTTGGTACAATGATCAAGCATTAACTCAGTCACTGGCTACTGGGGCGACTTATCAGCCTGATTTATCGAATCTTCCAGATTTATTTGTTCAGGCATCTGAAGGAAATTGTCGAAGTGCTGTTGTATCTATTTTGTTTACTGAGGCTCCTGTAGTTACTGCTGAAATAATCAATACATCCCCTTTGGTGACCTGCGATTTTCAACCAGTAGTTTTAACCACCAATGCAACAGAAGGAATTCTTTGGTCGACAGGTGAAACGACTTCTACAATCACTATCAATTCAGGAGGTACCTACACCTTAACATTAACAGGAGCCTGTAATGCAGATTCTGATCAATTGGTTTTTGTAGACAACAGTGTAACTGCCAATTTCGATTTATCGGACGATAATGGAGTTGCTCCTATGACGGTACTTGCAATTGACGCCAGTTTAAACTCAGATCAATCTGTTTTTTATCTAGATAACTCTGCAGATGTGGTTTCGACAGGAAATCCATTTGTATTACAAGAAGAAGGCGAATATGTTGTAAAAATAGTGGCTTCAAATAATGAAGGATGTATAGATTCATTGTCGCGAACAATTACTGTGATCTCGGGTAACTTGGTGGTTGCTATCCCAAACAGCTTTACTCCGAATGGCGATGGATTTAACGACAATTTCGTTCCTAAAATCAATGGAATGTCTGAATTGAGTTTTGCCATTTTCAATCGTTGGGGAAGTGAAGTTGTAAATTGGAATGATGTAAACGGAAAGTGGGATGGAGCTTATAATGGCAATCCATCACCAGAGGGGGTTTATTTCTATGTAATGAAAGGAAAAGATCTTTTGGGAAGCTCGATCGAGAAGTCGGGAAGCATCACAATCAAAAGATAAAGCAGCGCAGTTTTTTCTAAGTTCGATGTAAACTATTGATCGGATTTTGTATTTTATTTAAGTTACCTGAAAGATCGAATCCACCCAACTTCGGTCTTTCAGGTTTTTTTGTGTTGTTATGGAAAGGGTGGTGATAAGTAAGAACACCTATATCTTTATGAGAACAGTTTCAAAAGCAGAACGTAAATTGGGACATCTTAAAGAAAAGAAGTTAACAATTCTTCATGTAACAACTCTACAAAGCCATGATATTAGAACAAATGAGCTGGGATTCATCCAAAGGATGGATTCGATCTCAAACATCAAACGGCGTTAAGGATCCTCAATTGGTTCTGGTTTTTGCCTCCACAGCGCAGTTTAAATCAGCAGAACAAATCAAGGCTTTAAAGGAACTTTTTCCTGGTGCAGGATTTATGGGATGTTCAACTTCTGGTGAAATAGCTGGAACAACGGTTAGAGACGAGTCGGTAGTTGCAACAGCAGTTCAATTCGAAAAAGGCACTTTGTCGTTTGTTAGTGTACCTGTACTTGCTGCAGAAAATAGTTTTGAAAGTGGTCAAAATTTAATAGATAAGCTTCCAAAAGATGGTCTGCGTCATGTATTTGTGCTTTCCGATGGGCTAAACGTAAATGGCTCTGAGCTCGTTAGAGGTTTGCGATTAAACTTGCCAAAAGAAGTGGCGGTTACTGGCGGCCTAGCAGGTGATGGCGCAGATTTCAAGGAAACCTTTATTCTCGATAAATCAGGAACGCCTTCTAGCCATTTGGTTACTGCAATTGGTTTCTACGGCGAGGATTTACATTTTGGTTATGGGTCTTTTGGTGGATGGGATACATTTGGTATTGACCGTCAGGTTACAAAGAGCAAGAGCAACGTCTTGTTTGAAATTGATGGGCAGCCAGCGCTTTCTTTGTATAAATCATTTTTAGGTGAAAGTGCGAACAGTTTGCCAGCAGCTGGACTTTTGTTCCCTTTAAGTTTGCGTACAAGAGTTGATGAATTACCCGTTGTGCGTACGATACTTTCGGTAAATGAAGAAGACCAAAGCATCACATTTGCAGGTGATTTACCAGAAGGTTCATTTGTTCGAATGATGAAGGCCAAATCTGATAGGCTTATTCAAGGTGCAGTAAAGGCCGCTGAAACAACTATGGTTTCGGATCAAACAACCGCTCCAGATTTAGCTATCTTAATTAGTTGTGTAGGGCGGAAATTAGTCCTAAAGCAAATGGTTGAAGAAGAAGTAGAAGGTGCAGGTGAAGTCTTAGGTGCAAAGCAAATGACTGGATTTTATTCCTATGGTGAAATTTCCCCATTTTTTGAAAATTCTGCCTGTGAATTGCACAATCAGACAATGACAATCACCACGATTTCAGAACGTTGATCCAAAATCAGCCTGATTATGCATCGACTTCTACAAAGACAAATAAACAAGTTACTGCCTGAGGATTTGAAATCCATACCTGATCTCCAAGAATTCTTAGATGCAGTAAGCAGGGCTTATCTAGACTATGATGCAGATCATGATCAGATCGAAAGGACGCTTGAAATAAGCTCGAACGAACTATTTAAAGCAAATCAACAACTCAATGAAAGCAATGCTTCGCTAGAAGCCAAAGTTGAATTACGAACCTCTGAATACGAGAAATTGAATTCAGAATTACTGCATGAAATTGAGGTACGAAAAATTAGAGAACAGGAACTTCATGAGACAGATTTAACTTTAACAGTATCTAACGATGCTGCGACACAATTGCTTATTGTGCCGAGCTATAAAGATGCAATTCATTCAGCATTGATGCTATTTGCTCCTGTAATTCACGCAGATCGGGTATACTTATTCGAAAAGGAAGAAATCCGGAGCAAAGAAAACATTTACAATGAGCGTTTCTCTTGGACATCCGAATCTAAAGCGTTGCTTGATGATGCTTCAAAAAAGAGATTAAATCTATCCAAAGAAGGTTTCTCCGAATGGCTCCTCGAACTTAATGCAGGGCGTGTAGTTACAATTTCAAATGCAGACAACAACGTATCGTACAATACCTTCCTAGCAAAACAAAACGCGCAGTGGGTGATTTTAGCCCCTGTATTTTCTGGAGATAAACTGTGGGGATTTGTTGGGTTCGAAAACAGTACAAGCAACCGGCAGTTAAGATCAACCGAAATTGAGATACTGAAAAACTTTGCCAGTTCAATTGGTGGCTTAGTTCAAAACAATAATCAAGAAGCCTTTTTGGTTAGAAACCGGCAGGAACTGCTTGAAGCGCAAAGTTTCGCCCGAATGGGAACTTTTGAAATTGATTTGGTAAACGGAGTTTCTTCATTCACCGAGCAGGGTGCTAAACTGCTGGGAATGAGTATTGAAGAGATGCGTTTTGACAATGAATTTATTTCTCGTTTGAGAAAGAATATAATCCGTGAAGATTTAGAAAAAATTGATGAAGCATGGGTTTCTGCCATGCAAAACAAACAAGAAGTTAGACTTGACTTTAGAATTAAAAATGAGTCAGGATCAATTAGCTGTTTGAATTGGAATGTTAAGCCTGAATTTGCACTTGATTCCAAATTGATTCGGGTTACAGGTACTTTGCAAGACGTAACAGAAAGAATGCTTCTGGAAGAGCGTTCAAAAATGGCGCGCTTGATTATCGAAAATAGCCCGACAGTTCTGTTCAGATGGACAATGCATGATAGCTTTCCGGTCGAATTCGTTTCAGAAAACATCTCTCAGTTTGGCTATGATGCTGCTGATTTCCTAGAAAGGAGAATCAATTATGCTGACGTTATTGTTAAAAAAGACCTCGAAAGAATTCGATCAGAAGTTAAACAATACCATAAAGATGAGGTGTTGCTTTATACGCAAACCTATCGAATTTATAACAAATCCGGAGAGATACGTTGGGTGGAGGACCGCACAATGGTTGAACGGAATGATCAAGAAGAAGCAACTTTTCACCAAGGTTTAATCACGGATATCACCGATAGAGTGAATGCCCAATTGGCTTTAGAAAATAGTGAAAAGCGTTTTCGTTCGATGGTGCAAAATTCATCCGACATCACTACAATACTCGATTCCGATGGAACAATTCGATACGAAAGTGCCAGTTTTTTCAATATGTCAGGCTTTTTGCCAGACGAAGTTATTGGTAAACCTGTTCACGAGTTTTTACACCCCGACGATGTAGAAATTGTCATGCAGTCTTTTGAAAATCTAATTGGCTTTGGTGAGCAATCATCTGTCATATTTCGATTTAAAAGAAAAGATGAAACCTACATTTACCTTGAAGCACTCGGAAGCAATCAGCTTTCGGAACCTTCAATTAATGGTATTGTAGTAAATTCAAGAGATGTAACAGAGCGCCTTGAAAATGAAAATCAAATGAGAGAGTATGCAAACACTCTCGAGAAAATTAACAAAGAGCTCGATCAGTTTGCATACATAGTTTCTCACGACTTGAAAGCTCCGTTGCGTGCGATTAATAATTTATCGATTTGGATTGAAGAAGATTTAGAAGGTAAGATGGAATCCGAAACGCGTAAGAACTTCGATATGCTTCGAGGAAGAATTCATCGAATGGAATCGCTTATCAACGGTATCCTTCAATATTCTAGAGCCGGGCGTGTGAAAAGTGATAACATTCCAATCGATGTTAACGCATTTGTAAAAGACATCATTCAGAATTTGGCGCCTCCTGAAGCATTCCAAGTTTTTATTGACAACAACTTGCCTGTAATTCAAGGAGAAAAATTAGCCATTGATCAGGTGTTCTCAAATTTTATCAGCAATGCGATTAAATACAACAACAATGAAAAGCCAGAGATAAAAGTCTTTTATGAAGATCTTGGATTATTTCACAAATTCGGAGTTTCCGACAACGGACCTGGTATTGCACCTGAATTCTTCAATAAAGTATTTGTGATTTTTCAAACACTTCAGGCAAGAGATGTTATTGAAAGTACTGGAGTTGGACTAGCGATAGTAAAAAAGATAGTTGAAGAAAAGGGAGGCCAAGTATGGCTTGAAAGCGAATTAAATAAAGGAACAACCTTTTATTTCACCCTTCCAAAATTGTAACTCACACACATAACAAAACCCAATTTTAAAAACAAAAATAATGAGCGAAAAGACAGTTAACATTCTTCTTGTAGAAGACGATGAGGTTGATGTGATGAACGTTAAACGCGCATTTCAGAAAAACAATCTAACTAACCCTATGCACCTTGCAGGAAATGGTCTTGAAGCACTTTCGCTATTAAGAGGCACGGATGGTCAGCCACCTATTCCAATCCCAAGAATCATTCTTTTGGACTTGAATATGCCAAGAATGGGAGGTATCGAATTTTTGCATGAATTGCGAAAAGACGAATTGCTAAAAAATATTAGCGTATTCGTAATGACAACTTCAAATGAAGACAAAGACAAAGTGGATGCATACAATTTAAATATTGCTGGCTACATATTGAAACCCTTGTCGATGGAGAATTTTGTTAGCGCAGTCTCAATTTTAAAGAACTATTGGACACTCTGCGAATATCCCGAATAGGTAGTAACATTCAGTTGATATTTCCGTACATACATTGACTTTCACAAATCCACTGCTACCCTTTAGCAAAATTAAATAGCTCTGCTATGCTTA
Organism: Flavobacteriales bacterium; assembly: GCA_040403315.1. Taxonomy (GTDB): domain Bacteria; phylum Bacteroidota; class Bacteroidia; order M30B66; family M30B66; genus CAMCXT01. The sequence continues at coordinate 904,845 of JBBAKX010000001.1, forward strand.
ATGAAACTACCATAAGAATTTTCTTGGTCGACGACGACGAGATAGACGCAATGTCTTTCGAACGCGCGCTTCGAAAATCAGGTTTAAATTTTTTACTTACCCATTGCAAAGATGCAAATGAAGCAATGGATGAGATCCACAAAATAGATTACGACTGTGTATTTCTCGATTATCAACTCCCAGGATTTGATGGTTTAGCGCTACTTAGGAAATTTAAAGAGGCTGGAATTACTGCACCTACAGCAGTAATGACATCCCAAGGAGATGAAAAAATAGCTGTTGAAATGATGAAGGCAGGAGCCTTTGATTATTTTCCCAAAGCTGAAGTTAATCCCGAAAATATGCTCAAAATTGTTCGAGCCGGAATGCGACTTCGTGAAATGGAAATAAAAAAGCTACAGGCAGAAAGCGCACTAAAAGAAAACAATACCAAGCTTAATGCTATCCTTGAAAGCACCAAGGCACTAGTTTTTTCTATCGACAGTAACCTAAACTACACCACGTTCAATACCATTTACAAAAAAATGGTTTGTAATTTATTTGGTACTGAGCCCTTTCTAGGTATACAAGCCCCCGATTCTTTTACTTTTGAAGCTAACCGGAAACTTATGTCCGAATGCTTTCAGCGCGTGCTAAATGGAGAACATCTTAGCATCACAGAAGAATTTGGTGATCCGGATAAAAAGTCGAACTATTACGATTTATTGTTCAACCCAATAGTTGGGGAGGATGGGAAGATTAATGGTATAGTAGTTTATGGTCAAGATATTACCGATCGCAAAAAGGTTGAGTGGGAAATCCTTGAATCAAAGTTAGAGGCCGAAAGAGCAGCAAAAGCAAAGTCGGAATTTCTCAGCAATATGAGTCATGAAATTCGTACTCCAATGAATGCCATTATAGGACTTTCGGAGTTGCTGCTAAAGGAAAATCTTACCGACAAACAACATGAGAACATGAAGTCGATCAAGTATTCGGCGGATAATCTTTTGGTCATCATCAACGATATTCTAGATTTCTCAAAAATCGAATCTGGAAAGGTCGAGTTCGAAAATATCAATTTCGATATCTTTCTGAAGATTCAAGAAATTCGAAAGACTTTCATCTTTAAAGCTGAAGAAAAAGGCATCGCACTCAAATTCAGAGTGGATGATAAAATACCACAATTTGTTGTAGGGGATCCATTCCGCCTAAATCAAATACTGCTCAATCTCCTTAGTAATGCTGTGAAATTTACTAAAGAAGGAACCGTTTCTCTGTTTGTTAGTTTGGTCGCTGAAAAAGGTGACAATGTTAGTTTGAAGTTCGATATCACAGATACTGGTATTGGTATTCCTAAGGATAAATTGGCATCTGTGTTTGAAAGTTATACGCAAGCATATACCGACATTACTCGTCGATTTGGTGGCACAGGATTAGGCCTCGCTATTACTCGACAGCTTGTTAACATGCAAGGAGGTCAGATTACTTTGGACTCTGAAATTGGAAAAGGAACAACCTTTGGTGTTCAATTGGACTTCGTAAAAGGCGTTGTAGAGAAAGAATCATCGGCTGAAGAACTCATTGCTGAGCTTCTCGAAAAGCGAGATTTTGATGGTATGCACGTGTTGTTGGTTGAAGACAATCAAATGAATCAATTTGTGGCAAATCAAGTTTTGGAGCTTTGGAATATCAAGGTCGACTTTGCTGATGATGGCCTTCAAGCGGTGAACTTATTGAAAGTTAATGATTATGCGCTTGTACTTATGGATCTTCAAATGCCCGTTATGAGTGGTTATGAAGCTACAGCATACATTCGTGATCGAACCAATCGATTAAGAAATCCTGAAATTCCTATTATCGCATTAACTGCAGATGCTTTCCCTGAAACAAAAAAGAAAGTAATGGAGTCAGGTATGAATGATTTTGTGACAAAGCCCTTAGAACAGAACGACCTTTATTCGAAAATAAAGCAACACTGCCTCAAATCAGTTAAGATTTAAGCGTCTTTTTGAAATCCACTATTTGCTCGGTGATGTTGTATCTTCACCGAGCTTTTTATGTCTTTAACTGAGGTAATTTTAAGGGAGTTGCAAAGTTCTGACCTAGAACTGTTAATCGCTATTGAAAGAGATCCTAAAAATCTAGTTTATAGTGAAAGCGACAAAACTCCCGAAATAGTTGATTTGGAGTTGTTTTTGAATTCAGATCACAATCTTTTGAAGCATGACCAACTCCGAATGGTGATTGAAAAAAAAGGAATTGCAGTTGGATTTGCTGATTTTTTTGATGCTGATTTTTTGCATTTGAACGCTTATGTTGGAATCATTGTGCTTGATGAGTATAGAAGAAAAGGAATTGCACTTGCTGCACTTCATTTGCTTTCTGAGGTAGCTTTAAGTTACAAATTAATTAGCCTTTTGGCAAAATGCCAGATCTGGAACGATGCTTCAATTTGTCTTTTTCAACAAGCAGGTTTTTTGCCTGTTTCGCAAGACAATATTCATATAACCTTTAAGAAATTGCTTTGATTGTTAACTTTGTCGTAAAGCTTGTGCATTGAAATCTTGGTTGGTCATTTTTGCTGTTAGTATTTTTGCGCTGTTTAGCTATTATTGCTCCGAGCCCAATAAAACCGTTGCTGATAAAACATTTTTAAATCTCCATGATTCGGTTAAATATGTCGGAAAGAGTGTTTGTATGCAGTGTCATTCTGATATTCACCAAACATTTTCAGAAACGGGTATGGGCAAATCATTTGATCATGCTACCCCCAAAAAGAGCGCAGGTGATTTTTCAAAAGTGCACATAGTATATGATGCGGATCTTGACCTAAGCTACAGACCTTATTTCAATAATGATTCGCTTTATATCTATGAGTTTAGAGTTACCAATGGCGATACTGTTCACCGCCGTCGTCAGTACATTAATTATATAGTTGGCTCTGGACACCATACCAATTCACATCTCTACCAAGTGAACGGTTACGTGTTTCAAGCGCCTATTACATTTTACACACAGAAGGGAATTTGGGATCTTCCTCCCGGGTTTGAGCAAGGATTCAACTCAAGATTCAATCGCCAAATTGGCTTGGAGTGCATGAGTTGCCACAATGGGTATCCTCAGTTTGCAATGGGGTCGGAGAATAAATTTCTGAAGGTTCCAAATGGGATTGATTGCGAGCGTTGTCATGGTCCTGGAAGCATGCATGTACGAGAAAAACGTGAAGGAATTCTTGTTGATACTTCGAAATTTATTGATTACACCATTGTAAATCCAGGTAAGCTATCGGTCGATTTACAGTTTGATCTTTGCCAAAGATGCCATCTGCAAGGAAATGCAGTTCTCAAGCCGGGGAAGTCATTTTATGACTTTAAACCCGGTATGAAATTGAGTGATGTAATGGAAGTTTATCTACCTCGTTATGAGAATGATGAATCACAATTTATTATGGCCTCGCATGCCGACAGGCTAAAAAAGAGTGCTTGTTTTAAAGTGATGGCAGACAAAAATGCAGATGCAACAGGTTTGCGCCCTTACAAAAATGCACTCACTTGTGTTACTTGTCATAATCCTCACGTAAGTGTGCGTAATTCTGGTGTTTCATCATTCAATGCCCAATGCAGCAGTTGCCACTCAAGCGGGCAACAAACAATTTGTTCGGAAAGCGAAACCACACGAAGTGCTTCAAAAAACAATTGCATTTCATGTCACATGCCAGTTTCTGGATCTCTAGATATTCCTCACGTTACAGTTCATGATCATTATATTCGAAAACGCCCTGTTGCAGTAAAAGCATCGTCCGAAAGAGGCAAATTCAAAGGATTGGCTTGCATCAATGAAAAAAATACAAGTATTAATAGCCAAGCCCTAGCTTATATTCAGCAGTTCGAGAAGTTTGATCCCGACAATTTGTTTTTACTCGATAGCGCACAAACGAGATTAAATGAGAAGAATGAAACAGTATTTCGTAACGACTTCCATTTATTGATTCATTTATACTTTGCTAAAAAAGATTACTTGAAGATAGTTGAACTTACCAAACGTTATGGAGAGTCTAATTTAATAAAGGATAAATTAATAAAAATGTCGTGGAGCAATCAGGATGCATGGACGGCGTATAGAATCGGTGAAAGCTTCTCTGCACTTGGAGCAATCTCGCAAGCCCTCCAGTTTTTCAAAATAGCCTATAAGTTGGCTCCATACCAATATGAATTTGCAAACAAATATGGAAGTTCAGCTTTGGGTTCAAATGATATTAAAGAAGCAGAACGCGTATTTAAAAAATTAACAGAAGAGATTCCTGTATATGCGCCTGGCTGGACAAATTTAGGATACGTTCGACTGCTTAATGGCGACGACCAAACTGCCGAAGTATACTATAAAAAAGCATTAGCTTTAAATCCCGATTACACTCAAGCATCAGTTAATTTAGCAGGACTATATGCTTACAGAGGCAACAACAAGGCCGCACGAGGTGAATTAAATAGAATTCTAAAAAGGGAACCAAGTAATCTTCAAATTAAAGATTTACTCAATAAGATTCCTTCGCAATGAATTAACCCGCCATAGACTGTAATAACTTGAGAAACTTGTTATTTTTGGCCGCACAACATGGCGAAGAAAAAAACTAGAAAACCAACAAGTAAGAAGAAAAGTGGAGGTGCCAACTTCAAAAGAGTGCTGTGGGCTACAATGATTGTATTCACTGTCTCACTTATTGGCTCATTCATTTTTTTGTACGGCAAAGTATTCAAGTCGAACCTAGTGCTGAAATCCGATCAAAAAGGGTTTGTCTATATTAAGTCAAATGATTCTTTTCAAGATGTTTTGCAGCAATTGGTCGACAGGCAAATGCTAACCAACAAAGAATCATTTGTATGGATGGCAGAGTTTCTAGACTATGATTCAAAAGTTCGGCCTGGAAGATATCTGGTTAAAGACGGAATGAACAACAAGGAACTTGTCCTTTTGCTTAGATCAGGAAAGCAACAACCCTTAAGTATTACTTTCAAAAGCATCCGAACCCGCAATGAACTTGCTGGAAAGGTAGGTGCATTGCTCGAAGCTGATTCACTAGAGATCATCAACATTATGAATTCCTCAGGATTTAAGGAAAAGTATAGCCTTAGCTCAGATAATGCATTAAGCCTTATTGTTCCCGACACTTACGAGTTTTACTGGAATACAACCAGCGAAGAATTTATCGAAAAAATGGGTAAGTTTCATTTAGATTTTTGGACAAATGAGCGAATGGCTAAAGCTGCATCTATCGGTTTGCGCAAAGAGCAAGTTTCAATTATGGCCTCCATTGTTCAGCAGGAATCTTCTCGTAAAGAAGAATGGCCAGTGATTGCTGGTGTTTACATGAATCGTTTTAAAAAAGGAATGAAATTGCAGGCCGATCCAACTGTGGTTTTTGCAACTGGAGACTTTACCATTCGAAGAGTGAGAAGCAATCACTTAGCTGTAAATTCACCTTTTAATACTTACCTGTACAAAGGATTACCGCCAGGTCCGATTTATTTGGCTGGTAAGCAATGTATTGATGCCGTGTTGGATTATCGAAGACATGGCTATATTTACTTTTGCGCTCGTCCCGATCAATCGGGGTTGCACGACTTTGCTAAAACTTACGACGAACACCTCCAGAATGCCCGCAATTACCAACGCAGACTGAATGAAAGAGGTATATAAACAAAAAAATATGACAAAAATTAAATTTGGAACCGACGGCTGGAGAGCAATTATAGCAGATGATTTCACGGTTGAAAATGTTGCTCGAGTTACTGAAGGTACAGTTGCATGGTTAAAGAAAAACTTCGAAAATCCTTCTGTTGTAGTGGGTCACGACTGTCGCTTTGCAGGTGAATTGTTCACCGATACTGTAGCTAAGGTCTTGTTGAAAAATGGAATCCAGGTTCATCTAGCTAAAGGATTTGTTTCAACACCAATGATCTCTTTGGGTGCTAAGAACTATGGAGCAAGTTTAGGAATCATTATCACAGCAAGTCACAACCCGCCATCATACAACGGTTATAAGCTGAAAGGATTTTATGGCGGACCATTGCTTCCCGATAAAATTGAAGAAATTGAATTGCTTATCCCAGAACAAGCAGATGGCAGATTCAGGAATATCGATATCACGACATTTGAGGCAAATGGCATGTTTCGGTGGGTTTCTTTGGAAGACGATTACTGTGAGCATGTTGAGAATTCCTTTGATCTTGACGCTATCAGAAATTCAAACCTCGAATTGGGGTATGACGCTATGTATGGGGCAGGTCAGAATGTAATCAGAAGATTGCTGCCCGACACTACAATGCTTCACTGTGATTATAACCCGTCATTCGATGGGCAAGCGCCAGAGCCCATTGCGCGAAATCTGCAAGAGTTTTCCGATATGATTCGGTTGGCTGAAAATATTGATTGCGGACTGGCAACAGATGGAGATGCAGACCGTATTGGCCTTTTCGACAATGAAGGAAACTTTATTGATTCTCATCATATCATTCTTCTATTGATTCACTATTTGAAGAAATACAAAGGAATGGATGGAAAGGTTTGCACCGCATTTTCCACTTCTGTTAAGGTGAAAAAACTGTGCGATTTTTATGGTTTAGAGCTCGAAACAGTAAAAATTGGATTTAAGTATATCGCAGGAATTATGATTTCTGAGGATGTGTTACTTGGTGGAGAAGAATCGGGAGGGATTGCAATTAAAGGGCATATCCCTGAACGAGATGGAATTTGGATGGGTCTCGTTATTTGGGAATTCATGGCAAAATCTGGAAAGAGTTTGTATGAACTCATCGAGGAAGTGTATGAAATAACTGGGCCTTTCAGTTTCGATCGCAATGATGTGCATCTTCCTGAAGAGAAAAAACAGCAGATCATAGCCGATTGTAAAGCCCGTAAATTCTCAGCATTTGGAAGCTACAAGGTGCAAAGAGTGGAAGACCTTGATGGATACAAGCATTTCCTAAGCGATGATTCGTGGGTAATGATCAGACCTTCAGGAACAGAACCATTGCTCAGAATTTATGCTGAAGCGGAAGATATGAAAGAAGTTCAGAAAATTCTGAAGGCAACGCGCGAAGTGCTTGGTGTATGAAGAAGTATTGGATAGCCGGGGCATTCTTCATTGGATTGTTTTCGAATGGATGGTCACAAACAGCTGGATCAACCTCCATTATTGAGATTGAAGCAAAGGGAACTGTTACATTTTCTCCAGACAGTTTTGTAGTGCTCTATCGTTTAGATAGGTCTAACATTAACTTAGAGAACAAAGAGATTGTAACCGAAGCCACTGTAGAGGTGCAGGAAGTAGAATATAGAGATGTAGATATAGCATCTGACATGGTTGTAGAAGCTCCTCCTCCACCACCAACTCAAGAGGAAATGGTGGATCATAGGAAACGTCGTGAGGAAGAAAGCCGCCGTTCACGTTTGATTCGTGATTCGATTCTTGCAGTTAAAGAAAAGCGTTTCGTCGAGTTCACCAAGAAGGTGACTAAGATGGGCTTGAATATTCCGAAGGAAGCCCCAAAAAATACTGAAATAGTTGGGTACTTAGAATACAACTACAATGAATACCGCCGAGACGAATTTGTACAAGTAGTTTCGTTAGAACAATACAAGAACATTGATTCTTTGAGTCAATTGTATGGTAGAGTTTTGAATCCTGAATTGTTGGACATCAGAATGAAGAACCACGATAATATTAAAAAACGTGCCTACCAGAAAGCTATAGAAAATGGTAAAAAGGAGGCCGAAATTCTGACTTCAGCTATGAATTTGAAATTGGGAAAGATTCTAGAAATATCGACCGAAAGCATTGGGCTTGAAGAGATTCTTCCGGTTGTTCTGAAGAAGGAACTCAGTCGTGAATTTCGTAAACGAGAAAGCTTACAGCCTGAGCTATACCAGCTTATGCATGAGTTCAAGATAGAAACTTCAAGTGACCGAAAGCAAGGCTTAAATAATAAAATGGTTGAATGGACTTGGACCGAAAAGGTTCACATTCGCTACCAAACCGCTCAGTAATTTAGATCGGTTTACCCCATAACAGAAAACCCCGGTTGTTGAAGCCGGGGTTTCTTATTTTTTGGAAGAATTGGGTTAAGACAATTTTTCTTTGATACGTGCTTTCTTTCCTTTCAATTCGCGGATGTAGAAAATTCTTGCGCGACGAACAACACCCTTTTTGTTTACATCGATTTTGTCGATGAACGGAGAGTTGTCAGGAAAAATTCTTTCTACACCTATGCTGTTAGAGATCTTACGAACGGTGAAAGTACGAGTAACACCAGTTCCTTTGCGCTGAATAACAACGCCTTGGTACTGCTGAATACGTTCTTTTTCGCCTTCTTTGATCTTGAAGTGAACTGTGATTGTGTCACCCGCTTTGAAAGCTGGAAGCTCTCTTTTTTCGGTGAGTTGTGCTGCTATGGTCGACAGAATGTCCATGACTTGTATCTGAAGGGGTTCTAAAAAAGGAGTGCAATATTAGGGATTAATTTCCAAAGTTCGGCAGTTGCAATAAAAAAATATTCAACTCAAACATTTTCAACTATAGATCAAGCAAGCCTGGCCTCCTTATTTTGGTTCTTTCAACCGCTTGATCGAACCTCCATTTTTCGATTTGGCCTGCATTTCCAGACAATAATATATCTGGAACCTTCATTCCATTGAATTCGGCTGGTCGAGTGAAAACAGGAGGAGCTAGCAGATTATCTTGAAATGAATCGGTAAGCGCTGAAGTTTCATCATTCAAAACACCAGGAATCAAACGAATGATTGCGTCGCTTACAACTGCTGCAGCCAATTCGCCACCCGACAAAACATAATCGCCAATCGAGATTTCTTTGGTAATGTAATGTTGGCGAATCCGCTCATCTACGCCTTTGTAATGCCCACATAAAATGGCGATATCGCCAAGTAATGAGAATCGATTGGCCAATGATTGAGAAAAGTTTTCCCCGTCAGGAGTCATGTAAATAACCTCGTCGAATTTTTTTTCTGACTGTAATGCATCCAAACAATTCACAATAGGTTCCATCATCATTACCATGCCTGCACCGCCTCCAAAAGCATAATCATCAATGCTCTTGTGTTTGTCGTTGCTGTAGTCTCTAAGATTATGAATGTGTACAGAAACCAGCCCTTTCTGTTGCGCACGCTTTAAAATTGAATGACTAAAAGGACTTTCGAGGAGCTCCGGAAGCACGGTGATAACATGAATATTCATTTGGCAAAAATAAGGTGTTTTTTAAGCAAGCGATGAATCGGTACATTTGTCGCCGGTTCGAATACTTCAGCGAACTATATTTGTTATAATGAACAAGCTTTATGAGTGACATTAGACATAACTGGACGCGCGAGGAAATTCTCGAAGTTTACAATACACCACTGCTCGAACTTGTGTTTCGTGCAGGCACAACGCACCGCAAATACAACAAAGGATCGGAAGTTCAGGTTAGTTCGCTGATTTCAATTAAGACCGGAGGTTGTTCCGAAGATTGTGGATATTGTCCTCAAGCAGCGCGCTATAACACTGAAGTAAAGGCCCATAAATTAATGTCGGTTGATGAGGTAACTCAATATGCCGAGCGCGCTAAATCGGGCGGAGCTTCTCGTGTTTGCATGGGTGCCGCTTGGCGTGAAGTACGCGACAATCGCGATTTCGACCGTGTAATAGATATGGTTAAGGCAGTAAATGAGATGGATATGGAAGTTTGCTGCACCTTGGGTATGCTTACCGAACATCAAGCGCAAAGGCTTGCAGATGCTGGATTGTATGCTTACAACCACAATCTTGATACATCCGAAGAAAACTATTCTAATATCATTGGAACAAGAACTTACGATGACCGATTGAATACCTTGAAAAACATCAGGAAAGCCAACATCACAGTTTGTTCTGGTGGTATTATTGGTTTGGGAGAAACAGTTGAAGATCGATGCGGGATGCTACACACTTTGGTGAACCTTCCTCAACATCCTGAATCTGTTCCAATCAATGCGCTAGTAGCTGTTAAAGGAACACCTCTTGAAAATCAGCAGCCAGTTGAAATTTGGGAAATGGTTCGCATGGTGGCAACCACTAGAATCGTGATGCCTAAAACTGTGGTTCGACTCAGCGCTGGTCGCCAACAAATGAGTTTAGAAGGTCAAGCAATGTGTTTTCTTGCTGGTGCAAATTCAATTTTTACGGGAGAGAAATTGCTAACAACTCCAAATCCTGAATTTGATGAGGATATGGAAATGTTTAAAATTTTCGGACTTACTCCAAAAGCACCATTCCAAGAAGGGCGTCCTGAAGTGAAGCAAGAAGCACTTAACGCTTAATATTGCAAGTGATCAAAATCTTCTTGCTCTGGTTGTTGATCGCATTCACGGCGGTTTCAAACGCTCAGAGCGGAAGAGTTAATTATGATCCATTGCGCTCCATCGTTTTTACTGATTCAAATTTAGTTGAAGCGGTTGAGCTCATCCGTTTTGGTAATTCAGCTGGGGCAATTCGCCGTATTAACGACTTGAAATCAGAAGATCAGAGATCATTTGAAGCTGATTTTTTACTGGGATATGCTTACCGTCTTCAAGGAGATTTGGATGAAGCAATCACCTATTTTTCAAAAGCTGCACGTCAACAATCGCTTTCATTGCCAGCTTATTTCGAAAGAGGCAATTGCTATTTGATTAGAAAGAATTTTAGTTTGGCCGTTTTCGATTTCGATCGAGCCATTTTGATCGACACCACATTCGCACCGGCTTACAATAACCGAGCGTATGCACGAATTCGAAATTATGGTGAGCAAAAAATGCCTACACAGCAATTAAAGTTTGCCAGAAAAGACATGGAAAAAGTGTTAGAGCTCGCTCAAATAGATAGCTCTGCAGGATTTGAATACTATTATAATTTGGGGCTTCTTGATTTGTATATGTCTGATTATGAAATTGCTATTCAAAGTTTTGACAAGGCCGTTGAACTAAATAAGTCAATTCCAAAGCTGTACTACTTTAGAGGTGCTGCGTACTTTCTAGGCAAGTATTACGACAAGGCACGTGGAGATTTTTTCATGGCCGAAAGAATGGGTTTTGCTTCGAGCCAGACCCCTGAATTTTTAAAGGTGCTTGAGTTGATCAGGCAACACGAAGAATCAACGGGTGAGAAAGTCGGTAAATAATGAATTCAGCTGAAGCCTTTATGCAAAATAAGCTAGATGAGCGCAAATCAACTGCGGCTTTTCGTGCTTTGAAGAAAAGAGGAAATCAGGTTGATTTTTTCTCAAATGATTATTTAGGATTAGCATCCAAGGATTTCTCGATTCAAGAAAAACCGCTCAGTCATTTTCAACGCAATGGTTCAACAGGTTCGAGGCTTTTAGCTGGACATTCTGAAGAAGCTGAAATGCTCGAAGATTGGATTCAAGATGCTTTCAAGGCTGATGCAGCACTGATGTTCAATTCGGGATATGACGCAAATTTAGGTTTACTATCTACTCTTCCCGGGAGGAACGACACAGTATTTTACGATAGCCTTTTGCATGCATCCTTGCGCGAGGGCATAAGATTGTCTCCGTGCAACGCATATTCCTTTAAACACAACGATCCTGACGATTTGCGAAAAAAGTCTTCCTTGGCAAAAGGGATCGTTTATGTTGTAGTTGAAACGGTGTATTCGATGGATGGTAACGAACCAGATTTATCCGCATTTATAGCTGTTTGCAAAGAATTTGGGTGGCATTTGATTGTTGATGAAGCGCATGGATTGGGCATTCGAGGTGAATCGGGGAAAGGAGCATCCTATAGTTTCGCTGGCTCTAACGATATCTTTGCAAGAGTGCTCACTTTCGGAAAGGCTGCAGGGTTTCATGGAGCTGCTGTTTTGGGTAGCAAGGTTCTAATCGATTTCTTAATCAATTTTTGCAGGCCGTTTATTTATTCTACTGCACTTCCCCCTTCAGATTATACTAAGCTAAATTCGATGTTATCTTTCATGATTGAAGCTGAACGGGAGCGGGAACAAGTGAGTATGTTGATTGACCAATTTCGACTTTGGCAACTGAAGCAATCGAAGTTTCAATTTGTGGGATCAATTTCTCCGATTCAAAATCTAATAATTCCTGGAAATGTTGAGGTTACACAATTGGCAAATCATCTGCAGTCGAAAGGTTATGATGTTAGGCCAATTATAAGTCCTACGGTTCCAGCCGGTTCCGAAAGAGTGCGAATTATCTTACACAGTTTTAATACAAATGTTGAATTAGATGGAATGATCGGCATTTTGGAGCGTTATTCAGGAGTCGATTGAGATAATTTGATTTTTGATGGAAGATATTTTTCTCCCTCTGTTGTTTAATTGAAAAAAGATCCTAATTTTGCAATCCCAAATTTTCTGAGGCCATGGTAAGAACCTTCCAACCTTCGATCCGTAAGAGAAGAAACAAACACGGATTTCGTGAACGCATGTCATCAGCTAATGGTCGTCGTGTGCTGGCAGCTCGCCGTGCTCGTGGCCGTAAGCGACTCACTGTTTCTAGTGAGAAATTACACAAGCGTTAATTCATTCTCTCTATAGGACTTGAAGCGATCTATTTAGATCGCTTTTTTTATGCCTTCCAGTATTCAAAAAGTTTCTTTACTCCTTTGTCGCTAAGGATATTGTGTCCATTTTCGAGTTCTATAATCTGAGCATCTGGCAAGTTTTTTCTCAAGAATTTTCTGGTTTTAGGAAACCTGATAATTGCATCGTCTTTCCCAAGAATACACGTAATGGCGAGTTTCCCTTTATCGTTGAGTTGATTCAAAAACATGTAGTTAGGCAATGCTTCGCGATAGGAAATCCAAGTGTCGTAAAGCTGTTTCCGCATCGAAACATTTGAAATTTCATGGCGATAAAATTTTGCTGCTTTCGTGGAAATGAGTTTGAGTCTTTCACCAATTCGAATCAGCAAATTCGCAATGGATGGTGATTTCACAAATTGCTTGAAGAGATTTTTACCGATCCACGATTGTGTTAAAAATCGATAGGCTTTTGAAACGGGCAATCCATCAGGAGCAATAAGCCATATTTCGTTCACTTTATCGGAATTGTGTTGTGCAACAAACATTGCGATTCGTGCACCAATCGAAAACCCCATCAACGAAACCAACGATTTTCCGCTTTTTTCAAGAATAGCTGAAATCCAACGCTTCGAATATTCTGCATCGAAGATGAAACCTTCCGGAAAATTCTTCTGATGCCTGTGAAACGCAAGATCAATCAGCATAAATGTGTATTCGTTTTGCATGAATGCTTCCATGTGACGAAATACATCCGAATTTTGACCGTAGCCATGAAATGCAATCAACAATTTTGGGCCATGACCAATAAAATCGGCCTTCCACACCAAATTGTCTGCTTCGAATTCTAATGAATTAACTGTATCTGAAAACAATTGACTTCTTTGCGTTGATTTTATCCTTTACGAAAGTTGAAAGTAATAATTTTATCGCATGCCTGAAGCGTTGCTGCTGATCTTCTATTTGATCATTCTTCTTTTTTTGACTTCCGTACTGAAGGTATTCAGAATGAAAGGATTGCCGTTTTGGGTGGCTCCAGTTTTATTGTTGGTGAAGTTTTCGGCAGGAATGGGCTTGGCTTGGATCTACAGCAATTATTATTCAGACCGAGCCACAGCAGACGTATTTAAGCTGTTCGATGATTCGAAACATATGTATGCAGCATTTGATCAACGGCCTGAAGATTTTTTTAAAATGCTCTTCGGTTTATCGTCAGATGCTCCTTACTACGATCGGTATTACAACCAGATGAACCATTGGTTTCCTTCATTTGATGTAAATCAAGGTTTGTATTATGATACCCGCACGCTGATTCGATTCAACGCCTTTTTTAGGATGTTTTCAATGGGATACTATTCGGTTCATGTGCTGATGTTCAGCTTCATGGCTCTCTGGGGATCAATGCTCGCCTGGCGCGTGTTTTCGCGAGGAAGCGTCTTGAATCCAAAGTTAATTTTGGTAGCAGTATTTCTTATTCCTTCGGTCTTGGCGTGGTCTTCAGGTGTGTTAAAGGAAAGTGTTGTAATGCTTTTCACGGGTATGTTCTTATCGGGCTTTTTTGCACTTTCCGAAAAAAGATTCAGCATTCGAAATGTGCTTTCATTGTTGTTGTCTATCCTCGGCTTTGCCGTAATGAAAGCCTACATTTTGCTGGCAATTTTACCTGGAGCTTTTGCATGGTTAATTGTTACCTACAGAAATTTCAAACAACCTAGATTAACTTTTGCGGTCACTTTGCTGATTTCTGCCTTGGTTGCCTTGAATATCCAATATGTATTTCCAAGTATCAACTTCATGGAAACTTTATCGGTGAAACAACAAGCCATGCTTCGGTTAGCCTATTATACCGACTCAGGCAGTGTGATTTTTGTGAATCCACTCGATCCCAACTTGATGAGTTTTTTGCGCAATTGGCCCGAAGCTTTGCTAAATGCATCCTTCAGACCTTGGGTAACTGAAGCGGAAAACGCCATGCAGTGGTTTTCGGCCTTAGAGAATTTGATTTTATCATTGATGACTTTGGTCTGCATAATCTTTTACAAACAGCAGGATTCGCCGGGCAGACTGGCATTTTTGTGGTTTTGTTTGAGTTTTGTGCTGGTTCTATTCTCAATAACAGGTATTACAACACCCATTTTGGGTACCTTGGTTCGTTATAGAATGCCTGCACTTCCTTTCTTTGTTCTTTCATTATTGATGATGACTGACTTGAAGCGCATGTTTCAAACAGTTAAAAAACTCTATGGATATGAATAACACCATTCTCATAACGGGCGCGAGCTCCGGCATTGGAAAAGCATGCGCCGAACGTCTAGCAAAAACTGGAAGTAGACTTATTCTCACCGCACGTCGGGGAGATCGCTTGGATGCACTTGCCAATGAACTTCGTAAGGACGGTAGTGAAGTTTATACAGCTATCTTGGATGTTCGAGATCATGCTGCTTGTGAGGCATTTGTGGAGGCAATTCCAGAGGAGTTTAGAAACATCAGAGTGTTGCTGAATAATGCTGGATTGGCAGCAGGTTTAGGGCCTTTTCAGTCGGGCGATACAGACCATTGGGACCGTATGATCGATACCAATTTGAAAGGCTTGCTGTATGTTTCGAGGGTGGTAATTCCTTTGATGTATGGCGTTGAAGGAGCCCAAATTGTGAATATTGGCTCAGTAGCAGGGAAGGAAGTTTACCCTGGAGGAAATGTTTACTGTGCTTCCAAACATGCTGTTGATGCGCTCACAAGATCGATGCGTATAGATTTGTTGGAAAAGGGAATTCGTGTGAGTTCGGTAAGTCCGGGTATGGTTGAAACCGAGTTTTCAATAGTTCGTTTTGATGGAGACTCTGACCGCGCTGCGACTGTTTACAAAGGTCTAGAGCCGCTTATGGCGGAAGACATTGCCGATGCTGTGAATTACATCGTAACTGCTCCTTTTAGAATTACTGTTGCTGATATTTTGATTTTCCCTGCTGCACAAGCGTCTTCAAGAGACGTTTTACGCAGAAACTAGGTTGGATGATCCTTGTCCGTCGGATTTAATTCTATGGTTCATCACCTTGAACCAGAGTGGTGGAATGGTGCTTAATAACATCATCGCTGGATATCCAGCGGGTAGGTGAGGACTGTTTTCATAGCTCTTGAGAATTTGATATTTCCTGGATGCTTTGTAATGATGATCCGCATGTCTTGTAAGTTCGAAGAGCATAATTCTTCCGAGTGCATAATCGGAATTCCACGAATGGCTAGGCAAAACTTTTTCATAAACGCCTGGCTTGATTTCCTTTCGGGATAAGCCGTAGTGTTCTATGTAATTGATCGTTTCTAGCAGAATGATACCTATCAGTGCGCTTCCGAGGAAAAGCCATCCGGCAAGTTTGCCGAAAATTATAAATACCGAAGCAACCAAAATGATCTGTAAAAATTGGAAGATCAACATTAAATTGGAAACTCCGAAGAAAGATTGGTCGTGCTTTTTGAGCAGCCCCATTTGAATTTTCCAAGCAGAAAGGTAGCTCCCAACAATTGATTGAATCCAAAATCCGTAAAGCGATTGTCCCTTCTTGGCAGTAGCTGCGTCTTTTGGAGTGGCAACATATCTGTGATGGCCATGGTTGTGTTCTACAGAGAAGTGCATATATAAGGTGCTTAATAGGAGCGACCAAGCCATGATTTGTTCTGATTTTTTCGCTCGATGACCGAGTTCATGGGCAATATTGATTCCGATTACTCCCGAACTTATTCCAGCGGCCAATGTCAGTCCGATCAGTTGATGTGTGGTGTATTCGTTGTTTTTGATCAACCAACAAAATAGTAGGATTGTACCCCATTGGATTGGAACACTGAGGTAAAGCATGAAATCATAAGTGCTATTTGAAATAAGAGATTTCTCGTCCGCTTCAGCGTAATTGTCCTGATTAATAGGCAACAAATATTCAGTTAATGGGATCACTACAAAAGCGAAAATAATTGCAAAAAATGCGAATTTCTCTGGAAATAAAAGAGATACAATAACTGAAGCAGAGATGAGATATCCACTTAAATACTTCAGTTCTTTTAATAAGTTTTTCATGCCCTCAAAACCGTCAAGTAAACATCAAATGTAAGCAATCAATTGTCGCGATAAAAGGTGAAAACTGTTCGCTTTCTAAAATGAGTGTTGGTTATATTTGGCGATTAAATCAAAAATGCATGAAAAGATTTCTACCAGTATTGATCGGAGTTTCTATAGCAATGAGCTTAGGCCTTTTCTTTGGCGAAGAGAAGGAATTGCCATTTTTACCAACTTCGGGAGAAACTAGGGTCCTTAACAAAGACGAAGAGGGCGAAGAATTAGAGCACGAACGTAGGAAGGAATGGATTGAAAAAATTCACAGAACGGCTCCAGGCGTTAATTGGCGGGAACTTGATAAACAAACTAGACTGGCTCGCTATGAAAATTATCTGGTAAATCGTTCGGCAAGCCGAGATGTTTCGGATCCAGTTGTAATTCTCGATGGGCTGCTGCAAGGCAGATGGGTGGAGAAAGGTAGTAACAATTTGGCTGGAAGAACTCGTTTTGCTGATTATGATACGGTTTCTCGCAAAATTTATTTGGTTTCAGATGGAGGTAATGTCTGGAAAGGCAATCTGGATGGTTCTGGATGGGAAGTTCTAAACGACCAACTTCAATTTGAGTCACCATCAATGATTCGAGCAATTCGCCGCGATGGTAATTTGAGGATTTTGGTTTCTACGTGGGACAAGTTTGCTTATTACAGCGACGATGACGGAGCCACCTGGCAACAATCAACAGGCTTTGAAGATTTAAATGATTGGAATCAACGTTTAGAAAGAATGGTAGTTGCTGACGATGCAATTGCTACTGTGTATGCTTTGGTTAGCGCTCCTGCTGCAAACGGGTCTTCACAATTTCTTTGGATCTATCGCTCTTTGGATAAAGGCTCAAGTTTTCAACGCTACCAAGTAATCCCAGGCTCGCAGAATGTAGGCGTAAGCAATGCAGATATTTGGATGCCTCAGTATGGTTACACCGATCCTTTTGTGATTTTTAACAACAAAAGCTTTAGGGTAAATACGGTTGATAGTGAGATGGTAGCTTTAGGTGATATTTTTCCAAGCGGCAGTGGAAACAGCATGCTCACTGGGTTTTTAGAATCCAATGGAAATTCACGCCTATATGCTTACGTAAATCAGGTTGTTTACAAATCGCTTGATGCTGGGTCGACTTGGGCTCAAACCATCGATTTGGCAAAAGATCCATTTTTTAAATCCAGTTTCAGTGCTTCTATCACCTCACCAGATATTCTATATTTTGGAGACATCGAATGCAACAGAAGTTTAAATGCTGGCCAATCATTTACGAGAGTTTCTGAGTGGTTTGAGTATTACGATAACATTGTAAATCGCTTGCATGCTGATATTCCATCGGTAAACTGTTTGTTGGATGAAAATGGTGAGGAGTTCCAGTTGATTAATACCGATGGAGGAACCTATTATTCGAATACCAATGCTACGCAGGTAACGAATATTTCGAGAGAAGGCCTCAATGTTAGTCAATACTATTCTACACTAACAGCAGCTTACGATACCAGTATTTTGTATGTTGGTTCTCAAGACCAAGGATTCCAACTTTCAACTTCCGACAATGGAGGAGCCCTCGATCTTACGCAAGTTGTAAGCGGCGATTATGGTCATATTGTAAGTTCAAACGATGGAGGAAGTATCTGGATGGTATATCCGGGCTTTGCTGTATTCTATCCAGATGGAACATCTAACAATAGCTACTCTTGGGATTTTGATGGCAACAATTCTTTTTGGATGCCACCATTGATGCCAGATCCAGAGAATGAAACAGTTTGTTACATGGCCAATGGTTTAAGAATCATGAAGCTGGAATTTAATGGAGCGGGTATCGATGCTACACAATTGCCGACTCTTTTCTTAGGTGGTATCTCTGCTATGGCTATTTCACCATTAGATAACAACCGTTGGTATGTAATGACTGAAACCGGTAGATTTTACAAGTCGATGGATGGTGGAAGTACTTGGACCTTCAGCAATATTTCGGGTGTTCCAGGCGGAAATTACTTGTATGGCGCTCAGGTTCTTCCATCCACCGTGAATCCAGATGTCGTTTATGTATGTGGTAGTGGATATTCAAATCCTCCAGTTTTTAAGTCGGGCGACAACGGTGCAACTTTTCAATCGATGAGTGTAGGCTTACCTGGAACTATGGTTTTTAGAATGGCTCCTGCTCCAAATGATGAATTTATTTTCGCAGCAACAGAAGTAGGGCCTTATGTTTATACACCTTCTAATCAACAATGGCAGTATATAGGTGGTGGTTTTGCCCCCGAACAAACTTATTGGTGGGTAGAGTATGTTCCTCAAATGAAAACTGCTCGTTTCTCAACTTACGGCAGAGGTATCTGGGATTTTAGAATTGAATCACCATTGGTTATTCAGCCCGAAAGTCGAACACAATTGCAGGTTTATCCAAATCCTACATCAGAATTCTTTGTTGTTAAAGGTATTGGAGCGGAAGAACAAGCCTCGGTTAGCTTGTATGGCCTTGATGGTAAACTTTTACTTACGAAGAATATCAGTGGCGGAGAAGTAGTTTCCTTGCCTAAATCGGTGAGCCCAGGATTGTATCTGGTGATTCTTAACAGAAAGGGTAAAAAGCCTACTGCCACTAAACTGATTGTGCGGTAAATTAGTTATCGACGCATGTGGAAGTACCGCTTATGATAATTGCTCTAGTATTGTTTAGGTCTTTCGCTTCCTCGATCTGACTGGTATTTCCGCAGGTTTCTTCCGCAGGGTAAACTACATTTCCCGAACCGTCTTTTACTTCGCAAGTGGTGCATTTTTTACACGATGAATAAAATCCAGTAGCGAAAACAAATGCTAGAATTGTGATTGTTGCTCTCATGGGTTTAGTTTCTTGGACAATTTAACTCAAGCGTATCGGAGAGATTAATTCTGTAGGTGAGTTCTTGGGTGTTCAAAGTAGCTTTCTTTCCACAAATTTCTGGGTAAGAATCTACAACAGCTCCGGTGTTTTTCGAAGTAGTTTGGCATTCCATACATTTTTTGCAGGAAGAAAACGCAGTTATTCCAAGCATAATCAATGGCAATAGTTTGTTTTTCATCAAGAAGGGATCTGAAAATTAGAATGGGCAATTTGGGGAGAACACCTTAAATAATTGTATTGATTGTTCAGTTAATTATTCAACATGAAAAGAAATTTCCATAAATGTTTGTTAAAATAAGAATACGGATATATTTGCATTTAAACTAAACCAAAACCATACGATGAAAAAAGTATTTGCATCCCTAGCGATTATTGCATTATTTGCTGCCTGTAAAAAAGATTACACTTGCGAGTGTACAGTTTTAGGCACAACAGAAAGTTCAGTTATTCAAGATGTTAAGAAATCTGAAGCAAAAGATTCTTGTGATGCAGCAAATGCTATCGTGACTCTTTTTGGAGGTTCTTGCGAATTAAAATAATTAACAAATAAACATAAACAAACATTAAACTCTTTTCTATGAAAAAGATTTTCGCTGCTGTTGCAATCGTTGCGCTTTTCGCATCTTGCAAAAAAGATTACACTTGTGATTGCAATGATGGTACTGGTGTGATTGATTCTACGCCTATTAAAGATGCTAAGAAGGCTGATGCACAAGAAGCTTGTGACGCACTCAGTACACTTAACGTTGCATTTGGTGGTGGTGCTTGCACATTGAACTAACACAAACCAAAATAGTATTAAAGCTGGTTCATTGAGCCAGCTTTTTTTTTGCCTATGAATATCATTATCTCCCTTTTGCTGCGATTAGTTATCGCCACTTTTCCTCTTCTCGCCATATTTTATGGTGCAGAGAACTTTGATTATTTCGACTATGCGATAGTTGAACTTGGTTTTCCTTCGTGGTTCTTAGCCAACTATTTTACAAGAGTATTATTGGGCTCTTTGTGTGGTTTGGGCTTTGCCGTTTTGTTTTCTGGAAATGATGGTCGGAAGTTTATAAATGTTTACATCGTACTGGTATCCTTCCTTTTGTCGTTGGAGATTCTACAAGTTACATTTCTCCCTCTAAACAGAGTGTATTTTGGCTTTTGGGAATTGATGAAATGGAACGTTTGGCAAGGTCCTGTTATATGGTTATTGGTTTTGGTTTCAGCATTGCTTGCGCGTCAGCTCGATCAATTTAAGTTTCTCCATTTGCCCACTTGGATTCGGTTTGTTATTCTTCTGATTGGCATTTCAACCCCATTTATTCTTAACTATCCTCCCCATTGGGCAATTTATGGAGAACGTGGGATGGCCGAATCCAAAGACTTACTCATGGCTGATAGTATAGCTATCCAAACAAGTGATTACATCCATTTGATGAAGCCTGAAGATCTTAGAACGGGTAAAAAACTGGTATGCTTCGCAAGTCTAACTTGTCCATTCTGCATCCGCGCAGCCTATAAATTACATGTATTAAGAACAAGAAATCCAAACGCTCACTGCTATCTAATTCTAACAGGCGCGCCCGAAATGTTAGAAAAATTTGAACTCCGAACTTCTTGTCAGAATGTACCAAGAATGCTTTTGGATGCACCTTTATTCAATAAAATCACAAAGGGAAGTGTGCCAAAGATTTACCTTACCAATCAAGGTAATATCACCCATCGACTTCCTTATTGGGCGATAAACGACGAACATGTTCGATAACTCAATATCTTGCTGAAGTTTGTGTTTTTAATTGTTAACTAAGAGAAAAACGGCTTATGGAGCTCTCGAGAATCATTGATATTTTGCCTTACATCTGCGATAAATATCATCGCAATGATGTGTTAAACGCTAAAATTGGCGGTAAATGGCAAAATTGGAGCATAGACGATATATGCGATTTGGCTGATGATATCAGCTATGGTTTGATGCATTTGGGCATTGGCCCCGACGATAAAGTCGCAATTATTTCTTCCAATCGACCAGAATGGATATTGGCAGATTTCGGGATTGCGCAAATAGGTGCAGTAAGTGTTCCTGTTTATCCAACCATGGGAGCATCCGATACAGAATTTATTCTCAATGATGCCGGAGTAAAAATCATTTTACTTGCCGATATTGAATTGAACGATAAGATTCAATCAATTCAATCTAGAATTCCTTCGCTTACACACATTTTCTCTTTTAATGAAATTTCTGAAGTTTCACATATTAGCGAATTGATTAAATTGGGTAAAGATCATCCCCAACCAGAAACTCTAAAGGATTACAAGGCCCGTGTAAAGCCAGATGATTTGTTGACTTTGATCTACACTTCTGGAACAACTGGAACACCCAAAGGTGTAATGCTTTCGCACAATAATCTCATTTCGAATGTAACAGCTGCTCAACCTGTTTGCCCTGTTACAAACGAACACAAGGTCTTGAGTTTTCTTCCCCTTTCACATATTTTTGAAAGAATGCTCACCTACTTGTATTTGTATGTTGGTGCTGGAATTTATTATGCAGAAAGCCTCGAAACCATTGGTGAAAATCTGAAAGAGGTTCAGCCATTTGCTTTCTCCACTGTGCCTAGATTGCTAGAAAAGGTATACGATAAAATCGTTGCAAAAGGAGCTGAGCTAACAGGAATCAAGCGCAAATTGTTTTTCTGGGCTTTGGCACTCGGACACAAGTATGAATTAGATGGTAAGAATGGCGCTTGGTATGAATTCCAATTGAAAATCGCAAATAAATTGATATTCAGCAAATGGAGGGAGGCTTTAGGCGGAAATATTGGTGTAATCGTTTCGGGAGCAGCAGCCCTTCAACCTAGATTGGCTCGTGTTTTTACAGCAGCCCAAATTAACGTGCTTGAAGGTTATGGTTTAACTGAAACATCACCTGTTATTACCGTTAATCGACTCGATAAAGGCATGCGAGGCTTTGGTTCTGTTGGTCCTGCAATTAAAGATGTTGAGGTGAAAATTGCAGAAGACGGAGAGGTGCTTTGTAAAGGTCCTAATGTGATGAAAGGATATTACAAACGACCAGACGCTACAGCCGAAGTCATGAAAGACGGATGGCTTTATACCGGCGACATCGGGAAGTTTGAGAATGGATTGCTTTATATCACCGACCGCAAAAAGGAGATTTTCAAAACATCAGGTGGAAAATACATTGCTCCACAAATGATGGAAAACAAGTTCAAAGAATCTGTTTTTATTGAGCAAATTATGGTGATTGGAGAAAATCGAAAACACCCTTCTGCTTTGATAGTTCCTTCGTTTGCGGCATTAATCGTAAAATTGGAGCAAGAAGGAGTTTCCGAAAAGGATCCTTCAAGATTAGTTAACCTCCCAAGAACAATCGAAATCATCCAAGCTGAGATTGATCAGCTAAACGCTGGATTTAGCAACTATGAGAGGGTGAAGAAATTCGCACTTCTTTCTGTTGAATGGTCGGTTGCAGGCACTGAACTTACTCCAAAATTATCGCTCAAACGAAGAGTGATTATGGAAAAGTACAGTTCAGAAATCGAAAACATCTATCAAGATTAACATTCGTAAAATGCGAAAGAATCGGTCTACAGAACAATGTTTCTGCTGACCGATCCTTTCGTTTTATTGATAGGATTTTACTTAATTCTTTTTAGGTGCATCTCTCTTGCAGGAGCGATGATCAATGGTACTTTCTCTACGTGAACTGAGCTTGTATCGAGGCCAAAAGCTTTCTCTTCCGATAAACTGATGTTCTTCAACATGAAATAAACATCAAGTACGATTTTCTCATAGAACGGTAAATCATTCTCATTAGAAAGGAACTTTTCAAGAACGATGAATCGGAAATCTCCAATTACTTGATTTTTATTGAGAGATTCATATCTCGAAACGATGTCAACTTCTTGGCATTTCACCAAGTCTTGAACTACTTTTCTGAACATTAAATTAATTTTTGGAGCTACACGGAATCCAAGCAGGAAGTCGACGCGAATCACAGAATCATTTACGATTTCATTCACTTTATATTCCATTCTGTAAGGTTCATCTACCACATCTACGTGTAGAAACCAATATATATCTGCTCGTTTAGGTTGTTTTTGAAGAATAGAGTAAATAATCTTCGATTCTACCTGTTCATCTTGGTTGGCACTTGTGAGGAAAACCAAGTGTGTAGCATATTTTGGAACGGTCAAGTCGCGCTTGAGTTCACAAAGCAAATCCAAGTACTCATCCAAATCGACGAATTCTACATAAGAATTTCTGATTTTCCGAGCATCGTACCAAATCCACATCACCAAGGCTATTACAGATGCGATAATGAGTGAGATATAGCCTCCTTCGTGAATTTTTTCGATGTTAGAAATCAGGAATGCCAATTCTACCATGAGATAGACCACAATAAAGGTATTAATCAGCATAGGATTGAATCGCTTCATCCCCATATAATAAACCAACAAAGTGGAAGTCATGAGCATTCCTATAATAATGGTCATGCCGTAAGCAGCTTCCATGGCGCTCGATTCTTTGAAATACAAAACAACACCAGCGCATCCTAGAAATAATAGCCAATTGATCGAAGGGATATACAATTGACCTTTCATTACAGTTGGATATGCGATTCTAACTTTTGGCCAGAGATTGAGTCGGATCGCCTCATTGATCAAAGTAAATGAACCGCTGATGAGTGCTTGACTCGCAACTACTGTGGCAATGGTGGCAATGATAAATCCAGGAATAAAGAACCAGTCGGGCATAATCTCATAAAATGGATTCATACCATCGAGTTTTTGTCCGTCATGCTTAAGAAGCCAAGCCGACTGACCAAAATAATTGAGCAATAACGCTGTCTTCACGAATATCCACGACACACGAATGTTCCTTTTTCCACAGTGCCCTAAATCTGAATACAAAGCTTCGGCTCCTGTTGTACACAAAAATACAGCACCTAAAATCCAGAAGCCTCCTGGATATACCGCTAGAAGATTGAATGCATATGTTGGACTAAGTGCGGCAAGAACGCTAACGTTGTCGAACAATTGACTCAATCCCAAAATGCTCAACATGGCGAACCAAACGAACATCACAGGCCCAAAGAACTTCCCAATAGAAGTTGTACCGAACTGCTGAATAGCAAACAACAAGAATAGAATACCAATAATGATCGGAATCGTTTGGATCTCCGGATAATTCGCACGTAGACCTTCAATCGCCGATGAAACTGAGATAGCAGGTGTAATAATACCATCACCCAACAAAGCCGCACCGCCTATAATTGCGGGGAACAATAGCCATTTTACTTTGGTTCGTCGCACCAAGGCATATAACGCAAAAATTCCTCCTTCACCTTTGTTGTCGGCCCTCAAAGTGAGGATGATGTACTTAATGGTAGTTTGCAAAGTCAACGTCCAAAAAATACACGACATCCCCCCAAGGATCAAATCGCTGTCTATTGCTCGATCTCCTACGATGGCCTTCATAACATACAACGGAGAAGTTCCGATGTCGCCATATATAATCCCTAGTGTAACTAATAGACCTGCAAGACCAAATTTTGGAATATGCGCTTGTTGTGAATGATCACCCATGTTAGAGTTGATTCTTTTTAAATAACTGACTTACAGTGCTTCTTCAATAAGTTTCCTCTGTCAGTTTGTAGAAATGCGGATGCAAAATTATTAAATAGAATCATCATCCGACTGAAATGGTCTAGAATATTTGCGGTTGGTTCTATCAAGGTTCTTATGTTAAATATTAATCTATTGTTAATGCCATAAGTAGCATATAAGCAGTAAAATATAGAATTGTGTCAATTTAAAAATCCTTAATATTAATTTAATGTTAAATTAAAATTACCGGAATGTATTTTTAATTGTAACTTTGCGTTATTCAATACGTTCACCAATTAAATACTGAAGCCATGAAATACATCCTTTCGCTTGTTTGTCTGATAGTAACCCTCGGATTAAACGCACAAAGCAAAGAACTGAAGACTTACCATGAAAATGGTAGACTCAAAACAGTTTATACATACCAAGACGCCTCAAATTATACTGTAGAGAATTTCTTTGAAAATGGAAATTTGATGGAAACTGGTCGATTTGTTAATGCCAAGATGGACGGTATTTGGCTTAATTTCACTGAAAGCGGACTTCGAGCCGGTGAAGCATTTTATTTGAATGGAATAAAATCTGGCGATTGGAAGATTTATGATCCATCAGGCAACTTGAAATACAAAATTACCTATGCAAATAACCGCATTGTGAACTCTGAAACTTTTGATTCTAGTGGTCAGAATCTTGCTGAAACATCCCCTAGATAAACGTTTTTGAGAGGTTTAAGCCATGGTCAAACCGACCGGGGTTTTTTATTTTCAAATATAGCTTTCCACTTTGCTGAATTCCTAAATTTGAGGGCAAAATATGCCTATTCATTATGATTCATAATTTCAGTGCAGGGCCTGCTATTCTCCCTAAAGAAGTTCTTCAAAAAGCCTCAGAAGCTTGTATCGATTTTAACCATTCAGGGCTTTCTTTGCTCGAAGTATCGCATCGAGGCAAAAATGTAATAGCCGTGTTCGATCGAGCAACTGAATTGGTAAAGAAACTTCTTAACCTCAATGATGACTACGCAGTAATTTTTGTTCAAGGTGGCGCATCTACACAGTTTGCAATGGTGCCACATAATTTCTTAGGCAAAAAGGCAGCCTATTTGAACACTGGCGTTTGGGCTTCTCGTGCAGTAAAAGAAGCTAAACATTATGGAGAAACAACGGTAGTTGGATCTTCGGAGGATAAGAATTTTTCATACATCCCGAAAGGATTTGTGATCCCGACAGACGCTGATTATTTTCACTACACTTCCAACAATACTATCTATGGAACGCAGCTACGCGAAGTTCCTAAAACCGATATTCCTTTGATTTGCGACATGTCGTCGGATATTTTTTCCTACGAATTTGATGCATCTAAGTTTGATCTCATTTATGCTGGTGTACAGAAGAACATGGGACCTGCTGGTGCAACAATGGTGATCATCAAAAAATCGATGCTCGAGCGCATTCAACGCCAAATGCCAACCATGTTGAATTATAAGATTCATGTGGATGGAGAATCAATGTACAACACTCCTCCAGTATTCGCTGTGTATGTGTCTATGTTAACGCTTGAATGGTTGGATAACTTTGGGGGCGTTAGTGCAATCGAAAAACGAAATGCTGCCAAAGCAAAACTCTTTTACGATGAACTCGACCGAAACTCGCAATTCAAAGGCACTGTTGCAGTTGAGGATCGCTCTTGGATGAATGCCAACTTTATTATGGAAGATCCTTCAAGGGAAGCTCAATTTAACGATCTACTCAAGCAAGCGCAAATTAGCGGATTGGCAGGTCATAGATCTGTAGGTGGCTATCGTGCTTCTATGTACAATGCGCTTGGATTAGAAAGTGTTCAAGTATTGGTAGAAGTAATGCAAGCATTTGAAAAATCACAAGGATAATTATTCAGGAAGTCATGGTTAAAATTTTAGCAAACGACGGAATCGATGCTTTAGGTCGGGAAATGCTTGAAAAGGCTGGTTTTTCTATTCAAACAAATAAAGTGGCGCAAGATCAATTGGCTGATGCTATCAATGCTGAAGGCTATGAAGTTGTCTTGGTGAGAAGTGCAACCAAAATTACAGCTCAAATTATAGATTCTTGCCCAGGCATTAAACTCATAGGTAGGGCAGGAGTGGGGCTCGATAATATCGATGTTCGCCACGCAGAATCTAAAGGTGTGAAAGTATTTAATACCCCAGCAGCATCTTCTCAATCGGTTGCAGAACTCGTATTTGCCCATCTTTTTTCAGGTGTTCGTTTCCTTCAGGATTCAAATTACCAAATGAGAATAGCTGGAGATACGCGCTTTAACGAACTGAAAAAACAATACAGCGCTGGTATCGAACTCCAAGGTAAAACCATCGGTATTATTGGGTTTGGTCGAATCGGGCAGGCTGTTGCACGCATGGCTGTTGGAATGGGAATGAAAGTAGTGGCGAGCGACCCGTTCATTTCTGAAGTAACCTTGAACCTTCAATTGGCTCAAACTGAACAAGAGATTCCAGTGCTGATCAACACCATCAGTGTCGATGATTTATTGGCACAAAGTGATTTCATTAGTTTACATGTGCCCGGAAAAATTGATGGGAAATCTGTTATTGGAACAGAAGAATTCAATAAAATGAAAACTGGCGTTGGTCTGGTGAACGCTGCCCGCGGAGGTGTAATTGATGAAGACGCATTGCTCCATGCTCTCGACCAAGGGAAACTGGCCTTTTGTGGTTTGGACGTTTTCGAAAATGAACCTACTCCAAGAACCGATCTCTTGAAACACCCTAAAATCAGCGTAACGCCGCATATAGGCGCTTCAACAGCTGAAGCACAAGAACGCATCGCAGCCGAATTGGCTGGATACATTATTCGATATTACGGTAAATAACCTGCATGAGGCTTATTCATCCCTTCCGTGGCGTTCTTCCCCTTCAGGAAAAAGTGTCGCGCATTATCTCAAAACCTTTCGATAAGTACAGTTTGTCGGAAGTAAAAGACATTGTTAAGGAAAATTCCGAATCATTTCTGCACGTGATAAAACCTGAATTAGCTTCGGGTAAACGCACAGTGACTGACAATTCAGATTCTCAGAAGAAGAGTAGACTAAAGTTTCTGGAATTTCTTCAAAATGGTGTTCTTCAAAAAGTAGAAAACGATAGCTACTTTATTTATCGCCAAGTGAAGCCCAATTTCGTTTACACAGGCTTGTTGGCTACAATAGATGCTGCAGCATACCGGGATGGAAGGATTAAAATCCACGAACAAACTTTGGCTCCTAAAGAAGGCAAGCTGAAAGATTACCTTAAAGTGGTTGGTATCAATGCCGAACCAGTGATGTTTACCTATCCGCATAGGCAGGAAATTGATGCATTAATGAATCGCCTCACATCCAATTTGCCTTATGCAGATTTTCATTTTGATGGGAAGCAGCATATTCTGTGGCAAGTAGCTTCACCAATGGATATAGCTGAGTTGCAAACAGCATTTGAGCCTGTTCAGAAAGTTTACGTGGCTGATGGCCATCACAGATCTGCTTCATCTGTTTTGTTGGCTGAAGAAATGGCCGATCAGCATCCTGGTGCTTCGCGCTTTATGGGGATTTTTATTCCTGATCACAACCTCCAGTTGTTTGAATTTAATCGCTTAGTGAAAGACACTAGTGGATTAACAAAAGAGGAAATTTTTTCTCGTTTAACCGAAGACTTTGATGTTGCACTTCAGTCTGTTGCTCAATTTCAGCCTGCACGATTGCATGAGTTTTCTATGTATATAGATTCAGATTGGTACAGCGTGAAGCTTAAGCACAACCAAATCAACGATCAATTGGGAGATAAGTTGGATGCGAATATTTTAAGCCAACGGATTCTAGGACCAATTTTCGGAATTACTGATCTTCGGAACGATAACCGTGTTGATTTCTTATCAGGAATAAGCGGTACTGAGGAATTGAAGAAAATGGTAGACTCTGGAAAATATGCTGTTGCATTTGGTTTGTTCCCGGTGAGCTTAGATCAGTTTTTCGATTTCAGCGACCGTGGTAAAATGATGCCACCCAAAACCACGTGGTTCGAGCCTAAGTTGCTCAATGGTTTAGTAATTTATGATCTTGAATTAGAGGGATAATGGCTACGATTAAAGAAAATCTTAACCAAATTCAATCGAGTTTACCAACTCATGTTACATTGGTAGCGGTTTCTAAAACCTATCCTGTTGAGGTTGTTGAGGAAGCTTACAATGCTGGACAGCGCATATTTGGAGAAAATCGCGTTCAAGAACTTGTTCCAAAATTTGAGCAGATGCCGAAAGATATTCAGTGGCATTTGATTGGAACACTGCAACGTAACAAAGTAAAGTACATCGCACCTTTTGTATCACTGATTCATTCAGTTGATCAAATAGACTTGTTGAAGGAAATAAACAAAGAGGCTGCAAAGAACAATCGCGTCATCGAATGCCTTATCCAGGTTTATATCGCAACAGAAGAATCCAAGCATGGATTTAGTTTCGATGAGGCAGAGTCGCTTTTTAAGTCAGATTTCCGGATACTATTTCCCCATGTTCAAATCAAAGGACTGATGGGAATGGCATCTTTTAGCAGCAATCAACAACAGGTAGAAAAAGAGTTTTTGTCTTTGAGGGATTTCAAAACCAGAATCGAAAAAGAAAATTCACTTGATCTTCCCTTGCTTTCCATGGGAATGAGCGGCGATTATGCCCTTGCCATTGAATGTGGAAGCAATATGGTACGTGTAGGTTCGTCGATTTTTGGCTCTAGAAACTACAATCAATAAGAAATTACGATTTGAGCGCGCTTCACTTCACGCTTGGTGCGAAGTTCTATCCAGTAAATTCCAGATTCCAGATTTCCTAGATTTACAAAAGAATCAGCCACTCCGAATTGGCGAACCAATCTTCCATCGGTTGAATACACTAGCATATTCGACACTTCGTTCGGATTGATATTTCCTACATTAATCAATCCCTGACTTGGATTAGGAAACACATTTAACGAAGAAATATTTAAAGCATCGATCCCAGTTCCATTGTTAGGAATGTTAATATTCCCTGGTGTGATTCCAGCGCCTTCAGGCATGTTACTGCTCACTTCTAAAGGATCGAAAGTGGTAGCTGTGATAAGATCGCCGTTGTACCATGCTTGAAGCGAAAAAGGCGTTGTATTGTCGGCTAAACGTACCGCCGCATCTGGCGTTCCAGCCGATTGAGTTAAAATAACACCACCATAAACCAAAGCAGTAAGGTCTCCATTGGTCCAACCTACAGCATCTTGCAATAGCGCGCCATTTGGAAGATCAAGAACACCATCGTTATTTGTGTCGTAGTCAACATCCTTCAATATTGGAATTGGGCTGAACAAAACTGCAAAACTGATGCTGCCGTTTTCTAAAATAGGAAGTCCAAGTAATAAAGTGTCTTTGAAAGTAGTTTCATCAGGAATGTTTGGATATCCAATTGATGTCCCGATAAATATCAAACCATTCGAACCAACTGTGATTCCATTCAAGGGAATTACTACATCCGCATTTCCTGCAGATCCAGAATCGCTTTCAAATGCAACAACATAAATACTATTGAGAGTGCTTCCTGGAGTTCCTTTGAGTTCGATAAATTCAAAGGGCTCATCTGATCCCGGTGCATTTACATACAATTCGTTCAAAAGCAATTGAGACTTGCTCTCAGGAACGATAACTAAAAAAAACAGGGCTGTTAAGCAAAGCAATAATCTTGACATACAGAACATTAACGTGAAATGGATATTCTACCTTGAACGGTCTCAAAGTAATCAGAATCGAGGTAATAATTGAGTACAAAATAGTACACGTCATCTGGCATCAACCGTCCGTTTTTCGTGCCATCCCATTCAAAATCGAGCTTGTCAGAAACAAAAACTTCTTCTCCCCAACGGTTGAAGATTCTCACATTCCCATTAACTACTGTTTCGGTATGGTATGGCTTGAATACATCATTTATTCCATCGCCATTTGGTGAAAACCCAGAAGGCACATACATCGTTTGCGGGATAACCTCTTTCAAAAGGAAGTGCGCGGTCAATGTATCAGTTGTATCTAACGAGAATCCATTTACGGTAAGACTTGAATCAAAGTCTAAGGTGTTGTAATTGAGTGTAAAGTGTGAGAATAAATACTTCTCAAATGGGAAAGCATCAGTCGTAATTACTTCTCCAGAAAAATGTTCTGTTGTCGTTGGATACAATTCCACCCAAGCGCCATTGATCATCACTTTACCAGCCAATTGAGGTTCAGTTTTAACCGTTAAGAACCAAGTTTGAAATGGCTTAAAGTGAGCGATGACCGTATCTGGAACATCCACCAAAAAGGAGTTGCTTGGTTGATTAGGATCCGGTGTTAGTGTGTGACCAATTGTAGTGAAATTGATGAAATCGTAGTTTGTTGCCGGAGTAGCAGTCATGAAGACATTGAAATCTGCATTGTAGATCTGAGCAAACGGATAACTTGAAGGCGTGATTCCATTAATGGAGATGTTTCCAGAGTTTGGTGGATCTACCAAGAATACAATTTCATGGGTTTCGATCAATCTGAAATGCGCAACAATGCTGTCGGCAGATTCAATCATGAAGCTGTTCAAAGCGACTGTGCTATCAGAGTTGAGGTCAGAATAGAACACTTCCCAGTACCAGAATTCATAAGTCGAATTTGCAGCTGTAGCATTCAGATCTCCTTCGATACCACCGAAATACGAACCAGACCAAGGGTAACTCGGAATGGTTAACTCATTGAAACGAATTGTTCCAGCACCAGCAGGAACAACGTTAAATGTCAAGTCCCACGGACCATTTACTTCGTAACAATCTTCAATTCCAGATTCTTCAAGAAATTGACAACGCCCAGTGATTTGTCCTCTGATGTAGTCGAGATTTCCTTCCCAATCTGCCACAGAGCCTCCCCAACGAGCAATTTGTGCTGGCATTTCTGGCGAGATATGATTCACAATGCTATCCAAATGCGTCAAAGCGTAATCGCACGATAAATAGGTGTTGGTCAATTCTGAATAACGGTTCACGAAACGTTGTTTGAAGTCAGGATTGTCCATCAATCTTCCAAACATATCTAGATGTCCTTCGTTTGGACCAGCATTTACGAAATTGGGATTATCTTCTAAATCGCAAGGATCTGCATTGAAATCTGTGGTTTCCCAACCTGAGAAATTCTGCCCCAGATTGAAGGTGTTGTCCATATCCCACAATACATATTTCCATTTCACAGCGGGAGTTCCACGGCCTCTCCACCACATGGTGTTCCAGTTGATCCAATCTGAGTTCACCGACCAAGTGTTGAGTATCATGTAATCGATTACTGAAGCCATGTCGAGTCGAGCGTCTACTGCACTAAAATTGGCAGGTATCGAAAGATCGTTTGCCATGATGTATGCGTACAAATCGTTCCAATCATCGGGCGAGCCATAGCGTACATTTAATCCTCCCCAATAGGAAAGGAAATCAAGGTCTTCCTCTTCTTGGTTGTAATAATAATCTGTGAAATCAGGGTCGTTCACTTTTTCTCTCACCTCATACAAACCCCAATATTCTCCATTGATGTAAACTACGCAGTGGTCGTTGGTTCTAAAATCGACATTCAAATTTGCCCGTTCGGCCAACGATTGAACAAATGCATCTCGCAAATGACAGCTTCCACCTGGACCGCCGTTGTTGAATGGGTAATTATCAGAGGCTCCAGCTTTGAACATAATTCGCTGAAATTCCTGACGCGGTTTGGTTGGAAAGATTTGGTAATCGATGTCGTTGTCATAGCCATATTGATCTCTCACAACAAAGTCGATTCCTTTCTGATCGTAAGCCCAGCTATCGTTTCCGTGAGGATCGGATTCTCCGTAGGCTTCAAATCGGAGCACGCCATCGGCAGTAAAATACTCCAATGCCGAAATAATTTCGCCCCAGCCTCCTCCGGAAAACAATTCATCATATTGATCAGAAATTAGCGACACAACAGGCATGATGTGGCTGATATTGATCATGTAGGAATTTGATTCTGTAAAACTTGCTGTGAGCTGTGAGCCTGCAGGCGGGAATGCCTTAGCACGAATTACCGTTGAATTGTTTACAGCGATAGGGCCAGAATAAGCCGGTGATGCAGCTGTAGGTTCTGCACCGTTTAAAGTGTAACGAATTGTAGCGCCAATGTCGGATATAGAAATAGTTACTGACTGCGGCCCAGCATAGAACCCTGCGGCAAGGTTCATTTGTGGAGTTTCTGCATAATCGGTATAGGCAGTTGCACCATTGGTTGTTCCTGCTGTTGGTGTAGTATAAATTCTCCATGCACCGCCATCTGGAAAGCGACCAGCACTGTGGTTTACGAGGGTTGGTTGAAGTAAAATTTGATCCAATAGAACTCCACCATTATCGGAAAACAAGACAGTTTCACCAGTTGTTTGTGTGAGTTTGAAGTTCGTATGCATAGCGAGCCCCATATTTAGGTCGCGCCCTGAACAAAAGAATAAGCGATGTTGACCAGGGATGATCGACGTTCCAGCTGGAATTTGCCATTTTGTAGGATTGGCAGGATTATCACTTAAAAAAAAGTTACTGACATCTACCGTTGCTGCTCCGGCATTGTACAGTTCGATCCAATCTTCAAATTCGCCAAAATCATCTGCCATGTTGGTTCGGTTTGCGGCCGAAAGCTCATTTATCAGTACTTGTGCCGATAGCCGACTTACTTGCAGGAGCAGCAAAGCAAATAAGACAGTGAGTAATTTGTATTTCATAGAAGATGACTTTAGTTCAACATGAACCGAATGTCAAATTTAGGCTAACAAATTCGGTAAACAAAGGTTTCGTTTGGAATTCTTACGCGCTCAAGCTAAATCGAATGATAGTATGAGTAAATCGATATTAAAGATTCGTAGTGCGCATCTTTAATAGTTTTCACAAACAAAAATGCCAAAAGAGAAAAATAGGTGTTTTATGGTGTATTTCTCCCTTTTGACATGCTTTCTAGGTGTACTGTAACGCTAGCTGAAACAGTTATTCTTCAATCAAAATACCCATTTTCCCCATCTGATAATCGCGCATCGCCTCCAGCAATTGGGTTTCATTGTTCATCACAAACGGACCATGAGAAGCCATTGGTTCTTTTAGTGGAAGCCCACTCAATAGAAGCATTCGGGTGTTTTTCTTGACAATGAATGAAATACTGTCGCCATCATTTTTAAACAGAACGGCATGGTGCATTTCTGCAGAACCATACCCCGGGATTTCGATTTCACCATCCAGTAAATAGAGAATCGTGGTGTGGTCTAATGGAAGATTGATCTTGACTTCCGCGCCCGTTTGAGCATCAATTGTTGCAGAATTTACAGGAGATAAGGTTCGGATTTTGCCTTTGAGATCGCCCAAATTGCCAGTTACCAAACGAATTACATATTTGCCCTGAGGATCAACAATGACCGGCATTTCATCTCCACGGAGTGGAAAATATTCTGGGGGATCCATTTTGTTAGCCGCTGGCATGTTTACCCAAAGCTGGATAATTTCTTGGCGACCACCCATATCATGGATGTTTTCTGGCGGGCGCTCACTGTGAATAATTCCTCTTCCAGCATTCATCCATTGCACTCCACCTTCGAGCATAACAGAAGAATTGCCAAAACTGTCGCGGTGATGAACTCCTCCTTTAAAGATGAATGTAACTGGCGAGAAACCTCGGTGAGGATGCGGACCTACACCATCATTCTTGGGATCGAAAAACTCCGAAATCTTCATATCTGCATGATGCAAAAGGATAAATGGATCGGGATAATCAATGTAATGTGAAGGAAATGGCTGACGAATCTGAAGTTTGCCCATCGGGTATTCCTTGGCGAACAGCAAAGCTTGAACGCTGCGGGGTTTATTTGTTTCCATAGTATTACAAATGTAAGCCAAATGCATGTACCTACATACAATTTCTGAGATTCTTAATTTTTATGCTGATCAGCTTGTTGTGCGAAATCGATTTGAGCTTCTTGAGAATTCAACACATTGAATCCGATAATGAATTTTTTCTGGCTCGAAATGTATTGCCAATTCCGTTGCCCAATAAGGCAAAAGCAAGGTCGCTAACCCTGCAGATTTCATTACCGAGATTGAAGAAGAAAAGATGAATTCAAGTTCTGAAGCTGATTAAAAGGAGGTTTGTATCTCCAATCAAAACCCCAATTTTTCGAATCAGATCTGAGGCTTCACAATACTTGCAAATGTTTAGCACGAAACGTGACTTCAGAATATGATTTTACTTGAGATTGTCAGATAAAGGCTTTGTCTATCTTTGGCAACCGTTAATCGCTATGAAAAATATCAATTTAATCTTCAATGTACTGCTTACCATGGCAGTTGTAGTTTTGTTCGCACTTTACTTTTCAGGTAAATCGGGAGGTGAAAAATCTGCTGCCGATAATGTTGCAGAAGCCAGTGGGAACCTACGTATTGCTTATTTCAATTCAGATACTGTTCGTGAAAACTACGAATTGTTTAAGATTGAAAAAGACGCAATCGAAGTTGAGATGAAAACCGCAGAAGAGCGTTTGGTGAATGAACAGAAGAAATTTCAACAGGATGTTCAAGAATTTCAACAACGTGCTGATTTTTTAACCATTACAGAACGCGAATCACGCGAACAGAAATTGGGAAAGAAGCAACAAGAACTCATTCAACTTGAACAACAGCTTACAGAACAGTTGCAGTCTAAAGAAGCAGATGTAAATAAAAAGATCTTCGACAATGTTGAAGCCTTTTTGAAGGATTACGCCAAGAAAAACAATTTCAGCTATGTGATTTCATACATTCCTGGTGGTCAGATTTGGTACACAAATCCAGCTTTGGATATTTCAAATGATATGTTGGATGCTTTGAATGCAGACTACGCTAAAAACAAAACAGCCGGAAAGTAATTTTCCAGCTGTTATTTAAGTGCCCAGAACAAGATTCGAACTTGCACAAGCTTAGCTCACTACCCCCTCAAA
>JBBAKX010000002.1:0-67969 GCA_040403315.1 Flavobacteriales bacterium
GAGAGGTTACAAACGAAGAGGTGCTTGGTACTATCTTCGGGAAATTTTGTATCGGTAAGTAACCACAACGTTTCTTCATTTAGATTCTCAAATCTCATTATGCGCCACTTATTCGTTTTATTTATTTCGCTGATTAGTTTTTCGTTGTTCAGTCAGAACAATGATGTAACTAAAAGAATTGAGTATTCAGTTTACTCATTAGAATTCCCAAAGGCGAAGGATAAGTTGGATAATTTCATTCTCGCCAATCAATTTGAGCAACTGTCGTTTAAGGAAACGCGCGATCAAATCACCTATTTATTTAAAATCAAAGAAGTCGATATCTCGAAAATTGATTCTATGGTGAAAATTCTAGGTTACGTAAACGCACGAAAAATCAATAATTCAAGCCAAACTTTAACGGCAGAAAATCTTGATATAGATTTAGAACGATTGGAAAATAAACGTCAGTCGTACTCAGATTTATTGGCCAAATTAGATTCAAGTGTGTCCAAAGAGCAATACATCATTTATTGGGAGAAACGAAGAGAAACAGAAGATCAAATTAGCAACTTTAAGAAAGAAATTCTCAAATTGAAAGCGTCTTTTAAAGTTATAACTGTTGAAATTGAAATGAGAAATGATCCCACAGGACCATCCAATAGAAAAGTTTCTTGGGTTCACATGCCTGGTTTGCAATACAGTGTTGCATTTGTTGAGCAGCCATTGAATGGTGTTTCATATACAGAATATGAAGGTTATGCGCTAAAATATCTATTCACCAAAGGGAAAAACTACTTCGCTATAGGTGCTTACAAGGCTAGAAATAGCAATTCCATCGACTCTACTTCTATCGATGAATTATTCAATTTTACCTATGGGGAAGATTTTTACAGCCGCAAATTTGGCAGAGGAAATCGTCACTTTTTCAATCCATATATTGGATACCAATTGGGGTTTAGCTTGGCATACAGCAAAATTAAATCGAACGTTTTTCCATTCCTTTCTCCTGCATTTGGAATTGAATGGTGGAAAAACAAGTATTTCCTACTAGACACCACAGCCGATTATTATTTGCCAGCTAATGCGATAAATCGTAACCTGCGTGCATGGAGAGTTTCTGCATCCATGAACTTTGTGTTTTAAACTTCGTATCCTTTTCTAAAATGCACTTTTGAGTTCAGTTTTTTTTAGCTTGTTTTACATCTTGATGAGCCACACCAGAATGAAGATATTTGCAACACTGTCACTTTCTTTGTTATTTACTTTGTTTTCAATTACTTCCGAAGGTCAATCCTTTAAGAAGGAGCATAAAAATTGGAAGAAGAATTACAAGAAAACTTTTAGGATCGATAATAGTTCTCCGCTTGGACGGGTTGGAACTTGGCGTTTAAAATTTTTCAAACCACGATCTATTTTTAAGATATCTGCCAATTTGGAGATGATCGAGAATGGGCCAATTATTACCTTCCCTACAACTACGGGTAAAACAATGGATTATCAGCCTTATGCGAAGGCATTTTTCAATGTACATTCTCAACCTTGTACTTTGATTGTTTACCGAAGTGCAAAAGCAATTAATCAAAAAGCTTACGAGAATTTTTTGTTCGTTCCGTTTAGAGATTATACATCTGGCGATGAAAGCTATGGTGGTGGCAGGTACATCGACTTAAAAGTGTCTGATATACAAGATAACAAGCTCATTATTGATTTCAATCGAGCCTATAATCCTTATTGTGCTTATAATCCAGCTTATTCTTGTCCGGTTCCACCCGCCGAAAATTCGCTTCCATTAGAGATTCGTGCTGGTGAGAAAACCTTCAAGCGCAGAGGCCGAGCAGCTAAGATTCAGTAGTTTCAATACTTCAAGTAGTAATAGAATAGCTTTACATATTCGTTATTTACCATCAGCAAACCGCTTTCATTTTCCCACCATTTATCTTCTGAATACGACAGTGCAGGAGCTCCACGAAGCAATAGTTCAATCCCTTCGTCTTCGAAATTGTTTCTAAAAGCGTAATCAATTCTGTTGGTATGAAATCGATCGCTTACAACCATTATTCGTTTTAAACTATTGATTTTGCAGTAAGCCAAAATGGCCTCACTTTCTTCTCGGGTACTCGTGCCTTTATGAATAGTTTGAATTAAAATCTCAGGAATACCTTCATCAAGCAGCTTCTTTTTACTGAGATCCGCTTCATCAATTTTGATGTTAAAAGCTGCGAATAAATCTGGGATGTTTTCTCCTGTACATACAAATCGTTTTGCGTATCCAGAGCGATAAATTCTATACACTTCTTTGGCTCTGGCTTCTGGATTGCCGCTCAACATAAATACAGCTTCACAGGTAACTAGTTCATCCTCATCAATCAAACAATTGCCAACATAGCGCATGAGTGGATGGCGGAAAATCCAAATCATGCAGATAATCGCTAACAAAATCACTCCAAATTGAGCCAGTTTTTTCAATGCCGTTTTTCCTTTCACACAGCGAACGTAAGAAAAGTTTAAACAGGCCAATAGAAAATCCATCACACGATTAAATTCATGCAATAGAATTCGAAGGGCACCGTTTGGTGGAAGTCTGTTAAACATTTTTAGGATGCTCGATTTATCAACTTTCTACCGTGCATTTAATGAAGAAGCCGCTTGTTGTTGGATACTGATTTTGGGTAAATTTGCATTCGAATGAAAAATACACTTCTCGGTTTAATTACATTGTTGTTGTTTGGAGTGTCATCAATTGGCTTTGCACAAAACAGTGATCCTAAAATTATCCAGTTTTCTGGAGTTGTTGTTAGCGGAGATAGCTTGCAGCCAGTTCCATATGTGGCAATTACACAAAAAGGTTCTTACCGAGGAACCCTCAGCGACTATTATGGTTTCTTTTCATTTGTCGCACAGGAAGGCGATACAATAGAATTTTCTGCGCTTGGTTTTGTAAAGGCACAGTATGTAATTCCCAGTAATCTCGACGATTCTAGATACTCTATTATTCAAGTATTAAATCAAGATACATTCTTGCTTCCAACGACCGTTGTTTATCCTTGGCCTACCAAAGAGCAGATTTATGAGTATTTCTTAAAAGCGCCAGTTCCAGATGATGACCTTGAGCGAGCAAGAAAAAATCTAGCGCAAGAAAAA
Source organism: Flavobacteriales bacterium (assembly GCA_040403315.1). Taxonomy (GTDB): domain Bacteria; phylum Bacteroidota; class Bacteroidia; order M30B66; family M30B66; genus CAMCXT01. The sequence continues at coordinate 3,124 of JBBAKX010000002.1, forward strand.
ATGGCTGATTTGGCAATGCGCACACCGATGGATGCGAGCATGAATTACCGGTATTCAATGAATCAATACAATACCAAACTTTACAATGCAGGTCAAATACCAATGAATAACTTATTGAACCCAATAGCATGGGCAAAATTTGTAGATGCTTGGAAAAAAGGAGATTTCAAAAGGAATTAAGATCACTGCTGTTGCCGATGAAAATAAAAATTAGATCCATCAGTTGGTACTTTAGGTTAATTACTGTAGTGTTTTTGCTCACCTTTTCATTGAATAATCTTCATTCACAAGGGGTTATCAAAGGCAAAGTAACAGGGCAGCAAGGCAACATCCTTTCAGGAGTTATTGTTTACCAGCTCAATAAGATGGGCAACAATACCACAACGGATGTAGACGGTGAATTCAGTTTGAAAATCCCATCCGACACAAGTATCAAGATAATCACTCAACTTTCAGGCTTCATTATCGATACCACCACCGTGCGCGTCGGAAAAGGTGAAACTAGAAACGTCAGAGTTTACCTCGAACTAAAAATCCAAGAATTAGGAACCGCAGTAATCATCGACAATCGTGCGCTTGAAACAGGCATGGTTTCAATCGATCGCCGAATCATTACTTCTATTACTGGGCCTGGCGGAGGTATCGAGATGGCACTAAAAACACTGCCTGGTGTGTATTCGAACAATGAACTCAGTTCTCAGTATTCGGTTCGAGGGGGAAATTACGACGAGAACCTGGTGTATGTGAATGATGTAGAAATCTATCGTCCTTTTTTGGTTCGTGCCGGACAACAAGAAGGACTTAGTTTTCCTAATCCTGATATGGTTGAAAGTCTTCGATTTTCGGCTGGTGGATTTGAAGCAAAATATGGCGACAAGATGTCGTCGGTTTTGGATATTCGTTACAAGCGCCCAAAGGATTTCGGTGGTGCAGTATCGGCTTCAGTACTTGGTGGAAACATCCAGCTAGAAGGCGCTTCGAAAGATTATCGATTGGCTGGAATGATCGGCGCTAGATATAGAACCACCCAATATCTGCTCAATAGTTTGGATGTTAATGGCCAATATCGTCCAGCATTTACCGATATCCAAGGCTTCCTCACCTACTCGATTACAGACAAATTCGAAGTAGAAATGCTTGCCAATTATGCTGTAAACAATTACCGGGTTTTTCCTGAGGATCAGAAAACTGAATTTGGCACCATCAATCAAGCACTACAATTGAGGGTGTTTTTCGATGGGAAAGAACAAAGTCGTTTTGCCACTGGAATGGGTGCATTGACTTTCAAGTATCATCCGAATAAGCGCACTACATTGAAGTTGATCAGCTCGGCTTTCAATTCATCTGAATCTGAGAAATCGGATGTTGAAGGATTTTATTACATCGATGAACTTGAACGCGACCTTGGAAGCGATGATTTTGGAGATGTGGCATTCAATCGAGGAGTTGGTTCCTATTTAAACTTCATCAGAAATGAACTGAATTATCGGGTTGCAAACATTGAGCACAAAGGGTTTCACGAATCCAAAAAGCATTTCCTTAGTTGGGGTGTTAGAGGACAACAAGAATTGATTGAAGACCAACTCAAGGAATGGCAGATGATTGATTCTGCTGGATTTTCACTTCCGCTTTTTCCAGATGAAGAGATTCTGTTGAAGTCTTACATAAAAACTTCAGCATCAATTGAATCCTATAGATTTCATACGTATTTGCAAGATGAATACAAATGGAAGTCGGATAGTGTCAGCTATACCATCACAGGCGGCATTCGAGCAAATCATTGGAGTTTGAATGGTCAAACTTTAATAAGTCCTAGGGCTGTATTCTCGATGCGACCAATGAAATGGAAACGCGATATCACATTCCGGCTTGCCGCTGGACATTATGCTCAACCTCCATTTTATAGGGAACTTCGTGGATTTGATGGAGCGCTTAATAAAAACTTGAAGGCTCAGGAAAGTTGGCATTTTATTTCTGGTGCAGAGTTTACCTTTAAATCGTGGGGAAGAGATTTTAGTTTTTATTCTGAAGCTTATTACAAGATTCTAAAAAACTTGGTTCCTTATGAAATCGACAATGTGAGGGTTCGATACTATGCTGATAATTTGAGCGATGGATATGCCATGGGGCTCGATTTAAAAGTGAATGGTGAATTCGTAAAAGGAGTGCAGAGTTGGGCTAGCATGAGTTTAATGCAAACGAAAGAAGACATTCGAAACGACTTTTATTACGATTACTTCAATGCAGCTGGCGAAAAGATTACTAAAGGCATTGATTTGGATCCGATAGCAGATTCAGTTCGAATGGAACCTGGCTATATTCCACGGCCAACGGATCAACGCTTTAACTTCAGTTTATTTTTCCAGGATTATCTTCCTAGAAACGAAAGTTTAAGCATGCAGATTACATTGATTTATGGATCAAAATTGCCTTTAGGTCCACCAGATTTTAACCGTTACCGAGACACTTTGAGAATGCCGCCTTACCGAAGAGTCGATATTGGATTTACTAAGCATTTCATTTCAAAAGATCGTCCTTACAAAAAAAGCAACTGGCTGAAAAACCTGAATGCATTAAGTTTATCCTTGGAAGTATTTAACCTTTTGGGAGTAAACAATACGGTTTCTTACAATTGGATAAAGGATGTCACTAACAGGCAATATGCAGTGCCGAATTATTTAACGAATAGGTTGTTAAACCTGAGGTTACAAGCTACGTTTTAAAGATCTTTTCGAATAGGCATCAGTCGTTTTTCATTCCTTATTTTCCAGAAGAAAACGATTGCGATTGCAAATACAATTCCGAGCATCACGACCGAAACTCGCATAGATCCAGTGATACTTTCGAGCAATCCGAAGATAAACGTCCCAAATACTACAGCAAGTTTTTCGGCCACATCGTAAAAGCTGAAATATGATGTATTGTCTTGATCAGTTGGTAATAACTTAGACCATGAAGATCTTGCTAACGCTTGCACTGCGCCCATTACAAGTCCAACTACAGCAGCGAGAATCATAAATTGACTAGCAGTATGTACGAACCATGCGCCGAGGCAGATGCCAATCCATATCACAATATTTATAAGCAATGTATTGATGTTCCCAATACGTTCAGAAACGCGAGCAAAAAACAGCGCTCCAATTACGCCCACAATTTGAATGATTAAAATGGTTGGAATGAGTACTTCATCTTCCAAACCAAGTTCCTTTTTTCCAAAATTGGCAGCCATATACATAACAGTGAGCACGGCCATCATTGTAAAGAAAAAGCCTCCCAAATAAAGCTTCATAGTTCTTTGTTGTTTGAAAAGTTGCCAAGTTTTTTGAAGCTCTTGGTACCCATTCATCAAAGGATTTTGAACCTGTTCTTTTCTTTTTAAGCTAGCTGGAAGTTTCCTAAAAGTGAAGTATGAGAAAAAAATCCACCATGCACCAACGGTCAAAAAACTAATTCTTGCGGGCATCCCCTTCCCTTCGATACCAAAGAATTCGGGCTTTAAAATCATAGCAAGATTGAGTAATAACAGCACAACACCTCCAACATAACCCAATGCAAAACCACGTGCCGAGATTCTGTCTTCCATCCCAACAGGAGCGATATCAGGCAGCCAAGCATTGTAAAAAACGAGTCCGCCCGAATATCCAATTCCAGCGAGCGTGAAAGCTATGATTCCAAACTCAAGATTTCCAGGAGTAAAAAAATACAATCCGGCGCACGAAAAGGCTCCCAAAAAAGTAAAGAATTGCATGAATGCTTTTCTTTTTCCAGTAAAATCGGCGATTGAACTAAGCAAAGGTGAAAACAAGGCAACAATTAAGAATGAAGCTGAAACAGTCCAAGCATACAAGGATGTATCGACCACCTGATATCCGAAAAATGAAACGAATCCCGATGAATCGCCGCCAGCAACTGCGATGAAATAGGCAGGCAAAATTGCCGAAGTGATGCTGAGTTGGTAAACAGAATTTGCCCAATCGTAAATGGTCCAAGCCCGAATCACCTCTTTGTTTCCTTTGAGTGGAAAATGTTGTAGATTATTTTTCATTCAGTAAATATCAAATTCTTAGGAAAAGATTAAATTTCGCCAGAAAAACTCCAAACCTATGAAAAGCCCGGAAGAAACACAGGCCATTCTCGTTCCAGTTGATTTTACTGAAATTACTCAGAATTCGATCAACCATGCGATTGAACTAGCAAAGCTATTTAAGAAGCCTATTCAGTTGTTACATATTGTTTCAAAAGGAATTTTCGAAAGCGAATCGAAGGTTGAAATAGAGGAAGAAGAAGCGTTAGCAAAGCTGTCAAATATAGCAGAAGAAATTTTCGAACGCTCTGGAGTTGAAGTATTATCGATGGTTCGCCGCGGGAATATTTTCGATACCATAGGAGAAGTGGCTAAGGAACTTCCTGCAACAATCGCAGTGATGGGAACACATGGAGTTCATGGCCTACAGCGATTTGTGGGTAGTAATGCCATTAGAGTTATTTATTCAGCGGGTGATGTACCATTTTTCGTAGTTCAACTGCGACCGGTTCCTGAATCGGGTTACAAAAAGGTGGTTTTGCCGTTCTCATTTACTGTTGAGTCTCGTCAGAAATTGGCATGGGCAATTCACTTGAACAAAATTTTCAATTGCAAATTTCACTTGCTTATCGAGTCGGAAGAAGATGAATTCATCTCTCAGAAGATTAAAAACAACCAAGTTTTTGCAGAGAAATATCTCAAAGAGCACGACTGCGATTATGAAATTCATTTTGCACCAAGTGGGACATCATTTTACAAAGACATCATTCATTATTCAGTTTCGATTAATGCTGATCTCATTTTGTTAATGACGAGAGAGGAAAGCAATTGGACTGAATATTTCAGTGGGCCTGAAGAGCAAAATGTGATCGCTAATGAGGCACAAATCCCTGTGTTTTGTATCAATCCGGTCGACAATATGCAAATTCTAGGTTCAGCGATGTTTCAGTAAAATTGTCTAGAACTGATATGTTCTTGATTTTCTATAGGTAGGATTTAAAACTCTTGGTTAATTTTGCTCCCCGATGAGTGTGAAACCCTACATTGTCGGTATTTCCGGCGGAAGTGCATCTGGAAAAACATCGTTTCTCCGAAACTTAGTCGAGCATCTACCTTCTGGTCAGCTTTGTATAGTTTCTCAAGACAACTATTATCGTCCAAGAGAACTGCAATTGAAAGACGAGAATGGACAGATTAATTTCGATCTCCCAACATCAATTGATCGCATCGCGTTTTTTAACGACATGCAGCGACTAGCTCATGGTGAAACAATCACTTTGATGGAATACACATTCAACAATGCTGGAAGAGCTGCGCATGAGATTGTAGTGAAGCCGGCACCCGTTATTGTAATGGAAGGATTGTTTGTGTTTCATTATGAAGAAATCCGAGAGGCGCTAGATTTAAAAGTTTACATCGATGCGCGTGAGGAGGTGAAACTAGAGCGCCGTTTAAAACGCGATCGTGATGAGCGTGGATACGATCATGAAACCGTTATTTATCAATGGAATAACCATGTAATGCCGTCATATCAAAAATACTTAAGGCCTTACAGAGATGAAGCAGATATCATTGTAACCAATAATCTGAACTATGACAAAGGGTTGCAAGTACTTTGCAATCATCTTCGTGCAGTAAGTTTAGGATAATCTATACGCAATAAAAAAGCCTTTCTCGCAGATGAGAAAGGCTTTTTTATTTGTAGAAGTTCGTAATTTATTCTTCGGTTTTTTCTGGTCTCATTTGAGGGAAAAACAAAACATCTTGAATTGAATTTGAATTGGTCATGATCATCGAAAGTCGATCTATACCGATACCTAATCCTGCAGTTGGAGGCATCCCAAATTCTATTGCACGAATAAAATCTTCATCGAGCACCATCGCCTCTTCGTCGCCACGTTTCCCTAATTCTAATTGTTCTTCGAATCGATTTCGTTGATCAATTGGATCATTCAATTCAGAGAATGCATTGCAGATTTCTTTGCCGTTGCAAATACCTTCAAATCTTTCCACTAAGCCAGGTTTACTGCGGTGTTTTTTAGCCAAAGGCGACATTTCCACTGGGTAATCTGTAATGAAAGTAGGTTGAATCAAATGAGGCTCACAAGTTTCTCCGAAAATCTCATCAATAATTTTTCCGCGTCCCATGGATCCGTCGATGTTGATGTTCATTTTCTTGGCTGAAGCGGCCATAGTTACTTCGTCCATTTCACTAATATCAACGCCTGTAAAGTGGTGAATGGCTTCATACATGGTCATTCGCTTCCATGGTCGTTTAAAGTTGATCATGTTTTCACCAACCTGAACTTCGGTGGTTCCATGAATATCGAGAGCTACCTTTTCAACCATTTCTTCTACAAGATCCATCATCCAATTGTAATCTTTGTAGGCAACATAAAGCTCTACTTGCGTAAATTCTGGATTATGGAATCGACTCATTCCTTCGTTTCTGAAGTCTTTCGCAAATTCATATACACCATCAAATCCTCCAACAATGAGTCGTTTTAGGTACAACTCATTCGCAATGCGCAAATAAAGAGTCATATCGAGTGTATTGTGGTGTGTTTTAAAAGGTCGGGCAGCTGCACCGCCATACAATGGCTGTAGGACAGGTGTTTCAACCTCTAGATAACCACGATTGTTAAGATACTCTCTGATTGAATTGGTGAGCTTGGTACGCTTGATGAACGTGTCTTTGATTTGGTGATTTACAATCAGATCTACATATCGTTGGCGGTACCGCAATTCGGGATCTCCAAATGCATCGAATATTTCGCCATCTTTTTCTTTAACGACAGGCAAAGGACGAAGTGATTTACAAAGAACCTTTAGGGAAGTAACATGCAAGGTACTTTCACCAGTTTGGGTAGTAAACATATACCCAGAAACACCAATGATATCTCCTAAATCGAGTAGTTTTTTGAAAACAGTGTTGTAAAGCGTTTTGTCTTCATCTGGGCAAATATCGTCTCTACGAATATAAATCTGAAGCCTTTCAGTAGAATCTTGGATAACAGCAAAAGTTGCATTTCCCATAATTCTGCGGGTCATTATGCGACCTGCAATGGTAACATCCTGAAAATTTTGCTTTTCCTTGTCGAACTTTTCGTTGATTTCTGCTGCTGTTGCATTCACCGGAAACAGATCAGCTGGATATGGATCAATGCCTAGATTCAGCAATTCTGTAAGACTTTCTCGGCGTTGACGTTCAAGTTCTGACAAATTCTCGCTCATGATTTTTATATTTGTGCTGGCAAAAATAGCGCATTCATTGAGAGAAATCTCAGAAGAAGCATTTTGAATCATAAAAAATGTATCTTTGCCGCCCAATTCAATTAACACAAGCAAATGCCTGCAAAAATCAGATTACAGCGACATGGTAAGAAAGGAAAGGCTTTCTACCATATCGTGATTGCCGATGGTCGTGCACCTCGGGACGGGAAGTTTATTGAGAAAATAGGCACCTACAATCCGAACACGAATCCGGCAACGATCGAACTTCAGTTCGAAACCGCCCTAAAGTGGCTTAAAAACGGAGCTCAACCGACAGAAACTGCTCGCGCGATCCTCAGTTACAAAGGTGTCCTCATGAAACTTCACCTAGATAACGGTGTAATTAAGGGCGCCCTAACAGAGGAACAAGCGGAAGCGAAACTCGTTAAATGGCTCGAAGAGAAGGATAGCAAAATCGAAAACAAGCGCACTTCACTTTCTACTTCAATGTCTGATCTTCAGAAGAAGCGTAAGGCTGATGAATTAGCTAAGAATGCTGCTCGTGCTGTTGCAATTGCTGCTAAAAATGCTCCTGAACCAGAGCCTGTAGCTGAAGAAGTTGAGGAAGAAATTCCTACTACTGAAGTTGAAACTCCAGAACCAGCGGCTGCCCCTGTTGAAGAAGCTCCAGCTGCTGAAGAAGTTGCTCCAGAACCAGTTGCTGCTCCTGTTGAGGAAGCTCCAGCTGCTGAAGAAGTTGCTCCAGAACCAGTTGCTGCTCCTGTTGAGGAAGCTCCAGCTGCCGAAGAAGTTGCTCCTTCAGATGACGCTCCAGCTGCAGAAGACGAAACAAAAACCGCAGAATAATATCTGACACGCCATGCTGCAAGATCAATGTTTTCAGCTTGGTGTTATCATTAGGAAAGTCGGAACGGACGGGCGTATTAGCATACAACTCGACACCGATAACCCGAAACATTACCAAAAAACGGAATCAGTATTTGTGGAAATCCACGGAAAACTGGTTCCGTTTTTTATTCAGTCGATTCGATTAATGACTGACGGTACTGCCCAAGTTAAATTTGAGGATATTGACAGTGAGGAGCATAATAAAATGCTCATTGGTTGCAATGTTTATCTTCCTCTCGATAAGCTGCCTAAGCTTTCAGGCAATAAGTTCTATTACCATGAGATCATCGGATTTACAGTATTAGACCTCAATACCAATCAATCTGCAGGAACAATCGTAGATATTCTGGAGAATAGTCCTAATGATCTTTTTCAGCTAAAAAATGATGGGAATGAAGTGCTCATTCCAATTGCAGATGCTTGGCTAAAAAATGTTGATCGGGAATCCAAATGCATAGAAATGGATTTGCCTGAAGGTTTGATTGAAGTAAATAAGAAATAACAGATCCCAATTACTTTGTCGATTATCAACAGTAAAAGTGAAAACTTCCTGTTCGATTAATTTTTTCAGCTTGACAAGTATCACAATAATCTCGAAATTGAAACTGGGAAGGGGTTAGCATTGGGAAGCTTCCCTAACAAAAAAATCAGCAGAAACCCAAATCAAGTTCTGCACAGGCATTTTCTGAAATGCTGTATATTTAGTTCACCTCCTCAACTCTTTCATCCAATCAACTTGAAAACTACTGTTCAATGTTACTTTTCAGTTGCCTTTATAGCGGCTATCCATTATCAACAACAAAGATGAAAACTTCTTGCTTGATCAACTTTTTCATCTTGACAAGCATTACAATAATCTCGAAATTGAAACTGGGAAGGGGTTAGCATTGGGAAGCTTCCCTAACAAAAAAATCAGCAAAATCCCAAATAAAGTTCTACACTGGAAGTTCCCTATTACCCATATTTTCAGTTCAATCCCACTACCCTATCATCTAATCACCCCAAACCCTACTGCTGAATTTTACTTTTCGATAAATAGTAAAAAGAATTGTCTTGCGCTAATGATGTGGTTTATCATCTACAAAAGAGAAACAATTTGATTTCTTCAAACCACAAATGATCCATTATTAAAATTGTAATATTTGTTTGTAAGACAACATTAGCAATAGATCCTTACTAAGTAACAATCATCTAAATCGGCATAGGTTTCTATTATCTTTGCTCATCGATTCCCAAAACCAAAGCAAACCAATATGTCTGAGAATATCGAATTCAATCGAAATGAAGATAAACTGAAGTTGTTGATTTCTGCAATGAATCAGAAGCTTGATCTAGTCTTTCAGGGCGGTGGAAAAACTAGAATTGAGAAGGAACACGCCAAAGGCAAATTGACTGCCCGAGAAAGAATTAGTTATCTGTTAGATAAAGAAAAACCTCAGCTAGAAATTGGCGCTTTTGCTGGCGATGGCATGTATACCGATCATGGCGGTTGTCCTTCTGGAGGCGTAGTTGTAGTTATTGGTTATGTTAAAAACCGACAGGTTATTGTTGTAGCAAACGATGCCACTGTAAAAGCAGGTGCTTGGTTTCCAATTACTGCCAAGAAAAATCTTAGAGCTCAGGAAATTTCTATTGAAAACAAACTTCCTATCATTTATCTTGTAGATAGTGCAGGTGTTTATCTTCCAATGCAAGACGAAATTTTCCCTGATAAGGAGCACTTTGGAAGAATCTTCAGAAACAATGCGATCATGTCTTCTATGGGAATTCTTCAGATTTCAGCAGTCATGGGAAGCTGCGTAGCTGGTGGTGCATATCTCCCAATTATGAGCGATGAAGCCATGATTGTTAAAGAAACCGGAACAATATTCCTTGCAGGTTCTTATCTCGTTAAAGCCGCGATTGGCGAAGACATCGACAATGAAACGCTTGGCGGATCAACCACACATTGCGAAATTAGTGGTGTTACAGATTACAAATGCGAAAACGATCAGGATTGCTTAGATAGAATCCGGAACATCATGGACAAAGTAGGCGAGTTCGACAAAGCAGGTTTTGATCGCGCTATTCCAAATATGCCTTCGAAAGATCCAAAGGAAATATTAGGAATCCTGCCCGATAGTCGCGAAAAGCCTTACGATATGATGGATATCATCGAACGTTTGGTGGATGATTCGGCATTTGAACCATACAAAGACAAGTATGGACAGAGTATTATTTGTGGCTTGGCGCGAATTGATGGATGGGCTGTCGGCATTGTTGCCAATCAACGAAAAGTGGTAAAAAGCAAGAAAGGTGAAATGCAATTTGGTGGCGTTATTTACAGCGATTCAGCTGATAAAGCTGCCCGTTTCATAATGAATTGTAACCAAAAGAAAATTCCACTCCTATTCCTTCAAGATGTTACTGGATTTATGGTTGGATCTAGGTCAGAACAAGGTGGAATTATTAAAGATGGCGCCAAAATGGTGAATGCCATGGCAAATTCGGTGGTGCCAAAATTTACTGTTGTTGTTGGAAATAGCTATGGCGCTGGAAATTACGCAATGTGCGGAAAAGCATACGATCCACGACTAATGCTCGCATGGCCATCTGCTAAAATTGCTGTGATGGGAGGCGCTCAAGCAGCTAAAGTGTTGTTACAAATTGAGGTGAGTACGTTAAAGGGCAAGGGCAAAGTAATCACTCCCGAAGATGAAAAAACGATGTACGATAAAATTTTCAATCACTACGAACAAACAACTTCAATCTATTACAGTGCTGCTCGTTTAGTGGTTGATGCGATTATCGATCCACTCGAAACCAGAAAAGCAATCTCAATGGGCATTGAAGCTGCCAACCATGCGCCTATCGAGAAACGTTATAATGTAGGCGTACTACAAGTTTAAATTTAAGTGGACTTCTAGCCAAGTTCCTTGCGATTAAAATCCTTTACAGTTTAAAGAACAATGACAATGAAACCATTAAAAATTATTTGTTTTTGCTTGTTGGTCACTTTAACATCTTTAAACAACCTATTTGCTCAAATTCTCGATCCAGAGATTTATCCAAATGCAGAAACCAAAGTGCGAAAAAACAACATCTATGGGGAGTTGTTAGGGTCAGGATTTTTATTGTCATTGAATTATGAAAGAGAATTGTACCGTGATGAAAATGTAAAATTTAACTTTAGAATTGGCACAGGAACGGCTATTTTCGTTAATGCTGTTCCTTTAGCTGGTGTAAATCTACTCTTCGGTAAAAACAACAATAATTTTGAACTAGGATTCAATGGCATTAGAACGTATGCCATAAGTATAATGGGAGGCGACGGAAATTATGTTCTCGCCAATCCTGTTCTCGGGTATCGATATGTCAGCGATAAAGGTCTGATTTTCAGAGCTTCATTCACCCCGTTCTTCCAATTATACGACCCTGATGATTGGGTAACCGACGAATTATTCGTGCCTTTCGCTGGAATTAGCCTTGGTTACAGTTTTTAATCGTTCAAAACTAAAATATTCCCTTTCATACTTTTGCCATCAGGTGTTTCGATAACATAAAAGTAAACCGCCGATAACTCGCCATCACCCATCCATTCGTTTTTGTAATTTATCGATTCGAAAACCAACCTTCCCCAACGATCATAAATAAACAGAAGACAGTTTTGAGGCAAGGATTCAATTTCAAATGAATCGTTCACACCATCTTGATTTGGTGTAAATACATTTGGAATAATAATCGGACAATCTCCATTGATCTCTAAGTTTCTTGTTAGCGAATCGCTTCCATATGCATTCGAAACAATCAATGTAATAGTATAACTTCCATTGCCTGAAAAGCATATTTTTGGATTCTGTTCAAATGAAATTTCTGGATTCCCTTCAGGAATAACCCATTGAAAATTATCGGGATTGTACAAGCTAGAATCGGAAAATGAAACGCATATATCTGGACAATCTTCAACAGCTTTTGTATTGGAAAAATTAGCCACGGGTGGAACGATCTCACATTCTGGAAATTCTACATGCTTCAAATTCGATTCAATCAATTCGATTGTATCAATAACTACTATAGTTTCTAGATTTATAATTCCTAAATTTTTAAGTACAACCGAAGAATCAGGATTTTCGAAATTCCAGTTTTCAACCCAGCAAGGCACAGCTCCAGATTGACTTGTTTTAAGAATTCCCGCATCGCGTGTTCCATTGGCATTGGCCAAATCTCCTGTCAATACAAATCCTCCATCCGAAGTGGCTTGAATATCTGCTGGATAATTCGTGTATGGATTTCCCCAAGTAAAGCTGCTACTTCCAAGGATTTGCTCTGAATCATTTATCTCTAACCAGAAGATATTCCGATCGTCAAATGAACCAGCATCACCAGCTATAACAAGCGATTCTCCTTTTCTCGTTAGCGTTCTAAATTTCTCATCGCTACCTGAATGAAAATACGTTTCATTCAATAGATTGCCCGATACATCAAATTTAACGAACAGCGCATTCCACCCATAATTCACATGGTATGAACTTCCACAAAGAATGAGATTTCCACTTTGATCCAAGGCGATATCAGAAAGCTCATCATCATAATAACTACTCACCTTGAAACTCCAATCTAAATCTAGACTTTCATCCAACTTGATCACAAATCCATCGGAAAAAACAATATCACCATTGCAAGCACCAACGATGTAAATTTCGCCTGAAGCTCCAATTGCCATTGCAGTTGAGTTGAGTTCAGCATTAGGAAGCCAAAGTTTTCGACTTCTAACAAGCGCTCCACTCAAATCGATCTCAACCAAATTGGCTATTTCATAATTGATGTTGTAGTCGGATGTGATGAGCAACATTAAATTACCGTTGGGAAGCAATCCCATATCAATCGGCATGTCGGCATTGCTTGAGGTTAATCTATAACTTGCTTGAATGTTACCTTCGTTATCATGGAAAGCAACAATTGTTTTAGATGCATTTGAAAAATCGCCTCCCGCAGCCAGCGTCACAAATCCACCTTGAACTTCCAATGCTTTTTTAAAAATGAGCGATTGATTGTTAAGGAGATACAACCGCGAATCGATCATTTGTCCATCGGTAGTGATCAGATTTATCCCACCGGCAACCAACGCAGGATTCGAAGAACCAGCACTTCCGGAAGTGGTTTGTAAAAATCGACCATCCGATAATTCCTTCACCGACATGCCGATTTCGGTTAATGGTGTTCCATATCGCTTGAAAAAACGAATCTGACCGTTTACAGAAAAGGTCAAAAATAATGTTGCAATCAAAAATGTAAATCTCACCCGCATGGGATAAACTGCATCCGTAAAATGTTGCATCTGATTTTAAATCTAAAACTATTTTCTTTGACCTCGGTTATAACAGCAGATGTTTAAAATTGCTTGGGATCCTTTATACCATCATCCATTGCCGGAAAATCATAGATTTCCGATGGAGAAATATTCACTTTTGCCCCAACAGCTTATTTTTGAAGGAACAGTTTCCAAAGATCAGTTTTTCAACCCAAAACCTGCTACTGAAGATCAAATTCTTCTTTGTCATGATAAGGAATATTGGAACAAGCTTTTGAACCTTCAATTGACCGCATCAGAAATACGTAAAACCGGTTTCCCCCTTTCTAAACAATTGATTCAAAGAGAAATAGTTATTGCTGGCGGAACGGTTCAAGCAGCTCGATTTGCCTTAGAACATGGTGTCGCTATGAACATTGCTGGTGGAACGCACCATGCATTCACCAACCGAGGCGAAGGATTTTGCTTACTAAACGATATCGCAATAGCTGCATCGGTGTTGTTAGAGGAAAAAACAATTCAAACTGCCTTGGTAATTGATTTGGATGTTCACCAAGGAAATGGAACTGCAGAAGTATTTCGATCAAATCCGCATGTGTTTACATTTTCGATGCATGGAAAGAAAAATTACCCTCTCCACAAAGAAAATTCCGATTTAGATGTTGAATTGGAAGATGGGATTTCGGATGATGAATACCTGAACCTCCTGAACATGCATCTCAATTACCTTAAAGAACATCATCTCCCTGATTTTATCTTTTATCAAGCGGGTGTGGATGTTCTAGCAACAGATAAGCTTGGGCGATTGGGTTTAACTATTCAAGGTTGCAGAGAAAGAGACAGGCTGGTTTTTGAGATGGCGTATCAGTTGAATATTCCCGTTGTCGCCGTGATGGGAGGCGGTTATTCTGAAAGAATTGCCGACATCATCGAAGCGCATGCTAACACCTTTCGATTGGCTTCCGCAATTTGGGGTTGATCTTACTTTTTGCGCTTTTTGATAAACCGATACCCTCCTTTTTGTGCTCCCCAAACTTGACTTCCATTTTTGTCGAAGCCACGGTCCCAACTCATCATCATTTTCGGAGTGATGAACACTTCAGAACTTGCATATGAAGCGTTTTTCAAGTCAGAAGGACATTTGCTCCCTTCGGTGCCACCGGTAAATTTTTTCTTGCTATCCTTCTTCAGAATCACCGAACAGCCATCTTTCAAGGTCAATGAATCAGGACTTAACTTCTCTACCAATTCAGGCTTTCCTGCAAATCTCAATGGCGATTTAAGGATGAAAACGGCACTTTCAAAGGTTCCTGCTCCGGTTTCTGTGAGCTTATAAACGCGCTGGCGATAAGGCTTATCCTGCATTTTGGCAACTGCTTGTTCCACATACATCCAGATACCATCGGTTCTATTCTGCCAAATCGGTATGATGTGCAATCGAATATCGAAATATATTGAATCGTCTTTGCTTTGTTGTTCACTGCTAAAAGATCCTTGCATCATGATTGCCAATTTCTTTAGATCTGGAGAAAATTGGGCTTGGCTAAAGCTGAAAATCAAACTAAAAAGAACGACTAGTATTGGGCTTTTTTCCATAGTTCAAAAATACACAATTGATCTACTTATTTTTAATCGATGATTTTAATTAAGGAACCATTTTTCCAGGGTAAAACCTTCGTTTTGGTTACAATGCACAAAAAGGAAAAGGCCATTTTACCAGTATTTCAAGGTTTTGAAGGATTGAATTTTCTTGTTTCCCTAACGGTTGATACTGACATACTAGGAACCTTTTCTGGTGAAATTGCTAGAACGCAATCGCCTTTAGAAACAGCGCTGCTAAAAGCAAAATTGGTAATAGGAAAAGTTAACGCTGATTATGCAATTTCGAACGAAGGTTCTTTCGGTCCGCATCCTTCAATTCATTTTATTCCTGCCGACCAAGAATGGATCGTTCTTTTAGATCTAAAAACTTGTAGATATTGGCATTCAAAGCACCTCAGTTTTAACACGAATTTTTCAAGCATCTTTCCAAAAAATTGGAAAGAAGTAATTGAATTCCTCCGGAAAATAGATTTCCCCTATCATGGTGTTATCATCAAATTAGAAAATGAAATAAGTGATCACAATCGGGAAGTATTCAAAGATTTAGATTCAATTTTTGAGATTGAAAAGATTTATCACAAATACGAGAAGGTTGATGGTTTTAGATTGAGTTTCGAAACCGACATGCGAGCACACCGAAACCCAACCAGAATGAAAGTGATTGGAGAAACTGCCGAAAAGCTCAAAAACAAGCTTCAAACATGTTGTCCTTCATGTAACTATCCAGGTTTCGATATTGTTGAGGTAAAAAAAGGCCTTCCATGCAGTATGTGCGAATCCCCTACTCGTATGATTAACAAGGTTTTATATGTCTGCATTAATTGTGATTTTCAAAAATGGTCGGGAAATCCCGAAGGATTACTAGAGGCTGATCCAGGATTGTGCGATTACTGCAATCCATAAATTTGATTATTCCTTCTGTTTTATCCACAATCAAATCCAAAATCTTCATATTTATCAAGGCTTTAAGAGCAATTCTAAATAGTGGATGAAAACTTGAATTGGTAAGAATCTTCATGTAAGTCTACCCATACCTTTATGGTAATGAAGAACCTTAAGAAGCATCTAAAAGATTGGTCAAAGGCATTCCTTTGGGCTTTTTTAGTGGCATGGATAATCAGAACTTTCTTCATTCAAGGCGCATTCATTCCTACGCAAAGCATGGAAAAGTCGCTGTTGCCGGGAGATTTTATTTTTATTTCCAAAATCAGTTATGGACCTCGAATGCCCATTACGCCTTTGGCGGTTCCATTCATGCATCAAAACTTGCCTTTCACTGATAACACACCTGCTTATCTCGATTGGCTCGAAATTCACTACTGGCGCATCGGATCAATAGATGTAGAACGTAATGATGTTGTCGTTTTCAACTATCCAATGGAATTAGATCGGCCAGTCGACAAACGCACATTGTACGTTAAACGCTGTGTTGCTTTGCCTGGCGACACGCTAAAAATCTGGTCGAAGCGAGTTTTTATAAATGGCAAGCCGATGCCAATTACCGCTGAAATGCAATTTACAAGGCATATCAAATCTTCCGAACCTATCCCGCAAGGTCTTCTTGATTCATTAGGAATTACCGAAGGTGGATTGGTTTCAAACATTCACGACTACGAGTTTCCATTGAACGATAGTCTAGCGAATTTCCTAGGAACACTTCCAACGGTGAGCAATGTAACTATGCGTATGGAGCAGGAAGGCGATTATCAAGCGCATATTTTTCCACATAACCGCTTTTTTGCTTTTAACAATGATTTCTGGGGGCCCGTTTTAGTGCCTCAAAAAGGCGCCACTGTGCAGTTGAATGATAGCAACATCGTTCTTTATGAGCGTATTATTAGAGAATACGAAGGACATACTTTAGAACAGGCAGGTGGAAAAATTTACATCGACAAGCAAGAAGCCAAGTCTTACACATTCGAAATGAACTATTATTTCATGATGGGAGATAACCGCGATAATTCTGCCGATTCGAGGGCTTGGGGTTTTGTTCCTGAAAACCATATCAGCGGAAAGGCATGGATGGTTTTCTTTTCGCATGATCCAAGTTCAAGTAAAATTCGTTGGAAAAGAATGTTCACTTTTATTCGATGAAAAGTCCTGCAATCGTTTCACTTGGAACATTTCCTGACATAAAAACATTCGCATTGTTGTCGCAACAACCAGATACTTTAATAGAAGTTCACGACAATTATATCAAAC
The DNA here is from genome assembly GCA_040403315.1 of Flavobacteriales bacterium. Lineage (GTDB taxonomy): Bacteria > Bacteroidota > Bacteroidia > M30B66 > M30B66 > CAMCXT01. The sequence goes on from JBBAKX010000002.1 coordinate 20,364, forward strand.
AAACCTACCGGAACCGTTATCGAATTGCAGGATCCACAGGAGCCATTGATTTAAGCATCCCTGTAAATTTCGATCAAGTCAATCGGGCCTATAACCGAGTTACTATCGATTATAGAAATCATTGGAATCGCACCCATTGGAGAACCTTAACGGCAACCTATAACAATTCACCTTACTTTAGTTATTACTGCGATGCCTATGAGGATTTATTCAAATCGCAAGTGGCTACGTTGATGGATTTCAATTTAAAAGCATTAAGTCTGCTCTGTAAGGATTTTGGATTGAGTATGCCCGCCAATTCGCAACAATGGACGAGGACTTCAGATTTTCAAGGGGAAGATTTGCGAGAATGGATTCAACCGAAATTAATTGATCCTATTCGTTCTTCAGAGTATTTTCAAGTATTTTCAGACCGTTTCGGATTTATTCAAGGATGTTCTGCCTTAGATTTACTCTTTTGCACAGGACCTGATGCCAGATTTTATCTGATGGATTTTCAACTACCGAGTAATAAGTAATTTCAAAACTTGCCTTAAAGATTGATTTCTGCAAAAGGTTAAAATTACTGACGATGTTACCACCTACGGATGTTTGTGAATTAGAGAGAAATCCTAGGAAAATTAGTTATAATCAACATTTCACTTTGATTTAAATCGTCCTTTCTTACACTTGTAAGGGCACCTTGGCCTTCATCAGGTTTACATGTTCAATTCGGCTAAAATTTGAATACCTCAAAAAATCGAACAGAGAGGATAAAAAATTGTGGCGACAAACGAATTAACGATTCCTTTTCATCAATTACATCAAAAGCTTGGAAATGTCAGTTATGGCTTCGAAGCACGTTATGTTCAACTGAATGAAAACGCGTGGATACTATCACTTTCGGGGGTTATGAATTCTACTTCATTGGAGTGGCTTAATCTATTTAAGCACAAACTCAATTCTCATACATTAGAACAAAATAGAACATGTAAGATTATCATCGACCTCAGTGGCATCAGGCTTTCACACTTTCGGAATTTCCGAGATTTCATGTCACATTTAGGTTCAATTATTTCAGAATCAGGATTTTCGGAGCAATGGATTGTATATGGAAATGTAATTCAGCACAAACTCCTAAGTTATTTCTACAATTTTAATCCTGGCTCTAATACGCGAATTTTCGGGAAGCTTCCGACCGCAATTGAAAATTTGAAACAATTGTTTTCAGGTCAGAAGCCAGAACCTGAAGAAGAACCAAAAAAACAACCAGAAAAGAAAGTTGAAAATCCTCAAGACGACAATGAACAACATTCATCTTCCAACCAAACATTAACTAACAAAATACAGGCACTCAATCACTTCCTCAAGCAGGATAGAGATTCTTCAATTGAAAGTGATCCAATTTTGTCGAGTATCGATTCTAGCGACCTTTTGTATCCATTGTTAAATGATATCGTTCGATTGAAATCTGATACAGAAAAAGCACTCGAACATATCCGTCAAATGAATTCGTATTTGGAGAAGAATGTCCACAAACGAACAGAGGAGAGCAAAATCAAGGAATCGAACCTTCGGGCGATTTTAGACTCCACAGATGATGATATTTATTTGATTAATCATCAGTACGAAATCATCGATTACAATTCAAATTTTGAGGATAATTTTTATGCTCGTTTTGGAGTTCAACTTGAAAAAGGCAGAAACATTTTCGAAATGATGCCGCCCGAATATGAAGACTTAAAGCGAATTTCAAAAAAACGGATCGACAAAGCGCTACAAGGCTATCAAAGAACTTATTACGATCGATTAAACATCAGCTTTTACGAATCGATTACCGAAGTAAAGCTCTATCCAATAAGATCTACCAATAAAAAAGTTGTTGGTGTTACGATATTCTCGAAAGATATCACCGAACAGAAGCGATCTGAAGAACTCATCCAACAAAATCAACAGCTTCTTTCGTCGATCAATAGAAATATCAAAGAAGGACTTTACCGAAGCACGCCTACGAAAGGAATGGTATATGTGAATCAAGCATTTGTGGAAATGTTTGGATTTGCATCCGAAGAAGAGGCAATTCTGTCTCCCTCAGGTAGTTTGTATGTGGATTTGAATCGGAGGAGAGAGCTCGTTGAATTCATTGAAAAATCTGGATCCTTCAACAATGAGGAAGTGAAATTCCGTAAAAAAGATGGATCAACTTTCTGGGGATTATTATCATCCATGAGAACAGTCGATTCCGATGGAAACGTGATATACGATGGTGCAATTCGCGACATCACTAGAATCAAAGAGTTCGAGGAAGAGATCATCCTTTCGAAAGAAATAGCTGAAAATGCAACTCGGGCAAAATCCGATTTTCTGGCTACAATGAGTCATGAAATTAGAACTCCGATGAATGGAGTTATTGGTATGACAAGCCTTTTGGCCGACACATCTCTTTCTTTAGAGCAACAAGATTATGTGGATACGATTAAATTAAGTGGTGAGCACCTTCTAAACATCATAAATGATATTCTCGATTTCAGTAAGATTGAAGCTGGTCAATTGGAGTTGGAACAAATACCATTCGACCTCAATACAATCATCGAGGAAGTGATGAATCTCTTCTCCAGTCGTGCATATGAGAAGAATTTAGAGCTGCTTTATAGTGTAGAAAACAACGAAGTTTTTCAATTAATTGGCGATGCAACCCGTTTGCGCCAAGTGATTGTAAACCTAATCGGGAACGCCATCAAATTTACCGAGCAAGGTGAAGTGCTTGTTCACGTGAAAAATCTTGGTCAAATCGGACAAAAAGTTCATTTACAAATATTGGTAACAGATACCGGAATTGGTATTCCAGAAGAAAAGCTCGACAAGCTATTTAAGCCATTTTCTCAAGTCGATAGTTCTACCACTAGAAAATATGGTGGAACAGGTTTAGGATTAGCAATCAGTATGCGTTTGGTTGATTTAATGGGTGGTAAGCTTCAAGCCGAAAGCAAGGAAAATGAAGGAACAACGTTCAAATTCGATGTTTTCATGGAGCGTACTTTCATGGATGAAAATCGATTCAAAAGCGCTGAGATTTTAAATGGGAAACGCATTTTGATTGTGGATGATAACATGACAAATCGAAAAATCTTGGAGCAATTATTCAGGAACAACGGTATGTTGGTAGAATCCTACAACAATCCTGTGATTGCACTTTCGACTATTCAAGAAGGAAAGAAATTCGATTTAGGATTAATCGACATGAAAATGCCTGAAATGGATGGCATTACCTTCGGAAAGGAAATGGACAAGTTAGACAATGGGATTCCATTAATTCTATATTCTTCGGTTGGGCATTTGCTTTCACGCACCGATATAAAACGATTCTTTAAAGCGCATGTCAACAAGCCAATTAGACACGATTTGCTGCTTCAAAAAATGGCTTGTATTCTTCAAGTGGATCAACCCGAAATTATTGAACCTGAATTTATTGCATCAATCCCTGAAGCTTCACTGGCTTCAAGATATCCGATTCGAATTCTATTGGCCGAAGACAACATGATCAATCAAAAATTGGCTGAAAGGATCCTTGAAATATTTGGTTATCACATCGATATCGCCGACAATGGAAAAATTGCTTTTGAAATGATGCGACAGAATAATTACGACATGATTCTAATGGATGTAATGATGCCAGAAATGGACGGATTAGAGTCAACCAGAACGATACGATCGAGCATGGATTCAGCGCATCAACCAGTGATTATTGCTGTTACTGCAAATGCCTTAAAGGGAGATAGAGAACTGTGTATAGACGCCGGTATGAATGATTACATCAGCAAGCCAATTAACACCGAAGAGTTAAAGTCCTTACTTGTAAAGTACGGTGAAACCATCCTTCGCAGAAAGGCATAAATTGAATCAATCGACGTAATCGCTCAAGTATTTAAATCGAGGCATAAGTTCGCCGTTATCAGCAATTGACGCGCGTTGAATCATTCCATTTGCATCAGAAATCAACAAGTTCCCAATCACATGTTTTAGCAATTGTTCTCCAAAAGCGAATGATGCATCGAAAGGCAATTCACAAGGAAGATTGCTCACAGCCATGATGTCGATCGTATTTGGAAGAAACGGCTCTTCGATGGTTTCCGACAATGGATGGTAACCAAAAACTGGATCTTCGATAGTTGTATCCTTTAATGTTGCGGGGATTGAACCGTTAACGTCGCAACTGATGTCTGCGATCACCTTGATTTTGAAATCGCGCGACTTCATATCCTCCAAACTGAAGAATCTAGGAATGCGTTCATTCCAAAAAATTGCATTTAACATCAAATCGCAGTGTTTGCTATACTGCTTAAAGGTTGAAACGTAATTTTCAGGATTATGATAAAAATCTGATTTGTCCCAAAGCTCACCATCTTTTTGCGCGTAAAAATCTTCGGTAACCAAATGAACATATACTGGATAATCGTACACCTCTTCTATAAACTCTCGTGGTGTTACTTCTCTAATTCCGAGCTTATCTAGCAATTCCAAACAGCCATGCGCTACTCGCCCATCGCCAGTTAAAGCAATTTTAATTGGAGGCAACTGAATGCTGCTGTATTGATCGAGCATTTCTTTATAGTCGCGGCATAAATGTGCTGGCTTAAGTTCGAACAAGCCCATTTTTTTTCCCCAAGTCATAAAACCATTGTGCGTTCCTACAACTCCCGCAAACCGTCCAAATCCAAGTACTCTGCTTCCATTTTCCCAAACGAGTGTTTCATAATCAACTAAGCAAATATTACTTTCGAGCACCTTTCGAAGAAGTTTCCTGTTATGTGGTTGCTTCTTGATGGTATGTGAGAAAAACAAATACTTCTTATTCGGAATCAACTCATCTACAGGCACTTCTTTGATCCCAAAAAGAATGTCGCATGCGGACAAATCGTCGTTTACCGTGAGTCCAGCCTCTAGATACGCACTATCAGGTATGCAGCGATGCGGTGAAGGCTGCACTGTAATCTGCACATTGTTGAAGCTCGTTAATATTTCAAGGCATTGTTCAGGAGTGAATGCAACACGTTTGTCTTCAGGCTTTTTTCCTTCACGAATGATTCCTATGTGGATCATAAATTCAACTGATTTTGGGATCACAAAGATGTTGCATTAAGCTGTAAATGCCTAAATGATTGAATTAAATTTCTGCTTTCAGTATGTATTTCCAAACAAAGTAAAATTTAAATGTATTTTTGCGTATTCATTCTAATGGGGCCGTCATGGTTTTGACAGCGAGCGCATTGATATGTAAGCATGCCGGGTGTTGCGAGGTTAACCCGAAAATACAATCCGCGAGCCATCAACTGGCGAAAACAACTACGCACTAGCTGCCTAATCCTAGTAGGGTTACGCCGCTTACCGGAATGGTAAGCACTAGTTGTCTATCGGGGAAGTTTTCTCAAGTCGTTCCCGACAAGGCATCGTAAAGTTTGAGATAGGTAATTCAGGGTCCTGATGAATTATCGAAAACGATCGGGACTAAGAAGAGGGCTGGTTTGTTCCGTTCCTTCCCCCTTCCTACAATTGATTCGGAAATAAGCATGTAGAAAGCCTATGAATTCCTTGTTTGGACGCGGGTTCGACTCCCGCCGGCTCCACATTTAATTCGAGTTCCCTGCTTGCCTGTGTTTATTCATAATGCAAGCAGGGACTTAATTCGGCTCCACAGAATACCTTATCGCATAATTACCCAACAGTTCTCAATTAGCAGTTAATTGGTCTTTACAACTAATTTGATCTTCGTTTTACGAGTTTTCATTTTTTCAAAATTTTCACTCCTTATCCACCACACGGTTTGTAAGTATTTTATCAATCTAAATTATCCTCTTCCTTCCTATCCTTAAATCTCCGAACTTTCCACTTGGGTAGGGGAATAGCTTGGGTTTTATCCCACAAAAAAAGAATCAAATTTCCAAATTTTGTTATCCACCTATCTCAGCGATCATAGTTGAATTTTATTCGAAAAACCATAGTGGATTTTCATAATCGTAAATTAGCATCGTGAAGTCGGGAAACATGAATAGAGGTAAAAGTTGCCACAGATGCTACTTTTAGGATGATTTAACGTTGACCAAATTTCCGATGCATTCTTTGGTATTTTGATTTTTCAACTAACACGGTTTGAAAGTTCTTGGTGGCTTCTCATTATTCCTCTTCCCTCCTATCCTTAAATCTCCGAACTTTCCACTTGGGTAGGGGAATAGCTTGGGTTTTATCCCACAAAAAAAGAATCTCAATTCCAAATTTTGTTATACACTAAACGCAGTGATCCTGGTAGATTTTTACTCTAAAAACCAATGTTACTTATCATAATTGGAAATTAGCATGTTGAAGATAGGCAGCTTCAATTGAGGCAAAAGTTGCCACATAAGCTACTTTTAGGTTGATTTAACGTTGACCAAATTCCCGATGCATTCTTAGGTATTTTGATTTTTCAACTAAGACGGTTTGAAAGTTCATGGCGGCGGCTCATTATTCCCTTCCCTCCTTTCCCAAAATCTCCGAGCTTTCCACTTGGGTAGGGGAATATCTTGGGTTTTATCCCACAAAAAAATCATTCATTTCCAAATTTTGTTTTTAACATTTGGCTAATTTTTAGGTTTATAGTGTTTAGAAATTCGAATGATATTATTCCTTCAGTGTCATATTGATTTCAACATCAATTTATCACAATGCTATCCAATAAACTTCTATTTTTAAACGGATAGAAAAATGAACCACCTACACCCTTTCATCAACATCCACTCCCACCGGAAACCACAACTAGAAAATGAATTGGGGGTGCGGAATGCCTTTGTTACAGCTCAGGAAAAGTTAGCCCATATCTCCTACCCTATTAGCTGCGGCATTCACCCGTGGCTTATCACAAATAACTTCACAGAACAACTCAATCAACTCAATGAGCTCATCGCCCATGTTCCTAATATTTGCGCTGTTGGTGAGTGTGGGCTCGACAAATTGAAAGGTCCTTCCATCGAATTGCAACTAGAGATCTTCCATGCGCATATCGAATTAGCCAATCAATTCAATAAACCCCTCATTTTACATCTGGTTAAGACTTATTCCGATATTCTGCACATTTCTAAGGCAATCAAAGTGCCTTTCATTGTGCATGGCTTTAAAGGAAACTCCATCGAAGCGAAGCAATTAATTCAAAAAGGTGCCTGCTTGTCGTTCGGACCGCGATTGTTAAACGATGTCCAGCTGCAAGAAACTTTCACTCAACTTCCCATTGAGCAGATCTATCTTGAAACCGATACAAAACCAATTTCCATTTCTGATGTTTATCAAAAAGCTGCCGATCTAAGGAATTTGTCGATCGATGAACTTCGAACGGGCATTTGGAATAATTTCGCACGCGATTTTAATCAGTAAGTATGGAAGATAAAATCCCGCAATGGATGGGCAGAACGCAATTGCTACTTGGAAATGAACCTATTTTAAGGTTATTGAATGCTCATGTGCTAGTTGCTGGCCTAGGCGGCGTTGGAGGAATTGCTGCAGAAATGCTCGTAAGAGCTGGAATATCCGAAATTTCTATCGCCGACGCCGATACTGTTGAAGCAAGTAATAAAAACCGTCAAATACCTGCGCTTACAAGCACCGAAAATCAATTAAAGACCGAGGTGATGGCGCAGCGACTTCTCGATATCAATCCCGATCTAAAGTTGCATGTAATCGACAGATATCTAAAAGAACAATTCATTCCTGAAGTGCTCGAAAGATTCAAATATGATTATGTTCTTGATTGTATCGATACCTTAACGCCGAAGGTGAATCTTATCTACCATTGTAAACGACTCGGACTTCCTGTTGTGAGTTCGATGGGTGCTGGTGGAAAGGTAGATCCTACGGGCTTGATGGTTGCCGATATTTCAGAAACCAAACACTGCAACCTTGCCAAATATGTAAGAAAACGTTTGGTGAGAATGGGAATTAAATCAGGTGTCGACGTCGTTTTTAGCAAAGAATATGCAGACCCGAATCGAATCGTTGAAGCTCCAGAAGGAAATCCTAAGAAAAGTTTAATCGGCACGATGTCATATATGCCTGCCATTTTTGGCTGTACCGTTGCCAGTGTAGCGATAAGAAATATCGCTCAAGTAAAATCTTACGAGCCAGGAGCCCACAAAAAAGAAAGAGATCCTTTTAAGATTTCTCGGAAATAGAACCAGAAACAGGCTTCTCGTCGTTTGCTGGCTTTCCGTCTTTCGCGTCTTTAAATTCACGAATCCCTTGTCCGATGCCTTTCATCAGAGAAGGGATTTTTTTACCTCCAAACATAATTACTACAACTGCTGCAATAAGAATGAATTCTGGTGCGCCGAAAGCGCCTAAAATGATTGCGGTCATTGGTTTAGTGTTTTATTAATATCAGTTTTGATATCCTGAATTTCCTTAGAAACTCCGGTTTCTTCTTTGATTTTATCAGCTTCTCTTACGATTTCCTGCTTGATACTGTTCGAAGCATCTTTGATTTCGCGAAGACCTTTTCCCAATCCTCGGGCTATTTGTGGAATATTCTTCGAACCGAAAAACATCAACACAACAACCATTATCAGGAGAATCTCTCCCCCACCAACTTCAAAAAACAATAACACCGGTGAAGTCATAAAAAAACAGCAGGCCCCGATTGGAACCTGCTGCAAAATTATTCATTTCAACTGAATAAATCAGTTAATCATTATTTATTCTCTAAAGCTTCTTTTTCTGCATTCAAGCGGTTGGTTCTGCGGAACAAATCCACAACTACCGGAGAAGCTACAAACAATGAAGTATAAGTACCAACGATAACACCAATCAACATCGCGAAAGAGAAACCACGAATTACCTCACCTCCGAAGAAAAAGAGGATAATCAATACTCCCATCGTTGTTAAACCTGTAACTACTGTTCTACTTAATGTGCTATTCAAGGCATTATTAATCACTGTAGCCATGTCTTCTTTCTTGCTACCATTCTGACCTAGGTATTCACGAATCCTGTCGAAGATTACAACCGTATCGTTGATCGAATAACCTACTACAGTTAGAATAGCTGCAATAAACGCTTGATCTATGTCCAGAGAGAAAGGCAATATTCCGTTAAAGATTGAGAACACAGATAAAATAAAGATCACTACATAAGCCAAAGCTGCAATAGCTCCAACTCCATACTGCCATTTGCGGAAACGAATCTGCAAGTAAGCAAACAATATTATCAAAGAGAATACAATAGAAAGTATCGCAGAATCCTTAATGTCTTTTGCTACTGTTGCTTCAACTTTATCAGAAGAAACAATCTCAGGAGCCTTACCAGTTAGCTTTGTAAGTTCAGAAACTACTTTCGCTTCAACGATCGAATCAGCCCCTAAAGACTTATCGTCAACCATGAAGTCGGTTGTAACTTGAAGTTGATTTGAACCACCATAAACTTTTACATCTGGCGTTTGCTTCAATGCAGCAAAAAGGTTTGCCTTAGCAGTTTCAGATGAAACAGTTTTGTCGAACTTCAATACATAAGAACGACCACCTTCGAAATCAACACCGTATCCAAATCCTTTGAAAATCATCGATCCCAAACCAACAACAATTACAATTGCCGATACAATATAGAAACGACGACGCTGATTGATGAAGTCGAAATTCGAGTCCTTCAAAATATTAGCAGTCATTGGAATCGAGAACTTCAATTGCTTATTTCTGCCATTGAAGAATTCAAAAATCAAACGGGTGATGAAGATCGCTGAGAACAACGAGGTCAAAATACCGATGATCAATGTAGTCGCGAAACCTTGAATTGGACCAGATCCAAACACATACAATACAATACCTGTAAGCAATGTTGTAACGTTCGAGTCGATGATCGCAGAATAGGCGTTCTTGTAACCGTCAGCAATCGCAAGTTTGTATGATTTACCTTCAGCTAATTCTTCCCTGATCCTTTCATAGATCAATACGTTCGCATCCACCGACATACCAATTGTTAATACGATACCCGCGATACCTGGAAGCGTTAACACTGCACCAAGAGATGCCATAACGCCCATCAAGAAGAACAAGTTTGCAAGTAAAGCCACATCGGCTACAACTCCACCACCACTGTAGTAGAAGCCCATGAAAAGGAATACCAATAGAACACCTACCAACGAAGAAAGTAAACCTGCGTTAATCGCCGCTTGACCAAGTGATGGTCCTACGATAGCTTCTTGCACGATACGTGCAGGTGCATCCATTTTACCTGAGTTGAGGATGTTCGACAAGTCTTCCGCCTCTTCAATAGAGAAATCTCCAGTAATTTGAGAAACACCACCTGCAATTTCTTGATTAACATTTGGAGCCGAATACACAAAATCGTCCAATGAAATTGCAATAGCCTTCTTCACATTTTCGCCAGTTAAGCGCTTCCAAATACGAGCACCTTCACCGTCCATTGTCATTTGAACTTCTGGGCGGTTATTCAACTGACCATAAGCCAAACGTGCATCTACAATATGATCTCCTGTTAATTTTGGATTGTTATCGCGTGGAACTTTAATTGCAAAAAGTTCAAGTACAGGCGACTTATCTTTCTTCGACTTCACTCCCCATAACAAACGAAGATCTGAAGGCATTACAGATTTAACTTCTGGTCTTTTGAAGATTTCATTCACTTTCGCTGTATCCTTCGGAAGAGCGATTGCTACTGCAGCACCTGGCTTGTACAAGTATGGACCTTCAGGAGTTTCTTGATAAACGTTCTGGTTTAGAACAGCATACAATGGATTCTCCCTGATGAATTTCTCACGGTCAGCTTTTTGCGCTGATGTAGAATCGATTGCTCCAGTATCTTTTTTAGCCGCCAACTTCTCAGAAAGAGATTTAGCTGAATCGGCAGCTACTTTAGCTGAATCGGCAGCTGCTTTAGCTGCAATACCGGCAGCAGTAGTATCTAAGACCGCAGCAGTAGTATCAACCACAGCTATACCATTCATTTCTCGAATCTTAACATTCACTTTCTCAAGTGATGCCCAAATTTCATTGCCGTTTTCGAAGGTTTCCCAGAACTCAAGTTTTGCAGCTCCTTGAAGAAGCTTACGTACACGGTTTGGTTCCTTAACTCCTGGAAGTTCAACCAAAATACGATCAGAACCTTCCAAACGCTGAATATTTGGCTGTGTAACACCGAACTTGTCGATACGATTACGCAATACCAAATAAGCATTATCGATTGATGATTTCGCTTGATCGCGAACAACTTTAATGACTTCGTCGTTCGACATTTTTGAATTCACTTTTGCCTGCATGTCTTTGTTACCAAAGAAACCAGGAGAAGAGAATTTAACATTTGGATCAATTTGCTTAGCAGCATTTACAAACAACGATACGAAGTCACCTCCGTTTTTGCGTTGTTCAGCTTGAGCTTGATCAATGGCTTTAGTGAATGTTGGGTCCTGGCTGTTGTTAGCCATGGTACGGACTACATCCGCCACAGAAACTTCAAGCATTACGTTCATCCCGCCCTTAAGGTCAAGTCCAAGATTGATCTCTTTTTCTTTTACTTCTGAGTAGGTTTTACCTAAGTAAACTACCTCATTCGCAATGGAATCGAGATAAGTTTTCGCCTTGGCTGAATCTCCCCCTGCGTATGCCCAAGCATCCTTTTCCACTTTGCCTGAAACATAAGTGAAGGATAGCTCATACAAACATACAAGGCTGAGTAGAATCGCGAAAAAGCTAATTGCACCTTTGTTTTGCATCTGAATTCGTTAAATTTTCTTAAAATCGACGGCAAATATAGAACATCAAACGAAAATTCACCCTTCTGAAATGAATAAAAAATGGCATTTTTGCACATACTCTATTTCTGAATGAAAAAAATCCTTTTGCTAACTGCTCTGATCATTACAAATTTGAACAGCATACTTTATTCACAACAAACCGTGCTAGCCTTACAACGTAGCGCCGAAACCCGTGTTTGGAACGAAGACAGTACACTGTTAAATTATCCATGGACTGGTGGATTTAATTTTTGTCAAGTCGGTACTTGTGATGTGAACAACGACAACCAAAAAGACCTCGTATTTTTCGAAAGATCAGGAGACCGTGTCACTTTACTTGAATTTACAGGCACTCCAGGAAATCCATCTTGGAAACAAAACATAGAAGCAGAACCCAACTTCCCGGATGCACAGCATTTTATGTTGATGAAAGATTTCAATTGCGATGGATTGGAAGACATCTTCACATTCTACAATAGCGGAATTCGGGTTTTCAAAAATGATGGATTTAGCGGCACCGGTCCACAATTTAGCTTGTACAAAGACCAACTTAAAACTGAAGTTAACAACAATCAAATCGATATTTTCTGCATTCCTGTAGATGTTCCAGCACTTGAAGATATTGACAGTGATGGTGATCTCGATTTATTGGTATTCAATATTTTAGGTTCCTGCGTGGAGTATCACCGAAACATGGCGCAAGAAAACTTCAACCGCTGTGATACCTTGGTTCTCAAACTCGAAACCGAAAACTGGGGTCGATTCACTGAAAATTTCTCCACCAATGAAGTCTCATTAAATGATACATGTGAGAGTTTTGGTGGTGGTCGATTTGGACTTGAAAGACACGCAGGATCCGCAATTACAGCCTTCGACAGTGATGGCGACAATGATTTCGATCTACTTCTAGGCGATATCGCATACCGTACCTTAACGAAACTCATCAATGGCGGAACTTCTTCAAGTGCTTTTATTACCAGTCAAATACCCAATTATCCAGACAATACCACGTTCGTAAATCTTGCCATCTTCCCAGCGGGCTTTTTCATTGATATCGACCAAGACGGCAAGCGAGATTTGATTGTTGCTCCAAATTCTGAAACAGGTTCCGAAAACTACCGCTGCTTTTTGTATTACCTAAACACCGGTCAAGACAACTCGCCAATCTTTCAGTACCAAGGAAACACTTTTTTTACAAGCGAAACGATGGATTTTGGCGAAGGTGCAATTCCGTATTTCTTTGATTACAATGTGGATGGAAAGAAAGATTTGCTGGTTGGAAATTATGGGTACTTCTTACCATCAGGAGACTACAAACCTCAGGTGGCATTGCTTGAAAATCAATCCGATGCAACCGAAATTCGGTTTAAACTTAAAACCAGGAATTATGCAACCGCAGGAAACCTTGCCGGAATCTCTGTGAACTTCCACCCTACTTCAGGCGACCTTGATAACGATGGTGATCAAGATTTGCTGCTCGGTGCCTCCGATGGCAGAATGTATCATTTCGAAAACACTGCTTTGCCTGGAAATCCCGCTAACATGACGTTCATCACACCAGCGTTTGAAGATATCGATGTAGGAACCTATGCTTCCCCTTGTTTGTTCGATGTAGACCAAAACGGAAGAGTCGATTTGATCGTTGGAAACCGTGATGGTAAAATATCCTATTATAAGAATACAAGTACTGGAAATTCTCCTGTTCTAGAACTCCAAACCGATCAATTTGGCGGCGTAAACACTGCATTGCCCGGAGAACCCAATGGCTTCAGTACACCATTTCTTTTCAGAAAAAGCGGTATTACATATTTAATGTCAGGAAGTCAAAATGGATACTTTGAACTTTATGGAAACATCGACAACAATCTCGAAGGTCAGTTCGAACTGCTCGATAGCACCTTTTTAGGCAATCGTTTTGGCGAAAGAACTTCCATCACACTCGCCGATTTAAACGACGATGGAAACCCTGAAGCAGTTATCGGAAATTACGCAGGAGGAATTACATTTTTCAACGGCATCTTCCCTACCCTGATCGACAATCCAGTAAACGCATCATTTAAATTATTCCCCAATCCGGGCGAAAACGAAATCTACATTTCTGCAACACAATCTTCAAAATCAAAAATCACTGTGTTAGATATTGGAGGTAGAATCCTTTCAACAGAAATTACTTCCCTTCCTGGGAAACTGAGCTTTGTTCCCGATGTGAAAGGTTTGTACCTGATCCAAATCACCAGTCCAGAAATCAATCAAACCTTGAAATGGATTCACCAATGATGCATTCTGCGAAATATTGGATTGAGAAACTTCGAATGACAGCACATCCCGAAGGTGGATGGTTCACCGAAACTTTTCGAGATACTAGAATGGTAACAGCCGAAAACCTGAAAGGTGAATTGAAAACCTATTCAGCTTCTACTGCAATTTACTTTTTGTTAGACGACCAAGCATTTTCTGCATTTCACCGAATCGGCGCTGCAGAAGTTTGGCATTTTTATGCTGGAACTGGAATCACCATTTATTCTATCGACCAAAATGGAAATCTGCAAACCGTTGATTTGGGTTCCGATACAGATAACGGACAAGTTCTAACAACCACGATCCCTGCTGGAGTGTGGTTTGCCTCGAAAGTGAATCAAAAAGAAGGCTATGCACTTTGTGGATGCACTGTAGCTCCCGGATTCGAATTTTCTGAATTTGAACTTGCTAGAAAAAACGACCTCCTTGTAAAGTTTCCACAGCATGAAAAAGTAATTGTCGATTTAACACTTTGATAATTAACATTTTTTTCTTCTTAGGCTGCTGAACCAAGTCTTTCTATCCACTACCTTTGCCGCGTTTTCTGAAATAATACTATGGAATTTAGCGAGAATGAAAATCAGCGGATGATCCGCGAAATGATAAGAGATTTTGGAGATAAACATATCCGTCCAAAAATGATGGAATGGGACGAAAGTCAGTATTTCCCAAGAGAAGTTTTCACCAAATTAGGTGAACTAGGATTAATGGGTGTTTTGGTTCCAGAAGAATACGGTGGATCAGGATTCGGTTATTTCGAATATGTTACAGCCATTACCGAATTAGGGAAGGTTTGTGGTTCTATCGCACTTTCGATGGCTGCTCACAACTCACTCTGCACAGGTCATATTCTTGCTTTCGCAAACGAAGAGCAGAAAAGAAAATACCTGCCAAAATTGGCAAGTGCTGAATGGATTGGTGCTTGGGGACTTACCGAAGCCAATACAGGTTCCGATGCAATGCGCATGAAATGTGTTGCCCAAGAAGATGGCGACTACTACATATTAAATGGAACCAAAAACTGGATTACCCATGGAATCAGTGGTGACGTAGTCGTTGTTTTAGCAAGAACTGGCGAATTGCTAGATTCTCGCGGAATTACTGCCTTCGTTATCGAACGTGGAACTCCAGGTTTTTCTGCTGGAAAGAAAGAGAACAAACTCGGCATGCGTGCATCTGAAACTGCCGAATTAATTTTCGACAATTGCCGCATCCCCAAAGATCAAGTCTTAGGAAAAGTAGGTGATGGATTCATTCAAGCCATGAAAGTGCTTGATGGTGGTAGAATTTCTATTGCCGCTCTTTCTTTAGGAATTGGAAAAGGTGCTTTAGAAGCTTCTATTCGTTATTCTAAAGAGCGTCAGCAGTTCGGTCAACCAATCGCAAATTTCCAAGGCATTAGCTTCAAGATTGCCGATATGAGCACGAAATATGAAGCTTCTGAATTGCTTACAATGCGCGCCGCAGATTTGAAAAACCGTGGCGAAAAAGTAACCACCGAATCGGCAATGGCGAAACTGTATGCTTCAGAGATGTGTGTGTATGTTTCCACTGAAGCGGTTCAAATTCATGGAGGTTACGGCTACACCAAGGATTTCCCAGTTGAGAAGTTTTACAGGGATTCAAAACTTTGCACAATTGGAGAAGGAACATCAGAGATTCAAAAACTCGTGATTGCAAAAAATATTTTGAGCTGATTTTCAAATTTCATTTCAGTTTCATCGCAGGTTATCTAGAATAGCCTGCGATTTTTTTTGTCCTAAACTCAAAACCCATTTGACCGCCATATGCATTTTCATGTAACCTTCTAAGGTTACATCAATTTTGCATTTTATGTAATCCGATTTATTCATGGCATTGTTAAATTCATATCAATCTAATTACGTAATAATCTGTATTTTATAAATTATCGAGATAGAATCTAGCAAAACTTGCCATTCTTTCCTTACATCGCTGAGTTCCTTGATATTGTTGGATAAATCAAAAAAATAGACCGAAGTAGGTTTGCTGAGCATCATCATGTACTTTTATGAAAGCAACTTTACATCCTCTATTTGCAGCACTCTTTGTTGTGCTGTCACTTTCTCAAGTAGCAAAAGCTCAAACAGAAGCCCTAGCTGGAGAACCTATCGCATATGGTCAAACTGTTCCAGGTTATGATTTGCTCAGTGAACTTTCTGAAGATTACAGATCATCAGGTTCAGTAAAAACCAAGAAAAACACTGATCTTGAAATCAAAGCTTCTCGAATCCATGTGGACCTGAACAATGAGCAGGAAGTCGAATTCTCTGCCCGAACAGGTTGGGCGAAAGACTTCTTTTGGAAATTCGGCGACGGCAAATCTTTAAGTGGTTTCCAACATGTAAAGCATAAATTCGATAAAGCTGGAACCTATCAAGTAACTTTACTTGCCAGCAACGATGAAGAAACGGTTAAGAAAACCTTAGAAATCGTCGTTGTAGATTCTAGAAAGCCTCTCGAATTGGAAGAAATGGAACACTATATTGTTTTCCCACACGACAACAGGCTCGAGGCTGATATTCAACTGCGGCTGCCCAAACGAGAAAAGAAACTGGTATTTCAAGTACAAGACGTTGAAGGGCATCAAGTTTTCGAATACTCTCTTGGCAGAGTGCGCAAAAATGAACAAGTACGGGTCGACTTGAAAAACCTTCCAGATGGTAAATACTACGCGGTACTAAAAGGAAGAAAATACAGCTTGGTTTCGAGGCTATCCGTTATGCGGTAACTAACGGCTGAGTTTTTCGTTTACGCCCATGCCAAAAAGAGCATAATCGAATTTCACTGGATCAACAGGATCGATTTTTTTGAGGAATTCAGTGAGCTCTTCCACTGCACGCCAATCGTCTTGCGTTCTATTCAAGATGCCCAATTTACGAGCAACTCCGCCCGAATGAACATCCAATGGGATCATCAATTGCGCAGATGTAAATGAATCCCAAATACCAAAGTCAATTTTCCTTTGGTCTTTCCTCACCATCCAACGAAGAAACATGTTGATTCTTTTAGCTGCTGATCCAGCCGAAGGATCGGCCAAGTGCTTTGAAGTACCAACCGGAACTTCTGCGTCCAACATAGCTTTTCGGAAGTTTACGATCGACTGAAAAACTCTTCCATCTGCCGCTCTAAACATCGATTCCAAACTTTGCTTTTGTCGGTATATTTCGCCTAACCTTCCAATAAAAAATTTGCAATCGTTTCCATTGAAGGTTCGATGTACAAAATCGTTAAACCGTTGAAGTTCTTTTTCGGAATGATCGAGGATGAAATCATGTGGTGAATCATCCATCCTTTTAACCATTTCTCTAGCATTTCTAATCAACGTTTTCCGTTGTCCCCAAGAAATAATGGCAGTTAAAATCCCTGAAATTTCAATGTCTTCTTTCTTTACAAATAGATGCGGGATGCTAATCGGATCATCTTCGATAAAGGTGAGTCTATTGTATAAATCAGCTTTCTCTTCAAGGATTTCAGCGATTTCCTGAAAGCGATCATTCTTCATTTTCTTCCGAAAAATCGATACCACCTAAAACATCCCAAGCAGATGGCTCTGGTGCATTTGGAAGCTGATTGATTGCTTCTATTAAATTGTTGATCAAATCGTCAAAAAGCAAAGCTAAAGGCTCTTCTTGCTCATCTTTCATTCTAAAAAATACTCGATCGATTGTATTTTCCCAAACCGACAAAATTACTTCACCAGAAATTGAATCGGAACTTTGTTCGTTTAGGCGTTCAATAATTACTTTTTGAAGCCATTCATCCTCAGGTTCTGCAACCCATAAAATACTATAAGATTCTCCAAAAACGGTAGCATCGTCTGCTTCATTTAGCAAAGCAGATGGCATGGTATCGAATTGATAATCCTGTGCTTTAATTTCCTCAGGCGAAAATCTGTAACCAGCGTATTCCTTCGCTTCCCGGGTGTTTTGCAAAACTGGCTTTGGAATTTTCAACAACAAATCTTCCATATTCATCGACCAGTGCGCTTCTTCAAAACTAGTCATTTGATATCCTTTCCCTGGAACAAACTGTGTAACTGCATTTTTTACAAGGGCATACCCCGGAAGTTGCTTATCTGTAAGGTATTGAAGAAATGGTGTCATGAATTTATTTTTCCGGCAAGATATAAAAGGTTGGACTTGAATTAAAGGATCAATTAGTGGTTTTGTGGTTCTGACATTCAATGTTCATCTAAGTCTAAATGCTTTGAAATTGATTGAAAATTCAACAAGTTGAAGTATTTGTTTCATTAACAACAATGCATTGTCGAAAACGTTATTCACTCTATTTAATTCTATCCGAAAATGGTCTGATCTTTGTGAAAATCACGAAAATCAAAATCGCATGAAACGATTTATACGAATTTCCATTTTAAGCTTGATTTTACTGCCTTTGCAATTAGTTGTAGCGCAGAATTCAATTTGGAACGACAATTTTGAAAGCTATCCTGGAACAGGCAGCATTCCAACCAATTTTGGAGGTGGAATGCGGGTTTATTCTAACCATGGAACTTCAGCTTCCAAAGCATTAACTATCCAATTTTCACCATTCAAAACTTCCGATTCTACAATTACCACTGTAATTGGTCCGATTGTACAAGGAACGAATTTTACTTTTGATTATCGTTTCGTGTCTTACATCGCTGGTTCAGCCTTTAATGGTTACACAATCAACACCGATAAAGTTGAGGTTTTCGCTGCCATCGATGGAAGTAACAATTTCGGTAGTCCACTGCTAACTATCAATTCCTCAAATCATATCTCAGCACTTGAGTACGCTAGTAAATCTGTTGATCTAAGTGCTTTTGCAGGTGAAAACATCCAAATAAAGGTTAGAGGCATTCGCGGCAATTCATCAGATTATTGGTTAGATATCGACAACTTCAATGTTCAAACAGGTACAAGCAGCATCGGTCAAAACGCAATTCCTGAATTTAGCATCTACCCTAATCCATCAACAGAAAAAACAGTAAGTATTCAATTGTCGGAGCCTATGTTTGGCGGCAAACTAGAATTACACAACATGTTAGGCACTGTGGTTTTCAAAAAGACAATCAATCAATCCAAAATAGATCTTGATGTAGACCATCTTCCACGCGGAATTTATTATGTTAAGCTTGACAATGGAAAGAAACAAGTCCTCAAAAAATTGGTTCTTCGATAACTACATTATTAAATGCAAAAGCGGCCTGATCATACCCCCTGATCAGGCCGCTTCGTTTTTAGCGTTTTAGATTCGGCACTTCTGAATAATTAGAAAAATAATCTAACATATCGAAGTGTGAAAATGAGCCGTTTTCCCATCGAACTCAAATTCGTTACAAACGATTTCATTATTTAATTTATGTGTGTGTGTATTAATTTTATTTAATTCAATAAACGGGCTCAAAGAAGCAATGTTGCATCATATGTGAACTATTTATTACATTAAAGTTAACTTATTAAATACACTGATTTTCAATCAACTAATTGGGTTTATCAACACATTTATTCACTTTATCTGCTCATTATTTTTATCTCCAAATCGAGCTGTAAATCCCCTGAAGCGCTCAAAATTGGTCTATATTTGAAGCCGGAGACAATTCCAAATTTTTCGCATGAATTCAAATCAGTACGAATCAGTTATCGGGCTCGAAGTCCATATACAGCTGTTAACTAAAAGTAAAGCATATGCATCCGATCCTGCAACTTTCGGTTCGCATCCAAACTCCAACATCAGCGTAATTACACTCGGTCACCCAGGAACATTGCCCAAGGTGAACAAACGTTCGATTGAGTTTGCAGTAAAGCTCGGACTAGCTTGTGGGTGCAGCATCACACGTGAGAATCAATTTGCTCGTAAAAATTATTTCTACGCCGACTTGCCAAAAGGATATCAAATTACCCAAGATAAAACGCCGATTTGCACCGGTGGAACCATTCACATCAAGACAAATTCGGTTGATAAAGACATTAACATCACGCGAATTCACTTGGAAGAAGATGCTGGAAAAAGCATGCACGATCAAGATCCTTACGATTCGTTGATCGACTTAAATCGCGCTGGAGTTCCGCTTCTCGAGATGGTTTCTGAACCTGAATTAACTTCAGCTGAGGAAGCAGGAGCGTATTTAACAGAGGTTCGAAAACTGGTTCGCTATCTAGATATCTGCGATGGAAATCTCGAAGAAGGAAGTATGCGTTGCGATGCCAATATTTCGGTGCGACTGAAAGGCGATCCCAATCTAGGAACCAAGGTGGAAGTGAAAAACATGAATTCGATTCGAAATGTACAACGTGCTATCGATTTCGAAATTCAACGCCAAATCCAAATGTGCGAAACAGGTCAAAGAATCGATCAAGAAACCCGCAGTTTCGATGCGGTAAATGGAAGCACCTTCACGCTTAGAAGCAAGGAAAAAGCAAACGATTACCGCTATTTCCCTGAACCTGATATTTGTCCGGTGATTGTTGAACAATCCTACATCGAGAAAATTCGAAGTGAAATGCCTGCACTTCCGAATGAATTGCACAAGCGCTTTACTCAAGACTTCCAACTTTCAGAATATGATGCAGGTATCCTTACCGAAAACAAACAGATTGCACTCTTTTTTAATGAGTTAAGTGGATTAACCAATAATTACAAAGCTGCTGCAAATTGGATCAACGGCCCTGTGAAATCTTGGCTAAATGAAAACGGTTTGGAAATCGATAGTTTCCCACTCAAATCTTCTGCTATTGCAGAATTGATCAGTCTAATCGACGCCGGTCAGCTCAACTTCTCCATTGCAAGTCAGCGGGTATTTCCTGAAATGATCAAAACACCTGAAGTTTCAGCTATCGATATTGCAACATCAAACAATTGGATTCAAGCAAATGATTCTGTTGAATTGCAAGTTTGGATCGAAGAAGCCATTTCAAAATATCCTAGTAAAGTTGAAGAATACAAGGCAGGAAAAACCGGCCTCATCGGACTTTTCATGGGAGAAGTCATGAAGATTTCCAAAGGAAAAGCCGATCCAAAAACTTCTAGTCAATTACTTAAAGAAGCACTCGATAAAGCATGAAAACCCTTCAATCAATCAAAACCATCTCCTTACTGATGTTTGTGTTTGTTGCTGGCCTAACCGCCTGTGGCTCCGACACAGCTAAGAATCCACAACTTTCAGGAACTGTTTCTAAACATGTAAAAATCTGGTTGTACCTTGAACAAATCAAAGGGAACGACATAGCCACAATCGATTCAACTCAAACCGACGAAAAAGGAAATTTCACCTTTGATAAAAAGGTTAAAGTGAAAGACTTTTATCGTTTGAAAGTGAGCGCCAACAATATAGTTTTCTTGGTACTTGATCCAAACGAATCTTTGAAATATGTGAATGAAGGGGTTCTGCTTCAACAAGAATACACATTGGATGGAAGTACAGAAGGCAAATTAACGCTCGAGATTAAATCGATACGTTTGGGCATCAACAATCACCGCGATTCATTAATGCGCGCCATCAATATCGCACCAGCAGAAGAACGTGGCAAACTGCAAATTTCAATGGAGCAAGGATTTAATGAATTTGTAGCTGCTCAATTGGAAAAAGCCCGAAAAATAATTCGTGAAAATCCAGACAAAATCTCAACAATTACCGCTGCAGAACTGCTTGATCCTGACCAAGATTTCCCATCATACGAAAGTCTTGCAAATAGCCTCAAGAAGAATTACCCAGAATCTGGATTTGCACAAGGCTTCATCAATCGCGTAGAGCAAATGAAAGCTACAGCTGTTGGTGCATTAGCTCCTGAAATTAATTTGCCAACACCTGATGGGGAAAATATTCCATTGTCTTCGCTCCGCGGAAAAGTGGTGTTGATCGACTTTTGGGCATCTTGGTGCGGGCCATGCAGAGCAGAAAATCCGAACGTAGTGAAATTGTATCAAGCCAAGAAAGACCAAGGATTCGATGTGTATTCAGTGTCGTTGGATAAAGATAAAAATGCATGGATCAAAGCCATCGAAAAGGATGGATTGGTTTGGCCTTCACATGTAAGCGATTTGGGCTACTGGAATTCATCGGTGGTGAAACAATACGGATTTCAAGGAATTCCGTTTACAGTGCTCATCGATAGAGAAGGAAAAATCATTGGTAAAGGTCTTCGTGGGCCATTATTGGAAGAAGCAGTAATCAAAATACTGAATTAACTTTTCTAGCATTGTAACATTCTAACGGCGCGAATTATTTCAAGCGCAAAAATGTAACTATGAAAAAAATCTATACTTATTTTGCTATTGCTGGCTCGCTTCTAGGTATTCAAAAACTTTCGGCTCAGGATTATTTTCAGCAAAAAGTGGATTATTCGATCAGGGTTCAACTCGACGATGTTCACCACATGCTTTTGGCTGAAGAAACCGTTGTTTACACAAACAATTCGCCCACTATTTTAAGCGAAATCTGGTTTCATTTGTGGCCCAATGCATACAAAAACAACGAAACTGAATTTGCAAAAGCTGAGTTGCTTTCAGGAAAGACAAACTTTCAATATGCTAGTGAAAGTTCAAGAGGATTTATAGATAGCCTCGACTTTAAGGTGGATGGGCAAAAGGTAAAGATGGATTACCATCCCGAGCATCAGGACATCTGTAAAATCACATTGAACAAAGCTTTGAACCCTGGTGAAACGATTACGATCACAACACCATTTCGGGTAAAAATTCCCTCTTCATCGTTTTCAAGATTGGGGCATTTTCAGCAACAATATCAGTTGTGCCAATGGTATCCGAAGCCAGCAGTTTTTGATAGCAAAGGTTGGCATCCGATGCCTTATTTGAATCAAGGTGAATTTTACTCAGAATTTGGAAACTACGAAGTGAGCATCACATTGCCTGAAAATTATGTAGTTGCTTCGAGCGGTGAAATGGTTTCGAATCCCGAAGAACTTGCTCGAATCGAAGCCAATATTGAGCAAACCGAAAGTTGGATGAAAGCAGGAATGAGCCCATCAAAAGATACCCTTCGTTCAGCTTCCAAAATGAAAACCGTTGTTTACAAGCTCGACAACGTTCACGATTTCGCTTGGTTCACCGACAAAGAATACAAGATCAAACGAGGCAGCGTAAAGCTGGAAAGATCAGGCAGAACCGTTGATACGTGGATTTATTTCACCCCGAAAAATGCCAAAGCTTGGACAAACGGAATTTCATATGTAAACGACGCAGTGAAATACTACTCTCGTTGGGTGGGCGATTATCCATACAATGTCTGTAAAGCGTTAGATGGAGCGCTCAGTGCTGGTGGAGGTATGGAATATCCAACAATCACGATCATCTCCCCTACTTCCGATACCACCCAATTGGATGAAGTAATTGCCCATGAAGTTGGTCACAATTGGTTTTACGGAATCTTAGCATCCAACGAACGTGATCATCCTTGGATGGATGAAGGAACAAATTCGTATTACGAAAACCGCTACATGCGTGAGAAATATCCTGACCACAGTTTGATTTCGACGATGCTTCCGGATGGATTTATCAAGACGCTCGGACTGGACAAATTCGATAAATACTACATACAAACTGTTCCTTACTTGTTGTGTGCAAGAAATGCAATCGATCAACCGCTTAATTTGCATTCACACGATTATACTTCCATAAACTACGGAACGATGATCTATATGAAGACTGCGGTGGCTTACAATTATTTGGCAGCCTACCTCGGACAGGAAAAGTTTGATGCCATGATGCTTGCCTATTTCGAAAAGTGGAAGTTCAAACATCCATATCCTGAAGATTTCAGAAACCACGCGGAAACCTTTACCGGTGAAAAATTAGATTGGTTTTTCGATGGCTTGATTGAATCTCGAAAGCGAGTGGATTATGCCATTGGTGCAGCGAAAAAAACTGACAATGGCTATAAAGTTACCGTGAGAAATCATGGGGAAATTGCTGGACCAGTTTCAATTTCGATTAAACAGGATGATTCGCAATTAAAAACATACTGGTTCAAAGGAAGTAGCAAAAAACAGAAGCTTGAAATTCCTGCCGATTTAACCAAGAAAACCGATTTCATTTCAGTAAATGGAACAGGTCAAGTTTTGGATGTGAATCCGAAAAACGACTTAAGAATAATGCACGGAATCTTCAGAAAAGGTGCACCAAAAATTGGATTGATCACTGGATTGGAGCGACCTGGGAAAAAGAACATCTACTTGCTTCCTGCCACTGGATACAATGCTTACAATGGTTTTATGCTTGGATTGGGTGTTTCGAATTTTGGAATTTTCCGCCGCAGGCTAGAGTATTTTGCGGTTCCGATGTACGGGATGAAAAACAAAGAATTGGCAGGATCTGCAATGATCAATTATCAATTCCGACCAGTAAAAGGATTTATTCAAACAATCACCATCGGAACGTCTGCTGATAGATATGCATTGTTGTATGCTCCGAACTTTACAAAGTTAACGGGCAGTGTAAAAATCAGGTTCAAGGATAAAAATCATGTGCGCAAAACATTGATTAAAGACCTGAATTACAGATATATAAGCACCGAAAAAGCTAATTACACAAGCATCGGCACATTCGTGAACAATTTCAATGTTGTAAACTTCTTGCTCACCAATAACCATGTGCTTAAGCCATGGTCGATGAATACTGAAGTTCAACAAGCCAAAACATTCGTTAAGAGTTCAATTACCTACGAACGTTTCATTACCTATCAGAAGAAAAAGAAGGGCCTCGATTTAAGAGTATTTGGTGGTGCGTTTTTATACAAAAGCGACGATTATGGACAAGGTATTGATGCTCGTTTTCGCTTAAGCGGCCAGAATGGAGACCAGGACTATTTGTACGATAATATCTTCCTTGGGCGACAAGAAAATACCGGAGTGCTATCAAGACAGATGTCGAATACTGATGGAGCTTTTGCCTTACCGACTTTCCTCGGGCAGTCGGATCGATTCATGTTGGCAGCAAACTTCAAAACATCGTTGCCTTCTAAAATACCTTTTAAGGTGTATGCCAACTTAGCATATTTCGGATATACCACTCAAACAATTACTGGAGGGGAAATCACTTCGAGCAATGCAACGGATTTCGCGGGTGAAGCAGGTTTGAGTTTACCGAACATTGGTAAGAATTTCGAAATTTTCTTTCCGTTGGTTTACACAAAGAATTTAGGTGATGCTTTCAAATTTACAAGCAGCAACCTTTTCGAGCAAAGAATCAGATTTGTGCTAAACATTAAACTCTTCAATCCGTTGGGTGCCATTCGCAACCTCGGTGCTTAAATGATGAAGAAAGTCTATTTCGCCAGCGATTTCCACTTAGGAACGCCCGATGAAGCATCGAGCCTCGTTCGGGAAAAGAAAATCGTGGAATGGTTGAATGCTGCTGCAATCGACGCAGAGTGCATTTACCTTGTTGGCGATTTATTCGATTTTTGGTTCGAATACAAACATGCAGTTCCGAGAGGCTACACTAGACTTCTCGGAACTTTATCACACCTTCGCGATCGAGGCATTAGGATCGAAATCTTCACAGGGAACCACGATATGTGGATGTTCGATTATCTCGAAAAAGAATGCGGACTCATCATCCACCGAAAGCCCATTCTTATTGAATACCAAGGCAAGAAAATACTGCTCGGTCATGGCGATGGATTAGGTCCGGGCGACCATGGATATAAGTTCCTTAAGAAGGTTTTCGCAAACCCGTTTTGCCAGTGGTTGTTCGCTCGATTGCATCCCAATTTAGGTATCGGAATGGCGAATTATTGGTCGAGAAAAAGCCGTGCAACTGCTGCCGAAAAAGATCGATTTAAAGGTGAAGAATACGAATGGTTGCTAATCTATTCAAAAGAACAGTTGTTAATGCAGCCTAATATAGATTATTTCATTTTTGGTCACCGACATCTGCCACTCGATTTGCAAGTATCAGAATCTGTTCGGTACATTAACCTTGGCGATTGGTTTTCGAAGTGTACTTATGCTGTTTTGGAAAATGGCAAGCTTGAATTAAAATCCTTCTGTTGACCTATTCTATTTCAGGTCTTTACAATTTTTAAACAATCCACTCAGTCGCATTTAATCGAGGTATATTTGTTTTCTTATGGCAGAATCAGAAAACAGAACAGTTACAACACGCAAGCGACAAGTGATTCCCGGCATTGGACAAGTTCCGGAATACGTTCCCGGTAAACTTCCACCACAAGCTGTAGATGTTGAAGAAGCTGTTTTAGGTGCACTTATGCTCGACAAAGATGCATTGTCGAATGTGATTGATTCTTTAAAGCCTGACACCTTCTACAAGCAAGAACACCAAAAGATTTTCGAAGTGGTGCATTACCTCTTCAACAATTCGAAACCAGTAGATATTCTTACAGTTGTTCAAGAGCTTCGACGCCGTGGCGAACTCGATATGGCGGGCGGCGCTGGATATATTACTTTCCTCACAAATAGAGTTGCATCTACCGCAAACATTGAGTATCACACCAGAATTCTCAACCAGAAGCAGATTCAACGCGAATTGATCAAGGTTTCTTCGAATATCATTTCAAAGGCATACGAAGAAAGTACAGATGCATTGTTGTTGCTCGATGAAGCGGAAAAAGAGCTTTTTGCGGTTGGACAAGGAAACATCAAGAAGAATTTTGCCCAAATGAGCGACCTTGTTACTGAGGCGAAAAAACAGATAGAACTAGCTGGTTTACAAACCGATGGATTGAGTGGTGTTCCTTCAGGTTTTACCGAATTGGATCGAATGACGGCTGGCTGGCAGCGTTCAGATTTGGTTATTTTAGCTGCTCGTCCAGGTATGGGTAAAACCGCATTGGTACTGGCACTGGCAAGAAATGCAGCAGTCGATTTCAAACGACCTGTCGCGATGTTTTCGCTGGAAATGTCGAGCATCCAATTGGTGATGCGTTTGATTTCTGGAGAAGCTGAACTCAGCAATGAAAAGTTAAAGCGTGGAAGATTAGAGAACCACGAATGGCATCAGCTGGATACAAAAATTCGTGAACTCACCGAAGCCCCGATATTTATCGACGACACGCCTGCCCTATCCATCTTTGAATTGCGCGCAAAAGCTCGTCGTTTGAAAGCGAATCATGGAATATCGCTAATCATCATCGATTACCTTCAATTGATGACCGCGGGATCCGATGGAAAAAGCGGTGGAAACCGGGAACAAGAAATCTCAATGATCTCAAGATCTTTAAAAGGTATCGCGAAAGAACTTGATATCCCTGTTATTGCACTTTCGCAGTTGAGTAGAAATGTTGAACAGCGCGGAGGATCTAAAATTCCTCAACTTTCCGACTTACGTGAATCGGGTGCGATCGAACAAGATGCCGATATGGTTATGTTCATCTATCGCCCTGAATACTATCAAATTACTGAAACTGATGATGGACGACCAACTGCAGGTCTCGCAGAAGTTCACATCGCGAAACACAGAAATGGATCTTTAGGCGCAGTTCCGTTGCACTATATTTCCCACTTGGCAAAATTCGTAAACCAAGGCTATTCAGGCAACACCGGACCAGCTAAATCATCTTTTGCGGAAAGCCATGGAACGATGAATCCCGGTGCAGGAATGAGTCCAAACGAAGCTTTCGATGAAAATCCTGCTACTATCACACGTGGTTCGAAAATGAATGCCCAAGACCAATGGGATTCAGATGCGATGCCCTTTTAATAAATATTTCCATTATATAACTGAATGTTGATTCTAACGTTTAGGTATTTTTGAATATCGCTATGAAAAAACTGCTCATCCTTTTTTCCCTCGTTATCTGCCTTTCGGGGATGAAAGTCCGTGCGGCTTCGATGCTGATTCAAATGGACCAAACCCAACAGAATCACATTAAAGCATACGGAATTGCATTCTGGATACTTCAACAAGAAGTGGAAATGCATTGGTTGCTCAATTACCGAGGTGGAAGCTTTTTGGTGAAGCAAATAAAACAGATCGAAAACGAGTGTTTAATTCGTGGCGTGAGCTATACAGTCATTGCTGATGCACAAGCCAATGCCATCCTTGAGGAAGTCGCACAACCAGAAGCGAACATGGATGCTGTTAAGTTGGAGAAAGCGCCTAAAGTGGCAGTTTATTCGCCAAAAGACAAAGCGCCTTGGGACGATGCAGTAACGCTGGTTCTAACCTATGCTGAAATTCCATACGACGTAATTTATGATGAAGAAATCATGGGCGACAAGCTTCCAACCTACGATTGGTTGCACCTTCACCATGAGGATTTCACAGGACAATATGGTCGTTTTTGGTACGCTTACCGCGCGCAAAAATGGTATCAAGACCAACAAGCATCAGCCGAAGCAACTGCTCGAAGATTAGGATTTAACAAGGTTTCCGAACTTAAACTTTCGGTGGCAAAGAAAATTCGAGATTTCACCGTTGGAGGTGGATTTTTGTTCGCCATGTGCTCAGCTACAGACAGCTATGACATTTCCTTGGCTGCCGATGGTGTAGATATTTGCGAAACAATGTTCGATGGCGATCCTTCCGACAAAGCGATGCAGGGTAAAATGAATTTCGATAATTGTTTCGCATTTACAGATTTCATCTTGAGTCAAAATCCTGCCGAATACGAATTCTCAAGCATTGATGCTACACAAGGTCGTCGCATTCCTGAGAAAGAAGATTATTTCGGTTTGTTCGAATTTTCGGCAAAATGGGATCCCGTTCCAACGATGCTTTGTCAGAACCATGAAAAAATCATTAAAGGTTTCATGGGTCAAACCACGGCATTCGTGAAGAAGAACATCAAAACGAATGTGCTGATCATGGGCGAAAACAAAGCCGCAGGTGAAGCCCGATACATTCATGGAGAATACGGAAAAGGTACATGGACATTCTACGGTGGGCACGATCCAGAAGATTATGAGCACAAAGTGGGTGATCCTCCAACGGATCTTTCGTTGCATCCAAATTCCCCAGGATATCGACTTATTTTGAACAACATCCTGTTTCCAGCAGCAAAGAAGAAAAAGCAGAAAACATGATACGCTTAGTTTGCTTGGCACTTCTGCTTTTTACTGTAATCCCCAATATTTCCGGGCAATTAGACTTACTGTACCCTGGAGGAAAGCGCGATAGTTTAGCCTTGCAAATGGATTTCATGCGAAGCAAAACCGAGAAGAGGGCAATGACTATTCTTGGTAGTTGGTCGGTACTTAATATCACGACCAGTTTGGCATTTCGAGAAAAAACAACGGGCATCGACAAGCAATTCCACACCATGAATGGACTTTGGAATCTTGTAAATGGCGGCTTAGCGCTAAGTGGTTATTTGAATAGCAAAAAAGCAAGACTATCGTCGGATGCCATCGAATCGATGGACAAATACCAAAAGTTGGAGCGTACCTTAATCTTCAATTCTGGATTAGACATCGCCTACATCGCCACAGGTTTGTATTTAAGAGAGAGAGGAAAAAATGAAGCGAACCTCACTCGATCAGAACAATTTCAAGGCTTTGGCAAAAGTTTGATGCTTCAAGGTGGATTTCTATTGGTTTTTGACGCATTGTTTTATTCTTCATTGCGCTATCAGTCGTCGTATTTCAAGAATCTAATTCAGATTGTTTGGTTACGAAACGGCAGTTTAGGAATGAACATTCAATTTTAATAAGTTGAAGCCACTGCATTAGATTAATTCCTGCGGCTTGATTAGCTTGCAGGGCGATGAACTTAAAAGCTATTCCTTTTCGATTCGGTTGGCATGTGATTTTTCACGGGCTGCTGATCGCTATGCTTTTCATACCCGAAATGCATCCGAAATTGGAATTTACTGATTACAACCAGATAGGTGAAGCTACCTTAAAACGTATTGATATTCCTGCAAGAGTAAGTGCATTTTATCTTTATGTTTTTGGCGCTGCATTTATGATGGCCATTTCTTGTATACTATCAGGATTGAGCTTTTTTCGACTTCCTGAGAAACTTGAAAGTTGGAATAAAAGCCTATCAGCAGCTGGAATTTTATTCGTACTGTGCAGTTTTTGGGACAAAGCCTTCCTGCTTTCGGCCTATCTGATGATTAGTTGGCTAGTGATTATCTGGGTATTCAAAAATTCTCTTTCAAAGCAATCGTTTCCAGCTATCAGTTTGCTTAATTCGGGCCTCATCAGCTTATTGATTTGGTTAAACTTTAATTGGATGTTTCCAGATAAAGCTGAAATGGGCTTTCAGTTAATGGTATTAAGCCTAGGTTTCGGTTCGCTGATTTACAGCCAAAGAACATTCAGTTTATTGCAAAGTAAAAAGCTGATTTCATTGGTTTTACCTCTGTTTATCACAGCGCTTTTTCCATTCATCATTACCGAATTCAGGTATTTTTTATGGATAAGATTTCAGATTGGAGTTTCGCCAGATTTACTTTATCTATTCTTGATTATCCTCGTTTGTGGTTACTTATTTTGGAAACGAAACAAAGTAGTTTCTTGGCGAACAAGCTCCCAATTGAGCGCAATATTGCTGATTTCAGGCTTTGTGATTCAACAGTATTATGTGCCTTATGGTGAAGCACCACAAGAGATGTACGAAATGGCGAATCGAGTACTTCCATTAATGGAATACCACTATTTCCAAGTCGTTCCATTACTCGAAAAAGCCTCTTCGCACTTTGTGTCAGATTATGGATTCGGATTGATTTATCAGGCACTGTATGGTTATCACGGATTGGATTTCCTGATTTTCGATGTGCTCGAAATGGTTGTCTGGATCATTTTGGTTTTCGTATTGGTTCAGAAACTCACTCGTTCTCTAGTTTTTGCAGTCTTTATCTCGATTTTCTTCCCTTTCACCTTTGCAACATTTTCGAACTATTACCTGATGGCACTATTGCCTTTGTTCGCTTTTTTGATGTTGATGCGACAAGACACGAAGATCAATCGGTGGTTGTTTGCCTTTAGCTTAATCATGCTAATTCCTTGGCGGGCTGACCTTTCGGTGGCTTACTTGGTGGCAATGATCGCAGTGATGGCAGTAGTTTACCTCACTGGAAAATTCAAATCATTCCATTGGATCGTTCCAACAGCTATTGTTGGAGTTGTTCTGGGAGCAATCTTTTGGATCATTTGTAAGTTGAATGGAATTGACTGGACGAAAAATCTTACTGCCATTTTAGATTACCTGTCGAGTTCGCAATCGTATGGATTAGATTACATGGGCGATGAAAAAACATCTGCTTGGAAGCTGCACCATTTGTTACTGCCGCTTTTTAGCCTTTTTGCACTCTTCTACAGTTTTCACAATATTCTCAAAAGCAAAAATCAAACGGCATCTGAACCTTGGCTCATCACGTTTTTTATCTGTGTGTTTGTGTTGGTGAACTTTCCCCGGGGTTTGGTGCGCCATGGATTTGCCGAATCGACAGACAACTTCCTATTGTCGCTCGGATTTGTAGTGCTTCCGTACGTCGTTATCCGCGGAGCGAAAATCAAGAAACTCAATGCCAACGTGATCTTGATGGCCAGTTGGGCGATTTTATCAATTTGGGTGCGCTTTCCTGAAAGATTGCCTGAGCTTTCGGCTTTCCAATCTGTTCATGCCAAACCGTTGAAATCGTTGGAAGTTGGAAGGCATCATGAAATTAGAAGATGGAATGAAAATGAGACCTTTAAGAAAGATAAAATCAACAGTATCGTTCAATATCTTCGATCGGAATTGAAGGATGGAGAAACCTTTTACGACTTTTCGAATACGCCGATGCTGTATTATTACGCTGAAAAGGAAGTGCCGTCGTTTTTCTTCCAGAATCCTCAGAATGTGCACAGTATGACCTTGCAGCAAGATTGGACATCTAGGATGCAAGGTTGGAAAGTTCCATTGGTTTTGTTCCGACATGATCCACCAGATTGGTGGGATGCTACAGATGGTGTTCAAAATGAGATGCGCCATTGCATTATTGCACTGTATATCAGGAAGAACTATCGTTTTGAAACGAAAGTTGGAGGCTATGAAATCTGGAAACGAAAATCTGTAACACGATGAAGACCAGTTTTCAGGTAAAAACCGATCGGTATTTGGGCTGGTTCCTGTGTGTCGTGCTTCGATTCTTTGTGAGGATTCTAGGTTTTGTGCTGGGCATCAACCACAAGCTGGATAGGGATTTCAAGCGAATTGTTGTATGTAAATTCAAGGGGATGGGATCTGTAATTCAAGCCTCTGCCCTGCTCGATTCGCTGAGAAAATCTTATCCAGATGCTGAAATAGTTTTCGTGAGTAGCAAAGCAAATGTTGGCATCCTGAATGCTTATAGTGAACTGATTGACAAAAAGTTGCTCATCGACGACAAAGGTATTATCAGTTTGATTCGTTCAAGTTTATCGCTGGTTGTGCAGCTTTGGAGATTTAGGCCTCAAGTGTACATCGACTTGGAAGTGTATTCCAACTTTTCAAGCTTGATTTGTACGCTTAGTGCAGCCACAAACCGTTTGGGTTTTTACAAGAGCGACAAGGATTACAGAAGTGGACTGTATACCCATCTGATGTATTACAACATCAAAGCTCCGTTGATGGAAATTTACCTTCAAATGGGAAGGATTCTTCCAAGTTCCAATTCACTGCCCAATTTGGTGAAACCGAATTATGCTGACGCTGATCGAGAATCGATGAAAGTAAATCTTTCACTCAATGATCATAATTATATGGTTATCAATCCAAACGCATCTGATTTAAGATTAGAAAGACGTTGGGGGAAATCGCAATTCATTTCGCTGATTGGTGAGTTGTTACATAAATATCCAGATTACCATTTTGTGCTCACAGGCAGTAAATCGGAAGCTGAATATGTAGATGAAATAAAGCAAGTATATCTCAATGAGTCGCGCGTTGTGCAATCGGCAGGAGTTTTAGATTTGAATGAATTGTTTGCACTCATTGATGGTGCAGATGCCATCGTTACCAATGATACCGGACCACTGCATCTTGCGTTGGCATTTCGAAGGCCCGTTTGTGGATTGTTTGGACCATGCTCGCCGGCACAATACGGACAAATGGAAACCTGCACACCCATTTACAAGAACGTGTATTGCAGTCCTTGCGTGCATGAATTTGTTGTGCCGCCTTGTTTAGGAAACAACCAATGTATGCAGCAAATTGAAGTTCGCGAAGTAATGGCAGGCATTTCAAAAACGTTGGAGTTAAAAGAATTACACAAACCTGAAGACATTTTATTTGAAGTCCATTCGGAAACCTTGGGCTATTTTAAAAACCGACCATGAATAAGAAATTTTTCGCATCCGACAATTGTTCTGGCATCCATCCCCAAATTATGGAGGCCTTGATTGAAGCCAATTCTGGACATGTAAAAGGATACGGGTACGATCCGTATACTGTAGCTGCCGAGCAAGATTTTAAGCGTCTTTTTGGTGATGATATAGAAGTGTTTTTCGTTTACAGTGGAACGGGAGCTAATGTGTTAGGACTTCAAGCCTGCTTACATCCCTTCGAAGCAGTGATTTGCAGCGATGTGGCGCATATTCATACCGACGAAACCGGTGCGCCAGAAAGAAATTTGATGTCGAAGTTGATTCCAATTGTAAGTAACAATGGCAAAATTTCGGTTGATCAAGTGCCTGAATTATTGGTAGGAAGAGGCGTTGAACACCATGTGCAACCTAAGGTCATATCAATCACACAGAGCACAGAATACGGAACCCTTTATCAGCCTGAAGAGATCAAAGCATTTGGAGATTTTTGCAGAAAAGAAAATCTGTATTTGCATGTAGATGGAGCAAGAATTTCGAATGCTACTGTGGCATTGGGAATTTCGCCACGTGAATTTATTCGTGAAGCGGGTGTTGATGTAATGAGCTTTGGCGGAACGAAAAACGGTATGATGATGGGTGAAGCAGTGATATTTTTCAAGCCTGAATTGGCTAAATACATGAAGTTTCAGCGAAAGCAGAGCATGCAGTTGTTTTCGAAAATGCGTTTTATTTCGGCACAGTTTAGTGCATTTTTCAAGAATGATTTGTGGTTACAATTGGCAACACATTCGAATCGATTGGCCCAAGAACTATCGAAAGCTTTGCATACAATCGAAGGCGTTCGGATCACCAAACCAGTTGAAGCCAATGCGATTTTCGCCATTTTTCCTCCGGGTGTTTCGGAGCAACTTGCTGAAGAGTTCCCGTTCTATGTTTGGAACGAAGCCTTAAATGAGGTGCGATTGATGTGCAGCTGGGATACAGAGAAATCTGAAATTGAATTGTTTACAGCAAGAGCCAAAAGCTTGTGTGATACAGTAGAAAAGTTCTGTTAGGGTTAATACCTATATAGGATAATTTGTTTAGTTTCGAAATCCCTAAACATCCTAAATCACACTTATGAAAACCTTTAAAAAGATTGGATTGGGCTTTTTGGCCTTAGTTGTATTGTTAATTATAATTGGATTCTTCCTACCAGCTAAAAGTATAGTTACCAGATCGGTTGTTATAAATGCTTCGCCAGAAACTGTTTTCCCGATTGTGAACAACCTAAAAAACTGGGAATTATGGTCACCTTGGCAAGCTATGGACCCAACAGTTAAGCTTACCTATGGAGAAATTGTTGAAGGAGTTGGAGCCACTTATTCGTGGGATGGTCCTGAAACGGGAAAAGGAACTGTGACTATCACAGCCAGCGATCCCAATAAGCAAATGCTCAACGATGTTTCGTTTGATGGGATGGGCGTTTCTAAAGCTGCCTATTTGCTTGAAAATGAGAATGGAGCAACCAAGTTAAGTTGGACGTTTGAATCAGAAAACGGAATGAATCCGATGATGCGTTGGATCAGCGTAATGATCAAAGGAATGTTGGAAGATCAGTTTGATGAAGGCTTGAATAAAATCAAGGAGCTGGCCGAAAAAGCACCAAAAGCAGCAGTAAAAAACTGGAAAGGAAAAGTTGAAGCAGCACAAATTCAGCAGCTTGCAGACAAATTTTATCTTTCATATCACGACACAGCAATCGTATCAACAGTTAGCGAAAAGTTGGGAATGGCCTATGGTGAAATAGGGAAAGTATCAGGCGCACAAAAGCTTGAAGTAATTGGAGCACCATTCGCAATCTATTATTCTGAGTCAAACACCATGTTCGAGTTTGATGCAGCATTGCCGATTTCGAAAGCTGGAAAAGATGCGGGTAAGGTAAAAGCATGAAAAATCGCGGCTGGAAATGCTGTAGTAGTTTCGTTTTATGGAGATTATTCACAAACGCCATTGGCACATGAAACTGCCGATAATTTTATTGTGAAGGAGAAAAAGCAGATCATTGGTGCGCCTTGGGAAGAGTATATAACCGATCCGCAGGCTGAAAAAGATATAGCCAAGTGGCTTACCAAAGTGTACTATCCGATCAAGTAGTAAACAATACAACTATCTGAAGAACTCGACGCCAAGTTTAAGTTATGCAGTTTGGGCCGAATTTTTATTTTTGCCCCGTGGAAAATACGCGCACATTCACCCATGAACAGATCACCAAAAGGCTTAGGAAGTCGTATTGGGATGCCCAAGAGAAATTCCAATTGATAGAGCCAAGCGATAAAGTGATGGTGTGCCTATCGGGAGGAAAAGACAGCTACACCATGCTGGATATTTTGCTGCACCAGAAAGTGGTGATGGGCAATGAATTTGAAATATTGGCAGTAAACCTCGATCAGAAACAACCCGATTTCCCGGAGCATATTCTGCCTGAATACCTTACAAAATTGAACG
The DNA here is from genome assembly GCA_040403315.1 of Flavobacteriales bacterium. GTDB lineage: Bacteria > Bacteroidota > Bacteroidia > M30B66 > M30B66 > CAMCXT01. The sequence goes on from JBBAKX010000002.1 coordinate 56,106, forward strand.
TTCCGTTTAGAATATTGGAGCGTGACACATATTCGGTGGTGACTGAAAAAACGCCCGTTGTAAAAACCATGTGCAGTTTATGTTCTCGTTTGAGACGTGGAATTTTATATGATGCAGCCGAAGAAATGGGTTGTAATAAAATTGCACTTGGGCATCATCGCGAGGATACCTTAGAAACGTTTTTCTTGAATTTGTTTTTTGCTGGTAAACTTGAAGCAATACCTGCAAAATTCAGAACCGATGATGGTCGACATGTGGTGATTAGGCCGTTGATCTTTTGCAAGGAAGATGAAATTGCTCAATATGCTCAAGAAAGAGCTTTCCCAATAATACCTTGCAATTTGTGTGGTTCGCAAGAGAACATGCAGCGACAGGTGGTGAAATCGATGATGATTGAGTGGAAGAAGAAATACCCGAACCGCAAGGAAATCATGATGACGGCGATGTCGAATATTCATGCCTCTCACCTATTCGACCCGACGATGTTCGACTTCGAAGGATTAGAGGAATTGGTGAAGAAATAACCACAGGAATCAATTAGACTTTCTGTTTTTGTAAAGTGCATAGGTTCGTGATCGGGCCAGGGATAGCAGCAAGGCACCGTGTGCCGAGGAGAGCCCGGTTTATGGCCCCCAGAAAAATGTTTTTCAGACCCTCTTGTGGATATGTTTTGTAAAGTCTGAATATCAATAAATTCACAAGTTTTCAGATGCGGCATTCACTTCACTGTTGATAATCATTCGGAAAAAAGAGGTGCCCATTATCGATCTTTGTTGAATGCCTTCTTTCTCCCATCTTCACGTACACACGCAGTTTTCGTTGCTCGACGGCGCTGCAGATATTAGTAAACTTTACAAAAAAGCCGTTGCAGATGGGATGCCTGCCATGGCGATAACCGATCATGGAAATATGTTCGGCGTTTTTGCTTTCGTGGCTGAGGCGTACAAAAACAAGGGCGAGGATGGAAAACCGAAAGTTAAACCCATAGTAGGTTGTGAATTTTATATGGTGGAAGATCGTTTTAAACGGTCATTCACCAAAGACGACCGCGATGTGCGGAATCACCAATTGTTGCTGGCTAAAAACGATGTAGGGTATAAAAATTTGGTCAAACTATGTTCTTTGGGATACATTGAAGGCTTGTATGGCAAGTATCCGAGAATTGATAAAGACCTGATATTAAAGCATCATGATGGACTTATCGCAACTACTTGTTGCATTGGTGCTGAGGTTCCGCGAACCATATTGAAGAAAGGGAAAGAAGCAGGCGAAAAGGCATTTAAGTGGTGGTTGGATTTGTTTGGAGAGGACTATTACGTTGAGCTTCAGCGCCATGCGATGCCAGAACAAGAGCAAGTAAATCAAGTATTGCTCGAGTTTGCCGATAAGTACAATGTGAAAGTGATTGCATCTAACGATTCGCATTATGTAGAGCGTGAAGATTGGAACGCACACGATATCTTGCTGTGCATCAACACTGGAGAGAAAAAATCGACCCCAACAAACAAGGAATTTACTGATGATGATCAGAGTGTAAAAGGCAAGCGCTTTGCATTTTTCAACGACCAATTTTACTTCAAGAACCAAAGTGAGATGAACACTTTGTTTAAAGATATTCCACAGGCAATCGACAATACAAATGAGATTGTTTCTAAGATCGAACTGCTTGATTTAAAGCGGGATATCATGCTACCGAATTTCCCTTTGCCTAAGGAATTCGACAACCAGATGAATTTCCTTCGACATTTAACGATGGAAGGTGCAAGAAACCGATACGAATCCATTTCTGGAGAAGTTGAAGAACGACTCAATTTCGAACTTGGAGTGATTGATCGAATGGGATTTGCGGGATATTTCCTGATCGTTTCCGACTTCATTAAGGCGGGCCGCGATCTAGGTGTTTTTATCGGTCCGGGTCGTGGATCGGCTGCCGGTTCTGCTGTTGCTTATTGCATAGGAATTACGAATATCGATCCGATCAAGTACGATTTGCTGTTTGAGCGTTTTTTAAATCCTGAGCGTGCGTCAATGCCCGATATCGATACCGACTTCGACGATGAGGGCCGCCAACGAGTAATCGACTATGTTGTAGACAAATACGGTAAAAATCAGGTTGCACAAATTGTAACGTATGGTTCGATGGCTGCAAAATCCAGCATAAAAGACGTTGCTCGTGTTATGGACCTTCCGCTGGCGGATGCGAATATCTTGGCTAAAATGGTTCCTGAAAAACCGGGGATTAAACTAAACCGCGTGATCAAAGCGCCTTTGGATGGTGAAGGTGGCTTGAAATCTAAAGAAGGTTTGAGCAGCGAAGAAATGGATGGAGTGAAAAAGCTGCGAGAGATATTTGAGCGCACCGGATCATTAGAAAGTCAGGTGTTGCATGAAGCCCTCATTTTGGAAGGCTCCGTAAGAAACACGGGGGTGCATGCTGCAGGAATTATTATTGCACCGCAGGATCTTACAACTCTTATTCCTGTAGCAACAGCAAAAGATTCAGACCTTTTGGTTACACAATATGAAGGTTCTGTAATTGAAGATGCTGGTGTTATAAAAATGGACTTCTTGGGTTTGAAAACCCTTACCATTATTCGTGATGCATTGCAATTGATCAAAGAAAATCATGGAGTTGAAATCGATATAGACACCATTCCACTCGACGATGTTAAGACCTACGAATTATATCAACGGGCTGAAACCAATGCAACGTTTCAGTTTGAGAGTGCTGGTATGCAAAAATACCTTCGCGATTTGAAGCCTGATAAATTCGAAGATTTGATTGCAATGAACGCACTGTATCGTCCGGGCCCGTTAGAATATATCCCGAACTTCATTAAGCGTAAACATGGCTTAGAGGCAGTGAGTTATGACCTTCCAGAAATGGAAGAATTCTTAAAAGAAACATACGGCATTACAGTTTACCAAGAGCAGGTGATGCTTCTTTCTCAAAAATTAGCTGGCTTTTCAAAAGGACAAGCCGATAAATTGAGAAAGGCGATGGGTAAAAAAGACCGCAAAACGTTGGATGAACTCAAGCCGAAATTCATCGAAGGTGCTATCAAACTTGGAATGGATGCGAAAAGGCTCGAAAAAATTTGGACCGACTGGGAAGCCTTTGCATCGTATGCATTTAATAAGTCGCACTCCACTTGCTATGCCTTCGTGGCGTTTCAAACAGCTTATTTGAAAGCCCATTATCCTGCAGAATATATGGCGGCCAACTTGACCAACAATTTGAGTTCGATGGACAAGATTACGTTCTTCATGGAAGAATGCAGACGCATGGGAATTCCAGTTTTAGGTCCGGATATCAATGAGTCGAAATTAAAATTCTCAGTCAACAAAAAAGGTCAAATTCGTTTCGGATTGGCTGCAATTAAAGGCGTTGGCGAAGCAGCAGTAGAATCGATTATTGTTGAGCGCGAGGAAAATGGAGCATTTGAAACCATCTACGATTTCTTGAGACGGGTAAATCTTCGTTCTGCCAACAAGAAAAACATCGAGAATTTAGCTCAGGCTGGAGCTTATGATGGATTGATGGGGAATAACAATCGCGCAGTTTTTTTCTATGCTGAAGTGCCGTCAAGACCAGGTTTTCTAGACACATTGGTGCGTTACGGACAAAGTGTTCAAGAAGGAAAAGACAGAGCATCAACCAGTTTGTTTGGTGATAGTACCGATGAAATTAGCATTCCTGAACCAGTTATTCCGCAAGTTGAACCGTGGCACGTATTGGAAATGCTCGAGAAGGAACGTGATGTTGTGGGTATTTATCTAAGCGGGCATCCATTGGATGATTACCGCCGTGAAATGGAAAGTTTCAAGTTTATTCCGATAGTTGAAATGGACGACCAAGAAAAGCTAAAATCCAGACAGGATCAGCGTTCGGGTGGGATGGTAACATCGGTAAATCATCGAATGACAAAAGCCGGAAAGCCATACGCAAGTTTCGTGATGGAAGATTATACAGGAAACAAGGAGTTCATGCTTTTCTCAGAAAAATATCTGAAAATGAAGCACTTCCTTGTGGTTGGAACCATCATTTACGTGAATTGGAAAGCTGACAAAAGCTTTAGAAATCCAGATATGCTTGAACCGGGCATTCATTCTATGGGATTAATGGCTGATCTGAAAGACAAGTACAAGCAGGTAACCTTAAACATTAATGAAGTGAATTTGAATGAAAAATTTGTGAATGATTTAACCGAACTCATCAACCGTTTTCCAGGGAAGTGCAATTTGCGCATCAATCTAACTTCAATACAAGATGATATGCACGTGTCGATGGTTTCGGAGAATTCGAAGGTTGACGGCACGAATCCAGAGTTTCAGCAGTTAATGGCGAAGATTGTTGGACAAGATTTCTTTCAGCTGAACTGATGCTTTTTGAAAACTCTGAAATTGTAGCGAACCCTTTCATCATCGGACTGTTGTTTGAAAGATGAAAAAACTACGGTTAATCTTAGGTGATCAGTTAAATGCAGCCCATTCTTGGTATCAGGAATTAAACGATCAACATGTTTACCTGATCATGGAGCTGCGGCAGGAAACAGTCTACGTGTTGCATCATGTTCAGAAGGTGGTTGGCTTTTTCTCCGCCATGGAGCAATTTGCCGAATTGCTTAAGTTGGCTGGACATCAAGTTAGGCACGTAAAACTGGATGCTGAAGAAAACCGTGGCGACTTAATCGATCAGCTAGAATATTGGATCACAACGTACAAGGCAGATCAATTTGAATATCAATTACCCGACGAATACAGGCTGGATGTTCAGCTTAAACAGTTTGCATTAACATCCAAAGTACCTGTTGTTGAATTCGATACCGAGCATTTCTTAACGTCGAGAAATGAGATGGGAGACTTCTTTGCGGGCAAGAAGCAATATTTGATGGAAAGCTTCTATCGCATGATGCGTAAGAAGTGGAACGTTTTGATGGATGGGTCAGATCCAGTTGGTGGAAAATGGAATTTCGACCATGACAACCGACAGAAGATGGATGCGTCAGTAAAGCTTCCACCGAAATCGGCGATTAAATCGGATGTTTCTGAAGTCTATGAAAGAATTCAGGCTTGCGGAATTACAACCTTCGGAGAGATTGATCCAAAACAATTTCTGTGGCCAACGAACCGTGAGCAAGCACTGAAAGTTTTGGAAGAGTTTATAGCTTTTAGGCTACCTCAATTTGGAACTTATCAGGATGCAATGACCGACCGAGATGACTTTTTGTTTCATTCGAGGATTTCATTTGCATTAAATGTGAAAATTTTACATCCGCTTGAAGTAATCACCAAGTGTATTGAAGATTTCGATCATAATCCTGGCAGAATTTCGATCAACCAGTTGGAAGGCTTTGTTCGTCAAGTGCTTGGTTGGCGTGAATACATGCGCGGGATTTATTGGATGAAGATGCCCGAATATGCGTCTATGAATTTTTTCGATCACCAAAGAGAATTGCCTACTTGGTTTTGGACAGGTGAAACAAAGATGAAATGCCTTCAACATTCGATAGGACAAAGCTTAAAGCACGCTTATGCGCACCATATTCAACGGTTGATGGTGATTGGTAACTTTGCTTTATTGGCCGGCCTTTCGCCAGATAAAATTGATCAGTGGTACTTAGGGATTTATATTGATGCTATCGAATGGGTTGAAATTACTAATACCCGCGGCATGAGTCAATTTGCCGATGGTGGGATTGTTGGATCGAAGCCATACACTAGCAGTGGCGCTTACATCAAAAAGATGGGCACATACTGCGACAATTGTCATTACGATCATAAGAAGAAACTAGGTGAAGATGCTTGTCCATTCAATAGTTTATACTGGCATTTTCATGATCGCCATCGAAGCAAATTAGAAAGAAATCCAAGAATTGGGATGATGTACAAGACTTGGGATCGAATGCTCGAGTCTGATAAACAGGCTATCCTTAAGCAAGCTGATAGTCAGCTGCAGATGCTCAATGATTTATAAAATTGGATGACTATTAGAATTTCATTCACCTAGAAAGTAGATGGTGTTTTGAAAAAATTATTGGATTGAAATTATTCACAATGATTTCATGCGAAGACATCTAGAATTGAATAAAGAATCATTATTTTTCACAAGATTCTATTCCATTTGATTTATTGTAAAAATTGAGTTTTGAGCAGAAATTTCCTATCCTATTTTATAACAATAATTGCTGCTTTGGTAGCGGTATTTTTTATTGTTCAGGCGGGAGGTTTATTCGAATCAACTGAAGTTCGGGAGGCTTCACAACACATGATAGTAGTTTCCCCGCAAGACCAAGTTGTTGCAACATTCAGCGAGAATTTAGGGCATACGCTGCCGATGTTGATTATTCAAATAATTACCATTATTGCCTTTTCTCGTTTTTTGGGTTTTTTCTTTTCGAGAATTGGTCAGCCGAGTGTAATTGGTGAAATATTGGCTGGTATTCTTTTGGGGCCTTCCCTACTCGGACTTTATTTCCCCGAGGTTTCTTCACTGATATTTCCAGTTAGTTCATTAGGAAATCTGCAATTCTTGAGTCAGATTGGATTGATCCTATTCATGTTCGTGATTGGTATGGAACTGGATGTTAACGTATTGAAAAGTAAGGCGAAGGACGCGATTTTCATTTCACATGTGAGTATTGTTTTCCCTTTTTCGCTAGGTGTCGGATTGGCTTATTTCACTTATCTAGATTTTGCACCCAACAATGTTCAGTTCATTTCATTTGCTCTTTTCATGGGGATTTCGATGAGTGTAACAGCATTTCCGGTTTTGGCGCGCATCGTTCAAGAACGTGGATTAACGAAAACTAAACTTGGAATTATTGCCATCACAAGTGCAGCCATCGATGATGTTACAGCCTGGTGTTTGTTGGCCATTGTGATTGCTATCGTTAAGGCTGGTGCATTTACTCCTGCTCTTGTAACCATCGGCCTATCATTGGTTTATGTACTTTTCATGCTGTTGGTAATGCGGCCATTCTTGAATCGATTAGGTTCGATTTATTCGAATCGTGAAACCATTTCTAGAGGCATCATAGCGTTGGTATTTCTCATTTTGCTTAGCTCTGCATGGGCAACTGAAGTTATAGGGATTCATGCGTTGTTCGGAGCGTTTCTAGCTGGTGTGGTAATGCCGCCAAACTTGAATTTCAGAAAGATCTTGGTCGACAAGATTGAAGATGTTGCGCTTGTATTGTTGCTTCCATTATTCTTTGTTTTTACAGGACTTCGCACCCAAATTGGCTTGTTAAACGATTCTTCACTTTGGTACACCTGCTTAATAGTTATCCTAATTGCTATTGTTGGTAAATTCTTAGGATCCGCACTAGCAGCAAGATATGTTGGTCAAACATGGAAAGACAGCCTGTCGATTGGCGCATTGATGAATACGCGCGGACTGATGGAACTGATCGTATTAAACATCGGTTATGACCTTGGTATTCTTAGTCCTGAGATGTTTGCGATGTTGGTTCTGATGGCATTGGTTACCACTTTCACTACAGGACCAATGTTGAGCATGATAAATTTCGTTTTCAAGGATAAAACCCAGGATGCAGAAGTTGTTCAGGGTCAAATCAAAGAAACCTATAAAGTGCTCATTTCATTTGGATTGGCAACCTCAGGAAGAACCTTGCTTCGATTGGCTACTCAAATGTTTGGTCAGAATACACGAGAAGTTTCATTCACAGCTATGCACGTAACGTTAAGCGCAGAAGTGAACTTGATGAATGTTGAGGAGTTTGAACGTCAGAGCTTCAAACCAATCCTATCGGAAGCAGAGAAACTAAAATTAGAGATTCGAAAAGAGTACAAGACATCTCCCGATTTGCACAAAGAGGTGAATTCTTTTGTAGACAAAGAATCGTCTAACTTCCTATTGATTGGGGCTGGACGATCGCTGTATACAGGTTCTATTCTTGGAAACATCGTAGGTGTAACGAAATCTTTTTCACCAGAAAATCTCTTGGGAACAATTACGGGTGCTCGTCCGATTTTACCAGCAAATGATTTGATTGATGAAAAAGCACGCGATTTCTTGTTGGAAACGAAGTGCGATGTTGGCGTTTTATTGGACCGAGATTTTACAGGTTCCGGAAAGTTATTTGTACCTGTTTTTAGTGAAGAAGATGCTTTCTTACTAAATTATGCAAGGATGTTTATTGAAAATTCAGGTTCTGAAGTTGCCTTTTGCGATACCGCAGGACTATTCGATAACACAAATGTTTCGAAAGAAAAATTCAGCCAATTATCGTCCGACCACAAGAACAAGGTCAGCATACTTCATGAAAAAATCATACACAAAGCTTTTCTCGATAAGCAAGAACTAATGCTGGTTAGCTACAAAAGCTGGAAAGCGCTAATTGACAGCAAAAGCCTTTGGTTAGATGATGTTCCTAGTGTTTTAATTATTCGTCCACTATTGGCGTCAGAATAAAGTTTCTTAACGCATGCAAAAGGCCGATTGAAAAATGTTGCTTCAATCGGCCTTTTCATTTTTTGAAAGTGATTTATTGAATTACTAGTTTTTGAACGGATCTGCCTTTATTGGTTTCTACTGCAACGAAATAGATACCTTGTCCAAGATGTGCTGTTTGGATTTTTACTTGTTGCTGGCTTTGAGATAAACGCTCAACGTAAACCACTTTGCCAGTAAGATCGCAAACGGTCAATTTTCCATTGCTTCCAAGTGGTAGAAACTTCAATTCGACATAATCATCTGCAGGATTTGGGAACAACTTAAATGATTCCGCCTTAGCAGAGAGAATTGAAGCAGGGCTCACCGCATCATAAACGAAAATGTTGTCGATAAAGAAGTTAGAACCGTTATCGTTGATCGCACGAAACTTAAAAATGACCTCATTTCCATCAATTTGGTTGATCAAATTTTGTCTTTCGTTTCTCCAATGTGTCGATGCGAATGGTTTGAAATTGGTCCAGAACGTATCGATGGTTGCTAACTCTTCTCCCCCTTTGTAAAAGATAGGAATCCAAGAATTTCCGCAATCTTGAGAATAACTCACTTCAAGAGAGTCAGACAGGCTGTTGCTTCTAAATCTGTAAGCATAATCGAAACTCAAGATAAGTGAATCAGAACCTTCTGGAACCGCAATAAAAGGTGTATAAACGATATCATTGGGATCCCTTGTAGTATAGGTGAGATACTTCATGAAACCAGAATATTGACTATTGGGTAAGCCTCCAGTTTTGATTGTATCCCAAGTAATTTTGTAATCTCCATTCACCAAATGCCAGTTGTTTCCAGTGAAATCGTTGTATTCAAAACTTTCACCAAATGGCATTGATACTTGGGGCTGTGTTTTCATTCTGAGCACTCTATTATTATTCACCAAATCGCGTTCGGTTGTTGCGACTAGAGGCTGAATTACAGCTCTTAGTTCATTCAACCCAGCATTAAAGAGTATAGCAGGACTGAAAATGGTATCTCTTTCTCCTTCTTGCAAAAGTCCTGAATAAGTACTCGAGCCAATAGAAGTTCCATTCATGAAATATTGAATTATTCCACCCGAAAAATCAGTACTTCCAGCATTTCTGATTACCAGTTGCAATGGATAATTACCAGAACAATTTAACTCTGACCCAATGAATTTTTCAATTTCCACATCATATGCCGATGTGTTTGGAGGAACAGGGGTGTAAAGTTGTGAAAGGTAATTGTAGGCAAATTCAAGGTTGATAATTCCACGTCCGTAGATATTGTCCTCACCTGCTGCACCTAAATCAATAGCTGTTAAATAAAGTGCATTTAAAATTTCTTTGCCCGTTAAAAATGGAAACGCTTCTTTCAACAAAAGCACAGCACCTGCCACATGTGGACCAGCCATCGATGTTCCAGAATAGCTTGCATATTGATTTTGTTGTACGGATGATCTAACGTTAACTCCTGGTGCAGAAACTTCGGGTTTGATTTTCAATTGATCAGTTTCTCCACAACTAGACGGGCCTCTGCTCGAGAATGATGCTATTGTATAATCTGAAGTGCTAGCATCAACTGCTCCAACAGAAAAGACAGTTAAGCTATCCAAAACAACATATGCTGGCATTCCTGCTGTAGCTGCACCTGGACCTTCATTGCCTGCAGAAAACTCGACTGCGATTCCTGCAGCATCAATTGAACTGTATAACGACAGAATGAATGGATCAGTGCACAATCCGTCGATGATGGTATCTCCAAATCCCCATGAATTGCAAATTACATCAGGCACATCATCGAATGTGTTCGGGTTATTATCCGGATCCAATGCAAATTCAAATGCTGACAAAATCACTTCCAATGGTTTAACATCTGCGAGATTCTCAACAATCGGATCCGTTGCCATGAATGTCGCGTTGAAAGCAACTCCAATGGTATCATTATTTTCTTGATCCAATCCTAAAACAGTGCCCGTAACGTGTGTACCATGGGCATCTGGCTTATCCGCTGGATTTTCAAAATCAAATCCTAACCATGATTGAGATTCTGGGTAATAATTCCCTCTCCACTGACGCTGAATAGCAGGATGTTCAGGCCAAACTCCTGTATCAACAGTATACAATCTAGTTCCTAGTCCGGTATAGCCTAAATTCCACATAAATGGAGCACCAATAGCCTCTAAACCAAACTCATGACCACCAACTGAACGTGAATTACTCATCTCCATCGCCACTGGTTTATCGTAAGTAATTTTCAGTCGATCAGCCTTTTCAATAAACTCAACATCAGTTCTAGTTGCAATTTCAGGAATCAATGAAATAGGAACTGAAACAGAAACCATATTCAAAATGTAGTATTGCTTTTTTATCGAAATCGTTCCTGGTTGATTTTCTTCCACTCCTTGCAGAAATGAGATAAGTTCTGTTTGAGAGTTTTGAGCAGTTTCTATTAACGCTTGCTTCACCCTTCCAGCTCGATATGCTACAGGTAGTGATTGAGCTACAAACTCCAACTTTAACGCTTCAATATTTGTTTGTTCTCGAAGAAAAATATGAATGTCTAAAGGTGAATTAGGGGTTTCCTGAAGAATCTCTTGCTGCAATGTAGTACTGATAACCGATTGAGCACTTGCATTCTGAATGATCAACCAACTTAAAACGGTAAAGAATTTTCTCATTTCAGAATTATTTGGAATTCACTTTTAATAAACTTCTTAGATCATCTTGAAAGGATAATGAATTCAAGCCTAAGTGCATTAAGAAGTCTTGATCAATTTTATCTACAATTTTAATTGCTGCCTTTAACAACTCTTCGCCGCTTTCGCTCAATACCAAGGTTCTTGCGCGAGTATCCATTTTATTCTTTTTCCTACTCAGCAAACCTTTTTTCTGAAGAGTTCGCAAAACCTTTGATGTCATCATTTTGTCGATTCTCACATGGCGTGCAAGATCTTGCTGTGAAACAATGTTTTGAGTTGTGCTTAAATAAGACAATGCAGCTAAAAGCAAAAATTGAGCATGTGTAATACCGATCGTATCTAATCCATTTTTAAGCTTACGTTGCCACAACATGGATACTTGCCACATTAAAAATCCAGGATTTTCTTCTAGGTCTGAAAATGAATGTCTAGCGTTAGATTGCTTCTGAGTTGTTTCGTTTACTTTCTTTGCCATTGATGGGATGATAGAACTTGCAATGATAAGTAATTTTGAAGATTTCAGAAATTCAAATTAAGCCTTTTGTTGCAATAGCTACTTAATGAATTTAATTATCATTATTATATATCTAAAACAGTATGATTAGCTTAAAAAATTGGTTTTCCACAAAGCCATTAATAACTTAATTTTAAAATAGCATTTCACCTTGGTTGGAATCCCAAAATTCACGAAATTGAATTTGGGAAGGGGTTAGCATTGGGAAGCTTCCCCAA
>JBBAKX010000002.1:68069-247407 GCA_040403315.1 Flavobacteriales bacterium
CAGAATTTATAGCGGCTATCCGTTATCAACAGCTTTTTGGATAACTAAGTAATTCAAGCCTTTTTTCATCTTGACGAGCGTTCCAAAATTCACGAAATTGAATTTGGGAAGGGGTTAGCATTGGGAAGCTTCCCCAACAAAAAATCCATTAATTCACCAAATCAAGTTCTGCACAGGCTTTCACTCCGTTTCAATATTTTCAGGAAAATCTCTTTACACTTTCAATCTCTTCAACAGAAATCGCCTGTTTCGCCAATACTTTTTGACAGAATTTATAGCGGCTATCCGTTATCAACAGCTTTTTGGATAACTAAGTAATTCGATGTACGAATTGGCATAATCTTGGCGTTGACCTTTTTTAAACCCCTCAAACTGATCGGTCATGAAAAAGCACATCCTAGGAATACTTGTTCTCACTTTTGCTCATTCAATTCATGCCCAAATTTCAAAAAACTTGAAGACTTCTGATCTTTCTACCTTTTTGCAGCTTTCACAAGCAGATGAAATTTTGAAAAAAGAACGCGATTGCGCACTTATCATTCATGATTTAATTAACGAACATAGAAAATCAAATAGAAAACAACCTCTTAAGTGGAACGATACTTTGTGGTTAGCAGCAAGAAACCATAGCAATTACCTAGATCAAAACAGAAAATTTCAGCATGATCAAATACGCGGAAAAAACCTCTTTACAGGTATCAATCATAATGATAGAATTCAATATGTACTCGGACAAGATCCATCTCTAAAAGCATCAGGTGAAAATATATTCTCCACCGGTTATGCATTTTCAAATACTCACCTCGCAAAACTTGCATTCGATGGATGGAAAAATTCACCCGGCCACAATAAAAATATGCTTACCAATGATTTTAAATTACATGGCGTAGCAGTATTTATTGGTGATGAAGGTGTAATAATTACTGATGTTCTTTCATCTAATTTCATTCTATTAAATGCTCCAATTTATGCGAAGAATGAAAGCTCATTGATGATTTCGGAAGCTACAGAAGCTCGTCCTACCGATAGATTAATTCAACTAAAGACTAGCGAGATAAAATCATTTAGCACCACTACAATGAAAAAGGAATTGGGTAATGTTTTCTACTATTTAAAAGTGAAAGAACAATTACCTAGTGGCATGAAGCGCGAAGAAAGATTAAATCAATTGGCAGAAAAAACAGCCTTAGAAAAGCTTCAACAATTTATCTCTAACAGACAATTACTGAAGTCTATCTACAACACTGATTTTTATAAAGAATCTCAAAGCGAAGCTACTGCAGGCAATGTGTTCCAAAGAATTTTCAAAAACTACAATAACCAAAGCATCGAAGTAATTTTGGCTTTCGATGGAAGTAAATATAACGCCGACCTTGTTTCTTCAACTGTTTATTCTTATTGGAAAGACAGGATGTTGGAAGTCCTTCCAAATGCCTCTAAATATGGATATTTCATCGGATTAAAAAAGAAAAGTAACCACTTTATTGTTTCCGCAGTTCTTCATTTGCAGTCATAAATAATTGCGTTCAACCATCCATCGGACATTTTAACCTCCGTTGGGTGGTTTTTATTTTCACCTTTATGCGCTAATTTATTTATCAATGGCTGATTATAAACCAGGTAGCAATCCATTTGGACCTGATCCTACAGTTTTAAGAGATCTCCTCACCTACCGAATTCCTTTTGGAAAGCATAAAGGTCAAAAAATTAGAGATTTACCTACACCTTATTTAGAATGGTTTGCCAGAGAAGGCTGGCCAGAAAATCGCCTTGGAGTTCTCCTCGAAACCATGCACCTAATAAAACAAGAAAATTTGATGGAAATCCTATATCAGCTCGATAGAATTCACAACACAAAATAATTCAAACGCCTCCATAAACTGTTCAAAAAAATCCAATAAAGTTGTAAAGAACTTGGTTTAGCAGTTTGCTCAACTTGATACTTTAGCTATTCGATTCTTGAGCATCATGCAACAATATCACGACCTACTAAATCACATCCTTAATAACGGCACTAAGAAAGAAGATAGAACCGGAACCGGAACAATAAGTTGCTTTGGCTACCAAATGCGATTTGATTTGGCAGATGGCTTTCCCTTGCTCACCACAAAAAAGCTTCACCTCAGGTCAATTATTCATGAACTACTTTGGTTCCTCCAAGGCAATACCAATATTGCCTATCTAAAAGAAAACGGCGTTAGCATTTGGGATGAATGGGCCGATGAAGCAGGAAACCTTGGTCCCGTTTACGGCCATCAATGGCGCTCATGGCCAGGCAAAAATGGTGAAACGATCGATCAAATTTCCGATTTGATCCACATGATTAAAACGAACCCAAACTCGAGACGACTTATTGTGAGTGCTTGGAATCCTTCCGACATTCCAAACATGGCGCTTCCTCCTTGCCACTGCTTGTTCCAATTTTATGTTGCAGATGGAAAATTAAGCTGCCAGCTTTACCAAAGATCTGCAGATACTTTTCTCGGAGTACCTTTTAACATCGCTTCCTATGCCCTACTCACGCTGATGGTTGCTCAGGTTTGCGACCTTCAGCCAGGCGAATTCATCCACACATTTGGAGATGTGCACTTATATCTAAATCATCTCGAGCAAACCAATTTATTGCTTAGCAGAGACTGCTTCGAATTACCAACAATGAAAATCAATCCTACAGTGAAAGACATCTATTCATTTAAATACGAAGATTTCACTCTAGAAAATTACAACCCGCATCCAGCCATTAAAGCCGCCGTTTCTATCTGATGATTTCTCTAATTGTTGCTACTGGATTAAATCGTGGAATCGGTAAAGAAAATAAATTGCTCTGGCATCTTCCAGATGATCTGAAGTACTTCAAAAGCAAGACACTAGATAAGCCTATTATTATGGGTCGATCTACTTTTGATTCAGTTGGAAGACCATTACCCAAGCGTAGAAATATCATCATTACCCGAAATAAATCATTGGAAATCCCTGGTGTGGATATTGTTCACAGCTTAAATGAAGCACTTCAACTGGTTGAAAATGAACCTGAAATCATGATCGTTGGTGGTGCCGAAATATACAATCTCGCCCTTCCGCTTGCCGATCGAGTGTATCTCACTTTAGTGGATGCTTCTCCTGAGGCAGATCGTTTTTTTCCTGCTCTTCCCTCCGGGGAATGGAAGCTTACCGATGAAACCACCCACCCAGCCGACGACAATCATTTTGCCGAAATGAAGTTCCAAGTTTGGGACAGAATTACAATCTGAAAGATTTAGGACATCAACAATAGCATCGAATTTTAGTGGAAATCCACCACTCAGATTCCACGAACTGCTTGGAAATATTTATCATCATTTTTTCCATTTTCCAATTATCTAACTATATAAACGCTTAGTCAATCCTTTTACCCTTCTGAAAATTTCTCAAATCCCGGAAGTTCAAAATTTGCTTTTAAACAAGTATTTTACATTGATTTTTCTTAGAAATAAATATTCATTTAGCTGTCATAAAATTTGAGCATTTTTGCCAAATGGATGCAATGAAAACCTCCCGACTTTCTGCCTACGCAGCATTAATTGTGGCATTGCTTCTATGTGTTTTCAGGTTAAGTCACGTGGATGAAAGAGAGTTATCTTGGGACGTTCTAGGTTATTACCTTCCACTTCCCGCTACAATAATTCACAATGACCCATTGCTGAAGGATATTTCTTGGTTGAAGGAAACCAATGAACGATACCAACTTTCAGGTACGCTATACCAAGTTTCGCAAAATGAAAAAGGCGAAACAATGTATTTTTTCCTGTTTGGTATGTCGTATGTCAACCTTCCTTCTTTCCTAGTTGGACATGCTGTTGCTCACACTTTTGGTTATGAAGCCAATGGCTTTTCTGAACCCTACATATGGAGTTTAGTGATTGGCGGATTGATATTCACCTTGATCGGATTGTATTATTTAAGAAAGTTTCTTCTCGTTTATCTCTCTGATAGAGCCACTGCACTAGCAATTTTGATCTTGTTTTTAGCTACAAATGCTTCTCATCATCTCAGTATAAAAAACCTAGAAACAGTTAATTATCTCTTCACTTTAACTGCGTTCATGCTTTATAAAACTACCATTTGGCTAAAAAATCCCTCATTCAAAACACTCTTGCCCATTGGCTTGGCTATTACATTGATTACAATGATAAAACCAAGCGAAATCATCATCGCATTAATTCCATTGTTTTGGTTAGTAGGTAGTTGGTCAGCATTTAAAAACCGAATTCAATTCCTTTGGAACCAGAAAATTGCCTTACTTCTAACGCTAAGTATCTGCTTATTAATTTTAATTCCTCAGTTGATTTATTGGTTCCATATGACCGGTAAGATTATATATGATAGTTATAAAAACCCTGGAATCGGGCTCGATTTAACATCTCCTCATATTTTACCAATGCTGCTGAGTTACCGAAAAGGATGGCTGGTATATACTCCAATAATGATCATGGCAATTGGTGGAATGTACTTTCTATGGAAACGCAATAGAGAACTATTCTTTCCAATCGCAGTTTATGGAGGTTTATCGTTTTATATAGTTTCAAGTTGGACTGAATGGTGGTATGGCGCGTCTTTCTCCATCCGACCACTAATCATCCTCTACCCGCTCCTAGCGATTCCTTTGATCTATTTTATCAAGGATTTTGGTAACCAAAGAAAATGGATCACTTCATCTTTGTTTATTGTGATCATCGCTTTTGCTGCCTTGAATCAATTTCAATGGTGGCAATTAAGAAATTGGATTATTGATCCTTATCGAACCACTGGAGATTATTATCAGGCTACCTTTCTGTCAACTTCGGTCCCTGAAAATGCAGATAAAATAAAACTCATCAACAGAGATTTCTCTGGAATAAACATCCTCGAAGACAGAAGCAATTACTCCGAAAAAATTCTTGTGAATAGGCCGTTTGATGCTGAGTCTGAATTCATCGTAGCCGAAGGTGAAACAAAATTCTACAGAATAAATTCAGAATGTGAATACGCTTTAGGACAAAAAATTCCGATTTATAATTTCCTAACACGAGATCATGCTTGGATTGAATTCAGCTTCAATTATAAAATTTCTGAAGGGAATTGCGAACAACAACCAGCTTTAGCAATGGCCCTAGAAAGAAAGGAAGGATCTTACGGTTACATGAATTATTCTCTTCCAAAAGACTCCACTAAAACTTGGCAGAAATTCAAAGCTGCATATTTAACGCCCAGCATTCGAAACTCAAATGATGTGTTTAATTATTACATCTGGAATCCAGGCAAATGCTTTATAGACATCGACAACCTAAAGATCAGCGTAATGGAACCAATCAAATACTACGATCCTGAAGAACTAATTATCTTCTAATCATTTTTGTGGATGCCATTTTCCCATTTTGGGTCGTGAGGATAATAATGTAAAGTCCCGAATGGAGAGCAGTTGCATCCAAAATCAAAGTTCCATCAGAAGAGTTTACTGTTGATAATACATCCACTTTTCTTCCACTCATATCGTAAACTGCTAGAACATTTTCCGCTCCTTTTATCGTTACAATTTGATCTGTCGGATTTGGAAAAAGCTCAATTTTAGAAGACCGTAAATCCTGAATATTCAGCACTTGGTCACATACTTGAAAATCGTTGTTTACATAAACAGGAATTCCGTTTTCCCAATAACATAGAAAACTGTAACTGCACTCCAACATCGGAAAAACAGATTCCAATAAACCAAAATTGGTTCCGATGCCTTCAATCAAAGTAAAAACTGCCGATCCTTCAATGGTAAATGTTTTTCGAAACTCTCCATTCACTTGCACGGAGTCGATCCCAGTAACTATCAAATCTGTTTGTGGATGTATTGCTGTAGATGGTAAAGTATCGTTCAGAACAAGATCAAAGTCATACATCAAAGCTTCATCGCTTGAAGGATATTTCACATAAACCTTTTTACCTTCTTGTCTAATTAAACAATTAAAATTCAAACTCGTATCTGCTCCAAAACAAGATGGATTTTCAGGTTCTGAGCTTTGCCACTGAAATGTAGTTTGAGAATATGTAAATACTTTTTTATAAGTCATATCTCCAACTAGCGTATCGCCGCTAATGTAATTTCCATATGAATTAATCAGTACACAAGGAAAACCATATGGGCATGTTGCCTGCATTCTCCAATATGAACTATTTTCAAAATAATTTACTTGCTGAGCCTTCGTTTGAAACACAAAGCAAAGAAGTAAGCCCGAGAGTAAAGCTATCCTTTTCATTTGTTTAGTTTATTGCAAGATGTTAAGTGCATTATCAATGTTGCACTACCATCAATTTAACTTCTTGAATTCGAATTCTTCTATTTTTACAATTCCTCCTTTTCTGCCTTCAATCCAAGCGTCCAATCGACTTTCGCCCATCTTTCGATAAACAATTACATTTGGAAAATCATGGTTCATATTTTCGAAAACGAACGTATTTAATCCTTGATTCATTAATTTAAATAACACAAACTCATTGTTGTTTTGCCCATGGGCTTTTACAATATAGAAAATGCCATTTTCACGAAACGACAACTGCATCTCCTCTTGGAATACAGTATCCTTTCCTGCCAATCCAATACCTTTCCCAATAAACAAGGAATCACAGGTTTTGGTCCAAGTCTCCGTTAACTCAAAGCCTTCACTTTTCATTACCCAACTGCCCAAAATCCAATTTAAATCATTCACCGTTTGAGATTGCAGTTCTCCAATTAAACCAACAAAAACGATCAAAATATAAAGTCGTTTCATCCGTATAGATTTAATCCTCATCACTTCCAACTAACTTTAAATCTGGCAGTTCATCTTCTTGCTTCTCCTTACCTTTTTCAACGATTGCTTTAAAAGTACTTCTTCTTTCTACTTTCAGAAAATGAGCTATAGTTAAAGCAAACGGATGACTCGATTTGCTAACCATTATTTTCTTGATATAAGCATCTTTATCAAACCACTTTTTTAGGAAATTCCTGTACAGCATCAATCCATCATAATGATAAAAAACGGCATCTTGAAGAATCTTCCCTGCTTCATCATCTTTCTTGTTCTCAATAGCTGCAATTGATTGTTGAGCCAAAATATTGTCAGGTGTTTTCATTCCTGGAAAAGATGCGGCCTTCTTTAAATCAGTCAAACAGGATTTCTTTTTTCCACATGCCAACTTAATATAAGCTGATGCAAGAAATAACTCTTTCGATTGACAATTCCCTTCAGAGGCAAATTTCAGCGCAAGATTGATATCCGCCAAAGCAGGCTTCCTCAACTCTTGTAGATTGGTATAAAATCGACTTAATGCCCGAGAGTAATAAACCGTTGCAGAAAATTGGCACTTCAAATCCTCGTTTTCGTGCTCCGCAGCCTTTAATGACGGGCCAATTGGAGGTTTTTCAATTGTTTCAATTAGGGAGGAAAATTTTTCATTTGCCAATGCGAACCATTTGCGCTTCGCGATGAATTGAGCCTGCAACAATTGAGCATATTGCTTCATCAAAGAGTTTGGAAACTTTTTGAAATTAATTGCAGAAAGCTCATAATGAACAATTTCCTCAGGAACAATCGACATAGAAAGCGCACAAATGGCTAGATAAAAATGCTCCGAATTATCATCATACTTTAAACCGTAACGCTTAAAAATAGAAACCAAACTATCGAATCGTTCTTTGTCTAAAATTTTTAACAATAGCGTCGGATAAGTATCTTCATCCGATTTCAAAATCGACTTCCTAAGTTTCCAAATTTGCGTTAAAACAGGATTTTGTTGCCAATAAACTTGTTGACCAGTTGTGCTGTCGGGATCGATCTGCTGAACAAGTGCATTGGTAAAATTCGAAATCTGCCCTGCACTTCCTGCTGAATCCTTTGAATACCGAAATATGGTTCCAAGTTGAATCGAATCTCCTGCAAATCCACTACTAATTGAAACCTTCAATGTCTTCCAAACCAGAACAGGCATGCTTTGCAAATACTTCGAATATTCACGACGTTCAGTTTCAATATCGCCAGCCGAAAGATTCAAGCTCGACAAAATTAAAAGCAATAACACAATTCGTTTGATCATACTGTCAATTTTTACGAAACTAGAGAAAAAGCAAGGTTGATTTTAATCACATCCCACGAAAACATCCAAGGGATATAAACAGCCCAAATCAAATAGTATCTCAAGCTATATAAATCAAAAACCCCCGATAATCTTTCGAAAATCGGGGGTTTGAATTATTCAGTAATTGAATTAGGCTTGCGCTGTCGGCCCACCAAAATTCATAGGAAAAGGAGCTGTTGCGCCGCCTTCCACCTTGATCGTTCCGTTGATTGATTCAAATTTTGCTACATTTTCCTTCAAGGCAGCAAGCAAACGCTTAGCATGCTGAGGTGTAAGCAAAATTCTAGATTTCACTTTTGCCTTAGGTACGCCAGGCATCATTTTAATGAAATCCAAAACGAACTCAGAATTCGAGTGGGTAATAATTGCAAGATTTGAATAAATTCCTTCTGCAATTTCTTCAGTCAATTCAATATTTAATTGACCTTCTTGTGGGTTTTGTTCCTCGCTCATGGTTCTTTAAAATTAAGAAAGAGATTCTTCTTTCATTTTCTTTTTCGAAGCCATCAACGCAGCAAACTCGTCTTGCGATCCTACGACAATATTTTCGTATTCTCTCAAACCTGTTCCTGCAGGAATCAAGTGTCCAACAATTACGTTTTCTTTCAGACCCAACAATTCGTCGGCTTTTGCAGAAATCGCAGCTTCGTTCAATACTTTAGTAGTTTCCTGGAAGGATGCTGCTGAGATAAACGACTTGGTCTGCAATGAAGCACGGGTAATACCCTGAAGAACCTGAGTACCAGTTGCTGGAACTGCATCACGAGATTCTACAAGTTTCATATCCTTGCGCTTCAACATAGAATTCTCATCGCGCAATTTTCTCGCAGTGATAATCTGTCCAGCCTTCAAAGTTGTTGAATCACCCGGTTCTACAACTACTTTTTTATCGAAAATGTAGTCATTCTCTTCCTTGAACTCCAACTTGTTAGTTGTTTGTCCCTCGAGGAATTTAGTATCACCTGGATCTTCGATTTCAATCTTACGCATCATTTGACGTACGATAACTTCGAAGTGCTTATCGTTGATCTTCACACCTTGTAAACGGTAAACTTCTTGAATTTCATTTACCAAGTATTCCTGAACCTTAGTTGGACCTTTGATAGCAAGAATATCACCCGGTGTAGTAGCTCCATCGGACAATGGCTGACCTGCTTTCACGTAGTCATTCTCTTGTACAAGGATGTGCTTACTTAATGAAACAAGATATTTCTTCTGTTCACCAGTTTTAGATTCGATGATAATTTCTCGATTACCGCGTTTCACTTTACCAAAGCTCACGATACCGTCGATTTCAGATACTACAGCTGGATTCGATGGGTTACGCGCTTCAAACAATTCGGTTACACGTGGAAGACCACCAGTGATATCTCCAAGTTTACCTGTTTGACGAGGAATCTTTACGAGGATTTCACCTTGATTCACTTTTTGTCCGTCGTTCACAATAATGTGAGCGCCAACTGGAAGTGAGTAAGCACGAATCACTTCTTTGGTTGAACTCATGATTTTAATCACTGGATTCTTCGTTTTATCACGACGCTCAATGATTACTTTTTCACGGAAACCTGTTTGTTCATCACTTTCTTCACGGAAAGTATTACCATCTTCGAGATCCTCGAATGAGATTTTACCACCTGTTTCAGCGATGATTACTGCGTTGTATGGATCCCAGTCGCAAATCAGGTCGCCCTTTTTAACGTCTACACCATTTTCAACATAAATTGTTGCTCCATATGGAATATTAGCTGTTGCAAGAATCATCATCGTATTTCTATCGATAATTCTCATCTCCGCTGAACGGCCAATTACAATTTCAGTTTTATTTCCGCTATCATCTGTTTTAGCAACAGTACGTAATTCGTCGATCTCTAAGAGACCATCAAATTTCGCTTCAACCTTAGAAGATGCAGCTGTATTAGAAGCTGTACCACCTACGTGGAATGTACGAAGTGTAAGCTGAGTTCCTGGTTCACCGATTGACTGTGCTGCAATTACACCAACAGCCTCACCTTTTTGAACCATTCGGCCTGTAGCCAAGTTTCTTCCGTAACACTTAGCACACACACCTTGCTCAGATTCGCATGTTAAAACCGAACGAATTTCTACGGCTTCAATTCCAGATGCTTCGATTTTCTTCGCAACATCTTCATTGATAGCACTTCCGTTTTCAACAAGCAATTCGCCAGTGATTGGGCTGTAAACATCGTGCAATGAAGTACGTCCTAAAACTCTATCGTACAAACTTTCAACAATTTCTTCATTGTTTTTCAAAGGAATTGCAGTCAATCCACGGAGTGTACCGCAATCTTCTTCACCAATGATAACATCTTGAGAAACGTCCACAAGACGACGAGTTAGGTAACCAGCATCAGCCGTTTTCAAAGCCGTATCCGCTAGACCCTTACGTGCACCGTGGGTTGAAATGAAGTACTCAAGAATCGACAGACCTTCCTTAAAGTTAGAAAGAATAGGGTTTTCGATAATCTCACCACCTGAAGCGCCTGATTTTTGTGGCTTAGCCATCAATCCACGCATTCCAGAAAGCTGACGAATCTGTTCCTTAGATCCACGAGCTCCTGAATCGAGCATCATGTAAATAGGATTGAAACCTTGATTGTCGTTTACCAATTGATTCATCAAACGCTGAGTCAAACGTGAGTTTGTATGCGTCCAGATATCGATAATCTGATTGTAACGTTCGTTGTTGGTGATGAAACCCATGTTGTAGTTAGACATCACTTCTTCAACTTCAGTATTTGCATCTTCGATCATCTTTTCTTTGTCCTCAGGAACGATTACGTCGCCCAAGTTGAAGGAAAGACCACCACGGAATGCCATGATAAATCCGAGTTCTTTGATATCATCTAAGAACTTGGCAGTAGTTGCCATACCGGTTTCTTTCACAATATTTCCAATGATATCGCGAAGAGACTTCTTGGTTAGGAGTTCGTTGATGTAACCAACTTTGTGAGGAACCACCTGATTGAAAATCACGCGACCTACAGTTGTTTCGATCAATTTATTCACCAACAAATCTCCTTCTTTTGCATTGGATTTTACTTTAATCCAAGCGTGAAGATCAATTCGTTTTTCGTTATAAGCAATGATCACTTCTTCTGGAGAGTAGAAAACCATTCCTTCACCTTTCACCACACGAGTTGAATCAGTTTTACGGCCTTTGGTCATATAATATAGACCAAGAACCATGTCCTGAGATGGTACCGTAATCGGAGCACCATTCGCTGGATTCAAGATGTTGTGAGAAGCTAGCATTAATAGCTGAGCTTCAAGGATAGCGGCATTTCCAAGTGGAACGTGAACCGCCATCTGGTCACCGTCGAAATCGGCGTTGAATGCTGTACACACCAATGGGTGAAGCTGAATCGCTTTCCCTTCGATTAGTTTTGGCTGGAACGACTGAATACCTAAACGGTGAAGCGTTGGAGCACGGTTAAGAAGAACTGGGTGACCTTTTAGGATGTTCTCAAGAATATCCCAAACGATTGGTTCTTTTTTATCAACGATTTTCTTCGCTGATTTAACCGTCTTCACAACACCACGCTCAATCATCTTACGAATGATAAATGGCTTGAAAAGCTCAGCTGCCATGTCTTTTGGAAGACCGCACTCGTGGAGTTTCAATTCAGGTCCAACGACGATTACAGAACGTGCAGAATAATCGACACGTTTACCTAGTAGGTTTTGACGGAAACGACCTTGTTTACCTTTCAATGAGTCAGAAAGAGACTTCAATGCACGGTTTGACTCCGTCTTCACAGCGTTGGATTTTCTCGAATTATCGAGCAATGAATCCACAGCTTCTTGAAGCATACGCTTTTCGTTACGCAAGATAACTTCAGGTGCCTTGATTTCGATAAGACGCTTCAAACGGTTATTTCTGATAATCACACGACGATAAAGGTCGTTCAAATCGGAAGTAGCAAAACGACCACCATCCAAAGGAACGAGTGGACGAAGTTCTGGTGGAATAACCGGAATCACCTTCAAAATCATCCATTCAGGACGGTTAATGAAGTTGTTGTCATTTGCATTTCTGAAAGCTTCTACAACCTGAAGACGCTTCAAAGCTTCGTTTTTACGTTGCTGTGAAGTTTCATTGTTCGCTTTGTGGCGAAGGTCATAAGAAAGCTCCTCAAGATTCAAACGGGAAAGAAGCATATACAATGCATCTGCACCCATCTTGGCAATAAATTTTGATGGATCTGAATCGTCAAGGTATTGGTTTTCCTTTGGAAGATTCTCCAATGTTTGGAGGTATTCTTCTTCAGTAAGGAAATCCATGTCGCTCAAACCACTTTCCCCAGCAAGACCAGATTGAATAACTACATAGCGCTCATAATAGATGATTGCATCGAGTTTTTTCGTTGGTAAACCGAGGAGATATCCAATTTTGTTTGGAAGTGAACGGAAAAACCAGATATGCGCTACAGGAACCACCAACTGAATGTGTCCCATTCGCTCACGTCTAACCTTTTTCTCAGTTACTTCAACACCGCAGCGATCACAGATAATTCCTTTGTATCGGATTCTCTTGTACTTGCCACAGTGGCATTCGTAATCTTTCACAGGACCGAATATCCGCTCGCAAAACAAACCGCCCATTTCAGGCTTGTAAGTTCTGTAGTTGATCGTTTCGGGTTTAAGTACTTCACCATGACTCTGATCGAGGATATCCTCGGGAGAGGCAAGAGATACAATGATTCTCTTGAAGTTACTTTTGAGTTTTACGTCTTTGCGCAAAGCCATATGTTATCGAAATCGTTAAGTGAAAGATCCCTTGGAACGTTTTGCATTCCAAGGGACCAAAAGAAATCAGTCGAGTGTAATCTTCAAGCCTAGTCCGCGGAGCTCATGCAACAATACGTTGAATGATTCCGGAATTCCCGGTACTGGCATGTTATCACCTTTTACAATGGCTTCATAAGCCTTAGCGCGTCCGATCACATCATCCGATTTAACGGTGAGGATTTCTTGGAGAATGTTAGCAGCACCGAATGCTTCAAGTGCCCAAACCTCCATCTCTCCAAAACGCTGACCACCGAATTGTGCCTTACCACCCAATGGTTGCTGAGTAATAAGTGAGTATGGTCCGATTGAACGAGCGTGCATTTTATCATCCACCATGTGGCCTAGTTTCAACATGTAGATAATACCTACAGTTGCCGGCTGATCGAATTTATCGCCTGTTCCACCATCGCGGAGGAAAGTACGGCCATACTTCGGAATTCCAGCTTCTTCAGAGTAGCTATTGATCTGGTCGATACTCGCACCATCAAAAATTGGTGTAGCGAAAGTCATTCCAAGCTCTTTTCCAGCCCAACCTAAAACGGTCTCATAAATTTGACCAAGGTTCATACGGGAAGGTACACCAAGTGGATTCAATACGATATCTACCGGGGTTCCATCTTCTAGGAATGGCATCTCTTCATCACGAACAATACGTGCTACAATACCTTTGTTACCGTGGCGACCAGCCATCTTATCCCCTACTTTAAGCTTACGCTTTTTAGCGATATAGACTTTAGCCAATTGCACGATACCAGCAGGTAGCTCATCTCCAACAGTTGCTGCAAATTTCTTACGCTTTGCAATACCATTGGTGTCGTTGTAACGAATCAAATAGTTGTTCAAAAGAACTTTAATCTGATTGTTTTTATCTTTATCTGTTGTCCACTTGCTAGGGTTAACCGACGTATAATCGATTCCTTGAAGCATTTTGATGGTGAACTTAGCCGACTTAGGTACAACCTCTTCTTTGAAGTTATTGTAAATTCCTTGAGATGTTTTACCGTTAACCAAAGTAAACATCTTTTCTATCAAACGAACCTTCAATTCTCCGAGTTCCTTGTCACGTTCAGCGTCGATTTTAGCCAATGTTGGCTTTTCCTCAGTTTTCGCTTTACGGTCTTTTATAACACGAGAAAACAACTTCTTATCGATAACTACACCATTTAATGATGGTGGCGCCTTAAGAGATGCATCTTTAACATCACCAGCTTTATCGCCGAAAATCGCACGTAGAAGTTTTTCTTCCGGTGATGGATCAGTTTCGCCTTTTGGAGTGATTTTACCAATAAGAATATCTCCTGGCTTAACATCAGCGCCAATACGGATCAAACCGTTTTCATCAAGATCTTTGGTTGCTTCTTCACTTACATTCGGAATATCAGAAGTAAGTTCTTCTAGGCCACGCTTTGTGTCACGCACTTCTAGAATAAACTCTTCGATATGCAAGCTAGTGAATACATCTTCTCGAACGATACGCTCAGAAAGCACGATTGCATCCTCGAAGTTGTAACCTTTCCATGGCATGAAAGCCACTTTAAGATTTCTTCCAAGCGCAAGTTCGCCACCTTGTGTCGCATATCCTTCACACAAAACTTGACCAGCGCTTACACGTTCACCTTTAGACACAATTGGCTTTAGGTTGATTGTAGTATTTTGGTTGGTTTTGCGGAATTTAGTGAGTTTGTAGGTTTTTACATCGTCATCGAAACTCACCAAACGATCATCATCGGTTCGGTTATAACGAATAACAATTTCATTCGCATCAACCCATTCAACAATACCATCACCTTCTGCATTGATCAAAACACGAGAGTCACGAGCTACAGTTGCCTCAAGTCCAGTTCCAACAAATGGCGCTTCTGGACGAAGTAAAGGAACTGCCTGGCGCATCATGTTCGAACCCATTAGGGCACGGTTAGCATCATCATGCTCAAGGAATGGAATGAGAGAAGCTGCAATTGATGCAATTTGATTTGGAGCAACGTCCATGAGTTTAATCTCTTTCGGATCAACCACTGGGAAGTCACCTGCAAAACGCGCCTTAACTCGGCTTTCTACGAAATTACCTTTTTCATCGATATTTGTCTTAGACTGAGCGATGATTGAGGTTTCTTCTTCCTCTGCAGATAGATAAATCATCGGTTTGTCAAGATCCACTTTACCTTCAGTTACAGTATGGTAAGGTGTTTCAATGAAACCAAGCTTATTAATTTTAGCAAAAACGCAAAGTGAAGAGATCAAACCGATGTTTGGCCCTTCAGGAGTTTCGATTGTACACAAACGACCATAGTGCGTGTAGTGAACGTCACGAACCTCAAATCCAGCACGTTCACGGGATAGACCACCTGGCCCAAGTGCAGAAAGACGACGCTTGTGCGTCAACTCCGACAAAGGGTTGGTCTGATCCATAAACTGGCTCAGCTGATTGGTTCCAAAGAACGAATTGATTACACTAGAAAGTGTTTTTGCGTTGATAAGATCCGTTGGAGTGAAAACCTCGTTATCACGAACATTCATTCTCTCACGAATGGTACGAGCCATACGAGAAAGACCAACACCGAACTGACCATAAAGTTGTTCACCTACAGTTCTAACGCGGCGATTCGACAAGTGATCGATATCATCCACATCGGCCTTAGAGTTAATCAACTCGATCAAATAACGAATGATACATATAATGTCCTCTTTTGTAAGAACACGTGTATCAGCAGCAGTGTTTAGATTGAGTTTTTTGTTGATTCTGTAACGACCAACATCACCTAAATCGTAACGTTTATCGGAGAAGAATAACTTGTCGATAATTCCACGAGCAGTTTCTTCATCAGGTGGTTCAGCGTTACGAAGTTGACGATAAATATGTTCAACAGCCTCTTTTTCAGAGTTTGAAGTGTCTTTTTGAAGCGTATTATAAATGATGCTGTAATCAGCAGCGTTAATATCTTCCTTGTGGAGAATAATTGATTTAACGCCAGATTCAACGATAAGTTCAAGATGCTCTTTCTCGATAACAATTTCGCGATCAATGATCACTTCATTGCGCTCGATAGAAACAACTTCACCAGTATCTTCATCAACAAAATCCTCGATCCAAGTTTTCAACACCCTTGCAGCTAGTTTACGACCGACTGCGTTTTTAATAGATGTTTTACTTACTTTAAATTCATCGGCAAGGCCGAAGATTTCGAGAATATCTTTATCACTTTCATAACCAATTGCACGAAGCAACGTTGTTACTGGCAATTTCTTTTTACGGTCGATATATGCATACATTACATTATTAATGTCTGTAGCAAATTCAATCCAAGATCCTTTGAAAGGGATCACACGGGCCGAATAAAGTTTTGTGCCGTTTGCGTGGCGACTTTGACCAAAGAATACACCAGGAGATCGGTGAAGCTGAGAAACCACGACTCTTTCAGCACCATTGATAACAAAGGTTCCTTTTGGAGTCATGTATGGGATTGTACCTAAGTACACATCCTGTACGATGGTTTCGAAATCTTCGTGCTCCGGGTCGGTGCAATAAAGTTTCAATTTTGCCTTTAGCGGCACGCTGTGTGTCAACCCACGATCAAGACACTCTTCAATTGAGTATCGTGGGGGATCAATAAAGTAATCCAGGAATTCAAGCACGAAGTTGTTTCGTGCATCCGAAATCGGAAAGTTTTCAGCGAAAACCTTGAAAAGACCCTCGTTCTGACGGTTTTCAGGCGTTGTTTCCAACTGAAAGAAATCCTTGAACGATTGAACCTGAACATCCAAGAAATCTGGATACTCAACCGGCAGCTTGCTGGAAGCGAAGCTTAACCTCTGCAGGCGTTTTTTATTGTTTGTCAAGGGACTCGATTTAAAAAAATGAGAATGCGAAGGAATGGTAGTGTATAAACAACTTAAGACCTCAATAAAATTGAAGTCTTAAGCTGTAATTTTAGAATGAAGTTTTATTTAACTTCAACTTCTGCACCGGCTTCAGTCAGTTGTGCTTTAAGCGCTTCTGCTTCGTCTTTAGCTACACCTTCTTTAAGTGGCTTAGGAGCGCCATCTACAAGATCCTTAGCTTCTTTCAGTCCGAGACCAGTGAGTTCTTTCACCAATTTCACAACTGCAAGTTTGTTTGCACCAGCTGCTTTAAGGATTACATCAAAAGATGTTTTTTCTTCAGCTACAGCTCCACCGCCAGCAGCGGGAGCAGCAACAGCTACTGCAGCTGCAGCAGGCTCGATACCGTATTCGTCCTTAAGGATCTGAGCAAGTTCGTTGACTTCTTTCACGGTCAGATTAACCAACTGTTCTGCGAAAGCTTTCAGGTCTGCCATTTTATTTATGTTTTAGAGATTGTACAAAAAAAGGATTGAAAAAAAAAATTGTGAGAATTAGGCGTTACGTTCAGAAAGTGTTTTAACAATCCCTGCGATTTTTCCACCACCAGATTGGAGAGCAGAAATAACGTTTTTAGCAGGAGATTGAAGCAATCCGATAATTTCACCAATAACCTCATTTTTGGTTTTGATGGAGATGAGAGCATCCAATTGATCGTCACCAATGTAGAAAGATTCTTCCACATAAGCTCCTTTTAATGAAGGCTTCACATCATTTTTACGGAACTCTTTGATCAGCTTAGCAGGTTCATTCACCGACTCAGTAAACATCACAGCTGTAGAACCCTTAAGGATATCATAAAGTGGTGAGTAATCTAAGTCAAGACGATCGAATGCCTTTCTGAGCAATGTGTTCTTTACTACCTTCAATTCGATATTTCTTTTGAAGCAAAGACGGCGGAGATTGTTTGTTTTCTCAACTGTCAATGAAGAAGTATCAGTTAGGTAGAAGTTCTTTGTTTCGTTAAATTTTACAACCAGTGCTTCAATCACCTGGTCTTTTTCTTCTTTGTTCATATTCGTTCAAGAATAAAAGGTTAGTGAAATCAGGCACCGATTGATTTAGGATCAACCGCAACTGAAGAACTCATAGTACTCGACAAGTAAATACTTCTCACATAAGCACCTTTAGCAGACGAAGGCTTTAATTTCAGGATAGTCTGAAGAAGTTCTTTCGCATTGTCATAAAGTTTCTCTTGAGAGAAGGAAGCTTTGCCGATTGCAGCATGCACGATACCTGTTTTATCCACTTTAAAGTCGATTTTACCAGCTTTAACTTCTGTTACAGCCTTTCCAACTTCAATAGTTACAGTACCTGTTTTAGGGTTTGGCATCAAGCCACGTGGTCCAAGAACACGTCCTAGAGCACCTACTTTAGCCATGATACTAGGCATTGTGATGATAACATCAACATCTGTCCAGCCCCCTTTGATTTTATCAATGTATTCATCAAGACCAACGAAATCAGCTCCGGCAGCTTTTGCTTCATCCTCCTTATCTGGAGTACAAAGTACAAGCACACGTACAGTTTTACCAGTTCCATGTGGTAGTGATACAGTTCCGCGAACCATTTGGTTTGCTTTACGTGGATCTACTCCCAAACGAACGGCAACATCTACTGAAGCGTCAAAATTAGTCGTGGTGATTTCCTTTACTAGGCGAGTAGCATCAAGAAGCGGATAGGTTTTATCCTCTTCCACTTTATTGATAACAGCCTTACGTTTCTTTGTCAGTTGTGCCATTTCTTCTCCGTTTTATAGAATTAAAAAGGGCGCTGACCTTCAACGTTAATACCCATACTGCGCGCAGTTCCTGCAACCATGCTCATTGCCGATTCAATTGTAAAACAATTTAAATCGGGCATTTTCGCCTCTGCAATACTACGAACAGTGTCCCAGTTCACGGTAGCTACCTTCTTACGGTTTGGCTCAGCAGAACCACTCTGTAATTTTGTAACTTCCTTAAGCTGAATAGCAACCGGAGGAGTTTTGATGATAAACTCGAAAGATTTATCAACATAAACCGTAATGATCACCGGCAATACTTTTCCAGCCTGATCCTGCGTACGGGCATTGAACTGCTTGCAGAAATCCATTATATTCACACCTTTCGCACCGAGAGCCGGTCCGATTGGTGGTGATGGATTTGCCGCTCCGCCTTTCACCTGTAGCTTTATGAGCGCACTTACTTCTTTTGCCATTTTTGTTGTTTATTGATTCGCGGAGTTTGTTTCAAACAAGGAGGGGAAGCATTATATCTGGAGAAGACAACCCTGTTCTAACAATTAACCCACTGTTTTTATTCCTTTTCAACTTGCATATAGTTAAGCTCTAATGGTGTTTTTCTACCAAAAATCTTAACCATAACAATCAGTTTCTTTTTCTCTTCGTTGATTTCTTCAATAGTTCCAGTGAAACTATTGAATGGACCATCGATTACCTTAACAGCTTCACCAACAATGAATGGTATGTTTAATTCAGCATCGCTTTCGCTAAGCTCATCAACTTTACCAAGGATTCGGTTTACCTCTGTGGTACGAAGAGGAATTGGCTGACCTTTATCTCCTAAAAAACCAATTACACTTGGTATATTTTTTAGGATGTGAGGGATCTCACCAATCATGAAAGCTTCAATCATGATGTAACCAGGAAAATAATTCCTTTCCTTACTTATTTTCTTACCGTTACGAATCTGATAGACCTTTTCAGTTGGAATCAATACCTGTGAAATGTAGTCCTGAAGATTATTACGAATGATTTCAGAATCAATATATTCTTTAACCTTCTTCTCTTTTCCGCTTACAGCACGCAAAACATACCACTTCTTAGCATTGATAATTTCTTCCGTCATGTTCAGATTTATTTAAACAATCCGTAAAAAATTTCCATTACGTTGCTGAAGGAAAAATCCATAGCAAAAATTAGAAGAGCAATAATGACAGATGAAATCATTACGACTAAAGCCGATGACTGAAGTTCTGCCCAAGTAGGCCAGGTTACTTTGTGCACCAGCTCATTGTATGAATCCTCTATGTATGCTTTTAACTTTGACATTACCTAATTTTTAGCACGGGCGGCAGGTCTCGAACCTACAACCTACGGTTTTGGAGACCGCCACTCTACCAATTGAGCTACGCCCGTGTTTGATTTTTAACTTCCTGCAAAAGCGGCTTGGTAAACCATACTATTTTACAGGATGAAAAGGTGCCCGACCAAATATGGCCGAAGCACCTTTTAAAAAAAGAACTTATCGAAAATTATTCGATGATCTCGATCACCTGACCTGCACCAACAGTTCGACCTCCTTCGCGGATAGCGAAACGAAGACCTTTGTCCATTGCTACTGGTACGATCAAACTAACATGGATAGTTACGTTGTCACCAGGTACAACCATTTCGCGACCTTCTGGAAGAGAAATCTCTCCTGTTACGTCAGTTGTGCGAAGGTAAAACTGTGGGCGATATTTATTGTGGAATGGAGTATGACGTCCACCTTCTTCTTTTTTCAAGATGTAAACCTCTGCCTTGAATTTGGTATGAGGAGTGATTGAACCTGGTTTTGCGATAACCATACCACGACGAATTGATTCTTTATCAATACCACGTAATAATAAACCTACGTTATCTCCAGCTTCTCCGCGGTCAAGGATTTTACGGAACATCTCAACTCCTGTAACAACAGATTTAAGTTTTTCAACCTGCATTCCAAGAATTTCAACTTCTTCACCAGAATTGATAACACCCGTTTCGATACGACCTGTAGCAACAGTACCACGACCTGTGATCGAGAATACATCTTCAACTGGCATTAAGAAAGGCTTGTCAACCTGACGTGGAGGAATTGGAATGAAAGAGTCAACTGCATCCATAAGTTCCATGATTTTTGGAACCCACTTGTCATCATTGTTCAAACCGCCAAGAGCTGAACCTTGAATGATTGGAATATTCTCACCATCAAAATCATAGAAACTAAGTAGTTCACGAATTTCCATTTCCACAAGCTCAAGAAGCTCAGGATCGTCAACCATGTCAACTTTATTCATGAATACAACAAGTTGTGGTACACCTACCTGACGAGCAAGAAGGATATGCTCACGTGTTTGTGGCATCGGACCATCAGTTGCAGCAACTACTAGAATTGCGCCATCCATTTGAGCAGCACCAGTAACCATGTTCTTTACATAATCCGCGTGACCTGGACAGTCAACGTGAGCATAGTGACGGTTAGCTGTTGAGTACTCAACGTGTGAAGTGTTGATTGTGATACCACGCTCTTTTTCTTCAGGTGCGTTGTCGATTGAATCGAATGAACGGGCTTCAGAAAGACCAGCATTCGCCAACACAGTTGTGATAGCTGCAGTTAAGGTAGTTTTACCGTGGTCAACGTGACCAATGGTACCGATGTTTACGTGCGGTTTGGAACGGTCGAATTTTTCTTTAGCCATGGCTAGATGTTGTTTTTGAGTTGATTGTGTGTTTTATTTTAGTTTTTGCTGATGCAGTTCAGGTAGAGCCAATGACGGGACTTGAACCCGTGACCTCTTCCTTACCAAGGAAGTGCTCTACCACTGAGCTACATCGGCTGGTTGGACTAACCAGTCCGGAATTGGAGCGGAAGACCGGGCTCGAACCGGCCACCCTCAGCTTGGAAGGCTGATGCTCTACCAAATGAGCTACTTCCGCTTTCGATCCCTTACATTGGATGTAATAGATCAGTTGTTTGTTCGTGGTGGGGAGAGAAGGATTCGAACCTTCGAACTCCGAAGAGGACAGATTTACAGTCTGTTGCCGTTGGCCACTTGGCTATCTCCCCAACCTCTTTGCAACTTAATTAATAATACTACAAAGAACAGAGCCGAAGAAGGGACTCGAACCCCCGACCAGCTGATTACAAATCAGCTGCTCTACCAGCTGAGCTACTTCGGCTTTTACCTTTTTCAAAAATAAGACTTACTGGCGCTTGTCATACCCCTCAAAAAAGGTGTGCAAATGTAGACAAGAAAACATTCACACCAAACATTTTTAAACATTTCATGAAATTATTTTCAACAATCTTCAACAAATGTTTCTGAATCAGAAAGTTAAATCTGTTTAATTTTTTCTTTATGCTTAACCAATTGTGCCTTTAATGCCTCTGAACATTGGTCTGTAGCTTCTTCAAAGGTTTTACATTGGCGCTTTGCAAAAAGATCATTTCCGCTTACATGTAGCCTGATCTCTGCAATCTTATTTTCATTATTCGAAGCATTATCCAAACGCAAAGTAATATCAGCCTCAATGATACTATCAAAAAGACTCGACAACTTACCCAGTTTAGCGTCGATAAAATCTAGCAACTTGCGGTCGGCTGTGAAATGGACCGATTGGATGTTAATTTTCATACACCTTATTTTTAAAGTTTAACAGAACTGCTTTTGTTTGCAGCCTGACCAAGTACGCTAAAGTATATATTTGCACCGACAATCCCGAATCTTAAGATAATAATATGGAATTGTTAATTAACCACCTTAATGGCTATAAATGAACACTTTCCAATTGTCAAAACTTGAGAATTTTTGTGAAGCAATTTTTCTTTCTATTGGATGCCCTTCCCATCAAGCTTCCCAAGCTGCACAAGTTTTACTAGCTGCCGATTTGAGAGGTGTTGATTCCCATGGAGTTGCTAGGCTGAGCGGTTACATTAGATTATTCGAGAAAAATCGAATCAATCCTAATCCTAATGTTGCAATTGAACATGAAACGTTATCAACTGCAACAGTGAATGCGGATGGAGCATTAGGCTTGGTTGCAGGACCATTGGCGATGAATATTGCGATACAAAAGGCAATTAATGTTGGAACCGGATGGGTTGCAATGAAAAATTCTAATCATTTCGGAATTGCTGGCTACCACGCCATGTTGGCATTAAATCACAATATGATTGGTATCGCGATGACAAACGCAAGTCCTTTGGTGGCTCCAACTCACTCGATTAGTAGAATGCTCGGAACGAATCCGATGGCTTTTGCTATCCCAGCAGGAAAGGAACCTGCTTTTGTAGCAGATTTTGCCACAACTACTGCAGCCAATGGTAAACTGGAAATACTTCAAAGAAAAGATCAGGAAGCCCCACATGGATGGATTCAAGACAATATTGGAAACTCTTCAATAAACCCAAACGAACTTTCGAAGGGTGGCGCTCTATTGCCATTAGGCAGCGACCGAGAACATGGTAGTCATAAAGGCTACTGTTTAGGTTCAGTTGTGGATATTTTTTCTGCAGTATTGTCTGGAGCCAATTATGGCCCGTGGGTGCCGCCTTTTGTAGCCTTCCTCGATCCTCCTGCGAACCCTGTTGGAGACGGAATCGGTCATTTCTTTGGCGCTATGCGTATCGATGCTTTTAGAAAAGCTGAAGATTTTCTTCACCACATGGACAATTGGATTTCAGCTTTTAGATACGCCACTCCAATTGACCAATCTCAACCAGTAATAATTCCAGGAGATCCTGAACGTGAAGCAGAAGCAATTAGAAGAGTTTCGGGAATTCCATTAAATCCAAAGGTTGAAGAAGACCTTAGAATACTGGCTGATAAGTTCAATATCCAATTCCCAGAATCAGTTTGATTTAGAACTCCGATTTCCTAGCTCAATAGCTTGAGGCTCTATTATCTTACCGTTTTCAATTTTAAATCGGATGAGCGTTTTCTTGAGGTGAAACCCATGCACTCCGGCTGCTCCAGGATTCATGTGGATGAGTTGTAACTGTTTATCAAACATTACTTTCAGAATATGGGAATGACCACAAATAAACAAACCTGGCTTTAAATCTTTCAATCTTTGCTTGATTCTTTCTGGATAGCGTCCTGGATAACCTCCAATATGTGTAATGTAGACCTTAAGTTGTTCCACTTCGAAAAATTCTTCCTCCTTGAACATTCGACGAAGTTCTGCTCCATCGATATTTCCAAAAACGGCGCGAAATGGTTTGAATGCAGACAATTCATCTGCTAAACGAGCTGATCCAATATCTCCTGCATGCCAGATTTCATCAACTTCAGCAAAGTACTTATAAACTAAAGGATCGAGATAATCGTGGGTATCTGAAATGAGTCCAATGCTTTTCAACGCTCGTTCATGTTGATTTGATGGTTGCAAAAACGAAACTCCTCATCCACACTATTTGAACAAACTACGATCGTTCGATTTCTACCATATTTTTCGATCATCTGAAGATACCATCTGCCTGCGTCTTTGTCAAGATTCGATAGTGGTTCGTCGAGCAGTAACAAACTCGAATCTGATAAAATGGCAAGCAATAATTTTAACCGTTGTTTCATGCCGGAAGAAAAATATCCCACATTCAAATGGGCTTTGCTTTTCAATCCAGAAATTTCTAAGATTTCTTGAATGTTCAAATTGTCTAATGGAGGCTTCACCGAAAAGTGAAATTTCAGATGTTCTTCCAAAGTAAACTCTTCTATGAGTTCAAGATAAGGTGCGGCTATTGAAATATGTCCATAGACTTCCTCTTGTGGAACTTCTGTGTCGTTCAATTTCCATCGAATATTTCCATCAGAAAGCATTGTGGATCCAGACACCAACTGCAGCAAGGTAGATTTTCCACTTCCATTTGATCCCATAAAAACCCATCTAGAACCAGAAGCGATTTGGAGATCAATGGACTTAAATATCCAGTTGAAATTATACCTTTTACCTGCTTGATGCAGAGAGATTTCCATTAGGAAGTATTTACTTATTCATCCTTGCCATAACCACGCATAATTCCACGTTTGGCGTTTTGAATAAAGAGGATGATTTCGTCGCGTTCAGTAGTAGCAGGCATTTCTGCCTCAATTTTTTGCAGTGCTGCAGCGGTGTTTAATCCACTAACATACAATGCTCTATAAATGTCTTGGATCTCGGCAATTTTCTCATTTGAAAATCCACGACGACGTAAGCCGATCGAGTTAATTCCTACATATGCCAATGGTTCTCTTCCTGCCTTAACAAAAGGAGGAATATCCTTCCGAACCAAAGATCCACCTGAAACCATTACATGCTGACCAATTTGAACAAATTGATGAATTGCCGACATGCCACCAATCACTGCATGATCTCCGACACCAACGTGTCCAGCCATGTTAACTGCATTGGCGATGATACAATGCGCCCCGACCATACAATCATGCGCAATGTGCGAGTAGGCCATTACCAATGTGTCGTGCCCAACTTGGGTAGTCATTTTGTCGGTAGTTCCGCGGTTGATCGTAACGCATTCGCGGACCGTAACGTTATCCCCAATCTCAACCGTCGTTTTTTCGCCACTAAATTTGAGATCTTGTGGAATTGCAGAAATTACAGCACCAGGAAAAATTCGGCAGTTTTTACCGATTCTGGCTCCATCAAAAATTGTAACGTTAGAACCAATCCAAGTTCCTTCACCAATTTCAACATCGCCATGAATTACTGCAAATGGATCAATTGTAACACCTGAAGCTAGTCGGGCATTGGGATGTACGTAAGCAAGCGGTTGAATCATTGTCTATAATTCCGGCAAAGGTAGAAAAAAGACCTATCAGTTACTCAAGCCCTTTTCTTTGACAATCTGTGCCATCATTTCGGCTTCTGTAACTGGTTTTCCGTTTACATAAGCGACTCCGCGCATGTGACAAATGCCTCTTCGAATTGGAGAAATGAGCTCAAGTTTAAAAATCAAAGTATCACCTGGAATGACTTTCTGCTTGAATCGAACATTGTCGATTTTCATAAAATAAGTCAGATAATTCTCAGGATCTGGAACAGTATTTAACACGAGAATCCCGCCAACTTGTGCCATAGCTTCGATAATGAGTACGCCTGGCATTACAGGATTTCCTGGGAAGTGACCTCTGAAAAACTCTTCATTCATTGTCACATTCTTCACCCCTACTACATGGTTCTCACTCATTTCCATGATCTTATCGATCAACAAAAACGGTTGACGGTGTGGAAGAATTCTAGTGATATCGTTGATATTGTAGAGCGGCGGCTGACTCAGATCAATTTCTACAGAATCATTCTTTCTGGATTTTTCCTGTTTAATGAGTTGCTTAATTTTTCTTGCAAACTCAACATTGGCAGCATGTCCAGGACGAGAGGCAATGATTTGCGCTTTCACTGGTCTTCCAATTAGCATTAAATCGCCAACAACATCGAGCAATTTATGTCTTGCCGCTTCATTTTGATATGAAATTTCGACATTGTTAAGTGTTCCATCGGCAGTAACCTGCACATCATTTCTTCCAAAAATTCTGTTTAGACTTTCTTGTTCTTCAGTTGAAAGCTGCCGATCTACATAAACAATCGCATTGCTCAAATCACCGCCTTTGATCAAATCGCTATCGAGCAAACTTTTCAATTCATGCAGAAATACAAAAGTCCTGCATGCTGCAATTTCTGTATTGAATTCGGATATATCATTCAATTGCGCATGTTGAAAACCTAGAACCCGAGAATTGAAATCGATCATCACCTTTACTTTATAGGCATCGGCAGGAACAGCCATGATTTCTACACCACGGGCAGGATCGTTATAGAATACGTTGGTTTTCAGTTCGAAATAATCTCGATCTGCATCCAGTTCGACGATTCCAGCTTGAATCAATGCATCAGAGAATGGTTTCGCACTTCCATCCAGAATCGGCACTTCAGGTCCATCCAATTCTATGATTAGATTGTCGATAGCTAAACCAGCCGCAGCAGCCAAAGCGTGCTCAACTGTAGCAACTTTTGCGGTTAGGTGCTGAAGAGTAGTTCCTCTTGCAGTTTCAACCACAAAATCAACATCTGCAAGAACTTCAGGCTGGCCTTCAAGATCTGATCTGCGAAAAGTAATTCCTTTGCCTGCCTCAGCAGGATGAAAAGTAATATTTACATGTGCACCTGTATGCAATCCAACACCACTGAGGGTAACAGGTGATTTAATGGTCTTTTGCTTATCAGCCATTTGTTGGGAATTGAGATTCTTTAATTAATTTTTCAAGTTCTTCCAATTTGCTCATGATTTCAGGAAGTTTTCTGAAACCTACATATGATTTTTTGTAATCTCCGATTGGGAACGCTGGAGAACCTTGGATAATTTCTCCTTCTTTGGTGAGGTTGGAGCCAACGCCTGACTGTGCAGCGATTTTCACTTTATCGGCAATTACTAGGTGACCAACAATTCCAACCTGACCTCCGATCATACAGAAACGACCAATTTTAGTTGATCCAGCAATTCCAGTTTGGGCAGCAATTACGGTATGGTCTCCAATTTCAACATTGTGGGCAACTTGGATAAGGTTATCGAGTTTAACACCTTTACGAATGATAGTAGAACCAAGCGTTGCACGGTCGATAGTAGTATTTGATCCTATTTCAACATAGTCTTCAATGATCACATTCCCAATTTGAGCAACTTTCAAGTAATTGGAATCATCTTGAGGAGCAAAACCAAAACCATCTCCACCAATCACAACACCAGAGTGAATGCGACATTCTTTACCAATACTTGTCTCAGAATAGATCTTTACACCAGCAAAAATGGTTGTGTCTGAACCAATCTTCACATTGTCGCCAATATAAACTCCTGGATACAATTTTACGTTGTCGCCAATGGTGGTATTTTCGCCGACATACACAAAAGCACCGATGTAAGGATTTTGTCCTATCTGTGCTGACTTTGAAATGTAATTAGGCTCCTCTCGACCTGATTTATTTTGGATGATCTTATTGTACGTATCTAGGAGAATCGCGAAGCTTTTATAAGCATCCTTCACTCTAACTAAAGTACTTTGAACAGTATGTTCTGGCGTAAATGCTTCATTCACAATCACCAAGCTAGCTCTAGTACTATAGATAAATTCTTCATACTTAGGATTTGCAAGGAAAGTAAGTGAACCTGGTTCTCCCTCTTCAATTTTTGAAAGTCGGCTTACCTTCACATTTGGATCTCCTTCCACTCTACCTTCAAGGAGATCAGCGATTTGTTGGGCTGTAAATTCCATTCTTTTTACTTAGTTATTTGCGTCCAATTCCTTCGGATAACAAAGGAAATATTTACGTGTTGATTCAGTTAAAACAGACAGTCGCAGTTGATCAGAAGCTTCTCTTAATTCCATTATTTGTCCGTCTTTCAAACAAATATTGATCTTGTCATCTCCATCCTTATATGCACTGTTGGTAATTTCACCTGTGAAAACGAAGTATGACGAATCTTCTGAATTGTATCCTCTCTTTTCCCAGGCCTTTTGAAGTGCTTCGACTTTCTCTTTGGTAAATGGTTGATTATCGAGCTGAATTCTAAGCAACTTTCTTTGTATTAGCCTTGTACTTAATTCTTTAAGAATTGGGTCAGAATGATTCATCCATTCCTTTGCGGATGCAAATATATCATAATCGTCTAAGCCTGCGAATGCATCCCTAAGCTCTATATTTCTAAATCCTTCCGAAGTTGCGTATTTGCCTTCTAAAAAAAATGATAATGCAGAACTGGCATAAATCTTTTCTCCACTTTCAGCAAGGTGTCGTGCTCTACGTAACATATTGACTAGCAGATTTTCTGCCGATAAAACTGTCTTGTGTAAATACACTTGCCAATACATCAGTCGGCGGGCTAACAAGAATTTCTCAATGCTGTAAATGCCTTTTTCTAAGACCACTATTTCATCATTTACAACGTCTAGCATTTTGATAATTCGATCGGAACCCACAGTGCCTTCTGCAACACCTGTAAAGAAGCTGTCTCGATTTAGATAATCTAATCTATCCATATCAAGTTGACTACTAACCAGTTGATGAAGAAATTTCTTGTGGTAAGTACCTTTAAAAATTTGAATGCAGGTGTTGAGCTTACCCTGAAATTCATGGTTTAGCTCTTCCATAAACATCAATGAAAGCTCTTCATGATGAAGTCCCGGAATAATTGAATGTTCTAAAGCGTGCGAAAAAGGACCGTGTCCTATGTCATGCAGCAGAATGGCTGAAAGCGCTCCTCGTGCCTCCTCCTCAGTTATTTCGTGGCCTCTTGAACGCAATTGTTCTATCGCCAAGGTCATCAAATGCATCGTCCCAATAGCGTGATGAAAACGACTATGGTTGGCACCAGGATACACGTAATCGGTAAGTCCGAGCTGTCGAATCCTCCGTAAACGTTGGAACCACGGATGCTCGATCAAATCGAATATCAGTTCATCTGGAATAGAAATGAATCCGTACACCGGATCATTGATTATCTTTTTTTTATTTCGCGTAAGGTTCACTGGCAATATTTGCAGGATTATCCTGTTTGTACAGGTAATTTTGGCTGCCACCAAATTAGACAAAATCATTCATGGAAAAGATAAACATCCTCTGGGCCGACGACGAAATCGAACTGCTTAAACCTCACATCCTGTTTCTCAGAGAGAAAGGATATGATGTATCTACTGCAAATTCAGGCGATGACGCGCTCGATCTGGTAAAAGAACAATCGTTTGATATTGTTTTTTTGGATGAAAATATGCCAGGAATTTCCGGATTGGAAACTTTGGTGAAAATTAAACAAATCAGAAATGATCTTCCGGTTGTAATGATTACCAAATCGGAGGAAGAGCATATCATGGAAGACGCAATCGGGTCTCAGATTTCTGATTATCTCATCAAACCTGTTAACCCGAATCAAATTCTTCTTTCGCTTAAAAAGATCCTTGAAAACAAGCGTTTGATTCGCGAAAAAACATCTTCAGCATATCAACAAGAATTTCGTCATATCGGGATGGCGTTAAACGATCGTTTGAGCTTTATCGAATGGAAAGAAGTTTACCAAAAGCTCGTTTTTTGGGAACTCGAACTCGGAAGAAGTCGAGAAGAAGGAATGG
Organism: Flavobacteriales bacterium; assembly: GCA_040403315.1. GTDB lineage: Bacteria > Bacteroidota > Bacteroidia > M30B66 > M30B66 > CAMCXT01. The sequence goes on from JBBAKX010000002.1 coordinate 97,731, forward strand.
AAGAAATCTTGCGTATGCAGAAATCTGAAGCCAACGTTTTGTTCAGTAAATATGTTGCAAACCATTACCAAGATTGGCTCAACGGGAAAGATCCATTGGCTCCCCTACTCTCTCACACCACTTTTAAAAATCGAGTTGTTCCAGAAATCGATAAAGGAGAAACTACTTTTTTGGTTCTGATCGACAATATGCGTTACGACCAGTGGAAAGTGATGCAACCGATTATTTCTGAATATTTTAAAGTTGAAACAGAGGAATTAATTTGCTCGATTCTGCCAACTGCAACTCAGTATGCTAGAAATGCCTTTTTCGCAGGATTGATGCCTTCAGAAATCGAGAAGCGTTATCCGAAGCATTGGTTAAACGATGAAGATGAAGGTGGGAAGAATCTCCATGAGGAATTCTTTATGCAAGAGCAACTTAAGAGACTTGGAAGGGATGTAAAATCGTCATACACCAAAGTGACCAACTTCCAAGCAGGAAAGAAGCTTGCTGAAAACATTCCAAATCTGATGCAGAATAAGTTCAATGCAATTGTCTACAACTTTGTCGACATGCTTTCGCACGCTAGAACTGAGATGGAAGTAATTCGTGAATTGGCCGATGATGAAAAAGCTTACCGCTCTATCACTGTAAGTTGGCTGGAACATTCGCCATTGCTGGATATTCTTCGTCAAATCGCTGATAAAAAAGCCCGTTTGATTTTAACAACCGACCATGGAACAATCCGTGTTACTGAACCAAGTAAGGTAATTGGTGATCGAAACACCAATACGAACCTAAGGTACAAACAAGGTAAAAACTTGAATTACGAGAAACGCGATGTGTATGAAGTGAGAAATCCTTCAGATATCTATCTTCCTAAACAACATGTGAGTTCATCATTTGTGTTTGCCAAAGAAGACAAATTTTTCGCTTATCCGAACAACTACAATTATTACGTTAACTACTACAGAAACACCTTCCAACATGGAGGAATTTCTTTGGAAGAAATGTTGATTCCGTTTATCACATTAAGCACTAAGTAATATTTACTACTGATCCCTGTAATGTCTGTAAAAGAGACTTTACAGTAATTTTTTCTTCTCTAAACATTCATGATAAACTCGAATGATTTCAGAAGGATGTTCGATAATATAATGGGGATTCTGGGCAGCCAATGCTTGATGATTTGCATGCGGATCCCAAATTACCGCTACTGATGTTGCTCCAGCTCGATGGGCTGCTTCGATATCGCATGGTGAATCTCCAATGTAGAGCGAATTTCTTGGATCAATCTTTAAGAATTTGGCTGCTTTTAAAATGCCTTCAGGATCTGGCTTCGGCTTTTTAACTTGATCGTCGCTTACTAGAATTTTGAAATGTTGGTGCAATCCATGCGGATGGAGCATGATTTGAAGATCTCGTGAATGCCTTCCGGTAACCATCCCCAACGGGATTTGCAATGATTGAAGTGCATTCATCATTTCAGGTATTCCATCAAACAACATAGTTTTATTGGATAAAGTTTGCTGATGATCAAGGAAAAACTCGAATGCTGCAGTGCCTTTTGAAGAGTCATTGTCCATCAATTTGAGCAGGATTTTATCCGCTGCAATACCGAAATATTGTTGAATATCTGCTGTTTTAATGTGATGAGCCTCCATCCGCTGAACAGCGAAATGGAAAGAATCCAAAGCATGATCTAGAGAGTTGGTGAGAGTTCCATCGCAGTCAAAGATAATTCCGAATTGGTTTTCCATGATGGACCAAAGAAACTAAGATTTTCAATTACAGCTGAATAAAACGAAGTGGAAGACTATCTTTGTGGCAAGTTAATAGAATGAAGATTAAGTTTGAATGTCAGGCAATCTCTGATTTGGCTGAAGCTGCAGAAATTTTAACTTCTGCCTTCGGGAAACATCGGGTATTTGCATTTTATGGCGACATGGGCGCTGGTAAAACCACTTTTATTTCTGCTATCGTGAAAGAATTAGGCAGTTCTGATGTTGTGCAGTCTCCAACTTATTCGCTGGTGAATGAATACCAAACAGAAAAAGGTGGGAGAATTTATCATTTTGATTTTTATCGAATGAAGAGTGAGCAAGAAGCATTTGAGAGCGGTCTTATGGACTTAATCGACAGTGGTTCTTGGTGTTTCATTGAGTGGCCTGAGAGAATTCCTACATTGCTTCCAGACCAATATGTAAAAGTTAACATCACTCAGTTAAATGATGTGCGCACATTTACAATGGAATTAACCACCTAAACAGTATCTTTAGCACACATCAAGCCGAACAGATTTTATGACCGGAGAAAACAATCCCCTGCTCAGATTTTCACAAACGAGCGGGCTGCTCCCACAAGAAGAAATGCTCGAAGTGGCGAAGCGCAATTCTGATCTTAATATCGGAATCCCAAAAGAAACCTCATTTCAGGAAAAGCGCGTTTCGTTAGTCCCTTCTGCTGTTGCTGTTTTGGTTAGCAATGGCCACAATGTTATTGTAGAAACAGGTGCTGGAGTAAATGCCAATTACCAAGACAAAGATTACAGCGAAGCAGGAGCTCAAATTGCTTACAATAGTGAGCAAGTATACAAATCGGATTTAGTATTAAAGGTTGCGCCACCTACATTCGATGAAATAGAAATGATGAAGCCAAAGCAGCATCTCATTTCAGCCTTGCAGCTTACTGTGCAGCAAAAAAATTATTTCAATCATCTCATTTCGAAAAAAATTACTGGACTTGCATTTGATTTCATCAAAGACAGATCTGGTATTTATCCGATCGTTCGTGCAATGAGCGAAATTGCTGGTAACACTTCGATCCTAATTGCATCAGAATACATGAGTACCACCAATGGTGGAAGAGGAATGATGTTAGGTGGAATTTCTGGTGTACCACCTACAGAAGTCGTAATTATTGGCGCTGGTACAGTTGGTGAATTTGCAGCTAGAGCAGCAGTTGGTTTGGGTGCTCATGTGAAGATATTTGATAATAGTTTGTATCGATTGCGACGACTTCAGAATGATTTGGGGATGCGTTTGTTCACTTCGATTATCCAACCTAGAGAATTAGAAAATGCCTTAAAAACTGCGGATGTAGTAGTTGGAGCCATTAGAGCCAAAGAAGGTAGAACTCCAGTTGTAGTTACCGAAGAAATGGTTAGTAATATGCAATTTGGTTCTGTGATTGTCGACATTTCAATCGATCAAGGCGGTTGTTTTGAAACATCTCAAGTTACCAACCATGCCAATCCAGTTTTTAGGAAATATGGAGTTACACATTATTGTGTACCCAATATCGCATCGCGTGTTTCTCAAACTGCCTCAAAAGCTTTGAGCAATATTTTCACACCAATTTTATTGGAAATGGGCGAAAAAGGTGGAATGGAAAATTATTTGCGTATCAACGCAGGCGTTAGAAATGGTGTTTATTTATACAATGGAATTTTAACGCACAAGTACATCGGTGAAACTTATAATATTCCATACAAAGATTTGGATTTACTAATCGCCGCAACGCAATGGTAATATTGAAATTTATTATATCCAATTGCGTTGATTTAAATTAAAATAGGTTAATTAATTTATTATTTAACTTTTTTCTTAATTAAGAATTAATTATATCATCCGTTCACTTAAGGAATTATTGCATTGCAGCAATTGATTTAATTAATTCTATCTATTAAAAATTTCTATTCAATTAAATAAAAAATGCCGATCCATTTCTGAATCGGCATTCACACTTATTCCAACCAATATTACTTAATCAAAACTAGTTTCCTCGAAGCAAGTTTTGTTCCAAAATATTCTAAGCTGTAGTATAATGTACCTGACTTGAAATTGTCAGTTTGTAGCAAAATTTCTTGATTTGATCCAACATCAACTTGTATACTTTTTAAGATTCTTCCAAACTGATCGTAGATAACAATTGAGGCGCCCTGGTACCTTTCTGGTAAACTATAAACTATTTTAGTTTCTCCTTGAACTGGATTAGGGAAATTCTGCTCAAGCATTGGTAATTCAGCAATTATTTGCTCTTCATTTTGCATAGCCCCTACGCAATTTGTAACACTTGTTTTGCGACAGTTTGTTGCCCATTTTGCAGTACCACATGCAGGTATGCTTCCATTGGCAACTGGAGTAATAAATACCGCGAATGTTCTACCATTGTTTAAGGCTCCCGCAGAAATTGGATCAAATGAAATTCCTGCTCCTGTTAATGTGGTGCCAGTAATGTTTGCACTGGTCGAATTGGTAAGCCAGTTAGTTGTTGAATTCCCAGTTGGACATACACCAGATGAACTTTCCAAGAAATACCATCTCCAAGAATATGCTCCAGAACCTACTGGGTTTGAAGAAAGACTAATGTTAGATGGATTTCCTGATCCACAAAAACTTTCATCTAATAACATTACCGAACCAGGATTAAATGCTGGTAAAATTGAAATCTGACGAACATCTGAAGCCCATGAAGCCGTTCCGCCTGAAGGAGTTACCAAACAAGCATAGGTTCGACTTTGGGTTAATCCTGCTGCCGGATCATATAAAGATGAGGTCGCTCCGCTGATTAATGTCCAATTTGTTGTTGAGCTTCCAACTGGAGCGCTTTGGATACCATTTCTGTAATACCATTTATAAGTAAATCCTGTTGAGCCGGTAGGAACTGTTCCAAAGGTAATTGGTGAAGGGTCGCCATCCGTGCTGCAAAAAGTTTGGTTACCACTGCTTAATGCACCAAAACTTAATCCTATTGAAACTGTAATTTGTCTTACTCCTGCTGCCCAAGTAGCTTCGCCACAGTCAGGACTTCCTGCAGAATTCACTTGAACTGCATAAGAAATCGAAGTAGCTTGGATTGGAGGATTGTAACTAGCATTTGTTGCTCCAGAAATGGCTGTCCAATTTGTTGTTGATGTTCCTGAAGGAGCAGTTTGAATTCCAGATCTCGAATACCATTGATAGGCAAATGTTCCTGATCCACCAGTGGGTGCAGTTGAAAAACTGATCGTAGTTGGATCTCCAGAGTTTGTGAAATTCTCATTACCAACAGCCAGTGTTCCTAATGATGTAGCTCCAAGAACAGTTATTTGACGAGAGCCCGTAGCCCATTGCGGAGTTCCTCCAAATGGAGTAACCAAACAAGCATAGGTCCTACTTAATGTTAAACCTGCAGTAGGGTCATAAGAACTTGTTGTTGCTCCGCTGATCAATGTCCAGTTTGTAGTAGAACTTCCTGAAGGTGAAGTCTGAATTCCGTCTCTGTAGTACCATGCATATGAAAAAGATGTAGCACAAGAGGCAGGTATTGAGAATCCTATAATTGCAGGATTTCCACCGGTACTGCAAAATGATTCATTCCCAGTACTTAAGGTTCCTGGAATAAATGTAACTGCAGGGCTAACTGTTATTTGTCGAACTCCAGCCGTCCATTCAGCATTTCCGCAATCTGGCGTTCCTGTTGGATTTACCTGAACTGCATAGGAAATTGAAGCTGTTTGAATACCTGGATCGTAAGTATTTGAATTAGCACCAGAAATGGTTGTCCAATTTGTTGTAGAAGAACCTGTAGGTACTGCCTGTATTCCAGCCCTCGAATACCACTGGTATGTAAATGTTGTTGCTCCTCCAGTAGGAGCCGTTGAAAAAGAAATTGATCCAGGATCGCCAGAGCCAGTAAAAGTTTGATTGCCTGAAGCCAAAGTGCCTCTATTTATTACTGGCAATACAGTGACAAGTCTCGTGGCTGTAGCAGAGCAATTATTAACAGTTGATGAAACAGTATATGTTGTAGTGGTGGAAGGTGATGCTGTAACAGCTGCCAAATTTGAAGAATTGAGTCCTGTAGTAGGAGTCCAAGTGTATGATGAACCACCTGAAGCTGTTAAGCTCACTGAACTACCAGCGCAAATTGTAGCGGATGCAGGCGAAATTGAAAGTGTTGGACCAGCATTGATGCAAGTTGCAGCAGTATATCTTGATCTGATTTTGTTTCCGGGCTGAGTTCCAAATCCATTGGAAAGGTTTACGCCTACTCCACCAATTAGATGGCAATAACTCATTATTGTTCCGCCTGAAGTAGGCGCAGGACCCGCAGCACATCCACCTTCAGTAGTATAACAATTGTCGAGCGCTCCACCCGTCCAACCGCACCATTGCGTATGGTTCGAGCCTAAATTATGTCCCATTTCATGTGTAAAAACATTAACGGTCCAAGAATAGGTTGGGAAAGTGCTGTAAGAGTTGTATATGTTACTGAATGCGTGTTTGTAGGAAGTTCCACAAATTACATCCAGGTATGCAACGCCACCCAAATTGGATGAACGGGTAGAAATAAGGTGAGCAATGTTTCCATTGAAGGTTGTTCGTGTAGTTCTGAATGCACTGAGTACAGTTCCAGAAGTTGTTTGACTTATATAAGGATCTGTAGATGTCCAAACGAAAATCTCAGATACTTGGGTTTGTATTGCTTCATTGGTGTAAATGGCAGCAACTTGATTGTAAATCCCAGTAACAAAAGTATTTACGTTTGTGATGCTTGAAGTTTTCTTTGTATAAAGATCATAATCACATTCGATGTAAACTCTAATTACTCGACAATCAGCAGCTACTGCGGCAACTGTTTCTACTGGCATTTCTACCTCATCCGTATTGCAATTAAATGGGATTTTCTCTGCTAATTCGTTACTCCTATATAGAACGTAAAGTTCGTTTTGTGCTTGATCAAGTTTACCTAAATCGTAATTTCCCAAGTGATTGGATAACATCCCAACAATCTCATTTTCGAAAAGTGAAATAGCAACCATTGAATTTGGATCTCCATTAAAGATACCTTGGTAGTACAAAGATTTAGGCGCATCGTATTCTTTCCCGTCTGAGGTTTTAATTTTAAAACCGCTGGTAAGGATTTCAGTTTTACATAATTCTAAAACCCAAGTGCCATTTCCTTGCGGAGATGAAATGTTAAGCACTAGGTTTTTCGGCGATTCTTGATGAATCTTCTCTAGCTCTGATTTGTTTAACTGAAGTATAACAGACTGCTTTACTTCCGCTGGATAATAAATTAGCTTAGCATCTAGGCTTAAATCGAATAGCTTAGATTGAAATACAGATTGTTCCTTGAAGTTTTTCTGAATATTTTGAAACAGTCTATTTCCCTCATTTCCATTTGCTATTAAAGCAATGAAGGAAAAAAGAAGTATAGAAACCGTTATGGTGAGTTTTTTCATTTGTTGGTTTGTTGTGATGGAAATTTCAATCAACAAATCAATGAACTTTGAATTTGGCATGCAGAACCTTGTGCAGACCTATCTTACAAAGCGCTAGACACCAATGAAATCAATGGTTTCGAATACCTTACACTAAGAATTTACCTTTAAAGTTGTTTGAGTAAGCAATTACAATTTAGAGAAGTAGAACAATAAGTACATATTCGCTAATTTCGATACCGATTACCCCATAAAAATAAATAAGTGACATTTAATCAAATCGCATGTTTTTCTATTGGATCAACTTGCATGGTTTCTGGGTACAAATCCTTAGACTGATTTAAAAACCACGTTTGCTGCATTGTTTTGATTACATGAAGTTTACAGTAACTGATGTACGATTTGAACTGAATTTCTTACCTATTATTATGAATAATTTTGCAAAATAGCGATGGGCTAAAATTGAAGCTCATAATTTATCAAGATACCTATCTTTCTCAATATCAAAACTTTAAATGCAAACTTTGCAGTTTTGAGTATTTGCGAATCAAGAAAAACGAACTTCAAAAGGCCATGAATCAGAACAAAATTCAAAACATGACCACCGAATCCTACAAAATATTATATATCAGATCATTACATTAAATAAATCACTTTAAAAAGTGAACAAACACTTCGAATAGAAATAAAAAAGGATCCAAAAAAATTTGCTTCGACCATTCGTTTATATCAAAATGCCACGCGTAAAACCAAATTTCTACTCATTTTGAATGATTCAATCAGTCAGAAAAATGAGAATTTATGACCCAAGACTGGTTTTGGAAAGGTAAACCATGAAAATTCTTGTGAAATAGAAAGAAGAACATTAGAATCAAGACATTTATTAACCAAGATTTTTATGTTGCACAGAGGAAAATTAGCCTTGTAAATTATCCACAGACTTGTTCATAAAAACCATTTGTTCAAATACTTACTTTTTATTAGGGAAACCTAACTATCCCCTTCCCAGTGGCAAAATAAATATTAACTTTCATATAAGCCGATTATATCCGGTTAGAAACGGCTAGAAACGGTTAATGTCGTTTATCCATCATTGTAGTTTGCAAAATTTTTTCTTTATGTAATTTGAGTGATTGGAGTTGACTAGTTAGTTATCACACATACCGAAAAACAATCTTCATATCTAATATATACTATCCTAGAATTAAATTGCTAGTCAGGGTGATTGAAGAAAAATTCTATCAAATGAATCAAAAAAACTTCTGATGTGTTCCATTATAAAATTGGCTATTGCTTTTTCTATTCATATTGAGAAGACCAAACATTCAATTCTAAAGTTAAAATGCCCAATTTTCAATCTGCATAATTTTATTGAAATCCCTATTCCGATTGCTAACTTCGCAAACTTCTAAACCATCACATGAAAAATATTGTTTTTGCGGCGATTTGCCTGCTCACGACTTTGCTTAATGCGCAGGAAAATTACAACATGCAGTTGCGCAGCCATCTTGAATTCCCTGGAAAAAGCTGTGCAAACATTTGGGGATATGCCGATCCTCAAGGAAACGAATACGCCCTGGTAGGCACCAGTACCGGACTGAGTATTGTGAATATTACCAATCCTGCTGCACCCGAACTACTGTTTGAAGTGCCTTCAGTTGAAAACTTCTGGCGAGAAGTGAAAACTTGGCAAGGGTACGCTTACATGACAACCGAAGGTGATAATGCAGGATTAACAGTTATCGACCTTATAAATCTTCCAAACAGTATAGATTTCCAGGTGTACGATGGTGATGGCGCAATTGCTGGCCAACTATCCACAATCCATGCATTGCATATCGACAATGGAAAATGTTACCTGTATGGTTCTAATATTGGCGTTGGTGGTATGTTGATTCTAGATCTTACGGATCCTTGGAATCCATCATATCTTGGACAATACGACAACTTCTATGTGCACGATGGTATTGTTTATGGCGATACAGCTTGGACAGGCAATATATATGATGGATTCTTTACTGTTATAGACGTATCTGACCCAGCCAATCCAATCGAACTAACTCAACAAGAAACACCAGGCAACTTTACGCACAACACTTGGTTGAGCGACGACCGTAAGTTTCTGTTAACAACAGACGAAATACCTAACTCCTACCTTGCCTCCTACTCTATAGATGATATTGGGAATATCTCCGAAGTAGATCGTTTTCAAACAGCGCCTGGCTCAAATTGCATCGTTCACAATACACATATATTGAATGATTACGCTGTAACTTCATGGTACACTGAAGGAGTTGTTGTGGTTGACAATGACCGTCCAAACAACCTAATCGAAGTAGCGAAGTACGATTTTTCAGATTTCGAAGGTGATGGATTCAATGGCTGTTGGGGTGTTTATCCATATTTGCCAAGCGGAAATATTATTGCTTCAGATATTGAAACGGGCCTTTGGGTCCTCACGCCTACTTACCAGCGCGCGTGCTATTTGGAAGGAACAGTGAAAGACAGTATTTGCGGTACGAATCTCGAAGGTGTGACAATAACCATTGGCAATAGCTTAGTTACGGATTCGAGCAACATCAATGGGATTTTCAGAACCGGAACAGTAATTCCAGGAACCTACTCAGTAACATTTTCCAAACTTGGATATATCTCACAAACATTCAACAACCTCGTTTTCGAAAATGGAGCACTGATCACCTTGGATATTGTGCTTTTCAGCGAAACAGTTGTGCCTCTTGCAGGAACAGTGCTTAACGATCAAAGCCAACCTTTGATTAATGCCTCAGTATATCTCAGCAATAGTCAATCTGGGTACAATTTCAATACTGATGGATTGGGCGAATACAACCGTTGCGATCTACAACCCGACCTATATTCAGTTGTCGCAGGAACTTGGGGATACGTAACAAACTGTCAAACAGATGTTTCTTTATCAACTGCAAACGCGGATATAACTTCAGTACTTCAACTAGGATATTACGACGATTTCCAGTTTAACTTCGGCTGGACCCAAACAGCTACTTCTGCAGCTGGACTTTGGGAAAGAGCAATTCCTGTTGGAACAACAATTACTGGTAACACCTCAAATGCAGATGCAGATGCCGATGGAGATTGTAATGGTTTTGCTTTTGTAACTGGAAACTCACCAGGCAATGGACCGGGTTCTGATGATGTAGATGATGGATATTCACGCTTGGTGTCGCCAGTCATGGATCTTTCAAATGCTGTTGATCCGCAAATCTCTTTCAAATACTGGTATTTTAATGGTGGAGGAAATTCAACACCGAATGATACATTGTATGTTATTGTGAGTCAGGACAATGTTGATTATTCAGTTGCAAAGTTCACCACAACACAAACCATGTCGCAATGGGTTGACTATTCATTCCGTGTGAAAGATTTTATCGAACAACCAGCAAATGTGCAATTCAAGGTTGAAGCCTACGATTTCCTTCCTGGTCATCTTGTAGAAGCTGGAATTGACATGTTTAAGGTTGATGCATTTGGATTTGTTGGGATTGATAACAATGTCGAATTATCTTCCAATGGAGTTATTCAACCAAACCCATCTAACGGTGAGGCATACTTGAACCTTCAAGAACCAGCGAATCATATTACGATCACCGACTTAAGTGGTAGAGTAATTTCCAATATCAAAAATAGTACTAACCAACTCAATGTGCAATTGCCTTCTAACCTTCAGTCTGGTTTATACCTCGTTACTTATTGGGGAACCTATGGAAGTGGCACCTGCCGTTGGATGAAACAATAAAAACGATCCAATAAAATGCAAAAAGCCCTGAGCATCTTAATGTTCAGGGCTTTCTTTTTGGGTGAGAAATTACTACCAGTCGTTCGACTTTTTAATTATATCTGTTTCAATGAATCGTTCAAGACTTTTGATGGTCTCTTTCATGAATTCATCAGTTTGCTTCAAATACAAAGCAAAGTTCGGATCGTAATTGGTAGCTTTTGTATCCATCCAACGCTCGATCGGGTAATAGGAAGTCTGTTTCCAGCTAATGTTCGTGATCTCATATTTGAACTTCCCATCCTTGCACATGATCTTGAACTTGTAATTTACCAATCCAGCGTCAACCATTGGAGCAGGTTGTTTTTTTGAATTCGGCTCCGGGCGCTGAATGGTAAAACGGTAGCCCCCTTCAACAACTCTCGCTTCTGCATCAGCTTTCTTTAAAGCCTCCACAGGGTTTTTGAAATAGGTTTTAAACCAGCGCAACGAACGATTGTATATAGTATCCTTGTTTATTCCCGGTTCTTCAACCACATCTGTATAAGTAATCAAATTGGATACTTCATCAACAGGCATTTTAGGCGCAGCAGGAGCCTGAGCCTGAATTGTTGCCGCCCACAAACAAGCAACGGCAATCGCAGTAAAAATTTTAGATTTCATAGGTATGTTTCTTATATGTACAAACTTATTGGCTCACAACGGAGATAATACAAATGTCTGATCACTTTTATCGTTGAGTTTTTAACAATTAAAATTTCTCAAATCCTCCCGCTTTCGATAAAACGCGCAATTGCTTAAAATGATGCTTTAAGTGATAAGTTAAAAACTTCAATCCGTCTTGCATCAACAGTGGACCAGCCAATGGATGTTTAAAAACTAAGCTAGACTTATGTTCTATCGGAAAATTCGCAAGGAGTTCTTCAAATTCCAATCTGATGGCCTTCCAATTTTCTATAGCAAATAATTGCTTATCGTTTTGAATCGAAACCGCTACTGGGGCTTTGTATTTTTTAGGTAACCAAAGTGCTACAAATAATACCACCGCATTTCTTCGATGAACCAAGCCTGCTTTTTTGATCTTGCCTGATGCCAATCTTTGACTCACTTGCCTCAATACCATTTCTTCAACCGTCATCAAATGATAAAAAACATCATTTACCGACCAACTTCCGAATTCATTCTGAAATTCCCGATCTGCATCGCTTAAGGATGAATACCAACTCCATAAACGCTTACTGTAACTGAAATAATTTTGAGCAGCCGATTTTAAAGAAGGATAACGCATAAGATTAATTTTCTCTAAGCTAAAATTTATGTTCTAATAAAGCTCCTTTTTTAGGGTCAACGATCAGATTAAATCCAAGAATTTCTTCAGAAAATCCTTCACTATTCAAGTCACACTTTTCGAAAATGGTATTCAAGATGGAATTTAAACACATTTCGCTTCGCGGAAGATGAGTTCCTTACAAGGTTCATCATTCACGTTAATATTCATCAATTCAAGTAATTGGTTGGTTTCATGTCTTATTTCGTTTCCGCTGATCGATTTTCTTACATATGTAAGGCAATATATTGCATGAAGGAATTCATGAGAAACCGAAATCACATTTTTGTAGTAAACCATTTCACAACGGTTAACTATGAAAAGAACACTTTACTCAGCTATACTCATTCTCATCAATACAGGCATAATGAGCGCCCAATCGAACAATGCAAGAGTAAACGCGCTTGTAGCAAGTTCTATTCAATCAGATAAAAACGCGGACCAAAACTTTGCAGTTTTTAGAACGATGGAATCAGTGCGTCATGGTTTACTTCCTGGCTTACGCGGAGTTCAAGTAAAAGTAGAGCAACCTATTTGTGAAGGTCAAGCCGGAAGCGTTGCGCTTGTGAATGAATCTGGTGAAGCTTGGAAATACAAAATCATCGATCGAAATGGTCCACTCATCCAAGAAGGTGATGTTGGATACAATCGAAGAATAGGAAGCTTGAACAACGGCGCATACCTGATCCAATTTACTCTAGCAAATGGTACATCTGTAATTGATGAATTCACAATTCGCCGAGGAAAAGGATTACAAGCCTCATTAAATGTTGAATCTCCAGTAGTTGTTTCAGGGCAACCGATTAAACTATCTGCAGAAGCACAAGGTGCTACAGAATTTACATGGGATTTTGGCGATGGTTCTACCGCTTTTGGCGAATCATCAACCGAACACATTTATAAATCGCAAGGATCATACACCGTTACTTTGGTTGCAAATAATTTTGATTGTAAGGCAGAAGCCACTACAAGTGTTACAGTTGCAGGAGAACCTGCCGCTGTAGAAAAAGGAGAATAGTAAATTCAATTGGTTGTTGAATGTTTAGAGCATGCCGTTGAGTCCTGCATGCTCTTTTTTTTTCATTCATTTGCAGTATGAATTTACTCCGCGATCTCTGTGCCGTTCGGTCTGTTTCGGGCGATGAATTGCCCATCAGAAATTTCCTAATCGAATACATCAACAATGAGTCAAGCAACTGGAAACAAAAACCTGAGTTGCTCTATGGTGATGGATTACAAGATTGCCTTGGGCTTGTTTTCGGGAAACCAAGAACTGCCATTTTTGCCCATATCGATACTATCGGATACACAGTTGGTTACAACAGAGATTTGATCAAAGTTGGAGGCCCGGCTACGAAGGAAGGTTTTCGGCTTTGGGGAAATGATTCCAAAGGAGAAATTGATTGTAAAATTATTATTCATCCTGAAAGCAATCAGCCTTTCCACGATTTTCATCGAGAAATTGAAAGAGGCACTTTGCTCAGCTTTTATCCCGACTTTAGAGAAACTAAGAGCTTTGTTCAATCATGCTATATGGACAATCGGTTGGGAATTTACAACGCCCTTCGTGTTGCTGAAACGCTCCAAGATGGCTTAATCATTTTTTCTTGCTATGAAGAACATGGTGGCGGAACTGCTGGATTTCTAGCAAATTTGATGGTGACCAAATACAATGTTTACCAAGCCTTAATTAGCGATATAACTTGGGTTACTGATGGTGTCGAACATGGAAAAGGAACAGCAATTTCAATGAGAGATTCAGGAATACCAAGAAAAGTATTTCTCAATAAGATTATTGCATTGGCCCAAGAGTCAAATATCCCTTTCCAATTAGAAGTGGAAAGTGCCGGTGGATCTGATGGTTCAGAACTCCAGAAAAGCCCCTACCCGATTGATTGGTGCTTCATTGGCGCACCTGAAAACTTCGTACATACACCAAACGAGAAAGTCCACAAAGACGATATAGAAAGTATGATCAAACTCTATCAATTCCTGATGGAGAAATTGTAGTTCAAATTGTATCAATGAAAAAGCCGTTCAAATGCAAATCTGAACGGCTTTTTTATTGAGAGTCATTGTAAATTCTATTTTACAACGTTCACGGTTCCTTCAAATTTATGAACGAACCCAATATCGTCTGTCGCTTTTACCATATATAGGTAAACTCCTTGAGGTACTTTATTTTCTGAGAGTGCACTGGTACCATCCCATCCATTGCTCAAATCAAATGAACGATAGATTTGCTGACCCCAACGGTTGAAAATCACAATTTCAAAATCTGTAATCTCTTCACCATACACAGTGAAGAAATCGTTAGTGCCATCATTGTTCGGACTGAAACTGTTTGGAATATAAATTCTATAACCTGGATTTACCTTGATAAAACGTTCCAATGAATCCATACATCCATACTGGTTTTCGACCACTTGAACAATTTGGTAATAACCAGTATCGGTGAATGTTACATTGTGGTTTGGTCCAAGCAATGTATCTCCATCTAAATAATACCAAACTGAATCCGTATTTAAAACACCACCTGAAATCTCTAAATCTGGAGCAATCATATCCAACTCTGAAGCATTCATCGAGAAGTAAGATACAGGCACAGGGTAAACTTCAATATATTCCTTGCGATCAATCGTTGCATTACATCCATTGGCCGTAGTCGCTTTTAGAGTTACATCATATAAGCCTGCCTTTGTATATGTGTATGAAGGCTCTGCCGAATTTGAAGTACCTCCATCTCCAAAATACCAAGTATAAAAGACAGCTCCGGGAACTTGACTCAAATTATCAAAAATAACTTTGAGCTCTGCACAACCACTATTCACCTCTGCAACAAAATCTACCACCGGGTCTGGATAAACCAAAACATCTGCTGAATATAGATTTGAAAAACATCCTCCATCTGTAATCTGTAATGTAATCGTTTGAGATCCTGTAGAACCAAAACTCACGTTTTCAGGGTTTTCAATGGATGATGAAGGAACGTTGGCATTGGTTCCGAAATTCCAAATAAAGGTTGAATTTTGGGAGAAGAATCCTTCGGCTTGGAAATCAAAACTATTGCCACCTAAACATTGGCCTTGAGGCGCTGCAAAAGAGACAAATGGTGGAGCAGTTACTCGGTAGATCACAGTGTCGTATGCTATACATTGACCATCATCAGCTCTTAGAATATATTCATAATCAACAGGCTGGGCCAAGTTGTTTGTTCGGCTGGCTGAAGTTATTGAAGCATTAACATCTGTTAAACCATTTCCTGGAGTCCATAAATAAGAATAACCTGGAATTGCTGGTGTACCTAATGTTACTGAAGCTCCTGAACAAGATTGTTGGTTTAAACCTGCATCAACAACTGGCAACGGCAAAATAGTTAACGTTTGTATAGAAGTTGGAGATTGACAACCCAAGGCGTTAACATCTAAAGTAATTGTCTTAAGGCCTGGAGTTAACCAATTAACTTCAAATGGTCCTTGTCCAACCTGAATTGGCGTTACTCCACCACCGAAATTCCAATTATACACTGCTGTTGCAGTTGCAGTTCCTGCATAGGTTACCGTTGCCAATCCATCCAAACAAATCGGAGAAGTAACAGTAAAATCAGCAGTCGGAATTGGATTAACAATTACCTGAAGCTGCGTGATTGGAGAAACACACCCGTTTTCGGTAACTGTAAGATTTAGAAAATAAGTGCCTGCCGTAGCGTAGGTTACATTGTGTGGACCTTGGCCTGCCGGGCTTGCAGGTGTTGCTCCGGTGAAATTCCAAGAATAATTTGCAGCAGCACTTGCAGATCCTAAATATGAAATTGCAGATGGACTTCCAATACAAACAGGGCTACTTGCACTGAAAAGAGAAGTAGGAACTTGGTTTACAACAACATTTTGCGCAAAGGGCTGTGATGTGCAACCATTCTGTGTTACAGTTAAACTTAAGTTTTTGGTGCCAGCTGTTGGCCATGTTAAAGAAAATGGACCAGGGTTGGTTGTCGCATTGGGTGTACCTCCGTCAAATGCCCATGTGTACAATGCATTGTTGCCAGCAATACCCGTAAAGGTAACTGGTGAGTTTCCATCACGACAAATAGGCGACACTGCTGTAAATGAAGCTGTTGGAACAGCATTTACCGTAATAGGAAATTGAGTTTGAGTTGAAACACAACCATTTTCAGTAACAGTTAAGGTTAAATTGTAATTCCCAGGGGTTGTCCAATTTACAGCATGTGGTCCTTGACCGGCAGGAGCGGCAGGTATTCCAGAAGGAAATGCCCAAGCATAAGTAGCGCCTACTCCAGCATTGCCAGTGTAAGAAACATTGTTGGGACTTCCTGCACAAACATTGGCAGATGCAGTAAAGTTGGAATTTGGCGTTTGGAATACGGTCACATTTTGAACATAAGGCTGAGATGCGCAACCAAATTCTTCAACGATTAATGAAACAGCCTTGACTCCTGAGGTATTCCATCCTAAAGTGAACGGACTAGGATTGGTATTTCCTGTTGGTGTTCCTCCAGCATAATTCCATGTGTACAAAGCTGCGGCTGATCCATTTCCGGTATAATTGACATTGACTGTATTACCCGTGCAAACAGAAGCTGAAGTCGTAAAGGTTGCAGTTGGGGTTGCATTGATCACGATAGCATTTGTTACTACAGCAGACGTACAACCCAAAGCAATAACTCGAAGACTTACGTTTCTATTGCCAGCTGCTGCCCAACTTGCATCCTGTGTTGCAGATGCTGTTCCTCCAGGATTTGCTGTTCCGGTGTCGAAATTCCATAAATATGTGAGCCCAGCAGATGCAGCGCCTGTGTATTGAAGGGTGGTTTCTTCTCCTACACATAAACTTGTTGGTGTGGCCGTAAATGAAGCTGTTGGTATTTGATTAACTATTACCGGCTGGGTTGAAACGGTTGATTCGCAACCTTGTGCAGAGGTAACTTGAAGTGTTAAATCGTAAGTTCCTGCAGCGGCCCAATTAACATTGTATGGACCAGCTCCTGAGCCAGAAGCAACTGTTCCTCCATCGAATCCCCAAGTGTAAATGTTGCCAGCTGCGACCGTTCCAGTAAAGGCTGTTGTTGCATTTTGACCTGGACAAACACCTGGCGTAACAGTAAAGGTTGATAAAGGCAAAGCGTGAACAACAACTGGAATTGTTGTTGTTGTTGATTGACAGGTTCCAAGTGAAACTTGAAGCGTTAATGTTTTATTTCCGGCGGTATTCCACGTAACAGAAAGAGGACCTTGCCCTGTAGCAGGAATTGAAGTTCCGCCATCAAGCCCCCAAATGTAAGTAGCTGTGGCATTTGCATTTCCAGTATAGGTAATAACTAGAGGCTCTCCTAAACAAACACCGCCAGGAGGTATTGTGAAAGTAGACGTAGGTGCAGGGTTAACGATTACTTGAACCGTAGTTTCAACAGAGTTGCATGTACCAATGCTCACCGTTAATCGAATTGTTTTTGTTCCAGGTGTTGCCCAAGTTACATTGAATGGACCTTGCCCAGTTGCAGGAACAGCTGCTCCCCCATCAAAATTCCAAGTGTATGTTGCATTGGCTGGTGCATTCCCTGTGTAGGTTACAACGGCAGGTGCTGTTCCGCATACAGAAGCTGTAGCAGTGAAACTAGAAGTAGGTGCATCGGTTACAACTAAAGTTTGGGTGGATGAATTTGCTGCACAACCTCCTGCACTGAGGTTTAAAGTGATAGTTTTGGTTCCAACTGAGTTAAAACTAACGGTGTGGGGCCCAATTGTATTTGCTGTTGGTGGTGTGGCACCTGTTCCAAAATTCCAAGCTTTCACAGTTTGATTTGAAATTGGAGAAGTGCCAGTGTAGGTGATTGTAGTAGAGTTTCCTAGACAAATTGGGGAAACAACAGTAAATGTGGGATCATAAGGCTGAAGGTTTACAACAAAAGTATCAACCAACACAAGATCGTTCGCACATGGAATATCGTAGGTAACTTTGATAATATATTTCTTCTTTGCTTGGGATGCAGTAATCATGCTCACTTGAGCTGATGTATTGTTTCCTGTAACATTGAATGCTGACCCTGCGGTACCTTGTTGCCCAAACCATTCAACACTTGCAACAGATGCAACTACATCAATTCCACTGCCTGGAATAATCGGCGTGTATTGCCAAGCTTGGTTATTTACAGCGATATCATCACCAGAATAAGAGTAAGTTGGACAGCTTCCTGCAGCTTGTTCAGGACATGGAGTTGCTAAACCTGAAAGACCATCACCTTGCCACATACCATCACACTCAGGTTTATTACCAATGTGGATTTGAATAACACCTGTAGTTTCGAAAATTCTAATTTGAAAGGTGGCAGTACCTGGGCAAGAGTTCGCCCAAAATGGAACGTTGGTCCAAGAAACAGTTAATACACGATTTGGGGCTACACCAGTTGTTTGATATTGAACTGCGTTTGCTAATCCTACAGGATTCCAATCCTGATACCATCCAAAAATTGCGTTGTTCGGCAAATTAGGACTATTACACAGATCATTTTCCATGTCATCAGCTGAGTAACTGAAGGTTCCTGGAAGCGGCGGAGTGAAACCAATGTAACCATTTGAGCTGATAGAGAAATTCGTATAATTTGTTCCGTAATAATTGAATGTAAAACCAATCGGTATTGATGCAGATGAATTATCATCAGCTAAGGCAACTGAAGTTCCACCAGGGGCAATGGGTGCATAAGGGGTTGAGGAAGTTAAATATCCAGAACCTGTAATTTGATTTGATGGAACCGTTACAGTTGCTGGATAGGTGGCGTTTATTGTAAAAACACCTAAAGGCGCACAGGCTTGAATATCTGGTGGCAAAATCGTATTTACCACTTGTACTTGAGCACTTAAAAAACCACTTTGTAATAACAAGAAAAAGCAAATTACCCCTAAAATGCTCCTGTTAATCAATTGGTTAATTCGTTTTAAACGTTGTGAATTCATTATTAAGTCCATATTACCCCACGGCTAAAATACTGAATTTTACTTTCATATGCCAATGGTTAGTAACTGTATTTCTAAACAACTGAAAACCAGTTACAAATGAATTTTATAAACAGATGCAGCGTTATCTAACTAAAGTTACTTTACCTACATAAATATGTTCGGTTTTTTGCATATCTAAAACCAACACTTTATAATTGTAAACGCCTAATGGGGCTGACTTTTTTCCATCGTTTGCTCTGCCATCCCACTGTTGATTGAATTTATCGGTATAAAATATTTGATCTCCCCATCTATCGAAAATAAACATTTCATAAGTTTTAATACCCTCACCCTTAGGACTAAATTGATCATTCACACCATCATCGTTCGGTGAAAATGCATTCGGAATAAAAAACGCATAAATGGGTTCAATTTTAATCTTAACCATCGCAGTATCATAGCATCCAACTTCATTCACAGCAACTATTTTAGCGAAATAAGTTCCTGTATCCGAATAATAATATTTACCAGTAGGCTCATCAACAATATCGCCATTTCCAGGCTCAAGCCAAGTATCTAAAAATTCAGTTGATAAATCGGTAAATTCAATTTCAGGTGTTAAAATTGACTGGATCCTTGGATTGGCTTCGATACCCGCATTGGGAGAAGGCCGAATTGTAATTAAGTCATTTAACAACAACTCCACGGTATCAAGGCATCCAACAATATTCTCAATAATTAGACTTACATCGTAAATTCCTGGTTCTGTATAAACATGAACAGGGCTGGTTGCATTGGATGTTGTGCCATCTCCGAAATTCCAAATAAGTGTTGCACCCGGAGAAAATGACGATTCATTGGTAAAAACAATTCTAGCAGGTTCACATTCATTCTGAGAATTCACAGAAAAATCAACATTTAATTCGGGATAAACTGTAACATCAATTGTATCACTATCTGTGCAATGAGGGTCATTAATTGTTAAATAGACGGGATACACTCCAGGTTCACTCCAACTTACATTCTGTGGATTTTGCAATGTCGATGTGCCGATGTTTGCAGGACCTGTGAATTCCCATAAGAAAGTAGCCGAATTTTCGAACAATATTCCAGCAGTGAAATCAAAACTATTGTTTGTAATGCATTGTGGATCAGGAACCTCTACTTCTGCATCAATTTCCCGATAAACAGCTATTTCTAAGAATGATGTATCTGAACATGAATAGCCTGGATTAGAAATTAACATCACCGTGTATTGCCCTGTATCAGGGTAAAGATATGTTGGATTGGTTGCGGTACTTATGTCATTTCCAACACCTGGAACACCAAAATCCCACTGATAAACTACAGAAAATTCGCTTTGATTTTGAAAACTCACCATCAATCCGTTGCAAACATTTCCAGTTTCAATATCGGCTGTAGGAGCTACAAAATCGGCTATCGATACACCATTGCAATTCAATACATTAAACTGAAAATCTCTTTTGTTCACCGATAACAATACACCATTACGGTATTCAGATACACATACAGCAACAACGTGCTGACCCAATTGGGTAGGGAATGCTGTTAGCTCTCCGTTTACAGGATCTACGGCAGCGCCAGGTGTGGATGCCAAAGGGTTGTTTGCGGTGTAGGGAGGAATGAAATTGACGAAATTGTATGGGGGCGCAGCTGCCGGAACTGGCATAGGATCGACAGTTGATGCACCCTCAAAAGGCGAACAGAATGAATATACCAATTGATCACCATCAGGATCTGTTGCAGAATGATCAAAAATCAATGGATCGTTGATGCACAGTACAATAGGTGGAAAATTTGTGAACCGTGGACTAGAATTGCAATCCGTAAATGCCGATTCTGGAATTTGTGCTGTGTAAGTTGACCCAGTATCGCCTGGATCGAAAATATTCAAGATAGATTCATTCCTACAGCATCTTTGGTAGGTCATTGAATATCCTCCAGGTATTGGATCTAAATCTACGATTTCGGTGTAAATCGCTTCTTCTACACAAACCTGTGCGTTGTCTTGATAGCAAGGATTTAGCGTGTTAATTGATAGCACATTGCTACCAGGGAAATTCATGAAAACATTTTGAACGAGCGCTCCAGATTGATTGTAAATACTTACAGTTGCTGGATCATCAAAAGGAGCTTGACCTAACAGGCAATCTCTATAGAGTTTAAGTGTAATTCTAAATTGACCATTTCCTAAACAATCATAATATATTTCACCACCAATAATATGCGTAGCACGAAGACTAGGCATTATCAGTAAGAAAAACATGAGTATAAGTGTTCTCAAATTCAATTTAGCTTCTTTAATTCAGTATCAAAATTAATCCGTAATCGCTGCTAATCAATAGACAAAAATAGCAGATTATCGGAATATAGGTATCTAACGAATAACAGTAACTCTTCCAATAAATTGTCGAGTTTCGAGCGTTGGAAGCCTTGCAATAATTTTATAGGAGTATACGTCTATTGGAATATTATCGAGAATTCCTCTTGAACCATCTCCCCATCGCGCGTCGTAGTTATTGGTTGTAAAAATCTGTTCACCCCATCTGTTGAATATGTACATTTCATAGGATACAAATCCCTCCCCTATTGCTGCAAAGGCATCATTAATTCCATCTCCATCTGGCGTGAAAGTATTTGGAATCCACATATTAAAAAGTGGATAAGAGAAAATCGGATTTACAATTGTGTCTTTACAAGCCTCTTCGTTGGAAGCAATTAGCCTCACATAAAACAATCCTGTATCA
This sequence comes from Flavobacteriales bacterium, assembly GCA_040403315.1. Lineage (GTDB taxonomy): Bacteria > Bacteroidota > Bacteroidia > M30B66 > M30B66 > CAMCXT01. The sequence goes on from JBBAKX010000002.1 coordinate 119,719, forward strand.
GGAAATGTGTAAACGGGATTTTGCAAGACTGATATTCCAGAATTATCTCCAAAATCCCAATCCCATTGAACCACATCAGAATATGAAAGGTCCTTAAACTGAACTGTTGAGTGGTCGAGGTAATCTACACTAAAAACAGCATTCACTTCAATTACCCGTACTTCTATAGAATTGGTAACTGTTATCGAACATGAATCTGTAACTGAAAGTTTATAAATTGTAGTTTGACTTGGGCTAACTTCTCTTGTTTGTCCTAAAATACCTAGGGTTTCCCATTGGTAAGCTATAGGTAGTTTTCCACCTGTGGAGTATCCGCCAATTACGGCCATATCTCCTTTACACAAAACGGTGTCGGGTGTTGTATACAATTTCAGAGGTACGTAATCTTTTATTTCTACGAACGCAGAATCAACCAATTGGGCGCCGCATTGGTCGGTAATATTCACTGTATACCATGAAGTAGAATCTGGGAAAACAGTTACAGGGTTTTGATTGGGAAGACCAGTTTCCCAGTTGATTAAATAGGGCTGCACTCCTCCTGTTACAATAGCAGTGAGGTCAACTGGAACACGCGGGCACTTTTTCTGTTGTGGGGCACCTGGATTCAATGCTACTGGTGGTGGTGGATCGAAGATGGTAAAATCAACTCTTTTCTCAACAATATCGACGCAGCCGGTATCACGGTAAATTACTGCAACAGTTTCACCGCCTGGTTCATTGATACCATCCTGAATAGCATTGATAACAAAAGAAATTGAAGATTGACCAGCGGGAATAGTTACTGTTGTTGGAAAATTGTTGTAATCCACTCCAAATGTTGCAGTTCCTTCAACATCCAATGGAATGGTTAAAGGCGCGGTTGTTTCACCTGTTCTTGAAATGGTGATGGTCATATTGCCGCAATTCTCATATAATTCAGAAGCTCCATCCACATATGAGATTTGCCCTTTCACTTCTACTTCAGGACTTGTAAAACTCTGACCTTCAAGAAACACTGCACTGTCATAAATACCATCACTTACATCAGCGATTACGATTGTAATGGTGTATTGTTGACAAGGGATTACGTTTGCTCGCGCGATGAGTGGTCTTGTAAAACCATCGAACTCTACTGTAGATCCACCACTTGTGGTTCCATTACCGTTGTTGACAAAAAAGTTGTTGTTTGTTCCTGCGTTTACATTGTTAATCGCAACAGGAAGTGTAGTTCCGGGAATTAAGGCGATATTTTGCATCCCAGTAATTCCAGGGCCTTGAATAAAAAAAGCAAATGCATCGTTGAATTCAGATCCTACATATTCAGGATATTCTTCGGAAGCAAATACATAGCTGAACTGAACCACATCACCTTCGCAAACGAAATCGAATTTCAATACTGCAGCGTCTTGTGTTTCAGCTCCATTGCCAATGGCTTGTTCTAGCGGAGCGAAACCATTTTGACTGAGATTTTCCCCACTTCCAGAACTTTGGTTTGGCCCAGTAGCATCCTGAATTCTCCCGGTGCTTAATATAAGGCCATTCGCTAATCCTATATTTGAACTTGATCCATTAAAAGATCCAAGCATTTGGGATGCACCTGAAAATGAAATATTGCTGGCTGAAACGCCATTCCCTAACAAAACATTTTGAACAAGTGGCTGTGCTGCTTGTTGACTAACAGTAAGTTGGGCCTTTAAAATAGAACATGGAAACGCAGCCAGCAATGAAGCCAGTATACATTTTAACAAAGTTGTTCTGTATAAATTCATAATTTATGAAACGAATGTAAACTATCGTTGTTTTACCTGTTTACAGAAAGGTAAAAAAATCTTACTTGCCCTAACTAAATTTGTGCCACCTTTTTACAAAATTACACCAAAGTATCGAGTCATCTTCTAACAAACATAATAAACACAAAATGAGCGAAATAAAGAACCTTGTTGATCAAAATTCCGAAAAATATCTGAATGAACTTTTTACACTTCTTCGTATTCCTTCAGTGAGTGCTGATCCAAAATATAAAGAAGAGGTGCTTAGAATGGCAGTATCCGTTAAAGATAGTTTAATTGGTGCTGGTGCCGACAATGTTGAAATTTGTCCGACTCCAGGTTTTCCAATTATTTATGGAGACAAAATCATCGATCCAAGCTTACCAACAGTTTTAGTTTATGGGCATTATGACGTGCAACCTGCAGATCCTATTCATTTGTGGACAAATCCACCTTTTGAACCTGTGATCAAAGACGGGAAAATTTATGCCCGTGGCTCTGCCGACGACAAAGGTCAGGTTTTCATGCATGTTAAAGCATTCGAATTGATGCTCGAGAACAATTTGCTTCCATGCAACATCAAATTCATGATTGAAGGTGAAGAAGAAGTTGGTTCTGCCAATTTGGATGAATTCTTAATGAACAACAAGGAGAAGTTGAAAGCTGATTGCGTTTTAGTTTCCGATACTTCGATGATAGCCAATGATATTCCGTCTATTACGACTGGTTTACGTGGCTTAAGCTATGTTGAAGTTGAAGTTACTGGACCAAACCGTGATTTACACTCTGGTGTATATGGTGGAGGTGTTGCCAATCCGATCAATGTTTTGTGTGATATGATTGCTTCATTAAAAGACAGCGATTTACAGATCACAATTCCTGGATTTTACGATGATGTAATTGAGTTGAGCGATGGCGAAAGAACTGCCATCAATTCTGCTCCTTTTGATGTTGAGGCTTACAAAAGCGAACTCAAAATTGGTGATGTAATGGGAGAAACAGGTTTTACAACGCTCGAAAGAACTGCAACTCGACCAACCTTAGATGTAAATGGGATTTGGGGAGGATACACTGGCGAAGGCGCTAAAACAGTTCTTCCATCGAAAGCATATGCAAAAATCTCGATGCGCTTGGTTCCAAACCAAAGCCCTGATAAAGTAACAGAGTTATTTAAGAATCACTTCGAAGCTATTGCACCAAAAGGTGTTCAGGTTGAAGTTCGTCCGCATCATGGTGGATGGCCTGTTGTAACTCCTACAGATTCTATTGAATATCAAGCAGCAGCGCTAGCGATGAAAACCACATTTGGTAAGGATCCAATTCCTTCGCGCGGTGGCGGAAGCATTCCAATTGTAGCATCATTCGAAAAAATCTTGGGTTTGAAAACTGTATTGATGGGCTTTGGACTTGATACAGACGACATTCATTCTCCTGATGAGCATTACGGCGTATTTAATTACTTGAAGGGTATCGAAACTATTCCCTACTTTTACAAGTACTACACTGAATTGAAAAAAGCATAAGTAATATTTTCATCACCGGGTCGTTGTAAAACGATCCGGTTTTATTTAGTTGGTTTATGGGTAAACATTTCATTTTTAAGTTTTTATTCATAATATCTATTTTGGGCATTTCATCTTGCACCAAGAAAGAGGATAAGATTATTCCTGGAAATACTCCCCCACCCGACAATACACTTCCAACAGGATTGAAGGCCAACTTCATCAATAAATCCTATATCGGATTGTTAGGAAGAGAACCTTCAGAAACCGAATACAACGAGGCTTTAAACGCTTTGAATGCTGCAAATTTCAGTGAGACTTCAAGGTCGACCATCATTAGCGACATTCTCGAAAACAATGAATTTTATACCCGTCAGTTCGAAATAGCGAACAACGAAATGTTGAACGGCCTCGATACATTTGAGGTAAATGACATAATTTATACGTTTTCACTTTTGCTAACCCAGCCTCAATATGAGCCATTTTATGAGCAAATTCAAAGTGAATTAGATCGCTTGATCATATACAAATCCACCCCAACTTTATTTAACACCGGCCAACTAAGCATACAAGGGATGCACCGTATATGTGTAAACAATTATTTCTTCGATCAGCTCAATATGGGCTCGTTGAACTTTGTTATCGCAACCTATCAATTGTTTTTGCTAAGGAATCCTTCAGAATTTGAAAAAACTGAAGGTGTTAAGATTGTTGATGGCTTTACCGGAGTTTTGTTTCTTCAGGAGGCTTCTTCAAAAAACGAATACATTGATATCTTTTTGAATTCTACTGATTATGCTGAAGGCCAGGTTAAACAATTGTTTAATCGTTTTTTATTCAGATCGCCTAATACCGAAGAATCTGTTTATTTCACCCAGATGTTAAAACAAAATCTGGATTTCAAAAATCTATTGGTGAACTTACTAAAAACTGATGAATATGCTGGCATTGAATAGTCGTTTCTATAGTATCATTCTGTTAGCAATATTGAGTACTTCTTATCAGGGTTGCAAAAAGGAGACTACCAATATATATGAGGTTGATGATGTTTTAGTAACTAAAGATCAAAGCGAAAAAACCGTTAGTAAAACCATGGTTGAGTTTATCTCAATTGCTTATGCTGATGTTTTCGGCTCAACGATTAGTCAAAATGATTTGGGCATTTTATCGCTGCTTTACCTTGCATTTGGCGATAAAATTTTGATTGAAGATGTATTGGTTAAAAATATGTTGAATTCGCCTGATGCAAATCTTCCAAGTAACGCTGAGATGAGGGCAAACATTGGTCAATATGTTAAAAATACATACATTAAATTATACAATCGAGAGCCGAATGAATTGGAAAGCTTTACGCTTACCGAAAAAATAAATGCCAACGAGGCTATGACTTCTGCCATGGTTTATTATGCCATGATGACCTCAAATGAATACCGTTTTTATTAATCTGCAAACTATGTCACAATATATTCCTCGTAGAAGTTTTATCAAGAAAACAGCGATTGCCGCAGCAGCAACTGTTGCCGCACCATATATTCTTCCTTCGGGACGATTGTTTGCAGCAACTGGAAACCGAATTGCCAACCATGTGGTTTTCTGCATGTTTGCTGGTGGAGTTAGAAATATTGAATCGGTACTTCAACAACGTGGCAATTTAATGCCAGGGTCTTTTAATGGAAGCGGTGGAATAGATCCTGCTATTGCTCCAGGAATCCAAGCACTTCCATCGCCAATCGGAGCAACACTGCAATCGCAAGGCACATTGTATAAACAATTTAGATATGCTCAAGGTCCTACTGGACACTTTAATGGGCACTCAACAGCATTAACAGGCAATTACACATTGCAAGATTTGAATATCAAGGAACCACCAAGAAATCCTACAATTTTCGAATATTACAGAAAGCATTCAGATCCAATACAAAGTGCAATGAATGCCTGGTGGATTTCGAATGCACTTGGCCCCTACCCTTCTCTAAACTTCAGTACATATATTGGATATGGTGCCTTGTATGGTGCGAATTTTATGCAGCCTGCAACATTGATTAGTGGACTTGGTGCAAATGCGCTTTCAAATCCAAAGGTATTTACTCAAGCTGAAATGCAGGAAGTAAATCAGTTACGAAGCTTTTTTAACGAAAGCTTTTCAAGATCAGCCACGAAGGATGGAAATTCGATTCTGAACGAAAGTGTAGACAATGATTTGATTCAGAATTTCCTTCAAAATACATTCGATACGGCCCTTGCAGGTGGATTAAATGATCCTTGGAATATTGGAGAACAATTCATGAACGATGACATGTTCAATGTTTCTGCAGCAGAAAGAATCATCCAACAATTCAAACCAGAACTTCTTGTGGTGAACATGCAGGGAGTGGATATTTGTCACTCGAATTACACCCAATACTGCAACAATCTCCGAAAAGCTGATTATGCAGTGAGTCACTTGTGGCAAACCATTCAAAACACACCAGGAATGGCGAACGACACTATTTTAATTGTTGCACCAGAGCATGGACGAAACCTTCAACCAAATACAATATCCGACAATTACGGCCAATTAGCATTGGATCACACAAGCGACAATACTTCTCGAGAAATTTTCTGTATGTTAGTTGGGCCGCCAGATAAAGTGCAGCAAAATCAGCTCATCAATGATCTAACAGGAGAAAGCATCGATATCGCTCCTACGATTGCGCATATTTTAGGATTTAAAGACGCTATTCCTGGTGGGATGTTACCCGGACGAGTTTTAACTGAAGCACTGGTATGAAAAAGCTGATTCTGATTTTCAGTTGCGCTATTGTTGCAAGTATTTTGGCCACATCTTCTTGTAAAAAAGAAGAGCCAGATCCAGAAAATCCATTCGATAAAATCGATTATGGCAATAATAATCCTGAGCCTGACACACTCAATGCAATCACTTTAGCAGGATTACATCGAAATCTGTTTGTTACGAAATGTGCCGTTCCGGGATGTCACGATGGAAACTTCGAACCAGATTTTAGAACTGTTCAGAGCACCTTCTCCACTTTGGTTTATGCGCCAATAGTTAAAAATAACTATGAAAATGAATTCACCTATCGCGTTGTGCCATTTGACACTGCAAAATCGGTGCTTCACGAAAGAATTACCAATTGCTGTTTCGTAAATGTGGATGATCGGATGCCGCAAGACAATATCGGCACTGGATTGCCTCAAGAAGATATTGACAAGGTAGCGCAGTGGATTTTAAATGGAGCGAGAAATAGTTCGGGTGATGTTGCTACCCGTCCGGATCTTGAGCCATTGTTCACCTTTTATTATGCAGCAAATACAACCTATACGGTAGAATATTCAGTAATTGAAAATCGTGTGGATTCTGTAATCTTTAATCCTTTCAAAATTCCAGCTGGAGAAACATCGTTTGCATTTGTCGCTGTGGTAACAGACGATCTAACACCAATTCCTCAATTACAATTTAATCGGTTGTTTATTAGTGATCAAAAAGACGATTTTAGCGGAGCAACACAGGTTCAAGCTATTTCGGTTGATTTTCCAGGCCAAGGTCCACTTTGGATTGCAACTATTCAACTTGCAGGATTAAGCCCGGGAGTTCAATATTATATGCGGTATTACACAAACGACGGACAACATCCAAACAATACAGAATTCCCTACCAATACTTCGGTAGATGCATACAAAACCTATTGGAGTTTCATTATTCAACCTTAAATTATGAGAAGAATCGGAATTTCATTGTTGTTTCTCAGTATTGCGTTCTTGTCGTGTAAAAAGGACGAAGTATTCACTTTTGAACCATCGATAGAATTTAAATCTATTTCGCCCGGTACTATTAAAGAGTATAGAGACTCGGTTGTAATTACAATTTCTTATTTGGATAGAAATGGAGATTTGGGTGAAAATGATACTGAAATACCGAATGCATTTGTCAAGGATTTGAGAAATAACCTATTGTATTCATTCAGGATTCGTCAATTAGCACCAGATGCAGCAATAGCCATTCAAGGAAATCTATCCATTGTTATCCCACAAGTGGCATTGGTTAATTCTAATTCATCATCAGAAACAGCGACTTTTGAGGTATATATTAAAGACAGAGCTGGATTAGAAAGCAATAAAATTACTACATCAGCAGTTAGCGTTATACCATAATTTCTGAAAATGAAACGTGTTTTTCAAATTGCATTTTTCGCTTTACTGTTTGCATTTTCATCTTGTAAAAGCTTCGAAAATGTAGCGATACCAAGTGTGGAAAAAATCAGCAATTTCAAACCTGGTCAACTGAAAGACGGTAAATTGAATTTCAGTTTCACAACCCAAATAAATAATCCAGATAAATTAAAATTTAAAATTCGGCGTGTAGATCTCGATATTTTAATGAATGGAAATAAAATTGGGGAAATTCATACAAATCGAGTGATTAGAATAAGGCGATTATTAAAACCAGAAGTGAATTGGGAATTAACTGGCGATTTAAAATCACTAATAAAACCTGATATGATTTTAAGTGTTTTGACTGGAGGAAGGCCAGAATTTGCAGTAAAAGGAAGCATTCAAGTATCGAGATTGTTTTTTCGGAAGACGATTCCAGTGGATTTGAAGACTCCGGTGAAATTACCGTTTTAGTACTTAGTCTTGAGTATTGAGTAAAAAGTATTGAGTTGACAGGGGAAAGGAAAAAGGGATTTTTTGTTGTAATGAATGTTGGTTTTTACTTATAGCAGCCGCGGACTTCAGTCCGTGGATTAAAGAAAGTTGAAAGGTAAAAGGGATTCAAATCGTAATTCGGATGTTGTGTTTTGCCTATAGCAGCCAAGGACTTTAATCCGTTGATTAATGATTATTTTTTACTATTAAGATTAAAAGATTATTCCCAGATTTTCTATTGGAATTTCATGAACAATTGGTGTAAATCTGAACGGTGGACTCATTATTTTTACTAAATGAATTCTACCGCTGATAAAGGAAAAGCGAATCGCTTAATCCATGAAAATAGTCCGTATTTATTGCAACACGCATACAATCCTGTAGAATGGTTTCCGTGGGGACAAGAGGCGATTGATCGCGCAAAGAAGGAAGATAAATTGTTGTTGATTAGTATTGGATATTCGGCTTGTCATTGGTGCCATGTGATGGAGCACGAGTCTTTTGAAGATTCTCTTACGGCTGAAATGATGAACGAAAAATTCGTTTGTGTTAAAGTGGATCGAGAAGAAAGACCTGATATAGATCAATTGTATATGACCGCTGTGCATTTAATGGGTGGCCGAGGTGGATGGCCACTAAATTGTTTTGCATTGCCTGATGGAAGACCGGTATATGGTGGAACTTATTTCCCAAAATCGCAATGGCAAAAAGTTTTAAATCAAGTAAATAGTTTGTACATAGAAAGCAAAGCTGAAATGCTTGAATATGCAGCGCGGCTATCGTCGGGAATTAAACAAACTGAATTGTTTAAGATTAAGGTAGATCCGAATAAACTCACAAAAACAGATTTAAAGAACTGTATTGAAAATTGGATTGAAATGTTTGACGATGTTGATGGGGGCCCGAATAAAGCGCCGAAGTTTCCATTGCCAAACAATTATGAATCCCTACTTAAATATGGCTTTATTGCAAATGATGAAAGAATTCTAAAACATGTAGAGTTAACATTAGATAAAATGGCTGCCGGAGGCATTTATGACCAGGTGGGCGGTGGATTTTCGCGTTATTCGACAGATGTTTGGTGGAAGATTCCTCACTTTGAAAAAATGTTGTACGACAATGGGCAGTTGCTTTCATTGTATGCCAATGCTTTCCATGGATTTGGCAAGGATCGGTATAAAGAAATCTGTGACGAAACGATTCAATTTGTTCAACGAGAATTAATGTCCCCGGAGGGTGGATTTTATTCTGCATTAGATGCAGATAGCGAAGGTGTTGAAGGGAAATTTTATACTTGGAAGATTGAGGAATTAAAAGAATTATTAAGTGATCAAGAATTCACCTTACTAGAAAATTCTTATTTCATTGATGACATAGGATTTTGGGAGCATGACCAATATATCTTGATGCGAAAAGAATTTAATGGTACATCAAAAGAATTGGATGAATTAAATTTGAAATTATTAGCCAATCGCAGTAAAAGAATTCGTCCTGGTTTGGACGATAAAATTCTTTTGAGCTGGAATGCTATGATGCTAAAAGGGCTGGCAGATGCATACAGAATTTTTGGTAATGAAAATCACCTGAAATTGGCTGAATTTAATTTACGATTTATTCGTGAAAACATGGTGAATAAACAAGGTGAATTGTGGCATTCTTGGAAAAATGGAGAGGGTAAAATTGATGCATTTTTAGAGGATTATGTTTGGTTAATTGATGCATATATTTCACTTTACAGCGCAACTTGGAAAGAAGATTATTTAATCGAAGCAAAAGTTCTTTTAGAAATTGTTTTGAATATTTTCCCGGAAGCTGGAAGTGGTTTGTTGTACTATACGTCGGAGAGGCATACTGAATGGGTAGCGCGACAAATGGAAACGAGCGACAATGTAATTCCTGCTTCAAATTCGATGTTGGCAATAATTCTGAATTCTTTAGGAATTTATTTTGGAAAGCCTGAATGGGTTGAACGTTCCAGAGAAATGTTGCAAACAGTAAAGAATGAAATGATCGGTTATGGTCTAGGATATTCAAATTGGATGAATTTGGCTTTGCATGATTTGTATCCATCGTTCGAATTGGTTGTAACTGGACCTGATGCTTTTCAAAAATCACGTGAGATTTTGGCGACTTATTATCCTGAATTGATTGTCGCTGCTGCTGAAAAGGAAAGCGATATTCCATTGTTTGAGGGTAGAATCTCATTAAATGAAACAATCTTCTACCTTTGTAGACAATCTGTTTGTGATCGTCCAACGGAAGATATTGAAGAAATAAAATTCACATTACGCAGCACTTGTCGCTCGTGATGAATCAATAGAAAAAAGAAAGATGAAAAAGGTATTAATCGTTATAGCCGTTGCAGCATTTGTCGTGCTTCAATCTTGCAGCAAAGAGGAGATACTTCGGGTTTCTGTAAACAATGAACCGAAATTGCCATCTACAGTTTATGCTTATTTTGCAAATCCAGATAATAACAATACCCGAAACCATGTTGCCACATTAGGCAGGGTTTTGTTTTATGAGCGATTGTTATCTAAAAACAATGCTGTTTCATGCGGAAGTTGTCACAAACAGGCATTTGCGTTTTCGGACAATGTTCAATTTAGTGCTGGATTGAACAACATTAAAACGGAGCGAAATTCGATGGCCATTCAGAATTTACCAACCGGACTGAATTTCGCAGGAAATGGAACTGGAGATGGCGGAGTTTTGAATCCAATTGATTTGATTGCCGCACAAGGTGGTGGATTCTTTTGGGATGGTAGAGAATCAAATTTAAGATCATTGTTTTCACGACCGATTACCAACCACATCGAAATGGGAATTACCGATGTAAACGAAGTGGTTGAGAAAGTAAAGAAAGCTCCATATTACGATGCGTTATTTCAAAATGCCTTTGGAACGCCCGAAATTAACGTTACACGAATGGCGGATGCAGTGGCTACATTCATGGAATCGATTCAGTCGAACAATTCGACGTTTGATAAATTCTTGCAAAATTCGTTTCACCCGATGAATATAGAGGAGACTAAGGGTTACAATCTATTTTTCAGTACTTACAATTGCGGCTCTTGTCACAATCCCTTTCCTGGACCTTACTTTACAGATGAACCTAAGAACATTGGTTTAGATGGCATTTCGTTGGATAAAGGTTTTGGTGCGATTACGGGTAAAATTTCACAAATGGAGAAATTCAAAACGCCCAATCTTAAAAACGTAGCCCTTACTGCGCCTTACATGCATGATGGAAGATTCAATACGTTAAACGATGTTTTGGAACACTATTCAACGGGCATTCAGGCATCAGAAAATCTCGATCCAAATTTGAAAGACATTTACGGGAATCCTCGTCGAATGAATATTAGTTCAGCGGATAAAGAATCTTTAATGGCATTTTTGAATGCATTAACCGACTATTCATTGGTTACAGATGTAAAATTCTCTGATCCATTCAAAAAATAATGAGAAAGCAATTTTTGTTCGCCGCTTTGGTATTGGGATTAATTGGAAATACTTCCGCTCAGATTACAAATTCTGATAGCGAAAAGAACGACAAAAAGCGATTTGAACATTATTTGGGGGTTCAGATAAATCCATTGCTTAGACAACTTCTAACTATTGGAACAGTGCCCAATACCAACAATCCATTTTTATTGAATTATTCTTTGAATAACACGTCAACAAAATGGGGCCTTCATGCGGGTGTTGGCTTCAATTTCGATCAGGTGAAAGACAATGACGACATTACCGATCGTAAGACATTGATTTCATCTGTATCATCTCGGATTGGCATCGATAAATATTGCGTCTTGAGCAACAGATGGCAAATTGGATTTGGCGTTGATGGTGTTTATGAATTATCGGAAAATATAACATCTACCCAAATAATATCGTTTGATACTATCACCACTGAAAACAGAATAACTACCCAACGATCAGGAGGAGGCATTCGTGGGGTTGCGCGATTTAAGTTATCGGATCGTGTATTGTTAGGTACAGAAAGTACAATGTATTATCAGTTTGGTTTTAATAAGAACGAAGCTAAAATTACAAGCCGCGATTTTAATCAGCCAGGAGCGCCTAAAGTAACAACTTCATCAACTATCACTCAACAGATTCAGCAATCGAGGTTGGCATTACCTGTTGCAGTGTACCTTGTTTTTAGGTTTTAATCGACAAAGAATAGGTCTAGAGTTTTAACATATTTGACTTTGTGATAGCAACAATAATTCGTCAAAGCTTTTTGACAATCTACTGCATGTTCTAAAATGTTATTCACCAGTAATTTTTTTCTAGCATAATAAGTCAAAGAAGCTAAGGCGTCTATACAAACTAAATTAAGCGCAGGAGATGATCTTTTCTAAGAATCTGCGAAGAAGGGCAGATTTTAGTCTTAACTGTGAAATGTGTAATGCGCAATTGAAAAACTAACTTCAACTTGAGGAGTATTATTCGTTAGAATCGCTATCTGAGGTAAAGTTATTACTGGATAGGTTAAATTTTTCAGGGATCCAACCCAGTTTGATTGAACCTTTGTCTTTGTAAAAATATGATTGCATGTTGCTAGAATATTCAACGGGAGCATTAAGTTTCGTTTTCATATAGTTAATGTAGTTGTATAAGGATCTAGAAGACATCCCCATTTTTCTGGCGAAGTCTACCGGACGCCCTGTTGAGTTTGTCCGAATAAGTAAATCCATTCGTTCTATCTTTGTCAAATCCATGGCTGCGAATATGGACTCTTCTACTGAAAAGATTTTTCAGTAAGAATCTTTTACTTTGAGAACGAACAATATCATCAACAATACCAATGATATGGATGATTTTTTGAAACTAATTGATAAAGAAAGTATTACAAATAGCAATCTTAAGGTAGTAAGTAGAGATGGAGATAGAAAATTAAGTTTTTGGTATAATCAATATTTCAATGAACTGCTTTTCATTTCATTTCATCTACTTGGGGATGAATCTGAAGCTGAAGATGTTGTTTCAGGAATTTTCGAAAAACTAATTCGAATCTACCCTAGCCATGAAACATCCTCCTTATTTACAAATGATGATGAACTAGTAGGTTATTTAAAAATTTCAGTAAGAAATGCATGTTATGATATCCTTCGAGCGAGAAAACGAAGGGGTGGAATTTTGAATCAAATCGGTTTAACCCTCAAATTTTGGAAACGACCAGAAGCTTTCGATAAGTTTCAAAATGAAGCCTTTGATTTAATGATGATGCAATTGAGTGAAAGAGAAAACCAGATACTCCAATTGCATTTAAAGGACATAAAAACGAGGAGATTGCTCAAATGCTTTCCCTATCTCAACTTACCGTTCGAAACACCTTGCACAATGCTAAAAAGAGAATTAGAAAAATTTGGAATACATTTATGCGCTAAATATTATGGCTATTACAGAGAATACAGAAGGATTTCCAGAGTGGGGTGAGATTAATCGATTGATACAAAACAAGTCGATTGATGGGTCTGATATTTTAAACAGAATCAGACAAAATACTCCTCATGATGAAGCAGGAAAAGGGATTAAAGCCTATCTTGAAAAGTACAACTATTCAATTGAAGCTGTTCGAAAATTTAGTCTACGTTCGCAAAAACGCATTCAAGCATATTCACAAAAAAATCAATTGCGGCGAGTTTATTTACCTGCGGCAGCTGTAATTATTGGAATAGCAGCGCTAACAACTTGGTTTATTACCAATCAAGGTTCATCGAAGAATTGGGAAGATTATTACCAACGTGAGTCAGGCTTTCCTGTGCTCATGGGAAAGTTAAATCCGGATGATGAATGGATGCAGTCGTTTCGAAACCGAGAATTCGCCCTGTCGGAAACGATTATTCGAAAGCAAATTTCAGCATTTGGAATAAATGATACGCTCTGCTATTACTTAGCCATTTGTTTATTTGAGCAAGACAAAACTGAAGCTGCATTGGCAATGCTGAATAACAAATGCAGTAGCAGCGATAAAACAGAAACCTTGAAAGGCTTTATCTTTTGGAAAATGGGCGATCGGTTGTTGGCTTCTTCAACATTCACAAAGATTTCAAGAGATTTCCCAGCAAGTGCATCTGGTAAATTGGCTACTAAAATTATTTCAGACCATGCACTAGAATAATTTTTTATTGATGACTTTGATTATTAATGTGAACATTCCGAGTAAAACAATCATTAATATCAACAACTCGAAATTGTTGTTGCGATTTACCCAGTAAGGGATACCTGATGATGTACCAAAGAGAATTAAACCTCCCCAATATTGAGGATGCAATTGATTTGGTGCGGCATGTTTAAGAAAATCACACTTGGCTAATTTGAGCGATTCGTCTGCATCATTTCCTTTTGCGAGATAGCCATAAAAATTCCGCATGATTTCGGCGGAAGTCAATTCATCTATTTCCCAAACTGAAACAATTTGACGTTTAACACCTGCATTGGTTAAAGCCTCAGCCATACCAGACATGCCTTCATTATAATAGAAATTCCCTTTCCAACTGTTGCACGTTACCATAGCTACCAATTCACAGTTCAAATCCTTCTTTCTAATATCTTCCGGTTTTATAAAAGAATTACTTAGCCAAATACCTTGATTTTCAGCACCATGACTAAATAAATGATAAATGTCAGAGGTTTGAAGATGTTGAATAACCTCATTGATATTTAATCTTTGTATTTGGGGCTTAACATTAAAATCGGATGCGATAGAAATTACAGTTTTTCGGGCTATTCTTAAATCGACTAAAGAATCGGGCAACGCAGGCGAGTTAATCGATATATTTGGTGAAGAGACTTCAGCATCAACAGGCTTTTCTTGCAATACATCTGGCAAGCTGGTTAACAAGTGTGAGACCGCAAAATCTTGAATAAAAAAATGGGGAATACTATCTTTGTCGAAAGAAGTAATCCAAACATCAGGTGGCAGTATATTGAAATTGGGATCGCTTGTGTATTGCAACTTGTGAATTCCCTTTTTCTGAAGAATTTCAATATTGGGTTTAATAATTTGCTGGTAGTATTGGTACGATTCATTCTTCCATTTATTTGTATTTTTTGATCTTATAGAACTTAATGCTAAATCAGGAAGGTAATCTGATGCCGATTTCCAATTTTTCACGGTTACCCAAGCCGTATCTTTGGTGATAAACCACTGTAGGCTATTAAAATAAATTCAGTTGTGAGAAATGAGAAACATGCAACAATGCAGCATTTGTTGGCTTCAGTTTTTGTTGAGCTTTCTTAATTGTTAATGCAAATTTATTGTTTGCATATTTACTGATAACCGGAATTTTCAAATCAATTAAAGAAATGGCATACCTAAAATTTCTGTATTTAATGAGTGTGTTTTCAATCGTTTTTTTATGGTCTATTTTACTAAATTCTTCGAATTGATTTTGACATAACAACAATGAATCGTTTGCCATTCTGGCTTTACTCATTTCACGGTAACACAATTCTTTAAACTTTTGAGGATAGCCTAAATTGCTTTTTTGGAGCTTAGATTGTGTGTGGTAGATAAAACGATATTTCTGAGAGTAATCCCATGCTGCATCCATATCTGATTGCAAATGAAATTTATTATAAAGACCTGCGGTAACAAATTCAAGCTCTTGGAATGGCATTACACTGTAAATGTCATTTTCAGGTTGATCGATCAACATCTTATTAAACAACAAACGGAGATAAAAAATTTCTTCACTGCGTTTTAACAATTTTCTATAGAAAAACAATGCTGGAGCGCTAAAGTCCTTGAAGATTCTTTTTGTATCAGAAATGCTGTAAATCCTGTAGGCTCCAATTATTTTCCTCCATTTTAAACAGAATGCAGGATGTTGATTTTTATCAACATAATTCATTTCGATTGATTTTTTTAACCAATAAACCGACCGATCAAGTGCATTTTCATAACCATAGATAATGCCTTTCAAATAATACAGATTAGATAGGTAAGGATGTTTCTTTCCTGCAAGTTTTAAATAAGCAGTTTCAATTCTTGTTAATTCATCAATAACAGATTTCTTTATTATTTCTTTGTCCTTTCTATTGCTTGAAAGCGCTGCACATACGATATCAAATTCAGGCATTACAAGGGCTTGTTGGATCCTTAGCTTTTCTATCGTTTGCGATGGGTACCATTTATTGAGCAGCAAATTGCAAGTGTCTTTATAGTCAATAATTTTATCAGAAGGAAACCCCATTCCATTTCTCAAGCAGCTAACGTAGTTGGAATACACTTGCCACTTGGGAAACTTAAATTCGATTTCAGGATTTTCCCAACATAAACGGAGCGCTTTACAGGTATGTGCTCGCCCAGAGTCGCCTTGAATCATGGCTGAAAAATACTTTGCCTGAAGCGTATGGTACTAGGCTTGTTTAGCTGGATTATTGGCTAATTCCTTCCCCCAAAAACGACCTAAAGATTTAATTTCTTTGTGGTAAAGATCAAATTCACTTAACTGATAATAAATATCTGCAACCAGTAATCTTCTTTCTTCTTCAAGTAAAAATGGCCCATCACATTTTGAAGCACTATTTTGATCGATAGCATTGAGCATTTGAAGCGCCAGAAATGAAGCACCTTGATCGTGCAACAATCTGGCTTTTAATACTTGTGCATTGGGACAATTAGAATGCCTACCAAGTAATTTCCATGCTTGGTGATAGTTTCCCGATGCTATGGCATTCCATTCAAGTTGCAGTGTTGAAACAGGAAAGCGCACCTGCAATTGCGCAGCGGAATGCGAGTAAATAAACGTAACAAAAAAGATAAGCAGCAGTCTCATTTCGAGCCAATGAAGTAGTATAACAGTATCTTTAGCATTGATATACGTTCTTAATATGCAAAATAATTGTTCAATATTAATCAAACAAGATGAAAAAATATTGCACCATTTAGTCCAAGTTAGTTCAAGTTTACTTTCACTTTTATTGGTACATTATTGTTGCTCGTTCGTTTTATAAGTGGATTTTAATCTCGACAGTTTTTGGAAAGAGATTTATAATTGTTAGCAGCAAGTGATATGTTAAGTATCTATCGACCAATATTCATTTTGGTCTTGTTTTTCCTCGCTCAATTTGTTCATGCACAAACATTAAAACCTATGCTTCTCATTAAGCTCAACGGCAGCAAAGCCGAACTTCGCCAAACGAATGGAAACTTGGTTCGTTTTATTGGCAATGGTGATGTATCATTTGCCGATATCAACGGCGCGCAGGATCATGTATTGATTACAACTACTTCGGGTAAAGTTGAACTTCGATCGCTTACTAATAATTTGGTTCGTTACATTGGGAATGGCGATGCTGTTGATGCGCGCTGGAATTCTAGCGAAATATTGGTGAGGACCAAATCGGGCAAGCTGGAACTGAGATCTATTACGAATAATCTTGTTCGGTATTTATGATAAATCAATCTTCCTAACCAGAGATTGATATAAGGCTGTCTTTTCTTAATGAAAAGATGGCCTTTATTTTTATTGTACTTTCAAAACGATAGCTTAGGCATTAACCCTCAATTTATAAATTTATACCATTGATTATCTGAAACTTAAAACATTATGCACAGTCTTTCTTGCTTGGTTTTTCGAAATGCAAATCTGTTTCAGTGAGAGGAAAGAGGTTTGCCGAAACCTAAATTTAACTTTTTAATTATGAAAAAAATGTCGATTTATTTGGCAATTCTTTCGAGCTTTTTTGCCCTGAGCTCGAAAATTTATGCCCAAAACTGTGGTGGAAACTTCACCCAGTATCAGGTTCTTTCGCGAAATAACGGAGAGAACTTCAGACAATTTGGCGACATCAACGGCGATGGTCTAACCGACTTAATTACGCAGGATAACGGAACCGTTGCACGTTTCTATCTGAACACCGGAACTGGCTACACAGCTGCAGGTTCATTACAATTACCATCATTTGGTAATGTTGTTGCTGCGAAGGATTTCGACAATGATGGTCGTGTTGACTTATTATCTAATTCAATTACAGGAACAAACTGCTTAAGCAATCAAATTCGTATTTTCTGGAATACAGATCAAAACAATGCATTCTTTAGCACCGGGCTTAGCACCAATCTACCTCTACCGGTAAATCCTTACTGCATGCAAAGTCAGGATATCGATTTCAATGGTGATGGTTTGCTCGATATTATTGCTACCAGTATGCCATTCAGCCCAAGCACAAATAGCCCAGGCAGAACTTACTTGAATAATGGGAACCGTAATTTTTCAGTTGCTGCAGATTTTCTATGGCCACGTGATTTGTATGGTACCCATACACGCGATTTCAATGGCGATGGTAATGCCGACTTTCTTGTAACCATTAAAGATGGCTGGGCCGATGGTCTTCGTGGTATGTATTACTACAGAGGGAATGGAAATGGGACCTTTCAAGCTCCGATTTTAAATTTTAATTCAGCTCCGCTTGCTGCAGGTGGCATTCCAATTCAAGCAGATCCACTAAATAACAACACAGAAGATGTACTTATGTCTTTAAATGGTGTTAGTCCGGCAACTATTAAACTAGGTAAATGGAATGGCGGCAATAATTTTGCTTTCAGCGATATCAGCATCCCTACTGGTTTTGCTACAAGTCAAGCTTTTGATTTTGACTTAGATGGAAAGCAGGATATCATGATACTTTCTACCAATGGGCAAAATATTTTAGGTTGGATGACAGGCAATGGAAATGGAACTTATACTTCAAATGCTAGCAATATTCTTCAGTCAAATGAGCATAACCTAGGTACATTGTTTAAAGACGTAAATTCTAATACTCAATATATCAGTGGCTCAAATCCCAATACACTCATTGTTTACAGAAGAAACGTTGCTCAAACCAGTTTCATTACTGAGAATATAACTGCTTGTGGATCATACAATTGGAATGGCAATTCTTACACTCAAAGTGGATCATATAATGAAACTTTGTTTACGAATGTAAATGGATGTGATTCAATTGTCTCAACTTTGAACTTAACAATTATTGCAGAAACACCGCAACCGCCGACAGCTTGTTATCAAACGGCAACGTTCAACAATCAAACTTGTTCTTGGGATGTAACTGGCAGTCCAGCTCCAGCAATTGAAACCAACGCATCAGCTTGTGGAAGTTATACTTGGGAAGTGAATGGACAATCATACACTGCTTCTGGAAACTTTACATTCTCTCAAAATTGCCAAGATTATACTTTGAACTTAACGATCAAACAAGCTACAACTTCATCAGTTATCGCTGCAATAACTCAAGGCGAATCGCACAACTTCAATGATCAGAATTTAACTGCAGCTGGAACATACTCTGCTACACTTCAAAATGCGGCAGGATGTGATAGTTTGGTAACGTTAAATTTAACGGTAGAGCCAGCTGTTAATCAGATAAATTGTAATATCAATTCATCTGATTCCGAAATCTGTTTAGGTGAAAATGTAACACTTTCAATGGAGGTTTCAGGCCAATCTTCTTCTCAGTTATTAAACACCAATGAGTTCAATGTGGTTGGAACTTACAATGGGAAGACTTATTTGGTTACAAACAACTCAATGACTTGGAATGATGCCAAAGCATATGCTGAAAACTTAAACTTTTCGGGATCTTCTTTGGCTGTATTTGAAACACTTGAGGAAAACAATGAAGTGTATGCCCTAACGAATCAATATTCAGAATGGCTTTGGATTGGACTTTTCCAAGATTTAAGTTCTCCTCAATATTCAGAACCGAATGGTGGCTGGACTTGGGTTAATGGAGATCCAATAAATTACTCCAACTTTCAACCAGGTGAGCCTAGTAATGGGCTCTCAATCGAAAATCATGGCCAACTTAGACGTTATCCGAATGGCAAGTGGAATGACTTTGATGCGAATGGAGCCACCAAAGCGATAATTGAAATTGATGAAATTCAAAATGAGAGTTATTTGTGGAATACAGGTGAAACAACACAAACCATTTCTATCACCCCGTCATCTAGCTCAACATACAGCTGCGTATACACTTTAGGAACGCAAACTTGCACGAACGAGGTTACTATTACTGTTAACCAACCAAGTTCAGAAACAGTTAACGCTTCCATCACTGAAGGCGAAACATACAACTTCAACGGTCAGAACTTAGCTGCTGCTGGAACTTACACTGCTACACTTCAAAATGCTGCTGGATGTGATTCTGTTGTTACCTTGAACCTTACTGTAAATCCAGCACCAGAGGCGGGATGTTATGCAACTTCGGTGATGAATTTCGTACAAGGTCAGCGTGCTGATGCTACGAATGTTATGGCTATTCGTAGCAATGCTGAACTAGCACTTGGAATGCCTGAACCAGTTGTTACCAATGTGGTGAACTTTGTGTCGCTTGGTTTTGGTGGATCTATTACACTTGCTTTTGAAGCACCAATTGCGAACGGCGAAGGAAATGATATCTTGATCAACGAAGCAACTTGGGGCAATAACTCTTGCAACAATTATCCAGAAACTGCCGATGTTTTTGCTTCACAAGATGGTGTGAACTTCATCTATTTAAGTCGAGTGTGTCAAGATGCTGAATTGGATCTTGGTGCTCTTTCTTGGGCACAGTACATTCGTATTGTAGATGTTTCTAATCAAATTTCGTTCAATGCTGATGCTGATGGATTTGATGTAAACGGAATCACTTGCTTAAATGGAGCAGCGACATCGCTTCCAGATGATGGTTTGGTGGCTTGTTCGCTTCAGGAAATCGTTTCTTACACGCCAGAAAACCGTAAAAACGGAACAGCAGTTGGTGCACCTAGAAACAATCCAGTAAACGCTCTCGGAACTCCTCAAAACAACAACACCATCAACTTTACGGCGCTTGGTTTTGGTGGAACAATGGTGGCTAAATTCGATTACGTAGTATTTAACCAACCAGGAAACGATCTTCGTGTTACCGAAACTTCTTTCGGAAACCCAAGCTGCAATAATTACCCAGAAAAAGCACGTGTAAGTGTATCAATGGACAATGTAAATTGGACTGAATTGGGCGAAATTTGTCAGGACGGAGAGATCGATCTTGGCAATGTGAATTATGCACAATACATCAAGATTCAAGATGCGTCTCCAATCAGCTCAAATAAGTTTAATGGCGCTGCTGATGGTTACGATGTGGATGCTGTAATGGTATTGAACAATGGTTGCGGAACTTCATCTGCAAGACTTGCTCAACTAGACAACACAACAACGCCTGATGCTTCAATGTCGATTTCTGCATTCCCGAATCCAATGGAAGATTACACCATCGTAAATTTCGAAGGATTGGAAAATGATGCTGAATTTACCTTCCAAATCATGGATGCAGCTGGTCGCGTAATTCGCAACAACAACATTCGAGTTTCAACTGCTAATCCTACCTATTTGTTCGACGCATCAGAATTGGCGCGTGGAATTTATCAGGTAGTCATTGCGAACGATAATGGCGGCCAAATTATTCGCTTAGTTAAATAAGCTGCCAGATTACCCACTGTTGGTTTGTGGGAAAATTCAAATCCTCGCTTCGGTGCCCTCCAGAGCGGGGATTTTTTATATGTTAATATGAGCACTAACCCTTATCAGCACTGCAATTTAAATGCAACAAGAGATTGTTTATTTGCTCATTAAAGGCAAACCGGAAAGCCTAGAAAGTACGGGGTGTATCCGAAAAACCCAAGAGTAGGAAAAAATTGAAATGCGAAAACTATTACTTCTTTTAGCAGGAGCCTCGCTTTTAAGTGCTTGCAGCACTGTGATGGCTCCTGGTTACACAACAGTTGAAAAGATTTACAAGCTAAAAAAAGGTATGACCTTAAGCGAAGTAGAAAATCTGCTTGATGCGCCAGCTTACGACATGTATGTGAATGTAGAGAATGGTGTTAAAATGGTCGAGTACAAATACGTTCATCGCCATTTGAAAGTAAGAGGCGAATACGATTCTGAAGCAAACTTAAACCAAGGCGCTACACGTTACATTAAACCAGCTGATTTGGTTGTTGTATTTGTGCAAAATACAGGCAAAATGTTGTATTACTATACCTCTACTGGCATGGCCGATTCGAAGAATGCTTTGAATCAAATGAATCAAATTTTAAACACAAAATAATCATCAGATGAAAAAGACTTTTTACGCAATAGCTATCAGCTTCATCATGGTGTTATTTTCATGCAAAAGCACCATAATTACACAGCATGCAACAACCGAACAGCTTACTAGATTAGAACCTGGAATGAATAAGGATCAAGCATTAACGGTTTTTACCGGTATGTTTCCTTACGACATTATGATGGGTGCTGATGAAGGCTGCGAAATACATGTTTACAAGTATTGGAAGCCATCTAGAAAAATGCTCAGAGCAAACGTTCAATTGGAAGCCTATTGAAGTTCAGGAAAGAAGATGTACGTTAAAGAGGCAGATGCATTTGTTTATTATAAAGACGGGAAGATTGTTTTAGTTTCTACAGAAGGAAATAAAGGCAAATATTTCAATCTACTTGAAACTAGAGCAAATGACTAAAAGGCTTGCGCTGGTCCAGTTAAAGGTTGTACCGATCCAACTTCTTTAACCTATAATCCTGATGCTACTCAAGATGACGGAACTTGTACATACTGTGAGTGTGGAATGGTTGCGAATCCTGATTTTGATTCAAAAAGGGCTTTGTCAGACTGTAATCAACCTTGTTTGCCTTTAGATGAAAATATAAATCTAATCAAATGGTCGCCAAAGGCTAAGAATTCTGAAAGTGGTTCTGACTCTGAAGAATGCAACATTTGCGACATGATTAAAGCTGGAGAGAAGGTTACATTGAATGTGAATGTAAACTCATCAGAAGCTCCTGCAGCAAGAAAATCAGGTAATTCAAGAAATGAATCTCTTGATTTTAAATCGTCTAAACTCGGTTCGAAGTTTAGCAAAAAGGAGAAATCAAGAAAGAAGGCGAATAACGATTCTGGAGAAGAAAAATCAGGGTCTAGTATTGGTTTTAAAAAGCCATTTAACAAGTGAGAAAGGCTTTAATCACTGTAATGTTGACCGTACCCGCATTGATAGGGTACGGTCAATATTCATCGGTAAGTTTGAAGCTAGGTTTGTTTAAACCTGAATCTGTAGAGCCTGAATCTCCAAGATACTATCAGGCTGGTATTGATTACCGTACATTTCTAGCCAGTTTTGGGACAGATAATTTAGCGATAGATTTTGGGGTTGGTGTTTCGATAAACTCAATTTATTCGCGAGAGTCGCTTACAAGTGCTAATAGTTTTACAGATGTCTCTCAGGAACTTCTTTACAGCAGTCAGAATGAGAATGAGTTAAATTACTCTAGTGATATAACTTCTTCATACTTCATATCAACTAATAGCTTGCAGGTAGGACATACAATTAATTTTAAGCTACATCCAAAGTTTAGAATTAGTGCTTTCTACGGTTTAGGAATCGGATCCACATACGTTGGCTCTAAAGTTCAATTTTCAAATGGTAGTTACTCAGGTTCGGGTAATGTGAACAATATTGCTGAAGAGCTAAATAGCAGTAACACCCAAGGGTATTTTTACCTAATTGACAACAAGGATTTACCAACCTTTAAGCTTACTACAATTGAAAAGGTAAAGAATTCGCAATTGTACAGCTTTACTCGAAATTCTAATTTTGAAATTGGTTTAGAATACGATTTAACCGAGACGATTAGCTTAGGTTTTTGTATGGGTTTCTTTAATTCTTATACCGGAAACCTTGTAAGACAGGGTGCAACCAAATTAAAAGGTTCAACACTGTCATATCAATCGCAAGGCGAGACTCCAACTATAAATGGCGATGAGAAATTCTCAAAAACTTTATCTCCAGCAGATGGAGCTAATGACAATTTCAAATGGTTTGAATCGGGCAGTCCTATAAAACTGGGAAATAGTCAATTGATTAAATTAACAATTTACTTGTAATTCGAAATGAGAAATTTAAAGATTGTAAGTAGCTCAGTATTCTTTTTCTGGGTGTTGCTAACATTAACAGGTTGTAAAAAGGAAAAGCCTGAAGACACTACGCCTTTTATCGTAACTTCAAAAACAGTAGAAGTATATACGAATTTTGCAAATGTTGGAGGGAATGTGACTTCTGATGGTGGAGCCCCAATAACTGAAAAAGGTATTTGTTACAGCACGAGCTCAAATCCTGACATCAATTCAACTGTTGTTTTGTCCAACTCACAGCTTGGTGGATTTGAAGTTGATTTGGTTAATCTAACCCCACAAACCAATTACTTTGCTAGAGCTTTTGCTAAAAATAAAAATGGTGTTTCTTATGGAAATACAGTTTCTTTTACCACATCGGCTCCTGATATCACCATTGAACTTCCAACGGTAACCACCGGAGACATTCTATCAATAACAGTTCAAAGTGCAATAGGATCTGGAAATATAATTTCAGATGGCGGTGGTGCTATAATTTCAAGGGGTTTGTGCTGGTCAACGCAACAAAATCCCACTTTGTCAAATCCAAATATTACTGGAGGCACGTCAACTGGAACATTTAACCTAACGATGAACAATTTAACTCCGTCAACAACTTACTATGTAAGGGCTTTTGCAACAAACGCTGCAGGGACTTCCTTCGGTACTAATAGAACATTCACTACACTAGCTCCTAATCCATCCATAGAGCCTTAAAAGTGACCACAGGAAACATAACTTCTATAACAGCTCAAGATGCATTAGGATCGGGAAACATAACTTCAGATGGTGGTGGTGCAATTATTTCAAGAGGGTTATGTTGGTCAACGCAACAAAATCCCACTTTGTCAAATCCAAATGTTACTGGAGGCACGTCGACTGGAACATTTAACCTAACGATGAACAATTTAACTCCGTCAACAACTTACTATGTAAAAGCTTTCGCAGCAAACGCTGCAGGAACTTCCTACGGCAATCAGATAACATTCACCACAATAGCCGATGAACAGCTTTTATTTGATTTTGATGAACCTTGTGACGCAGACGTATTGCCGAATCTTTCTTTAATTTATATCGTTGATAATTTGAATGCCACTCAATCGAATATTCAGCGGGCAATCCAAGCTGCGGTGGAAGTGTTTTTAATGATATTTGGATAAAATTTCAAGCGCCAATTGGTGGTGATATTACAATAACTACCGCTGCTGGAACAATTACTGACGCCGCTATAGCGATTTATTCTGAAAACAGCGATTGTAATAACTTAATACAGATCGGTTGTGTTGATGACCTTCCTACTAATACTATGCCTAGCATCGTATTTTCAGCAAATGTAGGTCAAATTTACTACATTCGACTTTGGGAGTATGGTGGAGATAATGAAGGCGATTTTTATATCAGTCTTACATATTGATTCATTCCAATAAAACAGCTTTATTGTTCCAAACTTAAATAAGCTGCCAGATAAACCATTGTTGGTTTGTGGAAGAATTCAAATCCCCGCTTCGGTTCAAACTGGAGCGGGGATTTTTTTTTGCAATAGAGATTGTTTATTCAAAAATGTTTTACATTTACACCATTATCAAGATCCACTGCGGGTGGAACCAACCGAGCCGAAGGGCCGCGGTGGTAAAAAGATGAGGGCCGGGCGCCAAAATAAACTTAAGCCTCCCCTTTTTCCGCTGTTAGTCTCGATGTGCACCGCATGATCGATGATTTTTCATTTGGTATTGTGCGTGTGTTCAACTCGAAACAATTAAAACCAAATACCATGAACACAAAGAAAAACAGCAAGGAAATTCCAACCGAAAAATTGGAAAACAAAGATTAAAATAAAGAATCTTTGGGCGAAAATGAACTTCCTCCGAAATCAACTGAAGAAATCAATTTGAAGGACACTCCTTATTCTACCAAGGGAATTGGAGAGATCACTGTTACATTCATTAAAAGACGCAGATAGCTTTCTATTAGAAGAAGTATAATTGGGTAAGTAATTAAATTGATGATTTTATTTGGAATTATTCAAGCCATTAAAATCATCAATGCTTACTCAATTTATCGAACTTCTGGAACCTTCAGCAATCTTCATCAATCATCGTATTAAATGCGAAACACATGCCTATTCAATTTAATAGATGGAAATGAAACGCCCTCATTTTAATTATTAAAAACAAAAAATCAACACCATGAAAAATCAACATCAAATAGATCCAAGCATAGAAAATCAAGCAAAAAACTACTTGACAGAATGCGCCAACGATAATAAACTAACCGAACAAGAGCGCTACGAGCTTTCAAGATTGCTAAAAAAAGCGCTTACTCCATCAAATGAAATACTAATGGCTGTTGGTGAAGAGGAAATCCTTAATTCGGACATAATTGTCAATCTACCTGATTCTTACGTGTTAGGAAACTCGCCTTCAACCTCCTTTGGTGGTCGCTTTACAACTGTATCGTATAATTTAGGGCAGATGTATGGCAATTATTTGATTGACAACAATACAAGAGAAGTAAATGAAGAATCATTTAACAACTTCCTAAACAATGCAGGCCTCCCTCCGAACCTTCTAGAAAAACCCACTGTTTTAACACATTTTTTAACGGCATTTTTAGATGATCCACTTGAAATTCTGCTGAATTATAAAATTATAATCAAAAAAATAGGTGATCCAACATATAAATTAATATTAACAGGCGTAAATGAAGTTCTACAAGACAGTTTGAAAAATCAAAATAGTAATTGATTTTGCTTGCTTAAAGGTCATTTTTAGGAAAATGAAAAAAGATGTTTGAGTGGGTTGTCAAAAAAAATGCTGAAAGCTCAAAATTTCTTCAGATTGTCATTCAATCTTTATCTAAATAAATCACTATAAATAGTGATTGACTGAACAACGCCAAACAAGTAAAATTGCACTTGTGATTGTGACGCTAACTTAATGCTAATTGGTTCTATCCCATGAACGATTAGTAATTATTAATTAAACATATTAAAAGGCCCGATAAACTCGGGCCTTATTATTTTGATACCACGCTCCTACTCTTCTTTTAATCTGGCAGTTTTTAGGTAATTTCCTGTGAATGATTTTCCTGTGATGCCAAAATCTGCAACAGCAAGGAAGACCATTTCTGAGTCTGAAGTATTCATGGATTGGTGCATACACCAACGAGGGATGAAGACGAAATCGCCAGACTTTACAGGCACTCTAAGATCATCAATTTTTACGATGCCATTTCCTGAAAGGAAGATAAAAACGGTTTCGTGCGCATGTTTGTGCAATTCATTGTTTTTCCCAGGAGGAATTCGAACAATACGTGGATCGAGAATTTGAAGCGGAAAAGGGAGAATATCAACTGTGAAATCGATATTCAATTTTTCGTTCTTGTTGTTGTATAGTCCTGTTAATCGAGCATCTTCCAATGATGAGCAGAAGTCTTCAACTTGGCTGGAATGCGTTAACGATTTTCGTTCGTTAATCTTTTGAGACAAGCTTGCGTTGCGTTTCCATTGGAAATAGCCATACAATTGATCGAGCAAAGGATATAATTCAGGGCTGAGCGATGAATGGGATTCGGTATTCTTGTGCGTGAAGTAATCGATGTATTCCTCAACCAGTACTTTCCCTTCGCGAGATGCATGTGCGAACAAATAAAACGCTGAAAATGCGGGTGCGATTTCGAGCGGATTAGGCCACTTTAATTCGGTTAAACAATCCTTAACGTAATTAAAACCGTGTTCAATTTCATCAAGTTCTTCCTTAGTAAACCAATGACTCCGAAAAGACTGAATGAATAAATCAGCCAACATATTGTTCGCTATTTACTTGAGCAGCGCGTTCCATCATGCCATCCCAATAGGATGCTCTTAGGTTTAACGCCATGATCATACCTTTGCGTAAATCATGAAAAGCTTGTGCATTGTCGGCTGATAATTCTTCTGCAATTCTCAAAAGCGTTTTACCATGTTCATCATCCACCTCGGTGTGAAGAGGGAAAAACACATAGTCTTTCAACGCAAGGTCTGTATGGTTTTCGATAGCTCCAATGATATCCTTGTAAATAAATTTTACGATGGCTTCTGTGCCCAAACCAATGGCACCAATGGCAACTGCGAGATTTCCATGCTGAATGAGCGAAAGGAATGATTCACGCCAAATTTCTACTTCAATGGATGGTTTCTGATTGGTATCGCAACCCATTGCTGCTTGAAATCGCTTGAACAATAGAGGATGAGGAATACCTTGAACCCATTCATCTTCGATGCCAAGTGCGCGAATTGCATCGAGGTCTTCTTCATGAAGGTTTCCACTTTCTTCTGATAAGTTATCAAGCAAAGCAGTTCTGTGATCTACTCTTTCCATTTTCGAAATAACCGCAGTTAAATAGCGAGGAAACCAAGCACTGTAATGCGAATATTCAGAGGCAAAATCCTTCAAAATTAGATTCATGTCTTGAAAATCTCCGTTTCGAAGAGAAGTTAGATAAGGATGTTTCACAGCTCTGTGCTGCAAGGCTTCGTTGAGTAAATTTTCCATGAGTAAAAATTAGATTAAAATCGATTAAAGCAAAGCTTTATTGATAGGTACTAACCCTCATTTTTCAGGGATTTAATTAAATTTAGCATTAATACCTATTTGATAAATTACGCCGATCATTAAGTTCGCTCTTAATTAAAGTTAGAGCTTTTATTGATGAAATTAAATGCATGTTGAAATGGTTTATCGACGTAAAGCGCTTATAATCTACCAGATGTAAAGCATCGCAAATGTATTCAATACTTTAATTTCTTTAATAAACTGTTTACACATGTAATTGTTCTGAATCCAACAAAAAATATGCAGATAAAAGTTGTAAGTGGAAGAGTTGAATTAAGGCAAAAAAACGGTGTTTTGATTCGTGTAATTGGCTACTCAAATGCGATTCATGCAGAGTTTAATGATTCAAAAAATATGTTGCTAATACTCTCTGAAACGGGCAAAGTTGAAGTTAGAACAGTAGAGGGTAATTTAATAAGCGAACTCGCATCTGCTGGCATAAAGCACGCAGCATTTTCAAGCAATTCTATCATACTTTCGAATAAGAAAGGCGAAACAAAAGTGATCAACTACATGTGATTAGCTTTTGAGTCGCAATAAATTATTTCAAGATAGAGCAATTTTTATAGAACTTATTTACATCTAAATGAAAGTTCTTTAACTATTAAAATACAGATTCCAGATGCTAGATTGGGCCAATGAATACGACGAAAACGATGTAAAAAAAATATAAGTGAAGTAGAAAAATAATCTATGCCAGATCATCTCACATTCGCCGCTTTCGAGTAGTTTGAATACAAA
Source organism: Flavobacteriales bacterium (assembly GCA_040403315.1). Lineage (GTDB taxonomy): Bacteria > Bacteroidota > Bacteroidia > M30B66 > M30B66 > CAMCXT01. Next base: position 148,879 of record JBBAKX010000002.1, read on the forward strand.
GCAATTGGTTAATTTTGGCGTTCTTAAAACCAATATGCGCCTACTCCTATTCACAATCGTTTTTTCTTGTTCAATTGCTGCAACTGCACAACGTGGTAAGCAAGGAAATATCACTGTAAATGCCGCAAACACCATTGTAAATGAATACACTTCATCAATCAGCAATGCTGTTCAAGGTGCTACAAATGTGCAAGTTGCCGCCTCAGGTTTAAATGCCAATTCGAGGTTCCCTAACACATTGCAACCTGGCGATTTGATTGTTATTGTTCAAATGCAAGGCGCAACTATTTCGTCTGGCGACAGCCCAACGTTTGGTGAAATCTTGCTTTACAACAATGCAGGAAACTATGAATGGGCTGAAGTAAAATCTATTCCTTCAAGTACATTGATCGAGCTCACTTGTGGTTTAGCCAACAACTATATAGCCTCAGGAAAAGTTCAAGTGATTCGAGTGCCTAGATACAATACGCTCACCTTGGGCGCGGCGGCTTCGATTACAGCTCCAGCATGGAATGGCAGCAATGGCGGCGTGGTGGTACTTGAAGCCGACCAAACGATTACCTTGAATGGAAACAATAACATTGATGTTACTGGAAAAGGTTTCCGCGGTGGGATAGATATCACAACTGGTGTTTCTGGATATGGCGTTCAAGAATATGCTACATCGAATGCTGATTTTGCTGCCCAAAAAGGAGAAGGCATTGCAGGATTTTTAACTGAATATGATACGTTTGGCGGTAGATACGGACGCGCTGCTGCTGCCAATGGCGGTGGTGGAGGAAATTCGCACAATTGCGGCGGTGGCGGTGGTGCCAACGGAGGCGATCCGCTGCAATATACAGGTTTAGGTAACCCAGACAATTCAAATGCAAACTGGGCGCAAGCTTGGAATTTAGAATTTGCGGGCTTTGCAAACAGCATTTCCTCTGGTGGAGGGCGCGGTGGTTACAGTTTCTCAGGAAGTAACCAAAATGCGTTAACTACTGGACCCGTGAATTCGGCTTGGGGAGGCGATTACAGAAGAGATTATGGTGGACGTGGCGGAAGACCTTTGACTTATGCATCCAATAAAGTTTTCATGGGTGGCGGCGGTGGCGCCGGAGAAGAAAATGTCAATCAAGGTGGTGAAGGTGGCGAAGGTGGTGGAATCGTTTTGGTTCGTGCATTCGGAAATATCACCGGAACTGGGGCTATCAAAGCAAATGGTGGAAATGGCGATAATACTTCAGGAAACGTGTTTTCGGGTGGAAAAGATGGTGCTGGCGGAGGTGGTGGCGGAGGTGCGATTGTAATTAGAAGCAGCGGCAACATCGGATCGATCGTTATAGAAGCGAAAGGTGGAAATGGTGGAATTCAAGACGTTCCTTTTGGCGACAATGAAGCAGAAGGCCCAGGTGGTGGCGGAGGCGGAGGTTATGTTGCAGTTTCAAATGCAGTAACATCTATCAATGTAGTTGGAGGTAACAATGGCACAACCGATTCAGCGGCGATGACAGAGTTTATCCCGAACGGAGCGACACGAGGCGGAGCAGGAACCTCCACGACAGCGACTGCCTTGGAGAACTTAATGGCTTCCCCCGATACCTTATGCACTGCCGGAGACGCAGTGTTGGTGGCTGACTTGATTGCAGGCGCGACCTACAGTTGGTCTACATCGGTTTTCGGAGCCGAAGAAGGAACAGGTAACGTGCTCACCTATTCCGCGACAGCCGGGCAAACTATGTATCTAAGTGCTTGTCCGCTCGCACAAACCATTTCGACAGTAATCGTTTTTGTTGCCCCGCCAACAGCTTATGCGGGATTGGATTTTACGCTTTGTGAGGGAGCTTCTTCTGCGCTTGTAGCGAGCTCGAACGGCGTTTTTATTTGGAACAATTCAGCATCAATTAGTGATGTAAATTCATTAACACCAGTAGTTTCTCCAGCGGTATCGGAACAATTTATTCTTCAAGCGAGCAATGCTCAAGGATGTGTTTCGGTTGATACTGTTGAAATTACTGTTCAGCCAAGATTGAACTTAACCCTTTCGAACGATACAACTATTTGTTCGGGCGATACGATTCAAATTCAATCGAGTGGAAATGGGCTTGTTAGTTGGTCGGGATCGGCCTATTTGAGTAGTACAAACGATGCGTCTCCATTTGTAACAGCTGCTGCTGATGCTGAATATTTTGCGTTAAGCACTGCCGATGGTTTCTGTGAAACACGCGATACAATTGCCGTTACAGTTGTTGCTAAGCCTCTGGTAAATGCAGGATTGGATCAAATTATTTGTGAAGGAACAACGGTTCAATTGGATGGTAGTTCGGATGCCACTTTTACTTGGGACAATGTTTCATTACTCGACAATCCAACTATTTTGAACCCTGTTGCAAGTCCTAATAACAATGTAGATTTCATTCTTGTCGGGTTAAATTCGGCAGGCTGCTCATCGTTGGATACAGTTCGCATCACGGTTTATCCGCAGCTGACACTTACTGTTTCGAACGATTTAACGATTTGTTTGGGCGATACAGCGCAGATTGTTGCGCAATCAACAGGCAATATTCAGTGGACTGGTTCAGGATATTTGAGTGATTTGAACAGTTTAACGCCTTTAATTTCTCCTTTAGCAGATGCATTGTATATTGCTGAAGTTCAAGAAGCTGGCTATTGCAATTCAAGGGATACTGTTACAGTTACTGTTGCTGCTTTACCGATTGTTGATGCAGGTATCTCAGCACAATTATGTGCAGGAAGTAGTTGGGAACTCAATGGATTTGCAGAGGGTACTTTTGGTTGGATTGCGGATGCCACATTAACTTCTACAGATGTTTTGAATCCTTCGGTTTCCCCTGTTGTCGACACTTGGTATTATCTGCAATCAATAGATTCTAATGGATGCGAGCAGTTAGATTCAGTGTTGGTTGTTGTTGATGCGACCTTGCAGCTATCTGTGAGTAACGATACAACTATTTGTAGTGGAGTGAGCGTTCAGCTTGCTGCGAGTGGAGCAACAGATTATACTTGGAACAATGCAGCATTGTTAGACAATTCGTCACTTTCGAATCCTTTAGCAAGTGTAACATCGAGTACAGAATTTATAGTAACTGCCAGTAATGCAGGAAATTGTATAACCCAAGACACTGTTCTTATTACTGTGTATGATGTTCCGCTGATCGCGATTAGTTCGGGTGGAACATTTTGCGATGGTGAAGGGGTTGAAATATTTGTTGCTGGCGTTTCGTCGGTTACTTGGTCGCCTAGTGCAGGGTTGGCCGATCCGAATGCAGCTTCAACCCTTGCAAATCCGAGTATTCCAACAACCTATACGGCTACGTTTGTTGATGCGAATGGATGTGCTGGAACTGCAGGATCATCCACTGTAATTCCAGGTGATTTGCCAGTTACGGGCTTTACATTCAACCAAATTTCCAACTATGTTGTGATTTTCGAAAGCGATGTTGAGGCTAACCAAACCACAACTTGGCAGATGAACGGGATCGAATTGTTTGGAGATTCGGTTGCATATGATTTTCCGTTTGATGACACCTATACGGTGACACAAATAGTGAGCAATCCATGTGGAAACGACACGCTTGAGCTGGATATTGAAGTGATCAAACAAGTTGGTTTTGAGGATATTGATGCAAGTCAATTTAACCTATATCCAAATCCTGCTAGTGAGCATGTATTGATTTCATCAGACAAACAAACTATTTCGGGCGGATTGCTTCAAGTTTTTAGCGCAGATGGGAAATTGGTTTATCAGGAAAACTTGAAAAATCAAATCTCCATTTTGGATGTTTCAGACTGGTCGTCAGGCTTGTATGAGTTTACCGTTCAGGTTGATGGTAAAATTTGGAGACGTAAATTTGTTCGATAAAACGTATCGAATACTGTGGTCAATAGTTGTTGTATTGATGGGGCTTTCTGATTAACTGCAAGAATATTTCACATCCGGTTGTCTGATTGCTCGAATTCAGGTAAGTTTGGGCCTATATGAACACGTGTAAATCACCCTTTTTATTGTGGGTTTCGGTTGTGTTGATTTGTGTGCTTTCTGCATGCATCGACAAGCGCGACTTGCATGAAAACACCCTTATAGTTCATATTTTGGCAGAGCCCAAAGGTTTGCATCCCACTAACAACAACGATGCGTACCAAAAAATGATCTTTCAATGCACACAAAAGCGTTTGGTGATGATGGATCTCGCGTCGGGAAAAATGGTGCCCGATGTTTTAGAATCCTTTCCAGAATTATTGTCGGATTCATTAACATACCGCTGTAAAATACGATCAGGCATTCGTTGGGATGATGGCTCCAACTTGAAAGTCGAGGACATAATATTTAGTATAAAAGCGATTGTTTGTCCTGGTGTAAACAACCCAGATATCAAGTCAATCTTCAAAAATTTGGAAAATGTTTCTGAAGATCCGATCGACGATCAGGTATTTTATGTGAAGATGAAGGAACGTTACTTCGACAATTCGAGCATGTTATCGTATGTTGTGGTGCTTCAAGAAAAAGCGTGGGATCCTACGGGAATACTAAACAAACAGAGCTTTGCAGTTTTATTCGGAGATCAAGTTACGACCGATGACAAACCGCTTTTCGATCAATTCATTAATAGTTTCAATCACAGCGACAAATCGAGGGTGCCGAAATTTTTAAGAGGCTTAGGTCCTTATCAAGTATCCGACTGGCAAACAGGGAGTTCGATCACCTTGACACGCAAATCGAATTGGTGGGGAAAAACAAGTGGACGGTTGTCGGAGAAGGCATTTCCTGAGCGGATCATCTTTCGTGTGATTCGTGAAATGGAATCGGTTGTATTGGCATTGAAGCGGGAGGAAATTGATGTAACATCGGAGCTTTCGGCAGCGGCAATGATTAGGCTTCAGGAGAAAGCGTATTTCAACAGAAATTACAAAACCGATTATGTTGGATCCTTTAGTTACACTTACATGGGAATGAACATGCGGCCTGAAAACGGGCGTCACCCCTACTTCGTCGACAAAAGGGTTCGCAAAGCAATGGCGCATGTTTTACCAGTTGATGAGATAATTGCAGTGATTGCAAAAGGGAAAGCGAATAGAATTGCAGGATTTATACAGCCGGGTCAATTTGAGTACGATGCGAAGCTTCCATTGATCGATTACAACCATGAGCAAGCGCGAGATTTGTTAGAGGAATCGGGTTGGAAAGATACTGATGGTGACAACATTCGCGATAAAATCATCGATGGCAAACGGGTTCCTTTTTCATTTGGTTTATCTTACATGATTTCTCCTGTAACATCCGAAATGGTTAGAATGATCAAGACAGAATTTTACAAAGCGGGATTGGAAGTTCGACCAGAGCCGATGGAATTTTCTGTTTTCTACCAAAATGCATTTGCACATCAATTTGATGCTATGTTAGGATCGTGGTCTTCGTCGGCCCTGCCCGAAGATCCTCGTCAGATTTGGCATACAGAAAGTTGGGCAAGCGGAGGAAGTAATTTTGTGGGATTTGGTTCAAGTTATTCTGATTCGTTGATTGAGACTGCGAATCGGGAATTGAATCCAGCGGTTAGAAAAGAAATGCTTCAAGAAATTCAGCGTGTGATTTATGAAGAACAGCCATATGTATTTTTATTCAATGCCACCAGGAAAGTATCAGCACACAAGCGTTTCAAGAACATTTCATTTCATGTTGAACGACCGCATCTACAATTAAATAATCTCGAAATAAATCCAAACTGGCAGAATAATTCTCGCGATTAACAATCAACTATGCTAATTTATATCCTCAAACGCTTACTCATGTTTATCCCAACTTTGTTGGTGATATCATTGTTGGCGTTTGTGATTAGCATTCATGCACCTGGAGATCCTGTTGATCAATTGGTATCAGGCAGTGAGCTAAATGAAATTCAAGCAAGAGGCTCTGATGTTGGCGTTTACAAAGCGCAAGTGCGGGAGAAACTAGGATTGAATTTGCCAGTCTTTTACGTGAGCATGGAAACTTTAGCCGACATTGATTCGGTTCATCGGATTGCAGATGCTGATCAGCGAGAAGTATTGGTGCGAATAAGTCGTAAGACTGGAAATCCGGAGGGAACGATAGCATGGCATCATTTGATGTTGCGCACTGAAACCTTGGCAGAGAAATTTGATCCAAGCTCAGTAAAATTAAGCAGTACAGGATATTTGAGTCAGGTTTCTAGAATTAAATCACTGCTAAAAATGACCAGTAGAACTACCGACGACGGCCTTCGTCTTCAGCGAGTAGATTCTTTGGAAGCTTTATTTTCGACTACCTCTGGCATGTCGGAGATACGCACTTCATGGCTAGAAAGTGAGCTTTCGTTGAAGCAACTTCGCGAGAATAGTGTTTGGTGGAAGCAATGGATTCCATCGCTAGAAGTGCATGGCTTTAAAAACCAATACCATCTGTGGTTATTTGGAAATGGCAAAGATCGAAAAGGTTTGATATCAGGCGATTTTGGGATTTCTTACCGCGATGGCCAACCGATTTCCGACAGGATTGGCGCCAGAATGAAATGGTCTATAGTAATTGCATTGGGTTCACTTGCCTTGGCATGGATCATAAGTATTCCACTAGGTTTATTGGCAGCGCTTTACTCCGGTGGATGGTTCGATAAAATTTCGGGTTGGATTGTTTTTTCATTTTGGTCTATCCCGTCTTTTTTCACCGCTACCTTGTTGTTGATCTTTTTTTCAAATCCCGATTTCCTAGATTGGTTTCCCACAGGAGGCGTTAAAGATCCTTCTCTTTTTAATCCAGAATGGCCTGTTTGGAAACGCTTGTTGCATTACATTCCGTATTTGATTTTGCCTGTGGCTACTTATACATTAACCGCATTAGCATTTTTATCTAGGCAGGTAAGGTCGGGTGTTCAATCAGAAATGATGAAAGATTACATTCGAACTGCACGCGCAAAAGGCGTTTCGGAGTATCGAATCGTAACACGTCATGCATTCAGAAATTCATTGATTCCTTTGATCACAATTATGGGTCAATATCTCCCAGCAGTTTTTGGAGGCTCAGTCATTATTGAAACGATTTTCTCAATACCGGGAATGGGTTTAGAGATTTACGAGAGTATCATCAGCAACGACTATCCGATGATTGTTACTGTGTTTACCTTGTTCGGCTTTATGACCATGTTAGGTTTTTTATTGTCAGACATTGGTTATGCCTTAGCAGATCCACGAATTCGATATTCAGGTAAAAAACAATGATGCGCTTTCCCTTTTTAAATTCCATAAGAAGTTGGTTGCGCGAAATGAAAAAGCGCAAAGGCAATAAATTCGCCTTGTATTTTCTTACAGTGATGCTTGGAATAGGTCTTTTTTCGAGCATCTTGGCAACAGACCAGCCACTTTTCACTTATTACAAAGGCAATTGGTGGTTTCCAGCATTTACTGCAGTTTGGAATAAATCAAGAGTTGAAACAGTGGTTGATGAAAAAACAGGCATTAAAGAAACCTTGCAGTTCGACATACTTCAGTGGAAAGAAATGGATCTTGATATTGTGATTTGGGCACCGATACCGTGGAGTCCAGATAAGCCAGATCCATTAAACCGCGATTATACTGGGCCATTTAGCAAGCAATACACAAAAAAACCAAGTGGAGAAATTGTTGAATCGCCTTGGTACAAAAGACATCATCTAGGCACGAACCAATTAGGCAACGATGTGTTTTCTGGGCTAATTCATGGTGCAACCATTTCGATTCAAATCGGATTGTTTTCGGCATTTATTGCAGGAATTATTGGTTTGTTATTGGGTGCACTTTCAGGATATTTTGGAGATGATCGATTAAGATTAAGCAGAGCATCCTTAATATTTTCAATTCCAGGCTTGTTTGTTGGATATTTCTGGGCCTTCCAAGTAAGAAGTTATGCATTAACCGATGCCCTTAAAGCTGGATTTATTTCGATTATACTTCAGGTGCTATGGAGCATTGTACTCATGCTTCTTATGGTATTGTGCTTTTTCTATTTGGGGAAATTATTTTCACGGGTAAAATGGCTCGGCAAAACCATGATTTTCCCTTTCGACAATGCTATTCAAAGGGTTACCGAAGTATTTATTTCGATGCCTCGATTGCTTGTAATCCTAACCATTGCAGCAGTTTTTAGAGAGAAGAGCATTGCTATGGTGATCACCATTATTGGCATTACTCACTGGACAAGCATTGCACGGTTTACACGTGCAGAAATGTTCAAGGTTAGAGATTTAGAATATGTTGAAGCAGCAAGAGCTTTGGGTTATCCTTGGTACAGAGTAATTCTTCGACACGCTTTGCCCGGAATCACAAGACCAGCAATGATTGAGATTATATTTTTGATTTCTGGGAGTATATTAATTGAAAGCAGCTTGTCGTTTTTGGGGATTGGTGTTCCTGACAATATTGTAACCTGGGGATCTATTTTAAACTCAGGCAGACTGCAAGTAGACGCTTGGTGGATGGTTGTTTTTCCAGGATTGTTTATTTTCATGACTATTCTAAGTTTGAATATTATAGGAGATTCTTTCAGAAAGGATCGATAGCAAAATTGATTAGGCTTGATAATTTATCCGTTTCAAGCCGATTATAATCGATTATAACCGTTTAAATAGGGCTGAATCTTCTAGAATTTCGTTTCCTTGCAGCGGGGAGGGGCCGATGGTATGCCCAACAAAATTAATTGCATTTTGTCAAGGAAAAGATTTCCACAAATAATGTGAATTGTAGAAATCTAATTATTTCAAACGTTTTCAATAAAACTAAATACGCAAATCCTTGCTGTTAAAAATCCAGCAAGAATAGACCATACCAAGCTTGAAAATCATTGAAGATACCATCAGGAAGGATCGGTAAGATGTATTTTGAACACTTGAAAGTTCAGTTTGAAAATTCCTTATCCGTTTCAATCCGATTATAATCGATTATAACCGTTTAAATAGGGCTGAATCTTCTAGAATTTCTTTTCCTTGCAGCGGGGAGGGGCCGATGGTGTGCCCAACAAAATTAATTGCATTTTGTCAAGGAAAAGATTTCCACAAATACTGTGAATAGCGAAACTCCAAAATTGAGAGTATAATTTCAATGCTGAAGATTTCCACCTAGATACTGGTTCTTATTAAAACAGGTCATTAAACAATTTGAAATCAAACTACAATTTGTTGGTCACTACTGAAGAGTAATATCGACATTAATGAAAAATCTATTATTTGAATGCCTTTTGTTAAAACCATCTATTACAGTGGCAAATCATATTTACATTAGTTTTTTTTGGAGAAGTGACAATTCAAGTACAAATCTTTATCGTAATATTGCAATTATAAAATACAAACATGGGCGCTACAAAGACATCATATTTTACCGATGAACAGAACTCGATAGCGATCATTACCAAAGCTTTAGGTCACCCTGCTAGGATTGCAATCATTGACTATTTACTTAAAGTGGATGCCTGCATTTGTGGTGACATAGTAAATGAATTGCCATTAGCACAGCCTACAGTGTCCCAACATTTGAAGGAGCTCAAAAATGCTGGACTTATTAAAGGGGAAATAGAAGGCAATACCATTTGTTACTGCATAAATAATGAAGCTATCGCAGAACTTCAAAATTACCTAGCAAAAATGTCGATCAAATTAGAGAACATGAAAAATAATTGTTGCTAACCAATAACTATTAAAAAATGAAATTATCTGAAATAAAAAATCTTCTAAGCACTGCTGATGCGGTGAGCTTTGAACTTCAAGATGGAACTATGGTTCCAGAAAACTTTCACGTTACTGAAGTTGGCGTAATTACTAAACACTTCATTGATTGTGGTGGAACTATTAGAAATGAAAAGGTTGCGAACTTCCAATTGTGGGATGCAAACGACTTTGATCACCGTTTAAAACCACAGAAACTGTTGAATATTATTGAGTTATCTGAAAAGGTTCTCGGCATGGAGGACTTAGAAATTGAAGTAGAGTACCAATTAAATACCATCGGGAAATTTGATTTAGAATTCGATGGAAAACACTTTGTTTTAATTTCAAAGAAAACAGCTTGTTTAGCTTCTGATACTTGTGGAATTCCGCAAGAAAAAATGAAAGTGAGTTTATCTGAAATTCAAAATCAAAACTCTTGTAAGCCCGGCGGAGTTTGTTGTTAAATAAAATCACAAAAATGAAAACCTACAAAAAAACAATCATTTTGACCTTATGCATTTTAAGTGCATTCACTATTTTTTCTTATAAAAAAATGGAAAAAATAGAATTATTCCCAAAGCTATCTTCCTATTGCAGTAAGCTTCCAGATGAGTTTAGTCAAATACCTGAAGATAGAAAAGAAGACTTAAAAGCCATTGCTGATTTTATTTCGGAAAAAAGAAATGAGCACAAGCCCGTTAATTTACTTTTCGTTTGCACAAGCAACTCACGAAGAAGCCACATGTCGCAAGTATGGTCGCAAATTGCTTCTTACTTTTATGGTATAGATAGCGTCTACACATTTTCGGGTGGAACAGAACAAACCCGTGTAAACATTAATGCCATTAATGCCCTAACAAGAACAGGTATAGAAATTTACTCTAATAATCAAGGCGACAATCCATTAAGATATTTAAAGGTTGGTGATAACATAAATCCTTGGGTTATCTTTTCGAAGAAATATACAGATTCTACGAATCCCAAAAGCAATTTTGCTGCAATTATGGTTTGTACTGAAGCCGATCAAGCTTGTCCAATTGTGGAAGGCGCCGATTTAAGAATTGGCTTGCCTTTTCAAGATCCAAAAGAATTTGATAACTCGCCACTAAAGGAATCAAAATACGACGAACGTTGCCGACAAATTGCAAGAGAAATGTTTTATGTAATGGCTTTAGCATCGAAAAAATAAAACACTCAATAATTCGGCATAATACATAAACATATTAAAACAGCCTTTCAATCGAATTTGTGCAATTTAACGGATACAATTTGTCCATCATTAATTCTTTGTAAAAAAGAAATTAAAAGGTAATCTTCCCACTTTTTATTCATTGGCAATCTGAATTTTTGAATTTTATTGTTTTCAGGTAAAACACTCAATAAATCTTGAACAATATTGTAGCTATACATTGTTCTTCCTGTATTCTCGCCTGATGTAGGATTTGATATATTGATCTTTTTAACCAAAGCATAATTCAAAATGTAATTATTTATTGGTTTAATTAAAGAAGCTTGAACCAGCATTGTACCCATCGAATCTAATCTTAAATCCACCGAATATCCTGGATCAATTTTAATTGAATCGGCCTGATTAATTTCTCTAAAAATCCGCGCGCGATTCGACCCTGAAAAAGCCGAACGACCATTAACAATCACTTGTGGGGCGTATATTCCGTCCGAAATTCCAAATCGAGCGTATTGTTTTTGGCGGTCCTTCCACCGCTGGTCGTCAAATGGATCTTGATAACCATCATGGTCATCGTAATCCACATGATAGGTGAGAAGAATTACTGGAACCTTAAGCAAACTATCCCCAGGAGGGAAAAAATCTTTGAAATTCTTGTTGGCAGAAGCACAATTCGAACAACCATCGTACGTAAACAACTCAACCAATACATGGCTTTCCTGCGATTGCACAACAAATGGATGCAGAATAAAAATTGAGTAAAAAATCCACTGCTTCATTTGCGCAAAGTTAGTATATTGGCTATTGAACAACATTCTTAGTTGGCTTTGTTTTAAACTATGCTTTTTACCCTTATTTTAAGTTTGCTTTTTCATTCATCTATGACTGAGAAACCCAATAATTCAATTGTTTCAGGTTCGATCCATATTGAAATTTCAGGTATAAAAAACGACAAAGGCTTTTTGCTTGTTGCACTATACAATCAAGAAAAAGGCTTCCCTGACAAAGAACAGCTTGCAATTAGAAAGGAAAGAATACCTGCTAAATCGGGCACAATGAAACTTGATTTTCTTAATCTTCCGCCAGGAAAATATGCATTTGGAGTTATCCATGATGAAAACGATAACCGAATACTCGACAAAGGTTTATTTGGCATTCCCAAAGAAGGATTCTGTTTTTCTCGTCAAGCTATGGGAACCGTTGGGCCGCCTAGTTTTAAATCTGCAGCTGTAGAAGTGGGCAGCGGTGCGACTGTTCAAATGTTGAAAATCAGCTATTGGTAGCGCCGATTCTAATTATATCAAATACTTCTATATTGCATTACAATTTCCTCGATGAAAACGAAACTCTACGCCCTTACAGCAACTGCTTTTTTAGGATTACAACTTAACGCACAAATCACCCAATCGGAACTTCCGAATGCTGGCGATACTGCAACATACGCCGTAGCAACTGCTTTAGGCACTTCCACTGGAACTTCTGGAAACAACCAAACTTGGGACTACAGTGATCTTCAGCCAAATTCTTCCGAAAGAGTTGATTTTGTTAGCGTTTCAGATGCAGGCTTCACCTATGCATTCGTGTTCGGTTTGCCTTTTTCGGGAAGTTATTCTGATATGGCGCAACGAGGTGTAATTCCATTGCCTCAGATTTTGTTGGATGGAATCAACGCACTTGGTTTAGGCGTCACATTTGGCGATACATACAATTTCTTTAAGCGTGAATCCGATGGCTTAGTTCAAAAAGGATTCGGTGCCGATGTGAGTGGTTTCGGTTTACCTGTTCAATACAGCCAACCAGATGAAATCATTCCCATTCCGCTTACTTTGAACAATACATCAACGGTAAATTATTCCTACGAACTCGAATTGCCTTCGGTTGGTGTTTGGTCGGTTACTGCCGAAAGAACCAATGAAGTAAATGGAAAAGGAACCCTCATTTTACCTAATGCCACTTACCAAAATGTATATCGTATCAGATCTACAATTAGCTCACAAAACACCATCAGCAGCGATCAATTGCCTGCATTTTTAAACGGTGTTCCAATTCCGAGAAATGAAGTAAAATACCTCTACATTGCCCCTAGTCTAGGCTTTCCTGTCTTGGAAATCACTGCTACTAGTTTGTTTGGATTTGAAGTTGTTTCAAAAGTTATTTATCGCGCTACTCCGATCGATTATACTTCAGTTGAAAACAGTGAATTATCTGCATTTCAATTGTTTCCTAATCCAACAAACGATTGGATGCACATCCAAACTGACCTTAAAAATTCGCAGAAACTTACACATGAAATTGTTGATGCACAAGGCAGATTGGTTTGGTCAAAAAACAGTCAATGTCAGGCAGGCCTTAACACAGAGGAGATTTCATTGAAAAGCCAAGGTTTATCTAATGGCTTTTATTTGTTAAAAATCACGCCCGAAGCAGGCCGCCCAGAAGTAAGAACCTTCTTAATCCAGAACCAGTAAGACAGTTCTTACGTTAATCGACATGCGCAGGCAAACCAAATGTCCTGCGTGTATTCATGTTGCAAAAAACTACCTGCTTCATTCTTTTTAACTTTTTCGCTCTGTTTGTTGCTGCCGGCAACGAATCTGGCAAAGTTCGTTTTGAAGAAAACAAAGGGCAATGGCCTTCTCAGGTTCGTTTCAGGGCAGATGTTCCCTCAGGAGCATGCTTCCTTGAACAAAAATCCATTACTTGGAACTTCGTTGATCCAGCTTCAGCAGGGCACAGTCATGAGAACCACGATCATGAAGAAGATTCAGACAAATCACTCCGTGGACATGCTTTTCGATTAAATCTCATAGGAGCAACTTCAAATGCGAACCTTTTTCCTGAGGATGTTCATTCTGATTACAGCAATTACTACATAGGCAGCGATTCCCGAAAGTGGGCATCAAATGTTCGAGCATATTCTGTTGTCAATTGGCAACAAGTTTATCCCGGAATTCATTGGAAAGTCTATTCCAACGATCAAGGTCTGAAATACGATTTCATCTTACAGCCAAGAGCTGATCCTTCGAACATTCAAATGCAGTACGATGGACTTGAAAAGCTACAAATCTCGCAAGGAAAACTGCTCATGCTCACTTCTGTTGGAACAGTTACAGAAGAAGCCCCAATAGCATTTCAAGAAAAAAATGGTGCTCGAATTCCGGTTGATTGTCGATTTCAGTTAACGAACAATGTCGTTTCATTCAAACTTGGAAACTACGATTCTTCGCTCCCTTTGATTATAGATCCTCAGCTAGTATTCGGTTCCTTTAGTGGATCAACGATCGATAACTGGGGGTTCACAGCAACATACGATCAAGCTGGAAATACATATTCGGCAGGTGTTGTTTTTGGCGTTGGTTATCCAGTTTCAACCGGAGCTTGGCAAGAAACTTATTCTGGAGGCGCAGGTAGCCGTCCTTGCGACATTGGAATTATCAAGTTCTCTCCAACTGGAGCCAAAATGTATGCTACCTACCTTGGCGGAACAGGAAATGAATTACCACAGAGTTTGATCGTTAGTTCTTCGAACGAATTGTTTGTTTTCGGCACCACCGGATCATCGAATTTTGCCACAACACACAACGCCTTTTCACGCGAATTTAAAGGTGGTCCGCAGGTGAGCATCTTACGAAACGGAATCACATTCGCCGAAGGTACCGACATGTTCATTTCCCGTTTTTCTGAAAACGGTACCAACCTCCTAGCCTCATCCTTAATTGGTGGCACTTCTAACGACGGGCTCAACACTGCCAATCAGTTGCGATACAATTACGCCGATGAAGCCCGCGGCGGAATTGTGATCGATCAAAACAACAATATTATTATTGCATGTAGCACCACTTCTACAGATTTTCCCGTTCCGGGGAATGGCTATCAGCCTACATATGGTGGAGGTACACAAGACGGAATGGTCGTTAAGTTCAACGAAAATTTAAGCAGTGTTTTTTGGGGAACCTACCTTGGTGGAACTTCTCCCGATGGCATTTTCACCTTAGCGATCGATAGAACAGGCAACGTATATGTAGCAGGCGGAACCACTTCAACCGATTTTCCATTGTCAGCAAATGCCTATCAATCAACAAACGGTGGAGGGCAATCGGATGGCTTTATTTCAGTGATTCGCTCAAACGGACAAGAATTGATTTCTTCAACACTTTATGGGTCTGAACTTTACGATCAGATTTATTTGCTTTCACTTGATCGTCAAAACAGAATCTATGTTTATGGTCAAACCGAAATAGGAGGCATCTTTTATCAAGACAATTTCACCTTCAGAGAGACCAACGGCAAGCAGTTCATTTCGATGTTTTCAAACGATTTGCAAACGAGAGAATGGTCAACATCATTTGGTCGAGGATCATTCAAACCCGACATCACACCAACAGCTTTTACTGTAGATATTTGTGGACAAATTTTCGTGGCTGGTTGGGGAGGTTCATCGAATTCATCGCCAGATGGAAGCACCTTTGGAGGCACAACCGGCTTAACAATTACCGATGATGCCTTTCAAACCAATACCGACAACAACGATTTCTATTTGATGGTTCTCGATGAGCAAGATCAAAGTCTTGTATATGCTACATTCTTCGGTGGTGCAACATCTTCAGAACATGTGGATGGCGGCACTTCAAGGTTTGATCGTCGTGGGGTAATGCATCAGGCTGTTTGCGCCGGTTGCGGCGGAAGAGATGATTTCCCAACTACACCGGGCGTTTGGTCGAATACCAATGGAAGCGCGAGTGGATGCAACAATGCTGTATTCAAATTCGACTTTCAACTTCCATCCACAGTAGCATCATTCACTTCTCCATCAATTGGTTGCGCACCTTTTACTATTGATCTCAATAACACAAGTTCCTATGGAACTACATATGTTTGGCAGGTAAACGGAAGCGATGTTTCAACCAACGAAAATCCAACCTATACTTTTACCAATGCTGGAGTTTACACAGTTAGATTGATTGCAACAAATCCCAACAGTTGCAATGTTGTGGATACTTTTTTCAAGCAAGTTCGCGTGGTAAATTCTACGCGCGACGTATTTGATTCATTAGAAATCTGCCTGCTTGGTTCTCAATTGATAGGACCTTCATTTCCGATTGATCCTTACTATCAAGTTTCTTGGATTCCAGAAATTGGCCTACAAAATCCGAAGGAGCAAACTACGATTGCGAGCCCGGAAGAGAACACCAACTACACTTTGTTTTTGTCGCTTGGCAACTGTTCCGACACAATCGAACAATACGTTCGAGTTAAAATTGATAGCATCGATGCTGGTCCAGACTTAGACATCTGCAGAGGCCAAACAGTGAACATTGGTATCGAAGCATCGAGTAGCGATTATACCTATCAATGGTCGCCTTCGGATCGTCTCAATTCTTCAACAGTAGCAATGCCCTTGGCTTTGGTTGATGAAACCACAACATTTCAATTGCTCAGAATTCCACAAAATTCTTCATTAGGTTGCCCAGGGAAAGACAGTTTAACATTAAATATTCCAGCTGGAGCGCCACTTGCCGATTTTCAAACAGAAGTCATAGCCTCCTGCACCGAGGTTAAAGTGTTGATAACCAATAATTCTGAACTGTCAGAATCCTACACTTGGGATTTCCATCAAGGCTCAGGAGATTTGTCATCACAAAACCCCGAAATCATTTATCCTTACGGAGACACAATTTTCATCAGCCTCATCGTAAGCAATCCAGAATGCAGCGATACGCTCGATTTCAAGCAAGCGATGGGCGATCTTCCCTCCTACTTTTCGATCAACGAATCGAATGCTTTTTCTCCCAACGGAGATGGCATGAATGACTGTTTTAGTCCGGCGTTGCAAGACCTTCCATCGCCCGACGATAAGAATTTCTTGTCGTGCAGCAGTCTGTCGATTTTCGACCGATGGGGAAAGAAAATCTGGGAACGAATTGAGCAACAAGATGGCTGTTGGAATGGCAAAAATGAAGCAGGTGAAGAAATGCCCGACGGAACCTACATTTTCCTTTTTGAAGGCCAAGGAAAAAAGCTTGAAGGAACCGTGAATCTCTTGCGATAATTTAGTATCTATTTGTAAATTCGTAGCTGTACAATTTAGCTACATGCAACGATTTTTTAGAAATTCCCTGCTGATTTTTTGTTTATCAGTTTCATCAAATATACTGGCAACATCGGGCTACAAAAATGGGTTCATTCCCAATTTAGGCCAATGGCCCCAACAGGTCGAATACCGCATGTCGATTCCAAACGGTGCGGTGTTCCTTGAAAAAAATGCAATAACTTATGCGTTGTACAATGGCGAGCAGGTAGCTGCGATACATGGCAAGTCGCATGCTCATCAAGGTCAGGAGGCCAACCATCCGCCCCTCATTGATCACCATGCTTTAAGAATGCATTTCCTTGGGAATCGAACGGTTGAACCGCAGGCGATTCTTCCAGGAGCGACGAAATTCAATTATTATCATGGAAACGATCGTCACAAATGGACTAGTGGATTGTCGGCCTTTCAAGAAGTCATTTACAACGATTTCTATGATCATACAAACCTTCGCGTGTATTCGAATGATCAAGGTATGAAATATGATTTTATCGTTCGTTCAGGTGGAAATCCTTCAGCCATAGCTTTCGAATACCAAGGTGCTGAGCAAATTGGAATTAAAAATGGTGACCTTGTTCTTAAAACTTCCTTGGGTGAAATTGTTGAGATGGCTCCAGTGGCATGGCAAATCATCGACGGTAATAAAAACTTTGTTCCTTGCAACTTTCAATTAGACAATGGAATTGTTCGTTTTCAAACGGAGAGCTACAATCCTGATCTTGAATTGATAATTGACCCACAGATTGTTTTTGCAACATATTCTGGGTCTAGCGACGACAATTGGGGCTTCACTGCCACTTACGACAATGGTGGAAATGGATATTCTGGTGGAATTGCATTTGGAGCGAACTTCCCAGTTACAATTGGCGCTTACCAAGTTCCTTTTGGTGGTGGACAAATTGATATTGGAATTCTAAAATACTCTCCCGACGGATCCAATGCCTTGTTTATCACATACATCGGCGGTAGCGACATAGAGCTTCCTCACAGTATGATTGTAAACGAGTATGATGAATTGCTCGTTTACGGAACCACTGGATCGGCAGATTTTCCAGTAACTAACGGAGCCTATTCAAACGATTTTCAAGGTGGACCGCCGACCAGTTTTGAAAACGGATTTATCAGCATTAATAGCGGTTTGGACTTGTTCGTGATCCGACTTTCAAACGATGGATCAACGCTGCTTGCTTCAACATTTGTTGGTGGTACAGGAAACGACGGACTAAATTCTGCGGTCGAATTGGTGCCTAATTATGCCGATGAAATTCGTGGTTCGCTTTGGGTTGATTCTGACAACAATGTGTATGTTGGAACGAGCACCGAAAGTGTTGATTTCCCTGTGAGTCCGGATGCAATTCAGCCAATTTTCGGCGGAGGAAATCAAGATGGTGTTATCCTCA
Organism: Flavobacteriales bacterium; assembly: GCA_040403315.1. GTDB lineage: Bacteria > Bacteroidota > Bacteroidia > M30B66 > M30B66 > CAMCXT01. The sequence continues at coordinate 167,239 of JBBAKX010000002.1, forward strand.
AACTTGACGGTAATTTGAGCACCTTGAAATGGGCTACATTCCTTGGTGGACAAGCAAATGACGGAATCTTTTACCTTACTGTAGATCGTGATGAAAACGTGATTGTAACTGGAGGAACGGTAAGTCAGAACTTCCCAACAACATCCAATGCGTACCAATCGAATTCACTTGGCGATGTTGATGGTTTTGTGAGTAAAGTAGACTCATCAGGAAGTACATTAATTGCATCAACGTTTGTCACTTCAAGTGTTTACGACCAATCCTACATCGTTGGAACCGACAACACCAATCATGTTTACATATTTGGACAAACAGAAGTTGCAGGCAACGAGTACATCCTCAATTCACCAGTTGCAGTTTCTGGTGGGAATCAGTTTTTAACGAAGCTTTCTCCAGATTTGAGCGAACGTGTTTGGTCGACTACATTTGGAAATGCAACTGGTCAGCCCGATATCGCGCCAACAGCCTTGCTTGTTGATGTTTGCGATAAGATCTACGTTACTGGCTGGGGTGGATTTATTAATTCCTTTGGAACCACAACAACTGGATTGGTTACCACGCCAGATGCATTTCAATCAACAACCGATGGAAATGACTTCTATTTATATGTAATTGACAATCAAGCCCAAACACTCGAATATGCATCCTTTCTGGGTGGTAGTGGAAGTTTAGACCATGTGGATGGAGGAACTTCACGGTTCGACAGAAAAGGAGTTATTTATCAGTCGATTTGCGCTGGATGCGGCGGTTTGAGTGATCTTCCAGTTACACCGGGAGCTTATTCTCCAACCAACAACTCATCAAATTGCAACAATGCCTTGGTGAAATTCGACTTTGAGTCACCAATTACAGTTTCAGCATTTGTAAATGCCAACGATCCAGTAGGTTGTGCGCCTTATGAAGTAAGTTTCGAAAACACCAGTGTGAATGCTGATGTTTTTAGCTGGCAATTAGAAGGATTAGAAATTGGTACCGATCAGAATTTAACTTACACTTTCCAAACCAGCGGTGTGTATGAAGTTTTGTTGATTGCTTCATCTAGTCAAACATGCAATGAGAGTGATACTGTTTCAATCACAATTACTGTTCTTTCATCGCTTCAAGGAAACCTTCCAACATTGGAAGGCTGTGTTGGTCAAGAGTTGATTTTAGGTCCAGATAACTACACAGATCCATATTACACTTTCCTCTGGACACCAGCGATCAATCTCAACGACAACGGAGTTAAAAAGCCTACCTTGACAGTTGATACTACTACTGATTATACCTTGATTGTAAGTATTGGTTCATGCCGCGATACACTGATTCAGCAAGTGATTGCCACAGTGGGTTCCAATACCACCTTAGATCCAATTTCTGCTTGTATTTCCGACACTGTGCAAATTGGATTAGCGAATCCTGTAGCAGATGCATTGAGTTATAGCTGGACTCCAGCAAATAATCTGAGTGCATCCAATGTTTACAATCCTGATTTTTTCGTAAACAATGATGCTTCATTTACACTTACTGTGAATCTTGAAAATGGTTGTGTTGATACCTTTAACATTGATATTGAGAGCCGCGTAGACACCATCGATGCAGGTCCTGATGTTGGAGCTTGTTCGGATGAGCCTGCTCAAATCGGTTTACCCGACTTGCAGAACAATTACAATTACACTTGGAGTCCATCGAATGGATTGTCGGCTACAAACATCTCAAATCCTATTGCGACTGTTTCAGACACAATTCAATACACTTTGGTTCGTGTGCCAAAACCTGGTGTAGCGGGTTGTCTTGGAACGGATCAATTAACAGTGAATATTGTTCCAAAGCCTACAGCCCTTTTCGGTGTGGATATTTCGGGCGATTGTACTGGAGTTTCTGTGCAAGTTTCAGATTCGAGTTCAGATTATCTAAATCTGGATTGGTTCGTGAACAATAACATCAGCATCGAAGGTTCGAATCCAGTTTTTACCTTTCCATATTCAGATACCTTGAAAATCACGCTCATTGCCAGCAATGGTGAGTGTCGAGATACGATTTCTTACAGTGAATACATCAAAGGACTCAAAGATTTCTATCAGGAAAATACTGTGAATGCCTTTTCTCCCAACGGTGATGGAATCAATGATTGTTTTAGTCCGGCTTTGCAACTCGAAAACAATAGCGTAAACACCAAGTTTTTACCTTGTTCGGATGTGATTGTTTACGACCGCTGGGGAATTAAGATTTTTGATAGTTCAACAGAAGGAAATAATTCTTGTTGGGATGGTAAAAACCAAGTTGGAGAAGACATGCCAGAGGCTGTTTACTTTTATGTTTACATATACGAAGCTGAGCAAAAAGAAGGATTTGTGCATCTGAAAAGAGAGAAATAGAGATGGGAATCAATAAAACTTGGCTAACTGGTCGTTTCAATCCAGATGAACGTTCAGATTTTGCTGAAGTTCCAATCGATTTGTGCGATGAGCCAAGGCATTTTCTACATTTTGAAGTTTTAAATTCGTGGCAACAATTGAACAATTCAGCCCAAAAAGATGGAGTTCAATTGCAAATTATTTCATCCACCAGAAATTTCGATCGCCAGAAACGTATTTGGGAAAACAAGTGGAATGGAGTTATGCTCACCAATGGGGCGAATTTATCGATCTTAGATTTGCCTTCGATATCACGCTCAGAGCGTATTCTGAAATACTCAGCTATGCCGGGAAGCTCTCGGCACCATTGGGGAACGGATCTAGACATCAATTCGGTTGAACCAGAATATTTTGAAACGCAAGAAGGAATCAAGGTCTACAATTGGATGAGCGACAATGCTCCTAAATTTGGTTTTGCACAACCCTATTCTGCCAAAAGCATGAAGCGGCGATTTGGATACGAAGAAGAGAAATGGCATTGGAGTTATTTGCCTCTTTCGTTACAATTAACAGAGACCTATGCGAAACTTATCGACTATAACGATTTTTCAGGTTTTGATGGTGCTGAAACGGCAGCTGAAATGCAAATAATCGAGCATTACGTTTTAGGGATCTCTAAAGCTTGCTTACCCTCAACATTGTGGACATAATTCGCTTAATTTTGCATCCGAACAAATCGATAGTAGATGTTAAGATTAAAAACGGAGACAGATCCACGATGGGCCGATCTTGCCAGTAAAGATTTAGAAGAAATACTCACCGATCACGCGTTCTGTGAGCAGAAAGCTGCATCTACAGCAATTTCATTGATAGTAAAATTCCCAGATTATCCTGAACTGGTTACCGAAATGTCGGCATTAGTCAGGGAAGAAATGGAGCATTTTCAGCGTGTTCATGAAATAATACTGAAACGAGGTTATACATTAGGGCGTGAACGCAAGGATGAATATGTGAATGAATTGCTCAGTTTTGTAAGAAAAGATGCATCCCGAATAGTGAATTTAGTAGAGAAATTGCTGTTCTCTGCAATGATTGAAGCACGGAGTTGTGAACGATTCCGGGTATTGAGTGAAAATATTGAAGATGCTGAACTATCAGCATTCTATAGAGAATTGATGGCAAGCGAAGCAGGGCATTATACCTTGTTTTTAACACTCGCGCGTAAATTTGGTATTCCAGAAGGCGTAGACGTTGACAAACGTTGGAGAGAATTTATAGAATTCGAAGCCGAGTTGATAAAACGTTACGAAAGCAGAGCTAGAATCCACGGTTAAAATACTTATAAGTAAAATCTATTTTGTTTGGGCGTACCCCACAACCAAGCTTTTTCTGGGCTTGGTTGTGGGTCGCGCTATTCGTTACAAGCATTTGCCCTTTCCCGAAACGTACAAGGGCAAATGGCTTTCCACTACTATCGCTCACGCTGGCCTCACGAACCAATTCCGAATTTGAAGTTGATGATAAGCAATATAATTGCGATCTATCATTCCTTATAGTCGTAGCTCTAGCAAAAGAGGAAGCTGTTATCTTTTTGTTTTGAATGCACCTTTCACAATTGTTAAATCATTATGGGAAAAGCTAACTGAAAATTAACGTTCAATCAATTACACAGTAAATACAAATATCAATACAATTAATAAGTCAGTTTCAGAAACCGAGTTGATAAATAAATTTGGATTTCATTTAATTTTTTCTTTGGGGATTTTACCCAATACTATCCCCTACCCAGTTACAATTTAAAGAATTTCGAGCTTAGTTGAAATAGATTTATTTCAATTTGGGATGATATTTTTAAACGTCGATGTTAATTATATCATGGCTATACATTTTGGCAAGGCTAATTAATCTTAAAAATCAACAGGAACAAGCTAACTGAAAATTAACGTTCAATCAATTACACAGTAAATACAAATATCAATACAATTAATAAGTCAGTTTCAGAAACCGAGTTGATAAATAAATTTGGATTTCATTTAATTTTTTCTTTGGGGATTTTACCCAATACTATCCCCTACCCAGTTACAATTTAAAGAATTTCGAGCTTAGTTGAAATAGATTTATTTCAATTTGGGATGATATTTTTAAACGTCGATGTTAATTAAATCATGGCTATACATTTTGGAATAGCTATATCTTTTAAAAACCCAGCAGGAACAGACTAAAAAACAACTCAACTTCAATCAAGATAAAGAATAAGTAAAAATTAAATTCTATTTATGGGTCAATTTCATGAACCAAGTTGATAAATAAATTTGGATTTCATTTGATTTTTTCTTTGGGGATTTTACCCAATACTATCCCCTACCCAGTAGTGAATTTAAAATAAAATTTGATATATGTCAATTCTAAAATCCCTATTTTAATTAAAACTTCAAACAAGGTTGTTAATTAAATATTTTCGATAAAATAATTGTTTGCTAAAAACAATAAAACCCGAGACTAATAAACAATTTTAAAATTAATCTAAGCCTACTATATAAATAAACAATTTAAGCTGAGAATATTAACCGACAATAACTGTTTCTTGCCATTCTATTTCACAGCCATTCCGTATCCAATATATTTCCATCGATCAAGGCAAACTTTATTCAAAATTAAATTATCAATAAAAGAGAAACTATTCCGTTGGTTCTCATTCCTTCCCAAGGCACACAAAATACCGGTGACTTTTATTTCAAATGACAAAAAATCTTGAAGAAAACTTCTCAATTCCTCTATTGTTAAGTATCCCAAAGTACTTCCCCAATTTACATAACGTTTTCTCAAAGCTTGATAAAGAGGAGAGGCAATTAGATTTGCTGCATAAATCCTACATTTAAACTTTAAAAATTTGCAATGGTAACGTCCGATATCAACAGCTATATCTTGCAGCAAAAACTGATATTCAAGACAAATTGCAGTGTTTACGTAAAGCTATTATTGAGATTGCGCCACTTGCCACTGAGAAAATTTCCTATGCTATGCCTACATTTTATCTCAACGGCAACTTAGTTCATTTCGCTGCTTACAAAAACCATATTGGATTTTATCCGGCACCATCAGGAATTACCAATTTTGTTGATGAATTAAAAGACTTCAAAACATCCAAAGGAGCTATCCAATTTCCAAACGATAAACCATTGCCTATTGAACTTATTCAAAAAATTGTAGCCTTTAGGGTAAATGAAAACTTAAAGAAAAATCATGAAGATCACTTGTGAAAACGGACACACATTCGAACGCAAATCAAATTGCATTGTTTGTCTTACCTGCACATCAGCAGCGCATCGTGACCATCTTTTCCTCGGGCAATTTTTTGGTCCTACGCTAAGAGCTATTTATAATGCCGGATTAACCTCCCTGAAATCAGTCTTGGAACTCAATATTAAATCAATAGCAAAACTACATAGCATTGGAAAAACAACCATTTCAAAGATCGAGCAATTAAGAAAGAACGAAATTATACCTTGAGAAACTCAATTTTCATTTGGATCAACGGAGTGAATGAATACATTTGCTTTTGTGTCAATACGACACTATATTTTTTAATTGTTAAGCCCAATTGTAAATTTTGCGAGAAGAACAAATGAAGCCTAGGTTTCTTTTTGTTTCATCAACCTAAATCAGGATTTAAAACTTTTGAAATTCAATTCGATGAGACTCATACAATATCTATTTCTTTTGTTGCCAGTTTTTGCCACAGCACAAAAGAACAAACAGAACCAAATCGCACGTATCGATCCCGCATTTTGGTGGGCAGGAATGAACAATCCGCAATTAGAATTACTGGTTTACAATCCTCAAATAGCCAATTACAAAGCCAGTATTGATTATCCGGGGGTACGTTTGGTAAAACAAGATTCTGTTGAAAATAAAGATTACCTTTTTCTCACCTTGGTGCTTGACTCAAAAGTGCAGCCTGGACAATTTCCAATCACTTTCACTTTAGGAAAGAAAAAACTCACATATACCTACGAATTAAAAACACGCAATAATCCTGAACGCGCAAAATCAAGAGGCGTGCGAACATCAGACTTTATCTACCTGATTATGCCTGATCGATTTGCCAATGGAGATCCTTCCAACGACATCGTGAAAGGCACACAAGAGCCATCCATCAACCGAGATTCAATGTACTGGCGACATGGTGGAGACCTCCAAGGAATTGTCAATAAACTCGACTACCTAAACGATCTTGGTGTAACTGCGGTTTGGCTTAATCCAGCGCAGGAAAATGATCAACCAAAAACGTCTTATCACGGCTATGCAATCACCGACCATTACAAGATTGATCCTCGCCTTGGAAGCAATGAAACCTACCTGAAATTTTCAGAAGAAACCCACAAACGCGGAATGAAAGTAGTCATGGATATCGTGCCTAACCACATCGGAAACCGCCATTGGCTATTCAGAAATTTACCCGAAAAATCATGGGTGAACGAATGGAAGGAATTTACTCGAACCAACTACCGAGCGCCACTATTGATGGATCCTTATGCCTCTCAGAATGAACTCAATTTGCTGAGTAAAGGATGGTTCGATTACCACATGCCCGATTTAAACCAAAGTAATCCGCACGTGGCAAAATATCTCACCCAAAGCTACATTTGGTGGGCGGAATACGCTGGTGTCGACGATTTTAGAATCGATACTTATGCCTATCCCGACCAAAATTACATGGCACAGATGACTGCTGATATCCTGCTCGAATACCCTGGAATGAATATGTTTGGAGAAATCTGGGAACACTCAGTTCCAATTCAAGCTTTCTTCGCAGAAAAATATAAATCTCGTGGAAATTTCGATTCCAAGCTCCCATCGGTGCTCGATTTTCAGATTTACAAAGCCCTCAATGAAGCCCTCACCCGCCCTTTCGGTTGGACCGATGGACTTTCGAAAATATACTACACAGTAGCTGAAGACGGCCTTTATGCCCATCCGATGCGCAACGTAACATTCCTCGACAACCACGATTTAAGCCGTTTTTATTCTGTGGTTGGTGAAGACATCCGTAAATACAAAATGGGGCTCGGGTTTCTGCTCACGATGCGCGGAATTCCTTCTATGTATTACGGTACCGAAGTTTTGATGGCCGGTTTTTCAAATCCTGATGGATGGGTTAGAATGGATTTTAAAGGTGGCTGGATTAGTGATGCTTCCAATAAATTCGAAGCTTCGGGAAGAAATGAAAAGGAAAATGATGCCTTCAATTTCACCAGAAAAATCGCCCAATGGCGGAAATTGAACACTGCAACTCAGAATGGAAAGATGATGCAATTCATCCCCGAAAAAAGCTTGTACGTGTATTTCCGATACGACCAACAATCAACTGTGATGGTGATCATGAACGCCAACGAAAAGTCTGAACCACTTCCAAATCCTGCCCGCTACGATGAATTATTAAAAGGAAAACGGAGCGGAACAGATGTGATCAATGGAGGTTCTACCAACCTCGATAAATTGGAAATTCAACCTTGGGAAATTAAAATCATTCAATTCTGATTTATTTCCATTCTGATCCTTCAACATGGCAGGAAATTACATCAGCGATCAGCAATTCAAAAAACTGAATGCCACTTCCGAACCGCTTGAAAAAGCTGAATATGAAAACTGCACGTTCACGGATTGTTCCTTTGCAAACAGCGATTTCGGCGGATTACTTTTTTCCGATTGCACATTCATTGGCTGCGACCTGAGTATGGCAAATTTGTCGAACACTTCGTTTCGGGAAATCAAATTCAAAGATTGCAAATTGCTCGGCCTTCACTTCGAACATTGCAATCCATTTTTATTCGAAGCAAGTTTTTCAAGTTGCAATCTTAATCTGGCTTCATTCTTCAGGTTGAAAATGAAAAAAACAGCCTTTCAATCCTGCAATCTACGTGAATGCGACTTCATCGAATGCGACCTCAGTATGGCAAGTTTTAATGACTCAGATTTGCTCGATGCCACGTTCGACAATACTATACTCGAAAAAGCAGATTTCCGAAATGCTCGATATTTTCAGATAGATCCTGAGTCGAACCACATCCGAAAGGCAAAATTCTCCTCCGACGGACTTTCAGGTTTGTTGATGAAATACGATTTAGAATTCGAATAATTATTCCTGTTCAAAGCAATAAATCATTCCTATTTCATCGCATTCTTATTCCTAACTTCGCTGCATGAACACCCTATTTCGGGAAAACATTCGTATGGCCTTGCTGTCGATCAAATCGCAGTCGCTGAGAACTTTTCTCACGATCATGATTATCGCACTCGGCATTAGTGCTTTAGTTGGAATCCTTACAGCTATAGATGTAATCAAGGATTCAATCACCAACAATTTCACCACGATGGGCGCAAATACATTCAACATCCGAAACCGGAGTTCGAATGTGAGAATTGGTGGCGCTAGACAAAAACGAGAAGTGTTTCGAAGAATCAGCTACGACGAAGCAATCCGATTCAAAGAGGATTTCAAGTTTCCATCAAAAGTTGGTATTACGTGCGTTGGTTCAAGAGCTGCAACCATTAAGCTTGGATCGCAGAAAACAAACCCCAATATTGCCATTTTTGGAGGTGATGAAAATTACCTGCTCACTGCTGGTTATGACCTCGAAGAAGGCCGGAATTTCTCCCCAAGAGAAATCGAATCTGGCGCCAATGTGGTCATCATCGGCAATGAAATTAAACTTCGCCTTTTCCCCAAACAATCTGCGATCGATAAGGTCGTAACACTCGGCGGACAAAAAGCTAAGGTGATTGGCGTCTTCAAGGAAAAAGGATCAAGTATTGGTTTTGGTGGAGATAAAATGGTTTTGCTCCCTGTTTTAAATGTTCGAAAAAACTTTGGTGGAAACGATATGTCGTTTGTGCTCAATGTACTTTCAATTACGCCCGAATTGCTCGACGCCACTACCGCTGAAGCGATCGGTTTATTCAGAAAAATCAGAAAGCTGGGAGTAAAAGAAAGACAGAATTTCGAGCTCACACGGTCTGATAATCTTTCCACTATGTTGATTGGGAATCTCAGTTATGTAACTATCGCAGCCACATTGATAGCCATTATTACATTGCTTGGAGCAGCCATTGGTTTAATGAACATCATGTTGGTTTCTGTTACTGAACGAACCCGCGAAATTGGCGTGAGAAAAGCAATTGGCGCCACTTCGGAAAGTATAAGAAATCAATTCCTCATCGAAGCCGTGGTGATTTGCCAATTGGGCGGAGCATTCGGAATTGTTCTAGGTATTGCTATCGGAAACGCCGTTTCATTTTTCTTCGATCAAGGATTTGTAATTCCTTGGGTATGGATGATTCTAGCTGCAATACTTTGTTTTGTTGTTGGCCTACTTTCGGGATTGATTCCAGCAGTTAAAGCAGCCAAACTCGACCCTATTGATGCACTCAGATTTGAGTGATTTCATCTCTTTTGGTCTGCCCAAATTTCCATAGTAATTCGATATAACTTCCAAGGATTTCCATCCAAATGGTCATCCTTTTCGAAGGTCATCCCAATTTTGTCGAACACCCTAATCGAACCAAAATTTGAAGCATTTGCTCGACTGATAATCGACTTCAACTGCTTCTCCTCAAATCCATACTTCAAGCATTCTTTTGCGGCTTCAGTAGTGAAACCTTGATTCCAATAACGCTTAAAAATGCGGTAACCAATATCCACTTCAGCTTCGTTTGCCAAGTATTTCAAACCACACCAACCAATCAAATCACCAGTCGATTTTTCGACCATCACCAGCCTACCCAAGCCGTAATCTGCATATTGTCTGTATCCTTCAATCAGTGCCAAACTTTCACCTACACTCCGAAACGGGATATCACCGGTGTATCGAACAACTTCCTCATCCGCATTCAATAAAAAAAACACCAAGGCATCTTTCGACATGAACTGCCGCAAGTAAAGTCTTGGTGTTTCTAAGGTTATCATCTTTTGAGTTATTGTCGCCAATAACGTAAAATTCGTGCTTTGTCGCCCGATTGAATTCGAATAAAATAAATGCCTTCAGCCCCATCAAAGGCTGGAACTTGAATGTTTACCACATTCGATTTTCCAGTGCTTCCATTCCACAAAAGTTGACCATTCAAAGTCATTACATCCATTGTTAGAACTTGAGCAACATCGAGATTTCCATTAATTTGCAAACTTCCATCAGGAAACTGAAGAACAGTCACTTCTAAACCATCAATGTCCTCCAAGCTTGTCTTAACTACTACAACACCAGATTCAATTGTATCCGATCCGCAGGCATTCGAAACCACCAAACTCACAGGCCAAGTATTATCGAATGAGAACGAAAAGGACGGATTTTCTTCTGTACTGGTATTTCCACTTCCAAAGTTCCATAGGTAGTTCGTGGCATTCTGACTGGTATTCGTAAAGTTGATCTCATACAATTCGTCGAGATTCTGCTGATAAGTAAATCCTGCCACAGGATTATCGATCTGATTCACTTGAATAATTCCGGAAGTACCTTCACATCCTTGCAAATTGCTAGCACTTACTGAATATCCACCCGTCAATCCAACTTCCAAACTTTGTCCGAACTCGCTGGTCGACCACTGATAATTCGCAAATCCAGATTGTGCCTGAAGGGTTACCGTTTCTCCTTCACACAAATCGATTGGCCCTGCAGGTGATACAGAAATTTGGAACGGTGGCGATAGAATTACTGAAATGGGTTCAGAAACAACTGTACACTGCTCAAAATCTGCACTTACCTGATAACTTCCTGTTTGATCAGCTGCTATCGACAATCCAGTTTCATTGCCTGAAGGTGTGCTCCAAGTGTAGTTCGTAAAGCCAGAGACAGCTGAGATACTCACATTGTTTCCAGTACAAATTGAAACTGATCCAGCTGGTATGGTTGTTAAAGCGGGTGTTACAACCCACGACAAAGCAAATACGTTAGAATTCGCCGCACATCCGCTAAATGTTGCAGAAACAGAATAATTACCAACCAACTGTGCCGAAATGGAATTCCCTGTAACGTTCCCCGATGGCGTATTCCAATTGTAATTGGCAAAGCCTAATGTTGCGCTAAGTAGTAATGATTCACCCGGACAAATAGTGGATGATCCGTTTGCTGTTATCGCCAATGCTGGAATCACCACTGTTTCGATAGTTACAACCGCCGAGGAAACTGTACATCCAAGGAAATTCGCTGATACTGAATAAGTCCCGTCGGTACTAGCTGATATATTACTTCCGCTAGAACTTCCAATAGGTGTGGTCCAAACATAATTTGAGAAGCCAGAATTCGCAGAAATCGAAGGTGTTTCTCCCGGACAAACATCTACCAAACCAGCTGGCGTTGTGGTAAGTGCAGGAACTACAATTGGATTCAATGTAACCGGAGAGGCAACCACCGTACAGCCCGAAAAATCGGCCGACAAAGTATAATTTCCTGCTACACTTCCATTGATTGTTACTCCTGTTTGAATTCCACTTGGCGTGTTCCAAGAATAATTGGTAAAGCCAGGAACACCAGTCAAGGAAACTGATTCCCCAGGACAAATTGAAACAGAACCAACAGGCGCTGTAGTTAGATTCGGTGCCGAAACAACTACCAATGTTGCATTGTTAGCAGCAACCGAACAAGTTCCGAATGTGGCAGTTAAACCATAACTTCCGGCGGCAGATGTTGAAATTGAACTTCCAGTTTGTTGACCAGAAGGTGTTGACCAAACATAATTTGTAAATCCACTGGTTCCAGTTAATGTAACAGATTCACCAGTACAAATATTGAAATCGCTAGAGGATGAGATAGCCAAATTCGGAATGGTTGTTATAGTTACTTGCGTAATCGATGAAGTCGAAGAACATCCATCGGGATCAGTTGCAGTTACTTGGTAATTTCCCGCTTGAGTTGCAGTGATTGACTGTCCTGAAACGACTCCCGCTGGTGTGGTCCATGAATAATTGGTAAATCCATTTGCCGCTGTGAGCTGAACACTTCCACCCGGACAAATTGCTTGGTTGCCAGTTGGAGCAATTGCAAGCGCGTCAGGTGTATTTACTGTTACTGTTACCGTCGAAGTTGCAGTACAAGCGACATCTCCCCCATTCACACTCACTGTGTAAGTTGTTGTAGAAGCTGGAGTTGCCGTAGGATTTGAAACTGATGTGCTACTCAAACCAGCAGCCGACGACCAAGTATAAACGTAGTTAGAAGGATTTCCACCCGTTGCAGTAGGCGAACCTCCGATGGTTGTAGGCTGACCTACACAAATGGAAACATTGGTTCCCGCATTAACAGTTGGAGGAGTGCAAGTTGAAGTTGGAGACGTTAACCGAATATTATCGATCGAAAACGGTGGATCAAAACCAGATACTACACTTTCCAACCAACGGAAACGTATTTTAAAATTGGGAATGTTCAAATATTGAGCAGGAACAGTAATTGTTTTGGTTGAACAGCTCGCTACATCTTCATATCGCTCAGGAAATTCGGTCCATGTTGAACCTCCATTTGCACTAAAAGCAAGCAAACCATAATCTTCACCAGTTTCACCGTTGCACACAAATTCAAACGACAACGTTAAATTGGTTTGACCAACAGTATTGATATTTGGCGATACAGCTGATCGGTTATTGCTCGAAGCTGCATTATAAACTGGCGTGTTTGGACCGCCAAAAATTAAACCGCAAATAAAATCATCGCAGGAAATATGCAATTGCCTTCCAGTTGATGTGCAGCCTAGATTGCTCGGTGGTGCTACAATAAACCAACGATTAGAAGTGTTACCTTCCGAATTCAGCGTCCAGCCAACTCCTGCATTGTTGTTGTTTGCACCTCCCGATGGCACATCGAAATTATCACTCCAAACAACTGTTTGGGCTTCTAAATTTGATACAAAACAAGACACCAACAAGAAGCTCGTCAATGCAAGCAATTTCACTTTTTGCGTAATCATTTTTTTCATCGTCAAGAATACATTTACCAAAACCTGCAAGCTATCATTCTACAGCGTTTAAAAAAACACTGATGAATCGCTCAAATTAAGATCAATGTATGAAAAATAGCTAACTGAAATCTCGACCTTGATTCATGGCTTTTTTGCGCTCATCCGACAAAACATGACGCCGTAGAATTTCTTTAGCTACTGCACGATTTTCCTTTGATTTCAAAGCTTTCCAGAGTATTTCAGCTGCATGAACTGTCATTTTTTTTAAGTCTACAAGTGGCGCTGGATAATTTATTCCAGGCTTAAAATTGTAAAATTCCTGTTCCATTGCAGTGATGTTCCAAGGCGTATGAATCAGCCCATCGGGCAAATTAGCCAATTCGGGAACCCACTTTCGGATAAAAACTCCTTCGGGATCATGCTCTTGGCTTTGCTTTACTGGATCGTAAATACGAACGGTATTTATTCCAGTAGTTGCTGCTTGCATTTGAAATTGCGGATAATGAATACCAGGCTCAAAATCAAGAAACTGAGCAGCCAAATAAGAAGCGCCAGTTTGCCAAGGTTGCCAAAGTTGGTGACAAAGAAAAGACACCAACATTGAGCGCATTCTGAAATTTAAATATCCAGTCGAAATTACACACCGCATCGAAGCATCAACGAGCGGAAATCCCGTCATACCTTGTTTCCAAGCCAATACATAGTGGTTATTTACTTCATTTCTAAAAGCACTAAATATTCTATTTTGATTCTCGAATTCAATCCGAGTTTCTGTTTCGAATTTTTGAATAAAATGCCCTTGCCATTTTAACCGTGTTTGAAATTGATGCAAATCGCGCTTCTGCCCTACCCTTTTAGCGGCTTCTGCAGCTTGCCAAGCCTGTCGAATACTAATATTTCCCCAAGCCAAATAAGGCGAAATTCTACTGCAGTGTTTTCGGCTTGCTTCAGGCTTCGAAATAGATCGAAAATACAAGCGATGACGATCATTTAGAAACGAATTCAAGTATTTCCAACCATACGATTCTCCACCTGGTTGAAATTCAGCATTTCGAATAAATTCTAGATTATTTATTTTGTTCTGAATTGATGATTTATCTAATGAAATCGTTTTTAATTCATTTAAATTAGGATTCCAAATTTCCGAACGAACGTAAGCTTCCCAACCAGCCGACCAAACTTGTTTTTTGCTTTTGTTTCCACGAATTACGGCATTCGATCTAAATTCCTTCCAATTTATTTGTTGTTTAAAAAACCATTTTTTCAATTTTAAATCACGCTGAAATGTAACATCCACGCCTGTTTCCGCATACGACCAAACAGCATCAAATGCATATTCCAAATGCAACTGTTGAAATATTTGTTCAGCATCGCCCGAAACGCAGTAAATAAAGGCATTGTAGATTTTCAAATTGGCATTCATTCCCACCAGCGACTGGTCTTGAAAACGAAAATGTCTTTCCGAAAATCGTTCATCAATTAACTGGAAATCATCGCGAATAAACAACAAAATCAATGGTTTACCCGAATTGATTGCCGCAGCCAAAGGCTCATGGTCGCTTAGTCGCAAATCGCGTTTAAACCAAACAATTCCGGGTTTTTGGTGATGCATAAATTTAGAACAATCTATTCTTGAATTTGTTGGGCGGCAACCGCGCTATCCGCAGTAGTTTGCCGCCTAAAATGCGCCGGCAAAGCTACTCGCTTCTATCACTGCCGCTTACAAGTAGTTGTATCCAAAGATTTAATTATTTGCTTTCTGATAATTGAATGATTCCAAATTACATTCATACCCAATTGAACCATTGGATCAATATTAAAAATAAGCAGAACAATAAAATCATCATTATTACCCAAGGCGCTGAAAGAAACTTTCCGCGAATACCAGATAATTTAATGGCTATCCAAACCAACAAAGATGTTACTCCAAAAAGCAAAATAGCATTGAAATAAATTCGCTGTATTAAGTAAATATTTTGGTCATCGCTTGGTTCAAATGAACTCAATTGTAACTTAATAAAAATTTGATATTCAATACCTACAACCGATAATGGAATTGAATAAACCAGTATAAGCAAGAGCACTCTAACAATCCATTTGGTTCGATTCGTTGCATGTTTCCAAAATCTAAATAGATTGTTCATTGAAACAGGAATTTTCACCGTTCAAAAAAGCTCACGTTTCCGCCTACCCAAGTTTTATCCTTATTGAATTTCACACCAATCATTTCGCCTCTGCTTAATCGACCAAGATTTACAACTAGCTCTGGTCTTGCGTTTCCTGGTTCAAAGAAATAAAGCAGCCTTACTTCTATCTTCACTTTTCCATCGGGCGCTTGCAAAACAGGTTCGTAAACTACTTTGCGTTGCAATAAGAAATTCTTCCGCTCATCCATCGGAATTGAATCAATATCTTCACGTTTAACATGAAAAATAACACCTGTTCCAGAAAATGAGAAAAGCGGTTTAAGCACGTAATTTTCTAGATCTTCCGGAATTGGATTTACGTCATTTAAATATTGACAATGTGGTACAAATTTACTGTTGAAATAAGGCATCAAAAACTTACTAATTCTAAAAAACCAATTGGGATGGCCAGCCCATTCAACATCTACATCCTCAGTTAAATTAAATGCACAATTAAGATCGGTTCTTTTGGTAAATTCATCAAAAATAACACGGTTATAAATTCTTTTAATTTCAACCTTTTCACCCGCAAGCATGTAAAACAACTTCCGGTCTTCACGAATTATTTTTGTGATGCAAATAGGCTCTATTCCTGTAATTTGTTTGGTTGCATAAAAATCAACACCAGTGCTTTGTTTTTCTGGTTCAATTTCCAAAAGAATTACGTGCTTAGGATCATGTCCATTCAGCAAGAGCTTCTTTAATCGAGCGCGATATGACGAAGAATCTAACCCATTGAAAAACACACTATAATTATCAGGAATATCGAAATGGTCTACATAGGCTTGTTGGATCATATCTTGAAAACCAAAAAGCGATGGAAAGCCTTGTAGTTCGATTAATTGAGGGATCAACTCACCATTTTCATCCATACACACTGCAAAATCCAAGGCTAAAAAAAGCGTATGATCATCTTCATTTGGCACGCGTAATCCTTCAGGAATTGCAGCATCAGTAATTTGTTTCAAATCGGGCCGCATCAAAGCATCAATGATAGATTCTCCAGCTTCCTCGAATTTAATGCGCATTTCCTTGTTAAAAAACACAGGCGATTCAGCAACCCTGAAAAAGATGTTCATTCCCGCACGTGCGTAAAGATCTTCAAGAAAATTTTGATATTTTTGTTCAGAGAACTGAGCGTTAAATTTTTCGCGAATGGAGCTTACCATAATTAATTAGATTTTCGCTGCAGAAACAATGCGTGTTCTAAAAAGTGCGGTATAATAGTGTTGTAGGTTAATACAATTTTATCAGGATCGTCCAAATGATCAATCATGATATTGTATTTTTCTTCACCGTGTTGTTCAATCACTTGATTCTTTTTTTCATCATTTTGGAGGTGAAACAACATTCCTACTGGATCGGCTTCTGGATGAAATTGAGTGCCAAAAATAACATCATCAAACCGCATCGCCATTACACAACGTTCGAGACGAATGTGCGGTCGGTATTTTTCTATACACAAAATGTCGCCGCCCATCTCATGAATCCTGCGCATATCGGGCTGAGTTACTTGCCACTCACGTGAATCCACAGCCCAAAACGGATCATCCATTCCACTAAAGTAGCGTTCAGTGATTCCAGCTGTTGCACAATGAATCGGCATCACACCAAACGACATAGATTTGCGTTTCGAAACTTTGCCAATTTCGTAGTAACGACAGTAAATCTGAAACGAGTGACAAATCAAGAACACCGGCTTCTTTTGCTCCGGGCAAGCTATATTGTGCGAACGGATATCATCCATCAACCCAAAATATTTAGCTTCCCAATCAGAGCCTTCGCTATCGATTGGGCTTCCGGGGCCACCGGTTGAAATATATGCATCGAAGCTTAAATCAGCAATTTCGAGCTTCCCTCTCACATCAAATTCCTTCGACTCGATCGTAATACCAGGCCTTTCTCCAAATTCAGCAAGCAATGTTCTAATACATCGCATGCCTTGATTTGCTTCGCCATTGTACAAGTCGAGTATCGCCACTCTAAAAACGGGCATCTCCATGATCAAAAAAATTAGGGGCGCAAATGTACGATTTCCCTGTTATCTCAGGTTCCCAGAAGAGTCTGGTCGATAATGTAATCTACAACTTTTACTAAGTCGCCAGTTTCTTCATACACCTTCAATTGACGATCTGCACCTGTTCCATTGTTGAGCATGGTAGTTACATAATCAATCGCTTTTCTGCTGCCCAAATCATCTACAACATCATCAATAAATTCTAATAATTCTTCGATGAGCAAACGGGTTTTTACCTCTTCTTCCTTACCGAAATCGATCATTTTACCATCAATTCCATACCGACCAGCGCGCCATTTATTCTCATTGATTAGGGCACGGGTATAAATCATGAAATTGAGATTCTGTGACCGTAAACGGTAAAGCTTAGCAACCAAAGCTTGGAAAATAGCAGTAATGGCGATTGTTTCATCTACCAACATCGGAATATCGCAAATGCGGAATTCGATT
Organism: Flavobacteriales bacterium; assembly: GCA_040403315.1. Lineage (GTDB taxonomy): Bacteria > Bacteroidota > Bacteroidia > M30B66 > M30B66 > CAMCXT01. The sequence goes on from JBBAKX010000002.1 coordinate 185,172, forward strand.
GTCGGAAAAAATGGATGCACGCGGATATCCCACCAGATCTTCTTGGCATTGTCGATACATCCAGTTTTTACCAAAAGATTTACATAGCCGATAAAATCCTCGTATGTATTGAAATAATCAGGAATTCCAGTTCTTGGAAATTTATCGAACACCTTCGAACGGAAGCTTTTAAATCCCGTATTTCTGCCTTCCCAGAATGGAGAATTGGTGCTTAACGCATACACGTGCGGGAGAAAATATCGAACCGAATTGGCAATATGCATTGCCATGTTTTTATCGGCAATCCCTACATGCACATGCAAACCAAAAATCAGATTTGATCGCGCTGCTTCCTGTAATTCGTTTACGATTTCCTCATACCGAGGATTTGGCGTAATCAACTGAGAACTCCAATGCGAGAAAGGATGCGTTCCGGCAGCTCCGATTCGAAGTCCAAGGTCGCCTGCAACATTAGAAACAGTGCGTCTTAAGTTCGACAAATCTTGACGGGCTTCTTCAACATCCTTGCAAATGGTCGTGCCTACTTCCACAACTGCTTGATGCATCTCCGCTTTCACTTGGTCATCAACGATTCTACTCGCTAGTTCTACAATTTTCTGATCATGAGAAGTAAGCTCGCGCGATTGCGGATCTACAACCATGTATTCTTCTTCAACGCCTAATGTAAAAGATGGTTTACTCACGATATTTTGAGATAAATGAGATCGTTAAATTAATTAATCAGTTGATGGATATTTTTAATCAGGTTAAAAAGAATCCAACCGACCTAATTCTGGGCAAAAAAAACAGCTCCGCTCCAGAAAGGAACAGAGCTATTGAAAAGTGATATTTAAACTTTGGCAGTTGCTTTCTTGGCAACAGGCTTTTTCTCAACTGGGGCTTTGGTTTCTTTTTCAGCCTTTTCAGCTTTAGGTGCAACAGTTTTAGCTACTACCTTTTTAGCTGCTTCAGGCGCGATTGCAAAAGCGGCATTGCGAATAAAAGTTCCCCAAGTAAGATTATCCTGACCAGGTTTTTGTGCTTTTGCACGCTCTACTGCATAACGAGCAGCAGTTTCAACAACCCATTCGAAATTTTCAACACCAACCGAATTTACATCCGCATCTGGAGCTGGATTGCAAAAATCAATTGCATAAGGAATACCATCACGAACTGCAAATTCTACTGTATTAAAGTCGTATCCAAGTGCATGGTTAAGCTTAAGTACGTAATCTTTGATCGTTGTAAGCAATTTGTCGTTCGCCGGTCTTCCACCCTCTGTAACATAGCGCAAATGATGCGGATTGCGTGGCTCATATTGCATGATACGCACTTCCTTTCCACCGATGCAGTAACAACGGTAGTATTCGTCGAAGATGATTTCTTCTTGAAGCATCATCACCAATTGACCCGTTTCGTGGTATGCAGCAAAAAGCTCCTCTTCTTTGTTGACCTTATAAACACTCTTCCAACCGCCACCAGCATGTGGTTTCATGTATGCTGGGAATCCGATATGATCGAAAATTTTATTCCAAGAAAGCGGGAAATTTAAGTTGCTGAATGAGTTTTCGGAAGTATCAGCAGGGCGCTCAAATGAAGGCAGAATAACGGTTTTAGGCACTGGTACACCAACCTGCACAGCGAGAGCATTGTTAAAGAATTTTTCATCAGCACTCCACCAAAACGGATTGTTAATGACTGCAGTTCCGCAGATAGCAGCATTTTTTAGATAGGCGCGATAGAATGGTACATCTTGCGAAATACGGTCGATAATTACTGCATATTCAGTTGGTTCAGCTTGAGAAACAACATCAATCAGCACACGTTCTGCCAAGATGTCTTTGTGTCCGAAACTGTTGATCCGGTCAATAACGGCATCTGGAAATGTAGATTCCATTCCGTGGAGAATTCCGATCTTTTTCATGTTCAATAGTTTATTGGATTTATTTTTATTTAAAGTTTACTTGATGAGTGAAAGGTAATGAGGAAACATTTCGCGCCATGTTGGCCAATCGTGATTTGCTCCTGATCTTATATCGAGCCAATGGCTAATGTGTTTATTGCGAAGGATTTCGGCGAAACGTACATTCGCATCCAAGCAGATATCATGCTCGCCGGTGCCTAGCACAACATGCATATCATAAAAGTGTTCGTTTTGTGCGCTGGGCAGATAATCGGGTGGATTGTTGAAGTACACATTGTCGTCATAATGACCATCTAGCTGACTCTTGATATCAAATGCGGCTCCCATGTTAAAAATATACTTCACTTTTTCAGGGTGGCGGAATGCGAAATTTGTTGCATGATACCCACCAAAACTGCATCCAGCAACTGCAACTTTTTGCGCACTAGTTCCTTGAATAGCTAGAGGAATGATCTCGTTGAGAATCATCTGATCATACCAAATATGATTCTTCACACGATCTTCAGGATGAATACTTTTATTGTACCAAGACAATTGGTCGACCCCATCAGGACAATAAATCTTCACCAAACCATTTTCAATAAACCAAGCTGCTGAGTCGATCAATTTGAAGTCTTTGTTTTCAAAATATCTACCCAAAGAGGTCGGAAACAGAATCAATGGAAATCCGCGATCACCGAATACCAACATATCAATATCGCTATTCAGTTGCTGTGAATACCATCGAATATGTTGCTCTTTCATCTTAACATATTGTTAACAATAGACGAATAATAATACGTACTTAGCATAATTTAGCATCTTTTGTTATCATGTTGATATATTTATTGGGCAAATATAGATAATTCAACATTATAAGTCCATTGTTGATATAAATTCGGTAAAACTGCTTGCGTATTCAATTAAATCAGGCAGTTTTGCGTAAAACAGAACCGGTAAATTACAGATAAGTTTTGAACAATTCGACACCAATTGCATCAATTTTAGGTACTACCACCCACCAAATAACAGGCGTTCATTCAGACCTTCTAAAAAGAGAAGTAAAGGTGGATGTTTTTCTGCCTCCTGGCTATTCAAAAGAACTTGGTCCTTACCGATTAATACTTTTAAACGACGGACAAGATGCAAGAGCTGTTAACCTTGAAGCGACGCTCAATGCATTGCATGCAGATTCGTTAATGAACCAGTACATTGTTGTTGGAGTGCATGCTGGAGAACGTCTTCAAGAGTATGGTGTTAGTGGGAAACCTGATTACCGCAAGCGGGGAAATCGAGCAAAGCGATATGAAGAGTTTATTGTCGACCAACTTATTCCGTGGTTAAATCACCAATACAGTATTGATGTAAAAAGCGGTCAGAATATCATTGCAGGATGGTCGCTTGGAGGTTTATCGGCCTTAAGCATTGCTTGGAATAATTCTGAAATATTTGGCAAAGTGGGCGGATTTTCCGGAGCTTTCTGGTGGAGAAAAAGAGCGCTCGACAAAGGATATACCGACAAAGACCGCATCATGCATTCGGTTGTTCGAAAATCGCGGGTTCGAAAAGGAATGAAATTTTGGTTTCAGGCAGGAACCGAAGATGAAACCTCAGATAGAAACAACAATGGGATTATAGATGCGATCGACGACACACTCGATTTAATTGCAGAACTCGTTACAATAGGCTACAAACCTTACCACGACATCAATTATTATGAAATGCCGGGAGGTCATCACAATTGCGATACTTGGTCTGAAGCATTGCCCGTATTCTTGAAATGGGCGACACGATCATAAAGGAAATTTAGAATTGAAAGTACGATCTAATTCATTTCGGGTAATAATATTCGAAACGTAGTTCCTTCTCCAACTTTACTATCCACTTCAATTTTGCCTTTCATTGTTTCGATTTGGGCTTTAGTAATAAAAAGTCCAAGTCCTTTCGCGTCTTTATTTCCATGGAATGTCTTATACATTCCAAAAAGTCTGTCTTTGTATCGTTCGAGATCGATTCCCAATCCATTGTCGGTAATAGAAAGCACCTTATACCCATTTGACGCTTCCAAACTCAACTTTACTTCAGGCTTTCGTTCTGGAGATCGATATTTAATAGCGTTGCTAATGAAATTTAGCAATATGCTATCAAGATATGCAGGGATTATATAAAGCTCATCGTTTTCATGAATATCAGCATGCAATAAAGTACCAGTAGAATCGATGAGTAATTGCAAACTATCGATGGTTTTCTTGTAAGCATCGTATAAGTAAACTTTTCGATAAGGAATATTCGTATTAGACTGAATTCCAATTACTTCATTTAGATTGTAAAGTGTTTCATCAAGAGCTAATGTGGTTTTTTCAACTAAGTTCCAAGACAGATTCAAGTCTTCTAAATCTGCTATATCGGTAACAGCTAAGATGCTGCTCAGGTTTGCAACATGCGATCTTAAATTATGCGAAACAATGTGCGTAAACTGCATCAGTCTACTATTTTGCTCTGCAGTTACATCCACAAGTATTTGAAGCTCAATTTGTTTTTTAATGAGTGGCGTAATTTCATGACCTATGCAAATAATTTCATAGCCAACTAAACTTTCATCAAACATTAAAATAAACTCCCATTGGTTGTGAACGATACCATTTTTTGATGGTTTTCGTAACTGGACCATTTGAGAAACACTTGGATTTTCGAAACAAGCTGCAACAACATCAATACAAAGTTGGTGGTCTTCGGGAATAATTAAATCCAATGCACTCTTACCCAAAAATTCTTCGGGTAAAATTCCTAGTCTTTCACAGAAATATTTATTTAAAAATATATAATTTCCTTGAAGGTCTGTTTTTACAACAAAAAATGAATTGTTTTCTAGGAGAGATTTGTAATATGTGGCATCTTGAGCACTTTTATTTCGTTGTTGATTTAAGTCTTGAATTAACTTTTTCTGTTCAGTAATATCTTGAATAATGGTAATGATATAATTACCTCCCGTTTGATCTGTGTACTTCAAGCAATTACATAAAATAGGGAATGATGTGCCATCTTTCTTCAGGTATTCCTTTTCGTAGGGACCAAATTTATTGTTTTTAATCAGTTCTCTCTTTTTATTTTCCTCTAATAACTCATACCCTTTAGGTGTTATATCATTAAAAGAAAGTTCTAAAAGTTCATCCTTACTAAACCCAGTTTTTTCAAGAAGCACTTCATTTACATCGATAAATCTACCTGTTTCAAAATCGTTTAGGGAAATGGGCACAGGTAAATTATAAAAGATTGAACTAAATTTAGCTGCGTTGTCTTTTAGATCAATTTCCATTTTCTTCAGGTTGGATATTTCCTGCAATGTTCCATACATCATCGAAGGCTTGCCTTCTTGATCCCATTCAGATACACGCCCTCGAATGTGTACCCATTTCCAATCCTTTGTTTTTGATTTAATTCTAAACTCCGATTCGAAGTAATTCTCTTTACCTTTAAGATGAAGTTGTAGGTTTCGAGAAACGATCAAATCATCTTCAGGATGCACCATACTAGTAATTAATTCGATATTAATATCAGGTGCAGTTACTCGATTTAAGTCAAGTATGTCGTACCATTGTTCGTTTACGTCCCAATGATTAACAACCATATCCCATTCGAAAGTACCCATTCCAGAACCAATAAGTATATCGTTTAACTTTTGTCGCTCAAGACGTAATGTTTCATCGATTTTCTTTTTGTTGTGAATGTCCCAAATAGCGCCAAAAATGCTCACACAACGACCATTCTTCATTTCAGCGTTTCCAATTACACGAACCCACTTTTCAAATCCAGATGTAGTTACTGCAATTACTTCCAAATCAAAAGGTTCACCCGAACGCATGGTGTGGTCAGCGGCGGCCATGATTCTACTTTTGTGAAACCCTTCTTTATAATATGAAAAACCAGCTTCAATTTGATCCTTTAAAATCCCATTAGGCTGAGATTCTTCAGAGATTTCGAAAATTCTTCGGGTGATTTCGGACCAATAAAAACTACTTTGTTCAAAATCTAATTGCCAGCCACCAACATTTGCAGCTAAGTTGGTTTGTTGTAATAAATTTTTTGTTTGCAACAATTCCAATTCTGCATTCTTACGTTCTCGAATATCTTCAGAAATACCGATAATCCCTTCCAATTGACCATATTCATCGAATATTGGCTGATTGGTAACATGAGAAAGAAATGTTTCGCCTTGCTTATTCTTCACTGAGAATTCCCCCGACCATCCATTTCCTTGACTCAATTCACTCATAATTGAAATGGCTATTTCGGCACTAATTGATGACGGTGTAAGGTCGATAATACTTTTCCCCATTGCCTCATCTTTGGACCAACCATAGATCTCTTCAGCCTTCTTGTTCCAATAAAATACAATCCCATCTGGCTTGGTAGCAATTACTGCCTGCCCAACAGATTCCAACAAACGAGCCTGTAAACTAAGCTCTTTGGCTGCACGCTTTTGTTCTGTAATATCTTGAAAAACACCTGAAATTTTAATCGGATTTCCGGCAGAATTATATTCAACCTGAGCCTTTGATTTAACATGAATTATTGAACCATCAATACAAAGTAATCTCTTTTCAATATCATACTGTTTACCGTGGTTAATTGCCTCCTCAAACATGGTTATTGCTCGCCCACAGTCATCAGGATGTATTATAGAAGTAGACTTTTCGAAAGTAAGTGGGAAGTTTTCGCGAGTTGTGCCAATGATTTTAAAAACACCATCAGTCCAACTTACTTCATTGGTAATTAAATCAACCTGCCAACCACCAATCTTGGCAACATCGCTTGAATGAGCAAGCAGATTCCTTGTTGTAATCAACTCATTTTCAATGTCCTTTCTCGCCGAAACATCTCTACCCACAGAAATATATCCTTCAAGAACTCCTTCATCGTTATATACTGGATTGATATTTAATTCTATCCAGTATGTTGAGCCACATTTATGGTAATTTAAAATTTCGACAATGATAGGTTCATTATTGTATATTGACTTTCCAAGTTTTTTACTCGTTTCTTTATCGGTTAATTCTCCTTGCAAAAAAGTCTTTGGAATCTTCCCAATAACCTCATCAAAAGCAAACCCTGTTAATTGAGAAAAGCCATCATTTACCCATGTAATATAACCTTTTACATCTGTAATCGTAATAGCATCTTTTGCTTTTGAAGTGACCAATTCGAATTTGCGCAATTCTTCATTTCTCGATTTTTCAATAGTCAAATTCCGAACTAATGCAAGTACTTCATTTTTAATACCAGTAGGTGTAATTCGTATTTCAAAATATTTAATTTCATCAAAATAGTTTGCTGTAAAATGATGCGTTGCAATTTCTAATTTGCCTGACAAAACACTCTGAATAAGTAAAAGAAATGCATTTTTCTCTTTTTTATTCAGCAGGTTAGAAATTGATCGATTAAATTTATCGGAAGATGATGCAAATAAATCATCTGTATTTGAAAAATATTCAATGACATCTCCATTTTCATTGAGAACTAACAGAATATCAGGTGCCGAATTTAAAAGGGCATTTAACCTTTGACTTTTCTTTATATTAAAGTGTTCTTCATCCTTTGAACGGGCAGTATTAACATATCCGCCCAACATTCGGTTTGGATTATCGCTGTTTTGAGTTATCAGCATTCCAAAACACTTGAACCAATTAACAGAACCATCTTTAGAAATCAATCTAATTTCTTGAATATATTGATTTACAGGATTGTTGACATATTCTTCGATTGATTGAAAAACCTTCTCTTTGTCGTCAGGGTGAATCACCTTAATCCAAGAATCAACTGTAGAAGTCATTTCATCTACTTGGTAACCAAGTACTTCCCAAAATCTTTCACTGAACCAAAGGTCTTTTCGATTTTCTATATTAAAAAACCAAATACCATCAGCAGTATTCTTCTGGACAAAATCAAATACATCTTCCTCACTAGAGATTAAACTAAGCAATTCTTGTTTTAGATAATACATAGATGATTCGAATTAATATCAATGAAAATTCCTTGAAACCAAATTTCAAAAGCATGAGCAATTTTTAAAATGGCATTAATGCATTATTTCCGAAGCCCTAGCTCAAAGTAGAATTAGTGCTAAAGAGGTGAAATTAGTAAATTAATACTAGGTTTGATTAAGTAATGTATGTAAATAATCGAATGAATGCTAACTCCTATAAAAATTCTATACGCATTCATTTTCAATATATTACAATTATTTAACAACAACAATTCTACAAGAAGCACCAAAAGAAGAGCCTTTTAATACGGCAACATATACTCCAGAAGATAAATCAGTAAGATCAACTTGCAAATAAAATTCGCCAGCATCTTTGAGTTTTAATGGCATTAGGGGCCTAATATAAGTACCTTTAGAATCAAACAAATCGACTTTAACTTTAGGGTCAGTATAAGAAAGTGATATCCTTAAAGTAAGTTGTCCATTTGTTGGAACTGGAAAAGCATCAATTTTCCATGGAAAAGGCATCGGAATGCAAGATAATTCTCTACCTGATCTCAAAGTATCGATAGCTGTTGAGGATGAATTTTCAGGTAATTCAATGCGTTGATTGGGTATTCCCTTTCGTGTCTCAAATTTTTCCCCATCAACTAACTTGTCTTTGGTGGCTTTAACACGAAACTGTTTTGATATTCCCATGTTCATTGCAAGCAATTCGTCAGGAATTGTTGTCCTTATTTTAGCTGCTAAAGGCGCGCCACCATACCCTCTGCAACTAGTAATAGCTCCATCGAATAAGGACATATTTACAGGTAATGAAAACCACATTTCGCCTGTGTAATAGAGGTTGCCACAAAGATCGCTATGGAGCTTCGTAAGCCTGTTTATCGACATATTGGCATTGCTGAATTTATTCCATCGGTACTTACCTTGCTCACTAAAACTTCCAATGATAATTCTTTCGTAACTATTGGAAATTGTATCAGTACCTATTTTGATCGGCGACATTCCTGCCCCACGTTTTGATCGAAACACACCGAAAACATTGTTATCTTCGTCTTGACATATTGATTTAATCTCCTCAGCATTAAAAGAATTTAACCATTCAATCTTGCCATCCAGATTCAGACTCATAATAAATGCCTTTTTCTGTTCTGTAGTATCAACCTGAACATCAAACATTTTTTTAGCTAATTGTATTTTACCTCCAATAACCAAGTGATTATTTTTAACAGACAAATCATAGATAAAACTTTTAGCTCCGGAATACTTAACCCATTTTAAATTACCAGCACTCGACAAGCAACCTAAATAAGACTCATAAGGAGGATTGTTTTTATTTGCATCATCAAGAGCAGGAACTTCTCTGAGCTTTTTTCTTTCGACAGTATAACCATTTCGAATTGTTCCAGAAATAAAAACATCACCATTTGCTCCAACTGTCATAGCACTTGCAGGACTATAATAACTGCAACATGACTTGTCGGAGTATGTAACTTTATGATGCCATCCAAGATTAAATTTACTGTTCAATTTTATCGTAGAATTGAAGGCTAAAGTTTTGGATGTACCTTTCGAATCAATAATTTTTTCGCTGTTTGGAAGTGAAATAACAAAACCAAGATCTGGTGAAACTTCAAAGCCTTCCCAATCGCCAAATGGCAAACCAGTAACCGCAGTAATTTCACGAATATCTCCATATTTATCTACGATTGCGAAGAACACGGTCTTTTCAAAATCTTCGCTATTTACTTTATAATCTGTATAGCTAGAATCTCGTTGGAGATTGGTCCTTCGAAATGATCTATTTATGTAATTCGTTCTAAAAGCTACAACAACATTTCCATCGGGATAGGATGAAATTCCCATCAATTGAGCACTACCGAATTTTTCTGAACCTTCAATTTTCCAAATAATTTCACCTTGAGAATCATAACAGACAATTAGCAGTTGGCTCGTGTAAGGATTCAATTCAAATGGTTTTCCAGTACCTGAATTGAGCACCATGTTTTCATTCCCATTCCGAAAAGAAGGCATTTCATATTGGAGGCCAGCTACCAATCTACCATCTATTGTTACGCAACTATGGTTAAATCCAGTGTGGAAATTACTTCCTGCTGAAGCCCATTCGAAATTCTGCGCAGAGGAGTTTAAATAAAAAAGAAAAAAACAAATGACAAACGCTATTCGATTCATTGGTAATAGTAAAATTCACGAATGAAAACCTATACAAGTTTCAAGCAATATAATTAAATTTCTAAGAAAGAATTCTAAATTGAATGGATTGCTTCAACTTTAGTTGTTAGTTAATATAACATCGTAAGTGAAAATAAATAAACAATCAAGTTGAACGTTATTCGAATTGGTTATACATTGCAAGCTTAATAAAGAAAGCACTTCATTTTTATAATATGAAAATCATTTGGCTTCGAAATATATTAATCATCGGCTTTTTAATGAGCGGATTCAACACCTATGCACAAATCAAAAAAGGATTTGAATCATTAAAAGACTATGATTTTTTCAAAGCAAGAAAACTATTTGTTTCTAGTTTAAAAAATGATCCTGCTGCCGCAAATTATGGACTCGCACAATTGCATTTTGATAATTTAAACCACTTTCATTCATTAGATTCGGCCTTTAAACGAATCCAGCTTTCAGAATTAGCATTTATTGATTTATCTGAAAAGAAGCGGCTTAAATACTTGAAGTATCAAGTAAGCGACAGTTCAATAAAGCAATTAAAATCATCGATTTATACCGAAGCATTTAAAGTTGCTGGACAGAAGATTCAACCACAGGGATACGAAACCTATCTCACATCATTTCCAGAAACACCTTGGTCTTTAAAAGCAATTCATTTGCGCGATAGCTTTGCATTGGCAAATTGTATTTTAAGCGGAAAAGTGCTTGACTACGAAAATTTCCTTCAACAATATCCAACTTCAGAGTTCAAATATTTAGCAGAAAAAAAGCTAGATAGAGTTCGTTATGAACAAACAATTAAGCTGAATTCAATCACGGATTTTGAAGAGTTTCTTGTCAAATTTCCACATTCATCTTTCGTTGCAGACGTTGAAAATGCTTTGTATCGACTCACTGTAATCCAAGGAACTTCAGAGGAGCTTTATGGTTTTGTGAAAAAATACCCGAATAATATTAATGCTCCTCAAGCTTGGGAATTACTATATGCCCAATTTACGTCCGACCAACGCACGGAAAGTTTCACCAAGTTCAAGGAACAGTTTCCGGAATTTCCATTCCAAGAAAAGATATCTAAAGATTTTGAAAGAGCGAAGATTAGGCTTTTCCCTGTTGTAGAAAAAGAACTCTGGGGATTTGCTGATAGCACTGGTAAGGTTCTAATTCCTTATCAATTTGATGATGCAGAGTACTTTTCTGAAAACCTTGCACTAGTGCAAATTGATGGTAAAAAAGGTTTCATTAATAAAAATGGATTTCGAATAATAATTCCAAAATTTAAAGAAGCTGATGCATTTGTAAATGGATTAGCGATTGCAGAAACAGACAGTGCTACTGGCATCATAAATACTAAAGGCGAATGGATTGTAAAGCCAATTTATTATTCCATTTCAGGACCATATGGAAATTACTACAGAGTTGAAAACAACGAAAAATATGGAATTATTGATCGCTTTGGCAATTCAATAACCGAAGTTAAATACGACGATTTGGAAGGCTATTCTGAAGGTAAGGCTGGTTTTGCATTAGAAGGATTGGCTGGTTTTATTGATACTACTGGAAAGGAAATTATTCCAGCACACTTTGAAGAGGTTGGGTTGTTTAGCAATGGCCTTGCGAAAGTTATGCTAGACGAAAAATACGGTCTTATTAATAGCAACGGAATATTTATCGCCAATCCTAAATACTCAAGAATTTCAAATCTAAGCGACGGATTGTACTTTGTTTCGGGTGAGAAAAAATGTGGCTATATTGATACTAAGGGCAATCAAGTTATTAAACCAACTGATATCTGTGCTGGTCCTGTGTTTGGTATTGAAGGTTTTCAAGATGGTCTTGCTAGAATTGAAAGAAAAGGAAAAGTTGGTTTTATTGACAAAAAAGGAAAAGTCATTATTCCAGCAAATTTGGAACAAGCCGGATATTTTTCTAACGGATTAGCACCATTCAGAAAAAAGAAAAAATGGGGATATATCAATAAATCAGGTAAAGTAATCGTTGAACCAATATATGACGATGCTTTTCCATTCAATAATGGGAAGGCAAGGGTTAAGAGGAATGGCAAAACTGGAATACTTAATAAGGATGGAAAGCTATTAATCGATATAAAATATGACGAAATTACTGAAATCAACGACTATTACATTTTGAATTTAGCAGAGAAAAAATGTATGTTAGATCAGGAATTATCAATTCTTTTGCAGTGCAATTTCGATGATATTAAAAAAACAGATGAGCCTCAAATATTTCAATTAATTATTGAACAAAAAATGGCTTATTACCACGCTGGATTGAAAGAAATATTCTGGGAAGAAAAATTGGTTGAATAAGATTCTGTATCTTGGACTTTAATAAGATTTAGTTGAATCAACATGATTGTGGATATTTTTATTTGATGCCACAACATTTCACTTGACTCCTGTTTAAATATTTTCGATATTCCTAGTTGGGTAGGGGAAAATGATGGGTTTATCCCAACAAAAAAAACTATCTAATTCCAAATTTATTTTTGAACATTAATTTCAATTCGAGAAGAAAATATTTCTACTTACAAAGTATAGCTTTAGAAGAAATGTTGATTGTATACTTCAACTCCATATTATGAATAACCTATCTTTGCAAAAACAACATTAAATGCAGATTCTCAAATCCCTCTTTCGACGGTTTACTGGTTATTTCATCAAGGGGCTTTTGCTTATTACTCCGATCGGTTTAACCGTATATGTTGTTTATCAAACCTACAGGTTCATTCAAGGGTTATTCCCAACAGAATATTTCCTTATAAGTATAGCTATCGTTTTATTTGGCACTGCATTTCTTGGGTTCTTTGGTACGCTGTTAATCCAAACTCCAATTTTGCAATTCTTTGATCGTACTTTAGAAAGAATTCCTTTAGTGAAGTTCATTTATACTTCGATCCGCGATTTAATGTCTGCTTTCATGGGAAATGAAAAGCGATTTTCAAAGCCCGTGTTGGTTCAAGTTCAAAAGGACGGAGGATTGTATAAACTTGGTTTTATCACCCAAAAAGACCTTTCACATATTGGATTGAATTCAGGAAAATGTGCTGTTTATATGCCACATAGCTATAATTTCTCGGGCAATTTATTCATAGTTGATTATGAATGCATAACTCCAATCGATGCTGCGTCTGAAGATGTTATGAAATTTATTGTTTCAGGCGGAATTACTAAAATTTAATTGCGAATAAAGACAAATCGTTTAATAGACAAATCGAATATTAATTAGAAATTTTGATTGTCTTAATTTCTGAATTTCCTGAACTTAAATAGAAGCCGTTTTAAATTCTGAGTTAAAATGGAATTTCAATTTAGGAAAGTCTGCAATTAACGTATTCAACATCCAAGAGGATTCAGCAAGGAAAACCGGATTGCCTTCTTTATCATAGGCAACTTGGTGTGAACGATACTTCACAAAATTCTCGAATTCAGTTTTATCCTCATAAGTTATCCAACATGCCTTGAATACATTCATGTGATGAAAATTACATGAAGCGCCATATTCATGCTTCAAACGGTACTGAATAACCTCAAATTGAAGCTCACCAACAGTTCCAATGATCTTCTTATTTCCCATGTTCTGTACAAACAATTGAGCTACTCCTTCCTCAGTTAACTGCTGAACACCCTTTTCTAGTTGTTTAGACTTTAACGGATCACCATTAACTACTTCTTTAAATATTTCAGGTGAAAAGCTTGGAATTCCCTTAAAAGTCAACACTTCACCCTCTGTTAAAGTATCTCCGATTTTAAAATTTCCAGTATCATACAAACCGATCACATCACCTGGCCAAGCTTCTTCGATAATATTCTTTTCCTGAGCCATAAATGTAGCCGGACTGCTAAAACGAAAATCTTTTTTTAATCGAACATGATGAAAAAATTTATTCCGTTCGAATTTACCTGAACACACTCTTAAAAATGCAATTCTATCTCGGTGACGAGGGTCGATATTGGCGTGAATTTTAAATACAAAACCACTGAACTTTGCCTCTTCTGGATTCACCATTCGCTTATCAGCTTCCCGTGGTCGTGGCGCTGGAGCAAGTCTGATAAAAGTATCAAGCAACTCACGAACACCGAAATTATTAATCGCTGACCCAAAGAAAACTGGCGCCAATTGGCCATCGCGGAACTTTTGTTCATCGAAATCACCATACACAACTTCAATTAATTCAACATCTTGGCGAAGTTGATCAGCATCCTTTTTCCCAACTGTAATATCAAGTTGTGGATCATTTAAATTCACAATTGTTACAATATCTTCTTCAATCTTAGTTTTGTTTGGATTAAACAAATTCAACGATTGGTCGAATAAATTATAAACGCCTTTAAATGTTTGTCCGATGCTAATTGGCCAAGACAAAGGACGAACCTTAATACTGAGCTTACTTTCTAATTCATCGAGCAAATCAAATGGATTTTGACCTTCTCTGTCTAGCTTATTGATGAAAACAATAACAGGAGTATCGCGCATCCGACAAACTTCCATGAGCTTTTCGGTTTGCTCTTCAACTCCTTTCACACAATCTATAACCAAAATCACGCTATCTACTGCAGTTAGCGTTCGGTAAGTGTCTTCTGCAAAATCTTTGTGGCCCGGAGTATCAAGCAAATTAACCTGTACATCCAAATAATTAAATGCCATTACAGAAGTCGCAACTGAAATTCCACGTTGCTTCTCAATCTCCATGAAATCGGAGGCTGCAGAATTTTTAATCTTGTTCGACTTTACCGCACCAGCCGTTTGAATAGCACCTCCAAACAAAAGAAGTTTCTCTGTAAGTGTTGTCTTCCCTGCATCGGGATGGGAAATAATAGCAAACGTTCGACGCTTACTGATTTCTTCACTGATCTGGCTCATAGCTTCAAAGGCCGCAAAAATACGCAATTCAATCGCGCAGAATTACTCCAATTTTAGGATTTTAATTTCTGTTCTTCGATTCAACTGTCGACCTTGAGGTGTATCATTACTCGCTATTGGCTGACGATAAGATCTTCCAAATGCCCCTACCCGCTTAGGTTCTATCCCATTTCGAATTAAAAAATCTCTTACAACACTTGCTCGATTGTCAGACAAACGCTGATTAAACGACATCGATCCAACATTATCGGTATGCCCAGAAATTTCAATGGCCATCTTAGGATAGCGCTTCATTGTTGACAAAAGTGTATTCAATGATTTATATGAATTAGGACGCAAAGTGGATTTGTTGAAATCGAAAAAGATGTTATTTAAAACAATCTTAGCTCCCTTTTCGGCCTTTATTAGTGGAACATTGTGCACAAACTCTGCTTTATTTAAGCCTTCAGGTATTGTAACTTGAGCAGTATGAACCAAATAACCTTCTGCAATCACAGTAATATTGTAAATGGCACCATTGAATACAACACAATCGTAGATTCCTGGCTTTTGATAAAGCAATACCGGGATTCCACCATATTCAGTAATCGTAACTTGCGCATTCAAAGAGTCGCCAGTTTCAGCATTATAAACCCGACCTTTTAGCACAGACATCAAATCTCGATTCAATTTTTTGAGACTGTAATTCAAGCTAATTTCTTGGCCCTTCATCTTCCGTTCAATGGCAATACTATCCATCGCCATAATATAACCTATCGACTTTACACGTACTTGATAAGTCCTGCCGGGTGGCAAAGTGATATCATAATCCCCCTTTTTATCGGTCATTGAAAGCTTAACAGTTTCTAATGATCCAAGCTCAAGAAATTCAACTTCACTTTGCAATGGAACATTGGAAGTCAAATCGTTTACATTGCCAATCACTGTTGTTTGAGTATCCCGAGACAATTCAACTTTACGCTGTACTATCTGACTTCCTGCGTCATATGGAAGTTCAATTACTTCTGTATATGGAAGATACTTATTCGATGTAACCGTTATTTGGTATGACTTTCCTGCAGGCACATTAGCAATTGTTTCACCGTTTTCGGTTTCGCGTTTTACCAAAATTTGTCCCGTATTGAGATCCTTAATTTCTATGGTAGCCTGCAAATTCATACCAGCAATTGTATCTGCAATTGTAAATTGAAGCGACGAAAGAGCTTCAACATCGGTCAGGAAATTCATCACATAAATATCCTTATCTCCAAATCCTTCATCCCTGTAAGAGGAGAAATAAGCCCGTTTACCATCCTTCGACAATACAAAGAATACGTCGTCTTCTGGAGAATTTATTGGATACCCAATATTCACAGGTGAGGTAAAAATTCCATTCTCAAAAGTTGTTTTGAAAATATCAAATCCTCCCATAGTATTGTGCCCTCTGGAACTGAAATAAATAGTCTTCCCATCTGGATGGCAAAAAACGCCATCTTCCTCATATTGAGTATTTAATACAGCTCCAGCGTTTCGGATATTGTCAATTTTCCCATTATCGGACACATCGGCTAGATAAATATCTTTGGCCCCTCTTCCCGAAGAGTCGGTTCTATTAGATATAAAAAATAACGTCTTTCCATCTATCGAATATGCAGCGTGATTTTCATACCACTTAGAATTGATTTCTCGAATGCCTTTGGGCGAACTCCATTCAATTCCTTGTTGAACAGATTCGAAAATATCTCCACCTCCAACTGTTCTGTAAATCAATAACGTTTTCCCGTCCGGGGATAGATTAATAGTTCCATCATGCTCCGTTGAATTGATCGGCTTCCCGACGTTTCTGGCAGGAGCCCAATCTCCATCAACTCGATACGACAGATAAATATCCTCCAAATACATCGAATCTGTTGGATCAACAAGGTTACCGGTAGTTCCTTCTCGACGCGATGTAAACATGATTTTATTCTCATCTTCTGTGAGCACAGGCGCGTAATCAGCAAACTTAGAATTGATGTTCGGACCGAGATTCTCGATTTTCACTCGAACGGGACTTTTAACCAAAACAATTCCTGATTCACATTCTTGAATCGCTTTATCGGTGCGCGACAATTGTTGAGGAGTAGCCTTCGAACCAAGTGAATCAACATATGCTTCAAAAACTTTGATCGCCTTTTCGAAATCCAATCCATATTGATAGGCAATCCCAAGATCGAACATAAAACCAGTTCCCATTTGTGGCCTGAGCATTCTAGCTCTTTCTAGAAAAGGCAATGCTTTTAATCGGTCTTTCCCTAAATTCAAATAACACAAGCCAATTTGATAATTCAAATCTGCACTGAATGAATTGAATTCCTGCGCTTTCAGATACTGCTCAAGTGCTTGCTCAAAATAAGCTGGCCCACGAAGAAAAAAACCATCACCCTTTTTGAAGGCATCAAAAGCTAAATTGTATTCCTTTTCACGACCAGGAAAATTCTTTTCACGAAATTCAATTTCAATGGTATTTACCTGCGCCCACGAAGGATAAAACATCAACATGAGGATGAAAAAAAGCAGGTGACGTTTGATAGTATTGAAATTCATAAGTATACACTTGGTTCAAATTACCATTTACGAAGTTAAATTCTTAGGATGAATTGAAAGCCGCACTTTATGGGTTTAACACCTATCTTACCAACAATAGAAAATCGATCAGAAAATCTGTTAAACCCTAATGTTTAAGCCAGTTTTCAATAATAAGCTCCCCTTGGGGTGTTAATACCGATTCGGGATGAAACTGTATTCCCGTTACCGGCAAATCTTTGTGCTCAATAGCCAAAATCTCCCCATCAGAATCAATCGAAAGTATGTTCCAGAAGTTACTCAATGAATCCTTCTGAACTGTCCATGAATGGTATGACCCAGCATCAAAATTCTTGTCTATGCTATGAAAAATCGAGTCCGAATTCAACACTTTCCCTTTTCGGGAAATCCCATGATGTACATTTTCCAATTGAGCCAACGAAGCACCTGAATGCAAAGCAATCGCCTGATGCCCCAGACAAACTCCAAGTATTTTCGTTTTCCCCCAACACAAATCAATAACTTCCATCAGTTTTCCTGCTTCTTGAGGCAAGCCCGGGCCAGGAGAGAGAACCACTGTTTCGAATTTCAATGCTACTTTAGTATCGGGTAGATCATTTCGCATCACTACAGGCTTAACGCCGCTTACTGTATAAAGCAAGTGGTATAGGTTGTAAGTGAAAGAATCAAAATTATCTAACAACAAAATGGGTTGATTCATGCGATCGATTGTCCTTTTTAAAGGATAGTGAAAGGTTGAAATAAATTCCGCAATTTTACGAAGTGTTAGGAATGAAAAAAAATAGTCTGCTTTCTCTCATAATTCTCTGTTGTTCTCCATTATTTGGCCAACAACAGAATGATCTTAAAGTTAGGCCTACAGCTGAAATTAAGCATCATTACCTAACCTTCAAAGGAGATTTCATTAAAAGTAATATTGCATCGTCTTCGCCATTTACTGAATTGTCTGCCGGGATTAGTTACCGGAATTTTGATGCGTTTTTGAGTTCAGGTAAAGGTAAGGTTACAGCCTCCAAAATCTCGGGATTTGAATTATTTAATTTCCAATCTGACTTTTCCACTGTTGATTTTCAATTTCGATACAAGCTATTTCGATATTCAAATTTATCACCTTACATCCAATCAGGTATCGGTTTTACATGGTTTTCGAGCTATTCCGATTTAAAGGATCAAGATGGAAATGTTTATTTCGGTTGGTCGGATGGAAAATTCAGAAACCTCCCAGAATCTGACTTTAATGAACCTACAGCTATGGAAATCCAACGAGATTACGTGTATGAATCCGCTTTAGCGATTAACCAATCAACGGTTTATTTCCCTGTAAATTTAGGATTGGAATACACCGTTTCGAAACATCTTAAATTTCATACTGGCTGGCAATTCACCCTTTTGCAGTCAGACAATATGGATCGAAACACTTCAACTGCAGTTTGGGATCACTTTCAAAGTTTCCAACTTGGATTACAAGTTACTTTTTTGAAAAGAAATACAGTTCCGAAAAATCCAAAAACGAACGTAGTAGCTGTTAATCCAGCAATTTATAAGGATGTAGACTATAAGACTTTACTTTACGCTGATGAGGATCGTGATGGAGTAAACGACATGGAAGATCAATGTTACCAAACTCCGAATGGCGCCATCGTAGATAAGTTCGGCTGTCCGTCGGATTCCGATGGAGACGGTGTTTTGGATTTTATTGACAAGGAACTTCAAAGTCAAACTGACCTGCAAATCCATCCTGATGGTCGTGCATACACTTTAGATGAAACCCAGAAACATTACAATGACTCGATTGCGATGTTTGTGAAGGTACTTCGTAGAACATCAAAGAAATCAAGACCTTATCCTATTAGGAAGCACATACCAGAAGAAAACTTCAGGAAATTTGAAAAGATTTTAGAAAGCCATCCAGAGTGGATTCTACCGGAAATCTACACAGCAGAAAAAATGCCTGATGATCTTCTCGTTTTCGATTTAAATAAAGATGGAAGAATTGCATTAAGCGAAATTGAAACAATGACTCAAAAGTTGTTCGATGGCAATGCTCCTGGAATGTCGCCTGAAATTATTCAAAAAGCTATAACTTATGTATTCCAGCATCAGTAGAAATTTATGGCTTGCTATGGCATTGTTTGCTTTAACCCAAACGTTGATAGGCCAACCAGATGTTAAAATTTCAGGTGTTAGTCATGGAAGACCAGGATATAGTGCAGGATTGGATCTTGAAATTGTAAGAAAGGGAATCACTGGTCCAGTTCGTATAAAACTAAACCTACCTAACGATTGGAAAGCAAAATCTTATGGTTTTGACCAACGAGCATCTCTTAAAGATATTGACGGCAATACGACAATCCTATGGCTTTCATTGCCCATTGTTGATACCGTTCGCTTTAGTTTTGATGTTAGAATACCTGATTCACAAGCGCTAAGATCAGAATCTGTGAGTGGTGTGATGGAATATTTTACTGCTGAAGGTCAAAAGAAAACAATTTCGATTTCAACACATCAAATAAGAGTAATGCGATATTTTACTCGCTATCAATAAGTTCCATTTCGTCTTCTGAGGAACCATTCGGCACTTAACAAAGCCAAAAGAAGAAAGAAAATCCATTCGATTCGAATCAATTCTTCCAATTTGGTTTCGCTGTGAGAAACTGGCTTTACATCTTCGCGTTTTCCAATCAAATCGGGTAAAGTAGCCAATTGAGCAGGCAATAATGACACACCTTGGTTTCGCTCTGACCAAGTCTTCAAAATATTGTGATCGGCGGTGGTGTTAATCAACTCTGCAACAACAGGACGAACAACAAATCTTCCAGCTGCTTGGTATTGCTTTCCTGCAATATTTGTGAGTGCTTCATATTTGTATTCTCCTGAACTAAATAGGCCAGCATCAAGTCGATAGGCACCA
The DNA here is from genome assembly GCA_040403315.1 of Flavobacteriales bacterium. Classification (GTDB taxonomy): domain Bacteria; phylum Bacteroidota; class Bacteroidia; order M30B66; family M30B66; genus CAMCXT01. The sequence continues at coordinate 205,599 of JBBAKX010000002.1, forward strand.
GTAGTTCGAGTAAAAGTGTATGGAAATTTCTTCCCATTTTCGTCGGTAACTGTTAATGAAACATCTGGTATATTTACCAATTCGTAAGCAGCATTGTACACTTCAGCTTCGAAAGTTACCGATTCATTTTCTGCAAAACTGTTGGAGGTTACTATGCGTAAATTTCTGCGCTCAGTTCTAACACATAAGTATTGAACAATTCTCGACAAGAAATCGTCAAACAAACTATGGTCTTGCTTTTCAGCAAAAGATTGTAGTCGCCATCTCCAAATCCCTTCGCCGGCTAATACAGCTTGTTTTTTATCGACCGATGAACTAAAGGCCAACAAAGGAAACTGCGTGTCGACAGAGCCAATTCGTTGGTTAAATAAAACGGTTGCTTGTGGTTGGGTTTTAATTGCAGCATTCATTACTTGCAAAGGTTCCAAACCCGATGAGGCAGCCATCAACTCTTCACTCAAGGTGAACAAGCTGAAATCTTTATTCAGCCTAGGTTGTGCATCGTTGAAACCACCTCTAGTGTTTCCAAATTGCAAAATGCTTTGTGCTTGATTCAATGCGATAATGCCTGTATTTTGACCAGCAATAAACCAAGTTGGAGTGCTGTTGGCTTGTATTTCATTCAGGATGTTTGCTGCAGGATTGTTTCTTGAAGGCAATTGATGTAAAATGACCAAACTGTATGGCTTTGTTGAAGCGGAAAATTCTGTTCCCAACATCACTTCCACTTCATAATTTTCATTTTGCTGCAAGGAGAATCGAATCGCTGCAACATCGGGATGGGGAGCATCAGCCAGAATCAATACCTTTTGACGACTGTCAAGCACTTCGATAAAAAAGTCGCGTACGTTATTGGCTTGTGTAAATTCTCCATCAACAGCGCTTAAACTAATTCTATAGCGCTGGATGCCTGATTCATCTGCTTTAAATCTAAATTCCTCTTTTTTGAGGAAACTGTTTCCTGTGATAGAGATATTTCTGGTCTCCAGCAATTTCCCATTCTTCTCAATGCGCAATACACTTGTTTTGCCCGGAAGCTTTCTTGCATCAATATTAACCTCTACAGGAAAAGTGTTGTTCAAGTAGGCTAACTGATTGTGATTAACCTGCTGAATGAGTAGGTCGCGCTTCAATGCTGTATCGCCAAGTGCAATCGTGTAGACTGGTGCTTTAAGTTCGTTTCTAATATACAGCGGACTGATCCCTTTGTTATAAATACCATCTGTGGCAACGATTACGGCACCAACGTTTCGATTCAGATAGAGGTTATTGATTTCCTTGTATGCCGCAGCGATATCGGTTTCTTTTCCTGAATAATTGAGTTGAAACGAATCCAATAAGCGATCTGAAAAGCTATACTTTTTTACCTCATAGTTTTCAGAAAGACTTTCCTCCAATTTTTGAAGTTCGGAAGGCCAATTTTTCTTGTAAAACTCTGAGTCTTTTCCATTAACCAAAGAAGCTGAATTGTCTTGCAGAATAACGATGACAGGCTTTTCGACAGTCCTTGTAACAAAGCGCAACAAAGGAGAAAAAAGCAAAAAAGCTAAAAAAGAAACACTTAAAAAACGAAGAGCAAATAAAATCCTAACGAGCCACTTACCGCTCTCCACGAATGCCTTGCCTTTTCTGTATAGAAGAAATGCATAAATAAATCCCGCGCCGAAGCAAAGCAGAATAAACCAAACCGGATACTGGAAAACAAATTCGAAACTCAAAGCAGGATTATCAGGAATTTAACCGGTAAAACGAAAATTGTTGGAACAAGGTATGCCAATTACATGCGCATTCCACCGCAAACATTAATCACTTGTCCGTTCACATAAGCCGACATTTCGGATGCTAGAAAAACGGCAACGTTAGCAACATCCAAAGGCGAACCACCGCGTTTGAGGGGAATTCCATCAGCCCATTGTTTGCGAACTTCTTCAGAAAGTTCAGCAGTCATTTCGGTTTCAATAAATCCTGGTGCAATCGCATTGCTTCTGATGTTTCGAGAGCCAAGTTCTTGCGCAACAGACTTCGTGAAGCCTTCAATTCCAGCCTTTGATGCAGCATAATTTGCTTGACCAGCATTTCCGCTTCCACCAACAACCGAACTCATATTTACAAATACACCAAAACGGTTTTTCAACATCGGTTTGATGGCGGCTTTGGTAAGGTTAAAAACAGATTTCAAATTTGTTTGAATAACAGAATCAAACTGCTCTTCACTCATTCTCATCAACAAACCATCTTTTGTGATTCCAGCGTTGTTTACTACGATATGAAGATCTCCAAAATCGGCAACTACATTATTTACAAGCGCTTCAGCGGCTGAATAAATTGCTGCATCAGAATGATATCCTTTTGCCTTTACACCTAAAGCTGAAAGTTCTGCTTCAAGTTCTCGGGCTTTTTGCTCCGACGACATATAGGTAAACGCCACATTAGCACCCTCTTCAGCAAATCGTAATGCCAATCCACGTCCAATTCCACGTGTAGCTCCAGTAATGATGGCAACTTTATCTTGTAGTAGTTTCATGCGTATAGGTTCTAGTCTTCAAACCTACATGAAATCGCGCTTATCGCCAAGATTTGATGAACGGAATTATTCAGTAAAAACCAACAATCAATAATTGATTATGTTACGACTTACTTCTCCAATCGCAACGAACGCTTGTATTTTATCCACTTTCTTAAGTGAAACAACTTGTAGAAAAACGCACGAAGTCCTTTTCTTCGATACGATGTGAGTGTCCTTACTTCTCGAGAATAAGGTAATCTGCCAACAACATAATTCTGATCATCCATCTCGTTCCAATTCGCTTCTATTTCAATGGACTTCAATTCTTGAATCATACTAATATACTGATTGATATTAGTATTCTCGACAACAGTTAAGGTTATTAAGGAGTCGACAACATTTTCTCGTTGGATGGTAAATCGACCTTTATCATCTGTTAAGATTACTTTTGCGATGTTTCCTTGAAAGTAGGTAATAATTGCATTTGACAATTGATTGCTATCCTTGTCAACCGTTTGACCATGAAAGTGTGTGTCTAAAAATCGATATGCTAAAGTGCCTTCAAAAACAAGTGTCGGTTTGATTTGCTGGCAGATTTCGTGTTGAACTTTATCTGAAGTTTGACCTTGTAACGTTAATCCAGTAAAGCCTAAAACTCCAGCCAACCAATAATATCGGGGCGATAATGGTCCTTTTTGAATGACTGTAGGATAGAGTTCTCGTTGTAGTTGATCTAACTGAAATCGTCCACAAGATTCGGCATTTCTATTCTTGAAATAACTTATGAGTTCTTGATCTGTAAAGCCAGAAAAATCAGTTACATGTTTTGCACATGATCCACAGTATTTCCCGCCATCAGTTGATTACATTTTATCCCATGCTTCTGAACATGGATTTGGAACTTCAATTTTCAGAGGAACTGGCTTCATGATTCCGTCTTTTGAATATCCTTTTAATTCGATACTTCAGTCGTTTGTGCCAAGGCGGCCTCTCGTAAACGACCATTCCAATGATTATGGCTGCAGCCAACTTCAATTCTAATTTCAATGGAGAAGATGAAATAGCGATCAATTCTTCACTTGTAAAATGCTTACGAAGAGTTTCGAATCCAACATAAGACACTACAAGTTCAAAGTTAGCTTGATGTTTTATAGGCTGAGTTATTTTCAACTCAAATTCGCCATCCAAATTTGTATGGGCAGCAATTGCCAAAGGAAGCATTTGAATAACTGCAAAAGGGAGTCGTTCGCCAGTGTTTACATCCGAAACAACTCCCTTCAGACGAATGAAATTAGTATCGCTTTTCTCAATTGAAATACTTGTATTAATCTGTTGGGGAGTCGTTTGCTCAATGTTTTGTTGACTGGTTTGAGCAATTGAAGGCAGGCTAATTCCAGCTAGAGCAGGCAGTAACCACCAGCCTGAAAACTTCTTTTTAGGCGTTGGGATTACAAAAGACGTATCAAGTTTAGAAACCGGAATTCTACCACATATTGATGAATTTCGATTTGCCTCAAAATATTCATGAAGCTGTTGGTCAGTAAATCTCGAAAAATCAATCACCGACTTAGCGCAGTGATTGCAAAATCTTCCCTCATCCATCAAAACCATTCCAGTCCAATCTTCCCGACAAGGCAAAGGAATCTTGATTTGAGCAAATGATTGAGTGCTGTTTTTCATAACCTGAAACGAAACTAAATGATCTATCACCCTAACCCAAAAACAAAAAAGGCTCTTCATCGCTGAAGAACCTTTTTTAACTACGGTGAACGTAGAATTATAGTATTCAAATATTAGTGAGCTGCATCTGTTGCTGCACCGGGAGCTGCAGAATCGCCAGTTGGTTTGCAGCAATCTTTCATTTTTACATCAGAAGCACAGCAAGCTTTCGCTCCTGCATCCGACATTTCGTTGCAAGCAGAACCATCATTGTGTTTGCAGCTTTTAGTTGCTTCGTTCCAAGTGCAAGCTTTACCAGTTGCAGCGCATACACCAGATTGTTTGCAATGCGCTTCCATCATGGTTTTGTTGTACTGACCTGCATCTTCCTTGTTGGTTGCAACTACAGCGATGTAAGGAGCAATTACAAGAGAAACGATACTCATCAATTTGATCAAAATGTTCATTGACGGTCCAGAAGTATCTTTGAATGGATCTCCAACAGTATCACCAGTTACAGATGCATTATGTGGTTCTGATTTCTTGTAGAACATCTCGCCGTTGATCATTACACCTTTTTCGAATGATTTTTTAGCGTTGTCCCATGCACCACCAGCATTTGATTGAAAAATTCCCATCAAAACACCAGACACAGTAACACCAGCTAACAAGCCACCTAAAACCTCTGGTCCGAAAACGAAACCAACAAGCACCGGAGTTACAATAGCGATTGCTCCAGGCAACATCATTTCACGAATAGAAGCTTTTGTAGAGATTGCTATACACTTTTCATATTCAGGTTTCGCTTTGTATTCCATAATTCCTGGAATTTCACGGAACTGTCGGCGAACTTCTTGAACCATGTCCATTGCTGCTTTACCAACAGCTTGGATGCACAATGCAGAGAAAACAAAAGGAATCATTCCACCAACAAACAAACCCGACAAAACAGGTGCTTTGTAGATATCGATAGCATCGATTCCTGCAATACCAACGAAAGCTGCGAAAAGTGCAAGTGAGGTAAGAGCAGCAGAAGCGATGGCGAAACCTTTACCAGTTGCAGCGGTAGTGTTACCAACAGCATCAAGATTATCTGTCCGTTCACGAACTTCAGGAGGTAATTGGCTCATTTCTGCAATACCACCAGCGTTGTCGGCGATTGGTCCGAAAGCATCGATAGCCAATTGCATAGCCGTAGTAGCCATCATACCAGCAGCAGCGATTGCAACTCCGTACAAACCAGCAAAATGGTAAGATGCCATGATACCAGCAGCTAAAGTGATGATTGGGATAACAGTAGATTTCATACCCACTGAAAGACCTCCGATAATATTGGTTGCGTGACCAGTTGAGCTTTGTTGAATGATTGAATTCACTGGAGGTTTACCCATTGCAGTGTAATACTCCGTAACAATACTCATGATTGCGCCAACTACAGTTCCAACAACAATTGCAAAGAATACATTGGTGTTAGTGAATTCATATCCGCGCAAGCTCAATGTTTCAGGAAGCATCCACATTACAATGAAGTAAGATACTATAACAGTAAGGATCATAGATGACCAGTTACCTAAATTAAGGGCATTCTGAACATTCGATTTCTCGCCCTTAATCGTAACGAAGAAAGTTCCAAATATTGAGAAAAGGATACCCAAACCGCAAATTAACATAGGAAGAAGAATTGGAGACATCCCACCAAAATTATCGGCTGATGCATCGATCTCTTGTCCAAGAACCATTGTCGCAAGAATAGTTGCTACATATGATCCGAATAAATCGGCACCCATACCTGCAACATCTCCAACGTTATCACCTACATTATCAGCAATTGTTGCTGGATTACGAACGTCATCTTCAGGGATTCCAGCTTCCACTTTACCTACAAGGTCTGCTCCAACATCGGCAGCTTTGGTGTAAATACCACCACCAACACGAGCAAAAAGCGCGATCGATTCAGCACCAAGAGAGAAGCCTGTTAATACTTCGATTGCAGTTCTCATTTGATCGCTGTCAACTTCGACAACATTAAACATTTTAAGGAATACGATGAACAAACCGCCTAAACCCAAAACAGCCAAGCCTGCAACACCTAAGCCCATAACAGCTCCACCAGTAAAAGAAACCTTTAATGCTTGTTTTAAACTTGTACGGGCAGCTTGAGTGGTACGAACGTTAGCTTTGGTAGCTACTTTCATCCCGATATAACCAGCAGTTGCTGAAAATACAGCTCCAATGATAAATGCAATCGAGATGATCCAATGAGAGTGAATCTCTTTACCATTTACTTCATGAATAGTTCCTGAGTACGCAAGTAGAATAGCAACAAAAACAACAAAGTAGCTAAGTACTTTCCATTCTGCTTTAAGAAATGCCATTGCTCCATCTGCAATGTAACCTGCCAATTCTTGCATTTTTGCATCACCAGCGTCTTGTTTGCTTACCCAAGCCGACTGAATCGCCATCCAAATGAGGCCAAAAACGCCGAGGGCAGGAATTAGGTAAATAATGTTCTCCATAAAGGAATGTGTGATTTAACGTTTCTTAACAATAGAATTTGGGAGCGCAAAAATACAAGAAATATTAAGCGGAAACATATTCCGATAAACATCTATGTTTGTAGCTGAAAATGAGTGCTTTCGTTTAACTACTTACTTGTACATCACTTGCTTTACAGCAGCAATTACTTTGTTTGCGTTTGGCAAAGCAGCTTCGATGAGTGTTGGAGCATAAGGAAGCGGCACATCAGCCGACGTAACTCGCAAAATTGGAGCATCCAAATAATCAAACGCATCCTTTTGCACCTTGAATGTTACTTCTGTAGCAATGCTGCCTAAAGGCCATGCTTCTTCAACAATCACCAAACGGTTAGTCTTTCTAACAGAATCTAAAACAGTATCGTAATCGATTGGGCGAATAGTTCTTAAGTCGATGATTTCGCAGGAAATACCTTCCTTTTCAAGCTCTTCGGCAGCTGCAAAACACGTTTTAATGATTTTTCCAAAGGAAACCAAGGTAACATCAGTTCCAACACGTTTTACATCGGCTTTTCCAATAGGGATAAGATATTCTTCCTCAGGAACTTCGCCTTTCTCACCGTACATCTGTTCACTTTCCATGAATATTACAGGATCATTGTCGCGGATGGCACTTTTCAATAATCCTTTAGCATCGTAAGGATTAGATGGTACAATAACTTTCAAGCCTGGCGTATTGGCATACCAATTATCAAAAGCTTGACTATGCTGCGAACTCAACATCCCAGCTGAAGCTGTTGGTCCACGAAAAACGATAGGTACAGTAAATTGACCGCCCGACATCGACATCATTTTAGCTGCCGAATTGATTACTTGGTCGATCGCTACCAAAGAGAAGTTAAAAGTCATGAACTCAATTACAGGACGTAGCCCGTTCATTGCAGCTCCAACTCCGATACCAGCAAATCCTAATTCAGCGATTGGCGTATCGATTACACGTTTATCTCCAAATTCGGCTAGCATTCCCTGACTCACTTTATAGGCGCCATCATATTCTGCAACTTCTTCTCCCATCAAGAAAACAGCCTCATCACGACGCATTTCTTCCTGCAGGGCTTCACGGAGGGCTTCACGGAATTGTATTGATCTCATAAGTTTTTTTGTATAAAGCGCCGCAAATCTAATAAAGAAAGCGATTAGGTGCTCAGTTTTGGGTTCACTTTTTAACAAGTTGATCTGTAAACTGACCTGAAACAATCGAAAAGCTATTGTACAAGCCTAAAATTTAAGGAATCGACAGAAATCATGTTAAAAAATTGTGATTTTTAAATTTCCTCCCCTACCGGGGAAAAAGGATCATTTGGTGGTGATTAATTTTTTACGGAACTCAGTGATCCTACATCGATACCTGTTTTTTTTCATGACTGCAATGAAGTAGCTGCTTATATGTACCATTCTCAACCGGAACCGAAACATTCCAAGGTCACTCGAAAACGCTATACATTTTAAATAAATTCAACTTCAAATATTTCCGTTGTTGAAATTCTGAAAATGCATAAGTGTCATGTGATTGTTCGAATGACTGCATTTAGCTGCATGATTATGATCCTAATTGTAAAGAAATAAACAAGCTTGTTAAAAAGAAAATTTGCCAGACTTCCATTTTTTTTGTTGGGATAAAACCCACTACCTTCCCCTACCCAGTGGCAACTTACGTTTTATTAAAACATCGATCCGGAGCTAAACGATTAGAAACGGATATAAACGGCTAAATCGGAAAAGACCTATAGTCAATTGAAAATCATAAAGATAAAAACATCATTCTACTTATAGTTCATACAGAAAACCCAAGAAAAACACATTAAACTGATTATCATTTAGTTGAAAAATAACTCAATATCAAAAAGGCTTTTAAATACGACTTAATGAACTAAATTTAAAATAAATCAACTTAATACCATCAGAACACCAAAGAATCAAAGCAGATTGGTTCAAAAGAAAATTTGCGAATCCGTACTTTTTTTTGTTGGGATAAAACCCACTTCTTTCCCCTACCCAGTGGCAACTTAAGATCTTATAAAGTACCGATCCAGCTTTAAACGGATAGAAACGATTATAAACGGTTAAATCGGAAAATCAGCTCATCGTTCATTATTTCTTTCACATATGTCTAAAATTCACATCAAAATCCAGTCGTTTATCAATTGCAATTGAGTAGATTTTACATATCCAAAAACATTAAATCAACTTGAATGGCGAATGGTCAAAGTTGAATGCATTAATCCCAAAAGATGGTGCAGCGATTGTTAACCTGAAAATGTTGATACTAATCAATACTTCTAAAGACTTAAGCGTGCAAGTCGGCGTTATTTTGTAGTAAGTAATTTCCAACTCATTCTATATGCTGCGTCCGGGTTTAGTTCTCGTCCTTATTTTATCATCATTGCTCTTGGTTCGTCCAGCTGAGAACAAACCCACAAAATTGGATCAAGGTCCACCATTTGAAAACGCAGGCAAAGCTTGGGTTGATTCAATTATGAAGAAGCTCACCCCTGAACAAAAAATGGGACAACTTTTCATGGTAGCGGCATATTCAAACAAAGACAAAGCCCATCAAGATGAGATATCGAAATTGATTAAAAATCAACAGGTTGGTGGACTAATTTTCATGCAAGGTGGCCCTGTCAGACAAGCAAAGCTTACAAATTACTACCAAAAGATTTCTAATGTTCCGTTGATGATTTCGATCGATGGAGAATGGGGCCTTTCAATGAGATTGGATTCAACCCAGTCGTTTCCTAAACAAATGACACTGGGTGCCATCAAAAACGATCAGCTTATTTACACGATGGGGAAGGAAATTGCTCGCCAATGCAAGAGAATGGGAATCCATGTGAATTTTGCCCCCGTTGCGGACGTGAACAACAATCCATCAAATCCAGTCATCAACATGCGTTCGTTTGGAGAAAACAAATACAACGTAACAGCCAAGGCGATCGCATATATGAATGGACTTCAAGATGGAAATGTACTGGCGAACGCAAAGCACTTTCCTGGTCATGGCGATACCGACACCGATTCTCACAAAGCTTTGCCTTCGATCCTTCATTCAAAAGAAAGACTCGATTCACTTGAGCTTTATCCTTTCAGAGAAATGATTAAAAATGGCCTAGGTAGTATGATGGTTGCGCATTTGTTTGTTCCAGCATTAGACAATACCCCAAATATTCCAACCACCTTGTCGAAATTGGTTGTTCAAGAATTGCTGAAGAATCAAATGAAGTTCAAAGGATTGGTCTTCACTGATGCAATGAACATGCAAGGTGTTGCTCAAGGAAACACTCCAGGGAAGGTTGAAATAAAAGCCCTCTTAGCAGGAAACGATGTGATGCTTTTTGCAGGAAATGTTCCTTTGGCAATTGCTGAAATGAAGAAAGCCGTTGAAAATGGTGAGATTTCTCAAGCAGAAATTGATTTGCGCTGCAGAAAAATACTAGAAGCCAAATACTGGTGTGGATTGAATAAAAAGCCCGAAGTGAAAATTGCAAATCTTTACGATGACCTTCATACGACTGAATCTGAATTGTTGCGCCGACAGCTTACTGAAGCTTCATTGTGTGTATTAGAAAACAAAAATATAATTCCTATTAAAGGTCTTGATACATTAAGAATTGCTAGTCTCGCTGTAGATGGCAACTTAAACAACGTTTTTCAAAAAACTCTCAATCAATATACATCCGTTAAAAATTTCACAGCCGATAAAGATCAGTTAACAGCACAACAATCGGCTTTGCTCTCAAAGCTAAAACCTTACAATTTGGTGATTGTCTCCATTCATAATCCCAAAAATACAATGGGTAAAGGAGCTGGGGTTAACAATAATGTAAGCACCTTTTTAACTGCACTAAAAAAGCAGTGTAGAGTTATCTTAACTGTAATGGCAAATCCTTACAACCTTGAAAAACTATCAGATTCAGCAATTCCTCAAGGACTTATTCAAGCATTCGAAGACAATAAAAACAGCCAAGAATTAACTGCACAATTAATTTTTGGAGGCATAAAAGCCAATGGTACTTTGCCTGTTTCTGCAGGAAAATACAAATCTGGTCAAGGTTTGGAAATCGCAGACAATATCAGATTGAAATTCACCATTCCTGAAGAACTTGGGATAAAAAGCGCGTCGCTTGCTAAAGTTGATTCTTTGGCACGTATGGCAATTAGACTCAAAGCTACTCCTGGTTGCCAAGTACTTATAGCGAAAGAAGGTAAAGTATTTTACAATAAAGCATTTGGCTTTCACACGTATGCACCAACTCAGCCAGTTGAAACTACAGATCTCTACGATATTGCTTCGATCACCAAAGTTGCATCATCGACCATTTCTATTATGAAGCTCGTTGATGAAGGCTTCATTGACGTTGACAAAAAAGTAGGAGATTATGTTCCATTCATGAACCAAACCAACAAAGGTGAAATTCGTCTTCGTGATATTCTGGCACATCAAGCCGGACTTCCTGCCTGGATCCCATTTTTCAATAAAACGATCAGCTCGCCAACCAAAAAAAATAAGTATTACCAGACCGAAAAATCCGATTCTTTTCCGCATAAAGTGGCCGATGATATGTTTCTCAGAATAGATTACCCTGATACATTACTTGCTCAAATTGCTGCTTGCGAGCTCGATAGAAAGCCTGAGTATAAATACAGCGATCTTGGTTATTACTTCTTCAAATACATCATCGAAAAACATACACACAAAAGACTTGATGAATATGTTTCAAGTACATTCTACAATCAAATGGGATTGAGCAGAATCACTTACAATCCTCTTCAGAAGTTCGACAAGTCAGAAATATTACCCACCGAAAATGATAAGTCGTTTAGAAAACAACTTGTTCATGGTTATGTGCATGATCAAGGCGCAGCAATGATGGACGGTGTTGGCGGTCATGCTGGATTATTTTCGAATGCCACCGACCTAGCTGCACTCATGCAAATGCTCCTCAATTATGGAGAATATGGTGGCAAAAGATACCTTTCTGAGGCAGTGATTAAAGAATTTACACGTTGTCAGTTTTGTGAAAAGGATAATCGCCGTGGTTTAGGTTTCGATAAACCGCAAATGGATTATAGCAAAACCGGCCCAACCTGTAAATGTGTTTCCTCCTTAAGCTTCGGGCATACAGGCTTTACTGGCACTATTGCTTGGGTGGATCCAGACAAGAAGCTGATCTACGTTTTTCTTAGCAATCGTGTTTATCCAGATGCAGAAAACAAGAAAATTAATACGCTATCAACACGGGTAGAAATCCAAGAAGCGATTTACAATTTGCTTTAAACTGATAACTGAATTCAAATAAAAAGGGCGATGAAAAATGTTTCACCGCCCTTTTTGTTAATTTTTCTTGGCTTGTTTTTGTTGTGGAACCGCCGATTTAGTGCCTTTCAATTTAGGCGCTTGCTTCATGTTCTTTTTATCATTTGCTCGCTTATCAGGAGTTCTGTCCTTTTTTGATTTATTTACCGGACTCACGGTTGGCAATTCTGATTTTGCTGGAGCTTCAGCTTTTGCTTGAATGGGTTTTGTTGATTTTGCTGGCGCTACCTCTTTTTGGGGAGTAGCAGACTTCGCTGGTGCAGTGGATTTGGCAGGAGCTGCAGGCTTAGTCGATTGTTGAACTGCAGGTTTCGCAACTGTTGTTGCTTTAAACGTTTGTGCGTTAACGGTTGTTAGGCCCATAGATAGAGCAAAAACAGCGATGAGGATTTTTTTCATTGTTAAATTTGGTTTAAGGGCGAAACGCAATAATTGTGCAAATGTTATTTTATCGTCGCTTCTTGAATTTTACTTTTTTCTTTGATTTTTCTCCCGATTCTGGTTTCGGTCCGTTGAGTCTAAAGCAGATGCTCAATTGATAAGTCATCGACTGAATAGAGGTTTCATTCGTTAATCCCACTAAATTATTGCCATTTAAAGCATAGCTGAAATCTTCTAAATCAATAGATGGATAACGCAAATACATGGCGGTAAACAAGAAACCAAAACTCCTATTTAAATTGTAACGAACACCTAAACCTGCTGTATAGAAGAAGGGCCAAACCATTGGCTGATAAAATTCATCATCAACAGTGGCGAGAGAATCGTTGATTAAAACCCTCGGCATAAGAAGCGAAGCCCCTCCTCCTACTCTTAAAAATGGACGAAGACTCGAGGAAACGGAATCCTGCCCAAATTCAAGCGGAAAAATATCAAAACACAATGGAACACTCAGCCATCTTAATCGAACCATAGTGCTAAAGTTTTCATTCTCTGCTGATGATGTGAATGCTGAATAAGTTAATGATGGACTGAAAAACAAACCGCTAGCTAGCAAACCACTGTATCCTAATGAAAAACTAGAAGCATTTCTTAAATCAGGCATCGATTCTTTTAACCAAATCCTATTGAAATTATAGGTTTGAATTGTTCGATTCCATTCGGTTTGTTGAATCGATTGAATTCCTGCTGAGATGTCGAAATAATTCTGAGCCTTCGCTTTAACCGAGAAAACGACCAATAAAAGTATTAATGAAAAGTGCTTCTTCATGATTCAAGAATTTCTTTACATGCCCGGTAACCGCTTTCCATTGCACCATGAACCGTTGCCAAATGTCCGTTATAATTGGTGGCTTCACCGGCAAAGAATATTTTTCCATGTTCGGGTCTTGCAAGAATTTCCCTCTGACCAGTACTTTCAGGATTTGGGAATGAATATGCGCCTTTTATAAAAGGTTCGTCGGCCCAATTCTTCACCAAAACACCGATGCAATTAGCTGTAACCACTTCTTCAGGATACATCATTTGAAGCTCTGCTAAAATCGCATCACGAACTTGAAGTTCAGATAGAATACTTAATGCATCAGCTTTTTCACCCATTACGAATGCAGTCAAAACATGCGCTGTTGTTGCCTTACCCAAAGTGCTCACCCAATATTCGGGAACTACAGTTCCTCCGATGATTGATCCCGTTTCAGGTTTCCAAAATGGAGCCGAAAATCGAAGAAGAATCTTCATGCCATTTCCCATTGATATATTTTGAATCGATGCCAATTTATCTGCCGGTAAGGCTGGCAATATTTCGATTGAACCTGATTGTAAAATCGTAATTGGAACTGTAACCAAAACCCGATCAGCTGTATAGGTTTGGTTGTTTAAGGTAGTAATTGAAGCTTGATCACCACTCGCATCAATCCTATTAACCACTTGGTTCAGCACTACAGCTTCAATAGCTCCCGAAAATGCTTTTGCAAAAACGTCCCACACAGTTCCTTCTCTTAGGAAATAACCTTCAAGTCCAGAAGAATAACCTGCCTCCGCTTCCCTCAAAGCAAACATCCCCATACGATTCAACGATGTACCATACTCGTTGGCGATAATCGCATTGGCAATTTCCATAAAGCGATCCTCCACAGGAAAATCATTCAAGTATTGCAGAACCGACATATCTCCGCCAGGATAAGATCCAAAACTCTCATTAATCTGAAAAAGCGTTTGACCTGCACCTTGCAAATCTGAATTTTCAAGAATAAATTGTTCTGTTCGAATCTGATTTTCGAGCCAGTACAAATTATCTCCTTGTTCAGAAAGCAATCGCTCCGGAAATTGATAATTCACTAAATCGTAAAACAATGAGCGCTGCCCATGAATTTCCTCTGCCCCTAGTTCAAGTGGAATGCCGGCAAATGTTTCATTGGATAGAATCCTTCCGCCTACGCGGGATGAAGCTTCTAACACTTTTACATCAATACCTCGATTCTTCAACAATTGTGCAGCATAAATCCCCGAAGCACCAGCTCCTATAACAATCACGCTGCCTGTAAAATCAGCATTTTCCAATAAATCAGTTTTTGTGCAAGAACTTAACAACGACGGAAAAATATATCCCGCAGGAAGGCCCAACAGTAGGTTTCTAAGTAATATGCGTCTGTCCATAAGGTTTCTTGACGGGAAATTACCAAAACCTACAACTAAGATTTACTTTTTACCTCGAAAGTTATGAGCAATGGATCTTCCTTAAAACTGTTAATTCAGTGTTAAAAAAAAGCTATCATATATTATATGTATAGACAGCTCCTTCCACTGTGATTTGTTACCTTCGCACGACATTTAAAACTCAACCCATCCGGGCACTTGTTTCCGGATAAGATTTCTTGTAGAGACTATGTCAGACATTATGCTGGAAGAAGAAAACAATCAGAACAACTCATACGGTGCCGATAGTATTCAAGTTCTTGAAGGACTCGAAGCTGTGCGTAAACGTCCATCCATGTACATCGGCGATACCGGTGCTAGAGGCTTACACCATCTCGTTTACGAGGTAGTTGATAATTCCATCGATGAGGCCCTCGCAGGCTATTGTAAAAACATCACAGTTCAAATCAACACCGACGATTCTATCACCGTGCAAGATGACGGCCGTGGTATTCCTGTCGATATGCACCTCAAAGAGAAACGCTCTGCGCTTGAAGTGGTTATGACCGTACTTCATGCCGGTGGAAAGTTCGATAAAGATTCATACAAAATTTCTGGAGGTCTTCACGGTGTTGGTGTAAGTTGCGTAAATGCACTTTCTACACAACTTATTGTAACTGTTCAACGCCAAGGAAAAGTTTACCAGCAAGAGTATTCTATCGGTAAGCCGCTTTACAGTGTAAAAGAAATTGGCACCAGCGATGGCACAGGAACCCGTGTACATTTTAAGCCGGATGATACAATCTTCACTACAACCGTTTACAATTATCAAACGATTGCATCCCGTATGCGGGAACTTTCTTATCTGAACAAAGGCATTCGTATCACCCTTTCAGACGAGCGCGAATTGGATGAAAACAACCAACCAATTAGTGAAGTTTTTTATTCTGAAGGTGGTTTGAGAGAATTCGTAGAATACCTCGATGCAGCTCGTGAAAAGTTGATCGATTATCCGATCTACATGGAGGGAGAAAAACAAGGTATTCCTGTGGAAGTTGCTATGCTTTACAATAGCTCATTCAATGAAAACATCCATACCTACGTAAATAACATCAATACCCACGAAGGCGGAACTCACCTAGCAGGTTTCAGAAGAGCACTTACCCGTACCTTGAAAAGCTACGCTGATAAAGAAGGTATGCTCTCCAAATTGAAATTCGAAATTTCTGGGGATGACTTCCGTGAAGGCCTTACTGGTGTTATTTCTGTTAAGGTTCAAGAACCACAGTTCGAAGGACAAACGAAAACCAAACTCGGTAACAACGAAGTAATGGGTGCAGTTGATGTAGCTGTATCTGAAATGCTTAGCAATTACCTTGAAGAGCATCCCAAACAAGCAAAGCTTATTGTCGATAAGGTAATCCTTGCTGCAACTGCTCGACATGCCGCGAAAAAAGCGCGCGAAATGGTGCAGCGCAAAAGCAGCCTTAGCTCAACTGGACTTCCAGGAAAACTTGCCGACTGTTCCGAAACTGATCCTTCAAAATGCGAAATCTACCTTGTCGAGGGTGATTCCGCAGGTGGAACAGCAAAACAAGGTCGAAACCGAGCGTTCCAGGCAATTCTTCCTTTGAGAGGTAAAATCCTCAATGTTGAAAAAGCGATGATGCACAAGATCTTCGAAAATGAGGAGATCAAGAATATGTTTACCGCTTTGGGTGTGAGCATCGGTACTGAGGAAGATTCAAAAGCCCTCAACGTGACCAAAATTCGCTACCACAAAATCGTAATCATGACCGATGCCGACGTGGATGGTAGCCACATCACCACACTTATCCTTACTTTCTTCTTCCGTTATATGAAGGAACTAGTTGAACTTGGATATGTGTACATCGCGACTCCTCCACTTTACCTAGTAAAAAAAGGGAAAGACCAACGTTATGCTTGGAACGACACAGACCGTTTAGCAATCATTTCTGATATGTCGAAAGACGGCAAAGATTCTGGTATCAACGTTCAACGATACAAGGGTCTTGGTGAGATGAATGCAGAACAATTGTGGAGCACTACAATGAATCCTGAATTCAGAACTTTAAGACGAGTTAGTATCGATAGCGCTGCTGTAGCAGATCAAATATTCTCCATGCTTATGGGCGATGAAGTACCACCACGCCGCGAGTTCATTGAGAAAAATGCTAAATACGCTCGTATCGACGCATAATATCTTTAGATTTCTATTGAAAAATGCCGCTCAATTCAACTTGGGCGGCATTTTTCTTTCAATTTGGAACGAAGCAAATTAGCTATTTACTGAGAATCCGAATTTCAACCCTCCTGTTGGCCGTTTTTTCGCTTTCAGTATTTTCAGGGTAAACCAATGGAAACTTAGCTCCCATACCAACTGCTTTTAATCGATTCGGTTCTATGCCATTTTTGATCAAGTAATTCATTACTGCAACGGCTCTGTCGTAAGACAATTGAATTTTTCCAGTAGCCATATTTGCTCCATCTACAGTACCAACTGGACTACAACAAATATGACCTTGGATTTCGATTCTTAAACTGTCGCGCTTTTTCATAACATCCAAGAGAAACTTTAATTCATCGGTACTTTCAGGAAGAAACACATCACGACCTCCATAAAACTGAATGTTTTCAAGGCGGATAGTTGAATTACCATCCGATTTTCGATCGATCTGTTCCAACAAATCGTTGACTTTATTTTCCGGCTTTTTTCCAATAATTCTGGTCGCTTTGGATGAATCACTCGGAGCAAAATAAAGTTTCATAATTGTTACTCTGTTGGCCGCCATGCCTGTTGCAGTTTCATTAGATTCTGGTGGATTAGATTCTCCTAATGCCTTCAAAGAAACCAAAGTTTGCGCTGATAGATTTTGTTTATCAAGCCATTGCCTCACTGAGGCTAAACGATCCTCAGCCAAATTCAAATTAAACAAATCACTCCCTCTGAAATCACAGAGGCCAATCAGCTGAATAGAATCTACAGGGTTTACAAGAAGTACTGTTGCCGCACGTTTCATTTCATCTTCATCCAGAATACTTGAATTGGTTGAGAAATGAAAGGTGAAGACTTGTGTTTGCGATGATGCAACCAATGTTGAAAGTAGAATTATCGAAAACACCAATAATATCTGCAGCTTAAAGATTTTTAGAATCCAATCTACCATAACAATCTTTTGATTTTTAAACACATTTATTGAAACGGAAAGGTTCGTGATTTATTCAGTTACAATCAAATTAATCCGAAAGTCGCTCACAAGTTTAATCCTACCTATCTTTGCCCGTGCTTTTACTTCAACCTCAAGGATTTCAGGATTACGAATTGATCGATTCCGGAAATTTCGAAAAACTAGAACGATTCGGAGAATACATCACCATTCGTCCTGAACCACAGGCATTGTGGAATAGAATTCTTAGCGACAAAGAATGGGAAAAAAGGGCCCATGTGCGCTTTATTGCTAAAAGTAGCTCTGCAGGCAGTTGGGACAAGCTTAAGCAAATGCCTGATCGCTGGTTCATTAATTACCAAAAAGGACCAGTGAACATTCGTTTACGTTTGGCACTTACATCTTTCAAGCATGTTGGAGTATTTCCTGAACAAGCAGTAAATTGGGATTATATCGGTGCTTCGATCAAAAAACTAGAAACACCTAACCCCAAATTCCTGAACCTTTTTGCATACACAGGAGCTGCATCAATGGCTGCAAAATCGGCTGGTGCGGATGTTACCCATGTGGATTCAATTAAACAAGTTGTAACCTGGGCAAACGAAAATCAAACCCATTCGAAACTTTCGGATATCCGTTGGGTGATCGAAGACGCCATGAAATTCGTGAAACGTGAAGTTCGACGTGGCAACACCTACAACGGCATTATCATGGATCCACCAGCCTTCGGGCACGGTGCAAACGGAGAAAGTTGGAAGCTTGAAAAACAACTCAACGAACTCATAATGGATGTTCAAGATCTTCTCGATCCAGAAGAACATTTTTTGCTGCTCAACACATACTCATTAGGATTTTCATCGTTAATCCTGAAAAATCTGTTCATGGGCTCAAAGCACAAACAATCGAAACTTGACATTGGGGAATTGTTCTTGCCTTCCACTTCCGGACAACAACTTCCTTTAGGCGTTTTTGGTAGATTCAGTAATTTGAAATGATAAGTTGATGAAATGAAATTCGGTTTAGGCTTTTTGCTTTTGTTATTCTGTTCGATAAATGTATCGGCGCAAAAAGCTGTACGACTGTTCGAAGCTCAACGAATTTCAGATCAACAAATTCAATTAAACTGGATCACATTTGCAGGTTTAACTTGCCAGGATTTATTTATTGAACGATCTTCAAACAACGAAGACTTTGAGGAAGTTTATCGACATTCAGGCATTTGCGGAAGCTCGAACGAAGAAATTAGCTATTCATGGATCGATACAAATCCATTAAATGGAGTTTATTTTTACAGAATGCTTGAATCCTTCGGCTTGTATAAAGATACAATCGAAGTTTTTAACCCTTCTGGAAACTCAGAAATCTTCATGTTTCCAAATCCTGCATCAGATTGGATTACAATCTATTTTGACTCAAAACCATTAAATCCTTTTCAACTAACAATTTGGGATCAAGGTGGCAAACTAATTAAAGAAGTACCTCTTGAAAACAAATCAAATCCTCTAGATGTCAATAGTTTAAATGAAGGTTTGTATTTTTTTCGAATCCTTTCTTCCTCAGAAATCTTCATTAGGAGGATTTTGATTTCAGGAAATACTTTTAAGTGAAATTGAGTTACAAGCAATTATTGAAATGATTGCAATACAAAGAGCTTAAACTAATAATTATCATTTTTTTAACTGTCTATTCCCCCACCTAACTATTTAAAATGAATGCGGGGATTTATCTTTTGGGTGAAAATTTGTGGCGATCCCTTCCATCAAAGTAAGGTGCCTGAATCGAAATAACTTTCAATGGGACCTCAGATATTTTATATACCGAATGCACAGCTCCTCTTGGAATAAAAATAAAATCTCCGGGATTAACCGTAAACAAAGAATCGTCGAGCATCATACTTCCTTGGCCTTCCAAAACCATCACTTGTTCGCTGTGTTCAGCATGGTAATGTGGCTTCACTTGTTCGTTCACATAAATTAAAAACGAACTCACCAATGAATCTCCAGCCAAAGGGTAAACTTCAACAGGATTGCTCAATTGAGCTGTACGAATTGGACATAGATCGAGGCTTTGCGCTACCGCGGACAGTGGAAATATCGTTCCAGTGAAGACCAAGAACTTGAACCAATTATTCGATCTGATCGTCATCGTGATGAAATCTGAAACCTAATCGTTTGCCAGTAACAGCATTCATCATTTGTGCGTTCTCGTTAAGCTGATTAAAAGTAGCTTCCTGAACAGCATCATATGGAGGTGTAAGCAGATCGAAATTCAAGCAAAACAGAATAGCGCTTTCAACTACCTGCTCAATGCGTTCTTCTGTAAGAATATCGGTTGAGAAATTGTTATACAGATAGCCCATTTGCCTTTTCCCTTCCACAACAAAGTGGAGATCCTTATTGAGAAAAAGCCTTCCAATAAGATATCCAACATCATTCACCCGTTTATACTTCAGCGAATCTGAGAGGAAATTGTAAATGCTAATCATGCCGCAATAAGCCCTAGAAGGATCTTCTTCAACATAGCTAAGATTCCATGCTTTGTGATGACTATCGAAAAGAAACACATTGGTATGCATTTCAAAAATGAGCAAATCTCCGGCGGTTCTGATGTAAATTGAGAATGGTGAACGCTCGTGGTATTCGATTAAAATACGGGTATCAATTTCCCTTACTTTTTCGTTTAGTCGATGCGCGATGACTTTGAGTTTTTCTTTAAAAACCTCGAAGGTATCGATGGTAAGTTTAAAAATATCCTGCTTGAGACTTGCTTTGTCCTTAAGCGTTTGTAAAATCAGTTCTTCGGCTGTAGGCATAGATTAGTAAGCTCGTGCAAATAAAACGCGTTGAATTGATGCATTTCCTGTGAGAATGCATTTGCCAACCTCCAGAGGGTTACCCAAAGGTATGCAACGAATTGTAGCCTTTGTAAGCTCCTTGATTTTCTGCTCTGTTTCTGGCGTTCCATCCCAATGCGCATAAATAAAACCACCCATATCGAGCAGCTTGAGGAACTCATCCCAACTGTCGGCGCGGTAGGTTCTCTCATCGCGGTAAGTAAGTGCACGGTTATAAAGGTTGCTTTGAATTTGCTCAAGCAGATGTATCACTTTCGTGGATAGATCCTGAATCTGCAATACTTCTTTTTCAAATGTATCTCTACGAGCAACTTCTACAGTTCCGTTAGCAATATCACGAGGTCCGATAGCGATTCTTAAAGGCACTCCACGGAATTCATGTTCGTTAAATTTGAATCCTGGTTTATGGGTGTCGCGGTCGTCGAGCTTCACTGAAACGCCAAAACGTTCAAGATCTTTTTTGATGGCTCTACCTGCATCGCAAACAGTTTGGTATTCTTCATCAGAGCGATAAATTGGCACAATCACTACTTGGAAAGGGGCTAACTTCGGAGGAACTACCAAGCCTTTATCGTCGGAGTGTGTCATGATAAGTGCGCCCATCAAACGTGTTGAAACACCCCAAGAAGTTGCCCAAACAAAATCTAGCTTCCCATCTTTACCTGCGAATTTCACTTCGAACGCTTTTGCGAAATTTTGTCCCAAGAAATGTGATGTACCAGCCTGCAGTGCTTTACCATCTTGCATCATAGCTTCGATGCAATAGGTTTCTACAGCACCCGCAAAACGCTCACTTGCAGTCTTCACACCTTTAATCACAGGAATAGCCATGAATTCTTCTGCGAAAGTGGAATACACTTCAAGCATTTTCTCGGTTTCAGCAACTGCTTCTTCTGCGGTAGCGTGTGCAGTGTGGCCTTCTTGCCAAAGGAATTCGGCAGTTCTCAAGAAAAGTCTTGTGCGCATTTCCCATCGAACCACATTTGCCCACTGATTGATCAACAATGGAAGATCTCGGTACGACTGAATCCAATCGCGGTATGTATTCCAAATAATTGTTTCAGAGGTAGGACGAACGATGAGTTCTTCTTCCAGCTTTGCATCTGGATCTACAATAACACCTTTCCCATCAGGGTCATTTTTTAATCTGTAATGCGTAACAACAGCGCACTCCTTTGCAAACCCCTCGATATGTGCAGCTTCCTTTGAAAGAAACGACTTAGGAATGAACAGTGGAAAGTATGCATTCACATGTCCAGTGTCTTTGAACATTTTATCGAGTGCTTGTTGCATTTTTTCCCAAATTGCGTAACCGTATGGCTTGATAACCATGCAGCCTCTTACGGCTGAATTATCAGCTAAATCGGCCTTGGTAACAATATCGTTGTACCATTTGGAATAGTTCTCTTCGCGCGTTGTTAGCTCCTTACTCATTGAAAAAAGTTGTGGTATGGTATTTGTAAATTTCGGCTCGTACTGCGGCAAATTTACACATTTCGCAACAAGACTGAATAATCATGAGAACCGTCATTCATTATAAAATAGGCCACATGAAACTGCTGAATCTTTCTTTAGGAATCGTACTGATGATCGGTACCTCCTGCAGCACCAACCGAAACGCTGCTAATTACGAAGCAGACGATCGGTATTTTTCTCTTTCTGATGCCAGACGAGAAAACAAACAATTAAAAAAACTTAATCAAACTTCTCCTTCCAACCCATCAACTGATGCAGTTGTTAGAAGCGAGAACATTGATGGTTATCAAGACGATGAAAATTATTCATCAGACGATAACAGGGTTTACGATTACAGTCCTGCGCCTTCTGCAGACGACAAAACAATCGTAAACAATTATTACAACAATTCTCCAGATTACGACATGGACAGCTACTATGATTACATGTATGCCTCCCGTCTTCGTCGTTTCCACAATCCGCGCAGAAACGTGTTTAACTACTACGATCCTTTCTACACCAATATGTATTGGTACAACCAGGATCCATTTGCGTTCGGAAATTCAATTTATTCTACTTACAATTTTTTTAATCCTCACACTCCTTGGGGTTGGAACACTTGGTCGCCAGGAACTAATGTTGGTTGGAACAACTATTCTGGTTGGAATGTGAACATCGGTTGGAATTCATGGGGAAGTCCATATGGATACAACAACCCTTGGAGTTGGAACAATTACGGATACAATCCACATATGTCGCCTTTCACCTACAACCCGTATGCATTTAGTCCATACGGCTATGGATACAATAATTATGGATTGGGCTATATGAATGGTTTCAACAACGGACTATCCTATGGTTTGATGATGAATTCAATGAATTCGAATCCTATTTACTACAACTCTTACGATAACAATACCTACAACTACGGAAATAGCATTTATTATGGTGCAAACACTGGAGGTGCTGGTAATGGTTCAGGATATGTTGTTTCTCCGAATTTGACTTCACAATTCTCTAAAGAAATTGGAATTGCCTACACTCCAGACAAAAATGGAGGTAAGCAAGGTGCTGCACCTGCAGCTGTAGGTGGAAAACCAGTTTTGTCGAATTTGCAATCTGTGGATCAGTCGACCAAGCCTTCAGTTTCTCCTCAAGGTGGAAACGTGAACAATGGTGGTTCGAAACCTAGCTTGAACGCACAAACTCCGTCAAAGGCAGAAGTTACAACTGTTAAACCTGGCAATGATTTAACCAAGCCTGGTAGTCAATTCAACTCACCTGGTAAAGGTGAAGTTGGATCTGGTAAGCCAGTTCTAAATTCAGACAATACAGTTCAAGCAAAGCCAGGACAATCAGTGCAGCCTTCTAAAGCGGATGGTTTCACACCTTCTAAAAACACTGTACAACAGCCAGTTCAGAACAATGTTGTTTCTGGGAAAGAGTCGTTGATTCAGCAAGGAAGTGTTCGCCCGAAGGCCGATAACTATAGCAGTGCTCCTTCACAACAGGTTTCTAAACCAAGCAGCGACAATCGTCCTGAAGTTCCTTTCACTCGTCCTTCTAACATTGGTGGTGGAGTGGTTCGCGATCTAAATGCACCGGCTCAATCATCACCTTCAAGAGGAAATGTAGCTGAACCTGCTAGACCTTCGATCAACCAAGAAAAGCCAGCTCAACAGCCTTATGCACCAAGTTATAACTACGGGAACGGTGTGCGTGGAAATGGAAACAACGCAGTAACTCGTCCCTCTGAACCAGCTAGACCACAAAGTTCTCCTAGTTATGACAATACCATTCGTAACAACGGGAACAACGGAGTTCGCCCATCTGAGCCAGTTCGCCCTAACAATTATGCACCTGTAGAACAAAGACGTCCGGAAAACAACACTCCGGCTCAACGTCCAAATCAACAGCAGCAATACAATCAACCTAGAACACCATCAAATGCAGTAGTTCCTCGTAACGAGCAGCCTAGAACCAATTCTTATCAACAGCCTAGCCGCACTGAAGAGCCTAGAAACAACTACCAGCAAAATCAGCGTGCTCCACAGCCTGAACGTCAACCTTCTAATCAGAATTACCAAACACCACAAAGAGAACAACGCAATAGCTATTCTCAACCACAGCAGCGTCAGCAAATGGATCAACCTTCAAGATCTGGTGGAAGCAGAATGGAAAGTGCTCCTAGAAACTCAACTCCTCAAAGAAGTGGATCTTTCGAAAGTGCGCCTAAAGGCAACTCAAATGGTGGTGGATCGAACCGCAACAACAGCGGTGGTTCAAACAATTCAGGAGGTAAAGTAAATAGTCCACGTCGTTGATCCTAGAAATCATGTTTAAGAAAAGTGTTTTGATGACCCTGCCAGCGATGATGTTGACCATGTCGACAGTATCGCTGGCGCAAAACACCGACGATGCAATTCGATACAGCCAAACTATTACAGGCGGCACGGCATTGTCGGCAGGCATGGGAGGCGCAATTGGAGCTTTGGGTGGTGATTACTCAGTTGCCAGTGTTAATCCAGCAGGCTTAGGCTTGTACAGAAAATCGGAGTTTGGAGGAACAATCGGATTCTTCAATGCTTCTGGAAATAGTACTTACTATGGAACTTCAGATGACGACAGAAAATTCAACTTCAACATTCCGAATTTTCATTTGGTCATCAATAGTCCTAATCCCAACAGGTTAAAAACCAAAGGTTGGATGAGCACAACATTCGCAATTGGTTACAACAAGCAAAACAATCTTGGAGAATACTGGAGATTTAGAGGAGATAATCCTGATAATTCTATCGTAAATTCATTTCTGGCTGATGCTGGCAATGTTACTCCAGATAAATTAAATCCATTTTCTTCTGGACTTGCCTACCAAACTTATTTGATTGATCAATCGCTCGACAGCAATGGTTATACAAGTAATTTGGGACCGATCAATGGCGGGATGAACCAATCAGCAACTATCGATAGTAGAGGTCGAATTGGTGAAACCAATATTTCATTTGCCGGCAATTACAGCAACCGTTTGTACATTGGTGGATCGCTCGCCATACGTAGGTTGGTTTACGAAAGAGAATATTCGTTTAATGAAAGAAATTTAAGTGATTCAGTCCCTAGCTTTCAATCGTTGCAATATGTTCAACGACAAGAAGACCGAGGAACCTCATTTGCTCTTCGTGGAGGAGCTATTTTCCGAGTGAGTGATTACTTCCGGTTGGGTGCTTCTGCCCTACTTCCTCTCGATTATTCAATCCGTACAAAGTATTCTGGTAGTATCGATTCTGAAGTAGCGAATTCCACTTATTTCTATGAAGCGGAGGGTGAATATCGCTACAAGCTTCGTCAGCCGGCTCGTTTTACAGGAAGTGCAACTTTTGTTTACGAGAAGTTGGCCATCCTTTCGGTTGATTATGAATTGGTTGATTATTCAAGGATTCGATTGAACGATGATGCGGATAGTTTTCTTGACCAGAACGATAGAATTAGAAGTGAACTTAGAAACACTGGCAATCTTCGCGCTGGTCTTGAATTTCGATTCACAGATTTGTATGTAAGAGGTGGGTTTCAATCTACTGGATCTCCTTATGTAAATGAGAACTTTGGAAAACCAATCCAACAATACGCATTAGGATTTGGTTATAGAAATGAGGAATTCTTCTTTGATGTAGCCTATACCTTTTCGAAGCGCGATCAACTTTATTTTCCTTATAGTTACGCGGGATCAACTAATCGTCCGGCGAGCATCCAATCAAATAGCAACCAATTGTTGTTGTCGGTTGGAACAAGATTCTAAAACTACTTTCTCCATCTTTTTAAAGAAGCCTCGGCCTTTGCGTCGAGGCTTTTTTTGTATGGATGATCGGGAAATTGAGCAACCTTTTTGAAGTACATTTCAGCTTGACGGTCGTTTCGTTGTTCGAAAATTAAACCGCATTGGAAGGCTGCCGAAGCCGCGAAATACTCGTTGAGTTTCTTACCTATTTCTATGGTCTTTTTTAAATATACGATTGCTTGATCATATTTCTTCAAACCTTGACAATTGCGTCCCAAACGGTACCAAAACTCTGAAGCATCATAAGTGTCCCTTAAATTCAAATCGTTTACAGAAATGGCCTTGGTACTTTGTTCGAATTGACCACCATCGTGTAGCAATCGGGCTTTCAGCAGCGCTAGATTGGGCAATCGGTTCGATTGGGCCTCTAGTTGAGCTTGCCTATCATCGTCGGTTAATGTGTTGCCGACTGTTAAAACTCGGCTCATACAACGACGATATTGCGCAGTGTCGTTTTTCAGAAAAGCCAACCATCCTTTTCTTCGCCATGCGGATTTAAGGAAAGTAGTTCCGGTGAAAGTGTTTAGATAGTCGTCGAAATAACCTTTATCATCAAACGATTGATTCAAGTAGCATTCTCCTAAGAAATAATATACAACTGAAGGTGTATTTTCAACAGCTAAAGACTCGCATTCTTGAAACTTAACTGCAGCCAATTTCATGTTCTTTTGCTTGAAGAATGCTAAGGCTTGAGTTAGCTTACTTAGGCTGTTGGATGTTGTTTCGGTGACGGTAAGAGGTGTTTCACCTAAAAGATTCGACTCGATGAAGAAGCGAATAAACCGAATTTCAGGTAACAAGTATGTGTAGGCTCGTTGTTTAAGAATTTCACGTTCCAGCTGAAGTATTTCTTGTTGGGCTTGATTGCCGTTTCCAGAGATGCCTGCCAAATCGGATAGCCACTTGTATGAATTCGGGATTGAAGCACCCAAAGCGTGCAACATAGCGGCAGGCTTGAGGTTGAGGTAAAACTCTGGATGTTTTTTTTGGTTCGCTTCCCAGTGCTGAAATGCCTTTCGAAGCTCTTTGGCAGCTAAAACTTCCTCACCAGCTTTCATGCGCATGATAGACCATTGCAGATGAAATTCTGATAAGGTAAAATGATAAAATGGAGAAGACCGGTCGGCAGATTCAAGATGATCTAATCGATCTTTTCTTTTGGATAAAAGTTGGCGGTAAAACTGACGGCGGTCGGTAACAGCAAATTCGTAGAAGTCGACAGTATTTTGGAGGTAATCTGTAAATGGATTGATTGGATTTTTTTCGGCCTCTTTTTGAAGATGGTAGCGAACTTGATCCTTGTTGAATTGCGTGATTTCGATGTAAGCTGCAACAATATCTTCAGTTAGCCTGAATGCAGGCGCTTGCGCAATGGTGCACATAGGCAAAAGCAGCAATACAAATAGATACAGGCGTTTCATGGCATAAAAAAAGGGACACCTTTCGGAAATCCCTTTCAATATTATCGAAAATTGATGTTAAATCGTTATTTCGTCAGCAATTTCTGGATCTACAAGGATTCTTCCGCAGTACTCGCAAACGATGATTTTCTTGCGAAGACGGATATCCATTTGACGTTGAGGTGGGATTTTGTTGAAGCAACCACCGCATGCATCACGCTGGATAGCCACAACAGCCAAACCATTGATTGCATTCGAACGCACGCGCTTGTAAGCAGTGTGAAGACGCTCTTCAATTTTGGTTGCAGCACCAGCAGATTCTTGGATTAACAATTCCTCTTCTTTCTCTGTTTCAGCAACAATATCGGCCAATTCGGCTTGCTTGTGCTCAAGGTCGCTTGAACGGTCTACAAGAATTGTTTTTGATTGTTCGATCAAATCATTCTTAGCTTCGATAGCTCCTTTGAATTCTTTGATTCTCTTCTCAGACAATTGAATGTCTAATGTTTGGTACTCGATTTCTTTGTTGATCGAATCGAATTCACGGTTATTTCTAACGTTGCCTTGTTGAGCCTCGTATTTCTTGATCAAGTTCAATGAATCGTTGATCGCATTTTTCTTATCCTTGATTGATTGATCAAGCTGACCCACTTCTACTTCAAGATTGGTGATGCGGGTTTGAAGACCTGCTAGTTCATCTTCCAGATCTTGAACCTCCAATGGAAGCTCTCCTCTAACGATCCGAATCTTATCGATTTGGGTGTCTACAACTTGTAACTTAAACAAGGAGCGGAGTTTTTCTTCAACGGTGATGTCAGACTTAGTTTCAGCAATGTTTACACTCATGGTTCAGAGATAATGAATTGGATTTGTTTGAACGCTCGTTAAGCAGCCGGCAAAATTAGGAAAATTATCCTTTAGATGATCATAAATAAGCTGCATTGTAAATTGCTCATTCTCAAAGTGTCCGATATCAATGATCAAAATTCTGTTGTCGGCGTCGAAAAACTGGTGGTATTTGAAGTCGGAAGTGAGGAAAACTTGAGCTCCTGCAGAAATTGCATCTTTCAATAGAAAAGAGCCCGAGCCGCCGCACCAAGCGATGCGTGTAATTTGATCTTCCAAGATTGCTGTGTGGCGAATGGTTCCACCAAAAACCGACTTGATTTTTTGAAGGAGATCCATGGTTGAAATGGGATTCTCAAAGTTGCCAACCATTCCTGAACCCGTTTCTTGAAGTGAATTCTCCAATTTCACAAAGTTGTAAGCCACTTCCTCGTAAGGATGGGCTTCGACCAAGGCTTTGAAAACGGCATCTTTTTTCCAAAAAGGAAGGATGGTTTCGATTCGGGTTTCAGGTTCGTAGCGACGAACACCGATTTCACCCGTAAAAGGATCTGCTCCTTCCCCCGGACGAAATGTTCCTGTGCCTTGAAGAGTGAAGCTACAGTTGTCGTATTTACCGATAGCTCCAGCACCGGCACTGAACAAGGCTTCAATTACTGAAGTAGCATATTCATTTGGAACATACACGCTGAGTTGTAACAGATGCCCTTCCGCGGATCGCAAAATAGAAGGATCAGAAACCCCCAACATTTCACCAATCTTTCGATTTACGCCAGTTAGCACATTGTCGAGATTGGTATGGATGGCATAAATGGCGATGTCGTTCTTGATGGCTTTGAGCAGAGTGCGCTCGATGTAATTCTTGCCTGTGAGCTTTTTAATGCCCGAAAATACGATGGGATGGTGCGCTATTACGAGGTTGTAACCCTTGTGAATGGCTTCAGAGATAACATCTTCGGTACTGTCGAGACAGATAACAGCACCACGAAACGCTTGAGATGAGTCGCCGCAGAGCAAACCAGCGTTGTCGTAGTCTTCTTGAAGCGAAAGTGGCGCCCATTGTTCGAGGTATGCAATCACCTCACGGATGGTTAAATTCATAGCAGCGAAAATAATTGAATCCTCTTGTTTTTACCTGAAGATCGGCTGCTTTGTGCATAAATGTTTTGAATTGTCGAAAGTTTCTGGACGTATTGCTGATTGAAAAGTGGAAAATGCATACAAATTCAATTTACTTTGCAGCATGTGGAGAACCCTGCTCCTGCCCTTTTCGTTGTTGTTCGGACTTGTGCTTCAGGTTCGGCATCTTCTTTATGACCGTGGAATTTTTAAGTCATATAGTCCCGAAATTCCATCTATTGTGGTTGGAAATCTTTGTTTGGGAGGAAGTGGAAAAACACCCATGGTGATCAAAATTGGTTCTTGGTTGATTAACCACAAGCGAATGGCATTTTTGAGTCGCGGTTATGGCCGCACCAGCGATGGGTTTCAATGGGTGGAGTTAGATGCAAAACCAGAAGTAACGGGCGACGAACCTCGACTTTTTAAAACTGCCTTTCCAGATGCAGCTGTGGCGGTAGACGGAAACCGAACCCAAGGCATCAAAAAGATATTACATGCTCGTCCAAAAACACAAGCGATCATTTTAGATGATGCCTATCAACATAGGAAAGTAAAAGCAGGATTGAATATTCTCTTGGTGCCTGCAGATTCATTTCAGCGGATGCGCATGTTGGTTCCTGCAGGCGATGAACGTGATTTGTGGCAAAGAAGAAATGCCGCAAGTTTGGTGGTGGTTAGCAAATGCAACACATCAATATCTGATAAAGAAAAGAGACAGATTGTTAAATCGCTTGATTTGAAAAAAGGTGTTCCTGTATTTTTCTCATCGATTAAATACGACGGATTGGTGTCGTTTGATGGTTTGCACAAATTCCCTATTCGTGATTTGATCGATAAAAAGATCTTGTTGGTTACTGGAATTGCCGATGGTGAAATGTTGAAGCACGATCTGGAATCGTTTGGTGCTGAAGTGGAACATCTTGCCTTTAAGGACCATTACGACTATACAGCCAAAGACATCAGTCGGATAGAACAAAATCTTAGTAAGTTTGCTTCTGCAGATCGCATGATCTTAACCACAGGCAAAGATCGTGTGAAGCTAGAGAGCAAACTGAATCCGAACGACGTTTCTCATTGGTTTGAAATACAAACTGATTTAAAATTTGATCGGGAAGAAGAACTTAAAAAACTTATTTTCAGCTATGTTGACACAAATTCAAGAGACCGCAAATTATATTAGTGAGAAAACATCAGGATTCCAGCCAGATGCAGGGATTATTCTAGGAACTGGTTTGGGAGGATTGGTGCGAGAAATTGAAGCACAATTTGTTCTTCCATACGAGGAAATTCCAAATTTTCCAGTGTCTACAGTGGAAGGCCATTCAGGCAAATTGATTTTCGGAAAAATTGGAGGGCGTAATGTAGTAGTTATGCAAGGCCGTTTCCATTATTACGAAGGCTATTCGATGCAGCAGGTTGCTTTTCCTGTGCGTGTGATGAAATATCTTGGGATTCAGTTTCTGTTTGTGAGCAATGCCAGCGGAGGAATGAATCCAGCTTTCGAGATTGGCGATTTGATGGTGCTCAACGACCACATCAGCTTGTTACCAAACAATCCTTTGATCGGAAAAAACGACAAAGAAATTGGACCACGTTTTCCAGATATGAGCGAACCTTATGATCGTGAAATGATCAAAAAGGCACACGTTTACGCACAGAAAGAAGGTTTTAAACTGCACGAAGGTGTTTACATCAGTGTTACCGGGCCTTGTTTTGAAACGCCAGCAGAATATCGTTATATGCGAATTATTGGTGGTGATGCGGTTGGAATGTCGACCGTGCCAGAAGTGATTTGCGCGCGCCACATGGGAGTTCCTTGTTTTGCGATTAGCGTGATTACCGATTTAGGAATTGATGGAAAGATTCAAGAAACCACCCACGAAGACGTAATAAAGGCGGCTTCAAAGGCAGAAGTGAAGATGACCTCTATTTTCAAGCATTTGATTTCCGAACATTTATAGTATTGTGGGCAGCATTTACTACTTTTGCCGCCGGAAATAAAAACTAGAAATCCAAATGGCTACCAATATCACCTTTACAATGTTGAAGCCTGATGCAGTTGAAAACAACTATATCGGTGCAATTCTTCAAAAAATCAATGAAGCAGGTTTTCGCGTTAAAGCGATGAAATATACCCGCCTTACACCAGAAACTGCTGGTAAATTTTATGCAGTTCACGCAGCTCGTCCATTCTACAACGACTTAGTGAGCTACATGTCTTCTGGTCCAATCGTAGCTGTTATTCTTGAGAAAGAAAATGCAGTTGCTGATTTCCGTGACCTTATCGGAGCAACAGATCCAGCGAAAGCTGCACCTGGAACTATCCGTGCTTTGTTTGCAAAATCTATCGAAGCTAACGCGGTGCACGGTTCTGACAGTGATGAAAATGCTGCTATTGAAGGCAGTTTCTTCTTCTCTGCTTTCGAGCAGTTCTAAGTTTAAAGTAATTCTTTTGAAAGCTGCTTATCTCACTGGTAAGCAGCTTTTTTATTGAATTACCTGCACCTTTAATTTACACGAATTCCCAGCAACCGAAGTGTAATTTAAAAGATACAAGCCAGGCGTTTCAGGCGTTTGAATTTTACCAGATTCAAATTTAGCAGACCACGAAATTCCATTCATGTTGGTCCATGTAATTGATTCGCCTTTCTTCATATCTATGTTTTGAAGTTGATAGAAATTGCAAGTTTGAAAAACAGGAAACTGCGTGGAATTGAATCCATTGCTGTAATCGAGCTCAATATTCATGAAAACAGGTAAATGGTCTGCAAAATCATGTAAAGCTTGGATTACTGAATCGGGTGCGCTGGT
Organism: Flavobacteriales bacterium; assembly: GCA_040403315.1. Taxonomy (GTDB): domain Bacteria; phylum Bacteroidota; class Bacteroidia; order M30B66; family M30B66; genus CAMCXT01. The sequence continues at coordinate 237,697 of JBBAKX010000002.1, forward strand.
GTTTGTTGGCGTTGCAATGATGGATTTGTTGAAGTGTTGACCATCGTTTCCTAGAGCGAAATAAGTGTCTTCCAAATAACGAACGCCATATCGACCATCCAGAATGGCATCGTTGGGAAGAATAAAATCGAAGCGATCGTCGAGACCACCGGTAACACCAAGATCGAAAGAAGCGGTTCTAGGGCTTTGGGTGTGCACATCGCTGAAAGAGGCATTGTTGCTCCAGTTTCCAATGCGGTTGATGGGATCGTTGAGTTTGTTGGGACCATCTTCGAGTAGGTTTATCCACGCAGGTTCGGAAGCATTATAAAGATTTAGGTCGCCAAGGAGCATGTAATTTCCGCCGAGCGGACGGTTATCGATGTAAATCCTGATATCGGCAGCTTGTTGTGCACGCTGAGCTTCGTTATCGGTTCCAGTGCTAGATTTAAAATGCACGACCATACAAGTGAAAAACACAGTATCGGGGTGAATTTGGAAATCCTGGGTTTTCGAATAATAGGTGTAAACGTTGGTGCGTCGAGGTTGTGTGGCAATAGAGATTTGCCGATGCAACTGAAGTTTGTTTTTGTTATAAAACATAATCGTCATCAGTTCTGATTCTTGCACCCAAGCTGCATTGTCGTAAATGCTTGTATCGAAAGCATGTTTCCGAAGTGAATCGATGGCTGATGGTTCGGTTAGTTCTTGTAAACCAATCAAATCAGGTTGAACGTAATCTATAATTGTGCGGAGGATTGGGGCTTTGTTGGAATTCCCTTCGGGGAAGCGCAACACATTGTACGACATCACTTTAAGGGTATCGTTTTGTGCGGTTGCCCATCCCGCGAGAGCGGAAAGGAATAGAAGTATTATGGATCGTCGGCGCAAGTCTTTCATCATTACAAGTGTAGTGCATTTAAGATAAAGTGCGCTCAAAGTGCGGATTACAAGATGAAAACCTTGATCTTTATCGATATGAAAAAATTACTCTGTTCACTGTCGATTTTCTGTGCGGTATCGATTGTTTCGAAAGCCCAAACAAACGTAGCACCGACGCCTGATGTTTGTGATTTGAAACCAATCATGAAGAATTTCACGCCCAATGGAGACGGTGTGGATGATGTTTTTCAGGTGAAATCGGACTGTAGATTGGATAATTTTTCATTCCAGATGTTTAATCGTTGGGGTAATAGTTTGTATTCAAGCGAAGATCAAAATTTCCAGTGGCTAGGTCTAGACGGTAAAGAAAAACTAGTAGAAATGGGCACTTATTTTTACAAGGTTAGCTACTTCTTGAGTGGGGAGAAAAAGGAGGTTACTGGGTTTGTGAGCATTGTTTATTAATGTTTGCTTCGCCTCGGACTAAAGTCCGAGGATGCGAGGAGACTTTCAGGATTTACAAAATGGTTGAAGAAAATGTGTAGGTTTGGCTTTCACATTTTTAAGACATGCGTAGAATTACAATTAGCTTGTTGCTATTTGCAGGAATTTCATGGTCGGCGAACGCCCAAAAAGACCTTACAATTGATGAAATTTTCAGGAAGCCCGAATTAAATCCGGTTACATTAAGACAACTAAAATGGGCTGGCAGTAGCTCTCGTGTGAGTTGGGTCGCTAAAGAGAAATTAATTCTTCACACGATTGGTAAACTTGAAGCAGGAGCGCAGACATTCAAGCCTGATACAGTGCTCACAGTAGCAGAATTGAATAAAGATTTGAAACGCTTCCCAGCGATTACTTGGCTTGATGAAGAACGATTCGCTTATAGCTTCAAGGGAAACCAGATTGTTTTTAATTGGAAAACCAAGCAAGAATTATCGCGCTTAAACTTTGGTGAAGATGCAGAACTCACTGATTTCACTGAGAAGCAAGACAAAGTAGCCATCACAAAAGGCAATAATCTATTTGTTCAAGTAGGATCAACTGTTCGAAACATTAGTAACGAATCGAACAAAGATGTTGTTTATGGTCAATCGGTTCACCGCAACGAATTCGGCATTTCTAAAGGTACATTCTGGAGTCCGACGGGGGCGAAACTTGCATTTTATCGAATGGATCAAAGTATGGTGATAGATTACCCGATTGTAAATATTGGGACGAAACCAGCTGAAGTGAACGCGATTAAATATCCGATGGCAGGCCAGAAAAGCCATCACGTAACATTGGGAGTTTATGATTTGGCGACCGAAAAGACCATCTATTTGCAAACCGGCGAACCGAATGAACAATACTTAACCAACATCTCATGGTCGCCCGATGAAAAGTACATTTTGATTGCTGTGGTAAATCGCAACCAGAACGAAATGAAACTCAATCAATACAATGTATCGGATGGCAGTTTCGTGAAAACCTTATTTACCGAGAGCGATCCTCAGTGGGTTGAACCGGAAAATCCAGCTGTGTTTGTTTCTGGAACGGTAGATCAATTCATCTGGCAAAGTGAGCGAAATGGGTACAATCAACTTTACCATTACAACATGGATGGGAAATTGATCAAAGCGATTTGCCCAGAACAAATGATTGTTACCGACTTCAATGGATTCGATATTAAAGGCAAAGAAGTGTTTGTAACGGTTTCGGAAAACGATGGACTTCAGCGCAATGCGTGGAGAATTTCATTGAAAGGGAAGGCTACAAAAATTCAAATGTCCAATGGCATGCATCGTTTTCAATTGAATAGCGAGGGAACGATGCTTTTGGATGAATACAGCAGTGCGGAAATTCCAAAAACGAGTGTGTTTAATCCATATTCGGCGTTGGTTAAAAGTGCAGATGGAAAAATTGAATTGATTCTGCAGGATTCGGTAGATCCAACACTTGGTTATAACCTGCCGAAACCTTCAATTGTGAAGTTAAAAGCATCAGATGGTTCGGTATTAAATGGTCGTTTGTACATGCCGAAAAACATGAAATCGGGCGAAAAGTATCCAGTGGTGATCTATCTTTATGGAGGCCCGCACGCGCAAATGGTTACGAACAGCTGGATGGCTGGCGGAAATTTGTGGATGAGTTGGATGGCATCACAGGGATATATTGTTTGGACGATGGATAACCGTGGCTCATCTGAACGCGGACTTGAATTTGAGCAAGTTGTTCATGGAAAGCTGGGAACAATAGAAATGGAGGATCAATTGAAGGGTGTTGAGTATTTGAAAGGTTTGCCACAAGTTGATCCAAATAGAATTGGCGTGCATGGATGGAGTTTCGGTGGGTTTATGACCACTACCCTACTCACGAAGAATCCAGGTATGTTTAAAGCTGGCGTTGCTGGCGGACCTGTGATCGATTGGTCGTTGTATGAAATCATGTACACCGAACGGTACATGGATACGCCTGAGCAAAATCCGAAAGGTTATGAAGATGCAAATTTGCTCAATTCGGCAAAGAATTTAAAGGATCGTTTGATGTTGATCCATGGAACTGTAGATGATGTAGTGGTTTGGCAGCACAGTCAGGAAATGGTGAAAAAATGCGTGGATGAAGGTGTATTGATTGATTACATGATTTATCCGGAGCATCCACACAATGTTGGTGGCAAAGACCGTTTGCATTTGTACAAAACCATCAGCAGGTATTTGATGGACAATTTGTAGGAATTGAATTATCCGATTAAAATCTGAAGCTTATGCGCCAATTGTTGATCACTTTAGTATTCGTAGTTGGCGCATCCAACTTGCTGGTTTCCCAGAGGTTGATTCATGTATTTGTAGCCTTGTGCGATAACGAAAATCAAGGTATTGTGAAAGTTCCAAAAGGCATTGGCAATGGACAAGATCCGAACACCAATTTGTATTGGGGATGTGGTTACGGAGTGAAGACAGTTTTTACTAGAGATAAATCATGGAAAAAACTCTCGGTATCATTGTCAAAAGATGGAAAGATCCTCGATCGATTGCTATTTAAACATACAACAGCTGATGTGTATTTATTGGCTGAAGCCTATGATGGCAGAGAGATGGAAGCCTGTGTAAAGGCGATGCTGGATGCGGCATCTGGCAATTTACCAGTGAATATTGAATCAGACGGGAAAAAGCTAGCCTTTGGTGGAAATTCAGATTTAATTTGCTTTACTGGTCACAACGGATTGATGGATTTTACACCGACTTGGCAATTTAAATCGGGCAATTCGAAGAAAAGAGAAACCATCATTTTGGCTTGTTACAGCAAGAGTTATTTCAAGCCCTATATTGCACAATGTGGCGCCTCGCCGTTGATTTGGTCGACCGGATTAATGGCGCCCGAAGCGTACATTTTACAGGCAGCATTTCGGTCTTGGATTGCTAAAGAAAGTAATGAAAAGGTTCGTGATTCGGCGGCTGCAGCATATAGTAAATACCAAAAATGCAGCTTAGGTGCTGCGAAGAAATTGTTGGTTACTGGAAATTAAATGAGGTTATAATCTCGAATTTATAATTGAATAATATATCCCTTGAAAATGAACAAACTCTTTCGCATCATTCTGTTTGCATTGGGGTTGTTGTTAAATAAAGAAACGGTAGCGCAAGAGTCGTCTATTGATGAAATTTTGTGGACATGCGATTGGAGCCCTGATGGTAAATTTGTTGCTGTAGGTGGAAATATCGATAGTTTGAAAATTATTGGTTTGAAGGATTTCAAACTTCACCGTGCATTTCCAATAAAGAGTACAATTACAAAAGTGGCATGGCATCCAACCAAGAACTTATTGGCTGTTGCAACACAATTGTCGGAGGATAAATGCTGCATTATTGATTTAAATACCCTTGAGAAAATCGAATTAAATGGAATTTCAGTTGATGGTGCTAGAGGAATTTCGTGGGATAAATCGGGTGAAAATTTAGCAGTTGGAGACAATGATGGTCATGTTAGTATTTTCGATATTCAAGGGAAGTTGGTGAATCAATTTAAAATTGAAGGTACCAAGAGCATCACCGGCATTGATTGGCATCCAACGAAAAAGGAAATCATATTTGTTTCCGATTTAATTTTACAAACCGATCTAAATGGAAAATTGCTTCAAAAAATTAAGCATCGCAAAGCGGAAGTCTTGATTTTGAGTGTAGCATGGCATAAATCAGGAGATTTCTTTGTGGTGGGTGATTATGGTGATGGGATCAATAATTCATTGCTGCAATTTTGGAGCGCTGATGGAAAATTGATGAAATCGGTTGATGCGAGTAAAGGAGAATATCGCAATGTAAGTTGGAGTCCGAAAGGCAATAGATTGGCAACGGCAAGTGATGCACTTAGGATTTGGGATTCAGAAGGAAAATTAATATCTGTAGGAAAATCGGATGCTTATTTGTGGGGAGTTTCCTGGAAACCAAATGGGAAACAACTTGCAACTTCAAGTTTGAAAAAGGAAATTGTTTTTTGGAATCAAAAAGCCAATAGAATAAAAGGTGTGAATTGAATTTATCAATTATACAATGCAATTGCTGCTAATTACAACATTGATACTCCTTGCCAAGAACCTTGAGTTTTAAACACTTGAAACCGAGAGAACAATTCTTCTTTGTACCAATTGTTGTTTCTTGTTTTTTCGATCGCAACGCGGTGTTCGGTTGATTGATAAGCAAACTGTTTGAGCGATGCAGCATCTTTCCAAAGGCTAAACGTGGCCATTTGAAGAATTGGCACTTCCCCTACTCCAATGGAGAATTCGAGACCGGGATTTTCTTTAAGCGATTTCTGCGAAGTTGGTACATATTTCCAAAATTCGATGAGCCAATTCCATTTGATTGTGGCGCGCGTGAGCACTGCTATTGGTGCATCCTGACTAATGATAGCACTTTTCTCGAAAGGTGTTTTCTTGTTCCAAGTTCCGTGTGCGGCGATATTTCGAAGGTAGAGCGTCCAAATTTCGGATGCTTTATTTCTATACTGATCAATTAATGGATGCTTTTCGAAAAAACGATCAGCAGCAGATTGATTTTCCCAAACTTGCAGTAGAGAATACACCGACCAATCGGGAAATGGATTAAACCCACCGTTTTTCCCGCTTCCCATGAGGCGATAAAATGAAAGACCTTTCACAGATTTTAAGTGAGCATGACCAAATTGCATCATTTTAAATGCCCACAATTTGGATTTAAAACCAGAGTACCGAAAAAAGGAAATGGTGGTGATTTGCTCGCTCATTTTAAAAGGGGTAACCGCTTTGATGGCAACAAGTATAGCGTTAATAATGTTTTATTATTATTGAAATAACTATAATTAATCAAAATCAATCTTTCTTTTCTTCATAATATTTTGAATATTTTCACCTCTAAACCAAGCTTGAGGAATTAAATCAAGTCGTCAGTTCTTTCTAGTTTTTTGTTCTTAGTAAAATTATCTTGTTCGGTTTTGCTCCAAAGTTCCGTTTATTTCATAACACAATAATTAATATTCATAGACATCCTTTCGATTCAAATTGTAGCGATTGAACGGTGGGTTATGTAAAAAGTATGGAATTGATTGGCGCATCGCTAATGCACCATGAATTTGCTTCGGCACTCTTTACATCAACCCATTTACCTATTCTATAGTTCAAAGTATCTTAAAGGCAAAGTGTTTTGAAGCATCTCAAATAGACAAACAAAAAGGCGTGATACAAAATAATTCCTTAAATTAGCCAGAAAATTGAATCTAAATGAAAATTTTGCTTGAAATACCTGATAGTAAAGCATCATTCTTTTTGGAGATGTTGAAAAGCATTGCATTCGTAAAAAAAGTATCACCCCTGAGTGATGTAAAAGCAGAACAAATTCTTTCAATTCGCGAAGCAACATCCGAATTGAAGCAAATTCGTGAAGGAAAACTAAAAGGCATTTCTTCAAAAAAATTATTGGATGCTCTTTAAGATAGTCGCTGTTCCTCGGTTTGCAAAAGATGCGAAGAAGCTTTCAAAAAAGTACCCTTCCCTGAAAGAAGATCTAAGCCAACTTGTCCAATCCTTGGAGAGACAGCCTCTCCAAGGAAAAAATCTAGGAAATAATTGTTTTAAAATTAGGTTGGCTATTCGCTCAAAGAACTCGGGAAAGTCTGGTGGAGCAAGAATCGTTGCCTATGTTACAGTCTTGGACTCCATTGTTTATCTATTGTGCATTTATGATAAATCAGAACAAGATGACATAGGAGACAAGGAATTACAAGATATTTTGAAAGGCATAGACAAATAAAGTCTGAAAGTTTTTTTTTAAAGTTAATTTGAAATTTTCACTTCATAATAAATTTCAGCAGCATTTATAAATATTAACTATCCCTCAGCTGCTATAGTACTTTACAGGCGATCACCATAGGATAAGCCTTCATCCATTGCTCAGAAATTTGTGTTCTACGGAATTTTTCTTACAACATTAATTATATTTATAATCTTTCACTTGGGGATTTTTACCTAATTATTTTATTGGTGTTTGTTAATTATAATTGATAGTTTCACAATTTTGTTTTATCCAAATACTTGCAGAAATAAATCATACAAAGAATAAATCAAATCTCCTCTATTATCAATTGAAATTAATTGTCGATAAAAATTGAATTTAACTTAAATAATTTCTGTCCTCTATTTTTGAGCACGGAGATAAAATCGCTGGCAAAAAACTGATTTAAAAAATCCCAATCGCTGGCATTCATGCTGGCATTGCCATTCTTGTCTAGGTTGTCTACTATTTTAATATTCTGAATGATTTAAAATTGACCACTCATTTTCATGAAATATTTTCGCCAAATAATTAGGTCGTATGAACCTAAAAAACAAGGTTTAATTTCTGGGTGATTTGCCCACATTTTTTCAAGTTGAGCTTCTGGATATTTAAATAAATCATTTCGGGTATTTCCAATTCCTAGAAATTCGCTTGATAGAATATTGGAAATATCGGGCTTAATGCTGCTGCTGTATGACAATGCAGCAAAGGTAAAATAGTGTGGACTTTTGTCTTTAAAGGCGCTCGTGCAAAGCAATACCTTGTAATTTCCGTCTGAAGCTTTAAATGAAATTAAATCTCCGTGGACAATATCGATATTCTTCGGCATTAATTGATTTTAAAATTGTCAACGAAAATCCATAAATACCAATTACATTTTGTCGTTTTTATTGCTTGATTACCTTGAACGATTGGTTTTCCAAAACAATAAAATACAAACCACTTGGCAATTCATTCATTTCGATAGGCTGAATATTGCTAGAAATTACTCCAGATAAAACTGATCTTCCAGTATTATCGAACACGTTGAATTTAGTACCATGCTGGTTTTCAACTGAACGCAAATACAGAATATCACTCACCGGATTTGGATATGCATGAACAGTTGGTTCTGAGTCGCTTCCATTCAACCCGACAATTCCTTCCACTGTAAGTGTTGCAATTTCTGAAGTGCTTGAACAAGTTCCAGATGAAACGATGCAGCGATATTGTTGGTTGTTGTTGTTGAAGGTCACTCCAGTAACAGTAAGTGTATTGGAAGTTGTGCCGCTGAATTGTCCGCCATTGGCGATATTTGAAAAACCACTTCCATCATCTAATTGCCATTGGAAATTAGCGGTAGGACTGGTAGAATTCACTGTAAAAATTACTTCACTATTTTCTACAGTGGTTTCGCTGATTGGTTGAACGTCGATTCCTACTGTTGAAATAGTCAGGTTTAATGTAACTATGCTATCGCATCCAGCCGCATTGGTTAGAATAAACGTAGGCGTGTTGGTGCTTTGTGTATAGGTAATTCCGTTGATCCATTGGTAACTGGTGCATGCCGATTTTACATCAACTGCCGCAGAAGATTGTTTAATTGTAATTGTTAATGTGGTAGCTGCTGCAGATTGAGAAGCATTCGGAATAAACGTATAGGTTGTTGTTTGTGTGTTGTTTATTGCTGGCGACCAAGAACCGCTCACACCATTGAGTGAAGATGAAGGCAAAGCTGCGATTGATTCACCATTACAATATGGACCAACTTGGGTAAAGAGTGGAGATACAATGGATGCCACACCAACGCCAAACGATCGGATTGTAGACCAATTTGTTGTATCGGCAGCATGCCATGCCCGAACGCGCCAGTAATAAATTCGTCCATTCAATAAACCGGAAGTGCTTGCCTGAGATGTACCACCTGCAACTGTTTGAGTAATGCCCGTTGAAAAATTAAAGAGCGTATCGAGTTGATATTGGTAATTTAAAATTCCACTTAAAGCAGTCCAATCCAACAGCGGATTGGTTCCAACATTTGTAGCTGCATTTGCAGGAGAAACTTGGAAAATTTGATCTACAGTTGTAAAAAAACGCACAAACGACCAAGCAGAAGTGTCGGTTGTGTGTCGCCCACGAACGCGCCAATAATAGGGGGTTCCGAAACGTAAATTGGATGTTGTTACCTGTGAAGTTCCACTTGTGATGGACGCCGAAACCAACAGTGGAGAATTAAAGAGAGCCGTTGTATCCCACTGATAATCGTAAAATGTAATTCCTGAAAGTGCCGACCAATCGAGGATTTCGTTAGGCGCTTGGCTGGTTGCTCCATTGGTTGGAGAAACCAAAAAGATTTGATCGATGGTGCTGAAAAAACGTAAGGGCGACCACGAAGAAGTATCAGCATCATGGCGTGCACGAACTCTCCAATAATAGTTGGTTCCGAAACGTAAATTGGAAGTAGTAACTTGTGAAGTTCCACTTGTGATAGACGCTGAAACCAACAAAGGTGAATTAAAGAGTGAAGTAGTATCCCACTGATAATCGTAAAATGTAATTCCTGAAAGTGCCGACCAATCGAGGA
>JBBAKX010000002.1:247507-319345 GCA_040403315.1 Flavobacteriales bacterium
GTATCCCACTGATAATCGTAAAATGTAATTCCTGAAAGTGCCGACCAATCGAGGATTTCGTTAGGCGCTTGGCTGGTTGCACCAGTAGTTGGAGCAACCAAAAAGATTTGATCGACTGTACTGAAAAAATTCACAAACGACCATGAAGAGGTATCGGTTGTATGTCGCCCACGAACGCGCCAGTAGTATGTTGTTCCAAATCGCAAATTGGAAGTTGTTACTTGAGAAGTTCCACTTGTGATGGACGCTGAAACCAACAAAGGTGAATTAAAGAGTGAAGTAGTATCCCACTGATAATCGTAAAATGTAATTCCTGAAAGTGCCGACCAATCGAGGATTTCGTTAGGCGCTTGGCTGGTTGCACCGTTGGTTGGAGAAACTAAAAAGATTTGATCGACTGTGCTGAATAAACTTACGGGCGACCACGAAGAAGTATCGGTTGCATGTCGCCCACGAACGCGCCAGTAATAGGTGGTACCGAAACGTAAATTGGAAGTTGTTACTTGTGAAGTCCCACTTGTGATAGACGCTGAAACCAACAAAGGTGAATTAAAGAGTGAAGTAGTATCCCACTGATAATCGTAAAATGTAATTCCTGAAAGTGCCGACCAATCGAGGATTTCGTTAGGCGCTTGGCTGGTTGCACCATTGGTTGGAGAAACTAAAAAGATTTGATCGACGGTGCTGAATGTCCAAACAGATGACCAGTTTGATGAATCGATTGGAGTCGTGGTTTTAACTGCCCGAACTTGCCAGAAATACGTGGCTCCAAAATTTAAATTGATTGTGCTTGCCTGACTTGCAGCAACTGAAAATACAGGCGCTCCTGATAGATTCGAAGTTAAACCATATCGATATTGATAAGCTGTTTGTCCTGTTGATGCAGACCAATCCAGTAATTCGTTTGGGGTATTGTTAGTTGAATTATTGGTTGGAGCGGTTAATCCAGGAGTTGGAAGCGATTGTCCGAAGATATTGGTTGAAATTAACGCAATAACAAGCGTAAGTTGAATAAAGTAAACTTTGATTTTCATGTTCATTGGTTATTGCAATTGAAGGGATAAACTTACCGATTTATTGCGTGTTCGGGAGTTTAGAAATCTGTAAATGAGTGATTTATTTCACATGAATAAGGCTCACAATTAGCGATGCAAAATCAAGAGAATGATGTTTGGATGACTTCGTTACCAAAGAGACGAAAACTAATGTTCGTTATATTGAAGCTTGTGTTGATCTCAAAAAAAGGCATTAGACTTTCACCCCAAACATATAGCCTACCAAAGCGGATATTCCCATGGCAATAGTGCCCCAAACAACAATGCGTAGAACTGCTTTTTTAATTCCTGAACCACCAGCTTTGGCGGCGATTGTGCCAAGAACAATGAGTGATAAAATGGTGAATCCATATAGGAAATATTCCATGTAGGGAATTGGTGCAAGAATGGTTACCAAAAAAGGGAGAGAACCACCCACAGTGAATGCGGCTCCTGAAGCCAATGCAGCTTGAATGGGATTTGCTTGACTCATTTCTGTGATTCCTAGTTCGTCGCGAACGTGCGCTGCTAGAACATCCGATTCGGTTAGTTCGAGGGCGACTTGCATGGCAGTTTGCTTACTTAAACCACGTTTTTCATAGATTTTAGCTAAGATTTTCAATTCTTCTTCTGGCATTTCTTTTAGTTCTTGCGCTTCACGTTCGATATCCGATTTTTCGATATCGGTTTGAGAACTAACTGATACATATTCACCAGCTGCCATGGAAAGTGCACCAGCTACCAAGCCAGCTAGAGATGCCAATAAAATAGGATCTCTGTTTACACTTGCTGCGGAGACGCCAATGGCGAGACTGGAAATGGAAATAATGCCATCGTTGGCTCCAAGAACTGCAGCCCTTAGCCAATTGCTGCGATGAATGAAGTGCTTGTCGAGATAATTTTCGATGGTTAGCTCAGTGGCTTCAGGTGTAATTTCCTTTTTCATATTCAACTTTTTGGGCAGTTTCAATTGTTGAGATTCTCCTTATAAAGGTAGTTTGTATTTAAGTTGGGGAAATGCAATTCTTCATTCAACGTAAGTGTGGAAGAATTTCAATGAAGATGATTGCGCTCCTCTAGTAAACAAATGTTTATGGTTGGCAGGATGCATCCAGCAGCGATTGGAGCAAGGTACCGTGTACCGCGAAAAGCGCGGCGCCGCTCAAAATGTAAAATCGTAGTGCAATAAAGATGCGGCGGCTGGCAAAAGAAACGGCACAAAAAAAGCCCTGCAGGAATGCTACAGGGCTTTGGTATAGATTGAGGAAGACTACCCTAAATAGGTTTTTAGGATTTTGCTTCTTGATGTTTGTTTTAGACGGCGGATTGCTTTTTCCTTGATTTGACGAACACGTTCGCGGGTAAGGTCGAATTTCTCTCCGATTTCTTCGAGGGTCATAGCGTGCTCGCCATTGAGGCCGAAATAGTACTTAATCACATCGGCTTCGCGGGAAGTAAGTGTAGAAAGTGCGCGGTCGATTTCTTTACGTAACGAATCGTTGATAAGGCCTGCTTCTGGGCTAGGACTATCGTTCGAGCGCAATACGTCGTACATATTACTTTCTTCACCTTGAACGAGTGGTGCATCCATAGAAATATGGCGACCAGAGTTTTTCATCGACTCTTTAACGTCGTTCTCGGTAAGTTCGAGAAGTTCAGCAATTTCTTCGGCAGATGGTTCGCGTTCGAATTCTTGCTCTAGTTTGGAAAATGCCTTGTTGATTTTATTGATCGACCCAATTTTATTGAGTGGAAGACGAACGATACGGCTTTGTTCTGCCAAAGCTTGAAGGATCGACTGGCGAATCCACCAAACTGCGTAAGAGATAAATTTGAAACCACGTGTTTCATCGAAACGTTGCGCTGCTTTAATCAAACCGAGGTTTCCTTCGTTGATCAAATCGGGCAAACTCAAACCTTGATTCTGATATTGCTTCGATACCGAAACAACGAAACGTAAGTTGGCTTTGGTTAACTTTTCGAGGGCTGCTTGATCGCCTTGGCGAATACGGCGTGCTAATTCAACTTCTTCTTCAGCGGTAATCAGCTCAACCTTCCCGATTTCCTGCAGGTACTTGTCTAAAGACGCTGTTTCACGGTTCGTAACCTGCTTGGTAATCTTTAGTTGTCTCATGGAGTTCCGGTTGTTTTTTTGAAGGTTTTACGAATGGGCAAAAGTAGGAAAAATTATCATACATGTATGATGGTGATATTGTAGTATTAACAATCGACTGTAAATTATCTGATTAGCTATTCATTATTGGGGAATTTCAAGGCAATTATCTATAATATTTCTCCTCTTCGGGGAGGAAAAACCGTCGGAAAATATCGCCGGTGAGCATCGCCATTCCATTGATTAATCCACCCAAAAATCCGGTGAGTAAAATCAACGAAAGTGCATTGTGAGGCAATGGGAACAATCGGATTACCCTTTCGGAAAGGATAGAATTGTTTTCTACATCAATCCAAAATGCCCAGCCAGCCCAAAGGATAAATAGGGCTAAAAATCCTGCGAGGAAGGGACTTTTGTTCATTGGAGCGGTAAAATACCCAATTAGCATAGCCATTGGAATCAGGCTCCACCAAGGCGCTACAAGCTGAATAGTTGCAGAAACAACAATACAGATTAGCATTCTGTACCAAAACCAGGCTCTTCGTTTACGGATTGAATTGGTTGACATGTTGAATGCGTTTGTGTTTCTCGCCGGGCTTGAGGAAAAGCAATTGATAATACTTTCCTTTTGCCCATTGATCGATAAAATCTACGTAGTGTTTCGAACCTGGATTTCCTGATTGACCACCAGGATAGACACCCCAGAATTCGCCATCGGAACCTGGACTTACGATCATCCGCCAACTAGCGCCCTTACGACTGCTCGTAGCATTGAGGATATCTTCGTTGCCACCAGTTTGAATGTTGGAAATAGAGAAAGCCAACTGCTGACTTAAATGCAAGGCTGTAGTATTTTTGTAATTAGCCCAAGTGAAAGGTTTCGATGGGTTTTCGCTTTCCCAATTTTCTGCCAATTTCACTGCATTGCGAAACGATTGCAAAATAAGGAAAGGCAAGGTTTCGGTTTGTGTGGTTGATTTATCATCGATAAAATCGGAATCTGGGAAACGTTTCAAATAGCTCCAAGTTTCGAAGTATGATGGGGTGAGTAAAGCCCTTTGATCCACTTTAAATTCATCCCAAAGTTTTTCCATGAAACCATCCAACCAAAGTTGGAAATAGATTGCAGCACCAACGTCTGTATCATTTACGTATGTCCAATTTTTCAGTTCACGCGCAGCTTCCTTTTCAGTTGTAGTGAAATCGGCAACAGGCATCAATGCGAAGAAATAAGGTAACAATTCGGATGCGCAGAGATTGTAATTGTCGTTTTGAATTTTCATCATATCGGCAGGCTTGGCGTTCTGCAAGTTGCTCAATAGGCGGTTTAACCTCCGATTTCGATAATAGTCGTAGGTGCCCGTGTAGTAATACGGATAGCTTTGATCTGTAGGATGTTGATTCGCAGAACTTACAAATCCCCGTTCAGGGTTTAATACATGTGGATTGTCTGCATCGGGCACAAAGCCTTGCCAGAGGGTGTTTGATTTTGTTCCATCGAGCAAAAAGCGACCTTGTTGGTTGTATCGTTTCACAAACTTCCCGTTGTGACGAATTGCGATGTCTCCATTTGAAGCAGCGAATACGAAATTCTGCCCAGGGCAATCGAATTGGTTGGTAGCCTTGAGGTAATCATCATGATTTTCGGCTTTATTTAACCGGTAAATGGCGACCAATTCGTTGCTGAAATCGTGGGCTGTCCAGCGGAGCGCCATATTTACTGTTTCGGATCTTTTATTGAATGTTTCCTCGTAAGTAACTGGTCCGTGTTCAGTGAAACGGATCGTATCGTAAACTGCTCCTTGTCCTTTTACCTGATACACTTCCACCAGCGTGCGGATTGGTTTCCAGGTGCTGTCCATGAGGTATTGTAGCTTCAATTTGTCTTTAAAAGTTACGATATACCAATCCTTCACATCGGTACTAGCATTTGTAATTCCCCAAGCTACGTTCTCGTTAAAGCCACTGATCACGCAAGGCGCTCCGGGAATACTTGCTCCATACGTGTTGATTCCAGGCGCGTGTAATTGCACTTCATACCAGATACTTGGCAGATTTAATCCTAAATGTGGATCGTTACAAAGAATAGGTTTCCCAGATGCAGAGCGACTTCCAGAGATCGCCCAATTGTTGCTTCCATAGCCGGGATCGGGGCGGGAAAATGGGTTGTGCAATAAGGCTACTTGGGGAGGATAAATTGAGTCGGGATGGATGGGCTGGATAGTATCAGAACGAACGAACTGCGTGCCTTTGGGGATTACTGGATCAAGGCTATCGGGAAACTCTGGAAACAATTGATTGAGTGTTTCGATACCATAAAGTTTCGCGGTGTTGGTCATCTCGAAATCGGTTTCGTAGCCTGTGAGCATATTCGACATGTATTTCAGCAGCAAGGCTGTTTTCATGGTCGTCCAAGATTCAGGTTCGAAATCGAGTAATTTGTATTCTAGAGGATAATCGGCAGGTTTGAGCGAATGAATCCAAGCGTTCACACCATTACAATAGCTGGTAGCGATTTGGCGCGACTGTGGATTAGCCATCATCAAAGCATGCGACCGAGAGGCTCCCCAACTGAGTCCGAGTCGGCGACTTTCTCGGTCGCGTTCTAGGAGTTTCGGTCCGATAATTTCGGCGAGTCTTCCACCGGCAACACGGGTTTGCATGTCCATCTGCCAGAGGCGATTTTGTGCAGTGATGTAGCCTTGCATGAAATACAGATCAGCTTCGTTCTTCGCGAAAATGTGTGGCACAAGTCGATCATCGAACTGCACTGTGACTGGCTGTTTTAGTCCGACGATATTTGATGAAGAATAAGTGAAAGATTTTGCAGATTCTGCATTGTTCCAAAAACCTTGAACGGGACTAAAAAATTTCCCGATTGGAGGAATTTCTCCAGATTTATTCTGGTAAACCCAAAAGAGGGCCCCAGTAATCAACAAGCAAACAATGAATTTAAGTACTCGACCCATAACCTCTGATCAGCCAAAGTAAACAAGCTCAATGAAATAATCATTCATTAAGCAAGGAATCTGGCAGAATTTGTAAAGTAGAGATTTTACCTAGCTGAAAATGAGTTTAAAGTGAATAATGATACGAGAGTGTGGAAATTGGGTTTCGTATCCCCCGGACTGAAGTCCGAGGTTGCTATCCGAAGATGCGTAGATGAGACACAAGTTATCAAGATTATTCAGTACGTAATTTCACGAGCGAATCGATAGCGGCTTTTTCTTGTTTTACAAATGAATCGATCACCTTAACTCTTTCGACCTCATAATTTACTGTTGAGTCTAGTGATTTAATTTTAGACTCAAGTTGTTTTTGTTTGTCGTCTATTTGATTTGAAATCTCACTACAAGATGAATAGGTAAAAATCAAAACTGCAATAGCTAGAATGAATTTAATTTTCATGATTAATCGTTTGTGCAAACAAAATGCATTTTATGGGAATTCTTGGAGATTGGGATAAAACCCTGATTGGGTTTGAAGGATTGAAAAGTGATGCCTCTGCCCTTTGCCTCGGACTGAAGTATGGGTTTGTGGTGTGGAGTTGTGTTCTCTCTTGTAAGCCCCGGACTAAAGTTCGGAGATTCTCTCTCTCTGTCTAGCCCCGGACTAAAGTCCGAGGTTGCGGAACGGGAATTAATTTGAAATTCGTAATTATGCTCGATTTTAAACCTTTTGACAGATGGATCAGATAAAGAGGCAAGTTTCAGTTTGGTTGCCGCCGTTATTGGCACTGTTGATTGCGTGGATAAATCCGATGGGGTGGCCTATTAAAATTTGCCTTACGCTGGCCATTATGGTTTGGATGCTTTGTTGGTGGTTGATGGAAACGGTACCGATGGCAGTGACGGCATTATTGCCGATAATTTTGTTCCCATTGTTTGGGATATCAACGATTGAGCAAGCCTGCGCGCCATTTGGAGATAAATTTATCTTTTTATTTCTAGGGGGATTTTTGTTGGCATTGGCACTTGAAAAATCTGGTTTGCATAAGAGATTTTCGTTAAGTTTATTGAAGATTACAGGGAATTCGGCAAGTAAAATCATTTTGGGATTTATGCTTTCTGCTTGGTTTATCAGCATGTGGATTTCCAACACAGCTACGACATTGATGATGTTTCCGATCGCTCTTGCTGTTTCGAATCTTTTCGATAAATCGGTAGAAAAACACAATAAAACAATTAGGCATTTTAGGGTTTCGTTGTTTTTAGGAATTGCGTATGCGTCATCTATCGGCGGAATGGCAACAATTATTGGTACACCGCCAAATGCAGCTGCTGTAGGCATTTTGAACAAAACATTTGGAAGAGAAATTTCATTTACCGATTGGATGATTTATGGCTTGCCGTTTTCATTGATTTTATTGTTTCTAGCATATTGGGCAATGACCAAACTGATTTTTCCGCTGAAAAATGAGAAATTCGATAAAGGCCGGGATTTCATTTTAGAAGAGTTGAAACAAATGGGGCAATGGAAACCCAATGAAAAAAGAATTTTAATGGTATTTGCAGCCGCTATTGCCCTTTGGCTTTCTGAAGGCGTGATTCGATCAATTTATCCAAGTTATCCGATCAGTGATGTTTGGATCGCAATGGCAGCGGGCATATCACTTTTCCTCTTGCCTGGTGAAGAAAGCAAACCGATATTGAATTGGGAAGATACACGTAATCTTCCTTGGGGAATTCTCTTGATGTTCGGTGGAGGACTTTCTTTAGCTATGGCCTTTAAGGAAAGTGGAACATTGAAGTTACTCACCGATTCATTAGCGGTTTTGAATTACCTAGACGATCAATTGTATTTAATCTTGTTAACTGGAATTGGATTGTTGCTTACTGCCTTCATGAGCAATTTAGCTATGGTAACTTTGTTTGTTCCCGTTGTGGCTTCGTTGGCCATCAACAAAGGCATTGATCCAATTTATTTTGCAATTCCAGTAACCTTATCGGCGAGTTGTGATTTTATGTTTCCGATGAGTACACCACCCAACGCTATAGCCTTTAGTAGCGGGCATATTCGATCAAAGGAAATGCTCAAGGCTGGAATTGTTCTGAATTTAATTTCCTTTTTATTGCTGGTAATATTTATATTGATTAATTGAAATTCCTAAGAAGGTAATTCGAAATAAAAAGCCACGTCTACATAAACTAGACGTGGCTTTCACTGAATTATCTAATTGATTATTGAGCAGGCACTGGCTCTAACCAAACTTTCAATCCTTTCTGATTGAAATCATGCAATACCATAAATCCTTTTTTGAAAGATGAAATTCCTTTGTACAAAGCATAGGTATCGTTAGAATTGTCGGAATTGAAAGAATATTGAGCGTTTCCAGTTGCTTTTGCAAATTTGCCTAGTTTATTTAAATTCTCAGAAACCCAACGATCCATGTCGATGCTTGGGATAGATTCAGTTGATTTTTCACCAACAGGTAAAAAGTAAGCCTTGCTTTTAATTCCATCGTCGTTTCTGTAAACGATGATTTGCGTTCCATTTGCTTCAATTACCTCACGATAGCAAAAAAATCCACGACTGTGCATATACTGAGCAATAGCTAAACCTTTTTCTGAAGCAATTTTACCACTAACACGCGCTTCTTTGTTTGTTTTCGGAACCACTTGAATACCTATAAAGTTACCACTTGGATCGAAGTTGAAGAACACGAAATCCAAAACTGTAAATCCAACTTCTGGACCTGCAGATGAAGAACCAGAACCACCACCTAACATAGCAGCAGCACCTGAGCCTGTCATGTTTGCGTTATTGGCCTTTTTAAATTGTTCAGAAATCACCATGTAGGAACCATCCATTTTCTGAATGACATCTTCGACCATCATCTTGGTTTTACCACCTAACAATGCTGATGAAAATTCACCAGAAATTTGGTCTTTCATACTATCCCAACTTTTCTTGGTGAATTTTGAGATGTTGCCATCTGCTCCAATCAGGCAGAAAAACAAACCATCAGAATTTTTGTCATCGTATTTGCTTCCTTTGAAATACATTCCACCAGTTGCGATTTCATCTTTGCCGTTAATACGAATAAATGCAGGAGCACCTCCATCTTCACCGTCAACTAGATCGGTAGAATAAGTTTGCTCACCAGTTTCAACATCATAACCTTGCACTGAAAAAACATAGTTATCAGATGATCGATTTGGGTTTTGTTCACGAAGGATATACAATTTATTGTTCATCACCTTTGAATCTTGCACTTTCCAAATTCCATCTTCAGGGATATGCGATTTGGTCCACTTCGAATTCAAATCCTTATCGAGGCGTTCAATATCAAAACCAAATTTCTTTTCCTTCATTGGACGAAGGAGCACGAATTCTTCAGCATTTAATACGTGGATGATTGGGAAATTCTCAGCTGTAAGTAAAGCTCTTCGAACATCCTCTTCAGTTTTCTTTTGAACCAATTCGCCTTTTGCATCGAGCGTAACCATGGTTCTAGTCTTTTTCAAGGCATCCACAAAAATGAAGAGGAAATATTTCCCAGTAAAGGCTGAAGAAGCAATTTCAGAGAACTTTGTAACTTCTATTTCGGTGGTTTTAATTTCATTAAGTTCTTTATCATAAAGCTTTAAAACAAAATTAGCCATTCCTTTTGTCTCTGTTTTTTCTCCAAACCATGTGGTGAAGACGATTTCACCATTGATTGATTTTACGCCAGAAAAGCCCCGAGCATTAGGAGCTTCGATTGTAACTTCCTGTGCAGAGAGTATTGCAGGAAAGCTTAGTAAAAGGAGAAATAATTTTTTCAATTGTTTTTTCATGTTTTTGTGTTTATTCGGTGAAGGTAAACTTTATAAATTTGCAAATGATGCTTCTGCCATTTAATCACAAATAAAGAAGTTATGTTTTTAAATAGAGTTCAATTTTAGTTTCTGCAAATGAAAAAATGTATTTTTTATATTCTTGTTATTTTTACAAATTCTCTTCTTTCTCAAACAGAGAGAGAAACCTACGTCACTAAAATAGACTCTGCAAGACATCGAATTAAATTGGATATGATATCGGCTTCAAAGTCTCCAATTTCAATTGCAGATACTTCTTTTTTGCAATATTATCCTGCAGATTTTGAATGGAAATTGGAAGCTAAGATTACATTAACACCCAATGAAACTTCATTTGAATTGCCAACATCATCTGGAAAAACAAAACTGTTTAAAAAATATGCTATTGCTAAAATGGTTTTTCAAGGTAAGGAATTTGAATTGAGTATTTATCAAAATCAAGCTTTTACGAATAATCCTGAGTTGATGGATCATCTATTTATTCCTTTTCTAGATGCTACAAATGGTGAATCGACCTATGAGGGCGGCCGCTATATCGATATTACCTTGCAGGATATTAAATTTGAAAAGACAACAATTGATTTTAATCTTTGCTATAATCCTTACTGCGCATACAGCAGCGGGTACAATTGTCCAATTCCACCTACCGAAAACAGATTAAATATTTCCATTAATGCAGGTGAAAAAAAGTGGTCCAAAAGCGAGCATTAAATTTAAATCGCCCGCATCTTATTTCCTCTTGGTTCGTGGGTTACCTCGGCCAAGCTAAGGACTTCCATAAGCGGAGAAACATACATGCCGAATCGTCCTCTAAATCCTTTTTTCAATCCGTACCATCCATTTACTGGATTTGATTCAGATCGGCACCAATATTCTACAGTTCCTACTTTTGCTTCTTTCTGTTCGTCGGCACTTCCTAATTCCATCCAGTCGGCATGTGATTTAAGCATAGCATGCAAATCCTCAATGCATTTAAATCATATAATAATATTGTTTTACCTACCACACACACGATAACTTTCTTCTCATCCTTTTCATCCAAATACATTTCATAGTCAGATGTTAATGGTGGTGTTTTTAGTTTCCACGGTTTTTCTTTAGTTCTTGTTTCCATAAAATTATTTAAAATTAACCCGTTGTGCGGCTGAAATTGTACATAAATAAAGTATTTAAGAAAATGAAAGTTATAAACGAATATCATACACATCGCGCTCATTCCTTAAAAGATTAGGGTAATAAAATCCGCCAGGTTGATGAATAATTTCTACCAAATCGAACAATAAGGTATCTTTTGGCAATGCTTCAAAAATCAATGTAAATGAATAAGGATTATTAGCCTTAACTTCTGTCCAAGAAGGAGCTAAAGAAATATTCTCTGCATGCAATAATCGGCTTTTGTGCGAGGACGTTCTTGAAACCAAATATGTTGTTCTCCAAACACGAATAGCATATTCTTCCGGTTGCGGCAGACAAAAAACATGAACAATCACTTGTCCCTGAACTTCTGTTTGTTGAAGCAATGCAACCAATGCTTCAGGATTTACAAGGTTTTTTCTTGTTTTAACCTTTTCAGGCTCAATAATCAAAGGCATAATTGATTGAATTTGAATGTCTTTTTCAATAATTAAAACTAAATTAATGCTGTATTAATTTTCTTAAGCTTATCAACCAAGCCCCAAGCCATGCAAATGGAATATATGCCAACAGAAGATCAATAATATTAAACCACCTAGGAGCGGGCAAAATACAAACCATCCAAATTCCACCAAACAAGAATACAAAACCAATGAATAAGGCCAATTTTAGTTGATTACTTGCCGCAATTAAGGCTGCTAATAAGGCCCCAATTAATGTTCCTAATGCATGTGCTAAAAAAGGGAAAATAAAATGTTTAGGCTCAAGGAGTGGCATCGATGCTTTCAAGCCTGCTTCAGTAGTTAGATCAAAACCTTCTGGTGGAGGAATAATTGAACCCGATATATTGATCAGGCTCATGTTAACGATACCTCCAACAAAAACCCCAACTAAAACAGCAAGTATATTTCTATTGATTGATTTCATTCACATTGATTTGATGTAAAGGTAACCTTTTGATTTCAAACCAAACAAGCACGTTATTGCTATTAAATTTTCAACTTATAGCAATTTTAATAAGTAAATTCAAATAAATTTAAAATGAATTTAATTTATCCGTCTCAAGCCGATTATAATCGATTATATCCGTTTAAAATCGGGTAACCATCTCTTTTTTCTTTTCCTTGCAACGGGGAGGGGCTGATGGTGTTCCCAACAAAAAATTCAAACCACTGTCAAGCAAAAAGTATCAACAAGTGCTGTGAATTCTAAACTCTCCGCTTTATCAATATTATCCAATTGCATAAATCTTTAACCAGCAACTCAAACCACAACTTGATTTAATTTATCCGTCTCAAGCCGATTATAATCGATTATAACCGTTTAAAATCGATTACCCTTCTCTTTTTTCTTTTCCTTGCAACGGGGAGGGGCCGATGGTGTTCCCAACAAAAAAAACAAGACAATTGTCAAGCAAAAAGTATCAACAATTGCTGTGAATTCTAAACTCTCCGCTTTATCAATATTATCCAATTGCATAAATCTTCAGCCAGCAATTCAAACCCTAACTTGATTTAATTTATCCGTCTCAAGCCGTTTAAAATCGATTACCCTTCTCTTTTTTCTTTTCCTTGCAGCGGGGAGGGGCCGATGGTGTTCCCAACAAAAAAACAAGACTATTGTCAAGCGCTAATTTTCAACAATTGCTGTGAAACACAAGCCAAAGTAATTTCTACAAACCTTATTGGAATTAAAATCGTTTGTAATATCTTAACTCCCAAAATCAACTACTCCAATTGAATATCCTCCATATTGCTGCAGAATGCTATCCAGCCGCTAAAGCAGGCGGCTTAGGTGATGTTGTTGGCGCACTACCTAAATACCTTAATCAAGCCGGACTTAAATCTGTTGTAATAATTCCTGGTTACCGCCAGAAATGGATTATAAATCAACCATTTGAGCACCTTTGGAGCGGCCTCGTTCGTTTAGGCGATATAAAAATACCTGTCCATATCCGCAGGCACACTGGCGATTCACTCGGATTCGAATTACTCATCGCAGATATTCCTGGACTCTTCGATCGTGAAGGAATCTACACCGATCCGCAATCTGGCTATGGCTATTCGGATGAAACCGAACGATATATTGTATTTCAGCAATGTGCCCTTCAATATATCCAATCGCTCGACGAGAAACCCAATGTTATTCATTGCCACGATCATCACACAGGGCTAATCCCATTCATGGTAAAACATTGCCCTGAATTTAGAAATCTGTCGCGTATTCCAACTGTATTCACAATCCACAACGGAGTTTATCATGGTTCGTTTGGCTGGTCGAAGGCTTGGATGCTTCCATGGTACGATGCCGATTCAAATGGCCTTCTCGATTGGGCTGGAAATATCAATCCACTTGCATGCGGCATCAAATGCTGCTGGAAACTCACAACCGTTTCACCTGGATATTTATTGGAATTGCTCGCTTCTTCAAACGGTTTAGAATGGCTCATTAGAAACGAATTATCAAAATCCGAAGGCATAATCAATGGTATTGATAATCAGGTTTGGGATCCTCAATCAGATCCACTCATCGAAAACCGCCTTTACAATGATATTGGTCGATTTAAATCCGACAACAAAACTGTATTAAAGCAACGTTTCGAGATCCAAACAAACCAACCGCTCATCACTTTTATTGGTCGATTGGTGGCAGAAAAAGGCGCCGATCTACTTCCCGATGCAATTGCAAAATTCCTCCATGAAGGTGGAAAAGCTTCATTTGTTGTACTTGGTACCGGCGACCCAAAACTCAAAGATGCATTTCTAACTATGAAGCATCATTTCACCTCTTGGTTCGACACTTCCATCGAATATAACGAAGCACTCTCGCATCAACTGTATGCAGGAAGCGATTTCCTTGTAATGCCTTCTCGCATTGAACCTTGTGGCTTGAATCAGCTCTACGCTTTCCGTTATGGCACCATTCCAATCGTAAGAGCAACAGGAGGTTTAGCCGATACAGTTACCGATGTTTCTCAACCCGATGGAAATGGAATTCGATTCGAGCACTTCTCCGTAGACGCACTTGCAGAAAGTTTTCACCGAGCAACTGCTGTTTATCATCATCCCGATGCCATGAACCAACTTAGAGCGCACAACATGCAACTCGACTACAGCTGGGAAAAGGCTGCTAAATCATACATTCGTATTTATCAAAGCACAGAACATTTATGAGCGCAATTATTAAAATGGTCTGCCTGATTTTAGGCGGCGGACAAGGAAGTCGACTTTACCCACTCACTTCACACCGATCTAAACCAGCCGTGCCAATTGGAGGGAAATACCGTCTTATCGACATCCCGATTTCAAATTGTATCAATTCTGGCGTTCGCCGGATGTTTGTTGTTACGCAGTTCAACTCCGCGTCGCTCAATAGACACATCAAAAACACCTATCAATTCGATAGTTTTAGTCCAGGCTTCGTGGATATTCTTGCAGCTGAACAAACTCCGGGGTCTGATAAATGGTTCCAAGGTACAGCCGATGCTGTGCGACAAAGTATGCACCACCTCAATTCGCATGAGTACGATTATGTGCTCATTCTAAGTGGCGATCAACTGTACCAGATGGATTTTAAACAGATGGCAGAATTTCACATCGCGCAAAAAGCTGATCTCACAATCGCTACAATTCCTGTTGTTGCTAAAGAAGCTTCTGAGTTCGGTATCATGAAGGTGGATAAAAAAGGCTACATCAGTTCCTTCATCGAAAAACCTGCTGCTCCACTCCTACCCGACTGGACTTCCCCGGTTCAAAACGCATTGAAGAAAAAAGGCCGTGAATACCTTGCTTCAATGGGGATTTACATTTTCAAAAGAGAAGCCCTTGAGAAATTGTTTGAAGACCATCCTGAAGCAACCGACTTTGGCAAAGCTATTATCCCTGCTGCAATCCAAACAGGCTTCAGCGTTGCGTCATATCAATTTGATGATTATTGGACCGACATTGGAAATATCCGTTCCTTCTATGAAGCAAATTTGGAACTGTGTGGAGATATTCCTCGGTACAATTTGTTCGATAACCACAAGCGAGTTTTTACTAGATCTCGCGCTTTGGCACCTTCGAAATTCTTTGGAACGAGACTCAACAAATCGATTGTGGCCGAAGGATGCATCATTCACGCTAAACTAATTGATTATAGCCTGATTGGAATCCGTTCGAGAATTGGTGCCAAAACAGTGGTGAAAAATTCCATTGTCATGGGAAATGATTTCTATCAAACCCTCGATGAAATCGTTCACAAGAAAGATGAGATTCATGTTGGGATCGGGAAAAATTGCCACATCGAAAAAGCTATCATCGATAAAGACTGCCGAATTGGTGACAATGTAGTCATCAAAGGAGGCGATCAACTTCAGAATATTGAAACCGAAATGTATTGCATTGTTGAGGGAATTGTTGTGGTGAAGAAAAAAGCAATCATCCCAAGCGGGACAAAGATTGGCGAATAAAAACTGGATTTTTAGGTTTCTCTAAATTTATTTTTCGCAGGATGAAAATAAACTATCTTTGTGAGGAATAAGATTTTGTATGAAGTGCATAAATAAACTATTGATCATCTTACCGCTGCTGTTTTTTATCGCATGTGGAAGTCCAGAAAAATCAACAAACTCAAGAAAAAAGATAGTCGCAACAACTGGAATGGTGGGCGATGCTGTGAAGAATCTTGTGGGCGACATTGCCGACGTTGAAGTCCTCATGGGCGCTGGAGTCGATCCACACTTGTACAAGGCTTCCCAGGGCGACATGGAAAAGCTCTCGAAAGCCGATATAATCGTTTACAGCGGTCACCATTTGGAAGGTAAAATGACACAGGTGTTTGAAAAAATGCGTCGCAACAAACCTGTAATTCCATTGGGTGAACTTGTTCATGAAAATCGCTATCAACGGGCGCAAGAAGGCAGCAATGTGATAGATCCACACATCTGGATGGACATCAAATCATGGTCAACTGGAATTTGGAATCTCCGAAGTGATCTTATCGATCTATTCCCAAACGATTCGGCAAAGATTGAAAGCAACCACGAGCAATATCAGAAGGAACTCATAAAAACAGATTACCAAATAGAGCTGTTGATGGGTTCGATACCGAAAGATCAAAAGGTAATCATCACTTCGCATGATGCATTTCGATATTTCGGACTTGCTTACGGCATCGAAGTGAAAGGTTTGCAAG
This sequence comes from Flavobacteriales bacterium, assembly GCA_040403315.1. Taxonomy (GTDB): domain Bacteria; phylum Bacteroidota; class Bacteroidia; order M30B66; family M30B66; genus CAMCXT01. The sequence continues at coordinate 263,764 of JBBAKX010000002.1, forward strand.
GTATTTCTACCGTTTCAGAATACGGATTACGCGATGTGAGTGACATGGTAAACTTCATTGTAAACCGAAAAATAAAAGCTGTATTTGTGGAAAGTTCCGTTTCAGATAAATCGCTTCAAGCCGTTATTGAAGGATGCGCCAAAAAAGGCCACCAAGTAAAAATCGGTGGAAAGCTATTTTCTGATGCGCCAGGTGCGGATGGAACACCCGAAGGCACTTACTGCGGAATGCTGCTTCACAATGCCCGAACAATCCAAAAAGCCCTGAAATAACTATGATTATCAACGTTCAGGAACCTTCCTTAGAAGCACACAATCTTACTGTAATTTACCACCGGAAGCCTGTACTTTGGAACATCGATTTTTCCCTTCCCAAAGGGGAAATTATCGGAATCATGGGCCCAAACGGCGCTGGTAAATCAACCCTCATCAAAGCCATTCTTGGACTCGCTCCATTGAATTCTGGATATTCAAAGATCTTCGGAAAATCCCTCAACGAAGTACGAAAGCAAGTGAGTTATATCCCTCAACGCCAAACCATTGATTGGGATTTTCCAGCTTCTGTTACTGATGTAGTTATGATGGGTAGATATCCATCGCTTGGGCTCTTCAAACGCATCACCAAAAAGGACCGAGAAATTGTACAACAAGCTTTAGAACAGGTCAACATGACCGAATATGCAAACCGGCAAATTTCACAGCTATCAGGTGGTCAACAACAGCGAGTTTTTTTAGCTCGTGCATTGGCGCAACAAGCAGATTTGTATTTATTGGATGAACCTTTCGTTGGCGTTGATGCATCTACCGAAGCTGCTATCGTTCAACTTTTGAGGGACATGAAAAATGAAGGCAAGACCATCGTTGTAGTCCACCACGATTTACATACTGCTGCCGAATATTTCAATTGGTTGGTGCTAATAAACGCTTCATTGATCGCTAGCGGTCCAACCGAAAAAGTGTTTACCGACGAACTGCTTAGAAACACATACAGCGGAAAGCTTACCGTGTTATCACAAGTGGGCGATATAATGCGTGAACAGAATTTCCCGGTACGCGAAAAATGACCTCAGATCAACTCATCGGTTTCTTTCTGCTCGAAGAACCAAATGTTCAATTGGTAGTTGCTGGAACACTTTTACTCTGCGGAATGGCGGCATTGGTGGGCTGTTTCACTTTTCTTCGAAAACGTTCTTTGGTAGGTGATGCAGTTTCTCACAGCGTGCTGCCGGGCATCTGCTTGGCATTTCTCATCAGTGGTGAAAAAAATCCGATCATTCTGCTTGTTGGAGCTCTAGTAACCGGTTTACTTTCTCTTATCCTGATGGAAGTTCTGACCAAAAACAGGCTCACACGTCCCGACACAGCGATTTCCTTGATGCTTTCGTTTTTCTTCGGTCTTGGTATTCTGCTCCTTACTTATATACAGCACCAAGGCAATGCCGCACAAGCAGGGCTCGACAAATTTATCTTCGGCAAAGCGGCGTCCATTACCGAAGCCGATTTAAGGTTATTTCTGTATTCTGGAATCATCATTACAGCCTCAGTAACTATTTTGCTAAGAGGATTTTATCTGATTTCTTTTGATGAAGATTTTGCCCGAGTAACTGGCTTCCCAATTAAGTTCCTGCGCCTAGCCTTATCGGTACTTACCGTTTGGACTGTCGCCATTGGTATTCAAGCAGTTGGAGTGGTTTTAATGGCTGCTTTGCTCATCACGCCTGCTCTTGCTGCTCGCTTTTGGACCCATTCGATTGGAAGGATGCTGGTAATTGCTGCCCTTTTCGGGATGATTTCAGGATATTCTGGATCTTTCGTTTCCTATCTCGCTCCCGCCATGCCCACCGGACCGTGGATAGTTGTAATGGCGACTTTCATTGCAGTGATATCCATGTTCTTCGCCCCTGGCAGGGGATTGTTGGCGCGCTGGAACACAAGATCGAAAAACCGCGAAAAAACACTCTTGGAAAATATTCTTAAACTCTTCTACCAAATCGGTGAAAAATCGGGTCAATTACAAGGAAACATCTTGGAGGAAGACCTCCTAAATAATCGAGCATTTGCGCATGATGAACTGCGGAAAGGATTGAAACGGTTAACCTCCAAAAATCTTCTGGAATCGAACCTGCTTACTTATCGCCTCACCAACCAAGGATTGCAAGAAGCGCAAAGAATCGTTCGCTTGCACCGTTTGTGGGAGCTTTATTTACAGCGATACCTCCATCTTGCGCCCGACCATGTGCATGATGACGCCGAAGCGATGGAGCATGTGATTACTCCAGAAATCGAAGCCCAACTAGAACTTATTCTAGGAAATCCAGAAACAGATCCACACAATACCATAATTCCGCCGCGAGCATGAATGTAAACGACATACAAATCGTTCTCACAGCGAGCCTCGTTACGCTTGCATGCGTTATTCCAGGATGCTTTTTGGTTTTACGAAGAATGACCATGTTTGGAGATGCGATCTCGCATGCCGTTTTACCAGGCATTGTGGCAGCATTTCTTTTCTCGGGAAGTCTCAATGGAATTGCGATGATCATTGGCGCATCACTCACAGGATTACTCGTAACATTGTTGATCGAATTGATCCAAAAGAAAATGCGGATCAGTCCCGACGCCTCCATTGGAATCACCTACACATTACTATTTGCTATCGGTGTAATTATGGTGAGCTTACTTAGCAATCAAACCGATCTTGATCAAGAATGCGTGCTTTATGGCGACATTACCTTAGTGCCTTTTGACCTTGGCATGTGGGGAATCCCTCGTCAAATTTGGATTGCATCAATTCTCGACATCATTCTAATCATCACTTTATTGGTTGGTTACCGCGGATTGTGGGTGAGCACTTTCGATCCATCTTTTGCTGCAGCCACGGGCATTGCCACCGTTTTCTGGCATTATCTACTGATGGGAATGGTCTCCCTTTCATCCGTAACTGCATTTGAATCGGTCGGTGCAATCATGGTGATCGCCTTGCTCACAGGTCCGCCAGCTACTGCAGCTTTGTTTGCACGATCGCTTCCGCGGATGCTTGTAATTGCAGCATTTGTGGGCATTGCAAGTTGCATTTTGGGCTACATGCTCGCTGCATGGATGGATGCTTCCATTGCTGGAGCGATTGCGGTGATGAATGGAATACTTTTCTTTGTTTCACTTCTTTTCAGAAAGATCCTGAAAAAATAAATAACCGTAATTCAAGATTTCTGAGTGTATTTCTAGGTTTAAGTAATAATTGTAAATCCAATATTAATTCAAATTGAAATTATTTAATGCTGTAATGGTCTTTTCTTAATCATCCCTCCACGAGTATCTTTTACACTGTTCATCACAACAAAAGCAGTAGGTTCAATTTTCTCGATTTCTGTGTTTAATTTATTCAATTCTAAACGGGTAATTACAGTGTAAATAATATCTACATCCTTAAGTTCTCCGCGTTTTCCAAAACCACGCTTTCCATAGTAAACAGTAACTCCACGACCCATTTGGTTGATAATCATTTGTCTTATTTCTTCATTTCGGGCTGATACGATTGTTACTCCGATATACTCTTCGATTCCTTCTACAATAAAATCCAATGTTCTGGATGCCGCAAAATAGGTGATCATCGAATACATGGCTACTTCAACACCTAAGAAATAAGCAGCAACGCTAAAAATCAAAATATTAATTACGATAATTACATCGCCTATCGTTACACCGAATTTTCGGCTCAAATAAATTGCAAGCACTTCAGTTCCATCAATTACCGAGCCTCCACGAATCGAAAAACCGATACCAGCTCCAAGCAACATTCCACCAAATAGAGACACCAACAAATTGTCGTTTGTTACATTTGGAAATGGAACCAATGCGAGCACAATAGCTAACAAAACAATTGAAAGTGCAGTTTTCATAGCAAACTGGCGCCCCATGGTGTTATAGCCCAAAATAATAAATGGAATATTAATTCCTACAATCAATATTGGCAATGGAATACCTGTTATAATCGATGTAAGTAATGAAATTCCTGTAGCACCACCATCTATAAATCCATTGGTTAATAAAAATCCCTTGAATCCGAAAGCAGCGCAAAAAACACCCAAAACCATTAATGACGCATCTTTCATGATCCTCCGCATCAGAAAAAGCAAATCCTTGTGCCCGCGAGCCAATTGAAACTTAGAATATTGGGCATTCTCAGGCTGACCTCGATACTTTGTTTTTAGAATGCTTCGGATAATCAGGTCTTTCCAAAACTTATTCATTTTCATTTCTCATTGAATTTATGGGTTAAAGAAAATCAATTTCATTTATTGAATCAAATTAAATCAACATGAACAACCTGCCACAATAACAACTTGCTCCATATTTAATTTCTTTAATATCAATTGAAACGCATCTGAATAATCATCAAGTTTTGCATTCTCCAAATCCTCTACATTATACTTACCCGAAAGTTCTTTTAGTTCTTCTAATACAACTCGAGTAGTCTTGGAAGGCTTGTGCACGAATATCAAATAATCGCATAAATAAACACCATAACTCACCGATTGCTTAGGCTTGCTTTTTATCCAAGTCCGATCGCTGGTTTTTAATTCATTGTATACACCGATACTGTAAGTAAACTCAAACTGATCAGTGATTGTAATCTTTTGAATTTCACCTTTTAAAATTGATTTCTCTTGAATTAACTGATACGCTTTATATTCCTCTTTATTAGGATCGCCAGGATAATTATATGTGTAACTAATTCTGTCTTGATAAAATGTAAATGAATCATCTGAAAATGATGTTGGATAACCCAATACTCTAATTAGATAGGCTTGATTACTCATCGAATCGTTCGAATAATAACCATCAGCTACATAGTTATATCCTTTTATTGATTCTCCTTGTTGAGTTAAAATGATAAAAGTAAAATGCTTTCCATTATACTCCGCCTTCAATTGAGAAAAACAATTAATTAATATAGAAATCAATAAGATTAACTTTTTCATTTTTTTAAGGTTTTACATGCCAAATATACCCTTAATTTTGCAGTTCATTTGTTTACCTAAACCAAGAAATTACATGTCACTCACGCTAAAAGAAGCTATTCAGCACGTTCAAGATTTCCACCACGCTTTCAAATTACCAGTGCGCTTCGAACCATCTGCAGTGTTATCAGATCAAGAAAGAATGCTTCGTTTCAACATAATGAAGGAAGAAAATGAAGAGTACCTTGAAGCTGCCGAAAGAGCCGATATAGTTGAAATTGCCGATGCACTTGGTGATATGCTTTACATTCTTTGTGGAACCATCAATGCGCATGGTTTACAAGAATATATGGCTCCTGTTTTTGAGGAAATCCAACGAAGCAACATGAGTAAGCTCGACGAAAACGGACAACCCATCTACCGAGAAGATGGCAAAGTATTGAAATCAGATCGTTACTTCAAACCGAATATACATGCGATTCTAGAAAAGTATATCGGTTTAATTCGTATGCGGTGGCCCTGTCGGATTGGTTCCTGAACCCGGTCCCATTGGTCCGAAACCACCAGGAGGCGCTCCCGCTGGACGATCACCTGCTGCAGGCTTGAAACTTCTCAATGTATACGTGAAGGTCAACATGAAATATTGATTCAATACCCGCGTGATGTTATCTTCTACATATGTTTCTGTTACCGTTCTGCTGATGCTGTTGTTTTGATTTAAAATATCGAAAGCTGAAATCTTCAATTCGCCTGCTCGATTTTTCAGGAATTTATAACCGAAATAAGCATTCCAAAGCATAAATTGCTGATCGAATCCTTCTCCCAATCCAATGTATTGGTTGTAATTGAAATCGGTATTCAAGACAAATCGCTTTGATGGCATCCAATTGATTTTCGCACCAGCTGTGTGGATTTGATAATTGTTATTTAACTGCGGTTGTAAAGTGTTTTCTACAATATTCCATCCGCCGTTATACGACAATGTGAAATCAAGTTTCTCGCTGATATTGCTGGCGATTACAACTCCCCCACTCCACATGGTATTTTCGGTTTCATTACGAACTCCATTTACCATTCCGGGTGTTATGATATAATTGTTTCCAGCCTGAAAATTCAGTGTGCTTTTTAGAAATTTCAAAGGTGTACTGTAGGTTAAAAGTGATCGGATAGCAACATATCCATTCATATTTATCGGACGACTTAATTGAGCACCTGGACGAAGTTTGATGCCTTCATACACCGTTGTATCGCCTGTGGCAAATAAGGTAGAATTTGCAATATACTGATTGGTAAAGGTTGCACTACCATTATAAAACAACGATCTACTTGTAGTTGAATATGTTGTCCCAAAACGGGCAGTAAGGGATTGTGAAAATTCCTGCTTTAAATCAGGATTTCCAGTACTCAATTGAAGTGGATTACTATTGTCTAATACATTTTGCAATTGTGCAACACTTGGAGCATTCGTATTGCTTCGATAAAACAACCGAAGATTTGTGGCGGAACTGAATTTATAATTTAGCATCGCAAATGGCAAAACATTCACCCAAGATTTTCGAAGCGATAATCCTTCAGGAAAAGTAGTTTCATTCTCTAGGGTAAATTGTTGCACGTTGAAATTAATTACACCCATTAATTTCGGCGATCTAAGTCGAATTCCCGCACCACCTCTTTGAATGATCTGCGTGTTATTAAATCGATTGCTCAGCAATGAATCCAATCGGGTTAATTCGTTTGTTATTGAATCGTTTCGAAATGTTTGTTTGTCTGAGTAATTGTAAGTAATCGATGGGGCATAACTCAAAAACAATTGCATCACTTTGCCCAAAGGCTCGGTATATGTGAGGTTAGAAGAATACGTCTGACTGTTTGTGTAATTCTCGCCTTTCTGTTTGAAAGTGATGGTTGAATCGAATTGCGAAAAATCATTCGAAGTGATGAGATCAGAATTGCCATTGCGTTCATTCCAATCGGCATTGAGCGCCAAAGAAACCGTTCTACCTGTCTTTTTAAACCGGTGACGAAGCAAAAGGTTGTTATTGACACTGTATGGCGTATTCGTTGAGCTATTAGCTGTTTTGGTATTGCTTAATGATGAATTAGAATTGATGCGTGTCGCACCATCGAGTTCAGATCCTGTTTGATTTCCTTGCCAAGAAATTCGAGGTGTATAAATAATCGAATTCATCGTGTCGAGTGTGTACTCGATTCGAAGGTTTAACCTGTGGTTTAAATTGTTCGACCACGATGTATTGATTTCATTGTAATTCTGGGTGGTGGTATCGTTGAGGAAAAATGCTCGATTTACCGTTTTATCTGTTGTATTGTAAGTGTTGTTGAAGAAATAACTTCCTTGAAACTTCAGCTTTGGAGACAACGAATCCGAATAATTAATTCCGAGCGTATGCGTAGTGTTGATTCCATTCGACTGATTTACCATGAAATTCGACGGATCCGATGCACCAGGAACCATACCCATCATACGCATCATTCCACCGCCGCCACCTCCGCCGCCAGCGCGCCCACCACCGGCCGAACCACCAGTTAATCCAATTAAATCTTGGGATGAAAAATTCTGTTGATTGATATTATTCGACTGACCAAGGATCGTAAACTTCCGATTTCCCTTGAATTTGTTGTAGTTAAAACCTGCGTTAAATCGATCATCAGTGCCATAACCACCGTAAAGCTTTCCGAAACTGGCATTTTTCATCCCGCCACCGCGCGTAATTACGTTGATTGAACGACGCGAATTGCCATCATCAAACCCTGTGAATTGCGCTTGATCACTCATTCTATCAAACACTTGAATTTTTTCAACGACTTCGGCAGGTAGATTTTTTAATGCGGTTGCGGCATCATCTCCAAAAAACTCCTTCCCATCGACCAACACCTTTTGCACTGTTTCTCCACCAGCCTTCAATGTGCCGTTTTCGACCGTCATTCCAGGCATTTTCTTTACCAAATCTTCCAGATTCGCATCCGGATTGGTTTTGAATGCTGCTGCATTAAATTGTGTGGTGTCGCCCTTTTGCTCTGTTCTAATTTGTGCACCTTCAACATTGAGTTCTTTCAGATTCTTTGAATCAATTTCCAAAAAAATAGGTCCTGACCGAAAAGGCTCTTGTCCAACAACAATCGATCTTAAGTAATACTTGTAACCAATAGATCGAACTTGCAAAATGTAATTGCCCGCTTCAACATTGTCTATCGAAAAAATTCCCTCCGGGGAAGTTGGAGCACCCTTGTAAATTGAAGAATCGGGTTTCAAAAGAACAGCAGAGGCACCTGGAATAGGCTGTTGGTCGACTTTATCCATTACGCGTCCCCGAACCGAAGTTTGTGCATTAACGTCAGAAACAACGAACAAAGACAGAAGAAATATAGTGACTGTGTAAAAAATAGATTTATTCATTCAGGAAAAATTCTGCGCAAAGGTAAGGTTTAGCAACAAGGCTAAAACTCTTGAGGATGATATTGGTTTAAAAGTGAAAACAAATATCATTGATTTGCTGAACAATAATTATATCTACTCCTTCAAGCACGATAAAAGATTGATCGAAACAAAAGATCAGAATAATAATTGATTATTAATTCCTATCCAACAACTGTTTCGCTTTCTCTCTGTAAGATTCAGGCATTTCAACTGGCGGTGCATGGAATGGTTTAATTCTCGCATCCACAACCAATGAACCTTTGCAGCCCCAATGTTTATTTTCGGTGAAACTTCCAACACCATAAACATCATGCGAAGGATTAGATCGTGTAAATGTTACCCAAAGCCAATTCCCCAATGTTTGAGCTACAAATGGAGCATCATCGCACAAGGTTATAAATGGAAATTCGGAAGCCAATTCCAATGGAAATTTCTCCGTTAATCGTTGTAATTCCTGCTTAGCTGATTCATAATTGGTGAATTTAGGTCCTCGAACCGACAAAACACCAGGAAATACAAGGCTTAATTTAGAAAATCCTTCAGGCAAATTCACATTATTTGGAATTACCGTTCCTAATTTTCTTGTAGCATTTCCAGTTGCAGCTAAAACGAGTTTTGATCCAGTGTTTAATCCATCGCCGCTATAATCAAGCGTATCGATGGAAGTTTGTGTATAAAAATGCAAATCACGACCTAAATCAATTCTCTCGAAAATGTGCTCGAAAAAAGCCTGTTCATGATGTGTAGTAAGGGCTTGATTGTCTTCCTTGGCAGCAATGAAAAGCCATTTAGCCAAACTCAGCTGACCAGTTCCTAAAATATGATTTGATATCGTGAGCAGTTCTGCCGGACGACGATCTTCCTTTAAAAATGGAGTGTAACGTTCTGATCCTATGGCCAATAACAATGGATGAACGCCTGCTGCATCCACTGCATGAACTTCATGAACACCCGGTAATTCATTTTTAATTGCATCACCAGTTAATTCATGGATCAATGCACCAAATGCGGTGTCTTCTTGCGGGGGCCTGCCAACAACAGTAAATGGCCAAATTGCATCTTTTCGATGGTAAACATTTTTCACCCGCATTAACGGGAAAGGATGTTTCAAACTATAATAGCCAAGATGGTCGCCAAACGGGCCTTCTAGCTTATTTTCGTTCGGATAAACTTCGCCAGTAATTACAAAATCGGCATCCGCACTAATACAATATCCTTCTGAATCATAAAAATATTGGAAACGGCGATTGTTCAAAGCCCCAGCAAAAGTCATTTCCGACAATCCTTCAGGAAGCGGCATTACAGCGCTCAACATATGAGAAGGTGGACCGCCAACAAAAATGCTTACTTTTAAAGGTAAACCTTTAGCGTTTGTTTTGCTTTGATGCACTCCAATACCACGATGCAACTGATAATGCAATCCAATTTCTTTGTCTTGGACATAATCATTTCCACCCAATTGAATTCTGTACATACCTAAATTAGCATTCATAATTCCGGGCTTATCGATATCTTCAGTGTAAACCGCAGGCAAAGTCACAAACGGACCGCCATCATTAGGCCAGTGCACAATTTGAGGAATATCGCTGATTTTACACTTTCCAAATGAAACGGGCTTTTTAAACCAAGCTTTTTCTGGAAGCGCTTTAATTGCCAAAAAAGGAATTGCTAAGTTGTTGAGTGGATCTTTCAATGCTTGCATCGGATCGTTTTTCAATGCAATAAGTTTTTGCATATTGATCCATGTATCTCGAAACATGAATTTACTTCGGTCGATATCGCCAAACAAATTCGATACCGCTGGAAATTTCGAGCCTTTCACGCGTTCGAAATAAACTGCTTTTCCGTTCCGTTCGTAAACTTCCAATTGAATTGCCGACATCTCCAAATAAGGATCTACCTCATCTTTAATGCGTAACAAATGATCATGATTTTCTAGATCAGCAACACAATGCGCAAGACTTTTATATCCCATTTCGGCGGCAAGTTAAAGATTCAACCGTTATACAACAGCCAATTCAGGATTTGGTTCCTTAAAACGAACAATTAATTAAAATAAAAATCCCCGATACGGGAAGTCCGGACCGGGGAAAATATTTGAATTAAGAAATTATTTAGTTCGAACAGTTACTGTAGTATTGTTATTTACTGTTCCACCTGCATTTTTAATTTTCTGGTGAATTTCTGCTCTACGCAATTGCAAATCTAATTCACGATCCTCACGTTCAAGCTTAGCCACATCTGCCAAAACGATTTTATAATTTACTGTCAAGTTAAAATAAAATTGCACCGTTGGCTCCACCATATCAGGGTTCAATACAACATCGAATTGATTGTATGGAACTTTTTCATAATAAATTGTGGACATTTTTTCTGTATAATTAATTTCAATTGGCTTTTCTTTTCCCGGCTTTGTAGGTTTAACCTTTGGAACAGTGGTATTTGCAGCTGTATATTTCATATATCTTTCCATCGGATAAACAGAACCTTGTGTGCAACCATATTGCTGCGCTTCTACAGTAAAACCCATACGATCGTAAGATTCAACTTTGCGATTTATAATTTCTTCTGCTTTTGCGCGTAATTGATCATAAATTTTATCCATATCGGCAACATTGTAATCAATTTTCACCAAATCATAAATCTCTGCTTTGGCTGCTGCACTTATCAAATCGTTCATGCGATCATGGTTATCGAATTTCACGTGAATATTCTTTTTCATTTCAAATCCAGCAGGAACTTCATTAAATGTTTTTGAATATTTCTTTTCTGTTGATTCGAAATCATATTTTGGAACCATCGAAATAAAATCTACGTGCGTATTTGCAATAGAAATTCCCACTTTTAATAATTGTTCAAACACATTATTCAATCTTATATCCATCATTGAATCAGTCTCTTCTATCGTTTCACCAACCTGCGTTACACTTAAAATTGCCACATAGGATGTTGCCTTCATATTGATCATTACATCAGCTTTTACTGGAGTAATTGTACTATTATAACTTGGATTTAAATTCACGCCTTTGGGCTGCTGATATGGAATATATCCATTTCCAAAAGAATCATTATTGTAATTATTATTTCCGGTAGATTGAGCATTTACAGCATTTCCAGCCGATTGAGCATTTAATTGAATTGCTGAAATTATTACCAGCGCAGAGAGAATTATTTTTTTCATAGTGTCGAATTTTACTGCCTTTATGGTTGAAAAAAAAAGAGGTTCAATTCAACACAAAAAAAAGATCATTATTTTTCGGAAGCTCTGTAATTCAGCATTTTATTTTGCCGGCCGCCGAATTAATAATTCGTTCAATTACACATTTTGGTCGGCGCCGCGCTTTCCGCGCTACGCACTTTCGCTCTGCTTCAGTGGGTAGCCAGCTCCAATCGCTGCAGGAATACACCAATAAAAGCCAAATTCTAAATTCAAGTGCATCACCATAGTACAACAAAAAATCCCTGAACCTCGAAAGGAACAGGGATTTTCGAAAGAATTGAAAATGCGAATTACTTCACACTCGCTTTAATGATGTTGAGTGCAGCACCAGCTTTGAACCACTCAATTTGTTGTTCGTTATAGCTGTGGTTTACCTGAATGCTATCAGAAGTTCCGTCGCTGTGGTTAAATACCAAGTTTAATGGAGTGTTTGGAGCAAATGATGTTAATCCAAGAATATCGATGGTGTCGTTTTCTTGAATTTTTTCATAATCGGCTTTGTCGACAAACGTAAGCGCCAACATGCCTTGCTTCTTCAAGTTGGTTTCATGGATACGTGCAAAACTCTTCACTAGAACGGCACGAACACCCAAATGTCTAGGTTCCATTGCAGCATGTTCGCGGCTTGAACCTTCACCATAATTCTCGTCACCAACTACAATAGATCCAATTCCTGCTGCTTTGTAGGCACGCTGTGTAGCTGGTACCGGACCATATTCTCCAGTTAATTGATTCTTCACGTTATCGGTTTTCTCGTTGAAGAAATTCATCGCGCCGATCAACATATTGTTAGAGATATTGTCCAAATGACCGCGGAACTTTAACCACGGACCAGCCATTGAAATATGATCTGTTGTGCACTTGCCTTTTGCCTTAATCAACAACTTCAATCCATGAAGATCAACTCCATCCCAAGCAGGGAAAGATTCTAGCAATTGTAAACGGGTACTATCTAATGAAACCTGAACTTGTATGTTTGATCCGTCTTCAGCTGGAGCTTGATAGCCCGCATCTTCAACTGCAAATCCACGTGATGGAAGTTCGGCACCAGTAGGCTCATCCAACTTAACGGCGATACCATCAGAGTTAATTAATGTGTCAGTAATTGGGTTAAAAGTGAGGTCTCCAGCGATCGCTAAAGCCGTTACCAATTCTGGTGAACCAACGAATGCGAATGTGTTAGGATTTCCATCTGCACGTTTCGCGAAATTTCTATTGAAGGAGTGAACGATCGTATTTTTCTCCTGCTTTTCAGCACCAACGCGGTCCCACATCCCGATGCAAGGTCCACAAGCATTGGCGAAAACCTTGGCTCCAATTTTATCGAAAACTTCGAGGAATCCATCCCGCTCGATAGTGTAACGCACTTGTTCTGAACCAGGAGTGATCGTGAATTCAGCTTTAGGTACAAGTTTCTTTTCAGAGGCTTGGCGAGCAAGAGAAACCGATCTGCTGATGTCTTCATAAGAAGAGTTGGTGCAAGAACCGATCAAACCAACTTCAACTTTGGTAGGCCAACCGTTAGCAGCAGCAACTTCCTTCATCTTTGAAATAGGTGTTGCAAGATCTGGCGTGAATGGGCCATTAAGATGTGGTTCCAATTCGTCTAAATTGATTTCAATAACTTGATCGAAATACAATTCAGGGTTCGCATATACTTCAGTATCAGCTGTAAGGTGTGGGCGGATTCCATTGGCTAAATCAGCAATTTCAGCACGATCTGTTGAACGCAAGTAACGCTCCATTGAATCGTCATAACCAAAAGTAGATGTTGTAGCTCCAATTTCAGCTCCCATGTTGCAAATGGTTCCTTTTCCGGTGCAGCTCATCGATGTAGCACCTTCGCCGAAATATTCTACAATAGCACCAGTTCCACCTTTAACGGTGAGGATTCCGGCTACTTTCAAAATAACGTCTTTCGGGGAAGTCCAACCACTGAGTTTACCAGTTAACTTCACACCGATCAACTTTGGCCATTTCAATTCCCACGCAAGTCCTGCCATCACGTCGCAAGCATCAGCTCCACCAACACCGATAGCAATCATGCCCAAACCACCAGCATTTACGGTATGTGAATCGGTTCCGATCATCATCCCGCCAGGGAAAGCATAATTTTCAAGAACTACTTGATGGATAATTCCTGCACCAGGTTTCCAGAAACCAATTCCATATTTATTGGAAATAGAAGCGAGGAAATCGTAAACTTCCTTGTTTCCAGTTACAGCTTTGTTCAAATCGGTAGTTGAATCTACCTGAGCTGTGATGAGGTGATCGCAATGCACAGAAGAAGGTACTGCAACTTTCGGACGACCAGCTTGCATAAACTGAAGCAATGCCATTTGCGCCGTTGCATCTTGCATAGCTACACGGTCTGGAGCAAAATCAACATAATCCTTTCCTCTTTCAAACGCCTTATTTGTTGGATTTTCCCAAAGATGCGCGTAGAGAATTTTTTCTGAAAGCGTGAGTGGTTTACCAGTAATTTTTCGAGCCGCTTCGATACGTTCGCCAAATCTGGCGTAAACGCTGCGGATCATTTCGAGATCAAATGCCATGCTTTTATTATTATTTATTTGAAAATCAGAATTTTACGCATTTTAACATGCAGTGGCTAAAATAAGCTAGACGCACGATGAATACAAGTAAAACCATTTTAAATAAGGATTTAGTTTGTTAAATGATTTTCGATCGTTGTGTAATGCTGTTATTCAATTCGAAAATGAACGAATTACACAAATGATTATTTTACAAAATACAGTTATACAATATGTCATTAATCGCTTAATTCTACATGCATCTAACTTAAAAGTACAATCCAAAGCTGTTTATCAACAATCAATTTATCACCAAAAATTAATTCCGATATTGCCCCTGCACTGTATCGGTCATTACAGATCGGATTATCATGAATGAATTTGCTGCAACAACAGATGCTGCCGAATTGGTTGTTAACCTAATTCAACGCAGTGCTCTCAATATTTTTTTAACGGGAAAAGCCGGAACTGGTAAAACTACCCTTATCCGAAAAATTTGCGACATTACATACAAACGGTTCGCAATCCTTGCTCCTACTGGAGTTGCGGCCATAAATGCGGGTGGAGTTACGATCCATTCGTTTCTCCGGGTACATCCGCATACGTTTCTACCTGCAGGACAAGCACCTACAGGAGCTGGAAATCGCTTCGAAACATCTTTTACATTGACTCGAAACATGCGGTTGTCGAAGGATAGAATTCAAATCCTTCGAAACATCGATCTGCTCATTATCGATGAAATTTCGATGGTTAGATGCGACTTGCTCGATGCAATGGATACCATACTTAGGAAATACCGTCAAAATCAAGCTCCTTTTGGTGGTGTACAGCTCCTGATGAGCGGTGATTTGTACCAATTGCCTCCAGTTGTGAAGGAGGAAGACGCCCGATTACTCCGGGAATTTTATCCTTCATTCTATTTTTACGAATCTAAAGCACTCCAAAAAGCGGGCTTCCTCCCAATCGAACTGAAACAAGTATATCGACAATCGGATCCTGTTTTTCTAAATATCTTAAATGAAGTAAGAGAAGGCTATCTTACTAAAGAGTCGGCGATTTTACTTGACGAGCGATTCAATCCAAATCCACCTGATAACTCAAAAGACGGCTACATAACACTAACATCTCATGTGGCTCAAGCTGAGAGAATTAATGCTCAAAAATTAGAGTCTCTTAAAGCAACAAAGTTTTCATTTGAAGCACGAATTGAAGGTGAATTCCCCCAACAGGCATACCCTACAGACCAACAACTTATTTTAAAATTGGGCGCTCAGGTTATGTTTATAAAAAATAACAGAGAACTTAATTATTTTAATGGAAAAATTGGATGGATCGAAGATGTGGACTCAGAAAATGAAACAATTAAAGTAAGATGCGAAAAAAACGAAATTCTTCATGTGCCAAGGGAAGTTTGGGAAAACAATCAATATGGTTTTGATGATGAAAAAAATACAGTAAAACAAAATGTGGTAGGGAAATTCTATCAATATCCATTGCGCTTGGCATGGGCAATTACGATCCATAAAAGCCAGGGCTTAACATTCGATAAAGCCATTATCGACGCAGGAAGAGCTTTTGCTTCCGGACAAGTATATGTTGCTTTAAGTCGGTGCAGAACACTTGAAGGTTTGATTTTAAGTAGTAGAATTTCGGCAGGAGACCAATTAAACGATCTCAATGTGGGTAGTTTTCATCAAACATTTCCTGAAGCACATGAACGAAAAGCTGTTTCGGATGCTGCAATGCGCTATTTCCCTGAATCGATCGTTTTACAATCTATTCGCATGGATGCAGTTGTAGAATTGTTTCAAACGATTCGAGAACCATTAAAGGCTTCATCAAAATACTTGAGTGATGAAACAATTGAAAAAATTGAGGCCATACCAATTATGCTTCAGAATATTCAAAATGTAAGCCGAAAATACCATTATGCAGCAGCCACAATCGTTTCAGGAGGATATCAATTTGAAGAAATAGAAAGATATTACAAGGCAATCGAATATTTTAAAACCCAGATTTTGGACCATTTTTCGGTTCCAATTGTACACGCATTAGCCGAATTAGAGCAATTCAACAAAGCGAAAAATATTCATCGTCAACTCAGCATAATCATTCCCGAACTTCCAAGTTTGTTTAGAAACTTTCTGCTTGGAGGTGCATATATTAGGGGTATTTCGAAAAATAATCTAGAAGGAATTAAAAAACTAATTGATCAGCAAATTCTTGACGTATCGAGCCACTTGGATGGTATTTATAGGAAAAAGGCTCAGATGGGTCTGCATGAAATCAAGCCCAAAGAGAAAAAAACAAAAGGTCCATCAAAAACAAAAAAGCCGAAAGACCACTCAAGAAAAGAAAGCCTCGATTTATTTAAAAATGGCTTAACTATATCCGAAATGGCCGAAAGCCGCGGATTGACTGAAGGAACCATTTGGACACATCTATTGAAATCTTTGGTTGCAAATGAAATCAGAATCGACGAATTGTTAGTTAAAGATGATATCGACGAAATTCAACGATTTATCTGGAAACATCCTGAACATGATTCATTAGGTAAATTGATCCAAGCCACAGAAAATCGATTTAATCCAAATCATTTAAAATTGGTTTGGACTCAAAAACTGATCGATCCTATTCATTAAAAATAGTTTAGATAGTTTCAAGTTCATATAGATCGTTCAAGATTTCTTTGGTTTTAGTGGTTTCACCAATACGACAATTCAATTTCGAAATTTCAGTCATATTGTACGTGTAAACTCCCCCTGCAATTCATGCAAAAATTGGTTGGTCAATATCCCATTCACATGCATCTTTGCCTTGTAATCATTGATAATAATTAACCTAACTAATAATTATCAATGATTACATATTATAAAATAACTATTATTAATTATTGTTGAGCCAATTGGTTGAGTACCCGTGATTGAGTTAAAACCAAAATCGATGCTGTGATTTACATGGCGAATGAAATCTTCCCTGGAAAATGGAAGATGGTGTGCAACCAAGCCGGTCGTTTCGAAAGTTGCGGCCGGCTTATTTTTTTGCTAAACTCACATTAAGAATACTAACGTTTTTGTGCTTACTCAAAAATCACTTTATAAGAATATTCTATCACTTTTGTTTTAACCGTGAAAATTTTATTGAAATAATTCAATCAATAATTTAGGATCCTATTCATTTTAAATTGCATCAATCAAATTGACTCAATAGTCTTTAAAATTAAAGAAAAAAATCCTCAGCAAAAAATCCTCAGTCGACTGAGGAATAAAAAAGAAGTTTATTAATATCAAATTTTGAAGGCTCTATAAATCTCCTGCATACTTGAGTTGTTGTCTTTCAATGCAAAAGGTAGCTGTTCAGAAATGATCGTTAGCAAATTATAAATGTCTTCGAAGGTGTGGTTGGTAGTCAAAGGAATTCTTAAACCAGTATTCTTGTATGGCACACTTGGGAAAACACTCAAATTAATGTAAAATCCTTTGTTCATGATTCGAGTAACCATGTTGTAACCAACTGCAGGTTTTCCAACTCCGATAAAGAAGATAGGCGAATTTGATTCTCCGATAAGAGGTAAATTTAATTGCTTGCAAGTATCTACAAAGTAGTCAATGCGTTTTTGCAATTCCATTTGGCGGGCTTTAATTTCCTCACTTAAGTGGATTTTAGCTGAGGCAATAATTGCACCCAACATCGGTGGTTGAATTGGGCCAGAGAAGATGAAAGTGCCACCGCAGTTTCTAACTTTTCGCTTAATTTTCTCATCAGGAAAAACCAAAACGCCACCACAAGCAGCGAAACTTTTTGCTAATCCTGCAACTAAAAATAGCCTTTCATGAAATGGCTTTTTACTCAAAACATAACCACTACCATTTTTACCTGCCCAACCAGTTCCATGCGCATCATCTACGTAAAGATTAAATTGTGGGTACTTGTCGAGGAGATTATACAGGTCGTCTATTGGAACAAAATCACCATACATTGAATAAACTCCATCTGCCATGTACCAAATTTTCTCAAACTTCTCGCTCAACTCAAGAATTCTTTCTTCAAGAATATCCATCCTATTGTGACGAATTAACTCAACATGCACTCCACGGGCTTTGATGAGTTGAGAAGCTGTTTGCACACAAGCATGAACTTGTAAATCTAAAACGACAGCATCCCGATCACCAACCAAAACTGGTATATTCGATAAATGCCCTAGTGTAACAGTTGGAGCCAACAAAATAGGTCTCTCAAAAATTTCTTCTAGCAGCTGTTCTGCTTCTGTGTATAGAGTAACTGATGCATAAGCCCTTGAAGATGAAAACTGAGACCCATAATTCGTAACAGCATCAACTACACCTTGAACAATTGCAGGATGTTTTTCGAGGCCAAGGTAACTGCAAGATCCGAAGTTAACGACTTTTTTACCGTTAACCTGAATGGTTGAACCTTGAATCTCTTTGTCTTGAACTTTTAGTTGCGCAATACCTAAAGATGCTGAAATGTTGGTTACTTCATCGATAGTTTCTAGAACTTGCTCATGCCTTGTTTTACTTTGTTGAGTAGTAGTATTTGTGCTCATAAAGATAACTAGTAGGTTTTTATCAAATTTGGGAATGTACAGCTACACTTTTAGAGAATTGTCATGAAAGATATAGACAGGGTTATTAACACTGTCAAATATTTGATAAATAACCCTTTGTAGTTATTGTCAAACTGGTTTTTCACCGTTTATTAACAATTTGCAAGAAGAGCGATTTCTTGTCCTACTTTTGAAATACAAATTCAACCATCGATTTATGATTGCTGAAGAAAATGAAATTGAAAAATTATTTTACTCAATCGGTGAGGTAGCTGATCAGTTTGGAGTAAATCCTTCTTTGATTAGATTTTGGGAGAAAGAGTTTGACATAATAAAGCCGAGAAAAAACAAAAAGGGAAATAGATTATTTACAATTGAAGACCTTCAGAGTTTTAGAACAATATTTCATCTTGTAAAAGAGCGAGGTTATACGCTTGAAGGAGCTCGACAAAAACTCAAAGGTGGTAAAAGCAAACTAGATCAAGAAGCTGTAATAGTTGGAAAACTAACCAAAATCAGATCATTCTTGGTTGAATTAAGAAATGAAATCTAAGCTATAGAATTTCCTTATTCAACGGGCAAAGAATACCACTTTCGATAAGCCTTGTAAATAATTGCAGGAATAGCAATAAGCAATAGCAGTATACCTGATAATTCTGCAATCTTAATTCGAATAGCAAACATCTCATAATAGTTTTCATAGAGCGGAGTTTCAGCGTAACGATTTTCGATAATTGCATTGTACAATGAAACAATAATCAATGGCAGAAAGCCTATTACCGCAGTAAATATATTCAATGAAATTCCTTGAATTTTATTTTTTCTTGTAGATTTAAAAATTAAACATAAAAACATGAAAAAAATTATTAAATAAAACAACATCAAATTAAAAATACCAATTTCATCGAGAGATAAAAAAGCTACCAGCAAGCCCGAAACCATCATCAATAAAACAAACACCAATAAAGTTAAAAAGAATATTTTCGTTGTTGTGTGCCTAAAAATAAAAACCAACAGAGTTAAAGCGAGCGTGCAATAAAACCAAAGCCTAAAAAAGACCTCAATAGCTTCGCCACGCCATAAGTATTTTCTAAATGAGATATTTGCTAATCCTGCTTCAATACTCCTAATTCCAAGCGTATCAAAAAACAATGAATTATTAACTTCATACTGAGAATAGCTGTTGCTATAGTAGTATTCATCTGATGCATATTTCTCCCTCAAAACACCAAATTCACTTCTCCATTGAGTTAGGCTATCTGGATCGTATTTTCTATGTATTAAATTGTAAAACTGCAAGTTTTTTAGTCTTTTAATTGGGAAATACTGTTGAGCATTACTTACATTTAAAAATGTATAGTTAGGGGCCATTAACAGAGCATAGTAACCCTTTCCAAGTGATACAATACTATCGTAATCATGCATTTTACGTAGCAAATACTCTCTGTTACAAATATTAATTGAGCCTTCCAAATAATTCTCAACTGTATAAGTATTCCTTTCATTTTCAGCTTGAATAAAAGAATCACAAACGAATAATGTATCTCTTGAAAATTCCGTAATCAATGAATCATACATGAGTTCACTAATAAGGAAATTCATTCTCTCTGTTTCCAATACCAATTCTTCGGAGTTATATGCACGATCAGCTCGATAGGTCTCGATAGCTGATGGTAGAAATGGAAATAAAACAAACCATCCTAATGAAACAAACATGAGAAAAAATGAGCCTAACATAGATTGCCAAGTATAAGTGCCGAAACGCTTAAAAACATTGAATCGCAGCAAATAAATGAGCCAAATAACAACACCTACAATAGAGGCAACAAGGATGAAAAATATGGGCAAATAAATTGTAGATTCATGACGAGGATCGTTCGGAATAGTAAGGAAAATAAGTGATAAAATTCCAACTGCTAATAAACCTAACCAACTTACCAAGTGTGCTCGAGATGTCCATAAAACAGGACTATTCAACAATAACTTATGATCAAATTTCATAAGAAACTTTGGCAAAAACCAGGATTTCAATTTTTCGATTATTTTCATTCTGCTTAATTGAAATAACGTTTAGTTGAATTTGTAATATCCCTAAAATAAGTAACTGGGATATTTTTTGAAAAAATCAATTGTATCAATTGTTGGGCGTCATAAGATACCGAACTCAAAGTATAGAAAACTCCGTTATATTGAACTTGTATGTCACTTTGCTCAAATAAATTAACAAGCACTTCTCTAAGAATACTGGTTTCAAGTTCTATAACTGTTGAGGGCTTTTCATTGCTTGCTTCTCCAGTTGTAAATAGGCATTTTCCTTGTTTAATAAAAAGTACTTTATCTGCCACCTTTTCAACTTCATGTAATTGTTGAGAACTTAAAATAATCCCCAATGGATGGTAAGATGATTTTGCCAAATACCTCAAATCGGTAAGAATTGTTTGTTGAGCATTGATATCAAGATTGGCAAGTGGTTCATCTAAAATCAACAAACCGGGCTTAAATAAAAGCACACGAGCAATCTCAAAACGGGTTCTGTATCCACTGCTAATTTTATCCCACGTTAAATGGGCATACTTAGATAAATTTAGGCGTTCAAGCATAAAATCGACCATTAACTCATTTTGTGCACCATGAATTCCGGCAAGTGAAGCTGAAAAACAAAGGTTATCTTTCAAATATCCAAACCATTTAGGAATTCTTTGGGGAATAAAGGCAACGTGATTTTTAATTGAATAAAAATCTGAGTTGGGAATTCTCGGATATTCAATAGATCCGCTGTCGATCGCCAATTGACCAGACAAACATCTTAACAAAGTAGTTTTCCCATTTCCATTTTCACCAACAACACCAATAATATCCGATGTCTTAATTTCGAGCGATATTGGTGAAAGGCTAAAATTCCCACCGAGGTACTTCTTTGAAATCGCATTCACCTTGAGCAATGGTTCAGAATGAAACGGCAAATGAGGTGCAACGAGGTCTAATGCGGCTAACAATTCCAATGATTGAACTTTTAATCCAGAATAAACAAGTGAATCTGAATTTTCAAGACGCGATTGATGATATAATTTACTTATTGATATGGCATCTTTCAACAAATCTAAGTGATTTATTTCTAAGCTGTAGTCAAGTAATCTTCTGATGGCCAATGAATCATCACCATGTTCCAAAAAACTTTTTATCTCTGCAGATTTTTTCATCATACTCTTTTTCAATTACAATAGTA
This sequence comes from Flavobacteriales bacterium, assembly GCA_040403315.1. Taxonomy (GTDB): domain Bacteria; phylum Bacteroidota; class Bacteroidia; order M30B66; family M30B66; genus CAMCXT01. The sequence continues at coordinate 285,707 of JBBAKX010000002.1, forward strand.
AACTTAGTTAATTCAACAATTTGGGTTAAAATAATTACTCATCGTTAATTATTTTTTGATTGACAAGTTTGTTTAAATTTTTTGGTGAAATTTAGATTAAACTTTGATTAATAATAAAAGTTGGTTTTTCTATTCTTTACCATTTCAGGTAGTATTAAATCTTATTTTTGCACTTATGAAACTTAGACTCATTTCAGATTTTGTCCCAACTGGCGATCAACCTCAGGCCATCAAGCAATTGGTAGAAGGGGTAAATCGTGGCGACAAAGCCCAAGTTCTTCTTGGTGTTACAGGATCGGGAAAAACATTCACCATTGCGAATGTAATCAAAGAAACTGAACGGCCAACCCTGATTTTGAGCCACAACAAAACCTTGGCAGCCCAACTTTATCAAGAATTTAAAACTTTTTTTCCTGATAATTCTGTTGAATATTTTGTTTCATACTACGATTATTATCAACCAGAGGCTTATTTGCCCGTAACTGGAACTTATATAGAAAAGGATCTTTCAATTAATGAAGAGATTGAAAAACTTCGATTAAGCACTGCTTCAGCTCTTTTATCAGGCCGTAGAGATGTTATTGTGATATCATCAGTGAGCTGTATTTACGGTATGGGGAACCCGGATAATATTCGGAGTAATACCATCCGATTGAAAAAAGGCGAAATAATTTCTAGAAATCGTTTTTTACATCTCCTCGTTTCAGCGCTTTATTCGAGAACTGAAAACGACTTTAAAAATGGAACTTTCCGTGTTAAAGGTGATACTGTAGATGTGTGCATTAGTAGTGCTGATGTGGCTTATCGTGTATATTTCTTTGGAGATGAGGTTGAATTGATAGAGAATATTGATCCTGTATCTGGTGCCTCATGGGAGGAATTGGAACAAATCGTAATTTATCCTTCCACTATTTATGTTGCCAAAAAGGAAGGCATGATCGATATAATCCATGAAATTCAAGATGATATGATGAAACAGGTCGAATTTTTTAGATCTGAATCAAAGTTTCTAGAAGCGAAACGCTTAGAAGATCGTGTGAATTACGATATGGAGATGATGAGAGAATTAGGATACTGCAGTGGAATTGAAAATTATTCAAGATACTTCGATGGTCGTTTGGCCGGAACTAGACCTTTTTGTTTAATCGACTATTTTCCAGATGATTTTCTCCTGGTAATCGATGAAAGTCACGTAACAGTTTCCCAAATTAGAGCAATGTATGCTGGAGATTTGTCTCGCAAGATAAATTTGGTGGAGTATGGTTTCAGATTGCCCGCAGCAATGGACAATCGTCCTTTGAAATTTGAAGAGTTTTTAATGCTTCAAAATCAGATTATTTATGTGAGTGCAACACCTGCAGATTATGAATTAAACGAAAGTGATGGTGTTGTAGTTGAGCAACTAATTCGTCCAACTGGATTATTAGATCCAATTATTGAAGTAAGGCCAAGTCAAAACCAAATTGACGATTTATTGGAAGCTGTGGATGAAGTCATCAAACGGGATGAAAGAATTTTGGTGACTACATTAACGAAACGAATGGCTGAAGAATTAGCCAAATACATGACGAGATTAAATATCCGCTGCAGATATATCCACTCAGATATAGATACAATGGAACGTGTTGAAATACTTGCAGATTTGCGCCTAGGGAAATTCGATGTGCTAATTGGAGTTAACTTATTGCGCGAAGGCTTGGATTTGCCAGAAGTTTCTTTGGTTGCAATTCTAGATGCAGACAAAGAAGGATTTTTAAGGTCACAAAGATCACTTGTTCAAACTGTTGGAAGGGCTGCGCGAAATGTAAACGGCCGTGTAATTATGTATGCGGATAAAATGACCGATTCGATGTCGCGTACTATCGAAGAAACAAACCGAAGAAGGGAAACACAAATCCGCTATAATATTGATAATGATATAATTCCGACACAAATAAAGAAATCGCATGATAGCATATTTGCTAAATCGTCGGGAGGAAAATTCAAAGGTAAAGCATATATCGAAAATGAAAGCATTTCGATAGCTGCAGATCCTATTGTACAATATATGAGCAAAGAACAATTGCAAAAAGCCATTGCTCAAACAAGGAAATCTATGGAAAAAGCTGCTAAAGAGCTAGATTTTATGGAGGCCGCTAGGTTAAGAGATGAATTATTGGACTTAGAAAAAAGATTAAAAGAAAAATAATTATTTTCATAAAGCTCCCATTTTAAATATTAGAGTTGTAGAATTGAAATTCTAGTTTATATTCTGATGAAATAAAAATAAATCATTTATTTGTACTCAACTTACATACAACAAAATCCAATTCACTTTTAATCAACCAAGTAAAACCTAAGAATTTTTAATTATTTTTACTTTGATAATTATAAATTTGAGTAAAATGAAGAAACTACTATTCACTTTCATCTTGAATTTCTTCATTTTAAATGGATTTAGTCAATCCTGTTGCGGAGATTTGAGAACCCCTTTATATACAGAATTAACAAGAACAGACTCGATATACGCAACTGCGCAACCTACCTATTCTGGAAACACTGTTAATTTATCTGTTAGAATTACGGATGCCGCACAAAATACTTGTCTCAAAAGACCACTAATATTACTTATACATGGAGGAGGCTTTTCATCAGGAAATCCTTCATTAATGGACTCTGTGGCCACTGAATTTGCTAGAAGAGGTTATCTAACGGCATCCATCCAATATAGACTTGGCTTCAATGGACCAACCTTAACATGTCCGATGGATACAACTGAACTTATACGGGCTTGGTACAGGGCCTCGCAAGATGCTAAATCTGCTGTAAGATGGTTTAAACAAAGAAGCGAATCTTTTAGAATAGACACCAATTTAATTTTTGCGGGAGGATGGAGCGCAGGAGGATACACATTAACAGGCTTAGCATGGATGAACGATGAATCTGAAAAACCATACCATTCAAATCAACTGAACGATACACTCATAAACAATACATTGTACCCTCGACCAGATCTCGGAAGCGTTCAGGGAATTTCAAACCTAAATGGGCATTCTACAACTGTTAAAGGAATTTTCTCATTCTCTTCATCATTTATATTTCCTAATCATTTAGATAATGATGAACAAACTGCCATATTGTATTTCAACAATAAACTTGATCAATATCTGATTCCTTGGGAAAATTGTAATCAGGCTGCATGGAATTATTTATGCCCGAATGGAATTCCGAAATCATGTGGAATTGAAGCATTAACGGAAACCCTTTTATTTTACAATATTCCTCATCAATATACCTTATTTGAAACTGCAACATGTAGTCATAATTTGCATGAACCATGCTTTCCAATGTTTCAGCAAGAGATTACCGAAATATCAAACTTCTTGTATGATTTATCGGATTGCCCAATATCGACAGATTTAAAATCATTTACTTCAAAACCTAATTTGAAAATCATCCTGTTGAACGAATATGAACTACTAAACTTTATTCAACACCATCAAGATTGGACGCTAATTTCTTCTTCAGGAAAGCAAATTAAGTTGACTAAAAATTTCCAATCTACAATCGCTAAGGGGTTGTATACCTGCTCAAGTTCCATCGATAATCACCAAATGATTCGATTAATCGTTCAATAAGACTTTTCATCAAAAACAACCAATTACTGAACCAATCGTTTGAATAGATCATTGCGCAAACAGCATAATATCAGACGCTTGAAGAATAATAATCTGCTGTGGTACATTGGTTACTTTTTTACTAATTTCACAATCTGATTGGCTCCATAGTTCAACTGGATAGAATGGCAGATTCCGGTTCTGTTGGTTGGGGGTTCGAATCCCTCTGGGGTCACAGATTAACATTTGATTACCAATATAATCGACCCAAGAAGCGACCATTTTCGCTCCTTGGGTCGATTAGGTAAACAAAAACATTAACTCCAATAACCAGTAGTATTAAAATAAATCTCGAGTTTCTACAGTAGAATATGCTAATGGATTGAACTATTTATTTCGATCTACATAATTCAGTTTCATGAAGAGTTCACTGATTTTAACCTTTATTCTATTGAGCCAAATTGGTCGAACACAAAATCGATCGATAAATAATAATTATTTTGAAACAGCTGATTTGGCAATAGTTGCAAAAATCATTGATGTAAAGCCCGATATTATGCAAGATGATGTTGGAACTTCATATGGAAGTGTTTCTCTAAAGTGTAATATTGCTTTTGACTTACATTCTAAAAGCATAACAAAATGCCCTACAGACACAATTTACTCGCTAACCTATCTCTCAACAAATGGAAATAAGCCCTTCATTCAATTGAAGAATAATATGACGGTTATTGCCTTTCTTAAATCAAATAAAATTTACGAAACTCAAATAATCGAGAACTTCAATATTGTTGATGAGAATGCAATATTTGAACTAACCACTGAATTAATATATCAGCTTGGCTTAAATTATTCTGTATTAAACCAAATGAATCTATATGAATTTATTCGCTAATGTAGCAATGCTATTGAGCATTTTTCTCATGATGCTCATTTCGCCTTTAAAATCACAACGTAATTGTAAAGAAGAATTATCCAAAGAAAAGGAAGTTAAAAACTGCTTCCATGAGAATGGGAAAATTTCAAGCCGGGTTGAATGGGACTTTGAAAAAAGATGGGGCAAATTGCTTATCTATAAATCCAATGGATCACTCATCCAAGAATGGGAACTTCGAAAAATCCACGGCATTGCAAGAGCAGATGTAGAATATCACCCAAATGGGCAAGTAAGTAAAGTGAATTATTCGTCTGCTCCAGATGGTGGCATTCAACGATTTGAAAGCACACACTACTATAGTTTAGAAGGAAACCTCACCAAGACAGAAAACGACGACTATCCTCCCAAGCTCACTGATTTTCTTCATACTGAAGAGGAAACAATTCAACCTAACACTGTGCAATGTGCCGAAATATGGGTCAGTAAAATGCAATTAACGAACAATTCAAAAAGAACGCAAAGACTAAATTTAACGCCTTTGTTACCCAATTCATTAACGAAGGAAAGAACGATTGTACTAAAACCCAAGCAAACATTTACTGTTGATTCTTGCATCCAAGCACAGTTATTTGTAAATCCAATAAATCAAATAAAAATCACCTATCAAAAATCAAATAAAAAACCAAATTTGAAATTCAAAGAAGCCAAGCAATTATCTAAAAGCGAAAAGGTATTCATATACGAGATAAAATAAGCTAGACGTCTATTTAGGATTTCATTTGCCAAACCGCTTGAACTTGCGCGCAAACTACAACTGCTGCAGTTTCGGCTCTAAGTCGACTTTCGCCTAAAGAAATTCCTTGAAAGCCATGTTCTGTGCAAGTTGTAATTTCCTCCATTGTAAAATCTCCTTCAGGACCAACTAGAACCAATAAATCATTTGAACTCCCGGCAACATTTGTTAAATATTTTTTTTCTAAGTCCTCGCAATGTGCAATGAACCTATTCTCTGGGTGCTCTTGTTTTAAAAATGTAGATAAACCAATCGCTTCATTAATCCTAGGCATCCAAGGTGTGATAGATTGTTTCATTGCTGCAAGAGCAATTTTCTCCATCCTCACCGATTTTACTTGATCCCTTTCTGTGCGTTTGGTTATTAAGGGAGTAATTTCATCAATCCCAATTTCAACAGCCTTCTCGAGAAACCATTCAAACCTTTCCATCATTTTAGTGGGCGCCATTGCAATGTGCAACCGATATGACCTTTTCGCAAGAACTGGCAAGGGCTTTAATTCGGCTATTGAAGTATGCTTAGGATGCACCTGTGAAACAACCCCTTGAAAATATCCACCAACACCATCGATTAATTGAACGGAGTCGCCAGATTTTAAGCGAAGTACTTTACTCAAATGCAAACTCTCCTCTTCGCATAATAAAGCTGAATTTCCAGAAATTGATGGAGAATAAAATATATACATTATTGATGGTGTACAATTTCCGGATTAACTGAATTCTTCATCAAATTCAAAGATTGAACAACCATATCAATATTGCGCATTTGATCTATAACCAACGTTAATTTATTATTTTTCTCTTTCATACGAGCTCTTGCAGGATATTTAGCCAAATATTGCATCAGTCGAGAGAAATTTTCACTTTGATAATATGCACTTTTTTGATTTTGGACAAAATAGGCCACAAAAGTTTGCTGCTTCAAAACAACTTTTTCAAAACCTAAATCCTTTGCCAACCAGCGCAAGCGTATTGTATTGATCAATTCGGCTGTAGGTTTCGGTATCAAACCAAAACGATCCACTAAATTCTTACTGAATTGCAATAATTCCTCTTCAGTTTCTAGATTGTCTAAATCTTTATATAAAAGCAAACGCTCAGTGATACTAGTTACATATTGATCTGGTATTAAAATTTCAAGATCGGTGTCAATTTGGCAATCACTAACCCACACTTTGCGCTTCTCATCAAGTTCCTCTTGAAACAACTGTTTAAAATCGCTTTCCTTGAGTTCTTGAATTGCTTCATCTAATATTTTATGGTACATATCGAAGCCAATCTCTGCAATAAATCCAGATTGCTCCGCGCCCAATAGATCGCCTGCGCCTCGAATATCGAGATCGCGCATCGCAATGTTAAAGCCGCTTCCCAATTCCGCAAAATCTTCTATCGCCTTCAAACGCTTTCGGGCATCTGCAGTAAGCAAGGAAACAGGGGTGGTGAGCAAATAACAAAATGCTTTTTTGTTGCTCCTCCCTACTCTTCCTCTCATTTGATGCAAATCGCTTAATCCAAATAAATGCGCATTGTTGATGAGAATTGTATTGGCATTGGAAATATCAAGCCCAGATTCAATGATCGTTGTTGCTACAAGAACGTCGGCTCGACCTTCTATGAAATTCATCATCACGTCTTCTAAAGCTTCCGGATCCATTTGACCATGGCCTGTGAGCACCTTTATTCCGGGGCAAAGACGTAAAATCATCTCTGCAACTTCTTTGATATTCTGAACCCTGTTGTGAACAAAGAAAACTTGCCCACCACGTTGAATTTCAAAATTTATAGCTTCACGAATAATATCCTCATTAAATGTATGTAATTCTGTTTGTACTGGATATCTATTGGGAGGCGGGGTGTTGATCACGCTGAGATCACGCGCACCCATCATGCTAAAATGCAAGGTTCGTGGAATCGGTGTTGCTGTTAAAGTTAAAGTATCAACATTAATTTTAATGTGCTTTAATTTCTCTTTTGCGGCGACACCAAATTTCTGTTCTTCATCGATTATCATCAATCCTAAATCCCTAAATTTAACATCTTTGCTTAATATCCGATGTGTTCCAATTAAAATATCAATTTCGCCTTTTTCAAGTTTTTCTAAAGTGAGTTTTTGCTCTTTAGCTGTTTTGAATCGATTCACATAATCCACCTTACATGGAAATTGTTCAAGACGTTCTGAGAACGTCCGCCAATGCTGCAATGCTAAAATTGTTGTAGGTACCAAAACAGCAACTTGCTTACTATCTGTTACTGCCTTAAATGCAGCCCGAACCGCCACTTCAGTTTTACCAAATCCAACATCTCCGCATATCAAACGATCCATCGGACTGTCTTTTTCCATATCGCGTTTTATGTCGCGGGTGGATTTAATTTGATCGGGCGTATCTTCATAAATAAATGAAGCTTCAAGCTCATTTTGAAGATAAGTATCCTTGCTGAATGCGAATCCTATCTTAGTTTTACGTTCAGCATATAATTTAATTAAATCACGGGCAATATCCTTTACTCGACTCTTTGTTTTTTGTTTTAATGTAGCCCAAGCATTGCTGCCCAATTTATTCATTTTGGGCGCAGTTCCTTCTTTTCCTGTGAATTTTGATATTCGATGCAGAGAGTGAATACTGACATACAATATATCATTGTCGCGATAAACCAAACGAATAGCTTCTTGTTGCTTTCCGTTCACATCAATTTTCTCTAACCCTGCATATTTGCCAACGCCATGATCAACGTGAGTAACGTAATCGCCAGGCTGAAGCCCTTTTAATTCCTTTAATGTGATAGATTCCTTATTGCTAAAACCATCCTTTAATTTATACCTATGGTATCGATCAAACAATTGATGATCTGTAAAGCAAGCTATTTTTAAATTGTGATCAATAAAACCTTCATGCAATGCCATATTTATTGGAGTGAAACGAATATCCTTCCCAATATCTTCGAAAACTGCATAAATACGCTCTATCTGCCTTGCATTGTCGGAAAATATCAAATTCGTGATACCATCACTTGTTTGCTTTGTAAGCGTTTGCGTAATTAAATTAAAATTCTTGTGGAACGCAGGTTGCGGTGTAGAATGAACTTGTATTACTTGTCGATCCGAAAATACAGGTCGACTTCCACATTCAATCACATTAAAATTGCTAATTCCAGTAAGTATTTCTTTCGCATCACAAAACAATTCTTCTGGTGATAATTGTATTGAAGATGCGCCGTGAGCAGCGAAATGCTCCTGAGCTCTTATATAATCCGCAGCAATTCTTTCAAATATCAATTCCGACTCACGCATCCAAATTGATGTTCCAGCTGGAATAAATTGCAAGAAATTCTCACGACTTTCCTTCAGTATTTTACCTTGAACATCAGGTACAAGATTAACAAAATCTAGCGCTTTTACTGACAGTTGATCCACTGGATTGAAAGAACGGATAGAATCTATTTCTTCTCCAAAAAACTCAATTCGGTATGGCTGTTCATCAGAATATGAATACACGTCAAGTATCCCACCACGAATTGCGAATTGGCCTGGTTCTGTTACAAAATCTACGCGTTCAAAATCATATTCATACAGAAAATCACTTACAAAATCAATCGACAATTTTTCACTTCGTTGAATTTTAAAAGTATTTTTCTTTAATGTTCCATGCGTAACTACCTTTTCTAGCAAGGCTTCTGGATAAGTTACAATGAGTAACTTTCGCTGTTGCGTAGTATTTATTTTATTTAGAACTTCAGCACGAAGCAATTTTGCATTGGCATCAGCCGAATCTGGATCATATACTTTTTTCGATGCTGCAGGAAAGAAAATAGCCGAATTTTCAGGCAATAAACTCTCAACATCATTCAAAAAATAGGCTGCCAATTCACGGTCGGGCAAAATAGCAAGCATGTAATTTTCAGTTTGCTGAAACCACGAGGCAGCAAGCAAACTTTCAATAGAACCTGACATACCTATTAAATTCACCCGATAACCAGGAGGCAAATCTTCTAAATTTTTCAGCGCTGGATGCTGCTGAAATCGTTGTATGAGCTCTTCTTTTGTCAAACCGGTAGAAATAACAAAGCCTGAATAGAAATGTTCTGTTCAGGCTTTAAAAATTATTTTACAAATTAAGATTCTTTTGATGAAACGTAGGTAGGCTGCAAATTAGAATCGCTATATTGTTTCAAGTATTCCATCGATTCATCAACCATTGCAGAAGAACCAATAAACAAAGAACAACGCTGGTGAATATCGGTTGGTTGAATTTCCAAAATATCTCTAAATCCGTCAGTCGCTTTTCCTCCTGCTTGCTCAACTATCATTGCCATTGGATTGCATTCGTACATTAAACGCAATTTACCTTTTGGCGACGACAATGTTGTTGGGTAAATATAAATTCCACCTTTAATTAAATTCCTGTGGAAATCGCTTACCAATGAACCAATATACCTCAATGTGTAGGGCTTTTTATTGGCCTTATCATCAATTTGGAGATTCTTTATGTAACGCTTTACCCCTTCTGGAAAATGAACGAAATTTCCTTGATTTACAGAATAAATATTTCCACCTTTTGGAATTCTCATATCAGGGTGTGACAAGCAAAACTCACCAATCGAAGGATCCAGTGTAAATCCATTTACCCCATTTCCAGTGGTATAAACAAGCATAGTCGACGAACCATATACAATATAACCTGCAGCTACTTGGTCGGAACCATATTGCAAAAAATCATCAACAGTGGCAGGTCCATTTTTAGTTTTTCTCCGGTAAATTGAAAAAATTGTTCCAACAGAAACATTTACATCAATATTCGAAGAACCATCCAAAGGATCCATCGCAACTATATAGCGCCCTGAAGAAGCATTTCCATCAAAAAGAATAACCTCATCATTTTCTTCCGATGCAACCCCTGCGCATTCTCCACCAGATGCCAAAGCAGCCAAAAATTGCTCATTAGCAAAAACATCGAGCTTTTTCTGCGATTCTCCTTGTATATTCTCAGATCCCGCTTCGCCTAGAATATTAACCAATCCAGCTTTATTAACTTCTCGGTTCACTATTTTCGCGGCAATGCTAATATCACTTAACAAACTCGACAATTCACCTTTAGCATAAGGAAAATCAGCTTGTTTATCAATGATGAACTCACCGAGAGTTACCAAATTGCGGTGCGGTCGAATCATACAATTAGTTAATTTTGGGTTAACAAATATAATAAGAATTGTGTTTTGGAGAGGCATCAGTTGCAAAGACAATTTCATAAGTTATAACACACTAATAATCAAATCAAAAAGCCGATAATACAATCTAAATTCTTGATTTGGGCGCGTCCCAAAGGGTCACGTGCTTGGTAGTAGTTTACCACTTTTAACATATGCCTATCGGCAATTATGTTAACGTAGTAAAGCTACTTACTGCGCCCGTTCGCGAAACATTCTGCTATATCCAAAATACTGGTTTAATTAATCATTTATTCTCTAATCGGTCATCCTTTCAGCATTCCAATTGTCTTAAAATTCAGAATTCGAATTGAAACTAGCTGTATACTTTAATTATTAACAGCTTCAATCTTCCAATATTTAATTTTATTGTATTGATATTCTACGATTTCTTTTACCAAGCAATACATCCAAAGGGGAAAATGCAGCAGTAGGATTTACATGTGCGACATGCAAATACAATTCAGTATTCACAATTTTCGAGTGACCGAGTAACCTTTTCAATGTAATTATATCAAGCCCCATCTCGAGCAAATGGGTTGCATATGAATGTCGGAATACATGCGGACTAATTCCTTTTCTTTCAATTCCAGCAGCCTTCATTCCTCGATCAATCACATAACGAACATTCCGCTGGCTAATTTTACCCTTCGAAACACTTGAACAAAAAACATATTCTGATTGACGAACTTTGTACAAATTCGATAATGCTAAATACAACACCTCACCCATCGGTATTACGCGCTCTTTCGCACCTTTTGCCTGAACCACATAAACTTGCCGGCGGTCAAAATAAATATTATCCCATTTTAAATTCATCAGTTCACCAATCCTCATCCCTAAGCTGTACAACGTAGCCAGCATAATTCGATGCCTATCGTTTGTAATCGAAGTAAGAATTTTCTTGACCTCCTCTTCTGAAAGAACAACTGGGAGTTTAGGCCGAATAATCAATTTAGGTAATCGTGCTGAACGACTCTCAAATTTAAATGCCCTGAAGTAGTATCTCAATGCATAAACGTGTGTCCTGATAGAAGATTGACTATTAGATGGATGCTTTTTCAAAACTTCAAATAAAAAATCATCAATTTCCTCATCATTAGAATCTTCAGGCATTTTACCAATTCGCTCTACAAACATTGCCAGATAAGCCGAATAATTATCAAATGTGCGTTGAGATCTTCCATTAATTAAAGTATATTTTTCTAAAATTTCCATTTGCTTGTCAAACTGCGGAAATAGCTTGCTGACCCTCGATTTTACATTATTCTTTTCTTTCATCGCATTTTTTCATACGTAGTACTTTAAAATTCCGTAAGGGTTTCGAAAATAGAACAATGCATATTTTTGATATTGATCAACAAAATGTTAGTTTTGAATAAATTATTTCCATCATGAAAAAGCTATTCTTTCAATTTGTATTGATTTTATCTGCATTGTTGGGGCATTCACAATCTGTTTCAAATTTTCACAGCTTCGATGTTAAAACCATTCTTGGCGATTCAATCAGCTTAGCTCAGTTTTCAGGAAAAAAAATCTTGGTTGTCAACACTGCAAGTTTCTGTGGTTACACTTCTCAATATGGTTTGTTGGAAAGCTTATATGAGCAATACCATGAAAATTACAATTTTGAAATTTTAGGCTTCCCTTGTAACGATTTTGGGAATCAAGAGCCAGGGCACGATTCAACAATTTTAGAATTTTGCACCAATACCTATAATGTGCAATTCCCAATGATGTCGTCTATCCATATTCGAACAGGCGACACTGCTGCAGTTTATAAATGGTTGCAAAGAGAAAATTTAAATGGCGTTTCGGATGCTGCTGTAGACTGGAATTTTAATAAATTCCTTATCGATGAAAATGGAAATTGGATTAATCATTTCACTAGTACAGTAAGTCCTTTCGATACTTCAATTGTCAATTGGATTACCAGCGGAGGCGTCTCCACAAAAATAAATACAATCCCATCAGAATCTTTGCAAATATTTAATGGGCCACACAACTCAATTCAATTGCAATATCAAGGGTTACCAAAGGATGCTCAATTTAGTCTGTATACAATAGACGGAAAACTCATTCATACCAAACGGTTTCAGCTTATAAACGGAAATCAATTGATTTTGCTCGATGGAGTCAATATTTCCAATGGTCTATTTTTTACCAGTATTCAATTTGAAAATAAACTAATTCATCGTTCAATCGTTCTAATCGGCAATAACTAATATAATTTACCATCAGTAATGAAACATTTGATTGCCGCTTTTCTGCTTTTTTCTTTCAATATAGTTGCCACAGCGCAGAAAGCCGAAGATGTTCTTGGGGAATGGCTCCCTTCTCAAGGAAAAGCACATATTAAAATTTCAAATTACGGCGATTACTTCTCAGGCCGCATAGTATGGCTTGAAGAGCCCAATGAGGAGAAAACTGGCAAACCAAAAGTCGACAACCACAATCCAGATGTTAAAAGACGAAACACTCCGATTTTAGGTTTGTTGTTAATGCAAGGGTTTAAATTCGAAGACGGTACTTGGACGGGCGGAACGATATACGATGCAGAAAGTGGCAAAGTATACAAATGCACACTTAAACTAAAAGATAAAGACACCCTAGAAGTTCGAGGTTTTATAGGCATTTCGCTAATTGGCCGAACCGACGTTTGGACTAGATTTAAGTAAAATGCGTTGCCTAACCAAAAGCAACGCATTTAATTAATCACAACCTACCTATTTTTTAATTTCAAACCAATTCTGTATCCATTTGACGGAATAGCAACTGATTTTCAATCATATCGAGTAATATTGGTTTATCCTGTTCGATTTTTCCGGCCAGAATCTGCTTGCTTAGCTCGTTTAACACTTTTCTTTGAAACAATCGCTTCACAGGCCTTGCGCCAAATTGAGGATCATATCCTAATTGAGCTAACCAATCGATCGCTTCTGGCGTTGCTTCAATCTTAAATCCTTGTTCTTTCAATAATTCTTGAACACCAATAAATTGCAACTTAACAATTTCTTCTACATTCTCTCGGCTCAAGGGTTGAAACATGATAATATCGTCGATCCTATTTAAAAATTCAGGTCTGATAGTCTTTTTCAATAATTCAAAAACCTTATTCTTCGCCGACGCAATAACCTCATCGTGATTGAACTCTGAGAGGTCTTCGAACGATTCTTGAATTAAATGCGAACCAATATTAGATGTCATAATGATGATGGTATTTTTAAAATTCACCACGCGGCCTTTGTTATCGGTTAATCGGCCATCATCAAGCACTTGAAGCAATATATTAAACACATCTGGATGTGCTTTTTCGATTTCATCCAATAACACAACACTGTATGGTTTTCTTCTAACGGCTTCGGTAAGTTGACCACCTTCTTCATAACCTACATAACCTGGAGGCGCTCCCACTAATCGACTTACAGAGTGTCTTTCTTGGTATTCACTCATATCAATGCGCGTCATCGCTTGGTCGTTGTTGAACAGAAATTCCGCAAGCGCTTTAGCCAGTTCGGTTTTACCAACCCCAGTAGTACCAAGAAATATAAACGATCCTATCGGACGTTTTTTATCTTGAAGCCCCGCCCTAGCTCGGCGAATGGCATCTGAAACGGCTTCTATCGCTTCTTGTTGACCAACAACCCTTTTATGAAGTTCTATTTCTAAATGGAGCAGTTTTTCGCGTTCACTTTGCAACATCCGGTTTACTGGAATGCCTGTCCAACGGCTCACAACACCTGCAATATCTTCCGCATCTACTTCCTCCTTGATCATCGCTTTCCCTCTCTGGGTATCGATTAGCTGCTTTTTAAACTGATCAATTTTTAATTCTTCTTCTTTAATTCTACCATACCGAATTTCAGCAACTTTACCGAAATCGCCAGTTCTTTCAGCTTGTTCAGCTTCAAATTTCAATGCTTCAATTTGCTCTTTTGATTTTTGAATTTGGTCTAAAACATCTTTCTCTTGCTGCCATTTGGCGCGCATTGCATCACGATCTTCGCTCAAATTGGCAATTTCTTCATTCAATGCCGATAGTTTTTTCTCGTCATTTTCCCGCTTAATAGCTTCTCTTTCAATTTCTAACTGCCGAATTCTTCTTTCTAATTCATCTAATTCTTCGGGCAATGAATTAATTTCCATTCTCAATTTGGAAGCAGCTTCATCAATTAAATCAATCGCTTTATCAGGTAAAAATCGATCGTTTATATAGCGTTGACTCATCTCTACTGCTGCAATAATTGCCTCATCCTTGATCATCACTTTGTGGTGATTTTCATATTTTTCTTTTAATCCTCTTAAAATTGAAATTGCATCTTGGCTGTCGGGCTCATTGATCACAACTTTTTGAAATCGGCGTTCGAGCGCTTTGTCTTTTTCAAAATATTTCTGGTATTCGTTGAGCGTTGTTGCTCCAATGGCGCGGAGTTCACCACGACTTAATGCAGGTTTCAGGATATTGGCAGCATCCATTGCACCTTCTCCACCTCCTGCACCAACAAGGGTATGAATTTCATCAATAAACAGTACAATTTCCCCTTCGGAGGAAGTAACTTCTTTCACTACAGATTTGAGGCGCTCCTCGAATTCACCTTTGTATTTCGCTCCTGCAATCAGAGCGCCCATATCCAACGAAAATATTTGTTTTGATTTAAGATTTTCGGGAACATCACCATTTACAATTCTATGCGCCAATCCTTCAGCAATAGCGGTTTTTCCAACGCCAGGTTCACCTATTAAAATTGGGTTATTTTTTGTTCTTCTCGAAAGAATTTGCAGCACACGACGAATTTCTTCATCGCGACCTATAACAGGGTCTAACTTGCCTGCACGCGCTGATTCATTAAGGTTTTTAGCATATTTCGACAAGGCATTGTATGTATTCTCAGAACTTTGAGATGTTACCTTTTCTCCTTTGCGCAATTCCAAAATTCCTGCCCGTAAGTCTTTTTCATTTACACCTGAATCTTTTAACAATCTAGCTACAGCATCCGATCCTGATAGAATTCCCAAAGCCAAATGTTCGATTGAAACGAATTCATCTTTCATTTCCGACATCAACTGTGTTGCTTTGTTAATTGCTTGTTGGGCTGCATTTGATAAATAAGGTTGCCCTCCGCTTACTTTCGGATATCCTAAAACAATTGCATCTAAGGCGGCATCTAAAGCTTTGCTATTGACACTTAATTTTTTAAATAAATACGGTAATACATTTTCATCGGCATCTAAAACGCCTTTCAGGAGGTGTCCGGTTTCAATTCCTTGTTGACCATTCTGAATCGCCAATTGCTGGGCAAATTGAACTGCTTCCTGCGCCTTAATAGTAAATTGATTAAAATTCATGATTATTAGATTTTTCTTTTACGGCTTCTCAAATCCTTCACCAAGTAGTTTTTACTGAAAAAACTACCGAAAACCCTTGTCTGGCAAGTCAATTTGGCGTGTTTATCAGAATAATATGCTAATTCGGCAGGGAATTTTTAGGTTTTAGGTGCCCAACTCAGCGGTTGAACCAAAATACCAGATCAAAACCGTTATTAGAGAAATTGGAATCCCGAGGCTTAGCATTAAACTGCTGAACCGAGGCTTCAATCCATAGGCGCTCGCTAGAATTGCAGCCGTTCCCATTGGGGCCATTGCTGCTTCAAGCACACAAATTTTCATTTCTTGTCCACTTTGACCAAAATCAAAACGGTATAAAACCCAAATAAATAATGGGGCTAAAAAGAGCTTAATCGGAATGTAATGTACATGTAGCGCGAGCGACGGAATTGCGATCCAAATTACGAATTGATTTAGTGTAATGTGCGATTGATCGGGCAGCTTTTAAAGCGCTTCAGCAGTGCTCCAAAGATCAAACAAATAAAAATCAGCAGGATGTTCGCCAAAGATCAAAAGTATTCATTTGTCGAAAAAGCCGTCAATGACTTCGTCCAGTACTCATCTTCATAAACATGCTAAAAATTTTATACTACTCATTATCTAATACTTACATACAAATAGTACATCAAAGTTCCTCAATAAGAAAATTACATATTGCCACATTTTCGTCATTGACTACATTTGCATCAATAATCGACTGATTATCCGTCAAAAAATATGTTAAACTGTCACTCTTGGTTTAGTCTTCGCTACGGCACCTTATCGCCAGAGCAGCTCATCACGCAATTGCTTGAGCTTGGCTACACGAGTGCGGCACTAACCGACATCAACACGACATCAGGCTGCCTCGATTTTGTGCGTATTTCGAACGAGATGGGACTACATCCAGCAATTGGCGTAGAGTTTCGCGATGGTGGATTCCTGCAGTTTGTTGCTTTAGCAGTTAATAACGATGGATTTGAACTGATAAACCGACACTTATCGTCGAAACTCACTGATGGAGCTACCTTATCAGCCGAAGCCCCAGAAAAATGGAATGGTTATGTTTGGGTGATTTATCCTTTAAAGAACATTCCAAAACGAAAGCTCTTTCCTAACGAATTTGTAGGTCTGAATTTGCAAGACTTGAAAAGTGTTTGGAAACCCAAAGATCCGCTCCTCAACAGAGCAGTTGTTTTACAGGCATTTACATTTCCCGACAAGGCACACAATAACATTCACCGGCTGTTGCGAGCAATCGATCAAAACACCTTATTGAGTTTGCTCGATCCGACGCAATGTGCAGCTCCTGATGCTTTTTTACTACCACGAAAAGACCTTGTGTCTGCATTTTCGTCCTTCCCAGAGATCATCGCTCGTAGTTTGCAGTTGTTAGAGTCTTGTAATGTAGAATTTGAATTTGGCGTATCGAAAAACCGAAAAACCTTTACTGGATCGAAAGTACAAGACAGGCAACTTCTCGAAAAACTGAGCGTGGATGGCATGCAATATCGATATGGCAAAAAGAACAAGGAAGCCCAGAAAAGATTAAAGCATGAGTTGGAGGTGATTGATAAACTGGGCTTCACACCCTATTTTCTGATCACTGAAGACATCATCCGCTATGCACGCCACCGAGGATTTTTCCATGTTGGAAGAGGTAGCGGCGCCAATAGTATTGCAGCTTACTGCTTGCAGATTACGGATGTTGACCCTATCGAACTAGACTTGTATTTTGAGCGATTCATCAATCCGCACCGCACGTCACCGCCCGATTTCGATCTTGATTTTTCGTGGCGCGACCGTGATGAGATTTTGAATTACATATTTCAGCGATACGGCACCGAACATACTGCACTAATTGCTACCTACACCACCTTCCAAGACAGGGCTGTTATTCGTGAACTGGGAAAGGTGTTCGGGTTACCGAAAGCAGAAATCGACACGCTGAGCGGGCTAAAAAAACTCCCCGAGGATGCTGATCAGATTAGCCGTTTGATTTTCCGATACGGTGAAAAAATCCATGGTTTCCCTAATCATTTGGGCATCCATGCCGGCGGAGTGATCATTTCAGAATCGCCCATTTATCGCTATACCGCCACTCAAATGCCTCCAAAGGGCTTGCCCATTACACAATTCGACATGTATGTTTCTGAAGAAGTAGGCTTATATAAATACGACATCTTAAGTCAGCGCGGCTTGGGGCACATTCGTGAAGCCACCGAATTAATTCTCGAGAACAGGCAAATCAGCGTTGATATCCACCGAGTTTCGGAATTCAAAAAGGACTTAAAAATCAAACAGCTGATCAAGACAGGCCGAACAATGGGCTGTTTCTATGTTGAATCGCCGGCGATGCGGATGTTGTTGAGTAAATTAAAATGCGAAGATTATATCACACTGGTTGCTGCAAGCTCAATCATTCGCCCAGGTGTTGCAAAATCGGGTATGATGCGAGAATACATCCATCGTTTTCATCACCCTGGAAGCTTCAGCTACATCCACCCAAAAATGGAAGAACTTCTTAAAGAAACCTATGGTGTTATGGTGTATCAGGAAGATGTAATTAAGGTGGCGCATCATTTTGCAGGGCTAGATCCTGCCGACGCCGATATATTGCGCAGAGGAATGTCGGGGAAGTTCAGGTCGGCTAAAGCCTTCCAACTCGTAGCGGATAAATTCATGCAAAACTGCCGAGACATGGGCTATCCTGAAGCGGTGTACACCGAAGTTTGGCGACAAATGGAGAGTTTTTCGGGGTATTCATTTTCTAAGGCGCATTCTGCCTCTTTTGCAGTAGAGAGTTTTCAGAGTCTTTATCTGAGAGCACATTTTCCACTGGAATTTATGACTGCAGTACTGAACAACTTCGGAGGCTTTTACAAAACGCAAGATTATGTGCATGAGGCACGCATGCTTGGTGCGCAAATTGAGGCGCCTTGTGTGAACAGGAGTATACATCTGAACAGCATTTTCGACGATTCTATCTATTTAGGTTTTGTGCTTCTGCACCAGCTCGAGGAGCGGAGTTCTGCCATGATTCTCCGCGCCCGAGCGCAGGGCGGACCTTTTTTAGGACTCGCTGATTTTGTTTCGCGCGTTAACATCGGTTTGGAACAAGTCCTAATTCTGATTCGCGTTGGTGCGTTTCGATTTACGAATAAGCCTAAAAAGGAACTGCTTTGGGATGCGCATCTTGTTGTTAACAAAACAAACGTGAAGGTGGAAAAGCCCGCACAGCTATTTCATGCCAACGAGCCAGATTACAAATTCCCAGATCTAGAAGACTCGTTCATTGAGAATGCATACGACGAGATCGAGTTACTGGGATTTCCATTGTGCTCCCCATTCGATCTAATTGCCCCAACGAAAGATGAATCGATTCGAGCCAAAGAATTATGCAACAACTTAGGAAAACAAGTGCAGATTCTTGGCAGCGTGGTGGCAGTAAAAGACACTCGAACGGTGAAAGGCGAGCGAATGAACTTCGCCACATTTGTAGATCAGGATGGCTATTTCTTCGATAGTACACACTTTCCACAAGTGGTAAAACAGTCGCCCTTCCGAGGCCGCGGTATTTATCGTCTGAAAGGAAAAGTTGCTTGTGAATTTGGCTTCTTCAGCCTTGAAGCCAGCTATATGGAAAAGATACCTTACCTCGCAAGGGGATATTGAAAAGTGTAAAGCAGCCTATGAAGCGAAAGATGAATGTAAGCAACAGCAACTGCCACATACCTGAGGAATAAGAGCCAATAATCAAATATAGAATCAAATTATGTAGATTTCGCAAAGCGACTTATCAGTTGATTGTTTCATTCGTTACAATTGAGTTTTGTAAATTGCGATTTTCAAAAATACTTTATCAAACAACAAATAATAAGTTAAAAATAACTTCGAAGGCTTGATAGATTATATTACTACAAGAAAACGCATTAAATCCAATTGTATCTGCAAATAAAAGTTGGTTTATTAAATTATAATAGAAGATTTTAAATTCATATTCAATCTATAATTAAAAATCAATAAATACTAATACTAGGCAATCTTTCAAACTCTAACAATAGAAATATAAAGACATTTAAACTCAAAATGAACTAGGTTATAAACAGAACTGTTTGCAATAAGAAAACTAGGCTGTTTAAGCAATTTGTGAAATCCCGAACTTTGCACTGGGAAGGGGATAGATGCGGATTTCCCTCGAAAATTCAAAATAACTTGTCAAGTGTAAAATGAAAAAAGAAATCAACACCAATGTTAATTCTAATTTGATCATTCAATTCGATGGTATTTAATTAAATCCGAAATCCCCACTGGGAAGGGGATAGATGCGGATTTCCCTCGACAATTCAAAATAACTTGTCAAGTGCAAAATGAAAAAAGAAATCAACATGACTGTTAATTCTAATTTGATCATTCAATTCGATGGTATTTAGTTTATTCCGAACTTCGCATTGGGAAGGGGATAGATGCGGGTTTCCCTCGACAATTCAAAATAACTTGTCAAGTGCAAAATGAAAAAAGAAATCAACATGAATGTTAATTCTAATTTGATCATTCAATTCGATGGTATTTAGTTTATCCCGAACTTTGCACTAGGAAGGGGATAGATGCGGGTTTCCCTCGACAATTCAAAATAACTTGTCAAGTGTAAAATGAAAAAAGAAATCAACACCAATGTTAATTCTAATTTGATCATTCAATTCGATGGTATTTAATTAAATCCGAAATTTCCACTGGGAGCAAATCGATGTTGGCAATGATTCAACAAATCAGTTCTAAAATGGTCACAGAAAAAAATAAGTGAAAAATGAAATTTATTCTTGCCTTTTTTTCGACCGTAGTTTCAACAATAGTTTATTCTCAAAGAGTGGACAGTCTTGACATTCTTTCCAATTCATTTGAAAGTAACTACCGAAAGTCAAATCCTAATTTAATGTATAAATATGACGATATCTCTCAAACTCATGACTACTCTATAAATTGGGACTTTGACAAAGACGGAATAAAAGATGAACTGTTTTTTGTTGGAACAGGTGGTGCACATTTATACTATTACCTCAAAGTGATTTTGAGTACTGATAAAATATCACGAGAATTTAATTTCATACAATCAGACTTTCCTTTCCTAACAGCGACCGATACATTGAACATGAGTTATAAACCTTTGGGTTTTGTAGTAGCGGACTTTGGAAAGAACTTTATACCAACTATTATCATGCTACTTGACGATAATTCATATCATGCTTGCAGAAAGGAAATACCTAAGCTGAAAATCACGACACGGAACATTGCAATTAGCTTTGAAAAAGGGAAACTTAAATTCCACAGCCTGTAAAAATAATTGCAATTAAACACTTACCAATCCTCAAAATTATCACCTTAATATCTTATCCATAGATTTGCCTTTTGCAAGTTCATCGATAAGCTTATCCAAAAACCTAACTTTTTGCGTAAGTGGATTTTCAATCTCTTCTACGCGGTAACCGCAGATTACTCCACGAATCAATGAGGCATTGGGATTTAAGTTCGCACGTTGAAAGAACTCAGTAAATGTTACCTTCTCAAGTATTAATGTTTGTAAATCTTTCTCATTAAACCCTGTTAGCCATTCAATTACTTGATGCAGTTCGGCAACGCTCCTCCCCTTTGCTTCAACCTTCTTTACATAGTATGGATAAACTGAGGCAAAAGTGATCTTTGCCATCTTCGCATTATGCTCGGGTGTAGTTTTCATAGATATTAAACAGACAAACCAACCGTTAACGGAAGCAAAACTCCCTTACGCTTCACAATATTCTTGTAATCCCATTGGATTGATCTCGATTTCCCCAACCAACGTTTCAAAGCATCCAAATCAACATCTTCCACTTGGAGATAAGCCTTTTCAGCAGCTTTAAATTTACCCTCCGACTTTAACTGTGGCTCTTCGAACGACTGCCCACTCCAAAAAAGGAGGCGCACCGAATGCTTCAATTTGCTATATCCAACCACCGGATTTCCATCCAAAAACCACACTGGGAGCGCATGCCAGACCTTGCTTTCGGCTTCAGGCAATTCGCCGCTGATAGTTTGTGCTAAAAGGTTGCAAATACCACGATCTACTTCCAATTGCCCGTCGTTGTAAGCTTGGATTTCAGGGTTCATCGAGATCTTTTTTTTAAAATTTAAAAAATTACATTTTAAATTCAGACTGAAGTCCGAGGCTGCAAGGAGAAAACACAGATCTATAGAATGATCATCATAACACTCCGCAACCACGGACTGAAGTCCGTGGAAAAATGGAAATAAGATATTGTGCATTTTGTTATGGTCGCAAACGCAGCCGGGGACTTCAGCCCATGAATATAAAACGCCCCTTAGTGCAACCTCGATGAAATCAAGCTGATAAACTCGGCTCTGGTCTTGTCTTCTAAAAACTCACCAGTGAAAGCTGATGTAGTGGTTACGCTGTTCTGCTTTTGTATGCCGCGCATTTGCATGCACAAGTGCTGTGCTTCAATAACCACCGCAACTCCTAGCGGATTAAGGGTTTCCTGGATGCAGTTACGAATATCGGTGGTGAGACGCTCCTGCACTTGTAAGCGGCGTGAAAAGGCATCCACCAAGCGTGGAATCTTGCTTAGTCCAACGATATATCCATCAGGAATGTAGGCAATATGCGCCTTCCCGAAAAATGGCAACAAGTGATGCTCACACAACGAATACACTTCGATGTCTTTCACGATCACCATCTGACGGTAATCTTCGGCAAACATGGCCGACTTGAGGATTTCAGCAGGATCAATATCATAGCCGTGCGTTAAAAACTGCATCGCTTTGGCAGCACGTTCGGGCGTTTTCAACAAGCCTTCACGTGTTGGATCTTCACCCGCACCTTTCAAAATCTCCTCATACGCATACGACATCCGTTTGGTACTATCCAAATCGTACGAATCGCTACGCTGATAACCCTTTTTGTTCGATTCTTCCATCTGATCAACCAAAATATTCTACAAAATTATTCTCAGTTTCGTAAAGCTTAATGCAATGAATTTCACAACCGTGTGCTTGAATATGCGGCAGTAACTGCTCCCAAATTTTAATCGCCAAATTCTCAGTTGACGGCATCAAACCTTCCATAAAAGGCACGTCTAAGTTGAGATTCCTATGGTCGAGTACTTCTACGATTACTTCATTTATGATGCTACTGAGTTTTTTCAAATCGATCACAAATCCAGTAAGTGGATCGGGATTGCCTTTCACAGTAACATAAAGCTCGAAATTGTGACCGTGCCAGTTCGCATTAGCGCATTTGCCGAAAACCTCTAAATTTTTCTCGTCCGACCAATCGGGGCGGGCTAACTTGTGCGCAGCGTTGAAATGTTCCTTTCGTGTTAAATAGATCATGCCTTGAATTGCAGCTGCAAAGATAGGATGCAGTTTCGATTGTTGATCCACCCAACGAAATAAATGATTGAACCGCCTTAAAATAGGCTACTGCTGTGGTCCTTTCCCCGGAACCGGGCGCATTGCAAACGAAAACCCATTTTTATCCTTCAGCCACACCAAATCAGGATAGGCTTCATATTCCTTTTTGCGGGTCGATTTTAGCACGAAATACACAGATTTATCGATGTTTCCAGATAGGTACCAATTGCGCAGCGCATCTATGTGGTAATACCCATTCGCATCCAAACAGTGTTGGGCCTCTTGGGGCGAAAAGGCTGCCTTGCGAAAATAAAAATACTGCGCAAAACTCTTAAAATGAAGCGTTTCAACATATACATCTTTCCCTGCTAAGGATGCATAAAAATCCAAAGGTGCTTGTTGTGTGTATCCGGCAATCCGCTTCGGGAAACTCATTAAAAAGATCGATGTGCTCAAGATGATGGGCACGAATAACCAAGTTATTGCTTTTAGCCGCCGCTGGCGGAAGAGATACATTGCAGCAACACTAATGCCTGTAAGCCAGATGATTCCCGGTAATAAGTCGAACCCGTTCCAGGAAACGGATGCTTGTAAATTCCCGGCTGCGAAAGGGTCTTTCAACAGCGGAAGCACCCAGTCGGGATGCATACCCACCAGCGGAATTCCGATCATGGCGAAACCGATGGTGCTTCCCACGAGTAATAAACCCAAAATTTGCCACACATTCCAGATTTGCCTGCCTCTCAAATATTCCTCTATCGAAACCGCTGCAATCGCACTTAGGGGTAGATAAGCCATCGAGGAATAATGCACAATCTTGGTGGTTACAATCGAAAATAAGATCATCACTACCCAAAACAAGGTCTTCATCCAAAAGAGGAAATCAGGATCATCCAGCCTCGCCTGCGGATAACGAAACATGGCCCTCAATGCTGGTATCGACATCGGGAAACATCCCAACAAAACCACCACAAAATGATAGAAAAATGGCTGAGCATGACCAGCATCGGGGGTTTTAAACAAACGAATTTGGTACTCGATAAATTCTTGCAAGAACCATGGTCCGTTCTTCAAGGTTTCGGGGATGAACCAGATGCTTGTTACCAAAATGGCAGCAATGGCACAGTAAACCAAGTGTTTAAAGGCAACGATCGACTTAAACCGCGAACTCATCCAAAAGAAAAACACGGTGAGCAAGGGTAGCAACAAGCCTACAGGCCCTTTGGTGAGCACCGCTAAACCGATGAAAATACCCGCAAATACGGGATGAAAATTAGATGCACCATCTTTGTAGGCACGAACAGTTTTCGCAATGAACCACACCGACAAAAAGATGAAGTAATTGAAGACCGGATCGATAATGCCCGACTTGAAATATACGTGTGGCAAGAAGCTTCCGAGCATGCACAATGCCCAGAGAAAACCATAACGATCGGACCGTAATTCACGGCCCAATTCGAATAAAGTTAACAAGGTGATGATTCCAAAAATGGCGTTAGGAAGTCTTGCTGCAAATTCATTCACCCCGAAGATATGCATGCATCCTGCTTGCATCCAGAAGAACAAAGGTGGCTTTTCCCAGAAGGGTTGGAAATTGATCCTCACCCGAGCATAATCGCCCGAAATGATCATTTCTCTAGCCGATTCGGCGAAGTTAATCTCGTCCCAATCGAACAAAGGCGCTGCACCCAAAAAAGGCAAAAACAACAAAGCGCCCAGAACAAACAGGAGCATCCTATAATGACTAGTTTGCAGGTTCATCGGCGTTTTATGAATGGTTTATCGGCCACAAAAGGAAAGCGTTTTCTGATAAAATGTTGAAGATACAAAGATGGCGCTATGGTGGTTAAACCCAAAAAAACGCCAAGTAAAACATCGGCTGGAAAGTGCTGATAAAGGGCAATCCTCGAAATAGCGGCTAAACAGGCTATTGTTACAAAAAGGAATTTCTTGTTTGATGAGATGGTTAACCAAGCGAACAGGCCCAGAACACCTATTGCTGTGGTGGTGTGTCCTGAAGGCATCGAACTGCGGGAATGTGGTTTAAGTTCGGTGGGTACAGTGAGTGGCTCTTGGTGCAATTGGAACCATAAAACCGGCCGAGGTTCATCTTTGAAAACAGTATTCTTTAAGCCCTGAGCGAACAAGGCACCCAGCAACCAACTTAGCAACACAGCTGCTGCGAGCGAACGGTTCTTGAACAGTGCAATCGAAACGACCAATGCAGCTGCAAACAGGCCATCTCCTACTACTGTAACTATCTGCCAAAAGCCGATTGGAATGGGAAGTAATTGGTTCCAAAAATGAAAAGACTCTGCCTTGCTGAGCATCAACAGCGATGCGCCGAGGGCAGAAATAAGGACAACTAGGGGTATAAAAAACCAAATTTGTTTTCTGAAACCTTGCATAGCTGCAAAGGTAAAGGCTTCCACGAAAAATAATACTATCGTAAACGATTGATTTTGTGATGCTTTAA
Source organism: Flavobacteriales bacterium (assembly GCA_040403315.1). GTDB lineage: Bacteria > Bacteroidota > Bacteroidia > M30B66 > M30B66 > CAMCXT01. The sequence continues at coordinate 311,421 of JBBAKX010000002.1, forward strand.
AAATTAGCATCACAAAATGACTACAGAACGTTTGCTAAAAACACTTTTCAATTATATTTGCAGCCCATTTTGGCGGGGTAGCTCAGATGGTTAGAGCGCAGGATTCATAACCCTGAGGTCACGGGTTCAACTCCCGTCCCCGCTACAAGAAACCTCCTGAATTTCAGGGGGTTTTTGTTTTTAAGAAGAAGGAGGAATGGCATTAAAAAGTTTTTGGGTGACGATTTATCTCCACTTGGCTTCAAGAATAAAATTCTTAAATTGCATTAGTGCAAGAAAAGACAAAACAATACAACGACTTTGTTATAGACAAGCTAACAAACTCTATAACAAACAGGATATCAGGCGATAGTCTGATGACGGAAGTTTTGTTGTTGTCAAAATCCGACCTAAAACCTATTACAAAAAAGAACGGTTGGCTATTTAACTGGAAGCAAGAGTTTGAAGCAACTGAAAAAGAGGTATACAAGCTCACTATTCTTCATAATGAACATATTTATTCAAGGACTTATTAGTATTTCAATAAAAACTGACCATATTTTCATTAATTTAATTGAATCAGCTGCGTATAATAGAGGAGAAAGTAAATTATACGAAGGCGTCCCAGGTAATCTTGTTGCATTTGCTTGCAGACTTTCATTTCAAAGAGGTTATGAAGAATTTGTAGCATTTCATGCAAAAACTCAGCTTGTAAATCACTATGAGAAAACTCTCAAAGCAATTCATTACGGAAATCAATTAATGGTTGTTGAAACAAATGCAGCTCCTGAACTTGTTAATAAATACTTCAAATCATGAAATCAAAAACAGATAAAAATGAATTGGATGTTGATTTTATTCAAAGTCGACCACTCACAGAGGAGGAACAAAAGGAATTGAGTACATTTATTAAGAAGATAAAAGAAAATAACGCCAAGAAGAAATTAAAAGCGGCCTAAAAGACCTTAGCCAATTTCAGCTACTTTATTTTTTAGATTTTTATTTGAAATCGCGAGGAAACCTTTGTCCGCTCGGGGGCTATCAAAAGATTCATTTTGGTCAAAAAACAAGCTATTATAAAGCCTTGGACCATTAACTACAATTCATGGCAACAGAAATAGAACACAAGTTTTTAGTTTTCAAAAACATTTGGGAAAAAGTAATTCCAGACAAAAGTGTTGAAATCAAACAAGCCTATTTGCTAACTGATCCTGAAAAAACAATTCGGGTCAGAACAAAAGGTAATTCTGGTTTTATAACTATTAAAGGTAAGTCTAATGGTGCCATCAGACTTGAATTCGAGTATGAAATACCCATTGAAGATGCAAATGAATTAATCAATAAATTTTGTTCCAATCTAATTGAAAAGACAAGACACATTGTAATTCATGACGATAACAATTGGGAAGTAGATGAGTTCAAAGGGCTCAATGAAGGATTAATTGTTGCAGAAATAGAATTAACAAGTGAAGACGAGAAATATTCAATACCCAATTGGGTCGACAAGAATGTAACAGACGACCTAAGGTATGCTAACTCCAATTTAACAATCAAACCTTTTTCTACTTGGTAAAATAGACTTTTGAGAATAGGAAGTATTGAAAAATCTTGGATCTAGCAATTTATTTTCAGCCGCTCTTTAAAATTGCACTTGAGACTGAGTTGTGGAATATACTTGATGTTTTATTGGGACTTGGATTATAGTTAATTCTTGGTAAAGAGAAAAATTAAAGCTTTAAATCTTAATCCTATTTAACAAAATAAAGAAAGTTAGTCACATCAAAATTTAAATGCTACTATATTAGCAACAAGACTCGTGAATCAATAAAACGTCAAGAACAACGCACTTGGAATCAGCCCCTCAACAACATTTCAGTCACATCTTTTAACTTAATGTTGTAGAAATTAAAATCATCCAAGCTAGGCACTTCTTCTTCGATGATGTCGATAACGCAATCTTTTAAAGGAATTGGCTCGAATAACAATGAGAAGACACGCCAATCCTCCGTTGATTCAAATTCGAATTGTTGTGGGGCAAGGGGAATATTTATCGCTTCTTTTAAGGCATATTTTTTCTTGCTGCCATGCACTTGAATATGGGTATATGGGGCAATGCGAATCCAACCACCACGATCATACATCCAAGGCGCTATGTATCCAAAATCAATTTTAATGTATTGCGCTCCCATGAGAACACGAAGTATTTTCGGATTCTTTATGATCAGATCACTAGCATCTACATTAACTAAATAAACATCCTCCGTATTTTTCATTATGCTAAATTTTCAGTGAATTCCTTAAACCATTTGGGTTTTACAATTTTAACATGTCTGCCTTGGGATAAAAAGTACCTAGCAAGCTCGACAGATGCAATAATCTCAAAGCGAATAAAAGATGTGCCTTCGTTTTCCTTCTCAATTGTTTGACTTTCATGCAGCGGATATGCTTGGAAATAATGAGTTCCTAATTGACTAACATGAATCTGAATGAGCTCCTTTTTAGCACCAGGTATTGGAAACACACCAAATACATCATTTAGATAAGAATGCACTAATTGTGGATCGATGAAGTGATAGTTCCGATTAATAAATAAGGGCTCTGTTACTCGATCTAATCCAAATGTCCGAATCTCATCGTGGAGCTCAGAATAACCAATAACATACCATCGATTTTCAAATTCTTTAATTAGAAAGGGATGAAGGAGTATATGATTAAAGGTGCGTTTTTTATAAGAAAAATGAATGAATGACAATGGAATCTTTTCACGACAAGCTTTGTAAATCAACTCAATATGTTCAAATCCACGTGAAGTTGGAGGAATCATCGTTTGAATAACAGGCTCCTTGTTTTCATCAACATTGGCTTTTTCCAATGTTGATGAGAGTATCTTTTCAACAGCATGGTTGAATTTATCGCTCATCCGAGTTCCTCCAATAGACCTGATGATATTAATGGCTTCGCTGATTGCATCAATTTCTTCCTGCCTTAACGAAACTCCTAAAAGGGAATATTCGGAATCCGTATACTCATATCCCCTTTCAGCTCGATTGTATCTAATAGGCGCATCAAATCCATCGGGATAAGGCAATCGCATATTCGCAATGTCCTTTTGAATCGTTTCTTCTGAAGGATAAAAATCAAGTTTGGAATGGCAAGCCTCCATAAAGTCTACCATTTTTGGATAGCGATTCATAGAATTCCGAAGAACACTATCTATCACTTTGTACCGACGAAATGCACTTTTACTAAGGTTCACAGATTTTTTTTCGAAAAATAACAAATTATTTCCACTCCGTACAAATAATACGGAGTTCATATTGCCCTTTGTTTCATCCAAAATTTCTCATTGTGGAAACCATCATCGAAAAGATCATCGAAAAAAGTGTTCAAGAAAAGCAAACAAGGATAACTCGCCTATACAATCCAGCATGTATGGATTTTACAAATAGGCATAGAGTTAAATCAATTGAAGCTACTGAAGAATACACACGCATCGACTTTATATACCGCTCTTCCATGATTTATATCAATGGAGGCTGGATCCAGATGAATCAAGGTGCATATATTCAACCAGTTGGATCAAAGAAGCGATATGGTTTAATTAAAGCTATCGGGATCCCAATCACTCCACAAAAGCACTACTTCACAAGACAAGGAGAATTCCATACTTACACACTCATATATGAAGCTGTTCCAAAAAACACTTCCAAAATTGACATCATTGAAAAGAAAGGCGGAAAAGATTGCTTCAATTTTTATAATGTGGACTTTTCTAAATGGATGACTATTCCACATGCTGCTGATTTGGCTATTTCAAACAGTTAATTATGAACCTCAATTTACTTAAAGAAAACATACTTGAGACTAAATTGAATCTGTTAAGAATTCAATTAGAAAAACAAACTGCTATAAAGAACCTGCAGTATGAAAAGACGGCTAACTTAAGAGAGCAAGAAAAGCAGATCCGTGAGCACATTGAAAATTTGAAATCTGTAGTTATAAAATCTATTCATACTTTAAAAGTCGAACACGGAAGTATAGCCGATTTTATCCTATTACAAGCACTATTACTTGAGTTTCATTCTATTGATTTTCTAAATGATTGCTCATATACACAATCAATAGAAGTTATCGACAATTACATGAATTGCTACTGGAGAATCAGAGAGCAAATGCAAGATGATCTGATGAAATTCTTGTGTGATGAATACCAATATTTAAGAGTTCAAATTCGTAATTTCAACAACGAATCAGACGCAGTTAATGCGCAAGAGGCAATATCACGTCTAACATCTATCAGCGATATCATAAATAGGCATTCGAATTAATTGGTTCTGGAAACAGGAAAAGGAACTGATAAAATAAAAAATGCATAAAAACGGTTTACTTCAGTGACTTTGTAAAGCGAGGGCAATTGAAGTTCAAAAAAGATCCAACAGCTTAGAAGTATTTATCTCCAAATTCTCATTTCAGAGAGATTTAACAAACAACATCAGGCATAGGAAAGAAAAATCAATTTAAAATCTGATGCTTAAAAATGGGTGCATCAGATTCTATTATTTCAGGTTCTTTATATTTACATGACCAAGATAAAATATAGACTCCATGAAAATTTCTAATTCTGAAATGACTCATAAAATCGCTTACAACACTTTGGTGATTTTATTGATTACTGCAATTTCATTTGTTGTCTCATCGATTTTGTATTATGGTTGTTACTACGTATCATACTTTTTTGACTGGAAATTTGAGCTAAGCTATTGGCTTTATTGGGGTATCACTTAATCAATTCTGTTGATTTTTTATGTAAAAACAACCATCTCATCAAAAGGGAAAAAAGGACTCCTGTCAAAAGCAGGAAGACACTATGAGGATACAAATTGGATGTCATCGCATGTCGATAGTGATTATTGGGATCCACCAACTGATTATTACGATAGGCCTTAGTAATTGATCGTCAGATAGAGTACATACTCTGATTTTAACAATAGTCGATTCTGAAATCAACTAGATAATTTATAGGATCAGCGCAGAGTTGAATGAAGCATTTGCTTGGCAATTTTCTCTTGGCTATGCAGCTGTTACAAACAACAAAAATATAATTCCATACTAAAGTATGTTCGCGCCATTCGTAGGTTTTAATTGAATTTAAGCAGATTAAATAAGATTCCAAACCCTGCCATCCTTTTTACTAAAACTTTATCCGTGGATCTCAATCAGCTCTGCTACCACTTGCCTCAAACTTTGCACTTTCATATTCACAAACTCTCGTGAATAGTTCTTAATAAAACAATAATTCACAAAGGGTAATTCGATCGATTTTGCAGTATAAATTTGCCGCGCACACACTAAAATGTTCAAGCGAACATTCTAGGTGGTGAATCATTGATAACGAAAACCTGCATGACTAAGCAATTCAGTCAATTCATAATTATCATCTTCCTCTTGTTTTGCAACAATGTTCGTGGTCAACGAAAAGTTCAAACTACAGCACTGGGGGTTTCGGCGATCTACAATTTCCAAACAGAATCATTCGGTAACGGGCTTCGCTTGGCGATTCCTATTGGGAACCACTTTACCTTGGTGCCACAACTAAGCTATTTCTATCCCTTCAACCAAGTGCATGAACTGCACGAACAGGTGAACCTGCACTATATACCCTTCCGCCTTGGCGCATTTTCGCCTTATATCATCGGAGGTGTATCGGCAAACCAATGGTTTAATTATTCTGAGTCTCCTTATAAAAATGCCAGCCCTTTGTCTATTTTAGCTGAAGTGGGCGGTGGGGTAACATTTCGCCGTAAGCGTTTAGGGATTTTTGCAGAACAACGCTACAATCCTATTTGGGAGGAAGGATCATTGCATGTAGGTGCATTGCTCTATTTCAAGAAAAACAAGAAACGCCGAGGCGGAAAAGGCAACGAATGTCCAGCTTACATGTAAAAACAGATCATGAAAAACTTACGCTTATTTTCAGTCATTCTTTTGGTTGCATCAGGTTGGATGATGACCAATAGCTGCTCAAAACAAAGAATCGAAGAGCCAATCCTCAACGCCTATTCGAAACCTGAAAAATTCATGTACGACAACCGTCCTGAAGAACAGGTATTCATTATCAATGGAGACTCAGCAGGACCAATCATCGGAAACCAAGGCACCCACCTCTGGATGGACAGCACTCTTTTCATGTTCGCCGATAGCTCGGATGTACCCTACCCGATCACCATCAAATTGATCGAATTGTACAAAGCGAAGGATATGATGTTGTTCGAAATGCCAACGGTTGCCCAAGGAACACCACTCGTTACTGGTGGAGAAATTCGCGTTCGTGCACTAAAAGGAAACCTACCCATTTACCTCAAACCTAACAAGGTTTACGCTGCGCAGATGCCTTCGGAGACACTATTGAGTGCTATGTCGATCTATTATGGCAGTGAAATCAGCGACAATGTTTTCGATTGGTTCGATTTACCATCCGCTGTTTCCACTAACCCTGGGATAAACGCCTTGGAACAAATCAATACTGATTCTTCTTTTTACAGCCTGCTCACCCCAATGTTAGGATGGATAAACGCAGATTTCCCTTACACCTGGAGCAGCAGCAATGCCACTTTGAAACTCGAGTCGGATGTTGACGATCTCACCAATGTGGTGAAATATGCTTTCTATCCTCAAACGCTTTCGGTTGTTCAGTTTTACGGCAACACTTCTATCAACCTCCCATCTGGAGAACCTGTAACCATCGTTTGCTTCGCTATGAACACGCAAGGTGCGATGTTTAAGTACATCGAAACAGTGAACCCCAATACAGGCGAAAACATCGTGAATGTAACCATGTCGCAGGTTACGGATGATGGGTTGCTGACTATGATGAATGATTTGTAAGTCTTAGAACGTACAACGTACAACGTAATTCGTATTTCGCTTATTCACAACGTTGTAATTAATACGTTGCACCTATTTAGTTAATATGGTCATTTATCCACGGACTAAAGTCCGTGGCTGCGGGGAACCAGGTGCAGCACTTTCTCCTTTCCACTTCACTAATACGGTCATTTATCCGCGGACTAAAGTCCGCGGCCGCCAACTCCCACAAGTGACGCAAGCAGAACATTTAAGAGAAAACATAAAAAACATTGCACATCAACCTATGCGAACTAGATTCTTGTATTTAACTACCATCATTATTCTAGTGGTCCAAGGCGCTTTCAATTTAAGTATCAGTCAAAGCCAAATACGTACGGTTGAAATTGGTAAGCAGGTGTGGACTTTAGATAACTTTCAGGTTGAAACCTTTAAGAACGGAGACATCATTCCAGAAGCGAGAACCAATGCAGAATGGGAAAAGGCCTACAAGGAAGGCAAACCGGCTTGGTGCTTTTACAACAACGATCCAACCTACGAAAAGGAACTTCGTAAACTCTACAATTGGTTTGCGGTAAATGATCCCCGAGGATTGGCACCTTTTGGATTCCATGTTCCAAGTAAAGAAGAATGGGATGAAATGATGGTATTCCTTGGCGGTCAAAAAGTTGCAGGGAAAAAATTAAAACACTCACAAGGCTGGCCAGAAAACGGAAACGGTTCTAACGAAAGTGGCTTTTCAGGACTCCCTGGAGGCATGCGTTATTATATTGGTGCCTTTGTTAAAGAAAGAAAATACGGCCATTGGTGGACTACCACACCACTTCCACCCTTCTACGCTTGGCAGTATTATCTATTACACAGCGACGACGCGCTCGGATTTTATAGCCTTGATTTCGGTAAAGGCGCTGGAATGTCGGTGCGCTGCATAGCGGATTGATTTAAATCTTTTTCCCGGGCTGAATTTAGCGGCGGATGGCAATCAAGTTTAGCACTTTCCCCTATTACCTTTTACCTTTTTCCTTTCTCCTTTCTCCTTTCTCCTTTCTCCTTTCACATTTCCCCTTTATACTTTATACTCA
>JBBAKX010000002.1:319445-506820 GCA_040403315.1 Flavobacteriales bacterium
TCCTTTCTCCTTTCTCCTTTCTCCTTTCACATTTCCCCTTTATACTTTATACTCAAGACTAAGTACTCAATACCAAAGACTAATTCACCTGCACCACCCTCGCCTCCACTCTTCCATCCACCGTTACTACGCGAACCAAGTAACTGCCAGTAGATAGGTGCGATACTGGCAATTTAGCACTGTAGTCTCCTTTCGAAACTAGAATGCGGCCCAAGGATCTACCTTGTAAATCGTTCAGTTCAACATATTCAACTGCGTCGTCTTTCCAGGTTATTTCAACTAGATCTTTAGCAGGATTCGGGAAAACCATCAATTCGAAGCTTGAATCCTTCACGGTTTTCAGACCTAAACTGCTGTCGATTTCTGCAAAAACATATTCGCCAAGCATCACACTGTCTAAAACGAAATAGCCGAATTTATCGGTTATGCTTGTGAATGTGGTTCTTGCAGCATCGGTTACTTGCCAATCGCTGCGGTTATCGGGGCGATACAACAAAAACAATTTCGATTCGTCGGTTACCAAATCCTGATCTAACCAACCTGATGATGTACCCAATGTTCGTCCATTGTATGAAAATTTCATCGTTGCTTCAAAGCCAGGCTTCAGAATCCCATCTACCTTCCAATAACGGTTTGGCGACAAGCGATACATAGCATACGGCTGCTTAAATGGATCTGGCTTCACCCAAAAATGATCCACCCGAAGAAACACAGAATCCTGAATAGCATTCACATCAACTTCCAAAAGTGCGTTGGTCCATGCGGAATTTGCAGCTGTCTTGATAAACCGCTCTTCGCCCGTTACTGCCTGAGAAATCTGTTCTCCACGGTTCAAATAAACCATAGATGGTTCAAAGTCAATATCGATATCCACATAACCATTCGGACCGCTCAACAATGCCGTTCGGGTTTCAAGACTAAAATCAGGTCGTCGAAAAGTGATTTCAAGTGGTACATTCTGGTAATTGTGTGTGTTTCCAGCCGATTTCTGACTGTAAAACACACGCACGCCTGCTCCAACCAATGCGGTTGAATCCACTTCAAAACCAGCCCAGCCAGGAGTATCCACCCAATCGGCAAAATAATCGTTGAGATCCAAACCTGTTGTGGCTTCTAGGGCATCGCGCAGATCGTTTGAATTGGCATCCGCAAAACTATAAGTTGCCATGTAATTCTTCAATCCTACAAAAAACAAACTATCGCCCATGTAGGTGCGTAAGGTGTGAATTTTATCGGACGGCAATTCATACGTGTGATTGCTGTAGGTATAATCGTTCGGAACGTTGCTCAAGGGCCAATATCCGCCATCGCGCACGTGTGCGAAATTCAACATCAATCGGTGATTTACGCGCACTTCACTATCGTAGGTAGAACGAGAAATCAACCATTCATCGAACAAACGCTCAGTGTAGGATGCAAAACCTTCGTTCAACCACATGTGTGCTGCTGTTTCGCAGGTTGCCAAATCGCCAAACCAATGGTGCGAAAGCTCATGCGCCATAATGTGCTGATTTCCTGAAGCTCCAGCAGCCAACAAATCGCGTGGAAATGCAATGTTTGTGGCATGTTCCATCGCGCCCGCTTGAAACGGAACCGATACATAACCAACACGATCCCACTTGTACGGACCAAAATGTTCTTCGAAAAGATGAAAGATCGGTTCCAAGCTCACGAACGAATTCTTCATTGTGGTTGTATCCGCGGCAAGCGCTACCAACTTCACGTTCAGCGCAGGATTCAGCAAACTGTTGTAGGTGTAATTCACTTCCTGAAATGGCGCTACAGCCACCGATGCCAAATAGGTCGGAATCTGCTGATTCAACTGCCATACCATTGTGCGCAGGTTGTTTTCCACTACGTTGGATAGGAGAAGCCCGCCACAGTAAGCTTTTAAGTTTGAAGGGGTAATAACAGAAACAGTGAAGGTGCTGCGTTCAACGAAATTGTCGAAACAAGGAAACCACACTCGCCCGAAGTTGTGCGGAATCGCATCGAATCCAACACCGATGTTGTACGCATAATTGCCCGAAAAACTGAAGCCACCAAATCCTGATGCATCTTCAACTGGCGTACCTTGATAGAACACTTCGACAGATGATGAATCGTTGGTATTCAATGCTTCTGAAAGTGTGATGTTCAATTGCGGATCGGAGTGACTAAACACTAAAACGTTACCGTTCTGCCGCACCGAATCAACCGTTAGGCCTTCCAAATCCAACACAATCGAACTGATTTGATCCACCTTCGCTTTAAAATCCACCACGCATCGAGCATGCAATTCGTTCACTGGAAGTGTCGAAAAATCTAGATAAATCGAATAATGTGTGATATTGATACTGTCGCTTCGTGTGTCGATATAATCGGAAGCTTGATTCCTGTTTGATTTTGTCTTGTTGCTGCACTGTGCGGAGGCTTGAGCCACAACGAATTGCGATACAAGTAAACTTGTAAAAAGCAGTAAACTTTTCATTTTCATAGATCACAAATTTGCAGAAAAAAGACGCTTGAAACACCGCTTCCACCGAACCAAAATTCGGTTCTTCTCAATTTTGCACTTTGAATTCTACTTGCAATTGTCGCAGATCCCTTCAGCACTGAGCTGGATTTTCGAAAGCATAAACCCAGCAGGCAAGTTCACTTCAGGATAATCGTCGACAGCAAGGCAAAACACATTCTTGCAGGTATTGCAGTGGAAATGCAAATGCTGATCATCGTGGCGATGCACCGTGCAAGCATCCTGACATAAAGCATAACGCGCAATGCCATCACGGCCAAGCACTTTGTGAACGATTCCCTTTTCTTCCAACGTATTCAAAGCACGATACAAGGTAACCCGATCGGCATCACCGTTAAATGCACCTTCGAGTTCGGCATGACTCACGGCATGTTTCCGCTCCTCCATAAATGAAAGCACTTTCCGTCGAACTGGTGTGTTCTTCAAACCATGCTCACTGAGTAAATGTGCCGAACGATCCATGCGACAAAGTTAAAAAAAGAACCAGATGCAACTGAATTGCATTTGAAACGAATTACTACTTTTGTTTTGAACTTGATCCTTCCTTGTGCTGAACAGATGCTTCCGTTTGATATTGTTGTTGCTGCTGATTTTGTCGGCAAACACCAATTTTGCGCAAACCATCGCTAACATTTCAGGAACGATAACCGACGAACAGGGCACTCCACTTCCAGCTGTTACAGTTTTTATCCACGAAGTGTCGAAATCAACCCAAACCAATAATCTTGGAGAGTTCAAAATTTCAGGCATCAAGCCGGGAAACTACCATCTTCACTTGCATCTGATTGGTTACAAGGCTGCAGAAATCGACCTGACTGTAGCGGCTACAAACGAACCGCTCAAAATCACCTTGCAACAGGCATCCATCGAGTTGAACAACATCACCATCGAGGAAAGCATCCTGAAATCTGGACAAAGAGAGCAATCTCAATCGATGCAAGTGGTTGATAAAGAATTCATGCTCAAAAACGGCAATGCCTCCTTGGTGAAAATCCTCGAGAATATTCCCGGCGTGAGTTCAATCAACACCGGACAAGGCGTTTCGAAGCCAGTCATCCGTGGGATGGGCTTTAACCGTGTGGTGGTTGCCGAAAATGGTATCAAGCAAGAAGGGCAACAATGGGGCGGCGACCACGGTTTGGAGATCGATCAGTTTGCAGTTGACCGTGTGGAAGTCTTGAAAGGCCCGTCATCGTTGATGTATGGCTCTGATGGAATCGGCGGAGTTGTGAATATTCGTCCTGCGCCAGCGCCCGAACTCAATACCACACAGTCGGCATTGCTACTAACTGGTCGTTCTGTGAACGATTTCGTGGGTTTGTCGGGCATGGCGTCCATCAACAAAAACGATAAATTCTTCCGCGCCCGAATCTCAGTGCAAGACTATGCTGATTACCGTGTTCCAGCAGATTCGTTCATCTACAATTCCTACATCTTACCGATCGAAAACAAGCGCCTCAAAAATACGGCTGGCCGCGAAAGAAACGCCCAGTTCATGATGGGCACAAGCAAGAAATGGGGATATTCAACGCTCACATTCAGCATGTTCGATCAAAAAGTCGGACTCTTCTCAGGTGCTCATGGCATCCCGCGCAGCTACGAACTGAAACATGATTCAACCCACCGCGATATAGACTTGCCTTTCCAACGCGTGCAGCATTACAAGGCGCTTTCGAACACCAGTTTGATGATTGGGAAACACTGGATGGAAATCGATTTGGGCTATCAATTCAACCACCGGAGAGAATTTTCTTCTCCACATGCACACGGGAAAGGCCCACAGCCACAAGGAGATGTGGAGCTAGAGTTCAAGCTGCAAACCATCACTTTGAACGTGCGCTTCCATTATGAAGGGCTACACGACCTCAAATGGGTGTTTGGGATCAACAACAGCGTGCAGCAGAACCGCATCGGAGGCTTCAGTTTCCTCATTCCGGTGTACAGCAATTTCTCGACTGGAGCCTTTGCGTTTATGCGAAAGGATATTTCGAAAAAGCTGATTTTCAATGCTGGAATCCGTTACGATTACGGGAACATCCGCGCCGACCGATACCTGCGCGCCATCTATGCCGATTCGGTGACCATTTCGGGCTACGAACAAGCGAGTCCGAACATCAACCGGACCTTCAACAATGCCTCTGGAAGTACTGGTATCTCTTGGTTTCCGGCAGAAAAGCTCAATGTGAAATTCAATTTCGGATCAGGTTTCCGCATGCCCACAGCGCCAGAGCTCACTGCAAATGGTATTCACCATGGCTCGTTCCGTCACGAAATGGGCGATTCCACATTAACGTCCGAACGCGGCTACCAGAGCGACTTGTTGGTGAAATTCGCCACCAAAAAGTGGGAAATCAGTGTGAGTCCATACTTTAATTATTTCGACGGATTCATCTTCCTCGATCCTACGCCAGAATTCTCTTTGCTGCCCGATGCGGGTCTTCTCTACCGCTTCAATCAGGCGGATGCAATCCACTATGGAGCTGAATTTCAGTCGGATATGCACATTACCGAGCATTTACATTTTGGCTTGAGCGGACAGTACGTTGCTGGTTGGAACCTCGAAACCAGCTATTCGTTGCCGTTCATGCCACCTGCTCAGCTCAGAACAGATGTTGAATACGAGTGGGAAAAATGGGGCAAACGCATCAAGGATGTTTACATTGGATTTCAGTGGCAAGGTGTTTTCGATCAAAATGATGTAGCTAGAAACGAACCCGAAACGCCTGGATTCAGCCTCATCAACCTCAATTTTGGAACAGGAATCCAAGTTGGGAAACAAACCTGGAAACTGGTACTCAATGTCCAGAACGTATTAGATAATAAATACTTCGCCCACCTCAATCGCTACAGGATGTTGAACCTTCCTGAAGCTGGTCGAAACGTGATGTTCAGCGTGTTAATCCCCTTCAAAAGCACGTTAAAACCATGATGCGCAAGCTCTTAGCATTGGTTCTTTTGCATGCTTTGTTGTTGCAGTGGTTTCCCGATACGTTGCATACGATTTGGCACGACGAAAACCATGCGCATACAGTAGATTTCGCTTCCGCGGAAGATTGCTTCAGTGAAGCTCACGTGCATTGCAACCACGATCAAGTACTTTGGATGCCTGCAGCGCTTCATGAGGGCATTTGGATTCAATGGAAGTCTCTTATCCTCACACGGTGCTATTTACCGTTGGAAACATCCGCGGAGTGCATCGCAGCGCAAAGCATTGGAGGAAGAGCGCCACCTGAAATGATTTGATCATCAGTCAATTCGTTTCAAACTCTAACAAATCAATCATGAAAAAATACATTCTTCCAATACTTTCAATTACTCTTCTTTTTTCAGTAGTCCTCTCATCTTGCAAAAAAGATGAGGTCGACAATACAGCTCCAATTATCGCTTCTGTGAGCGAGCCGCTCGAAAACGACACCCTCATTTCGGGCAATGAACTCCATGTTGTTGCAACCATTACCGACGATGTGGAGCTTTCTCAAATCAAAATAGACATCCACAGTGCTGCTGATGGACATTCGCACGGTAAAGTTGCGGCAAGCGGTTATTGGGAAAAAATTGTGATCCTAAATTTAACAGGAAAATCGCAATCTATTCACGAATACATCGACATTCCTGCTGATGTTGCAGCTGGTACCTACGATATCATCATGACAGCCGTAGATAAATCTGGCAACACCAGTGAAATCGTCGAGCGTGATGTATTCATCCTTAATTCAAGCGACTTAATTGCTCCCGTTATTACAGTAACAGCTCCAGTTGCAGGTTCGAGCATCACTACCGGCACCGACCTGATAATTCAAGGCGATGTGGTCGACAATTCGGCACTGAGTGCACTCGAAATCAAGGTTTACAGAGGTACAACATTGGTTTCAGACAACGACATCGATCTTGCTGCTGCAACTTACACTATCAACCAAACCATCAGCACCATTGGTTGGACTGCAGGCGCTTACACGATCGAACTCGTTGCGTATGATGGCGTGTTAAACGTAGCCGACTTAGATTTGGAAATTACTGTGAACTAATCGTTCATTGGTAAAAACGAAAAAGCCCTGATGGATTCGAATATATCAGGACTTTTCAATTTATAGGATCGTTATGTGTGTAGAAACTTTTCTTTCAACAAGGCCATTTTGATAGCTGTGGAGGCCGCTTCATCGCCTTTGTTGCCATGAATACCACCACATCGATCAAAAGCTTGTTGCATGTTATTTACGGTGAGTACACCATATATCACTGGCGTTGTTTGCGTGCTGCAAAGATTGGCCAAACCTTGTGTTACACCTTGGCAGATGTAATCGAAGTGCGGTGTATCGCCGCGCACAACCACACCGATGCAAATCACAGCATCAGCATTACTCATATGAGCGGCCATCGTAGCAGCTGAAACCAATTCCCAAGAACCTGGCACTGAAATCACACGGATTTTAATGGAATCAGCACCGTTAGCGATTAAGGTTTCGATGCAACCTTTCTCTAATGCAGAAGTGATTTCACGGTTCCATTCTGCAACGATAACAGTAAAATGAAAATGGTCAATGCTACCTGCATTGACCATTTTTTCTGATGATAAGTTTTTTTGTGCGCTAGACATTATTTGCCACCTTTTTGCTTGAGCATAAGTTCTGCACGAGCAATATATTTTTCAGCTTCACGGCCTTCTGAAGACTGGAAGTATTCTGTACGAATTTTATTGTAAGCCTCAAGTGCTTTTGTGTAATCGCCTTTTCCTTCGTAAGCCAATGCTGCTTTCATCAAGAACATAGGAGTTGTGAAAGAGTTTTCGTTTTTACCTGCTGCTTTCACATACAAATCGATAGCTTCATCAACCTTACCGAGTTCCATTGTAGCATCACCTTTCACACCCAAAGACATTGCGCCTAGAATGATATCGTCTGCATCAAATTGATCCATCTGATCAATTGATTCTTGATATTTACCGAGGTTCAAATAGCAAACACCAGCATAGTAATGCGCTAGGTTTCCAGTTTTGGTACCGCCGTAGTTTTCGATGATTGAAAGGAATCCTTCAGCTTTGTCTTTACCGTTAAGTGCAAGATTGAAAGAATCTTTCTCGAAATAACGTTCAGCACGGAAAATAGCTGATTGTGCTTCTACCTCAAGCGGCTTCACAACAAATTGTTGGTAAGCTAAATACCCACCAACCACTACGATTATTCCGGCTAAAACGCCTAAAAGGACATTACGGTTCTTTTCAATAAAAAGCTCTGATTTTGAGAGAGCATCTTCAACGTTTGCAATCGGATCTTTTGTTGTTTCGGTTTTCTGAGACATAATTTATATCACGCAAAATGAGGCGCAAAAATAGATTTTTTTTCGAATCAAAAGCCATGAAATGAAAAGATAGATGCAAATTAGTGCGATGCTTGATTTTGTGAAGAAGTTACAATTACACATATTGTCAATTTCAGCGCCTCCCTCCTATCTTTGCAAATAATGAAACTCAAGAGCCTTTCGCTGGTAAATTTCAGAAGTCACCGTGATGCCGCATACAACTTCACGGAGGATGTGGCTGTATTCACAGGGCCAAACGGCGTTGGAAAAACCAATGTTCTTGACGCGATTTACTACCTGTCTTTTTGCAAGGGATTTCTCAATCCAACCGATTCACAAAACATCCATTTAGGTGAGCCTTTTTTCTTGATTGAAGGAAAATTCAAGCTCAATGAGAAAAACGAACAGATCTCTTGCGGTTTGAAACGTGGTCAAACTAAAATCTTCAAACGCAACAGCAAGGAATACGCAAAGCTTTCCGAACATATTGGTTTGTTTCCATTGGTTTTGATTGCTCCAACCGATATTGTACTGATCTCAGGAGGTAGTGAAGAACGCAGGAAGTTCACCGATACTGTGATTTCTCAATTCGACCGCAATTACCTCGAACACCTCATTCGGTACAACAAAATTGTACAGCAACGCAATGCCTTCCTCCGACAGGGGCAAAACGACCGCTCGATGCTCGAAGTGCTGAATATGCAGCTTTGCAGGTATGCTCCAGAAATATACGAGGCGCGAAAATCCTTTTTAAATCGAATTGCTCCGTTGTTTAGCAAGTACTATCAAATCCTCAGCAACCACAACGAGGAGGTGAGTTTGGTGTACGATTCTGGCTTGAATGAATACCCGATGGAAGATCTTCTCGAACGTTCTGTAGAGCGCGATCGGGTAATGCAATATACCACAGAAGGCATCCACAAAGACGACCTCGAAATTCGTGTAAATGGCTTTCCATTAAGACGTTATGCCAGTCAAGGGCAACAGAAATCGATCCTCATTGCACTAAAACTTGCACAGTTTGATGTGATGGCAGAACTAAAGGGCGTCAAGCCGCTGCTATTGCTCGACGATATCTTCGAAAAGCTAGATCAAGAAAGAATTACAGCTCTGATGACCTTGGTGAGTCAACAGCATTTTGGTCAAATTTTTATCACCGATTCTCACCCGGAACGGGTAACCGATATTTTGGGCTCAATCGATTGTCCTTACGACCGTTTTAGCATCGAATTGTTGCAGCAAACAAATCAAGATTGATTTCAAAAACTTTACTGAATAAGACAAACTCTGCACTGATTTATTAGATAAACTCAATGCATCAAGGTCTAACTAAATAATTCTTGATTGCGATATATTTGAATCTATTCGTTTGGAATCTTTGGAATAATGAATAGGCTGAAAAGAATTTCATCAAAGAAACAGGTTAGATAATTATTTCTACTTACATATAGCTTCAGCTCTTCTTTAAATAATTATACTCATTTGCATATAATAAATTAATCTTCACTATTTTTGTATGCATATACATATAATATGAGCACAATTGCCAATTTTGTAAAAGTTCGGCGTAAACAATTAAAACTCTCCCAAGATAAATTCGCTGAGAAAGCCGGTGTTGCCTTAACCGTGATAAGAAAAATCGAGCAAGGAAAGGACAATCTTAGTTTATCTAAAGTAAATCAAGTCCTTAATATGTTCGGTCATGAATTAGGTCCAATAAAAGAGAATTATGCGTCAGGGAACAGTGAAATACAATAACATTCTGGCAGGAATCCTAACAGAGGATGATGAAGGAGTTTATCGTTTTGCATACGAAAAAGCTTATTTCGAGAAATATCCTAACCAGTTTATTTGTTTTTCGATGCCTGTTACATTGAACGTTTATAGCAGTAAAAAGCTATTTCCATTTTTTGATGGACTAATTCCAGAAGGGTGGTTATTAAACATTGCATCTGAAAGATGGAAAATCAATAAAAATGATCGCATGGGTCTGCTATTATCGTGTTGCCAAAATGCAATAGGTTCGGTAAGTGTTCATCCAATCAACACAAAAAATGATGAATAAGTGTTTATCATGTTACCAAGCTTTGGTTGAAGGAGTAGTAGATTATCATCCCCATTGTGCAAGAGCATTTTTTGGAGTGAAGGGCGCTCCAAGCCTACCTTACAATCTTTCTGATATGGAAAGACTAGCTAAAGAAGTGGCTGAATTGTCAATCTCTGTTCCTGGCGTTCAACCAAAACTATCAATGGGCTGGATTAAAACAACTTTAGAAAATGGGAGACAAGGCAGATTAACAATAACTGATGCATTAGGTGGCAATTACATATTAAAACCACAAAATTCAGAATTCCCCCAGATGCCTGAAAATGAGCATCTTTCCATGATGTTGGCAAAACTTTTTGAGATTGAAATTGTGCCTGCAAACTTAATACGATTGGCGTCGGGCGAATTATGCTATATCACCAAGAGAATCGACAGAAATGACGATGGATCTAAAAATCACATGATCGATTTTCTGCAAATTCTAGAGCTTGCTGATAAGTATATGGGTACCATGGAAATGCTTGGTAAAAAAATTGGGGAACTTTCAGAAAACACCTTATTGGATAAGTTTCGATTTTTAGAATTAACTATTTTCAACTATATAACTGGAAATAATGATATGCACCTTAAAAACTACTCGATGTATTTATTCAAGAATGGCTGGGTACTTTCGCCTTCTTATGATTTGTTAAATGTGAAAATCATATTGCCAAAAGACAAAGAAGATATTGCACTCATGCTTGGTGGGAAAAAAGAGAATTTCAACAAGATTTATTTTGATCAATTGGGACAGGTTCTAAAATTAAATAGTAAACAGGTAAGCTCTATCTATCTAAGGCTGCAGAAGTGGATTCCCGAAGCACTTCAATTAATTGATAATTCATTTCTAGACTTAAAAGGAAAAGTCGAATTCAAAAAAATCGTTGAATCGCGAGTGGCTAAACTCATTAAATAAATTTATTTAATAGCTAATTTCATTGATAACTTAGAAACTGAAATTGCAGCAAACCAATCAAGATTAAGTACCTTTATTGCTTCAAAATGGCTAAAAGAAAATCCAACGAAAGTCCGGTTTCAGATCTTATCGATTTGATGATGAGCCAGTATGGATTATCGGAAGGCTATAAAGAATACCAATTGATTCAGGCATGGTCGGAAGTTGCGGGCGTTATGGTCGCCAATCGCACTTCGTCGATAAGGATCCAACATGGCGTTTACTACGTTACGATCGATTCTCCAGCTCTTCGCTCCGAGTTGAGTTTCTTGCGTGCAGGATTGCTTCAACGCCTCAATGAAATCGCAGGCAGTCGATTTCCTATCAAAGACATTGTATTTCGATAACTTAAGGTTTGCTGTAACGCGGATCGTTGATCATTTCGTAATCGGTGAGCATTTTCAAAAAGGCTACCAACGCTGCTTTGTCTTCAGTTGAAAGCTGCAAACCACCTGGCATTTGTGGGCCAAACGAGCCATCCAAAGTGCTAGAGCTCTTCACTTGATTGTAGTGCTCAACAACCTCTTCAAGTGTATTGAATCTTCCGTCGTGCATGTATGGTGGAGTAAGTTCGATGTTTCGCAAACTCGTCACTTTAAATTTCGCACGGTCTTCAGACAAACCCGTAACTATCTCACGACCAAAATCCACGAAATCTGTATCTTCATCCAATCCGTTGTTTAAATATCGGTCGTTTTCGAAATTGTCTCCGCCATGACAGTGGCGACAATCAGCACCTGAAGCATCCGGAAACGCTGGATTGTACTCAGTATTAAATAGAAACTTTCCTCTTTCTTCTTGCGCAGTGAGGCTCACATTGCCTTTCAGATATTCGTCATATTTGGAACTGTTCGAGACGATCGAATACATAAATTGTTCGAGTGCTTTCCCAATCAATTCGGTTGATACACTTGATGTTCCGAAAGCCTTTTTGAATTGAGCTGGATAATTTGATGAAGCCTGAAGTTCTGAAACCAATTCAGGAAGCATCTGATGCATTTCAATTGGATCTTGGATGGGAATCAATGCCTGATCGCGCAGCAATGTTGTTCTTCCATCCCAAAAGAAACCGCTGGTATTCCATAGTAAATTAAAAACCGCCATGGCTTGACGGCCACCTTGGATTCCATCAATTCCAGCTGAAAAACGGTTGGTATCCGAAAATGCATTTTGTTGCTTATGGCAACTGGCGCAAGACATAGAATTGTTTCCAGAAAGGAGATTATCGTAAAACAACATCCTGCCTAATTTCACGCCTTCAACCGTGAGCTGATTGTCGGAAGGAATATTGGGCGTAGGGAAAATGCCGTAATCAATCGAATAGGCTCCATTTTCTTCGGTTGGCACTTCGTCTTTAGGCTCTTCGGCTTTTTTACATGCAACGAATATGATCGAAACCAATAAAAACCAAGAAGTGTATTTTACGAATTGTTTCTTCATGGACGAAATTTCGAGTTTCCTGCAAAAGCAGCGTCGGTTAAAGATTTTAAGAAAGCCACAAGGTCATCTTTTTCTTCTTGGGTTAATCCCAAAGGCTTCAGGAATTGACTTTTATTGGGATGAATTGCTCCACCTGCATTATAGTGCTCAACAATGCTTTCGAGCGTTTGTTTAGAACCATCGTGCATGTATGGAGCAGTAAGTTCAATGTTTCTCAAACTCGGCACTTTGAATTTCGCACGATCCGTGTCAATTCCAGTTACCCGAAAACGACCAGAGTCGGCGTAAACAGTGTATAATCCGTTGTTTTCAAAGGCATAATTGGTAAAATCAAAACCGGTGTGGCACTTTGAACAATTGGTTTCATCGCTTAAAAAAAGCTGAAGTCCGCGTTTTTCCTGTTTATTGAGCGCTTCGAAATCACCTTTTTGAATGTAGGCATCGTAACGAGAATTACCGCTTACCAACGAACGTTCGAACGTTGCAATCGCACGGGTAATCACAAATGGATCCATCTCACGGTTGTAGCTATTTTGTGCAGCTTCAACATATTCGGGCATTTGCTTTAAGCGCTCTGCAAGGTCAACGATATTGGTATTGAATTCATCGTGCTCTTGGACAGGCACTAAAATCTGCATTTCAAGTGTAGGAACTCCACCAGCGCGGGTGAAATAAGGATGATAAGCAACATTGGATAATGTAGGCGCATTTCCTCTTCCAACGGTACCATTGTCGCCTAAACTGCGGGCTACATTGTCGCTAAATGCCAGTTCTGGCTTGTGACATGAACCGCAACTTACAGTATTGTTTAGCGATAGCGCCTTGTCATAAAATAGCTTCTTACCTAATTTCCAACGTTCAACGGTAAATTGGTTATCGTCGGGAAATTCGATTTTAGGAAACCCTGACGGGATAGGAAAAGGATCATTGCTCGCGGTGATTTCCGGAGCCTCTTTTTTACAGGCCGAAAGCACCAACAGCGCAAGAATGCCGCTTAGTAACCTCGGAAGCAACTGCATTATTCAACAACCACTTTGCTACGTAGCACTTCTTGGTTCAACAAACGAACCTGAAGAATGTACAAACCACTTTGATCGATCGAAACTTTCTGAACACCAGATTGCTGCGCAGGTAGATCCATTACTTTACGACCAGATAGATCGAAGAGTTCAATTGAAGCAACTTGCTCATTCGAATTGATGTAAAAATCTCCATTAGATGGATTCGGGAATACTTTAAAATCATTCGCTTTTGAAACATCAACACTTAACGGTGAAGTTGCAGCTGCAGAAAAAACACGGTCTCTAAAATTCTGAATCATGGTAAGATCGGTTGCACCTGCACCATGATCGATTGGACCAGCATTTACATTAATTCCGCGAACAGCTTCCAAATAATCAGCATCAATATTTATGTACACATTATCACCAGAATTCTCACCGTTAACTATGACAGTTTGTTCAAGATAGTTCACGTTTCCAAGGCAGTGCATTTCGAATCCAGTGTTTAAATTGGTTCCTGCTAGACCATCCACAGCTGCGAAAAAATATCCGGCAGCCCAACCCCAATGCATCGATGGTGATTGTGGAGCCAACGGATGATTCATTGGCCATTGGTTAGGATCTTGGTTGTTGATTGGAGCTGGAACACCGATATGAAACTTGATACCTTCAACATTCGTAACGTTAAACGTACCAAGACTTTGAACTGCATTCATGAAAGCATCTGTCAAAATATAAGTATCTGTCGTAACAGGCGTTTCGATACCGCCATCATGAACAATTGTAAAACCCGACATGTAATACTCAACTCTAGTAAATTTGAAAGTACTTCCAACATCATTGCTATTTGCGGCATTGTAGCTAAAGTTGGAATCACCTAGTTTGTGTTGAACTGTTAAAATCACATTTTTTTGTGCGAATGATGATGCCGACAAACTTAAAATGGCAATTGCCGTGTAAATTTTTTTCATGATTTGTGATGTTTGCGCCAAATCTATAGAATTAAAGCGAGAATTATTAGCAAATTATCTTTAACTACATTCTTTATGATTTCCCATTTGAAAGGAGATATTCCTTTTCAATTTCTGACAATGATTTCTCCCTTGCATCTTGATGCACATTCATATGAAAATCGTTGAGTTTGTGGAGTATTTTCAACAAGGACGTGCGTTCGTTGCTTGTCAAATTTCCGCTCACAATGGCCGACAATGAATCCATGCCTTTCATTAACTGTTGCATTAATTTCTGCCCTTCCGGGGAAATACTAAGTTTTCGGCTCCGTTTGTCGTCGAGGTTAAAGTGCTGTTCTACCAAACCCAATCTCAGCAATCGATTGAGGATTTCCATACCGGTGGTTTTTTCGTGCACATTGGCTTGGATCAATTCCATTTTGGTGGATGGACCTGAAAAGAGCAGCATCAATAAGTACGGAACATCATCGATCGAACTCAGTGGCGTGTCTTTGAGAAGCTTCTTGCCGTAACCTTTGGCATAACGATACAAGTAAATGATGTATTTCGACGCTGCCGATTCAACCGACTCACCGGGAAACAAAAATGGCAAACTAACTTCTTGGTGGGTATATTCTTCACTGAGCCAAGCAGAAAACTCAGACATAATTGGAGAACCACCAGATTTTCTAAATTCCCTAGCTTTTTCTAATAAAGACTGGATAAACAGATAATCATCTTCACTTTCAAACCCTTTTTCTCGAGCAGCATTTAAGGACATATCTGTACTTTTTAAAGTTTATTTTCTTGCACTTTAGAACATTTCAATACCACTTTTGTTCGATGAACTGAAAATAACATTTCACAACTATAAATTATGTTCAGAATTTACGGACTCATTTTATCAATTCTCACACTTACAAACCTTTTAAATGCTCAAAAAACGGGAGTTGTCAGAGGTGTAATCAAAAACAAGCAAACCCAAGAAACGATTGTTGGAGCTACTGTAACTGTTGAAGGTACGCAATTGGGAGCGGCGGCTGATCTTGATGGAAACTACAGAATCAGCAATGTTCCTGTGGGGAGTTATAATCTTAAAGCCAGCATCGTAGGGTACAAACCACAATCGAAGTTCAACGTATCGGTTACGTCTGGAAACGATCAAGTAATCAATTTCGAACTTGAAGAAACAGGCACAGATCTAAAAGAATTTGAAATCACGTTCGACAAGAACAAATCAGCATCCGCGGTTGATATGGTTACTCCGCTTTCGGTACAAACACTCACCACCGAAGAAATCAGATCGAATCCAGGTGGAAACTTTGACATTTCGCGTGTTGTTCAGGTGTTGCCAGGTGTTGCAGGTTCTTCTTCGGCTTCCTTTCGAAACGATATCATTATTCGTGGTGGTGCTCCAAATGAGAACGTATTCTACTTAGATGGTATCGAAATTCCGGTGTTAAATCACTTTCAAACCCAAGGCAGTTCTGGTGGTCCGGCTGGTATGCTAAACGTTTCTTTCATTGAAGATGTAAAATTGAGTTCGTCGGCATTTGATGCTCGATTCGACAATGCCTTGGCATCGGTTTTTCAATTCAAGCAACGAGAAGGAAATCCAGAACGACTTTCAGGAAATCTCAGGTTGTCATCTACCGAATTCGCAGCAACATTCGAAGGACCGATCAACAAGAAAACAAACTATTTAGTTTCGGCACGACGTTCTTATTTGCAACTTTTATTTGAGGCAATCGATTTACCGATTCGTCCGAATTACTGGGATTTTCAGTACAAAGTGTCCCATAAAATAAATGCAAAAACAACCTTGAACTTTATCGGGATTGGGGCAATTGATGAGTTCAACTTTGGTGTTCCGCGCGAATCATCACCCGACAAAACATATATTTTGAACTCCACTCCATCGATTGATCAATGGAATTACACAACTGGTGCATCTATAAAGCGATTGGTTAAAAATGGATTTGTAAATGTTGCTTTGAGTAGAAATATGTTTAACAATCAATTAGATAGATTTGAAAACAAAGATGAAGGCAACGAAAACGCGAGAATTCTAAAAGTAAGATCTCAGGAAATTGAAAACAAATTGCGCATCGATGTAAATAAATTCGTTAACAATTGGAAATTCGCCTATGGTGTTTCTGCGCAATACGTAAAATTCAACAATGAACTTTACAACCGAATTGTAAAGGGCGATACACTCGACAACGGCATTGTAATTCCACAATTTGAAATTAAATCAAATTCAAACATTAATTTCTTGAAATATGGTGCATTTGCAAATGCTTCGAAAAGATTTTTCAACGAAAAGCTCTTGATATCTGCAGGTTTAAGAACCGATGGAAATACCTTTACAGACGGTGGCAATAACCTTGGTCAAACCCTTTCCCCTCGCCTATCCTTGTCTTGGAAAGTAGCACCAAAATGGAACATCAATGCTTCAATTGGCGATTACTATAAAATCCCAACCTATACAGTATTAGGGTTTAAAGACAAAGAAGATGAATTTGCAAATCGAAATGCAAAATACATTCGCTCCACACACTACGTGGGAGGATTTGAGTTCGTGCCAAAGGAAGAATTACGTTTCACGGTAGAAGGTTTTTATAAGCGCTACAGCAATTATCCGGTATCTGATACAAATGGAATTTCTTTGGCCAATTTAGGTGGAAGCTTCGATGTACTTGGAAATGAAGCTATTTCTAGTATTGGTGGCGGAGAAACCTATGGAGCAGAGTTTTATTTCCAACAGAAATTGGTGAAACGAATTTTTGTAGTGTTTAGCTACACTTTTGTTAGAAGCCGCTTTTCAGGCAAAGATGGAAGGCTCATTGCTTCAACATGGGACAATCAGCATTTGGTTTCTGCGCTTTTTGGGTATAAATTAAAACGTGGTTGGGAATTGGGTGCAAAATTCCGTTTTGCTGGTGGATCACCATACACACCATTCGATTCAGTTTCTTCTAGATTTAATTTCGCTACAACTGGTCAAGGAGTTCTTGATTTCTCACGTTTAAATACAGAACGTTTAATTAATTTTAGTCAGTTAGATATTCGGATTGACAAGAAATTCTATTTCAAAAAATCCACTTTGGATGTATTCATCGATTTGCAAAATGCAATGCGAGCTAAGAATCCAGATATTCCTGATTATTCATTCAAGAGAAACGCTACCAATACAGACTTTGAAACTACCGATGGACAACCATTAAAACAAGATGGATCGAATGGTATTTCTGTTCTATTGATTGATGAAACACCATTTGTTACACCAGCAATTGGGATAATCTTCGAGTTTTAAAACCTGATTATTCAGATTTAAAGAATTTCATTGTTCCCTTTTCGGTTTTAATGAAATACAATCCAACATTTAAAAAGGAGATATCGATTTGGTTCGCGTCTCCTTTTTTTATGACGATTCTACCTGTTAAATCAATCACTTCAGCAGATTTCACAAATTCAGTGAAATACAATTTCTGGTTTGCTGGATTGGGGAAAATATTGAACCAAATTGAATTTTCACTTTCAATTCCAAGAATTTGATTGGTAGCTTGAGGAGTTGGAATTTCGAATGTATACCAAACAGCCGATCCATCAGTTAATCTTCCATAAGAGAAGTCCTCAGTTAAACTAGGCACTTCAACCACATCAACCAATCTTGGTGAATTCATTTCCTTGGTGTACAATCTCAATGTTTCGCCACTGGCAGAAAGGCTGAAATTCGTGTGGTAACGGTTCAATAGTTCATCATTGTCGGCCCAGAAAAGCAAGTGTTGGCCAAGAGTTAATGCAACATTGGGAAGTGCAAATTTGTAAGGTTCATCAGCATCGTCACTAAGGAATTTCCCATTCAATGAAATCGGATTAGATCCGGCATTCCACAGCTCGATCCAATCGTCGAATTGGCCATTTTCATCTGCGATAATGGTTGCATTATCGGTCATTACTTCGTTGATGAAAATCTGAGAATTGCTTTCCGTTAAAAAGATCACCTTGCCTTCACATGGCGAAAATACAGTTGAATCGGCCATTTTAGCGCGACAATAAACAAAGTCGGCCGTTGGAAATGATGGTAAACTCGTGGTGAATATTCCATCATTACTTAATGCGTCAGGAAAAATCCCATCGTCTTTCATAAATCCTCCATCTGTCCATGAATTACCATCAGAACTAAACTGAAAAACAGTGCTATCGATGTTTCCAAATGCTGCAACCATGGCAATTCCAGAAGCAACTTCTGGATAATCATGTTGCATCCAAAATGCCCCAAGACTTTTCGTTGACATAAAATTATCCAATTGATTTAACGCTGTGTTGTTTCGAGTTTCTGCATAAGGTACTATTCCAAAATCCACTTGTCCACCCCAAGATTCATCAACACTTTGGAGAAAATCGTTGTATGAAAATCCATAATCTAAGCTGTGGTATGGATCTGTTTGAACAGCTGGTGAAATCAAGTCAAGATCGTGTTGCGCCATGATCGCTACAGAATCTACATGGCAGCTTGTATTGATCAGTTCGTGCATGTAATTAGTAAATCGAGCACGGTATTGAGGCACTTCCAAAAGTCGGGTGAACAATGGCCTTTCGCCCCAAGATGGCGACCAATTGTAGATGTTTCTGGTGGTCCAATCGATTCCTAACCAATCAATTCCGAGCGTATTGTTGACATCGTAGGCAATAAACTCCAACAAATCGGTTTTGAGATTGTGGTAGAGATAATAATTGTTGTTGTTGTAAATGTATCCATCCCAATTGCCAATTAACACATCTAGTGCAGCTTGCTTGAGGTAGGAATCAATGTTAAAAATAGCTTCCAATTCACAAGGTAAATTGTTGATTGTTGTTTGATTGAGGACTTTGATAAAATTGGCTAAATCGCTGTAATCGTCGAGATATTGGTTGTTGCTCAAATCGTAAACACGTCGACCTTGGGCTTCCAATTTGTAGGAATCAGCATTGTTGCTGATGAAAGTGAGCGGTGCAGGATAAAGACATTTGTAAAGATTTCCACTTCCAATGCCATCTATCCGCACGGTGAATTGTTCATCGATATGTTCAATGTTATTGTACAGACCTTTGTATTCATCGTTGATGTAAAATTTCACGTATCCAGCTCTGCTCGCAGGAAGATTCGCATTGCGCATGATGTTCCATGATAGGTTGGCCCGCATCCTCGATGGATCGTTGTGGCTTCCATTGAGATTGAGTTTCTCTAATCCTTGCCATTTCGCACCTTGCACATATGTATTGAAGGAGACCTTAAATGATTTACGCTGGGCCTGCAAGCTTGTGTTTCCGCGGAGCCGGAAACCAACCTGTTGAATGGTTTGCGTAAGACCAGAACTCTCGAAACGAAAGGTTGCTTTGTATTCGCGTTGATCGCCAGTTACACCAGTTTCGAAAACAGCATTTAAAGTGTCGGGATCGATTGTAATTCGAACAACAGGCACTTCATCTTGAGGAAAAACGAGTCCGAAATCTGGATTCACAACCTGTGAAACCCCCATCAAGGTGCTAAAAGAGCACAGCACAAAAAGCATCAATCGCATCAAACGAAATTAACGATTATTCGAGCTGAAATTACAAGGTGTAAGATCGTCAATTAGATAATTCGTGCCAATTGAATTTTTGATACATCCGAAAACTTGTTACATTTGATAAAGTCTTATAGTCATGTCAAAAAATGAAGTCAAAGATCAGATTAACAAGATTTTAGACAATGTGTCTGATGAAGCTCTAGAAAGTATTCTTAACTATTTGAAAGAGTTAATTTCAAAGTCTGAAACTGATCTCATACTTTCGAATAATCTTAACAAAATACTTTCAGAGGACAAAGAAGTGCTTGAAAGGCTTGCTAAATGATTTCATTAGAGCAAGTTATAAAGATTCAGGACATTCTAATTGATAAATTTGGCGGAGCAAAAGGCATAAGAGATTTAGCTCAATTAGAATCAGCGCTGTCGAGGCCATATCAAACCTTTGGCGGAATTGAATTACATGAAAATCAATTTCATAAAGCTGCAGCAATCATTCAAAGTTTATTAATTAACCATCCATTTATTGATGGCAATAAACGGATTGGCTATGTTGTAATGAGATTAATTCTACTTGAAAAAGGCTGGGAAATAATTGCGACACAAGATGAGAAGTACTCATTTGTAATAAATATTGCTTCGGGAAAAATGGAATTCAATGAAATTGCAAATTGGATACAATCGAATGCAATTAGAATTTCAAATGAATAAATAATCCACCCTCATTAACATTCTCTTGAGAGCGTTCGGACATTTGAAGTTTATTTAAAGATTATTTCAATTAGAAGTTTTCGCCTCCCAGAGTGTATAATTGAAAACTTTACTGAAAGCCACTAACTGACATAAATTGACCTAAGCATTTATTCCACTACCATTAGTTGCTCAAAGAATCCACCAATTTCCAAGATTGGATCGATAAAATGAATTTCATAAATCCAAAATCTTTCGTTCCCTAAAACGTCTAGATTCGCCATCAAATCGATATTTTCAGGATGAATATAATTCGACACGATTTCTCCTAAGAGTGTTTCGTGCGGAAAATTTCCAACCAAATGCCCGCAATGGTGATTGCCATATTCCCAACCCATTTTCAGGGCTAAATCTGAAGTAAACTGATATAATTCTGCTCCAGAAATATGCTGATAATTAGCAAGAAAATGAGCATATCCTTCATACCAAGCAGTTTCTACATCGTTTTTTAATTGATGTTTTCGGGTGTCATTTCCGAGCACATAAGTTCGTCCAAAATCTGCTTCCCAATCATCGAAAACAGGTCCAAAATCAAAAAACAAAATATCGTTTTCTTGTAATTCTAAATCGATAGGATTTTCTTTATAAGGGAGTAGCGTATTCTTGCCAGAACGAACAATACGTTTGTGCCAAAACTTACGAATACCAAAAAGTTCAAAGGCTAAATCGAAAATCTCAGTATTGAGTTTTTTCTCTGTTTTACCAGGTGAAATAAAACCACGATTTTCAATTTCGGAAAATAATATCGAAGCTTTTCGTTCTGCTTCAATGAGATTAATTAAGGAATCCTTCACTGTTCGAAATAATTGAATTAATTAATAATTCCAATTGGATACACCATCCAATTTTCATCTGACCATTCAGAATGCTCGTACCACCAGCGAAGTCGGGCATCTTGATCTTTTCTGAATGCTTCATCAGCTTTACATTTCGAATCAAATTCTGCTTTTAGTTCGGGATTATTTTTCATCATTTCATCTGCAAGTGGCGCCATTGCATAAGCTTCAAAATACTCGGTTCTTTCAGCTACATCTCCAAAAAATCCCCATTGAAAAAACGAATCTGGTGAATCTGGTTCTAACAATAAGCAACACAAAATTCCAAGAGGTTGATCAGTAGAAACAATTACAGTTCCTCGTCGATAAAGTACCTTTTTCTTAAAAGCAACTGAATTGGCTGTCATTCGAGTTCTACCTTGATTGGTTGTTTTACCGATCAATTGGAAATTTTCAAATCTTAAACAACTCACTTCAACGAGGCTGTCGGATTCTAAAATACGGTGCTCGATACAGTGAGATTTCAATCGATCTCTTATATCAGTTCGATTGGCAGGAATAAAATAAAATTTCGGTCGATTGATAAACGTTTTTGGCTGATTGTGTTGGATCAATGGAATTTTGACATCCAATTTTTCGGCATTCCAAGAAACCACCTCCGAACCTGCGGCTTCGCTTTTTCGGACGATTGATTTCAGTCCTTTAAACATCATTGAATCAGTTGAATTTGTATCGATATCCCAAGTAACTGGAATTTTACTTGGAAGGGAAGTCGCATCCTTTTTCATGGCTATTCTTAGCGATTTAGACTCTTCGGCCAATACTTGCAGCATTGCTTCCATCAGCACTCTGGTTCCCAAAACCCTTTGACGAAAAGGCTTCAAAGAATGATTTTCGACCAATACAGTTGGCATGTGGCGCACGTCGCCGTAACCATGAGAAAAACGAGGACCAAATGTATAAAGCTGGTTTCCTAAACGTGGATCTTTTTCATCCTTTAGAAAAACCAAAGGTCCTGGAATATGACCATATTTTGAAAGTTGTTGGTCGGCACGTGATTTAAGAACATTCTCAAGCCACTTAGAAATTTCGGGTGAATACCCGTGTTTTCCAGTAAAACCATAAGTTATATCATATTGATAATCTGCACCGTCAGTAACATGAATATCAACATACAATTCAGGTTTTACAACAGCAATTAATTCAACAACAGATTTAATTTCGTAGGAATCCAATTTAGAGTAATCTCTATTCAAGTTTTGATTGAGCGAATTAGACCGCCAACCTTGCATTTCAGGGCCTCTTTGGTTGATTCTATTTTTATCCGATAAACGCGATAAACCATCAATATTAATGGCTGGAATAAAAATGATAACAACTTGTTTGGCGAGGGATTTTAGTGGACCTGTGCATAAATCTCTAAACAGCATCATGCCTGCATCGAGTCCGTCGATTTCGCCTGAATGTATGCCCGCTTGAAAGACCACAAGAGGTTTATCGGAACGATGGAGGCTTACTGAAAATGCGGGATCTTCGGAGAAAGTATAGGCTAAAATCTCGGTTTCATTGATTGTTTGACCAATCACCAATTCATTTACTTGAGAATATTTATTGAGCAATCTACCAAACCAATTGCGCATTTCCAAAATGGTTGCAGATCTATTTCCATCCGACAATTCGAAAGGTGTTGCCCAATCAGCATCCTTGCTTAACATTAAATTCAAGCTTTTGCCCTTCCATTCAGCCGTTGGAGGCAAATGTTGCTGTGAGGATAATTGATTTATGACCAATAAAATGGAAAAAAGGAAAGTAAAATGCTTCATGCTTCAAATAACGGAAATCGGAATCGAAAAATCATGTGAACATTCTTACATCGATTCTGTTTGTTTCACTTTTTTCACCAAATTCGGCCTTCAATTCAACTCCCCATGATGCGTAGAATACTAATAATCAGCTCATTTATTCTTTTAACCTTCAAAACCTATGCAGATGAAGGAATGTGGCTGCCGATGTTGTTGAAAGAGCTCAACGAGAAAGACATGAAAACGATGGGCATGAAAATCAGCGCTTCAGATATTTACGACATCAATAAGTCGAGTATGAAAGATGCGGTAGTTTTATTTGGACGCGGCTGCACGGGCGAATTGATAAGTAACGAAGGCTTATTACTGACCAATCATCATTGCGGATTTGGTCAGATTCAGGATCATAGTTCATTAGAAAACGACTATCTCAAAAATGGTTTTTGGGCATCTGAACGATCTAAGGAGCTTCCTAATCCTGGCTTATCGGTAACATTTATCATTCGAATGGAAAATGTTACCGCAAAAGTGGTTAAAGATCTTAAAGGCGTTACGGATGAAGCGATGCGCGAAAGCTTAGTTGCTCAACATTCTACAGAAATTGTCAAGGAGGCCACAGCAGGAACATCCTATGAAGCAACCGTGAAGCCCTTTTACAATGGGAATGAATATTATCTAATTGTAATGGAAGTTTTTAAGGATGTGCGATTGGTTGGAGCACCGCCTAGTAGTATAGGTAATTTTGGAAAAGACATGGACAATTGGTCATGGCCTCGGCACACCGGCGATTTTAGCATGTTTAGAATTTATGCAAACAAAGAGAATAAACCAGCTGAATACTCGCCTGATAATGTTCCTTACAAGCCGAAACACCACTTTCCAATTTCATTGAAAGGTTTGAAGGAAAATGAATTCACAATGGTATATGGATTTCCTGCTCGTACCAATGAGTATTTAACTTCTTATGCAATTGAGCAATTGGTTTCGAAGATCAACCCGATGAAAGTGGATCTCCGAGGAAAGCGCTTGGATGTGTTTAATAAGTACATGTTGGCTGATCGGGAGATTTTCATCAAATACGCTGATAAGTATTCAGGAGTGAGTAACTACCATAAAAAATGGGCGGGAGAAACCCGTGGATTAAGGAAGGCTGATGCTGTTGCAAAAAAGAAGTCAATGGAAATGTTGTTTGACAATCGCGTTACCAATGAGCCAAAATTCGTTGCTTATTTTGGCTTGCTTGATAAAATAGGGAAGCTTTATGGCAGTTTGGAAAAAGTACAACCAGAATATGATTTGTTTAGTGAGGCTTTGTTGACAGTTGAAATTTTCAGACAGGCAAATAGTTTAAAGGCGATTGTTGATTTAAAAGCTGAAGATTTTGCTGGACAAAAAGGCAAAGATGTATTTACCAATTTAAAATCGTCGAGTGCTGATTTTTATAAGAATTATTATGCTCCATTGGATCAGGATATCTTGGTTGAAATGATTGCGAATTATTTAAAATATTCGAAGGAGGACGTCTATCCTACAAAATTCAGAGGTTTTTCGGCTGGTGCAAGCGAACAAGAATTAAAGGAAGAGGCTGTAAAATTATTTCAAAACAGTTTAATCGACAATGGGGAAGAAGTTATGAATTGGCTTGAAAATCCTGATACTTTAATTGTTTCTAAAATTAAAAATGATGTTGCTTATCAAGCTGCAAGTTTTTATTTCAGTCAATTTAAAAACACAGTTCAAAAGGAATTTACATACATCAATGCGCAATTGATCCCATTGAATCGCCAATATATGGAAGCGATCCGATTGGTATTACCTGAAAAGAAATACTATCCTGATGCCAATCAAAGTTTACGTGTAGCATTTGGAAAAACCGAAGGATACAAGCCCAATGATGCAACTGCATACAATTGGTTTACAACTACTGATGGAATCATGGAAAAGAACAACACAGGGCACATAGATTATTCGATCGAACCGCGCATGTTTGAGCTCCTGAAAAATAAAGATTATGGTCGCTACGCGGATAAAGATGGCTCTCTTCACACTTGTTTCGCGGCATCGAACCACACCACTGGTGGAAATTCTGGAAGTCCTGTTTTAAACGCAAAAGGCCATTTGATTGGAACAAATTTCGACCGCAATTGGGAAGGTACGATGAGTGATATTTACTATGACATCAACCAAGTGAGAAACATTGTTTTAGATGTTCGTTATACACTTTGGGTGATTGATAAATACGCCAAGGCAGGTCATTTGATCCAAGAAATGACCATCATTGAATAAATAAAATATTGAATGGAGCGGAGATCAAATCCGCATTTTGGTGCGCTTCATAATATAAGGCAGCAATACCTGAACAAACCCTTGATTGATATCGGCTTCGATAAAATCAATATGATATTGAGCGCATTTAAGCTTAAGATCGGCTGTAAAATCGGTAATCTGACGAAGATATTCTGCTTTTACTTCATTGGGTTGAAGCCTGATTTCCTCTCCACTTTCTAAGTCTACGAACTTATATGGACGATTTTCAAATTCGAAATCAAGTTCCATTTGTTTGTCGGTAACATGAAATAACAGCACTTCATGTTTATTGTGCTTGAGGTGTTGCAGCGCTGAAAATAGATGTTCCGTTTCGGTTCCATCTTCAAACATATCAGAAAATAGCACGATCAAACTTCTTTTATGCACTGCTTCTGCCAAGGTATGAAGCACTTGTGCAGCATTGGTTTTCTGAGGTTTATTGTCCCACGGAGTATCGAGCAATTTCTCTAGTTCGGCATACATCATCGCCATATGCACTCCAGCAGATCTAGCAGGCGTGTGCACTTCAAGATCTTCCGAAAACACACTTAGCCCAGTAGCATCTCGCTGCTTATTTAGCATAAATATAAGTGCAGCAGCAGCTTTGGCAGAAAATTGCAGCTTGTTGTCAAGACCTTTTTTAGCTGCGTCGAGCGGAAAATACATCGATGAAGACCGATCGATGACGATTTGACATCTTAGGTTAGTTTCCTCCTCGAAACGCTTCACGTAGAGCTTGTCTGTTTTACCGTAAAGTCGCCAGTCGATGTACCGTGTAGATTCGCCTTGGTTGTATTGTCGATATTCTGCAAATTCAACCGAAAATCCATGAAAAGGACTTTTATGCAATCCTGTAATAAAACCTTCAACCACTTGTCTTGAGAGCATCTCAAGATGTCCGAATTGCTGAAGTTCCTGACGATTGATTGGCATAAACTGAATTTATGGATTGAAATGTAGGAAAAAGCAGAACAGGATAAAATTGAATCGTGTCAATCTTGCAAAGCAAATCTAAAAATCTAAACTGGTGTTTGTCTAGAAAACGAAAAGACACAGAGTTTAGTTCTCTGTGTCTTTCAATTTTATTAGAAATGGATTAGGCCATTTGCGCAGTAAGCTTTCCAGCTAACACTGCTTTAGGTACTGCTCCAACTTGTTTGTCAACAACTTGTCCATTTTTAAACACCAACAAAGTTGGGATATTACGGATTCCGTATTGCATCGAGATGTTCGGATTACTGTCGACATCGACCTTTCCAATAACAGCGGTGCCATCGAAATCGGTTGCTAGTTCTTCTACAATTGGACCAACTACGCGGCAGGGTCCACACCATTCTGCCCAAAAATCTACAAGTACTGGTTTATCTGATTTAAGAACGAGTTCCTCGAAATTTGCGTCTGTGAATGTTAAAGCCATGATATAAATTTGTTTTGCTTGCTTATGCTTGTCAAAGATAACGCCACTGAATCAAACCTGACAACCTTACAGTCTGTTTTGTAAAATATTTCATCAACATCTTTTGTTGTAATTGTGAATAACTGTAAAACAGACACTTGTAATAAATCCTCAAATTTGTTGAACCTTTAATTATGGCTAACATAATCCTGCCAAACCGACTTCAAATGATTCGATTTCTTTCAATAATCTGTTTTTTAGCGTTCTGTCATTCTGCAGGACATGCTCAATCAGCAGAGCCGTTTAGAGGCAAAGCTCTTCAAAATAAATACTCCAAGCCTATACAAATTGAAGGGCAACAAAGTACCCAAAGAAAAATTAATAAAGCTGCACCCCAACCAGCATCCACGAAATTTAAGTCAGAAAGTTCGGATGATGCACCTGCCGTTCAGGAAAATGAAAACCTAGAACTCAATAATGTTGGTTCGAGCAGCAGTAAATATTTACAAGATCCTGTTTATTGGTTCAACAATTACACTGAACAGCGTAACAAATTGCTTTCAGATGACGGCGTTATCAGTAAAAAAGAGCAAGAACAATTAGGCTCAATCATCACAGAAAGCCAAACTTACATATCTAACAGTTTTGAGTTTAACTATATCAATGTAAGGCAAAACAGAAATAAATCCGAAGCAGGTAAATATCTGCAGGAGGCAATCAAGTCTGGCGGTTTTAGTAATTCATTGTTGTTACCTGAAATAGCTTGGATTTCGGAACGATTGGGTGATGCTTCAAAAAGAAATCTTGCATTAACAGAATACGACAAACAAGGAAATCTTACTGCAGTTCAAAAGGCAATGGCTTTGTGGTCACTAAATGTAGTAGAATCGGGCAGTTTAATTGTAACTAATGGTGAATTCGACACCTATCCACTTTGGCTTCAACAAGAAAAGAAGAGTGTTTATATTGTTTCATTATCAATGATTGAAGACTATGAATGGCTTTCAAAAACACTAAAAAAATGGAATCCGAGCTTGAGTATTCCAAAAGAATTAAATAATGCAAGATCCATAATTGATCTATTACTAAAACAAAACACTAAACCTATTTACTTATCACTTTCAATTAGAAGCGACTTATTGTCTTCTTACACCAAAAACCTTCATCCAATTGGGCCGTTAGCAAAATTAACAAGCACAACATGGAACAGCACAAATGCATTATCATCTTTTTATTTTGATGCATCATTTAAGCAATTTCTTAATTCGGAAATTTCTCAGAATGATCCATTTGTTAAATTAATTTCGAATTTATTGCCTGGTATTTACTTATTAAAATCGCAATTGCAGGCAACGAATGATCCGAGAGAGAAAAAAGCTGAAGAGATTTATCAGCAAATTAAATCCATCACTGGTAAATCGATTCGACAATGATAAAGCCATCTGCACAACTTACAGATGAGCAATTAATGGAACTCATCATTCAACGCGATAAACTAGCGTTCTCATTACTTTACGACCGTTACAGTGGTAAATTAATGGGTTATTTCATGAAAATGTTGTGGAATAATCGAGAACAAAGCGAGGATTTATTACAGGAATTATTTCTTAAAATAGCACGTCAACCTGAACTTTTCGATATAACTCGATCATTTAAAGCATGGGTTTACACAGTAGCTAATAATCTATGTAAAATGGAATATCGTAAAGCCGGTAAAAAAGGCGTTAGTGTTTCTCTCGATTATGCGCCTGAATTGGCAGATAAATCAGCAGGTATCACTGAAAGAATCGACAAAAAAGCATTTACTACCAAATTGAAGGAAGTATTACAAGGCATCGACGAACCACACAAAAGCACATTTATGTTGCGTTATTTTGAGGATTTGTCGTTAAAGGAAATTAGCGTAATACACAATTGCAGCGAAGGAACCGTAAAAAGTCGCCTATTTTACACATTGAAAAAAATTGCCACCCGTTTACCACAATTTCAGCACATCTAATTATGGAAAATAGACACCAATACCCCGATGGATTCGAATCATGGATTAGAAATAAATCATGGAGTGAACTCAACGCAGATGAGCTAAAACAGTTGCAAGACGAACAAATTACTGAAACAGAATTTCAGCAATTAAAGGAGATGCTCATGCAATTAGAATTAATTGATGAAGAATTCATTCAACCCAAAGATGAATTAAAAGATGCTTTGCTAGCTGCTTTCGACAAAGGTCCGGGTAAACCGAGAAGAGTTATTTCGATGCCTGTTTGGATTACAACATTCGCTGTAGCGGCAGCGGTTCTTGTATTTTTCGTGTGGTTTATGCCCGGGGAAACATCGAGAAATAATGTTGCAGATATTCATCAAATCAACAAGAATGGAAGCAACCAGGCTAGTAAATTTGAGTCTTCAGATGTACCAGATAAAGATTCGAATAATTCTGAAGTGACTGAAGAGGCAATTTTAGTTGACCAAACTGTTGCAAAAGCTTCAGCGGAAAATGCAAAAATGCCTTCAGCAAATGAATCAGAGGATATTGTATTAAGCGAATCTACTGTTGAAGTTTCACCTGGAGTTCGTCCTACTAATTGTCCTGTGGATGATGTTGCAGAAACGAAAGCTACATCAACAGTTTCAATGGCTCAGAACTTTTCACAAACATCTACAATCCAATCTAGTGATTTATTCTCCTCTGGTTCAACTGCGCAAAATTTTGACCAGCCGAGGGTTATTGTCACCAATACAACTTTGGCTTCTAATAAAAGCATGTTGGATGTTTTGATTACAGTGTATTAACTTATTAAAGTTCGAACTTATTTTAATCACTCTATTCTAATGGAAAATGAGTGATTAAAATCTGCGTCATACCTCAAAATAATTTATCCGATTCAAGCCGGTTATAATCGATTATAACTGTTTCAAAAGGGTTTGAATTTCCAAATTTTATGTTCCTTGCAGCGGGGAGGGGCCGATGGTGTTCCCAACGAAAAAATGAAACAACTGTCAAGTGTATTTTTTCAACAATTGAATTTGAAATTTATCATTGACTCATTTTAAATCATTCTCTCCTTTCAATTGATTATCAGTTTTCATTTAATTCAAACGAGCAATTAATTATGCAGTTGAAGTTATCCGATTCAAGCCGATTATAATCGATTTTAACCGTTTCAAAAGGGTTTGGATTCGCCGATTTTATGTTCCTTGCATTGGGGAGGGGCCGATGGTGTTCCCAACAAAAAAATTTAGAACTATACAAATAATAATTTTCAACAATTGATGTTGATTTGGATTTTTCAGCGTCTAACAGTTTCCAATTTTAAAACTGTCGCACAAGAAAAGTAATCCCTTCAAAATTGCTTTTGTGTATAATTTAAATTATCCGTTTCAAGCCGATTATAATCGACTATAACCGTTTCAACTAGGTGTAGATTCGTCGATTTTTTATTCCTTGCAGCGGGGAGGGGCTGATAGTGTTCCCAACAAAAAAGAAAATTAATTATCAAGGAAAATCTTCGGTTAACAATAAAAAATAAATCAAGATTTTCAAATTAATTGATATACTGATAAATAGAATTAGCTCATAACTCAGTCTACAATATGAGTGTATATAATCGTTACCTTTGGCGGCATGTCGCACATAATTGCCCCTTCCCTGCTTTCTGCAGATTTCAATCATCTTTACAAAGATATTCAGTTGGTTAACGAGAGTGAAGCTGATTGGTTCCATGTAGATGTGATGGACGGCGTTTTCGTTCCAAACATTTCCTTCGGCTTTCCGATCATGAAACACCTGAAAAAGTTGGCTACCAAGCCATTGGATGTCCACTTGATGATCGTGCAACCTGATCGCTATTTAGAAGAATTTGCCAAAGCAGGTGCAGATATATTGACAGTTCACTATGAAGCATGTCCGCACATTCACCGAACGTTACAAAGCATTCGTTCACTAGGACTGAAAGCAGGTGTCGCAGTAAATCCTGGAACTCCGGTTGGTATGCTAGAAGACATATTACACGATGCTGATTTATTTTTGATCATGAGTGTGAATCCAGGTTTTGGGGGCCAAAAATTTATCCCACATACATTCGACAAAGTTCGACAACTTCGTTCGATGATTGAGGCAGTAGAAAGTTCTGCAATGATTGAAGTGGACGGCGGTGTGGATCTTTCGAATTACAGAGATTTAATCGATTCAGGTGCGGATGCGATGGTTGCAGGAAATGCCATTTTCGGATCTGCAAATCCCAAAGAAACAATTATTGAGATGAAATCTATCTGATATGCTTTTCCTAAGATTGTTTCGAGAAAGTTTCAGATTTGCAATGGGATCACTCATTGAAAATAAACTGCGGACTTTCCTCTCACTTCTTGGGATAACGATAGGTATTTTTGCCATCATTTCGGTTTTTACAATGGTTGATTCTATTCGAAACAATATCGATAAGAGTATTTCATCATTGGGCGATAATGTAATTTATGTTCAAAAATGGCCATGGGAATTTGGATCTGACTACCCTTGGTGGAAATACATGAACAGGCCCGTTACTCAACTTGATGAACTTTCAGAGATCCGAAAAAGGAGCAAGCTTGCAGAGTTTTGTTCATTTCTCATACAAGCGCAAGTAACCTTAAGATATAAATCGTTCAGTGCTGAAAATGTGCAGATCAATGCTATTTCGGAGGATTACGATAAGATTAAAAATTTCGAATTGCAAGAGGGAAGATACTTCACCGATTCTGAGTTGCGCGCTGGTCGTGGACTTGCAGTTATTGGTGCACAAGTGGCGGAAAATTTATTTGGAGATGTTAATCCGATTGGAAAAACAATTTTTCTTCGAGGCGATAAAGTGCATGTAATTGGAATTTTCAAGAAAGAAGGAGAGAATATTATTGACTTCGGATTGGATAATGCTGCAATGATTCCTTTGAACTTTGCGAGAAGTCGGGTTGATATTCGGAACGAACAAGTGAACCCTTATATCGCAGTTAAAGCGAAAGATGGAATTGGAAATGCTGCTTTGAAGGATGAACTAACCGGAATCATGCGAAGCATTAGGAGAATTTCGCCTCGCAAAGAGGATAATTTTGCTTTAAACGAAACCAAGTTGCTTTCGAATGGTTTCGATCAATTGATTGGAGTTGTTAATATTGCTGGAGGAGTAATTGGATTTTTTTCAATTTTGGTGGGTGGTTTTGGTATTGCCAATATCATGTTTGTTTCTGTGAAAGAGCGAATAAACATTATTGGAATTCAGAAATCATTAGGAGCTAAAAACTACTTCATTTTATTTCAGTTTTTATTTGAGGCAGTGATCCTATCATTAATGGGTGGAATTATGGGCCTTGTTTTAATATTTCTCTTGACTCTGGCGTTAGCTGGAGGTATAGATTTCGACATTTCACTTAGTTGGAATAATGTTTTTATTGGATTGATTATTTCGAGTGTGATTGGATTGATTTCTGGTATAGCTCCTGCTATTTCTGCATCAAGATTAAATCCAGTTGATGCAATTCGAGCTAAATAATCAAATAAAAATCGCTCATTTTTACAATTAAAATTCAATTCAACCTTTCAATTGAAAAACGAACATCTTCCGAAGTTTTTAGCTACTGTAAGTTTAATACTGCCATTAATTGTTGGCGCTATTCTATATTTTTCCTTCAATCAAATTGAAGCATCTAAGGTTAATGACAGTCTTTGGTTTACATTAACTTTATTGGTGATCATTACTGTTGTTTTATGGTTACCAATACTCCATATACTTTTTAAATTTCCTGATGGAATTGTAAAGAATGAATTAATACGTGTGGGTTTCTATATTGTGTTGATGACATTTAGTATTCCATTGTTTTGGCTCACCTATAAAATGCTTTTAAGTAAGGATTACTTATTGCTTTTAACTGGTGCAATTGCTGTTTTATTTAACCAACTCATTAAAATTCTAGCAACAAAAAATAGATGGAAATTTAATTTAAAACATTTCGATTTTAGCTATTGGATATTGTGTTATCAAATGCTAATGGGATATGTCTTATTAAATTTGATTGGTTAAATGTAAAGATGAAATTAATATACAAACTAATTAGGCTTTAAATAGAAAAATAGTTCGTCACATTAAATCGAAATTAGCTAAAGACTTACTTCTAATTCTAACGAATAACTTGGATGCGTCCTGTATAGTTTTTGGTTTCGCAGTCCGTCTCTATTCTTACTTTATAAGTATAAATGCCTTCAGCTACAAACTCACCGTTTAGTTTGCCGTCCCAGCCTTGGTTTGTATCAGACCAACGAAAGATTAAATCGCCCCAACGACTGTAAATTGAAGCATCTAATTTCGGATTTCCGGAAGTGAATAAGCGGAACTCGGAATTGATTTGATCTTCATTTGGCGTGAAGCAATTCGGGATATAAACAGGCTCATTTTCTAGGATAATCAATGGTATTGAATCAGTCTTCACTTCTGCATCACAACCGCTTAAAACACAACGAAGAACTAATCCATTCATGTCGGATGTTGATGCGATGGAGAGATCAGGTGATTCAACTCCAGTGAATCCAGTTAGGGTAAGCGGGATAAAATCGCCAGATCCATCTAAAACTTCCCATTGATACTGAATACCTGCGCCTTTTGATAGAGCTTGCAACAAGTATGAGCTACCAGAACAAATTGGGGTTATAATGGGCTGCGCCAACAAAACAGGAAGCCCATTCACATTAAGAGTCAGAATGGTGCTGAACAACGTTGTGCATTCTCCTTCTATTTTGCAACGAAGCTGAGCATTGTGCCACGATGCAGGAATATTGTTTATTAATAAATTTGAAGTGTTTTCTCCATTTACACCAACAGTATTAAGTAAGGACTGGAAACCTGAGCCAGTATTTAATTCCCATTGATACGAATTAGCATTTTCTGCTTGAGCTGAAATCTGCAATGATTCCCCCTCACATCTCGTAACCTGCGCAGGAATTGGATCAACAGTCAATGCTGGAAATAGACTAAGAGAAGCGTTGTTACTAGTCAATTCTTGGCCACAACCTATTACTTTGGCTCGAAACACCCAACCTTGCATATTGTAGGTAACAGGGTTTATTGTTAATATTGAATTGCTAGAACCATCGTATGGAGCGGCACTTGGAACATTCTGAAAAGTAGTTCCTCCATCATTGCTGTATTCCCATTGCCAACTTTCTGAGCCAGTTGCAACAGAAATAAATTGCTCGGAGTTCCCTGCGCAGGCTTGCACATTGATAGGCTGTTGTGTAAATGTAGGAGGATTTTGAACCGTTAAAACAGCCGATGAAGTTTGAACAGGACTTCCACAGTCATCTGTTACGACACACTGAAACAGTGCATTGTTTATTGCAGCAATAACGCTGGATAGCAGCAAAGAATTTGTGTTCACCTGACTAAAAACACCTCCATTTACAAGTGCAGTGTAGTTGTTGCCGCCATCGTTGCTCATTTGCCATTGATACGTCAAACTGGGACCAGAAGCATTGATACTGAATGATGTATTGGATCCCAAACAAACAGATTGATTTATTGGCTGATTTTGGATTG
Organism: Flavobacteriales bacterium; assembly: GCA_040403315.1. Classification (GTDB taxonomy): domain Bacteria; phylum Bacteroidota; class Bacteroidia; order M30B66; family M30B66; genus CAMCXT01. The sequence goes on from JBBAKX010000002.1 coordinate 353,830, forward strand.
AAGGACTTGGATTGTGATTGATGATTACTTCGTTGCTGATTATTTCAGCGCTGCAATCTGCCCAAAGTAGGCAGCGATATTCGCGGGTTCCAGCAACTGTTGCTGCTCCGATTAAGTTTAAATTGGATGTTTGAGTTCCTGAGATTCCTTGAGCTGCATCATCTGTTATATTTACCCAAGCACCAGCGATGAATTCCTGCCATTGATAGTTAGTTGCTTCTGGTGAGGTGACGATTAGCAAGGCAGGATCATTCTCACATAAGTCCTGATTGATTGGCTGTTGAGTGATGGAGACCAAAAGTCCGGCGGTAATTTCTGCTGGATCGCTAATGAATTGTCCGCCACAACCAGAAATAATCACTTGATATAAATTGCCAATAAAGCTATTAGGCGCGTTGGTTAAGGCTAAGGTTGGCGTGGTGCTTCCGCTGTAAACAGCCGAATTGGTTACATTACTAAAAGATGCGCCACCATTTGAACTAACTTGCCATTGATAGCTCACTGTATTAATTGGATTGCCTACACTGAAAGTGATGTTTTGATTAGCGCACCAGGTGGTATCAGAAGGTTGAATTTGGTTATCGGTAAAATTTGTAATGCAAACAGTGTGGCTGTTGTTGAATCCGCCAGTTGCAGAAGTAAACCCCCAGTATACCATGGAATTACCAGCAAAAATGGAATTAATTAAGTCGCCAGTATAGGAAGTGCGGAGTATCCCATTAAAGTAAACATCCAAGGTTTGAATGGCTGCTTGCCAAAAGATTCGGACTGAATAATTTAGACCATTTTCAATGTCACCGCAATTTGGAAGTGCGCACACTGGTGTTGAGAGAGACGTTGGTCCGGTGTGAAGTAAAACTCCATCGCTTAAAATCCCGATATGATCATCAGCCAAATCGCTGTTGTCGGGATTGTTAAATGTATCAAACTCAATGAAAAGCGATGGATTGACACCTTCAATGCCCATTCCACCGCCTGTAGAACCTACATTGGTGCATAAGTTTTGGAAGGCGAAAACTATACCATCTGCACCAAAGTCGTTGAATCCAAAGTTAAGGTCGGTAATGATTTCGAAATCCTCATTCAGATCAGCTTGCCAACGATACCAAACTGCACCGTAAGAAGTATTCTGGGCTTGAGTGAGGCGAAAACAATTATTGCCTAAGTCGGCTTGGCCACCATTTCCAATTAATTGAAAATCGCCTTGTGCTTGGAGTAAACTGCATAGCTGAATGAGTGCTATGAAGGTTATAAGGCAGGTTCGTAAATTTGGAAACATAGAAATTACTCGAAGGCGAGTCGAAGATATGAAATTGTACATGCTAAAAATGCCTGTTTGAGTTTATTTTGAATGCACACTCTATAAAAAAGCTACATCTAAATAGAATGACCGCGGCCGCGATAGCAGCGGGTAGCTGGCCAGAGCGAAGCGGAAGGACACTACGAGCGAATAGCGCGAAATGCCGCCCAAATAATTGAATTATAAACAATAGGAAACACTTGTCTCCCCTACTCTTTCCATGGATTTGCAGTGTGCATAGTACGAAAAGCTGCTGCTACCTCAACAAGAAATTCGTCGTTGACTTTTTCTTTCAGTCCAACTAGTCCTGAAACTTCTGATTCATCAACTTTGTAGGTTTGCTCGTAGGCGCCAGCTTCGAATTTCACAAGATATTTTCCATTCATCTGAAAAATTGAAATTTTCAGTTGTGGATGCGGAATAGTATCGATTATGCGCATTAATTAAGAGAAATTAATTAAATAATAATTCTTTTTCCCTTTCTGAATGAGCATGTATTTCTGAGCGATTAAGGCTGATTCTGTAAGGATTCCAGCAGCATCGCCAAACTTCTCTTTGTTAATTGAAAGTGCATTTTGCTGAATCATTTTTCGTGCATCCCCCTTTGATTCAAACACCTGAGTATGAACAGCCAATAGATCTAGAATATTCACGCCTTCTTTGAGTAAGTTAAAATCAACAGAAAAACGTGGCACACTTTCGAACACTTGGAGCAGTGTATTTTCGCTCATTGCTTCGAGCTGTTCTTTGGTTCCGCTACCGAAAAGAATTGCTGTTGCAGCAACGGCTGCTTGAAATTCTTCGTCATCATGCACAAGGGTAGTAATTTCTTGTCCGAGGCGTTTTTGCAAATTCCTAGCTGCGGGATTCACACGGTGTTCTTCGATCAACGTTTCAATAGTGCTTTGATCTAGGAAGGTAAAAATCTTGATATATTTTTCTGCGTCTTCATCAGAGGTGTTTAGCCAGAATTGGTAGAACTGGTAAGGACTTGTGAGTTTAGCATCGAGCCACACATTGCCTTGTTCAGTTTTGCCGAATTTCGCACCATCGGCCTTGGTTACAAGTGGAACAGTCAATGCGTAAGCTTCTCCACCAGCGATTCGACGGATCAGTTCTGTGCCTGTAACGATATTTCCCCATTGGTCGGAGCCGCCGAGCTGAAGTTTGGCATTTTTATTTTTCCACAGCCAATAGAAATCATAGCCTTGAATAAGCTGATAGCTGAACTCGGTAAAAGAAATTCCGGTTTCGAGTCGTTTTTTTACCGAATCTTTGGCCATCATGTAGTTTACGCTTAGGTGTTTACCAACTTCGCGTAAAAATCCGAGGAGAGAGAAATCCTTAAACCAGTCGTAATTATTAACCAATTCGGCCCCTTTATTGAAATCGATAAACTTGCGCAGTTGTGCTTCGATTCCGGCGACATTCTTCTGAAGGCTCTCTTCACTGAGCATTTTGCGCTCTTCGGATTTGAACGAAGGATCACCGATCATACCTGTTGCTCCTCCCACTAGGGCGATAGGTGTATGTCCGTGGCGCTGAAGGTGCATTAACAGTATAATCTGCACCATTGAACCAATATGAAGAGATTCGGCGGTAGGATCAAAACCAATATATGCTGCGACTTTTTCTTTCGAAAGGAGTTCTTCGGTACCTGGGATCATGTCGTGGAGAAGTCCTCTCCATCGCAATTCTTCTACAAAATTCATATTGCAAAATTAACTGTAATTCTGAGAATTTCTCGATTCACTTTTTTAATTCATCGGAACCAATGTAGCTCATTTCCCTTTTTTCTTTCTTTCAGCTTGAATTTCTTCGGCGCGTTTAAGGATTAGTATAGATCGTTTGATTCTCACATCAACCGATTTTGCAGAATTTACATAATGTAATAAGCTTCGTTTCATACCTGGATTGAGTGTCTCCCAGTTTTCTCTTCCGTGGTCATCTTGTTCGAGCAATGCTTCCATTTCTTCAGGCATTTCATAACCGTATTCAGTGAGATCGGCATTTATGGTTACCTCAACCAAGTCTTGGTATGAAGCTTTAATTTTTTTCATTGTCGCCTTGCCCATTTGGACAAGATAAAAACCATCTTTTCTTCGGAGAACGCCACCGTGAAATGAATTTTCATGTATTGTAAAAATTGCACGGGCTGGGAACTTTTTAAAAAGAGATTCGGCTATTTCATTCGGTACTTCAATAAAATGTAAGGATAAATTGCCTTCTCCTTTTTGAACTCGTGTAGAATAGATATTGGACTGACTCATAATAAAATCTAGGTGAATAGAATTTTCACATAATTGAAAATTTAAATGACTGAAATAATTGCGAATAGATTTCTGTTTAATATTCTAATATTCGCATTTCAAATGTAAAGGAAACATGTATAGTTTTATTTATTATCCTAAAACCAATTTAGTAAAATTTTGATTGTCAAAAAGTTATAGGCACTTTTATCCATACTATCAAACTTGCCATTAAAAAGGCTTTTCGAAAAGTTTGACTATAAGCAATTTAGGCATTTATCAAATTTAAACGGATATAAACGATTAAACACGGATCACTTGAAAGTAAATGATTTACTTCGTCCTCGGGAGGAGGTTGGAGGCCCCCTGAACGTTTTTTCAATTTTTCGAGCAATATTAGATGTTTCACTTTATCCTAATAATTGTGGATTACGATTACAGGTCAATTTGCTCTTTCCGAACTTTCAATTTTAATCAATAAGCATCAATTAATCGGATTCGCGGTAGTGATTGAGGCATATAGCTCTATTGGCTTTTTTGCAAGCAGACTATAGACGAAAGCGCGTTAATGCCGCCCAACTCGTTTATTCAGCAACGATTACTGATCCAATATGATCGTTCTGATTTCCGGTTTTGTCGAAATATCGAACTTTGCAAACGTATTGATCCAAAGGCACTGTTTTTCCATTGATTGTGCCATCCCATCCTTTGTCCCAATTGTTAGAGCTGAAAATCATTTCACCCCAACGATCGTAAATCTGCATTTCGAAGCCCTCAGGCGAAAGTCCGGTTGCTTTTGCTAGAAATACATCGTTCAAACCATCTGCATTAGGCGTAAATGCTCGTGGAATGTAAAAGGCTGTGAAACCTCCAATGTGAATAGTTTGAACTGCTTCGTCGTAGCATCCATCTGCACTAGTTACTTGAAGCGTTACTTCGAAATAACCCGTGTCTTGGTATGCAAACATTGCGTCAGGACTCATCACATAGCTTTGTGAAGGATCGCCAAAATGATAGGAATAATTTGTGGCGCCGATACTTTGATTTTGGAATGTAATCAATGGATTGTCTAGAGTTGCATCCATTGGGTTCGCAGCAAAACCAGCAATTGGCGTTGGGAAAACTTCGATTGTTTCAGACCAAGTCATTGAGGTTCCGCAACCATTTGAATCGGAGGCAGAAAGTTGAACTCCATAAATGCCTGGCAAATCGAAACATGGTTGGATATCCTGCTCGGTGAATGTTTGTCCATCGGATAATGTCCAAACATATGAAGATGCCGATGAAACCGCCAGAAGCTTAGTGCAAAAAGGCGCACAACCAGAACTATCTAAAGATGAAATGGCAAGACTTGGAATAGGATTTACCTCAACCAAAATACTCTCACTTCCAGAACATCCTGTTGAATCTGTTACCGTTACTGTGTAAAAAGTTGTTGCTTGAGGATTGGCAGCGATGTTTGATCCACTAACGCCATGATCCCAAACAAAACTATATTGGTTGTGCAAACCAACTGCAGATGCTTGAAGCAACGTTTGATCTCCCAAACACAAAACGGTGTCGCCTTCTATATAAATTACAAATGCTGGGTCGGACGATAAATCGGCCGTCATTTGCTTCGTACAACCGTTTTCATCAATAACATTCACTGTATACGAACCAGCTGCCAAACCTGCAATACCAGGAGAGATAGATCCATTACTCCATTGATAGTTGTATTGTCCAGTTCCTCCTGATACAATACAAGTAACTGCTCCATTGTTATTGCCATTGCAACCAGGCTGGTCGATATCGAGCGAGAGTTCGATCGGACTAGGCTCCAAAACAACTTCAGAAATTGACGTTGAACAACCGTTTACATCTGTGATTGTGCATGAATAGTTTCCTGCAGATAGGTTATTGTTGGAAATCGTTTGTACTCCGTTCGACCAATTGAAACTGTAGGGTTGAGTTCCACCGTTTACCGACAATAATACCCGTCCATCATTAGATCCATTGCAGGTAAGATTTTCTGCTGATGAATTTACCATGAAAGCCATCGGCTGATTGATGGTGAAATTCACATTAGCAGCACAACCATTAATATCCAAAACCTGCATTGTGTAGGTTCCTGATGGCATACTGTCGGGTAAAATTGATTGTAATCCTTGTCCCCATTGATAACTATAAGGTGCTGTGCCGCCCGAAACGGATAAATAAACCCGCCCATCTCCAGCACCATAGCAGGTTGCATTTAATACCGAATCCACAACTGCTATAACAGGTGGAAAATTCTGCAACGTTGCAGATGTGTTTTCGATGCAACCTTGTGCATCAGTGATTGTCAGGTTATAGGTTCCAGGACTTAAATTTCCAATTATTGAATTGTTAACGCCTGGAACTTCAGCCCAATCGTATGTGTATGGCGTAGTTCCACCAGTTGAAATAACGGTGATGGTTCCTCCACTGTTTCCGCAATCGCCTGCGGTAACTGTAGTCTGCAATAAAATAGGTTGCTGAGGTTGTGAAAGTAAAAATGTATCTGAATACAAACAACCATTTGCGTCGGTTATGTCGACAGTATACTCGCCCGTAGGAATGCCTTGAAGATTATTGCCCGTTAATCCGTTTTCCCACAGAAACGACAATGCACCTGTACCTCCATTCGCACTTAATGATATACTTCCATCAGAAGCACTGTAACAATTCACATTATCAATAGTAGCAATAGCTCCTATTTGAGCAGGTTCATTGATAACAAATGTTTCGGTAACGATACAACCAGCTGCATCGGTAACTGTAACATACTGAGATCCTGCTTCCAACATTGTTGCATTGTAAGACGCTTCATCTGAGCTCCAAGAAATTTGAAAAGGAGCTGTTCCACCAACAACTTGAACTTGCGCCGCCCCGTTGCTTCCACCAAAACAAGATAAATGACTCACATTGATGATACTCGCAGAAATATTCGCAGGAGATGGAACACTTACAAATCGAGCGAGCTCGCAGCTATTGGCATCGCGAATAACCAATTCATGCATTCCTGCAGTTAGACTGCCAAAGAACGGTGAACTTTGAAAGGTTGACCCATCAAGCGCAAATTGATAAGGTGTTTGGCCACCGCTAGCGGAAAAAAGCAGGGTTCCAGTTGATGCATTGCAAGCCGAAGAAGTTACCGACCAAGTGAATGAAATCGAGTCTGGTTCTACAACAGTTGAGTTAGCAAGAATAACACATCCAGCAATATCGGCAATAGTAGCAACATAATTCCCAGCAGAAACGGAGGCTAAGTCTTCAGTCGACATGCCGTTACTCCAAGATACATTATAAGGAAAAGTGCCTCCAGTTATAGTTAAATCTACAATTCCATCGGAAGAGTTAAAGCAACTCACCGGACTAGCTATCGCAACAGCCTGCAATGCAGATGGAGCAGTTAGAAATACTGACCCAGTTTTCTGACATCCCGTTGCATCTTGAAGCGTGTATGAATAATTTCCAGAGGATAGGCTACTGATATTTAATCCAGTTGAACCATTGCTCCACGAGCATGTGTAAGGCAATTGGCCTCCAACCACCGAAAGTTGAATTGAACCGTTGTTAACTCCCGCGCATGCGATTTGAGTAATTGTTGGATTCACAACAATTTCGGTTGGCTCTGTAATAGAAACGATGCGGTTCAACACACAATTATTCAAATCGCTTATCACAACCGTGTAGTTTCCTGAAGATAGATTGTTTGCTATCGTACCTGTGGCTCCATTGCTCCAAGAATAAGTGTAAGATCCAGCTCCACCTGTAGCAGAAACACTTGCCGATCCATTGTTCCCTCCAAAACAAGATACAGCAGTTGCACTAACTGTTGCATTTATTGCTGCAGGTTGGGTAATCGAAAATGCCTGAACCGCGTTACAACCAGCTGCATCAACTACCATAACTGAATAGCTTCCTGCAGAAATTCCTATTGAAGAATTTCCACTTCCACCCGAAGTCCAAAAATAAGTATAAGGTGCTGTTCCGCCGTTGGCAGATGCAACTGCAGATCCATCATTTCCTCCAAAACAAGAAACGTTTGATGTAACTGTTGCAGATAAACTCAGCGAACCTGTATTGTTAACCGTTGATGTAGATATTGAGCTACAGCCTGTTGCATCTGTAACTGTGAGTGTATAAAGACCTGCTGATAGATTTGATGCAACCGTTGTTGTTTGAGCAGGATTGGTATTCCAGCTATAGATATATGGTCCAGTGCCTCCTGAAACAATAACTGAAATGCTGCCATTGGGCGATCCACAGGTTGCCTCTGTTACAGATGCCGTTAATGTCATTCCTGTTGGTTGGACAATAGCAGTGGATACGCTGGCAGAACATCCTGATGCATCCGTAACTGTAAGGGTGTAATTCCCTGGAGTTAATGCTGAAATCTGGTTTGAAGAAGCTCCATTCGACCAGCTATAAACCAAAGGAGCGACTCCTCCGCTTACTGATGATGTTATACTTCCATTTGCAGCTCCAGCACATGAAACATTCGTAGCGTTTACGCTTACAGATATTACAGATGCAGATACGATCGTAAAATTATCGGTAACTACACATCCATTGTTGTCGGTTACTGTGAGTGAATAATTTCCTGCTGCTAAATTAGAAACTGAATTCGATGTTGCTCCATTGCTCCATGCGTAGCTATACGGAGCTGTTCCACCATTTACTGAAGACGATGCTGAGCCCTGCGGGGATGTGCATCCAGGCTGAACCACCGTTACAGTAGATATCAAAGCAGCTGGTTGTGTGATGGTTCCGTTTCTGGTTACCGAACAGCCTGAAGCATCGGTTACAGTTACGCTGATCGATCCATTCGCCAATCCCGACAATGCGGTAGATATTGAACCATTAGACCACAAATTTGTGTATGGTGATGTTCCTCCTGATAAAGTTAAATTGGCTTGACCGTTGGCTATCCCATTGCAAGTGATTTGCGTTAGATTTAATGTGGCCGACAACGCAGCTGGTTGGTTGATTGTAAAGTTTCTTGTTACAGTGCATCCGCGGTTGTCGGTAACTGTAACTGTATAGCTTCCATTGGATAAACCTGTTACTGATGTGCCCGATCCGCCTGAACTCCAGCTGTATGAATATGGAGAAGTTCCACCAGAAGCAACAATACTTGCCGATCCTGTTCCTCCAGCACAAGTAATCGGTGCTGTAGTTACTGTTGCAGCCAATGCTATGGGTTGTGTAATGGTGAAAGATTGCGTTGCTGAACATCCACCGGCATCGGTTACGGTTGCTGTGTAAATTCCGGCAGCTAAGCCACTCACACTCGCACCTGTTGAACCATTGCTCCAAGAATATGTATAAGGCGCAGTTCCTCCAGAACCGGCAGCTACAGCTGTACCAGTTGCAGATCCGTTACAAGTTGCTGAAACTGGATTCACGTTAAGTGCAATTGAGCCTCCAGACAATACAGTTGCAGTTGCTACTGTTGAGCAACCTGTGGATGAATTCACTGTCACGGTGTATGATCCAGCTGCCAACCCAGTTGCGGTTTGTGTTGTTTGACCGTTGCTCCATAAATACGTGTAAGCACCCACTGCAGCAGGCGTTACAGTAGCAGTTCCATTGGATGCACCGCAAGATGCATTGGTTGCGCTTGTAGTTACATTAAAGCCACTGATATTTATTGTTTGGGTTAATGTATCGTTGTAACAACCGAGATTCATGACTAATGATATGGTGTATGATCCAATTGCACTATAGCTGTGTGAAGGATTTAATGTTGTTGATGTATTCGAAGCACCTGAAGCGGGATCTCCAAAATTCCAGAGTACTGATTGAATGGCATTTGCCGCTCCTGCACAACTGCTCGATGAAACTGTTACCGATGGCGATACAAATCCAACATTCAAACAATTGGCAGCGTATGTAAATGGCTGTATTTGTGGACGAACATAAAACGACGCCATGTTCGGTAAGCCCATTCTAGAAATTCTTCCGGCAAGCGGGATGGCTGCATTTACGAACCCACATCCAACACCTAGTGTGTTTGGGTTGTTAATCACCGACAAAGATGTAGTGTTTCGTGCTACATAGATTTTATTGTCGGGCCCTATCTGAAGCGAGCCAATAAAAGGACCGAGAACTCCAACTACATAACGTGATGCAATAATTGAAGCGGCATTCGCTGCACAAATATTATATTGTAACAAGGTTCCACCATTGGTTGCACCGTAAACAACACGACCATTGGGAGAAAATTCTGCACCATAAAGTCCGATGTCGGTGGCCAATGTAATTGGATTTGAAACCGCTCCAGTTTGATTGTTAAAATCATAAAGTTCCATGCGGTTTGTTCCTCCTGTGGTAAAGCCATAATGACTTGCGAGAAGCTTATTCCCGTCGGGGTTGGATTTTAATTGCCCATAAGATGATTGCGTGATTCCTGTAATAACAGTTCCTACGGAGCTCAAAATCGGTGTTACATTCACTCCGGTTGGTGTGATGAGCCAAGTTCTGAAAGTATTCGAATTCCAATCGTGCGAAACAATCCAGATATCGCGGTTATTGCAATGACGAACCGCAGTTATTTTTTCACAAGATGGTGTATGAAGTGGGATATTTTTTGTTGCGGTTACAGCTCCAAGACCTGCCGATAACGACATGTTGACTTCTGAATATTGAATACCATCTGGACCAACATCAGCATCGGAAGTGAATACATAATAAATGTTGTTACTGTTTGGCTTTTGAACGATTATCCCCGATTGAGTTGATGAAGCATGTCCGTTTAATAAAGTGCCATTGGTCATTGGCAAGTGATTTCTATTCCAAACGGTTACTCCGTCGGTGTAAAACAATAGGTTTCCAAGATCATCCGACATGCTTGCACAACCTTCGGTGGTTACTAAAGCACCATTGGTGAGTGCAACCGGAGCTCCTGAAGCGAAGCTTACTCCTGCAGTATTGCCAAAATACCAGTTGTTAAATCTACCTGATTGCGCAAATGCTTGTGCCGACCATAGCAGTGCAAATGCGAATAGCAGAAAGCTTGAATTGCTTCTACCAATCTGTGAAAAGGTTCTATGGGTAAAAATCGACATCCTTGAAACTCCTTGTGCGTTTGGGAGTGTTTACGGGAATGCGACTTTCCGGGTTGGTTGTATTCCTTTCAGAATGCACCTTGATATTACAACCTATATCTATGCGAATTCAATACTAAAAATCTAATAATCAGATACATAACAATGATAGCAGACAGATCATCTGCCGAAACTTACATGAAGGGTTACACTAAGCCTTTTAAATAACCTCCAGATCGCCAAGAATAACCCATCCTTCTTTGCCATCTTCTAAACGCACCCTAACCCATTCGCCAAGCTCATCGGTAATGGTAACTGTAGTTCCGGCATGAACAATAAACAATCCGTTGCCTGATACAACGGGAGCGCTTTTAACCGAAATGCTTCCAGCAAAAACAACTGCCCTTTGGGTTTTATAGTTATTCTTCCATGCAGAAAATGCAGTAATGAATAGTAAAATCGAAAAAACAATGGTTGTTAGGCCTCCATAAAATCCTACTTTCTTGTTGCGGCTATTTCGTCCCTGAAAGTACAGAATCCAAAGTGCTGCAGCGCCTAAAAAGTTTAGAATGAACAGCCAAGCCCAAACATCGGTCGAAAAAATATTTCGAGTGGCTTTGAACCATCTGATATAAAAAAGCTCAGGCATGGGCTCAATTTTGTCTTCCAACTTGTTGCGGATAATCTGCAAATTGGCCAACACTTCACGATCAGATGGGTCTTCTATTAATGCGCGTTCATAGTTCAAGATCGCACTTGGGTAGTCTGCAATTCGGTAATAAGCATTCCCAAGGTTGTACCTTAATTCGGCCGACGAAACGCCATGGTCGCGAACAATTTGCTCGTAGAGTGTTATTGACTTTTGAAAATCGCCTTTCTGGTAGGCTTGATTGGCATCTTTGAACAGTGAATTCGGTGAGAGTGCAGATGCAGCAATTGATGTGAGACAGAAAAAAATGAGGATGAACTTTCTCATGGTTTCAACAAGTTTTCGGTTTCACGAATAATTCTGGATGTTTCTTCAAAAATGTCGTTCATGCCTGATTCAGCACCTGGGGCAAATCGAGCAAATTCGCAACTATCAAGTGTATTAAAAACTCGATCTGATATCTCATCAGGCACTTTACCTGAACTTAATAATTCTGTGATTTTCTGTCGATTAAGATCAGCCACCGGAAGTCTTAATTTATCAGATAAATATCCATAAATTGCTCTATAAATTTCCTCATAAAAGGCATTTTTATCGCCTTTCAGAAGCAGCGTTTTCGCAATTTTCAAACGCTTGCTTGCTGTACTTCCAGCTTCCTTCACTCTAAATTCCCCAATGTTACTCTTGCGCCTTTGTGCTCTTCTTTTTACCAATAAAAATCCAATCAATGCCAACGGTGACAAAGCGCTTAGCAGATAAAATGGAATTGAAAGGAAAAATAAACTACCGCTTCCTTTGCTGAATTCTGTTTCGCCAACTTTGATGTAAAGGATATCTTCTGATAATTGCTTGGGTGCTGAAGCGTTTCTGCCTCTTCCAACAGCAATCTGATCACCTGAACTTTTGGCTACGGAAAGCTTCAATGCTTGAATTGTTTTGGATTGCCAATTTGACCTTTCTGGGTCATACCAAGAATAACTCAGCGGACCAATCATAAAGTCGCCTCCAGCACGCGGAATGATGAGATACTCGAAACTTCGAGAGCCTGTCATTCCTCCACTGCTCACAGAGAAATTGTCAACTATTTGTGGATCATATACTTCCAATTCAGAAGCGAGTCCTAAAATAGGAGGTTCCAATAACTTCAAATTCCCTCTGCCCGAGACAACCAACTTCAAATTCACAGCTTCTCCACTTTTCACGCTGTTTCGATCCAACCTGAGCGAATAGTCGAGCTTTCCAACGGCACCGTTGAAATTTGCAGGCTTTCCGATTGCATCGGGAGAATTTACATTGATTGTTACCGTCGGACTTTTCAGGTCGACTTCTACATCGCGGTAACCACCTCCAAACATTTGATCAAAAATATTTTGTGATTGAACACGCTGTCGAACTACACAAGCAAGCTCTATGGGAGGAATTTCAAGCTTTCCGCTTTTTTGAGGGAACAACAAAACCTTCTTGATTTCGGCAGTGAGATAATCCTGGCCATTGTACGTTTCTTTTTGTCCGTTGGTATTTTTGCCCAATGCGATTTCTTCGCTGTAGAATCCATTAAATGTTGGGGCTTTCGAAAGTTCATAGTTCAATTGTGAATACCGCGAATAGAGTTTATACGAAACCAATATCTGGTCTCCAACGATAGTATTCGTTTTTGAAGCTGTTACTTTTATAAATAGATCATTTCCAGTTGTTTTATCGTTTCCTCCTGCAGCTGAATTCCCTTTTGACGGTTGATTTTGGGCATTGGAATTTTGTCCTTTTACAATTTCAACTTCAACAGTGTTACTTTTTATCAAGCCATTTCCAATACGCACACTTGCAGGCTGAATCGTGTATTTCCCGGGCTTTTTGCCTGAAATGATATACGTAAACGACATTGTTTGGGTTGATCGTCCATTAGGATTTTGTTGAACTCCATAAGTTTGTTGAGGCCCCATGAGCAAGTTGAAAGCCGACAAATCGGGTTGATTGAATGCATTCCCCATGGCATTAAGGGAATAAGTCAACCTAATTTGCTCATCTACAACTGCTTTGCTTTTATTTACAGATGCTGCGAACTTCAATTCTTGGGCATTCAATACGCCAAGAAGGCAAGTAAAAATCAGCAGTACAAATTGTTTCTTCATGACTTTACCATTCTTTACCGCTGGCAGGAACGCCATCTTTACCCTTTTGTTTATCGGTTTTCTTTCTTAGCTCTTTCTCGTTTCGATTTAATGCATTAAGCATTTGCTCAGCTTCATCGCGGTTAAGTTGCTGCTTTTGTTGTTCCTCTTTTTGCTGATTAGGCTTTTGATCTTTGTTAGGGTCTTTCTTTGGATTCGGATCTTTAGGTTGATTCTGCTTTTGTTGTTGTTGTTGCTCTTGTTCTTTTCTCTGCATTTTCTTCAATGCGTAAGATAGGTTGTAGCGCGTATCTTCAGCATTTGGATCATGCTTGAGCGATTTCTTATAGGCTTCGATGCTATTTTCGTAGTCTTTGTCTTTAAGCATTGCATTCCCTAAATTGTGATATAGTCGAGAAAGCTCTTTAGGATCTTTCGTTTTGCTAGCCAATTCATCAAGAATGGTTGATGCTTCTTTGTAGCGTTTCTGCTTATACAAAGCGTTCGAAAGATTGTATTGTGCATTGGTGGCCTCATTGTTCTTCTCAAGGGCTTTTCTGTACTCAACTTCAGCCTCCTCGTATTTCTTTTGCTGATAGAGTTCGTTGCCTTTTCTGATGTGTTTATTTTCTTTCTGTGCTTGCGCTGAAAGACTACATAAAATAAGACCTATAACAAACAGATGCATTCTCATTTCTCCGCGTTTTTTGTTCCAAAAAGATTTACTCGTTTAGACAACGCACTGCGACGCTCAGAAGTAAGCAATTCAATTAAAAATAGCAACAAAGCCATTCCAAGAAAATATTGAAAGCGGTCTTCATAGTCGGTGAATGCGCAGGTGCCCATTTCAGATTTTTGCATGCTGCTGATTTGATCAACCAATGTTTCAAGGCCGATATCGCTATTGGATGCTTGAACAAACTTTCCGCCTCCGGCAGATGCAATTTCAGCTAACATCGCTGGATTCATTGCAGATATTACTGGATTCCCACTGTCATCTCGGCGGTAGCCTTTCCCTCCACTTTCTTCAGTAAATGGAATTGGTGCACCTTGCTCCGAACCGATGCCTAACGTATGCACAACAATGCCTTTTTCTTTTGCAGCTTTTGCAGCTCCGATGGCATCATCTTCATGGTTCTCCCCGTCAGAAATAACAATAATTGCTCTGCTTCTTGTACTACTTTTTGGCAATGCTTGAACCGATAAATCGATTGCAGTTCCAATTGCAGTTCCTTGTGTTTGAATACTTTCGCTGCTCACACCCGATAGAAACATGCGTGCAGCTGCAAAATCTGATGTGAACGGCAACTGCAAATAAGCATCACCAGCAAAAATCACGATTCCAATCTGGTCGTCATTCAGCTTATCGAGCAATTTGATGAGTGCTTGTTTCGCCCTTTCGAGCCTACTTGGTCGAATGTCTTCGGCCATCATACTGTTCGAAACATCGAGTGCTATTACTAGATCGATGCCTTGTCGTTTTACTTCCTCATATCTGGATCCAATTTGGGGATTGCTGAGCCCGATAACGAGAAATACAAATGCCCCAGCCATTAAAAAGAACTTGATTCTAACTCGGTAGTTCGATTTATCTGGCATTAATTGATGTACCAACTTGGGATCGCCAAAGCGTTGGATGGCTTTCTTTTTCCAATTCATTCGACTCCAAAATAACAGTCCATAAATTGGAATTAGGCAAAACCCCCAGAGGAATATAGGATAAGCAAATCGCAGCATTTCTTAGGGAATTGAACGCATGAGTGTATTTCGAAGCAACCATTCGAGCGCAATCAACAAAACCGCCAACATCGCTAATGGCCAAAATTCTTCCTTTCTTCGTCGGAATTCGGTAGAATCGAAGCGAGTTTTCTCCATTTCATCGATCTTCTTGTAAATCTCAGCTAACGCTTCATTATTGGCAGCTCGAAAATATTGACCTCCAGTCATTGATGAAATTTGTTTTAACAAGGCTTCATCGATTCGTACTTCTGCATAATCAAATGCGAATTGTCCGTTTGGATAACGATAAACAGGCGAGTAAGCTACGCCTCTGGTTCCAACTCCAATTGTGTACACACGGATTCCATAAAGCTGCGCAATTTCGGCTGCTGTGAGCGGAGAAACTGATCCGGCATTGTTTTCTCCATCTGTAATCAAAATCACAACCTTTGATGCCGATTTACTTTCACGCAACCGGTTCACGGCAGTGGCCAAGCCAAGCCCAATGGCTGTTCCTTCGGGAAGGAAATCTGGCTCTACTGTCTGCAACAAGGTTTTCAAGACCGAATGATCTATCGTTAGCGGGCATTGTGTGAAAGCTTCACCAGAAAAAATCACCAAGCCAATTCGATCGTTCGGTCGACCAGAAACAAAATCGGTGGCCACTTCTTTAGCTGCTTCAAGTCGGTTGGGCTTGAGATCTCTTGCCAGCATACTGGGCGAAAGGTCCATCGACATCATTATATCAATGCCTTCTGCTTTCATATCTTGCCAGGATAATTTGGTTTGCGGTCGAGCCAAAGCAATGACAATCAAAACAATCGATAAACAGCGGAGCACGAAAGGCAAGTGAATCAAACGAACAACAGCACTCTTTCGTTGGTTTTTAAATCCAGCAAAAGTGGAAATTCGAATTTCGGGTCGCGCATTTTTCCCTCTGAATATATACCATACAACTAAGGCTGGAACAATCAATAAGAGCAGCAGCAACCATGGATTTGCAAATGAAACATCCGATAACTGCGGAAAATTCAGCATTTCATTCTCATCCATTGTTCACCTCCTTTTCTGATTCATTCGAAATTTGAGGTTTGGTAAGGAGCACAAACTGCCTTGCCAATGTTAAGCTTCTCTCATGTTCAACTGCAAGCGGTTTTTCTTTGGCAAACTTCACCAAATCGGCCAAAACAAGTACCTGACGAATGAAGTCGATTGCCTCTTGTTGTTTTAATGATCGTTGAAGCAAGACAAGGGTTTCATCGGTAGTGGATTCCAAAGCAGGAAGCTGAAGTTGAGCTTCTACGTATGTTCTTAAAGCTTCGGATATCGAAGAATGGTAAAGCTTGTCGTTTCCTGATTTCCAAACGGCTTCACGCTCAATTTTATCTAGCGAAGCCAAAGCAATTTCCCAAGGAGGGGTAACCGGACCTTTAGGAATAAGCACCGGCGTTGGCTTCTTTCGTTTTTGGTAGTAATAAATACCAATTGCGATTGCGGCAAGAGCTACAAACGCCAAAATACTATAAAGGATGAGATCGGTAAAGTCTTCAGGAACATCTTCCAAGCCGCGAATATCTTGGATCGCTTTGGTAGTATCTACTGGGATTGTTTGAACATTGATGCTTAGAACATCTGACAGTATGGAGGTTGTGTCTGATCCTGGATTGATGAATAGAAAGTCGAAAACCGGCAAACTGTGCATTCCAGAATCGAAGGATGTGATGTTGATTTTTTGTTCAAGAGCAAAACCTTTCCCCGGAACATCAACTGTATCGATCGTATCTCGGCTAATAACATTAAAGAAAGGACCAATAGAATCGGCTATAGCGGGCCAAACAACTTTTTGACCTGTATTGGCTTCAGCTTTTAAGAGCAATTCGATTTGTTCCCCGATGCGCATCCGATATTTTTCGGCAAGGACAGATGCATTCTGGGCTACAGCAGCACTTGAAAGGAGAACAAATAGTAAAAATAACAACCTTCTTCCAATCATTTGGCACCTCTTCTTTTCAACAAGTTACTTAATGGCTGAATCCATGATTTATTGGTATGCAAAACGGCTAGATCCACACCTGCTCTGGCGAAAGTGTTCTTGATAATCTCGTCTTGCTTTCTGAAGGTAACTTCATAGGCTTTTCTAACTGCCCGATCGGACGTGTCGACCCATTGGGTTTGGTTCGTTTCTGCATGCAGGAATTTCACCAAGCCCACATCAGGCAGGGAAGTTTCGCGAGGATCTATAACTTGAAGTGCTACGAGATCGTGTTTTCGCGCAGCAATTCTTAGGCTATCGTTGAATGAATTAGAAAGAAAATCGCTAAGGATGAAAGCAGTGCACCTTTTTGTGGTTACGTTGGTGAGAAACCTTAAAGCTTGGTCAATGTTTGTTCTTTTGTGCTCAGGTTTAAAATCTATAAGTTCGCGAATTATCCTCAAAACGTGCGACTTACCCTTTTTCGGTGGGATGTATTTTTCGATGGTATCGGAAAAGAAAATAACTCCAATCTTATCGTTGTTTTGAAGGGATGAAAAGGCAAGTACAGCGCATACTTCGGTTACCATTTCCATTTTGAACATGTTGGAAGTTCCGAAGTCTTTGGATCCGCTCATATCCACCAAAAGCATGATGGTGAGCTCACGTTCCTCTTCAAACACCTTCACATAAGGGTGATTAAATCGGGCTGTTACGTTCCAATCGATTGTTCTTATATCATCGCCAGGTTGGTATTCGCGCACTTCACTAAACGACATACCTCGACCTTTGAATGCACTATGGTACTGACCTGAGAACAATTCGGAGGATAATCCTCTGCTTTTAATCTCGAGTTTCCGTACTTTTTTAAGGAGGTCGGTTTGGTTCATAAAATTGGTTTCGGCAAATGAATCAGCAAATCAATGATATGCTGAACGTTGTACCTTTTTCCCTTGGTTTATGGAACTTCAACGGTATTTAAAATTTCAGCAACGATGCTCTCAGTGGTGATATTTTCTGCTTCTGCTTCGTAGGTTAAGCCAATTCTGTGGCGGAGCACATCGAGACAAACTGCGCGAACATCTTCTGGAATGACGTATCCTCGGCGACGGATAAAAGCATAAGCCTTAGCCGCCAAAGCCAAGCTGATCGAGGCTCTTGGTGAAGCGCCAAAACTGATCATCGGCTGAAATTTTGCCAAACCAGCTTCAGTTGGGAATCTTGTTGCGAAAACAATATTCACGATATAGCTTTCAATTTTCTCGTCCATGTAAACCTCACGAACTACCTGACGAGCTCGAATAATCTGCTCAGTGGTTACCACTTTGTTTGGTTTCGGAAATTCGGTATTTAGGTTTTGGCGAATGATTTTTCTTTCTTCCTCTCTGCTTGGATAAGAAATTACGATTTTCAACATGAAACGATCTACTTGCGCTTCAGGAAGAGGGTAAGTTCCTTCTTGCTCTACTGGATTTTGGGTAGCAAGCACCAAAAACGGTTCTGGAAGTTTGTGGGTTGTATCGCCAATAGTTACTTGACGTTCTTGCATGGCTTCGAGGAGCGCGCTTTGCACTTTGGCAGGAGCACGATTAATCTCATCGGCAAGTATAAAGTTCGAGAATATTGGTCCTTTTCGCACCGTAAATTGTTCCTGCTTTTGGTTGTAGATCATGGTACCTACAAGATCGGCTGGAAGCAAATCGGGTGTAAATTGGATTCTGCTAAAATTGGCATCAATTGCTTGAGCTAGCGACTTAATTGCAAGTGTTTTAGCCAAACCTGGAACACCTTCTAACAATAAATGCCCGTTGGCTAAAAGTCCAATTAACAATCGGTCGACCATGTATTGTTGGCCAATGATAACCTTGTCAAGCTCAAGTTTCAACAATTCGATGAATGCGCTTTCTCGTTCGATTCGTTCGTTGATTTCGCGGATGTCTGTCATAGTATTTTAAAGTCGCGCAAAGTAAACGCAATGCAAATGATCGGTCAAGATGCAGAGTTTTAAAAAATGTTAAAAAATGCAGCTTTAATTTGGCTGAACCCCAACAATGATAGCAATAATAGTGATGTTCTAAGTTATATTGTTCATAACTCGATAGTTATAAACAATTACTCGCAATACGTGCGGGCTGGCCCAGTAATACTGGTGAATGTTTTACCGTCGGTATTTTCTAATTCTTCGCCACAAACCTTACCTATTTCAGTTGTGATTTTTTCACCAGTGGAAGCGATCGTTTCTTCAGTGAAACAAACCTTACACACTTCCTTTTTGCAGGAAGATGTAATCAAGAAAATGGAACAAATAGCGATTGTTAAAACGCGAATTTTAGCTTGCATGATGATCTTTTTCCCTTACTGTTTTTATTATAAGCGGTTAAAATTACTCTATTCTATCTCAATCTCAAAAAACGACTTACAATTTCATCTTGAATATACTTTTAGGCACAAACAATAAATCGCAAAGAATTAACCAACAACAAGTTGTGATTGAAAATCTATGATTCCAAATTGAATTGAAAGGAGATAAGAGGATTTGACTTGATAATTGGTATTAAAACTTCAAGCAGTAAAATAATTCAGCATTAATTGGGTAGCAACATCTATCAATTGAGTTGTTCCTTGATTTGATAATTGTTACGGTCGTTTCCAGTGCGTGCTATCATTTCACCAAGGAAACCTGCTAAAAACAACTGAGTTCCAATCACCATGAAAAACAGACCGAAGTAAAACATAGGGCGGTCGGTCATTCTGTATGCTTGATGAACAAACTTTGCATAAGTGAGGTAAAGAGCGATCAGGAAACCAATAAAAAAACTTAGAGTTCCAAGCAGTCCGAATAGGTGCATTGGTCGTTTTCCAAATTTTGAAACAAACGTGATGCTTAATAAATCTAAGAATCCATTCACAAACCTTTCCCATCCAAATTTGGTAGTTCCATATTTGCGGGCGCGATGCTGAACGACCTTCTCTCCTATTTTCTTGAATCCCGCCCATTTAGCAAGTACAGGAATGTACCGATGCATTTCGCCATACACTTCGATATTTTTCACTACATCGCCGCGGTATGCTTTTAGTCCGCAGTTAAAATCGTGCAAATAAATACCACTCATCCGCCTTGCGGCCCAATTAAATAACTTCGTTGGCAGTGTTTTGGTGATTGGATCGAACCGTTTTTGCTTCCAACCAGACACAAGATCTAGTTTTTCTTCGGTGATCATTTTATACAATTCAGGGATCTCATCCGGACTGTCCTGAAGATCCGCATCCATTGTAATTACAACATTTCCTTGGCTTATTTCGAAACCATAATTGAGTGCTGCAGATTTCCCATAATTCCTTCTGAATCGAATTCCTTTGATTGAAGAATTTTTCTGGTTCAAACCTTCAATTACTTCCCAGCTTTTGTCGGTACTACCATCATCTACAAAAATCACCTCATAGCTGAAGCGGTTTTCCTGCATTACTTTATCGATCCATTCAGCCAATTCTGGCAATGATTCGTCTTCATTATATAGTGGAACTACGACAGAAATATCAAGCATTAGAGCGTGTCTTGGTCAAATGAATTGTCCGGATTTTTCCGAAAGAATATAGAAGAAATTAAACTAACAATCAGGCCTGAAACACCATATTGGATGATTGGACCGTATGCAAATCCCCAAGGTGAAGTATTTTCCTGCATTTGATCCATTGTTTTATCGATTTGATCGGCTGGAACATTGGAGGCTTCCATCATTTCTTGGGTTTGAATAAGCAATTCGTCGATGTACGACTTGTCGACCAACATCACGAGAATTAGCATGAATGCGCCGTAGATTAACCCGCCAGCGAGCGACGACATTGCTCCAACAGAAACACCTTGCCCGTAGTTCATCCAACCGTTTAAAACTTTGTCGCGGTAGTCGCGAATGAGTAAAACAATAGCCACTACAAAGAGAGTTCCTGTAAGAATGGAGAAAAGGAACGATACGTAAAGGCCGGCGAGATACTGAATGGTTTGAATCAACACCAACAACATTCCGATATACATTCCGTATCGGGCTGATGCTTGCACAACAGTTCGCTTTTCTGCAGAATTATCCATTATTCAAGAATTTGGTCGCAAAGATAGAAGTGTTCTTTAAGTAGCGCGATTTTTAACAATTATTTCCTACAGCCACAAGAATGGCCTTGAAAGCAGCCCGTTTCTTCGTGGAAATGGAAATCGTTGTTTCCGAATTCTGTTTCAAAATAGAAAGGCAGCCTGGTTTTATTGCCTGTAATTGATTCTTGCATAGTCATGGCGTCGAACAAACGTCCATTGGCAACAGTATACTTTATCGAAGAAATATTGTTTAGGTTTTCTAAAGGATTAGCGTCCAAGACAATAAAATCGGCCAATTTTCCAGATTCCAAAGAACCAATTTCCTTTTCCAATCCGATGTAATAAGCGCCATTCATTGTGGCACTTCTGATTGCTTGGAGAGGAGTTAATCCACCATCAGCAAGCATTTTTAGTTCCCAATGGGCACCAAGACCTTGAATTTGACCATGGGCACCAAGGTTTACTTTCACACCAGCATCAGCAAGTTTTTTACAGGATTGAGAGACTTGTAAATGGCCGTTCATGTATTCTTCTTTCGGAATCATCGTACGGTGTCGGGCGCGGGCGTCGATCAAAGCACGTGGTGTAAAATTCATCAATCGCTGGTTTTCCCAAACTTTTTCGTTTTGATAATAGTAGTATTCGCCATTTACTGAGCCATAATTCACGATCAAAGTTGGTGTGTATCCTGTTTTCGACGACGACCAAAGATTCACCACATCATTGTAGATATCGTGAACCGGGATGTTGTGTTCGATACCGGTGTGGCCATCGAGGATCATACTCATATTGTGCAGGAAGTGCGAACCACCTTCAGGCACTACATGCATGTTCATTTCTCGCGCAGCAGCAATAACTTGTTGTCGCTGGTTTCGTCGGGGTTGGTTGTAACTTTTCACACTGGATGCTCCGAAAGCTTTGGTTCTGCGCAATGCGAATCGGGCATCATCGAGTTTGTTTATTTGTGCCCGAAAATCTCCATCAGCGCCATACAAAATGATTCCTGTAGAGAAAATTCTTGGGCCCACCATGGTTCCTGATTTTACCATCTCACTTTGTGAGAACACCATTTCAGTATTCGATGATGGATCGTGTGTCGTGGTAACTCCGAAAGCCAAATTTGCATAATAAGACCATTGTTGCTGCGGACTTAATCCGTACCTAAAAGTACCAAGATGCGCGTGCACATCGATCAAACCAGGCATAATGGTTTTGCCTTTACAGTCGATGGTTTTCGCGGTTGTTGGAACTTGAATTTCCGAGGCATTTCCAACTTTCAAGATTCTATTGTTTTCTACGAGGATGGTTCCATTTTCGATCACTTCATCTCCTTTCATGGTGATTATTCGTGCGTTCGTGTAGGCGAATACACCGATCGGTTTGTCGTGCTTGAGTTGTAGCCCGATCTTAATTCCCTTTTCGATAGGCTTAGGTTCAATTGAGACTTTGCTGTTTGGATCTAGAAATGGATTTACATCTAAATCGAAATATTCTTCACCAAGCGTCCAACGGAGGTGATTATCGTTTTTCGTCCAATGCAACGAAATGCCAGCTTCTGTTGAAACCAATTTCACTGGGTAGGCATCATTTGCTCCACTGAGGTCGATTGAACTTCCTGTTTGGATAAACGGAGTAACATATACTTTGAATAGTTCGGTGAAAGCCAGCCATTTGTTATCAGGACTCAACACGTAGCTGTTCGCATACTTTGAAGTGTAATGTGTTCTGACTTCATTTCCTGTCAAATCGCAACTCTTAAAAGCCTTCTCCAAAGCGCCGAACAAGTAACCTCCAGTTTGATAGTAGATTCTATTACCATCTAAAGAAAACCTTGGATTTTCGGCTTCTGTAGAGATCAGTTTATGCTCGTTGGTTTCGATGTTTAGTATGTACATTCCAGGTTCTGTGCAATAAGAAAAGCCTTGGTGATCATTGCCTTCTTCTTTTACATAGACCAAATATTTCCCATCATTTGATAAAGCAGGAGTTCGATAGATGCCTTTGCCTTTGCTCACCGTTTTAACTGAATTGTTGGTGCTAAAATCCATCAATTTAATTTCACCTAAAGCAGTATCTGACCATGTAACGTAAGTCATCCAAGGCTTTGTCAAGCAAAGTGATGGCTCAAATTCAAATTCTGCACCTTGAGTAATTCTTTGGGGAGTTCCACTGGGTAAATCTTTAGTCCAAAGAAATCCTGCTGCATTAAAAATTAGCTTTTTCCCATCGTGCGAGGTAACTGCATGTCGGATGGTTTTCACGGTAAATGTGTCATCCGATATTTTATTCTCAAAATGTAATGCATTGGTAATCTGATGATTTGAAGTCAATGAAAATGGAATAACTTCATCCTTTCCTGAATCAATATTGATTTTTCGAATTTTCCCTTTCGACCAAATGATAACCGATTTATCATCGGGCGTGAAACTGAAATTTGTGTATACGCCAAAAATCGCCCATGCTTCTTGTTGGTCTTTACTGAGTTCTGTGAAGATTGGTTTTTCGATTCCAGAAGATAAATCACGAACGAAAAGCACCGATTTCTCTCTCACTCGGCGAACGAAAGCGAGATGCTGGTTAGAATTTGAAAGCACTGGACGCGCTGCTCCACCGGGACCTTGAACAACAGTTGTAATTTTTCCAGTTTCGCGATCAAGGCGTTTGATCACATAGATTTGGCTGTTTGGGTCTTTGTTGTATTGAAAATACCCACCAGGATAAACATCTTCGCTGTAGTAAACATATCGACCATTGTTAGAGATACAAGGTTCTCCAGCATCTTGTTGGTCGTTTTTCTTTTTGGTGAGCTGCAGCCCAGAACCACCTTTAATATTGTATATCCAAAGTTCGCCAGCACCTGCCGACCGTGTAGATGTGAAGTGTTTTCTGGCGATTAGATATTCGCCATCTGGAGTCCATTCGGCATTGTTGAGTAATCTAAAATCTTCTTTGGTGATTTGACGGGAATTGGAGCCATCGGTGTCCATAACCCAAATATTGTCGGCACCATCAGCGTCAGAAGTGAAGGAAATTTGCTTTCCATTGGGTGAAAATCTAGGTTGAACTTCGTAAGCATAGCCCGATCTGAGGGAGGTTGCGGACCCACCACTTGAGGGCATTGTGTAAATGTCTCCAAGAAGGTCGAAAACGATTTGCTTACCATCCGGACTTAAGTCGAGGTTCATCCAAGTACCTTCGTCGAGCTTGAAACTTACGTTTTGAGCGGGCGCACCTGGGCTATTGACATTCCATTCGACAGGTGCATCTTTTTTGGCATTTTTCTGCTTTTGCGCTACCAAATTTAATGATGTTAACAAACTAATTATCAAGAAATAACGAATGTTCATGGATGGTTTTTCGATTTGATGAATTTAATTCGAATGTAGAGAAAGCAGCTTGTTTTTTTGGGGCCCCGGGCGCGCCTTTCGTTTCAAGTCCTCGCACGAATAAAATTCGGTGCTGCGGGCTTTCCACTGCAGTCGCTGGGCCGAGCCTGCTTATGTGCAAATTTTAGTGAAGTATGAGCCACGATTTTGGGGTCGTTCTCGTTTTTTTTTCACAATTAATGTGAATATTTTTCACTGAGAAATAGGAATCTGAAAATCCCTCAACAGTACTTTTGAGAGAATTTGAATCCATAAATTCTATCGAAATAAGTTATTCGAATTAATGGATCAAAATAAATTAACTACAAAAGAGGACCAATATGTCACATTCAGCATCAAAAATTTGGATTCACGCGATTTGGACAACAAAAGAGAGGAGATCGATGATTTCGCCTGAAATTGAGTTGTTGTTGTTTAGTGTTTTGTCGAAGTTATTGGACGAACTTGGTTGTCCTTCGCGCATCATTAGTGGCATGTCGGACCATGTTCATTGTTTGTTTTTGTTGAATCCTCAGCGTTCGGTTGCGGAAGTGTTGAAGCATTTAAAGGGGAGCAGTTCTCATTTTGTGAATTTCGAGAATTTGGTTGAAGATAAGTTTTCTTGGCAGAAGGGATATTTGGCATTTTCGGTGTCGGATTCAGGTTTGGAGAAGGTTGTAGAGTATATAAAATTTCAAAAGGAGTACCATCAATTGAGGAGTTATGAATTGGAGCATAACGAATTGCTTAGGATGCATGGCGTTTATCCTTCGATGAGTCTTGGGTGAGGTTCAATGTGTTTTCTCCTCACACGCAATGACGGTTTAAACCGTCATTGCGTGTGAGGAGACATTAGGTAAACAAATTTCTTTGAATTCAATAAAATGCCTCCCCTATACTCCAAAAAAACTCCCAACATTCAATTTAAAGAAATCGCCGGAAGTCCATTGCCTGTTGCATTGTAAAACGCCAATTCATAAACCGTTGCACTCATAAAATTTATCAAAGGAAACGAAGAAATTATACTCATCACTTCGCTTTCGGAATCTGCATTAATTGTTGCCCATACTTTGGATCTATCTATCGACAAAGCATAGGAAAGTACCAAGCCCGTCACCATCAACTCATCTATATGCTCCCTATGTTTGGGGATTAATGAAATAAACTCCTCCGACAATTCAGCAGGTATTTCAAAATCAACAATATACTGGTTCATAATTCCTAATTTTTAACGCACTAGTCCTCCAATGCTACGAATTTATCCCCTACCCTCTCCAATTCAGTACCGAAAGGAAAATGTAAATAATATCGAATTGCTGAATCCAATACAATCACCATATCAACGTCGGTAATGAATGAATTTTGCTCATCTTCCATATATTCATCATCCTCCTCGCCTGACAAAAAACGCCAACCGCTGTCGAAATCATCTTCTGGTTGTTCTCTGTACATAAATCCCACTTTCTTGCCATCATCTAGTATATGGCGAGTAACTAAGCAAGCTCCGTAATCGATCGGCGGACGATTCCCGCCCCCTGTTGTTTTTTTCTTCTTGTTCACACTGCAAATAATGGAAAATTCAAATTCAAAACAGTCTCAAATGAAAAAAGGTTGCAAAATCACATACCTTATAGAGTCCTTGAAGGATGAATTCGACCAATGAACAAATGCTTGAACAATGTTGCATAGCCATGCATCTTCATGGTTTTCAGGGCTTTCGCGCCGATTAGATTCTTGCTGATTTGCTTTTAACCAAAGGTGCGTTTTTTAATTTTTTCCCATATAAACTCAGCTTACGAGATGCATATAATTAGTAAAATCGTTAAACGAAGAATATTTATTAGCGGTTTAAAAACCTAAAACTAAAACCTTACGAAAACTTCTATTGAAGAATTTACTAAAAATTAAAGGAATAACTAACCAGTTATATTTTACTTAGATATTCAATTGGATATGCTCTCCGGCTGATTAGCTATTTCATTTTCATGTTTTACTAATGGCGCTTTATAATGAGCAAGCACCTTCATAGCTACAAACAAACTTAGTAAACACAGTATAGCGGCAAGTATGAATGCTGCTCCAGGAAAATAAACAGGCGCATCTTTGGCGGTAAAAGCTGAAAACAAACCTGTCATCAATGGCGGACCAATAATGGCGGTTAAACTTAGTAAACTTGTTAAAGCCCCCTGCAATTCTCCTTGCTCATTTGCAGACACTTGACCCGACATAATCCCCTGCAACGAAGGGCCACAGATTCCACCCAAACAATATGGAATCAATGCTGCATACATCATCCAACTAGCTGTTGCAAATCCAAAAAACGTTAAACCAATGGCATAAAGAATTAAGCCAACGTAAACCGATTTTTTTGCGCCTAATCTTGGGTTTATAAATCGGATCAATCCACCCTGAACTAATGCTACCAATATGCCAACAAATCCTAGTGAATATCCTACCTCAGCTTCATTCCATTTGAATTGTTCCATTGTAAAAAACGACCAAGTACTTTGAACTGCATGCGAAGCGATGTAAACCAATACCAGAGAAATCACCATTCCACCAATTACTGGAAATCTGCGCAACCTTAAAATCGCCTTAAATGGATTCGCACGTGACCATTCAAACTTTCTTCTGTTTTCGATAGCTAATGATTCCGGTAAAATAAAATACCCGTACAAGAAATTTAGAAAGGTTAACCCAGCAGCAACAAGAAATGGAACCTGAGCTCCAAATTGACCCAATAAACCTCCAACTACTGGTCCGATGATAAACCCTAATCCAAATGCAGCGCCTACCAAACCAAAATTCTGCGCCCGTTTTTCTGGTGTGCTGATATCAGCAATATAGGCTGTTGCGGTTGTGATGCTTGCTCCCATGATGCCCGCAATTATTCGACCTAAAAACAACCAGGTGATTGTTGGAGCATACGCCAGCAACAAGTAATCAATTGCAAAACCTAGCAACGAAAGCAATAAAATAGGTCTTCGACCATACTGATCGCTTAGGTTTCCCAAAATCGGAGAAAATACAAATTGCATAATCGCAAAGGCAAACAACAGCCATCCGCCATATTCAGAGGCAACACTTAGCGACTCACCAGTTAGTTGCTGAATGAGTTTAGGAAAAACTGGAATGATAATGCCCAACCCTGTTACATCTATCAATAATGTAGCGAAAATAAAGCCCATCGCAGGCTTTAACCGTTTGTTCATGGGTTGGATGTTTTCATTGTATTTTCAATTTGTTAAAATCGTTAGATCTCGAATTGCTCACGTTGTTTTTTGGATAAACTACCAACTATCAAACTATATGAATGACAGATGAGTTCCTCTAACATTTTTGCAGGAAGCGCTTCATAATTTACGGTATTCCACCATTTCTTATTCATGTGATAACCAGGTTGAATCTGCTCATATTGCTCGCGCAATTCTACCGATCTCTCAGGATCACACTTTAAATTAATCGTGCCAACTTTATCTAATGGCAGCAATGCGAATATCTTACCTCCTATCCTCAGCGCCAATGTTTCTGGGCCAAATGGAAGATCTTCTGTAGCTTTGGGAAGCGAAATACAATATAACCGAACTGCTTCAACGTCCATTTTACTTATCGTAATTTAGTGGCAACAGATGAGAATTTTTCATCTCAGATATAATTAGCATCGTTTGAACATGGCCGATTTCCTCCATTTTACTGAATGTTGATGAAATCAGTTTCTCAAATGCTGGAATGTCCTGAACCAAGACTTTCAACAAATAATCTGCATTGCCAGTAATTTGATAGCATTCCATAATCTCTGGAATGGCGTTAATTCGTTCCTTAAATTTATTAATTACGTTTTCAACTTGCCTGCTTAAGGTAATTTGAATAAAAACGCTCACACCCAATTTCAATTTACTCTTATTTAAATGGGCGTGATAACTTTCAATAAACTTCATCTTCTCCAATTTCTTCACCCGTTCGAGGGTTGGAGCTGGAGATAAACCAATTTGGTTACTTAATTCGAGGTTGGTAATTCGACCATCTTCCTGTAGTAATTTCAGAATTTTCAGGTCGATGGAATCTAGTTTGTCGCCAGGGATACTCATGATGTAAATGTACTCAGGAAGCAATTAATCCCAAAGCGGAAACTTCATTTCAAGCGATAGGCAAATTTATTTTAAACGTTGTTCCAACTCCTTGCTCCGACTCCAACTCAATCATACCTTGAAGCTTTGAAATTGAATCTCTTACGTTCGATAAGCCCAAGCCTGAACTTCCTTCAGCATTACCAACGGTATAATATGTATCAAAAATTTTTGAATGGTGCTCACTCGCAATACCGATCCCGTTGTCTTGAAGTGAAAATACATTCCACATTGGGAATTTTTCTACACTCACACGAACAAACTTATTCGGCTTCGCTGGATCATGGTAGCGAATTGAATTAGAGATCAAATTACTAAAAATGATTCTTAATCTTGAAGCATCCGATTGAATCACAAATTCTTCGGGAATTAAATTTTCAAACTGAATACCAGAAGCATGAGCAGAAAATCGCAAATCATCAATAATTTCAGTTATTAAATCTGCTAGTTTTACATCCGAATGCATTACTGTTCCTCTGCTTTTCAAGGATGCAATCATATCGTTGGTGAAAGATTCTAGTTTCTTCACCGATTTCTCCATCATATTTAAATAATTGGAAAATTCGGCTGGATTCTTCTCTTCTCGAGCCAAAGTAATTAATCCATTTACAGAATTCATCGGAGCCCTTAAGTCATGCGAAAGCACTTTAATTAACTTGTCGAGCTCCTTATTATTATTCTCAATTTCAATATATTGACTCTTAAAACGGTCGTCGGCTTTTTTCCTTTCTGTAATGTCGATCATGCTCACACATACACCTAAAACAATATCGCTTTCGTCGGTAACCGGACTAAAACTCATACCAAACCAAAATTCTACACCTGGTCTGAAACGGTACACCATTTCATCATGAACCTGCTCGCCTGCTTTTGCACGGATAAATTGGTCCGACCATAAGGCTTGCATGTCGGACAATACATAATCTACAAATGGTGTATTCTCCTGAATTTCACGCCCCATTAACTGAATACTTTGTCGATTAGCGGTTAAGTTAAACGCTTTGATTCGACCTTGTGGTTCAAGCAGGATGATTCCTTGGTCAACAGTGTTGAAAATTGAATTCAACATCGCAACTGTTTCCTTCTGCTTTTCACCATATTTTCTGCTCAGTGTGATGTCTTTACATACTCTGATGTAACCCGAAACTCGACCTTTATCGTCGTAAAGAAGAGATGCTTTATTGTCGGACCAAATTATATTGTCGTTTCGGGTGATCAGCTTGGATTCCCATTGAATCAATGATCCTCCAAAAACATCTTGCAATTCTTTTCTAACTAAGTACTTATCGATCTCCGCATAAAGTAATTCATAACTTTTGCCGAGCATATCTTCTCTTCGATAACCGAAAGTTTCTTCAGCGCCTTCGTTCCAATACGTGATTATCCCCTTGCGATCGGTTACGAATATAGTATCCCGAACATTCTTCAAAATGTTGGCTTGGATTAGGACTTCTTCCTGAACCCTGCGTTTATCGGTTACATCATCTGCCAAAACCAGAAAACACTGGATGCCCTGAAAAATCATTTCTCTAACTCTACATTCTACATAAACAACCTTTCCATTTTTGCAGATATGTCGGAAAATTTCTGGGATATTGTAATTACCGTCATTTTCAATGATTGAGTTTAGCAATGCCTCCACTTCATCGGCTGGATGCAACTCAGTGACTTTCATTTGAAGAAATTCTTCTTCAGAATATCCAAAGTGCCAAACAGCAGACTGGTTCACTCCAACAATTTGAAAAGTATCCTTCTGCCTGATATACATAGGAATTGGATTGTTTTCGAATAGCAAACGATAAGTTTCTTGGCTTTCACGAAGCAATTCAATGCTATTTTTTCGCTCGATACTGTAAGTGATCGATTTGGCCAATAGCTTTTCTTCGAATTCACCTTTCACCAAATAGTCCTGAGCACCATTCTTTACAGCATCGTGTGCAAAACGGGTGTCGTTTAATCCCGACAAAATCAAGACAGGTGTTTGTGGCGAATGTTGGCTTATTCTAAAGAAGGAGTCGATTCCGTAACTATCTGGTAATGATAGATCAAGGAGTATCACATCGAAACTTTTGGTTTGCAAATGTTGAATCGCATGTGCAAGTGCGTCTACATGAACGATATCTTTCTGGAAATCTCTGATCTCCAAAAGCATTTGTTCAATGAGTAGGTAATCTCCTGCATTGTCTTCAACCACCAATATCTGCAACCGCCTATTCATTTTCTTTGAATAACGCGATTAGCAAGCGATTGATATAATTGCACACCAAGATACTTTGTAGTACTCCTGCTTCATAAGTATAGATTTCCGTATTCAATACGAAACCAAGTTGTTTGAGTTACATTTAGATAAAACCGATAAATAAAATAAGTTTTTGGATTTCACTTTTGTTTAAGTCTGTAAAGCTATTCAATAGATAAATGAAATACAAAACATTCAACTCAAATTTAATTTTCAGGATTTATAATGCATGCAGATAAAACCATTTTGAATTTTACAAAATGATTAGGCATTCTTAAGGGTGGAACTTCTATTTGCCAAAATCAAAATCTGAAGCCGTTTTTCAATCAGTAGTAACACAAAAATAAGTTAGACACAGTATAAATAACAGTTATTAAATCAATAGCCTCCACCCTTCTAACTGCACGTTTCCTGCACTGCTCTTCATTTTGTAAAAAAACGAATCTTAAGATAAGTTCGATTTCGTCGAATTCCACGTTTGGCGTAGAACATATTACAGGTTAGATCCATTTTTTTGTAAATTGTAATTGAATTTTCGAGCCTGTGCTGATGGAAAGTAAAATCACGAATGCGTCATTGTTCAAGACCTTGTTCAGCAAGAGCATTCATGCAGGCTGTTTAACGGATGCAGAATTTAATCTGATCGATTACAATACTGCCTTCTTAGGAATGCTTCACCTGGGATCTGATATAGAAGGTAAGTCCCTTTGGGAAGTCTTTACTGCAGTAGGTTTAAATCCAGCCGACTTACCCAAACTCAATCAGCTAATAAAACAATTGCATTTAGGAGAGCCTTTTACAGGAAAACTAAGGATCAACACTAAAAATGCAAGAAGATTAAAAATAGATTTCACGGGGCATTCACTTGGGCATGGAGGGGATTTTAAATATTATTTTGAATTTACCGATTTAACAGCAGAGATTGAAGTTAGAAAAGCGTTGCGCGCCTCAATGAGTAGCTTGCAAATTGCGACCGATATCTCAAATCTTGGGATATTTGATTACGACTTTAGAACAGAAAAGTGGTTGCTTAATCCACGGTTTTATCAGATTCTCGGAATCTCAATGTCTATTGGTGATAATATTGAGAATACTGTAAATAGCATTATTCAGCCGGAAGATTTTCCAATGTTGCTATCCGAATGGGTCGACAAAAAAACAAATGGCGATAAGCTTGATATCATTTTCAGAATCATTCATCCCAAGGAAGGAATTAAGTACGTAAAATGTATTGGAGAATGCTTAAAAGACACCCAAAATCAACCATGGAGATTTGTAGGAACCGTTCAAGATATATCTGAGCAAATTATTCAAGAGAAAAACTTAATAAGCGAAGAACGGTGGAAATTCGCTGTTGAAGGAGATAAAAATGGAATCTGGGATTGGAATGTATTGATAGACGAATTGTTTTTCAGTGAATCGTGCTATACGATTCTAGGGTACTCGAAAAATGATTATTTACTAAAGGAAGTGAATACATGGATTGCAGAAATCCATCCAGACTATCTTGGTCAAGTTGAACTAACTGCTGGAAAAATGCGAACTGGTGAAATTGATTCCTTCCATGTTGAAATGCGTTTAAAATGTGCAGATGGTTCATACAAATGGATTTTAAACCGAGGCAAGACATTTAAACGCGACGTATTAGGCAAACCGATGAGGATCTTAGGGCTGTAGTCGGATATTACAAAATCAAAATCTGATGAAGTCAAAATCAAAGAATATGTAAGCAATCTTGAAAAATTTGCTACACTTACATCACACGAATTGAGGCATCCAGTGGCTAAAATCATGGCAATTTCAAATCAATTGAAAGAATTTGGATTAAATGAAGCTGAAGTTAGCCAACTTTTGCATAATCTTGCTATTACTGCAGATGAATTGGATTCAGTAATAATTGAGATGAGCGAATTAGTGGCCACGGAGAAACAAAAAATTGAGCATATGGATATGAGCAAAACACAAAGCACAGAAAATCACCAGTCTATTTGGTTCATCGACGATGATGTAATCAATAATTTGCTTAATGAAAGGCTACTTAAAAAGCACTTTCCTTCTATAGTTTGCAAAACGTTTAGTGAAGCCGAAAGGGCTTTTGAAGAACTATCTTCCAATGCCGATGGGCTTCCAGATGCCATTTTTCTCGACATCAATATGCCAGTGATGAATGGCTGGGACTTTCTCGACAATATGCTCAGCAAGAAGTTAAATCTCATGGTTTACATGCTCACATCTTCGATAGATCCAAAAGATGAGGAAAAAGCATTGGCATATTCTGCAGTAAAAGATTTTATTTCGAAACCATTAAAAGAAGAACGACTTCGAAAAATTATCGGCTAAACATTTGCCTGTTGGTTGATCAATATCTATCTATATATTACTGTATAAAAATCCGAAGCTCAAACTAAAGCTGCAGAATTATGATCTAATTTTCCATTAAATCATAACTAGTTTACCCTGCGGCGTCAAAATCAATATTTTCGGCAAAATTATTTATGCACAGAAAAATAGAAGGTACTGCCTTCGCCTAAAATGCTTTCAACCCAAATTTCACCTTGGTGTTTTTCCGCAATCTTTTTGCAAACTGCTAACCCAATACCAGTTCCAGAGAATTCGTTTTTGTTGTGTAGACGCTTAAATGGCAAGTAAATTAAATCGTATTGTCGAGAATCAATACCGATTCCATTGTCTTTCACACTGAAAATATGATGGGTAAATGTATCCTCATAATTGATTCGTATTTCCGGTCTCGATTTATCGTTATATTTAATTGCATTTGAAAGCAAATTGTCGATTATCTGCTGCAATAAAGATCTGATTCCTCGAATTTTAGGCAACTCACTCACATATACTTTGGCATCTCGCTCTCGAATCATTTGTTGATAAACCTGCAAAGCATCATGCACAATATCCATCATACTTATTTCAACAAAATCCTCCTCAGTAGTACCAACCCTCGAATAAGTAAGCAAATCTTGAATAAGGCGTTTCATCCGATTGGCACCATCGATGGCAAAACCAACATATTGTTCGGTTCTTTCCGTCATGGATATTTCCTTGCTATCCAACAATAGCTGCATAAATGAAGAAATCATCCTCAATGGCTCTTGCAAATCGTGCGAAACGATATATGCAAACTGCTCTAACTCTTTGTTGAAACCTAGAAGCTGTTGAGCCCTGTGTTGCAAAGCATCATTTAATTGAATCAATGTTGCTTCACTTTGCTTTAAAGCAGTTATGTCTTGCATTGTACCAATCATTCGAAGGGCATTTCCTTTGTCGTCGTAAAGAAAAATGCCTCGGTCGAGGATGTATTTATAAGTTCCGTCGGCACACAGATACTGATATTCATCAATCCAATAACGCTCTTTCTTGAGCATCCTAGCTTGAAGATTATTCATAACCCGCTCCTTGTCGACGGGGTGTATAAAATCTTCCCAATTGTTAATCCTCGACAAACCTGGCGCTTCTATGTGCCCAAACAATCTGCTAAATGAGTCTCCCCAATCAATAATGTCTTGTTTGATATCCCAATCGTAAATAGCGTCGTTTGTTGCTTGTCGGAGCAAACGAAACTTTTCATTCTGACTGCGGAGTTCTTCGTCGTATAAAACCCTAAGGGTTAAATCTTTACCTGCCGCATAAACGATTCCATCTTGGTTATTTAAACTCAACGACCATTCGAGCCAGAATTTTTTACCATTTAAATCCACCACAACGTTCTCAAAGCGCGATACATCATTCGCTTGAAGATTCTGAAAAGCCGTCAAACTGACTTCTACATAACTATCATCAACCCAATCAAAAAATGAGGTGCCAACAAGCTCTTCGCCGGATTTACCCAAGATTTCTGAGAAACGTTGATTCACTTTATAAAACTTCCCGCTTCGATCGAGAATACAAAGCAGATCGGGAACCAACTGGAAAATTTGCCTAGATTCCAAAGAAATTCGTTTACTTTCAATGAAGGAACCTAGTCTTAATGCCAATTCACGGAGCAATCGAATCACTTTTAGCTCTTCGGCCAATTGTGATCCTGAAAAGAACATTAAGGTAGCAACTTGCTCTTCAGCAAATTCAACAGGAATAGCGAAGCCAACCGTTAATCCTATTTCTCCGCAAACCTTTTTCCTGCTAAAATCGGGATCCAGAAAAAGGTTGATTACCCTAATGGGCTCTTCTTTTCCAGATCGAGGATGTTCTTTAATAAACGTCAATTCAAGCGTACTTGAAAAGTCTCTAAATTTTAGATATTGAGGATTTTCAGGATAATGGGCTGCCATCAACCGCTCCTTGTTGTGCATATAATCTGGCAACCAGCATTCGCCCGCTGCAAGCTTCGTTTCTGCGCACAATGAAGCAAGCATAGCTGCCAAACCCTCTTTCAAATTGACAGAAGACTGAAATTGTGAAAGCAAGCGATTTACAATTTCGTTGGTTTGTTGCTCCACGATTTCATTGGTAACATCGTTGGCAAAGCAAACTGTACCAGCAACTTTTCCATCCTGATAAAAAGGATAACCATCAATTTGCCAATGCTGGATGCCACCAAATCGTGAATGAATCGCTAACCTTATCTCCTGATGCAGGCCAGCAAGCGTTTTTTGAAAGGAAGCCTCAGCTTGTTGAATATCATCTCCTTGTAAAAGGATCGAAAAACCTGCATCTAACAACTTTTCGCAAGTTAGACCAGTCATCTGACAACACTTTTCATTTGCATAAATGAGTCGCCAATTGGTATTGAATGCAAAAACGATTTGCGGACTATTCTCTAACTCCAACGTAAAATCGCCATCCATAAAGGAATACCGAGGAATCGCTATACCTGAATTCGATTTCACATCTTGCTGCCAGAGGAAAAACAATTGTTGATTTATTCTGATAGGTTTCAGTTGGAAGGAGATCCAGAATTTCCGGTCTGATCTAGTTGAAACGAACAAATCGATTTCACTACTTTCTTCCTTTGTTAAAAGACCTTGAATCTTTTGAGAAATGGATGAATCAGATTGAATACCTAAAAATTCATCTAATTGCTCAAGTGGTTGATCCCTTTCAAGGAGGCTTAAAAAAGCACTATTGGAATAAAGTAAATAACCTGCTTTCTCTGCTGTATGCGCAGTCGTTAAAAAAACAGGCAAATTCAAATGATCGGCCAGCGCATGAAATAAATCGGTTGAAATTGCTTGATTCATTTAATTCAGCCTGTTTTGATCATTTTCGTCCTCTTCGTTTTTCTGATTGGTGCCGAGCATGTTGTTGAGTAAAGAATTAATCAAGGATAAAATAACACTGAATAAAAATGCCCACCAGAAGTTTGCTACAAAAAAATCTTCGAGCATATAATCGGCAATCAAAATAATCATTCCATTGATGACCAAAAGGAACAAACCGAATGTAAAAATTGTAACTGGAATTGTTAGAATGAGAAGAATCGGTTTCAGAAAAGTATTCAAAAACGATAAAACCAAGGCAACTATCAATGCTGCTGGAACGCCAGAAATTTTTACACCTGATAATAATTCAGCCGTAATGAGCACAGACAGAGCAGATACGAGTATTCTAACAAACCAATTCTTCATGTTTTGAAATTGTTTCCGAAAATAGCGTTTTTCCTACATTTACAGCAGATGAAACTTGTAACAATAATTGGCGCCCGGCCACAGATCATAAAAGCTGCTGCATTGAGCAGAGCAGTAAGAAATTTTTCACATCTTGTAAAGGAGATCATCGTGCATACAGGGCAACATTACGACCCGAATATGTCGGACGTGTTTATCCGTGAACTCGGCATTCCTGAGCCCGATTACAATCTAGGCGTAGGTTCTGGCAGTCATGGGCGGCAAACTGCATCGATGCTTTCGGGAATTGAAGAAATTCTTTTAACCGAGAAACCTGATTGGTTGGTAGTTTATGGCGACACCAATTCTACCCTTGCCGCAGCTATTGCAGGTTCGAAGATCCACGTTCCAGTTGCACATATCGAAGCTGGTTTACGCTCTTACAACAAACAAATGCCTGAAGAAATCAATCGGATTTTATGCGATCATGTTTCTACTTTGCTCTTCTCCCCCACTTCAGCAGGATTCATAAATCTAAAAAAAGAAGGGTTTAAGGAAAATGTGTCACCCTTTACTTTCGACAATCCAGGGATCTTCCATTGTGGAGATCTGATGTACGACAACAGTTTGTTTTTTGCCGATCAAGCTGGCGAATTAACTGATATTGCTGAGCGTTTGGAATTAAAAACATCGAAATATATTCTGGCAACAATCCACAGAAATAACAACACCGACGATCCTATTCGACTCAACGCATTGCTAGAAACATTATCGGATTTGGCGAGTATAAACGGATTGAGAATCATTCTTCCATTGCATCCACGCACCCGAAAAATGATGGACCAATTTCTTACCGATGAAGTGAAATTAAAAATTGCTAAACCACACTTCTTGGTAATCGAACCTGCATCTTTTCTAGAAATGATTGTTTTAGAACAACAAGCAGAGCTAGTAATTACAGATTCGGGCGGAGTTCAGAAAGAGGCATACTATTTCAAAAAACCGTGCATTATTCTTCGACCAGAAACCGAATGGGTTGAATTGGTTGAAAATGGCTGTGCTAAAATTTGTGATGCGGATCCAGTAAAAATCAGAAAAGCCTATGATGATCTGAGCAAAATAACACTGGATTATCCTCCTGTTTTTGGAGATGGAAAAGCAGCAGAATTTATCCTTGAAAAGCTTTGGGAACATCGATTGAAAAAGGAAAATAATTTATAAAATACCCAAATGGTACTGATTTTCACTAAAAGAATTACGTCTAGAAATAAGTTCACTTTTAAGCTTATTCTGTTGGATATTCTTGGCCTTGATTATCAGCTAACCAGCAATAAACAAGAGTTTGAGCGTTTTAGTGGGCCAAAATTCAGCTATTGTAGGCAAACAATGGGTGAAGAATTGTTTTTCCAATCTACCGGATTGCTTTTTGAAACAGGCATAGTTGTTCAAGAGCTTCAAAGTTTAAATTGGAAAGGCCTAAACGTATTTTATCCAACCCACAAAAATTCGGCGCTACCATTTGATCCATTTGCAGCTTCGTTTCTATTGGTGAGCAGATACGAAGAATACCTCCCACATATCAAAGACAAACATGGTCGATTTGCAGCTCATCAAAGTTTAGCCTATCAACACAATTTTTTAGATACACCAGTTGTAAACCAATGGGCGCTAGAGATTCTATCGATTCTTGAAAATCGATTTGGGAAACTTCAACGAAAAGCTCCTCATTACTCCTTCTTGCCAACCATCGACATTGACAATGCTTGGGCTTTTCAACACAAAGGATTTATTCGGGCGGGTGCTGGCTTGATTGCTGATCTGATCAACCTTAAGTTTCAACATTTCAGCCAAAGGTTGTTGGTATTGTGTAGATTACAACAAGACCCCTACGATACTTACGACTATCAGCTTGAATTAATCGAAAAGTACAAACTAAATACGATCTTTTTTTTTCTGCTTGGAAATTATGCTACTTTTGATCGAAACGTTCCTTACCAGAACAAACATATGCAGTCGCTGATAAAATTTATAGCTGATATTGGAGAAATTGGAATCCATCCATCCTATGCATCAAACGGTGCATCGCCAATATTACTGCAGGAGGTACACCGACTTTCAGGCATACTTCATCAAGAAATACATAACAGTAGACAACATTTTTTAAAACTAAATCTTCCTCAAACTTACCACCGCTTAATTGAGTGCGATATAACGGACGACTACACAATGGGTTATGCCGAATTACCTGGATTTCGCGCCAGTATTGCAAGTCCGTTCTTTTTTTATGATCTAGACCTAGAAGTTGAGACTTCATTGAAGATTCATCCTTTTGCAATTATGGATGGCACATTGAAAGACTATTTAAAAATTGAACCCAATCAGGCAGCAGAAATTATTGATCCTTTAATTCAGAAGGTTAAAGCCGTTGATGGCACTTTTATATCGGTTTGGCACAATGAATCATTTGCTGAAAATGAGCGTTGGAAAGGTTGGAGGAGGGTGTATGAGGACCTGATAGAAAAGGCGCTACCTTCTAACTAAAATTATTCTATGAGTTCTAAAATCAAATTACAATTTCTTAAATATGATCAAATTAACCGAATCAAATGGGATGAGGTTTTATTGCAAATGCCCAACAGCTTGCCCTATGCTGCTTCTTGGTACCTAGATGCAGTTACAGGTGATCAATGGGATGCTTTGATTTCTCCAGATTACAATTATTTAATGCCTTTACCATCTAAAAAAAAATTAGGCAATCGGTATTTACCTACACCATTGTTCGTTCAACAATTAGGGATTTTTTCGAACAATGATTGCGATGAAAATACTTGCAACCAATTCATCAACCAAATAAAAGCGAATTACAAACTGATTGAATTTAATTTTAATCACTTCAATAAAATTCAAGAAAGTTCGAATTATAGTTTGAGAGAACGCTGCAATATGATTCTCCATTTGCCTAGCGATAGGCAGCTTGCCGCAAAACAATTTTCAGACAACATTAAAAGAAATATTCAAAAATCAGTTGGAAATCAATTGAGATTTGGCACTACTTCAATCAGATCTATTATAAACCTCTTTCAAGAAAACAAAGAGGCAACCATTGAAAATTGGAAAGTCGAAAACTACGATATCCTAGAATGCTTATACCATATGAGTGCGCTTCGCGGATATGGAAAAGCTTTCGGAATGTACAATACAAATGGGCAACTGCTCTGCGGAGCATTTTTCATGGAATGGAAAAACCGTTCGATCTTTTTGTTTTCGGGAAACTCGGAAGAAGGAAAACAAACAGGTGCAATGGCGGCTTTGATTGATGGATATATTCGGGAATGTCGACCTGAAATCGAAATACTTGATTTCGAAGGATCTGATAATCAAGGCTTGAAAAGGTTTTATCAAAGTTTTGGCGCTATTGAAGCGAACTATGTACATTTGAAGCTTAATCGCCTACCGTTTTTTCTGCGCTGGCTCAAGAAATAATTCATGGTACATATTCTTCACAATACGAACTCTATTGCGAACGTATTCCTTGCTGAGCTGCGTGATCAGGAGATTCAAAAAGACTCTTTACGCTTCAGAAGAAACCTCGAAAGGTTGGGAGAAATTATGGCTTATGAAATCAGCAAGACGCTCGATTATAAGCCTGTAGAAGTTACCACTCCACTTGGCGTTGCCGAAACTCACCTGCTTTCAGAACAACCTGTTGTAGCCACAATTTTACGTGCCGGCTTGCCCGTTCATCAAGGCATTCTAAATGTATTCGACAGAGCAGAAAATGCATTCATTTCTGCTTACCGCAAACACCATAAAGACGGTACATTCGAAATCAAAGTTGAGTATTTGAGCAGTCCGAATTTAGAAGATAAAGTATTGATACTTTGTGATCCGATGCTTGCCACCGGACAATCGATGTACCTTACATACAAAGCGATTTTAGCAATGGGGAAACCTAAGCATGTGCACATTGTTAGCTTAATTTCTTCGATGGAAGGTCTAGAATATGTAAAGAGCCGTTTCCCTGAAAATGTTACCATTTGGCTTGGAGCTGTTGATGATGAATTAACAGTAAAATCCTATATCGTTCCTGGTTTGGGCGATGCAGGTGACCTTGCTTACGGCGTCAAGATTTAAGACTGTGATTTTCAAAATCATCCCAATTTTCCTGCTCTGTATGGTGAAATTTGTGGTTGGTGTTCCTGCATTGTACGCCGCTACCAAATGGGGATTCTTGCCGATGTTTATTGTATCATCAGCAGCTGGAATTTGCGGAGTTGTTGCATTTCTGTTTTTTGAGCAGTGGATTTTCAAGGCTTGGGATTGGTTAAGAATGAAGTATTTTCCACCGAAAGGCCTTCCGCAAAAGAAGAAGCTCTTTACCAAGAAAAATAGAATATTGGTGAAGATTCTCAGTTCATATGGACTTCCGGGTATCGCATTCATCACACCAACAATTATTTCGATACCAGTTGGAAGCATCCTCGCTGGTAGATTATTTACCAACAATAAAAAAGTGTTTTTGTATTTATCGGTGTCGGTAATTTTATGGTCGGCAGTACTTTCAGGACTTCTCACCCTTGGCAATAAATGAACAAGAAGAACCCATTCAAGCACATTTTCTTCGACCTAGATCGAACCTTGTGGGATTACGACCAAAATGTTAGGGATGCCCTAAACGATCTGTATATCGAATTTCTGGAAGGAAAGGTGGTAGGTGATGTCGATACATTTATTCGCGTTTTTCTTTTCGAGAATGGGCGTTTGTGGGAACAGTTTACTGCCAATGAAATCGACAAGAAATACCTAAGAGACCATCGTTTTTTACTCACATTGAGACGGATGGGATTACCTGATAAACAATTAGGACTTGAACTAGAAGAAGCTTACATGGCAACTACTCCTGCCAAGCAAAAGTTGATTCCTGGAGTGCACGAATCGCTTAAATATTTGCAGCAAAAATATGACCTGCATATTATCACCAATGGCTTCGAGGATGCCCAACAATTTAAATTGTCTAATTCTGGCATCCGCGATTATTTCAGTCATATTGTAACAAGCGATACAGCCGGAGCTACAAAGCCTAATCGGGAAATTTTCCTTTATTCGGAACGCGTTACAGGCGCTCGCCCTG
Organism: Flavobacteriales bacterium; assembly: GCA_040403315.1. Taxonomy (GTDB): domain Bacteria; phylum Bacteroidota; class Bacteroidia; order M30B66; family M30B66; genus CAMCXT01. Next base: position 395,386 of record JBBAKX010000002.1, read on the forward strand.
AAGAATGCTTAATGATAGGAGATGATGAAAGAGCGGATGTTTTTGGCGCTCAGAAAGCTGGCTGGAAGGCGATACATTTTGACCCTTTTGGAAATGAAAATTCTGAAACAAAAGTTTCGGACCTGCTGGAGCTTACAAAGAATCTTTGATTCCTATTTAGCACAAAAAAAGCCCGACTCTCTGAAGAATCGGGCTTTTTAAATAGTTGATTAGAAATTACTTCTTGTCGCCTGAGCAACTTTTTGCAGCTCCACCTTTGCTGCAGCAAGATTTTGCTGCTGGTGTTGCTCCTCCGTTACCTGTTTCTGAAGTTTTTTCTCCTTTTGCTTCTGTAGTTGTAGCTGATCCACAAGATTTTGCTGCATCAGATGAGCAGCAGCCTTTCTTGTCTTTGCTTTTTTTCTTGTCTTTGTCTTTATCCTTGTCTTTATCGACAGAAACAAATTCAACGTTAGAATTGAATGATGATGCAGCTACAGCAACAGTTCCAAAAGAGAAAGTTGCGAGGCAAAGGATTGCAAATATTTTTTTCATGTTGCTTTTTGTTTTAAGTACTCAATACGGTAAAAATACAAACTTATTGTTAAAAATGAGCAATCTCTGTAATTCCTCCTTTAACAATATCTCCAAGCTTCACATTTACTTTAACATCGGTAGGTAAAATGATGTCTACACGCGAACCAAATTTTATAAAACCGAACTCTCCGCCTTGTTTGGCATCCTCTCCTACTTTACAATACGTAATAATTCTACGTGCCACATAACCTGCAATTTGGCGAAGCATTACACTACGATTTCCATTTTCAACAACTACAGTACTTCGTTCGTTTTGCGTGGAAGATTTCGGATGACTCGCTACCAAATACAGCCCTTCGTGGTATTTCACATAAGCAACTTTTCCAGAGATCGAATAACGATTGATGTGCACATTCAGAGGCGACATGAAAACCGAAATCAGCAATCGCTTCCCTTTGTAATATTCAGGTTCATCGATTTCTTCGATGGCTACAATTTTACCATCGGCAGGACAAAGTACATGACCATCACCAATATTTTGTTTCCTAGATGGATTTCTAAAGAATTGAAGTACCAGTAAGAAGATTACCAAGGTTGCAAAGAGTACAAAACCTCTTAAAGCAAGTGCATCGCCCATGAATTGAGCAAGCACTCCATTGATAATCAATATAATAACAGGTAGCCCAATGAGCATTCTATGCCCTTCGCGGTGAATCGTCATGAATGTAAAGCGTTAGATGTAAAGAAAACCAGCAGTTGAGCTGGCTTCACATTATAGGTGCATGTAGTTTTTCTTCGCGAGAAGCTGCTCTTGCGTTTCACGGAAGTCTGGATCGTCGACACAACAATCTACAGGACATACTGCTGCGCATTGCGGTTCATCGTGAAAACCTACACACTCGGTGCATTTATCAGTAACGATGTAGTACACATCCATTGCTTTAGGCGTGTTGACATTGTCTGCCTGGTAGCTTCCACTTGCGGCATTTACCTCACCTTTCAGTGATGTTCCGTCGGCAAAACGCCACTCGGTGCCACCTTCGTAAATAGCATTATTAGGACACTCGGGCTCACAAGCTCCGCAGTTGATGCACTCATCAGTAATCATGATTGCCATAACACATCAATTTTTTTAGGGTTATTTTCGCGATGCAAAACTAAGTGATATTTGCAATCTATATGAATCCGGAACAACGAATCAAGGCTTTTGTTGAATTAGGCCACGAAATCAGGGAGATAGCTCAAGTTGAAACCAACAATTTGAACATCCGTCAGCAACAACTTCAGGAGTTGGCAGCCAATCTTTACCTCAATAATGCTTGGTTTACTCCTACCAACACCTTGCAAGCGCTCGATGGCATCTCTAGGTTGCTTGAGGAGAAGGCCCTCCGCAGATGGTTGGAGCAGTATCCACTTCAAGATGATCAAGACAAAACTGTTGGAGTAGTGATGGCCGGGAATCTTCCAGCCGTTGGGTTTCATGACTTCATGTGTGTTCTTTTATCGGGATGCCGGATTACAGCCAAATTATCGTCCGACGATAGACTCCTTATTCCGGCGCTAGCCGCCATGCTTGTAGCCATAGAACCTAAATTTGCGGATAGAATTCACTTCACAGATGGGAAAATGCCGCCCTTCGATGCCATAATCGCAACTGGCAGCAATAATTCTGCTCGTTATTTTGAATATTACTTTGGAAAATATCCGAATATCATACGTAAAAGCCGAACCTCGATCGCCATTTTGGATGGAATGGAAACCGAATCTGATTTAAAAGGACTTGCAGATGATGTGTTTATGTATTTTGGGATGGGCTGCCGAAGTGTAACTAAATTTATGGTTCCACTCGATTTCGATCCAGTACCGTTTCTGGATGCAACAGCACATTGGGATAATTTAATTCATCACAGTAAATATTTGAACAATTACGAGTATAGTCGTGCCGCATTTTTAGTGAATAGCATTCCACATTTCGATACTGGATATTTATTGATGCGGCAAGAAAATGCACTGCATTCGCCCATTGGAGTATTGAATTTCGAACGGTATACAAACCGTGAAAGTTTGATACACAGTGTAAACGAACAAATAGAAAATTTACAATGCATTGTGGCACGTGAGGGAATTTATGAAGGCAGCGTTTTGCCTGGAAATGCACAAAAACCTGGTCCGATGGACTATGCTGATAACGTAGACACGATGAAATTTCTTCAATTTTGATTTTTATGAATAATTAAATCCGCGATAAAATGAAAGATTATATGAATTTCTTTTTGGATGAGGAGCAGGTTATTTCCGCATCAGATCAGCCCGATGAAGGGATCGATTATGCCTATATGCTTCAAAAAGAAGATTTAGATTATTTGTTAGAAGTGTGGGATCAATACAGCGAAGAATGGAAGTCTGGAATTTGTTTTTTCGTTGGTTGTGCGCCTTTGGAGGACAGCCTGAATCTATTGATACACGGACTAAATGATTCTCATGAAGAAATAAAATTTCAGTCATTGTGTTCGATTTTACAAAGTGCAGAAGAAGAATTAGAAGACTTTGGAAATTTACCTTCTATATTAAATCCTTTACTTGTAAAAAGATTAATGACGGAGATTCAGCAATCGAGTCAGCAGCATGTTTTGGAAGAGGATTTCCCTGAAGTTTTATCGGCATTAAGAAATAAAGCACAGAATTTACTTTAAAAGTATGTCGAAGCATTTGCTCATTTTAGGATTGGTTTGGCCAGAACCCAATTCTTCGGCTGCTGGAAGCCGAATGATCAAGATTATCGAACTTTTCCTTTCAAATGATTGGAGAATTACCTTTGCAAGTGCTGCTCAAAAAAGCAAATTTTCTTATTTAACCGAAAATCGAAAAATTGAAGAGGAAAATATTCAAGTAAATGACTCAGAATTTGATCAATGGATTTCGAATTTAAATCCTAACGCTGTATTATTCGACCGTTTTGTCATGGAAGAGCAATTTGGGTGGAGAGTTGCAGAATTTTGTCCTGATGCTATTCGAATTCTCGATACAGAAGATTTGCATTTCCTCCGATATGCAAGGCACCAAGCAATAAAAGATACGTTTATACCTAGTCAAGTTGATCTCCAAAATGATCATGCCAAACGAGAGATTGCTGCAATATTAAGATGCGACATTTCATTAATTATTTCCAGTTATGAAATCGAGTTGCTTTTAAATGAATTCAACTTAATTAAAAGCCATTTACATTATTTGCCTTTTAAAACTGATTTCGACAAAAATGTAAAACTGAAATCATTCGAAGAAAGAGCAGACTTTGTAAGTATTGGAAATTTCTTTCATGCACCAAATTTGGATGCTGTAAAAATCCTCAAAAAGCAGCTATGGTTGCCTATTAGAAAATCTCTACCGCATGCGAAACTAAATATTTATGGAGCATACATTCCTCAGCAAGTGCTGGAAATGCATGATGAAAAAACTGGATTTATCGTTCATGGCAGAGCGGAAAATGCTAAAACAGTTATAGAAAACTCGAAAGTTTTATTGGCTCCATTGCGATTTGGAGCGGGCTTAAAAGGAAAATTGTTAGATGCGATGGAATCAGGCACTCCAACAATAACAACATCGATTGGCGCTGAAGGAATGATTTACCAAGACAAATGGAATGGAATGATTGCCGACAATCCAGAAGCGTTTATTGACGATGCAATTGAATTATACACCAATCAGAAACTTTGGGAGTCTTCGCAAAAAATTGGGATTGAAATAATTCGGAATGTTTTTTCTACAGCTGTTCACGAAGAAAAGCTGATTGAAAAAATTAACGAGCTTTCAGATTTATCAAATAAAGAAATTCATCGAAGAAAGAATTTTATGGGTTCGATGCTTATGCATCATACTGCACAAGGCACAAGATACATGTCGAAATGGATAGAATTAAAAAATCAGACCCAAAACAAAATGGGCAATTCATCCGAAGATAAACTGCCCAATTGATAGGTTTAATTTGAAGGAAATATTTTTTTCTACCGCTCAATAACCTGCTTGTCTTTTGGATATTCGACAGAATAACCCAGTTTTATTTTAGCAGTTTCGCTTGGTTTAATTTTCAAGTTCCAAAGTAATTTACCGTATTCTTCGTTATATTCTGCGTTGCCTTTTTCTTCGATTTCTACTTCGATTGTTTTTTGTTTAGAAATTGGCACTTGATCTAGAATTTCGATTTCAATTGCAGTTGTTTTATTGTTTCTAATAATGGTTTCGTAAACATATGTTTCCTTTTGTGAATCACTCAAGATTTTCTTTGATGATTTATCTTGTAATTTAATTCTTTTAATTACAATTCGCTCATCTCTTCCCAATGAAATCAGCAAAGTATCACCAGAAGCAGCAGGATTTAAATTAGTTTGGCCAACAAACATATCTGAATAAAAGATATTCGCAGGACCAGCTAAAAGATTGTATTTCCCGTAATCTGTAACCTTTGCAAGTAAAAACGCGGCAGGATCAAGTTTTGGAACAGCGTGGTATTTGAATGTGGCTGGCACATTGTAATTTTGAATTGCGCAAATATGTTCTTTGCCATCCGCTGGAATTGTTTGGCGAGCATCAATTTCAAACTCAACATTAATATCTGTTTCTGAAATATTTACTTCATAATTGAAAGGATTTGAATCCCATTCAAATGTTTCAGCAACACCTTTTGCAGTAGTGACATCATTGAATTGCACTTGAGCCATGTTCATCGAAACATTCGACAAGGTTGTAGGAGCGGCTGTACTTCTAACCGCATAGGTCACAAAATCAATAAACCTAGGATTCATAATTGGGCGGTTATTGTTCAAACTTGGATTAGCAGTAGAAACGCTTACTTTAATATCCTTCCAAGGGAAACCAGTATTTTGAAATATGCGAGCTTTGTAAAGTATATTTACTGGCTGAGTGGTATTGGCAACCTTGATATCATACATGGGCGTCCAACCAGCTTGTTGAACAATAAACGACGGCATCAATTGAAGCACTCCACCAACCTCTGAAGAAAAGCTTAATACAATTTCTTTTTCTGGTTCTTTGGGATTCTGACCCATTTCATCCATCTGACCCTGGAATTTATCACGCTTCTCAGCCAATTTTGTTTCCCGATAGGTGAGATCATGAAGTTTCTTTTTAATTTCCATCATGCGTTGACGATAGAAATCGGATAGCGTTACCAATTCAGCGGGCTTCAATCCTTCTTGGTTGCTACCCAATTTTTTATTGTTTTCGATTAGGGCGACTTCTCCAGTGTAAACAGCTCTTTGCTCGGCAATCCAAACTAAATCTTGGTTAAAAACATTTATTGAGTCGAGGAGCTTTTTATAAGCACTATTTTTTGAAGGTTCTTCATTTAATTCTGTGAAGTAATTCACACGTGTTGTTGCCGATAACAATGTAGCTGTTCCTTTCAAGGCAACTTGCAAACTTTGGTCGATCATGTGCATCGAAACTCCAGTAATAACAACTTCCGAATTTCCTTTCGGGATGGTAACATTCACCATTCGGGTTTCTTTGGCTTGACTGCGATAAACGGTTACTTCAGTTACTTTTGAGGTGACTGGAATTTCATCTGCAAAGGATTGAAGTGAAAGTCCAAAGAGCGTGATTGCAAAAAGGAAGAGTTTCATGTGATTTGGCTATTCGTTGATTTTTTGATTTTCATCTAAAATTTGATTGAACTCCAAACTTAGACGAGCGTGCCAAGGTATGCAGATTTAAAAAGTGTGTTCAAGGCACACCGAAAAATTCTTTTAAATTATTGATAACGAGCTTAATTAATGTGTTTGTTAAGCATCAATCTAATTGTCTAAATTGCATACTGATTATGAAATCAATACTTGTTACAGTTTTTTTCTTCCTCAGTCTTATGAGCCAAGCACAAACGGATAGTCTACCCATTATAACTGGAACATTAAATGATACCCTTTTTCAATCTGAATGGTTTGCCAATTGGTCGCAATCTAAAGGCTACAAGCCAGATGCAGAAACAATTGCATCATTGGAAAAAGTAAATACTGAGAGTTTGAACTTCAAAATTTATTTAGGCACTTGGTGCGAGGATAGTCAGATTCATGTTCCTGCATTTCTAGTTGTTGCAGCGATGCTCAAATGGAAATATGAATTGATTGGCGTTAATCGTGAAAAAGAATGTCCGTTCGAAAAGAAAAATTGCAAGAATTGGGACATTACAAAACTTCCTACAATTGTTGTTTATCAGGATCAGATCGAAAAAGGAAGAATTATTGAAACACCTGAATTATCGGTTGAGAAAGACCTATTGAAAATCTTGAGGTAGCATTTAATTGCAATCCTGAGTTGATTTTTCTTACCCTTTTCGTTTGGGTTTCCCGTATTTCTCACGCATTTGCTGATCACGTGTTTTGCGCACATTCACTTTTTTATTCTTTTCCGATTTTTCATGGAAAGCGCCACCACCTTCGTTTAGCTTAATTTTAATTTTGTAATCAGGCATTTTAACCTGAGGCATTTCATCTGGATTCAGGATTTCAGAAATCTCAACAGCTTCAGGCATTTCAGCCCTTGGAATTGCATATTGCATGAGTTCCTCAATTTTGAGCACCATTTCAGCATCATTGGATAAAACAAATGATATAGAATCACCTTTAGCATCAGCACGACCAGAACGCCCAATTCTATGAACGTAATTTTCGGTGGTTTCGGGAATGTCGAAATTGATCACATGCGAAACGCCCGTGATATCTATACCTCTAGAAAGAATGTCTGTAGCAACTAACATTCGTTGTTTGCCTTCAGCGAAATTCTCCACTGCTCTAAAACGCGCATTTTGGGCTTTGCTAGAATGGATTACGCCAGCCTCTCCAGGAAATTCATTTTCCAAATGATTATATAATTTATCAGCTAATTTTCTGCTAGAGGCAAAAATCAAAACCCTTTCCATCCCACCCCGACTCAATATATAATTGAGCAAATTCAATTTGGTGTGGTAATTCGGCACCTGATAGGCCAATTGATTGATATTGGTTAGCGGACTTCCACTTGGGGCGGCTTCGATGCGCACTGGCATGCGGAAAAAAGTCTGAATCATGGAGTCTACTTCTTCCGAATAGGTTGCTGAAAACATTAACGTTTGTCGCTTGGGAGGCAATAAATCGAAAACCCTTTCCAGTTGCGGCCTGAAACCTAAACTGAACATTTCATCTACCTCATCGATAATTACTCGCCTGATAACTTTCGATTTTATAGTACTATCTAGCATCAAATCGAGCAATCTACCGGGAGTTGCCACCAGAATATCGAGCCCGGCGATAATTTGATCTCGTTGAGCGCGGATATTCACACCACCGTAAATGCCAACTGCATCAACATTCATGTAAGGAGTAAGTTTCTTGATTTCCTCTACTACCTGAACAACCAACTCTCGCGTAGGAACAATGATTAAAGTGTATGGTAACTTATCTTTTGAGTACTTCCATAATCTTAAACATGGAAGCAGATATGCAATCGTTTTTCCTGTGCCTGTTTGCGCCAAACCAACCACATCATGCCCTGCCATCATTGCCGAAAAAGCCCGTTCTTGAATTGCTGTTGGACGGGTATAACCCAAATCATTCAGTGCATTGAGAATGGGAGTACTGAGATTGAGATCGGAAAATGAAATGGTTTGCATAGCTTAATTTGGAGCGCAAAGATAAGCGAAAACATCGGCACGACTAAGTTGCTGATTAAATGAACAATAGCTCAAACGCTCTCTCACAAAACACAAAATCCATTAAATAAAATGTACATTTAACGACTTACAAAAGACCATGAAAAAACTATTCATTTTAGCTGCAATTACACTATTTGTTGCATGTTCGCCGAAAGTAACTAAGCCTGCAGAAACAGCAGTTGACCGTCCTAAAGTTCAATTTACGGATGAACAAATGGCAGAGTTGAACAAGGGCAAATTGATTTATGATCAAAACTGCGGATTATGTCACGCTGCAAAAAAAGTAAACTCAAGATCTGTAGAAGCTTGGAAAGGGGTTGTGCCAAGAATGGTGGTGAAAGTGAATAGGAAAACAGGCACAGAAACTATCAGTCAGGCCGATGAACAGGTGATGCTGAATTATCTAACAACAATGTGCAATCTATAATTCATAGATAGGAGTTTTGAATATATTTTCAGGCTTATTCATTTAAATGGATAAGCCTGAATACTTTTCGGTAATTACCTGATTCGCAAGCGAGAAAGTAAGTTCCAGCAGCCAAGCCCGACATATTAATTGTTATATCAAATTGATTATTATCCGATTTACGAAAATCCTTCAGCAGCAGGCAACCAGAACTTGAATACAACGAATAATTCAAGGATGGATCGTTAGAATTCAATGTTAAACGAGTGAATTCCTTTGCTGGATTTGGAAATAAAATAGCCTCTTGAATAGGTTTCTTCCGGTCGCCCGAATTTTGATTATTGCCTGATGTGAATGCAATTGCAGTTGTTGAATCTGTGCTTGCGACTTGTTTAATTTCAGTATTGTTTTCAGAGGATGATCGATTTTCTAGAAATGCAATTGCGTCGTTTTTATTCCCAACTCCAGACCTTATAAACACATCGATTAATTTGTCGTTTGAACATGATGCTAACACAGGAATGTCGGGCAATTTCGTTCTGACATCAAGTTTACCAGAAGTTATAATTGTAAACCTCCCCCTTTCAGCTTTAGATATGGTTTTAATGCCCGACTTTAGGTTTACTTGTTGCTCTTCGTGGCACATAAAACCTGATGCGAGATTGTTCCCATTTAAAGAAACACAAATGGGAAAACTAAATCCTCTGTCTGTACTCAAGGTTTTCCATAAAGCGATGTTTTGATTGTCGGCAGAAAACAAACCCAGCCATGAATTGTGATTTTGACCTTGGCCTGTAATTAAAAGAGCGTCACTTGCTGCGTTTTTAAACGACAATTCACGGGTAAATTCACCACCCATAATTTTAGTTCCATCAGGCAAAAATTGAAGAATACGAGACCTAGTATTAAATGCACCTTTTTTTCCAGTATGAAATTGCACATCAATTAATTTACCTGCATTATCAAGTGCTACCCAACAAATTCCACTACCAGATCCTTGTGGAGCGCTTGTTTGATCATCATTCACTGTCAATTCATCTTCATTAATATAAAATTCACTACCAAAATCTACCACAAAATGAAAATTGTTTTCTGAATCAAAATCTGCATTTAAAATTGGATATGCCCAAAATCCACCATAATATTTAATCCATTGTTTATCGCCAGATTCAGAGAGACACAATACAAAACCAGAATGTCGATTGACTCTATTGATTTCAGTATTACCAGATGCTGTGTACCAATCTATTTTCTTGTATTGAATTCTTGAGGAGAAATACACTTTCTGATCGGGCGAGATAAAAACCTTAGACTTGCCATCCAATTGATCATGTAATACTTGATTCTTAAAATATTGCTGCCAAACAATATCACCTTTGGAATTGTATTTAATTAAATATTCAGACGAAGTATAACATGAATCAGGAATCTTAATTTCATCTCCCAAGAATCCTTTACGATAATACCCTGCGTAATAAATATTTCCTGAACTGTCCGAATCTATTGAAGTCGCTTCAGTCCATGTGGAAGTTTGGCTTCTGACCCACTCTAGTTTACCATCCTCGCTGTAAGTGGCTATAAAACTGGCATATCCACCTTTGTGTGTTTTCGTATTGCCATTTGTGGATGGAAACACAAGTTGATGATCGCAAAAACCAGCTACCGCTACACCTTGATTCTTCAACAATTTAATTGATCGAATTCTAGAGTCATTGTTGCTTAAGAAAGGCAGTGCCCAACGTGTTTTCCCTTGTTTCGATATCTTGATAAGAAATGATGCCACATGTTTAGGCGCTTCGAATCGTTTCTTGAGATCAGGAACTTCCATCCATCCACCGTAGGTGCCAGCTGCATAAATATTGCCTTCAGCGTCAGTTTGAGTGCCAGCTAGATCAACATCGTAAAATCCTTTTAACACATAGGCCCATTCCGAAAGCGGTTCTTGAGCAAACAGATTATATGGAAACAAAAAAAGCAATGGCAGAAAGAACTTCATCGAGATAAAATATAAAACGAAGGTAAATGAAATGCACGAAGCGTCGGGGATATGCTGAGTGCATTGTAAAGTTCAATGTCTTTCAAATTATTCATTGCTCCATTATGAAAATTGGATTAAAAATCGTGATAGCAACTTTCCATTTTTTCTTTAAGTTAGCCGCCTGATGATGGCAGTAGTAAATGTCAGCATTTCAAACTTAAATTTGTTTCCATTAAAACTCATTGTAATGAAAATAATTTATTTAAAACAATTTATATTTTTCATACTATTTTCAATTGTTCTTGTTTCCTGCAACACGCAAAGTAAAAAAGGCAAATGGTCGAAAGCTGATAAAATTCGCTTTTATACCGAAATGGAAAAAGCCAAAGAGCTTGATAATCTTGGAGAAGATAAAAGGAAATGGATCGATTGTTATTTTGAAAAAGCTCAAGCAGAATTCAATTCATATGATGATGCCGACAATGATCTCGAAGGTTGTAAAAAACTTGCAGGAATTTGCGGAAGTGAAATTATTGACCAAGGAAGCGAAATTGGGAAGTGGTCGGAAAGAGATAAGAAATTGTATTTTGATGAGATGAATAAGACCGATTTTTCTTCTCTTGGAGATATGAAAGACGACTATGTAAACTGTTACCTAAATAAGTTAGAGAACAATTTCCAATCGATTAGAATGGCAAATTTAGACACGCTTAAATGTGAAACATTAGCCCTTGAGTGCGCATCGGAATTGCTTCCAGCAAATTGAGATCAAGAACAATAAAATTTAATTACTTCATTCAATGACAAAAAGAATTTTTACTGGCTTGTTTTTAATGATATTATTGCTTGCATCTTGCACCAATAAAAATAAACATCTAGGCACTTGGATAAGCCGCGACGACCGAGGCAATGAACTACAGCTTGTATTTCACGAAGATTCAACCATGAAATTAAGTTCGGCTGGAAATGTTATTATTTCTGATGAACCTATCGTTGTTGAGACGGGAGAAAAGATTGAAATTAAAGCAAAACTTGATCAAGAAAAATCTCCAATGGATCTAGATTTTGTGATGTATGTGAACGGCAAATCTGATGAATCAAGAAGCATGCGCTGCTTGTTAAATGTTAAGTCGGCTGACGAAATGGAATTTCAAATTGAAAGAAATAGCTCCGTTCGACCTGCCAAAATCGATACTTCTAGCCCAGGCTATCAATTGTTTAAGCGTGTTAAATAACGAGTACAATTAGAAAAATTAATTTTCAGAATACCGATTGAGCAGAGTTGGTTCATAGCCAAAAATCACCTCATAATGATCCGAATGAGCGCACTGACTGCCTGCATTTGTTACTGCATAATAACAATCTTCAGCAGTCATCCGCGTATCGAGTAATAATTCGAAAATAATCCAATAAAATCGTGTAGTGTTTTCTTGATTCCAAAAGTCTGACTCAATATCAAACTGTATTTGAATTGAAAAAATGAGTTCTTTTTGTTTGAAAAATTCAAGAAGAAACAAGCCATCCTTCAGCTCGTTCATAGTAAAATTAGGTATTTGCACAATATGGGTGTTTAGATATTAGGATGATTCAAAGGAAGTAAAGTTGAGGAGAAATTTCAAAGGTTTTTTTCCTTCTTACCACTCAATAAGGCATAGCCAATTATTCATTAATATAAAAGCTCAAAGAGAAACTAATCTTAAAACAAACAATTGTCCGCATTTATTTTCAATTTACGAATTCATTCCATTGAAAAAGCTAATTGCATTAATAGTAAGGATAAACACTTTTTTTAATTAAATATACTCTTTTTCGGATTTTCAAAATTACAAATACACTATCTTGGAGAATCTTTAACAATCAACTTTATTTCTAAAGCTTGTAACAATGCAATATAAAACGCTACGCGATTTGTTGAATTTAACTCAGTTACAAATGGCAGAATTGCTTTCAGAAGACCTAAATGAATATCGTAAAAACGAAAAAGCAATAAACAGAGAATCTGATGAAACAAGGCTGATTAAAAATTACTTAAACCAGTATGGGTCTATAAATGATTTGCTTTTAAAACTTAAACAAGATGACTATGATATACCTTACGAAAAATTGAACCCACGTTTTATCAAAAATATTCTGAAGAGAATTGGTTACGCAGAGATGATTATTCTCAAGTGCAATGTATCAATTGAAAAATCGGAATCTGAAATCCCAACAATAAACAAACAATTAGAATCTTTATTACATCTAGATAAATGCATACCAGAAAGTGAAATTCTCATGCGAAGAAAACTAGCGGAACAAATAGATAAATGCATTGATGTGATGGGAAGAAAGGAATTACGTTTGCGAACACTGAAGTTAAAGAGACGTTGGGCAAGAGGAGAAGTGGACTTCCTAAAGGAATGGATTATTGATATATCACAAAGGGTCGATATAACATTATTAGGCTATACAATGCCTTAAGAGAAATACAATTCATGAGAATTTTATAATCTAAGCGATCGCTTAATTCAAAAATGAATTATAGGGCGAATAAAAGAGTGTACTCTCAATTGAAAAATGAAACAACCGCACGTCAAGATTCTTAGAATTTAGAAAACACTAAGCTATTGCATTAACAACCCTATAATCTTCCGATCGGCATCTGCCCAATCCAAATCTTGTATTTCTACAATGGTTCCCAATTGAAATGCATCGTGTTCGATCAACTGGATCGATCCTTCTACAATCCGAACCCGAAATGGTATGAGATGAATAGTAAATTCTAGATATTCATGCTGTACCGCTTCCATACGTTCGAGAATTTCGATTTTAATCTGTAATTCTTCCATCAATTCGCGATGCAAGGCCGATTCTTCACTTTCTCCTGCTTCCACTTTTCCGCCCGGAAATTCCCATTTACCGGGCATTTTCATTCCGCCGCCCCGGCGAAAAGCATACATTTTACCAGATTCTTCGATAATGCCACAGCACACCTCTAAAATCCGTTTCATGCTGCCGAATAGCCCGCAATCAAAATACCCAGAACTTCCTGTGCAGCAAGCGGAATGCTGGTTCCAGGTCCGAAAACCGAAGAAACTCCTGCATCATACAAGGTTTGATAATCTTGCTGGGGAATTACGCCACCAGCCACAACGATAATATCAGGCCTTCCAGCTTTTTTCAACTCCTCAATTACCTGTGGAATCAAGGTTTTATGTCCACCAGCAAGCGACGAAACGCCCAATATGTGCACGTCATTTTCCAAGGCTTGCTTGGCCACTTCGGCAGGGATTTGAAACAGTGGCCCGATATCTACATCAAAGCCCATATCAGCGAAGCCGGTAGAAATTACTTTGGCCCCGCGGTCGTGCCCGTCTTGTCCCATTTTAGCTACAAGAATCCTTGGTCGTCGACCTGCGATGGCTGCGAATTCATCGGCCATTCGTCGGGCTATATTGAGCTGTTCGTTGTTTTTCACTTCGGCTGAATAAACTCCTGAAATACTTCTTATGGTGGCTTGATAACGACCGTAAACCTTTTCTAAGGCGTACGAAATTTCACCCAATGTTGCACGGTGACGAGCTGCGTCAACACTAAATTCTAGCAGATTTCCTTTCCCCGATTTCGCAGCTTCGGTGAGTGCTTCCAAGGCCAAATTCACCTTCTTTTGATCGCGTTTCGATTTAATTTCAGCTAATCGTTTCAGCTGACTTTCGCGCACTTTTGTATTGTCGACTTCGAGAATTTCGAGTGGTGTTTCTTCTGCCAATTTAAACTGGTTCACTCCTACAATCACTTCGGTTCCAGCATCGATTCTAGCTTGCTTTTTTGCTGCTGCTTCTTCGATGCGCATTTTTGGAATTCCAGTTTCGATCGCTTTCGCCATACCACCAAGTTCTTCCACTTCTTGCATCAATTTCCACGCTTGTTCGGTGAGTTCACGGGTGAGATTCTCAACGTAAAAACTGCCAGCCCATGGATCGACCGCTTTGGTAATTTCCGTTTCCAATTGAATAAACAACTGGGTATTTCGAGCAATGCGAGCCGATGCATCCGTAGGTAAAGCAATTGCTTCATCTAGCGCATTGGTGTGCAAACTTTGCGTTCCACCCAAAACAGCAGCCATAGCTTCAATCGTGGTTCGTGCAACGTTATTGTATGGATCTTGTTCGGTAAGGCTCCATCCACTGGTTTGACAATGTGTTCTCAAAGCGAGCGACTTCTCCGATTTTGGATCAAATTGCTTAATTAATTTCGCCCACAACATCCGCCCAGCGCGCATTTTGGCAATTTCCATGAAATGGTTCATGCCGATACCCCAGAAGAATGACAATCGAGGTGCAAAATCGTCGATTTTCAATCCAGCAGCCAAACCAGTACGCAGGTATTCCAATCCATCACTCAATGTGTATGCAAGCTCAATGGCAGCAGTGGCGCCAGCTTCGTGCATGTGATAACCCGAAATACTGATGCTGTTAAACTTGGGCATTCGTTTCGACGAGTAGGCAAAAATATCCGCAATGATCCGCATGCTCGGGGTTGGCGGATAGATGTACGTATTGCGAACCATGAACTCCTTTAGGATGTCGTTTTGGATGGTTCCGCTTAGCAATTCCTCTTTAACACCTTGCTCTTCAGCAGCAACGATAAAAAATGCCATTACGGGCAAAACTGCACCGTTCATGGTCATTGAAACACTCATTTGATCGAGTGGAATTTGATCGAAAAGGATCTTCATGTCTTCCACCGAATCGATGGCTACACCTGCTTTTCCAACATCTCCCTCTACCCTTTCGTGGTCGCTATCGTAACCGCGGTGTGTCGCCAAATCGAAGGCTACCGACAAACCTTTTTGTCCAGCCGCTAAATTGCGACGGTAAAAGGCATTGCTTTCTTCAGCAGTACTGAAACCGGCGTATTGGCGGATAGTCCACGGCCTGGAAACATACATACTGGTATAAGGCCCACGAAGAAAAGGTGCAACACCTGCAGCAAAGCGTAAATGCTCAACCTGAGCGAGTGATGAAGGATCGTAATGTCCGCGAATGGTAATGCCTTCTGGGGCTTCCCACAAGGTTTGTTCTGCACCTGAATAATCGGCTTTGGGCTTCTTGATGCTTTTAAAATCGAGCTTTTTCATGGTTATTCAGGGTAAATCAGGATTCAGCAACTAATACTTTTTGAAAGATCGCTTCGGCATCGCAACCCATGAAAATATATTCGTCGATGGAGGTCAATTTTTGCGCAGAATCTGCGGATGGTTTTCCAGCTATCCACACCAAACCATTCGGCCATTGGTCGGCTTTGAGTAGTTCCACTGCGGAAGGATAATCTTCATCGGCTGCACAGAGCACTACGATATCAGCTTTTATGGCGAATGTACTTTTGAGCTGATCGAGCAGTGCTACCGATGGATCGCCAAGGTTCGATTTAATACCCGCCATCGCGAGGAAATCTTTGGCAAAACCAGCGCGAGCCGATCGCTTGGAAGCATCTCCAAAAACTGCGATAAATGCACTCAATGCCTTCGATTTATTGAGATAATACCTAATTTTCTCAATCACTTCTGCTTCGCGGAAATTTTCAACGACTTTGATTTCAGGCAATTTGCTGAGTGGATCTCTTGGTTTAATTGGAGGTTCGATGCGCGGCAATTGCAAGTCGGCAAATTGTGAAACTCCAACAAGAACGCGCTTTCTGGTGCTTATTGCTTTACGTAAATTGCTCGCAGATACTTTTACTTGGTCTTGAATCCAAGATGAGCGCAAAGAAGCTGTAAATCCACCTTTGGCTTCTGTTTCTTGAAACAATGCCCACGAACGGTCGATAATTTCATGGGTAAGTGCATCGATGTACCAAGCGCCAGACGCGGGATCGAGCACTTTATCGAGCTTACTTTCATCGTGCAATAAATGCTGAACATTAAGTGCCAGCCTTCGTGAATTCACATCGGGCTCACGGAAAAAAGCATCGTGCGGATGAACGGTTAATGTGTCTGCACCACCCGATATTGCAGCCATTCCTTCTGTGGTTGCACGAAGAAGATTGTTGTAAAAATCGGCGGTGGTTTTATTTCTAAAGGTTGTTTCGGCGGCAATTTCGAGTGGATATTTTCGGCCATCGAGTTGATGGGCTTCTAAGAACATGTGCCACAAGATGCGAGCAGCGCGGAATTTGGCTATTTGCAAGAAATAATCCGAACCTGCTGACAACTGCAATCTGGCATTTGAAGCCAATATTTCTGTAGAAATATTCTTGCTCAGTTGGTCGAAATATTCCTGAAATGTTGAAAGTGAAAATGCAAGTTCTTGCACAGCTGTTGAGCCCGATTCGTGCCAAAAACTCCCATTTACCACCAAACATCTGAACTGCGGCAAAGGCTCCTGTGCTGCCAAAATCATGGCTTCTAGAATGCTAAAACTTTCAGATTTGCTGTATGGAAAAGCTCCATTTTTAGCATAATCGGTAAGGATATCGTAGGTTACTGAACCACGAAGTTTATGTTTATCGATGGCGCGGCGCGAAAATTCATCGGTAAGCATAAATAGCAACGAAGGCGCTCCTTCATCGGCATCGAAGCGCAATGAAATATATTCTGGAACGATTTTTTTCAACGTTAAAATTAGTTCTTCTTGGTTGCTGATACCAATTCCAGTAAAGGTGATCGAATTTGCGCCTTGTTGAAGGGCTTCAAGCGCCATTTTATTTGACTGAATGAGATCGTCGGTGCCCACATTCACATTCATTTCCCACTCATTAGCAGCTGCAAATTCGGGGTTAAGCGGTTTTCTGTAAGGACCGATAAAAATGGGCTCAACCGATTGTTCGGCAGAATAATATGATTGTATGAGAATGTCTTCCGATCTGGCTTGCAGAAATCTGCTCACATCGTCGGATTTCATGTCTTTTTTGAGTTGCTCCAGCCACTGTTCGTAGTTGGCAGGACTAAATTCTCCGAAGAGTTGTTCCATTCTATAATTTTGGGAAAACAAAAATAGGAAAGCCAAAAGGTTTATCCCAATTAATTGAGCTGAAAGCAGCGAAAACAAAGAAAAAATCTTGACGATTAATTCTTGGCTTTAGATCAACCAAAATGAGAAATAAAAAGTTACAATGATAATTTGATAGAGAATCAATTAGAAACCCAATTATACAAGGCGAAACAATTTATTGAGCCTTTTTTGTAGAGTCGGTTACAAGCCAAACTTCTTCGTCGGCTTTTTTCATAAAATAATGCTCGCGGGCAAATTTTTCAAGGCTTTTGGTGTCGTAAAACAGATCATTAAGATCTTCCTTGGTTTTCTTGATTTCGGTTTGGTAGTAGCGTTTTTCCTTTTTTAAATCATATAAACCTTGACGTTCTTGGTATTGAGAAACGAGGCTATTTTGATCAAAAAACATCACCCAGGCAAGAAAAATAAACATCGCCAAAAAATACCGATTTCCCCAGATTGGGTAGCGTTCAACAAACAATTTGATGAATTCCGGCTTTTTCATTGGTACAAAAATAAACAGCTAATAAGCGGTTGAAAGCCAATGCAAAAATACTTATCAGCCTAATTCTGTTATTAGCCGATTTTATTCAATAACCAACTTCCCGATCATTTTCGGAAAATTGCCGGGGAAGGTGCTTATGTAATTGTACGAACCTGCACCCGGCGCAGTGAAATCAACTACAACCGATTGACCAGGAGCGGCAAGCGCTGAAGAAACGATCACATTTTTTCCGTAGGCTACATAGTTATTGTCTGAACCCGCAGCCATGGCATCGTTTACTACTTCTTGCCCAGTACCGAGGTTAACTAACACCCAGTTTTCGTACATGCCTTCGCCTTTGAGTTGATTGTTAAGAGTAAGTTTTACTTTGGAACCTTTTTTCAAGTTGATTCGGTTAGGCTCGAAACGCACATCAGCTGGTGAAGTTCCTTTTACGCTTACAGTGATGAGCATTTCTCCAGTAGCTGAAAGCGTACCGGATGTCTCTGATCCACCACATGAGAAAAGCATGATAATCAAACTAATAGAAACGAAAAATGATAAAGCCTTTTTGAAAATAATCATACCGATAAAATCTAATGCAAGATGTACAGAAATTCTATTGGATCGTCATAAAGGACATATTTTTTTCATCTATACCTATTTCTAAAAGATGTTAACAATATGAGGCATTGCTCGCGATACGGCTATCTTTGCAAGAATGGAGAATTTCCTTGTTTCCGCCCGTAAATACCGCCCTGTTACCTTTCGTTCAGTAGTTGGACAGGAGACCATTACCAATACCTTAAAAAACTCGATCCGCAGTAACCATCTTGCTCAAGCATTTCTGTTTTGTGGACCGAGAGGAGTTGGAAAAACCACTTGCGCGCGAATTCTTGCGAAAACAGTTAATTGTTTGAATCTCTCCGAGGATACGGAACCTTGCAATGCTTGCGAAAGCTGCATGGGCTTCAACCAAAGTGCTTCTTTCAACATCCATGAACTCGATGCGGCATCAAACAACTCGGTGGATGATATTCGTGCCCTGATCGAACAAGTTCGTTTTGCACCACAAATCGGGAAGTATGGCGTGTATATTATCGATGAGGTTCACATGCTTAGCACTTCGGCCTTCAACGCCTTCCTCAAAACACTCGAAGAACCGCCACGCCACGCAATCTTCATCTTAGCAACCACCGAGCGACACAAAATTCTTCCAACAATACTCTCTCGTTGTCAGGTATTTACGTTCAATAGAATCAAGGTCGACGATATATCATCTCACCTTGAATTTGTTGCCAAAAAAGAGAACATTCAAGCCGAAACGGATGCCTTACATGTAATCGCCCAAAAAGCGGATGGAGGACTTCGCGATGCCTTATCGATGTTCGACCAAATTGTGAGTTTTTCAGGAGGTTCGACGCTTACCTATCAGGCAGCAATCGAAAATCTGAATGTTTTAGATTACGATTATTTTTTCAGGGCTACCGACACTTTCATTCAAGGAAGCTACAGCGATACATTGATGCTTCTCAATGAAGTACTGACCAAAGGATTCGATCTTGGCAATTTCCTCAGTGGATTGTCGGAACACTTTAGAAACCTTCTGGTTTGCTGGGATGCCGTTACTTTACCACTCTTGGAAGTAAGCGCCGGCGTTAAAAGTCGCTACCAAAGTCAGAGCCAACAATGCGGTCCTGTTGCACTCATTCGCGGCATCGATCTGATCAATCAAACAGAGATTTCCCTGAAAAGTGCCCGCAACAGCCGACTATCGGCAGAATTGGGAATGCTAAAGTTGTGTGGAATTTTCAAGCCAGAGCCAATTGCTCCTCCTGAAAAAAAAACTCCTGACGTAACACTTGCTGCTCCAACGCCTGCTGCGCCTACTGCTGCAAAACCAGAAGAGCCAGCCAAACAGCCGGTTATCAATTTGCGTGGTGTTTCACCGGTTCGATCAACCATTTCAATTCGTAAGCATCTAGATAAGAAAGAAGAAACTGTTGATACTACTTCGAATCAGCAGCCTACTCACTCAATAACAGAGCAACTTCCTGAAGATGCTTTCGATTTAGAAACTTTGCTTCTACATTGGGACAAGTACACAGAAAAACTAAAAATTGATGGGAAATTATCGCTTTGTAGTACGCTAACTATTACAAAGCCAGAACTGTTGGAAGGTTTTCAAATTGCCTTCATGGTTCAGAATGAAAGTCAACTAAAGGAACTTGAAAACGGAAGGCACGATCTTACTGCATATTTGCAGAAACAGCTTAAGAATTTTAGTGTTAGAATTCAGCTCAGTAAGTCAGAAATGCCAATTAAAACGAGGCCTTACACCGCCGATGAAAAACTGAAAGCGCTCGAAGAAAAGAATCCTCATGTGGCATTACTGAGAAAGAACCTAGGCTTAAACCCAGGATAGCTTTATGGCAACTGCATTTTTTTAAGCATGCTAATTGGCCCCGGACAATAAGTTTCGTGGCACCTGATGCACGTTTTTACCAAACTGTTATATTCAGTTTTCTGGTCGATTTTCTCTGCTTTTCCGAAACGGTCTACTTGCACTAAAAAAGTATTGGCATATTCAGGATAACGCTCCCCTTTTTTTGATTCAACGCTTGGTTTGGCGGTATTAATTCGATGGTATTTCTTGTAAAACATCGGAATTTTCTCACCATTTTGAACCTTCACCCGCACACGTTTCATGTCGTTGGCCATGGTTCGCATCAGCTTACTCAACTCACTTTCAGATCGAAAGCCATTCAACAGAACGAAAAGTACAAGTAAACCAGAAGCTAAGAATAGACCTTTAATTTTCATGAATGAATTGTGGTAGATAGACTACTTTTTGTAAATCAACACACCTGATGCTTCAAAAGAAAGACGGGTTTCTGGCTCGGTAATTTTTTCGATTTCTTCCTTAGTTTTTCCAGCATCTTCAGCATAATGACGAAGCATATCAACCGACAAAACTTCTCTAAATGCAACGCCATCCATCACAGCAGTTTTACCGTCTGCATCTTTTGGAACGAAGAATCCATAATCTTTAAAACGTACCATCATTTGTTTGCCATCACCAAGATCAACATTCATCCAACATCCCTTTTTCTGACAAACATTTACAATTGGAGCAGAAATTTTGGTTATCAAGGAGTCTTTCCCATCAATTTGCTTAAGAAAAGAAGCGCCTTCTATTGCGCCATCGAGTTTGATTTTGTCGCCAAAAGATTCAGTTTTTTGTGCATTTAAGAAAGAAGCAGAAAGTAAAATGGCGAAAACAAATGTGTAAAGTTTCATAGCTATTATTTGTGATTATAAAGATACTGAATTGCCTGATTTAGTAGCATGTAGCATGTGCCTTTTGTGCGGAGGACCAGCCAAGCGTTGAACTTGAAAACCGAGTGATTGCATTTGTCGGCGCACATCCCCTTTGGCACAATAGGTAACCCAAATTCCTCCTTCTTTTAAGGCATCTGCGCAGGCTTGTAAGGAATGCTTATCCCAAATTTCTGGTTGATCGACAGGTGAAAAAGCATCGAAAAATACGATATCAAACCCCTCACCAACCTGAATGTTAGGCCACTTGCCGTTCAACTTCGAAAACTTAAAGTTTGGATAATGATGTAATTCATTCCAGTTGGATGTGTGCAGTAACTGAAAATCATCAGTTGCATTTGGTAATAAATATTGAAAATCTTCGAGTACTGTTGGATTCACTGGGAAAGCTTCAATTCCAGTGTATTCAACTTCTTTACCTGATTTTATTGCCCATTGCCAAGCCAACAAAGCGTTGAGCCCTGTACCAAAACCTATCTCTAGAATCCTGATATTACTAGCTTGGATCTGGGAAATGGTATCTAAACCATGTTGAATAAAAACATGCGTACTTTCCTGCACAGCGCCATGACTACTATGGTAAGTCGTTCCAAATTGTAACGAGCGCAAAGTACTACTTCCATCTTCCGTTGCTTCAACGGTCACCTCCGCAAACTGCATTGGAAATTATCTTGAAAGAATCTTGAACTCAGTACGTCGGTTTAACTGACGGCCTTGATCTGTATCGTTTGGCGCAATTGGTTCGGTAAAACCATACCCCTTGAACTCAAGACGCTCCTTTTTGATACCTTTCTTTTCAACTAGGTAGTCTACTACTGAAAGAGCACGGCTTGTAGAAAGCTTTTCGTTGTAAGCCGCTGAACCAACGTTATCTGTATGCGATGAAATCTCGATACGCATGGTTGGATTCACATCTAAAAGTTTCGCTAAGCGTTCTATTTCGGAAATTGATTGCGTGCGTAAAGTCGACTTATTGAAATCATAGAAAATATTTCTCAAGACGATCTTCTGCCCTACTTCCAACTTGTTGAGCTCTATGTCTTTGTTGATTTCTTGGTATTGTTTAGACTTTGGCAAATCGACGTTTTCAGAATAAAACAAGAAACCTTCCATAGTAACGGCAATTCCATAGTTTCGTCCAGAAGGAAGTGAAACAAGATACTTACCTGTTTTAGAGTTCGATTGGAAAGTTGAAACCACTTCGTTCTTCTCATTGTCGGTAATCACAATCACTGCGTTGAGAGGCTCTTTCGACAATGCATCAGTAACTGTTCCTTTGAGGATTGTTACGTTTGAAGCGAACTTCCTATCGAGTTTGGGTTCAATTACAGATTCACGTTCTAAAATAGAGCTCGATAGAAGCAACTGATCCTGTATGTTCATCACGGTTTCCTTTTCAGGACCGAGAAGAGTAATCATGTAAATATCTGTTTCTCCGATGGCATCCATCCTTGCAGAGGAGTAATAACCATGTTTACCTGAAGCAGATACTACAAAGAAAACATCTCTATCGGCTGAATTGATAGGATAACCAACATTTTCAGGCTCCGACCATTTTCCATTTTCGAACACAGTTCTGAAGATGTCGTAGCTGCCCATCGTCTTGTGACCTTTCGAACTGAAATACATCGTTTTACCATCTGGATGCATGTAAACAGCTTCCTCGTCGTAAGGCGTATTGATGGTTGGCCCAAGGTTTTCGGCTGGAAGCCAGTTGCCTTTTTCGTCTTGTCGCGTTACAAAAATATCGAAGCCGCCGATACTACCAGTAGGCTTGTCGGTTACAAAATAAATCGACTTTTCGTCGTAAGAAAAACAGGCGTGAATCTCAGAGAAATCAGTGTTGATAGCTTTTCCGCCTGCAGATTCAGGTTTCGACCATTTATCCCCTTCAAGTTTCGACATTAGGATATCGCCTTTGTTGTCGCCATCATCAGAATAAATGAAGAGTTTTTGACCGTCGTTTGAAAGTGCGATTGTAGCATCGTGCTCTCGGGTATTTACAGGAGCTTGAAGAGTCAACGGTGGCGTCCAAATGCTGTTTTGTTTGGTTGAAGAATAGATATCTTCGAAATACAAACCATCGTCGGCAATAAGTTTTCCGGTCGTATTATCTCGGCGAGAAGTAAAGAACATGATCGATTCATCGGCAGAAATTACCGCTGCATATTCTCTGTATTTAGAATTCACAACAGGCCCCATGTTTTCGATGTTCACTCGAACTGGATTGGCTACTAGTCGTTTGCCTTCATTACATTCTGTAATACGCTTATCTGGATCGAAGCCTGGCTTTTTTTCTTGCACACCTTTGTACAATGCATAATACTTAATCGCATTTTCGAAATCGTGGTTAAGATGATATGCTTCACCAAGATGGAAAGTGATATGCGGATCGATTGCTGGGTCAAGCTGATATGCCTTGCGGAGGAAATCGAGCGATTTGAATTTATTCGGAGAATTGAGATAACAAATACCCAACTTGAAATTCAAAGAGGCATTGTTTGGATTGAAAGCATTGGCTTTGAGATAGTAGTCGATGGCGATATACATAGTGTAATCGGCATTGTAGAAATAGCTGTCTCCAGTTTCAATATTCTGAACTGCATCCTTGAACCCTTTTTTGTCATTCGGGAAATTCTGCTTTTCAAATTCTGTGTTTTGCTGTGCCTGAAGCGACAGTAAACTCAAGAAAAAAATCAGGCTTAAAATCTTCTTCATATGCTTATTTGCAATCGGCATCTATGTATGATTTGGCTACTTCAACACCATTGAGTGTTGCTTCATTCCAGTCTTTACAGGCACCTGAAACATCGCGTAGATTTTCTTTGGCGATACCACGATTCAAATAGGCATAACCATAATTTGGGTTGATAGTAATTGCTTTGTTGAAATCTTCAATCGCCCCTTGAAAGTCGCGGAGTTTATTTTTCAGACAACCTCTGTTATTAAAGGCAAATGGATCTTCTGTATTGAGCTCGATGGCTTTGTTAAAATCAGCCAATGAACCTTCCAAATCTTGCATATCGAATTTCAAACGACCTCGTTTTACATAAGAAGTACTGCCTTTGGGATCGGCTTTGATGGCGTAACCAAATTCAACCAAGGCGCCTTGCATATCGCCGGATACACGAAGAAGTGTTCCTAAGTTATTGTAAGCACAACCGAGATTCGGACGAATTTTGGTGGCTTCGCGGTAATCTGAAATCGCTCCTTTGGTATCACCCGATTTTTGGCGAGCACTGGCACGATCATGAAAAGCTTCAGCAAAATCACTACGAGCATTAATGGCCTTGGTAAAAGTTTCACCGGCTTCGGAGAAAAGCCCTTTTTCAAAATAAATTCCTCCAGCATAATAAAAAGCTTCAGCATTTGCAGGGTTTCTGGTGCCTGATTGAAGGTAATCAGCAAGCGCTTCGTCTTTGTTACCATTGAGGTAAAGTGCCTGCGCACGGCTAAAGTATGCTCGGTCGGAAGATGTTGTATCTTTTCGGATGAAGCTGGAATAATCGGCAATGGCTCCTGTATAGTCGCTCAGGTCTGCTTTACAAACGCCACGGTTAAACCAAGATTTAATCAAGGTAGAATCGAGTGCAATAGCTTTATCGAAACTCGCTATCGCCGATTTAATATCCTTATTGTTGAATTGGGAAATGCCCTGATTGTATGCTTCTACTGCCTGATCTGCCTGAGCGTACGAGTTGATAATCAACGCAGTAAGCATCAGTAAAACGGCTGAAATTCTTTTCATAGGTACCCTTTTTTGCGATTCTAATATAGGAATTAATGCAGCAAACCGTGTTAATGACAAGTGATAATTCAAATAAAAAATCCACAGCTAAAACAGCTGATTTTATTGGGCAAAATAATCTATTTGGAAGGGAGATACTATTTTCTATTTTGGTGATTGATGATCACTTCGAACAGGGAAGTATCTTGAAAGGTACTCAAGTCGTAAATTCCTGTATTGTTTTCGCGCAATTGTGCATGAAAAATATCGCGTTTCAGTACTTGGTAGAATGCCTTTTGAAAGAGTTCGGTGCAATAATAGGCCGTTGTATCTTCATTGTCGAATTGATGGTCAAAAGGCTTTTTAGCATCGGCATAATAGGCTGCACGTCGAGCAATAAGATTAATGGTATCGGGAGTAGATTTGTATCGAACTACGATGATGGAGCCAGGCATACTTTCATTCAGAAAGCGCTGTAGATTTTGGCGTTGAGCACCATCGAATGTGGCTACCGAGCTAGAAAGTGCATGAACTACTTTCCAATTTTTATTTTCGTCGAGAATCATTGCGCAATGCGAAACTCGATACGGGCTATCTTGAACTTCAACTATACCATCGGAGAACATGCCATATCCTTTTCGAAGGATAATATCTCCATGACGAAGCAACCCTCTATCTTCTTGGCTCAGTGGGTAGAAAACTTGTTTGGTGTTTTCAGGATCCCAGAAGACTTTATAAGTAATAAAGCCTATGAGCAGAAGAAAGAGGGTTGCAAAAATCAGGAGGATTTTCCGAAGGCGGGAGGCCTTTTTGAAAAACCCCATAATCAATTACTTTGTTTCAGCAGCAGGAGCTTCAGCAGCAGGAGTAGCTGTGTCTGATGGCATTTCTGCACCAGCATCCATCATTCCGCCTTCCATACCACCAGCAGGAGCACCTTCTTTTGGCATATGTACCATCCACTTATCACCAGCTTTTTTCAAGTTGATTTTTTCGTCTTTGTCTTCTACTTTGTAGTTACATACTGCTGTTGAATCACCAGCATCTACTGTACACTTAAGGTCTTTGTACTCTTTTTTAGTAGCTTCTTTTTTCTCACCACCCATTGATGACAAGCTCTTCATGAAGTCGAGCATACCTTTGGTATCTTCTGTAGAGAATTCTTTCGCTTTTTCGAAATCTTCTGCCATCAAAGCATCAAGATAACCCTTAGCTGAACCTTCAGGACCGTTACCGCCAGAGCAAGAAACCATCACCGCCACTAGAGCGATTGCAGCAAACTGAAATACTTTTTTCATTTTATGAGAGATATGAGTTTAGATTGCAAAATTGGGGGTTATTCTTGTGATTTCCAACACAAATTTTAACAGTTTTTAACAAATGAAAAGGGTTGAATAGTTTTACCATCCAACCCTTCATTATTCATCTATTCAGATACTTACATTGCCTAAAATTGAGATGGCAACTTCTCAAGTAACATTTTGAAAAAATTCGTGAGTGGTGTTTCAACCATCATTTTCATAAACATGTTCACTTCGCCATTGAACACGATAGAAGTTTCGCATCCTGTTTCTGCTGAACGAATTAAAATATCAAGTTTGAAGGCAAATGGAACTTTCCCATGCGAACTTAACTTCAGCGTATGACTTGGAATACGCTCATCGATCTTCATCCCGATTTCTGCCATTCCTTTAATTATAAAGGTGCATTGGTCTGCGTCCGACTGCCAATTTTCTACTCGATCAGGCATCAGTTTTTGAAGATTATTCAAATCCGAAAGAAAGGTAAAAACCTGCTCATCGGTTGCTGCTACAGCTTTATAACCAGTGTCGATGGTGAGCATACTAGGCGATTTTTAAAGTGGTTCCCCAAGCTTCAGGATTGTTTCTCCAGCTTCTCAGTTGCTCTTCGTCTTCTTTGCCAATGTACTTATTGTTTAAGGCACGGTCCAAAAGCACTTCGTAGTTACTCAAACTGAAATAAGGACATTTTTCTTCCTTAAACTGCTGAACTGCTTGATCGAAACCGTAATCAAAAATCGATACCAAACCTTTCACAATTGCTCCAGATTCACGAAGCGATTGCACTGCTTTGAGGCTACTTTTACCTGTTGAGATCAAGTCTTCGATAACGACAACGGTTTGACCAGAGTCAACTTTCCCTTCTACTAAATTCTCCATACCGTGCCCTTTGGCAGCAGCACGAACGTAAATAAATGGGATACCCAATTCTTGAGCAACCAGAGCCCCGTGGGCAATTCCACCTGTGGCAACACCGGCAATTACATCAGGTTTTTCGAATTTCTCAAGGATCGCTTTTGAAATTTCCTGGCGGATAAAGGTGCGCACTTTCGGATAAGAAAGGGTTAGCCTGTTATCACAGTAAATGGGTGATTTCCAACCTGAAGCCCATAAAAAAGGCTTGCTTGGCTGAAGTTTTATCGCTTTTATTTGCAATAAGAAATCTGCGAGTTGTTCTGCAGTATCTTTTTTGAAGATCATGCCACAAAAATACGTCGTTTACCTCAACGGGAAAGCCCTACTTTTCAACAATCCGCAAGACGTTCATCCACAGAGTGATCTGTTTAGAATATTCGAAGGGAATTCAGGATTAATATTAACTGAAGCCCTTAATTGGCTTGATTTACAAACCGATACACTGGCTTCAGCATACATGCCTGATATACCTGTAACAGTCGGCTTGGAATTGTTGAAAAAGAATTTACACCACCTCAAAGCTGCTGGAGGAATTGTAGAAGAACCTTCAGGTAAAATACTCATGATCAAGCGTCTTGACTGTTGGGATCTTCCAAAAGGCAAAGCTGAAAAAGGAGAATCAGATGCGGAAACTGCCGTTCGTGAAATCATGGAAGAAACCCTAATTCCAGAAGTTGTAAATCCAATCTACCTGCATACAACTTGGCATACCTATCCGCACAAAGGGAAAACAGTACTCAAAGAAACGGTTTGGTTTACTTGTTCTACTTCTAAAGCTTGGCCTCTTGTGCCACAAACCGAAGAACAAATTACAGAGGCTTGTTGGGCATCAAAAGTTGAACTCAGAGAAATGATGCTCAATACATATCCTTCGATCCGAGATGTGATCGAGGCTGCGCATTTACTTACTTCTTAATCAATGTCGTAAATGCAGCTTCAACGCCTGTTTCGGGACCTTCGGCAGGCGCTTGGAAAATTTTTCCATGTCGATCTAACAATATATAAGTTGTGCGATCTTCCTTTTCTAACAAACCATTTATGCCATTGCTACAACTCGACAAGGTTACCACGTCGAATCCAGGCTGCATTGAAGATATGGCTTTTTCTAAACCAGCAGATGTATTGGTTTTCACAACCACCAAGAAATGCATTTCTGATTTATATTTCGTGAAAGTCCCTTTTAACATGAGTATTTCACGACTTACGTCTTGGTCGAAAACAGGGTAATAACATATATAAACAGGCTTTCCCACCAAATTACTCAATGCTTTTTCGGGCAACCCAAAGGTAAAATCTTCCACTTCGCGCCCTTTGGTATATCGAAGCCAATCCTCTAATGTAACCTTCGATGCTAACTTTACAGTTTCATTGGTGCTCGACTCAGCAATATTAGAAACCAACTGTACCAACAACTGCTTATCGAATTGTTTTTCGCGGCTTTCATTGAAGAGTCCCAATAAAAGAATCAAATCTCGAACATTTGCATTTTTAAGTGAGGTATCAGAAGCCATTAATGCTCTAATTCCTTGAATGTTCTTATCAACCATTAAGGTCTTCAACTCTAGACCATTTCGACCATTGAGTTTTTGAGATAAATATCCTTTAAACAAAGCTTGAAATGATTCTACCCAAGCAATATTGTCGGGTTGTGGCTCACTACTAAAGTGCAATAAATTGAGATCAGTTCGCTTCCTTGTGTCGGTAATGATCTCCAAATAGGCAGTTCTGAATTGGATATAATTGCGAACAAACTCCGATTTTTCAGTGCTATTCTTTCGGAGTGTATCGCTAAAATACCTTAAATCTTTGGTGCGTTTATTCAATGGCAATAAACTGGCTTGCAACAAGATGCCATCGCACAATGAGTCAATTTTTGCCAAACGGTTGTTGAGAACTGCTGCACTGCCACCCAAAATCCTCCAACGTTGCTCTTGTGCAGAAAAGTCCAATTTCAAAGTATCAGCATTGCTCAAATAAACGCCTGCACTGGCCTCTCCAGCATTTAATTGATAATAGGCAAACTTACCCTGAAGCTCAAACTCAAATGTTTGATACTGTTTGGTGAACGAGAAATCTTTTAATTTTAATTCTGACATCACGATAGGGTCAGAATATCGACTAATGTTGCCTTTTATAGCCGAATCGCTCGACTTAATCATGAGCGTTGCATGTTGAGCAGAAAGGCAAATTCCAAACATCCAACAAAACACAAAAATCAATGCTTTTTTCATGACTTCCTTTCCAGAAACGATAACCCGAGAACGCTAAATATTAATTGAAAGTGCACTACAATTTTACAGCATGAGGAACGAATGGTGTTGCATCTCCCCCATTTCTCACTATATCGCGAATTACTGTTGATGAAATGGCAGAAAGTTCGGGCAATGTCATCATGAAAATCGATTCAACAGAATAAAGCATTGTTTTATTCATTTGGGCGATTGGGCGTTCGTAATTAAAGTCGGCCGATGTTCTTAATCCTCTCAAAATAAAACCAGCTTCTACCTTTCTGCAATATTCAACGGTTAACCCTTCATAACTATCTACCGAAACATTCGGAACATCTTTGAATATTTCTTGAATCCAGCCAATCCTTTTTTCTAAGCTGAACATATTGCCTTTGGTGGAATTTTTCCCAACCGCAACTATAATTTCGTCGAAAAGATTGAGGCTTCTACACACAATACTTTCGTGCCCGATTGTAAATGGATCAAACGATCCAGGAAAAACTGCGATGCGTTTCATGCGGATGGCGGATGGATGGCGTTAAAAAAAGAAAAGTGCACTTTGCCGTAATGTCTTGTTTCGATAAAGCCTGGGATTGCTGTAAAATCTATATTTCCGGGGTGTTCAATCACCAAAATTCCACCGTCTTTCAAAAGTGGCTTGGTGAGAATTCCTTCCACAAGATCTCCATATTTATCGTAATCGTAAGGTGGATCTGCAAAAATCAAATCGAAACGATCGCGGCTCCGTTCAATGGCAATCAGCGCATCGGTATTGTAAACCTTTGCCACTTTCGGAACAAGCTGATCTGCGTATTGGGCAATGAATTTCACACAACCAACATGCTTATCAACTGCAACAACGGAAGCAGCTCCGCGGGAAATTAACTCGAAGGTGATGTTTCCAGTACCTGCAAAAAGATCCATCGCCTCGATGCCTTCAAATTCAACGCGCATGTTGAGGTAATTGAACAGGCTTTCTTTCGCCATGTCGGTGGTTGGCCTAACTGGGAGATTGGCAGGAGCTGTTACACGCCGACTTCTGAATTTTCCACTAATAATTCTCATTTGCCGGATGTAAAAGATTGAGGTAAAAATGATCTTGCAATTTTGCGGTTCCATCAGCCGGAGGCGCTACTACAGGCTCTTTCGAACGGTTTAAAAAACGCAACTCACGAATATATTTAAACGCCGATGCGTACAATGCCGAACCTGCGTCTATTTCGCCGCAAAGATGCAATATAACTTCATCACGGTTAAAATGATATCGATCGTAGGCCAACAAAATAAAGTAGATGAAATCATCCGGTGTTTGAAATTTGAACGAATTCGCGAGCATCAGGCGCTGGTCTTTCAACACGATTAAATCCATTCGAAAGTCTTGTACATGGCAGAAAACTCCATCTGGCCGTCCATTTTCGGAAGTTACTTTTTGCAAAAGATGATACAGATAATGGTGCTCAACAGTTTCAACGCCCAGCTCTTGTAAAAGCGGCTTCCAATTATCAGGTATGGCATAAACCACCCGAATTCCTTGGATGTTCAAAACATCATCTTGAATCAAATCGTTTTCATTCAACGAATGCACCAATGCCAAAAGATCTTTTGCAGAATTGGTTTCGAACAATGCTTCTGGCACCAAGGTATATTTTGGAGAAACCCAAATCATTTCACGCGATTTGAAATCCTGACGCACCAATGGGTGACTCCTCAAAATTCGCGCTGCTGCCTGATGTGTTTGGAGTCCCGAATATCCCGCCCGAACGGTATACTTTTCAACCAAAGGGAATCGATGCTGCATTGGATCGAACACTGCAAATAGCAATTCTTCGTCAGACAGCTGAATTCGAAGCACGCATTGTTGCAATTTATCCGGTTGAAAACCAGCATCAGCATAACGTAAAAGTGGAACAGGCTCGAACATCGGGGCACACTATCTTTGCGGCAAGTTTAACCCAAAACCACCGATTGACCAAGCGCGACTTTATCGACTTGCTTTGCCGAAACCTCGGACACCAGCCTACCAGCGGGCAATTGCGCCTATTTAACCTACTCACCGATTTTCTGGCAACCCAAGAAAAAGACCGCGTATTTCTGCTCCGAGGCTATGCTGGTACTGGAAAAACGAGCATTGTAAAAGCGCTAGTTAAGACCTTTCCTTCTACACAACTCAAAACCCAGCTGCTTGCTCCAACAGGCCGCGCTGCCAAAGTACTTGCAGCTTATTCTGGTCAGCCAGCATACACCATTCACAAGCGGATTTACTTCACGCAAACGGGCGACTTAGGCATGCATTTCAGCTTGCAACGAAACTTGTTTAAGAAAACGCTCTTCATAGTAGATGAGGCATCGATGATTGGTGGTGAGAATTCCGATTCGGAACACAATCTCCTCGCCGACCTCATCGAATACGTTATGAGTGGAGATGATTGCCGCTTGATGCTCATCGGCGACAATGCACAGCTTCCGCCGGTAGGCTTAGAAGATAGTCCGGCGATTGATAAATCCTTCCTTGAACGAAACCATTACCTTAAAGTAACTGAAACGCTGCTCGATGAGGTGGTTCGACAAGGTGAAGATTCAGGCATTTTATGGAATGCCACCAAAATCCGCGACCAATTGAATTCGGGTGAAAATGTGTTCCCAAATCTCCGCACGAAAGAGTTTCCAGATGTTTTTCGCATCACGGGGCAAGATTTAGAAGATCATCTGAATTTCGCCTTCGGCAGATACGGAGCCGAGGAAGTGCTTGTGGTTACACGTTCGAACAAAAATGCGGGTTTGTATAACCGTCAAATCAGGGCACGAATTCATTGGCAGGAGGAAGAAATTGCCAACGGCGACCACTTGATGATTGTTCGAAACAACTATTTCTGGCTGCCCGAAGAGTCGAAACAAGGCTTTATAGCGAATGGAGATACGGCAGAAGTCCTCAAATTGGGCAAGCGCTACACGAAAGGAAATTATCGTTTCGCGGATGCTCAGATTCGTTTCGTGGATTATCCCGAACAGGCCGAAACCGATGTGCGCTTGCTGCTTAACACCCTCGATTCTACGCAAGCCAACCTCAGTTACACCGAGCAAAAAGAAATCTATGCGCTCGTAGAAGAAGATTATCTCGATGTTCCTTTAAAAATTGATCGCCGCAAAAAACTCAAGCAAGATCCATTCATTAACGCGCTTCAGGTGAAATTTGCATACGCGGTAACTTGTCACAAAGCTCAAGGTGGACAATGGAAATGTGTGTTTGTTGACCAAGGATTTCTGCAAGATGATATGCTCGACAAAAGCTTTTTACGTTGGTTATACACGGCTGTAACCCGCGCGACAGAAAGACTTTATCTTGTGAATTTCAGCAAAGAGTTCTTTCCCGACGAAGAAACCGAAACCTTTTATTGACCACTTAATGGCATTCGTTACTTTTGCGCGATGAGAATTTTGATGATCTGCTTATTGCTTTTCCTTCCGGGGATAAATTACGCTCAGCTCAAGCAGATGAACATGAATCAGAATTCGGGCAGCAGTGGCTTCGATTCGACAGGTGTTTCTCGGGATTCATCGAACGTACAATTCACCAGTTTGGCATTTACTGAACAAGGAAGCGGCATGATGCAGCGGGAATCTTATTCGCTCGATCGCTTTCAATTGTATCAGCCATTTTACCGTTCACAACTTATTAATACGAGTTTAGGAAACAATGGAAATGCATTTCAAAATCTCATTTACAATCCGAGCTTTAACCGAGGGTTGAATTGGGGTTTTCGAACGTTCTCAGCGTATACATTTCAACCAGAAAATCAGATTTTCTACGATGCACAATCGCCCTTCACCAAAGCGATGTATATGCAAGGCAGCAAACAAGAAAATTACTTCACTTTGCTGCATACCCAAAACATTGGAAAATCGCTAAATTTTGGCATTGATTACCAACGGGTAAATTCTGAAGGATTCTTTACTCGATCAACAGCTGCGCATTCTGCGATTCGGGCACACATGTGGCTGAGACCACAAAAAAGCCGTTATCAAGCAATGTTGGGCTTGGTTTATCACAACGGGGCGAGTCAAGAAAACGGAGGCTTAACAGCCGAAGGAGATAGTTTATTTAGAAGCCGTTCGATCGATAACCAGAAACTGTATCCTGTTCATTTGCAAGATGCCAAAAACAATGTTTTTCAAAATGGTGTGGTTCTCCGTCAAACCTACGATTTGGTATCAAAAAGAAACGATTCACTCCAAAGTAAAGGTGGAATTTTACGCTTGCAACACACTGCCATTTACGGATTTAACCGGCATGCGTATTTCGATGAATCGCCCGATTCGGCATTTTATGGCGGGTATGTGTCGTCGGGTATAAACTTCACCGCGTGGATGCAACGCCGTGTGGTTTCAGAGTCGGCATTGTTGCGATTGAGCACACGGCCCGATACTGGAAGTCTGGTAAAAACAGAATACAAAGCCTTTGTTCGGCAACAGTGGATTGATTTGGAATCTACACCAGCAGTCGGAATAGATTCTTTGAAATTCAACACCTTGAACCAAAGTGTAGGTGGATTTTTCAGACTTCGCAACAAGAGCATCAACCTATTTGCAGAAGCAGAAGCATTTTTTGCAGGCTATAATGCTGGCGACTTGAAGCTTTCGGGGCAGCTTATTGTTCAACCTAGAAAAAACATAATGCTTATTGCTGGCTTGGAGAGTTTTAGTCAAGAAGCAGATTACCAATTGCAGCGTTTTGTATCCAATTTCAAGACTTGGAACAATGATTTTTCAAAGATCAATCACCTCAGATTTTCTGGCGATTTGCACTTTTCGAAATTGAACTTAACACTTGGTGCATCGAACCAAACTACGGGCAATTTCATTTATGCTGATTCTACTGGAATTCCGAAGCAAACCTCAACAGTGATGAATGTTTTGTCATTTTCGTTGAAGCACCAAATTCGATTCTGGAAATTTCATTTGCACTCTAGTGCTTTGTATCAACAAGTAAGTAATACCGAATTGTTACGTCTGCCTGAAGTTCAATTTCAAGAGAATTTCTTTTTTGAATCGATGATTAAAAGAAGCAAAACCACGATTCGCTTGGGAATCGACCTTATGGGTTGTAAAGCATTTGCTTCGAATGGCTACTTGCCCTACAGTGGATTATTTTATTTGCAAAGTGTAGGTCAAAACACAGGCCTATTGCAAGCCGACTTTTATTTAAGTGCTAAAATTCGCAGAGTGCGCATATTTGCAAAAGCCGAAAATGCGAGTTATCGATTAACGCCAGAAGATTACCAATTAATAAATGATCGCCCATTAAGCGGTAGATCATTGAAGTTCGGGTTTAGTTGGGTGTTTTTTGATTAGAAAAAGCAAAAAAGGAGTATCAAAAAGACAATCTCAACTAACTTCTCAACATCCCTTTCAATTGATAATGATTAGATTATTTTTGCCTCAAATAATCTGAACATGAAAAGATTAATACTAACTATTTCAATTGCTGTAGCTTCAATTTCTGCTAACGCACAACTTACGCCTGGAGCGATTGCTTTTCTAGGTTTTCAAGCGGATGCACCAGATGCATTTGCTTTTGTTACCCTTCAGGATTTTGCGGCTGGCGATTCGATATTTATTACCGACAATGGCTGGAATGGATCAGCATTTTTAAACAACGAAAACACCATGAGTTGGAAGGCCGACGTGTTTGTTCCTGCTTCTACAGTTATTCGTATTCAAGACCCTAATGATGGAGCAATTCCAAATGCTCTTATTGTAGGGCCTGGTGTTACTAGAGGAAAACATACAGGTCTTGCTATATCAGGCGACCAATTGTTTGCTTATATTCTCGGTGCAGGAGGCACACAAATTCCATTGGCAGGATTTTCAACCAATGGATTTCTAGCAGTATGCAATACTTCCGGACTTGGAAACTCAACAAGTTCTTGTCTTCCATCGAATTTAACACTTGGAACCACAGCCATTCAATTAAACACAGACGCTCCAGGCGGAACCAATCCCAACAATGCTTTTTTCAATATCCCAATTGTAACAGGCACGGCTTCTGAAATTCAGGCACTCGTGAATAATCCTAGCAATTGGACTACAAACGAAGATTTTCTGGTTGCTGGTTACAACCAATGGCCAGCCTGGAATTTCAATATTGGCATCGCTGAACCATCGGTAGTGAACTTTGCAGTATCTGCTGTAAGCATCACAGAAGGTGGAAACCCAGTTAATGTGAACTTCTCAATCAATCCAGCCCTGATTGTTCCTAAAAACATCGCCATTCAGGTAGGTATTTCTGGAGCGGTTACTGCGAACGATATCGTCACAAACCCAGCGCAAAATAATGGTTTGGTTAATGTAACAATCCCAGCCAATGTAACCAGTTTCTCATTTAGCATTGGCGCAGTTGCCAGCGATGGCATAGAAGGCGACGAACTCACTTCTATCTCTATCGCATCAACCGATGCAGGAATCAATATAGGTCCCGATAACTTCATCAACATGGAAATTATCGAGGATCTCAACACTAGCTTTGTTTCTTTCCCAATTGGAAATTCTTCCTACAATTTAATTGAAGGAGAAACACTCACACTCGATTTTGTTATTAGTCCAGTAAATGCCTCCGAATCAACATTTAGCATCGAAATCATTGCTGGTATTGGCATCGACCAAAACGACTACACCAGCACACCTCAAGAAGCTGGTGGATTAATTACTTTCACAGTACCGGCAGGTCAATCATCGGTGCAAGTATCAATTTTATTGAACGACGACCTAGAAGTTGAAGACCTAGAATCTATGCAATTGAACTTGGTTAACCTTTCAGGAAATTTCTCGTTCGGCGTATTGAGCTCAATCACGGTTAACATTACCGACAACGATGTTCCTGTGAACTTCCCAACCTTGTTTATCAATGAGTTGATGTCGGCCAACACAGTTACATTTATCGACAACGACAACCTTCCTGACGATTGGATAGAGATTTACAATGCAGGTACCGAAACTCTTGATTTGGCTGGGTTATTCATGACCGACGATATTCAAAATCCTGGCAAACATCAATTCGCGACCGGTTTCCCTGATGAAACAACAATTCTTCCTGGAGGATTCAAAATTATTTGGGCCGACGACAGTCTTTCTCAAGGTCCAATGCACGTGAATTTCACATTGCCTTCAACAGGAGGATTCATCGGCTTGTACCAAGAAACTAATGGTGGTTCAGGAACATTTTTCGTTAATGTTGACTCTATTACTTATCCACAACTTGCACTCGACAAAAGCTATGGCAGAGCGCAAGATGGCGAACTTCCTTGGGTCATTTTTAATAGCACAACACCATCAACCAGCAACGGGGAAATTGTAACTATTGAAAATTCAGCAACACAAACCTTGATTGCCTTTCCTAACCCTGTTCAAAGTAACTTAAACATCCAACTTGTGTCTGCAGAAAGTTCTGTGATCAAGGTTCATGATGTGACAGGTCGTTTGGTTTGGTCTAAAGAATCTACACAAGACCTGATCAACATCGAAACATCCAATTGGGAAAATGGAACCTACATTGTTGATGTATTGCAAGATTCAAAACGAATAGCTTTGAAGATTCAGGTGATTCGTTAGAACATAATTTATTAAATGATTAAAGGTGATTTCTGAGCGAGATCACCTTTTTTTTATGGAACCGATAAAGCCAATCGTTCTGTTAACTTTGTAGTTCTTATTGAAAAACTTCGATTCTGCAACTCAAAATCTTGAATTGCTATGAATACGGGCTTTCGAAAACTAACATCATGCGCAATTTTATTACGGTTATACTATTAATTATCGTTTCAATTTGTAAATTAAATGCACAAACACTTCCTCCGGGAGCAGTTGCATTTATTGGCTTTCAAAGCGACCAACCCATTTCATTTGCATTCGTAAACCTGGTTGATTTGGAACCCAATTCCTCCATTTCGTTTACAGACAATAAATGGGGTTTCGACCATCTTGTTACATCCGAGCAAACAGTTATCTGGACTAGCCCCGACACCCTTTTGCCAACTGGAACCATTATCCAATTGCAAGACAACGGAAGCGAGAACATGCAAGTAATTGGCGCTGGATCAACCATTGGCAGATTGTATATTATGGGTGGGCAGGGCGATCAAATTTTGGCCTATACTGGTTTGGAAACTGATCCGTCATTTATCGCTGGGATTAGCAATAGTAATTGGCAAGAAACCTGCGATTCACTTACATTTTTTCAATTCAGAACTTGCCTTCCCGAACCGCTCGAAAATGGTGTTACGGCAATTTCCTTCACCAACAGTCAGTCGTATAACGTCGACAACGGCTACTTTTCAATAACACCATTTCAAGCAACTGGGCTTGATATGCTCACCATCATTAACAATGTAAATTATTGGTTCATGGATAACGCCGGTGCCGGCGGATTTGGCAATTGGCCTAACTGGGAAGAAGGGAGCTCACAACCGTTTCCATCTTTGATTGAATTTTCTCAAGACAGCTATTCGATTCTAGAAGGAGGAAGCCAAGCTACCATCACTTTGAGCTTAATTGCCGCTCAATTCACGCCTCAAACTGTTGTCATCAATGCGATTGGCTTCCCAGGAATAACCTCAACCGATTACAATACGGTTCCTGGGCTAAACAACGGAAATATCACCCTCGACATTCCTGCAAATGCTACAGAAATTAGCTTTAGCGTTCAAGCATTGCTCGATGGGTTTGGAGAGCTTGACGAGAACATCACCCTTACAATCGGTGCACTTTCGGGAGGTTTGATTCCTGGCAATCAAGACAATACACAAGTCACAATAATTAACACAGACCAAATATTCTCACAAATCAACTTCGACGCCGACACGCTGTACATCACAGAAGGTGCAGGTCCTATCAATATTGGTTTAAACATCAATCCAGCAGTTGCGGCATCTTACATAGCGGTCATAACTGCTTTCAATGGACCGAGCGTCCAAACTGACTACTTTACCACCCCTACACTAGGGAATTCACAAATGCTACTGCAATCTACTATCAATCAAGGCAATCTGAGCTTTAACTTAAATACCTACAACGACTTTTTGATTGAAGCCGATGAAGTGGTTCGATTTACCATCACAACCGTTTCCACAGGACTTCAAATTGGTACTACCAGCAGTGTTGTTGTGATCATTCTTGACAACGACAATGAACCAACAGTGTATATTCCAGAGTTATTTCTCAACGAATTGTGCTCAATAAACAATAGCTATCCAGATCCTAACCAGCAATTAGATGATTGGATTGAATTGTTTAATGCAGATACATCTATCTTAAACTTGGCGGGATTAAAAATCACGAACAACTTGAGTAATCCGGGATTGTTTACCTTTCCTTCGGTGATGAGCCAAACTACCATGCAACCTGGGAGTTTCAAGGTACTTTGGGCAGACCAGAACACCACACAAGGACCATTGCACCTGAACTTCACGTTGAGCGAAACCAATGGAGGAACCATCGGACTTTATGCCCAAGATGGTGAAACATTAATCGACCAAATTACCTATCCTCCTTTGCTGCCAGGAACCACTTATGGACGTTATTTAGATGGCAATTCAAATTGGAAACTACTCTTCTACCCTACTCCAGGCGCTCCGAATTCAGATAGCATTCCTGAAGTCGGTTTACATCCTGGACTAGAAAGCAACAATGGGTACTTTTCGGTTTTTCCTAATCCTGCAACCGATATCATTCAAGTGTTAAAAGTAGGTTCATCTAACGAGGAAGTTACAAGCATTCAGCTTTTCGATTTACAAGGAAAGTCCGTGTTAACTAAGATTGAAATGATTAAGCCCAACAAATATTGGTCGGTCGATTGTAGCACACTTCAAACAGGAGTTTATCTGATTGGCATCAATACAGCCAAAAACCATTCTTCGATAAAGTTTCTTCTACAACAATAACATTCACATTTTCAGAACATTTTATTAACCCAGAATGTAACTGATTCTAAAGTGATAAACCCTTAACTTTGCGCCGTTGTTCCGAGCTGAGTGAAATTACTACTTCACAATGTTTTACTATGTACTTTCCTGACTTCAGCTTTTACGCTGAAAAGTCAGACGACCACCTCGTGCTTTGAAGTTGAATCTTTTTTAGTTGATGCCTGCGGTTCTGGTGCAGATGAAGGTCTCAATGAAATGGTGCAGATCTTAACAGGTCCCAATCCATTGGATATTAGCGACTTTGATGTTCAATGGCCGAATACATTCAATTCATTCCAAGGGTTTTGCCAGAATGGTGCAACCTTAGGTATAACTGCTACAATTAATGCTTCTATAACTGGTTGTGGATCGGTGACTGAACCTCCAGGTGGAATTATCCCTGCAAATGCGACTGTTGTTATTATCACTTCTTCTGCATTTGATCCATTGATTCATCCCTTCAACAATTTAAATGAAGATATATATGTCGTCTATCAATGTGGTTCTGTATCAGGTGGTAATTTTGGAAACTCGAGTGCAAGTAACCCAAGTAATCCTCGAACATTAACAATCAGCTACAATGGGCCATCAGGAATCTGCGATGATATTGTATCATATGTTCCTGCTTCATTAATTGGAACAGATGGAGCCTTGGTTTCATTTGACTTTGCAGGAAATCCAACCTATTCCAACAACGGCTGCCAAGGCCTTTTAGAAATCCTAGATCCAACCTGGACGCCACCATCAGCCATTTGCGATAACGAACCAGCATTCGATTTATTCGATCTCCTTACCGGAACACCTGGAGGAACATGGTCGGGAACAGGTGTTACTGGAAGCATTTTCAATCCTACAGGTTTAAGTGGCAACATTCAAATCACCTACACACTCACACCAACAGGATGTGCGAGTCCAGTTACTGAAACCCATCCCATTACTATCAATCTAACAGGAAACGCAACATGGACAATCCCATCGCCCATTTGCACAGGAGCTGGACTATTCGATTTGAATACACTCATCACGGGAACAACCGGAGGAATTTGGTCGGGATTTGGTGTTTCGGGAAGCAATTTTGATCCAGCTGGATTGAATGGAGATTACGCGATTACATACACTGCAGGAACCGGAACTTGTGGTGAGGCGTTTACTCAAAACATTACCGTTGTTTTAGCTTCGAATGCGTCGTGGACACCTCAAACTCCAGTTTGTGAAGGAGATTTAGACATCGATTTGGCCACATTGTTACTCGGAACTGCTGGTGGAACATGGACAGGAACAGGCGTAACAGGCACTGCATTCGATCCGAGTGGATTAAGCGGAAACATCGCAATTACCTACACGGTAGGAACTGGAGCTTGCCAACAAATAAGCACACAGAATATAAATGTGCTTTCTATAGCAGACGCAAGTTGGACAGTTCCACCGCCGGTTTGTAGCGGTGCAGCAATAATAGATCTATCGTTATTGGTTACAGGAACTTCAGGTGGAATTTGGTCTGGATCAGGTATGACGGGAGTTAATTTCAAT
This sequence comes from Flavobacteriales bacterium, assembly GCA_040403315.1. Classification (GTDB taxonomy): domain Bacteria; phylum Bacteroidota; class Bacteroidia; order M30B66; family M30B66; genus CAMCXT01. The sequence continues at coordinate 436,436 of JBBAKX010000002.1, forward strand.
CCTGCAGGAATTAGTGGTTTGATTGCAGTAACATACACTGTTGGATCAGGAAACTGCGCATCAACAAATACACAAAACATCACTGTAAACTCAGGACCTGATCCGTCGTGGAATTTTGCATCACCCAATATTTGTGAAAATGCCGCACCAATCGATCTTATGACTTTGGTGACTGGTTTAACAGGCGGAACGTTCACTGGAACAGGTGTGACTGCTGGCTTTTTCAATCCTACAGGGTTGAACGGAAGTTACACCATTGTCTACGAGGTTATTCAAAATGGCTGTCTTTCAACAATAAGCAGAAGCATCAGCGTGGTAACTTTACCTGATCCGTCGTGGAATACACCAGCAACACTTTGCGAAACAGATGCGGCAATCAGCTTGGTTGGTTTGATTACAGGAACAACAGGAGGATCATGGTCTGGAACAGGCGTAACGGGCTCAAGTTTCAATCCGGTTGGCCAAAATGGAAACGTCAATGTTACCTATACAGTTGGAGGAACGGGCTGCAATGCTTCTGAAACCAATGCTATTTCGGTGAGTCAAAGTCCGCCGGTGGTTACATTAACTGGCGATTTAACCTATTGCGCTAATGGAACAGTGCCTACATGGTCGGCCGCAGGTGCATTCACAATTCGTTGGTATTCAGATGCAGGATTGTTGAATTTAGTAGGCACGGGAGCTTCATTTACAGCACCTACAAATCCAAACCCAGCAACATACTATGTAGTTCAAAATGATGGTGTTTGCAATAGCTCACCTTCGAACATTACACTTACACCTATTCAAATCCCTGCTGTTCCAATTGTAGATGAAATAACCATTTGGTGCGAAGGAACCACTATCCCAACACTCTATGCTTTTGCGAACAATACCATCGTTTGGTACAATGACATTAACATCACCAATACAGTGCACACTGGTCCAGTTTTTACACCTAATTCTACCGACGGCTTAGTGTTTTGGGTAAGAGCCGAAAGCAATACGTGTTTAAGTGATACTGTGAGAGGTGTTATCGTAGAGATCCAAAATATTACTGCTGAAATACTTGGGAACGACACTGTATCGGCTTGTTTGCCTGTATCGTTAAAATTGATTTCAGCAGACAGTATCAATAATTTTTGGTCGACCGGTTCATTAGACACTAGCATCTATGTGTCGAGAGCTGGCATGTATTACCTCAACAGAACAGGGATTTGCAACATAGCCGAAGACAGTGTTTACGTTGAAGATTTATCGTTCAATGCACTTTTTGAAGTAGGAAATACGGAAGGATTTGCACCTTTAAACGTTCCAATGGTTTACACAGGTTCGGAAGCAAGCCTTTGCACTTGGTACATTGATGGTGTAGAAACCACTCCAAATTTCGATGGAAGCTTGTTGTTTCCCTTGGATACTATTTACACCGTTTTGCTAGAATGCGAAAATGAAGCGGGATGTAAATCGAAGGCCGAAAAGGAAGTTAATATCGGAAACATTCAATTGTTGCTTCCCAATACTTTTACACCCGATGGTGATGGCGTGAACGATGTATACAAGCCCTCCATGTATGGCATTCAGCAATTAGAAATGACCATTTTCAACCGCTGGGGAGAGGAAGTATTTAGTAAATCAGGTTTAGAAGTAGGTTGGGATGGCTCAATGAAATCGGGCAAAATTGCCGCAGACGGAATATATGTTTGTGTTGTGAAGGCCGTCGACAAGAAATTCCTTCAGCACAAATTGAACAGCACTATTTTATTGATTCGGTAGTCAAACAAGGCTATTTTTTATCAAAAAAAAACAAGGGATCAGACACAGTAATAACGTCTCGTTAACAATCCCATAACACAAAGCAAACGACCTTTGCAGTAAATTTTAAGAGTATAATTTATTGTGATATTATGTTGAAAAATTTACTTTTTTCGTTGTGCTTTTTTGCTGCATGCTTCAACCAGCAAGCCTTTTCTCAGGTTACAATTGCAGAGGCTCGCTTACAACCTGTCGGCACTGAAGTAACAGTTCGAGGTGTTGTTACGCATGGATCCGAACTTGGAGTTATTCGATACATTCAAGACCCTACAGCAGGAGTTGGTTTGTATTCTACCAACTTTACAACAACTCTTTTGGCTGGTGATTCGGTTGAAGTTACAGGCACTCTAGACGATTTCAATGGTTTATTGGAACTATCTCCAATTAGTGCGCTTACGGTTATTCAGCCTGCTACTGCTATCCCTGCGTTTCAAACGGTTGAAAATGCGAGTTTAAATGAAAGTTTAGAAAGTGAACTTGTGCAAATGAATGGTGTGGTTTTCTCGAGCGGGGGAAATACATTTTCTGCCAATACATCTTACACCTTCACTCAAGGAACAGGAACAGGTTCATTGTACGTTAGAACAAATTCTCCATTGATTGGACAAACCATCCCTGTTGGAACGATTACTTTAAACGGCATTTGCTCACAATTCAATACTATTTATCAGGTGCTTGCTCGAACGATTGAAGATTTCATCATTCCTGCAGGAATCAATATTACCTCATTGGTAAGCGTCGACGATTTTCAACAAACCACAGCAACAGTTTCTTGGGAAACCAATATTCCAGGAACAACTTCAATTCTTTACGGTAAAACACCAGCACTAGAACTTGGATTGCTTTCTGATGCCAATCCAGTAACAAATCACGTATATACCTTTAATGGTTTAGAGGCTGGACGATTGTATTACTTTATTGCATTTTCATCTGCAAACGGAAATTCTTCTAGTGCTCCAACCAAAGTTTTTGGAACTGTTTCAAATTCTTCGGGCGAAATGAAAGCTTGGTTTAATCACCCAGTGAACAACCATCCAGAAGCCTATTTAAATGAAACGATCGACGACTCGTTAATTTACTTGATCAATCAAGCTGATTCGAGCATCGATTTAACGATATATGATTTTATCAGCGAAGGAATTGGTTCGATTTCAACTGCAATCAATGATGCTTGGAACAGAGGCGTTCGGGTGAGATTTATTTCTGATGGCAACTTGATTTCTACCAATACAGGTGTGAGCGAATTGCTCGCTGAAATCCCGAAAATCACAAGTCCAATAGGTGGAACCTATACCATCATGCACAATAAGTTCGTAGTGATTGATGCAGATCATAGCGATCCGAATAAACCATTGGTATGGACTGGTAGTACCAACTGGTCGGACCGCCAAATTAATCGAGATCCAAACAATGTGATTTTGATACAAGACCAAACTTTGGCAAGAACGTATCAGGCTGAATTTAATGAGATGTGGGGAAGTTCTGGAGCAAATCCAGACACCATTAATTCGAAATTTGGAAGTCAGAAAACCGACAACACTCCGCACGAATTTAAGATCAATGGGAAACGAGTAGAATGCTATTTCTCTCCGAGCGACAATACCAATGCTTCATTGATCAAAACAATGAAAACGGCAGACGATACTTTATCATTTGCAACAATGCTCATCACAAGAACAGACATCCGCGAAACAATCGATACACTCGTTCAGTCGGGCGTTTTGGTGAAAGGGATTATCAATTCCGACACCACTACCCTAGTTTACGATGAATTGCTTTTGAGCATGGAAAATAATCTACTTGTAAATCCAGATACGCAAGTGATTATGCACCACAAATTTTTTACTGCTGACGCATATTCTGATAGTGATCCGTTGGTATGGACAGGCTCCCACAATTGGTCGACAAACGCGAATACAAGAAACGACGAGAATACTATAGTGGTTCATGATGCAGCGATTGCGCAATTGTATCATATTGCATATTTCACGTTAGTTAATCCTGTAATTGAAGATACTACTGGAATTTCGACTATTCAAGCTGGAATAAATTTCAAGCTTTTCCCTTCGCCTTTGTCTTCAGATCAAACTTTGTATGTAATTCCGAATTTCAGTGGAAAAGAAACAATTGAAATATTTGATTTGAATGGCCGAAAAATCGAACAAAATCAAGCCAATTTAATTTCCGGACAAGCTACTTCAATAGAATTGAGTAATGCTATTGTTTCAGGTATTTATTTCCTTAGAATTGGAAATGAATATTTAAAATTCACCATTGCAAATTAATTCCGATGAATTTCAAAAGCTTTTCAATAACTGTTGGAACTCTTGCTTTGTTTGCATTGGTTTCTTGCACAGACGACAGAATTATTAGTACTCCAGACAACACCAACAATCCTCCAATTAATGGGAATTTACCATTAAAAATTAATGAAACAGTTGCCAAGGGCTCTTTATTAAATACCGATTTGGGTAACACTTCAGATTGGATGGAAATTTACAATTCTTCAGCATCTGCATTTACGATGCAAGCTGGGGCTTGGTTTGTTACAGATAATCCTAATGATCAGGAAAAATTCGAATTGCCACAAAGAACCATTGCTGCTGGCGATTTCTTGGTAATTTTCTGTGATGACTCGAACAGATTAAGTCCACAAATTCATACAAATTTCGGACTTTCATCTGCGGGTGAATCATTGTTTCTATATTACAAGAACAACGGCGAGCTTCAATTGGCAGATAGCATGAGTTTCGATCCTCAAACATTCGATAATATGTCGAATGCCAGAAAGCCTGATGGATCTACAAACTGGGTTTATCCTTCAGATCCAACTCCAGGAAACAGCAATCAATGAAAATCATCCTTTTCCTATTGCTTCCTTTGAGCATTTTCGCTCAGGAAACAATTCAGCTGAAACCTATTCAGAAAATCAATTTGCGGATTTCTGAACCATCGGATATTTGTATTTCTCCCGATCAAAAAACACTCTATATCGTAAGCGATGATGGTGGGTTGTTCGAATGCGATTTAGATGGAAAAATCCTCAGGAAGTATACCAATGATATTATTGATGCAGAAGGTGTTTTTTGTGACAATGAGCATGTTTGGATTATTGAAGAAAGAACGCGACTGATTAAGAAGTTTTCTAGAGCTACACTTGAATTAATTGCTTCAGTTTATCTTCCATATGAAGGAGGAAGAAATAAAAGCTTCGAATCAATTACAATAGATAAAAATGGAAATTGGATTCTCATTACTGAAAGAGATCCTATTTGGATGATTAAATATTCAGCCGATTTTAAAGAGATATCAAGATTGAAAATAGCTGAAAATACCGATGTTTCAGCTGCTACATTCCACCAAGATAAATTGTATCTATTGAGTGACGAATCAGCAGAAATTTGGGAAACCAATGAAATTTCTGGTAAAGTATTGCAACGATACAGCATCCCAGTTTTAAATCCCGAAGGTTTAGCTTTTGCAAACAATGGAAACGTGTATGTGCTCAGCGACGACGGACATCAATTAATCGTTTTTAATCTTAACGAAAGGAAGTGATGAAAAAATCAATTGCGATAATTGCTTTCGTTGGATTTTTATTTCAGATTCAATTGAATGCTCAGCTAACGTTGACGAACGGTGAAAATTCACTGGAAATTTCAGGCTCAATTTCAACCTATTATAATTACAGAACCTTAGATAGTGGGATCGTTGAGAAAGATAAAAATCGATTTAGCCTTCGTGATGCACAAATTCAGCTGGAAGGTAGAAAAGGGAAAAATTGGGAATATGAACTTCAATTCGACCTCGCGGATTTAGCGCAAACTTCTGTAGATCCTGAAAACCCAGGATTGATGGATGCTTACATTAAATACAAAGGCTTTCGTTTTTTCCAAGTTCGAATAGGATATGGCAAAATAGAATGGTCGCGCAGTTCACTTACACCTTTCGTTTATTCTGCATATTGGCAAAGAGCCGAATTCCTTCGTGGCAATATGAGCAGCAGAAGAGATGTCGGTGTTGATTTATCAAAATCATTCTGGAAACAAAGGGCACAACTCAACCTCGGTATTTACACTGGCTTGGGTGAGCAAAGTTTAGGTGGCGATAACGATGCCAGTGGAGCATTAGAATACACCGGTCGATTTACTCTTGGCTGGCCTACACAATATAGATACCGTGAAATCGACGACCGTAAAGTAAAAAAACCAATGTTTGGCCTTGGAGTTCAAGCGCGATACACTGAACGAAATTTACCTGATGGAGAGTTCTTCCCAGCTGGTGCTGCCGGAGAATATGGAATCAAAGTGATTAATGGGAAGAAACTTGGATACGGCATTGATGCAGCGTTTCAATGGAAAGGCTTTTCGGCTCAATTCGAAATTCAGCAATTCAAAATCACCCCACAGGATACCAATTCTAGTTTCTTCTACGGATATTCTGTTGAACAAACTAGAGGGCATTTTTACGCTGGAGGTTGGACAAGTCAAATCAACTATTCGCTGAAAAAGTTGAATTTAATTGCTTCGGCCCGTTACGAAGACTACAACATCAACGATTTATTAGTCGGGAAAAATGAACGCTTTTCGGCTGCTTTAGCTTATCAATTCGATGATTTCAGATCGATGATCAAAGCTCAATTCATTCACATTATCCAAAAAGAAAACATAGACACTCCCGATTGGAAACAGCAATTCCGAATTGGTTGGCAATATCAGTTTTAACAACACATCCTCATGAAAAAACTTCTACTTAACCTGATTCTCGTTCACTTTGCTGCGGTACTTTTCGCTCAAGGCCCAGGAAGCATTGCCTTTTTAGGTTTTCAAACCAATGCTCCAGATGGTTTTGCATTTGTGAATTTGCAAGTTCTTGCACCCAATACTGTGATCAATTTCACCGACAATGGTTGGGATGGAAGCGCTTTGTTTGCCAATGAAAATACACTCACATGGACAAGTCCAGTTACCAATCTTCCTGCAGGATCGGTGATGTACATTTACAATAGTCTCAACGATGAAGGCATTCTCGACGGACCAGGAACTGTTTCAGGTGCATTGCCTAATTTATCCGCTTCTGGCGACCAACTTCTTGCCTACACAGGAAGTTCTGCTGCACCAACTTTTGTGGCAGCTATATCAAACACGAATTTCCTTGCCGTTTGCAATGCTGCTGTAGCTCCAGTGAATAACTCAACTTGCTTGCCTTCAACGCTCGAAATTGGACAAACCGCGCAAAATCCGATCAACAATGATGTTCCAACCACCAATATGTTTTTCAATATTGGATCATTCACCGGAACGCCAGCAGAACTCATTGCTGCTCTGATGAACAACAACAACTGGACCAGCTCGAACGATATCAATGTTGCAGGTGCCGGACAATGGCCAGGTTGGAATTTCAATGTTAATCCGCCAGCACCAGCTTCGGTTTCGATCGTTTCTGGAAACCTTGATATTATTGAAGGTGCTGCAGCAAGCACGATAACGATCAACCTGAGTGCACCTGCGTTTGGAACGCAGACACTTTCGGTGAGCATTTCAGGCAATATCACATCAGCCGATGTAGAAACAAATCCAGCTGGATCTTCCAATACAATTCCAATTTCAATTCCTTCAGGCGCTACATCGGTTACATTTACTTTGTCGGCACTTGCAGATGGAATTACAGAAGGATCTGAAACAGGAACCTTGACCTTATCCAATTTATCTTCAGGATTGGTGGTTGGTTCACTTTCAAATATTTCAATTGAAATCAATGAGCCAAGTGATGTGTCGATTGTTTCGTTTCAAGATGCGTCGATCCAACTGAATGAAACAGACGGTTCTGCAAGCTTCAATCTTTTGTTTGAGCCTGCAACCAATTCGGAGCAATCGGTTACCTTTTCTTTGGCTTACAGCTCGAATTTAACCAACACTGATTTCGTTTTGTATCCCGAGCAAACGGAGCTTTTCACAGTAACCATTCCAGCTGGTGCAACTGATTACACCTTCGATTTTCTTTCTGCTGACGACAATATTGTTGAAGCCGATGAAACGTTAACCATCAGCATCAATAGCACAAGTGGAGCATTGGTTGTTGGTACACAACAAACGGTTGAAATCACGATTTTAGAGAACGATCAGGAATTACTTCCGCAGGGGTTGTTCATCAACGAAGTGCAAGCTTCAAATGTGAGTGATATTGAAGTTTTCAGTGGAATTCATAGCGATTGGATTGAAATCTACAATGCGTCGAACCAAGCGGTTGATTTGGCTGGATTGTATTTAAGCGATGATGAAAATGATCCTTACAAATTTCAGTTCCCTGTAGGATTTTCTGAAACCATCGTTCCTGCCAACGGGTTTATCTTGGCTTGGGCCGATGATTCAACCGAAGCTGGTCCGATGCACTTGAATTTTAAAATCAGCAGTTCGGGCGAGAAAATTGGAATCTATGGCATGGCGAATCAAGCGGTTATCATAGACACTATTACAGTTCCTGCCCTTCTTGATGATGAGTCGTTTGGTTTGTTAACTGATGGAGGCGATGCTAGAGTATTGTTCCTTGCGAGCACCACCACCCCTGGATTATCGAATCTTCAATCTGGTATTTTAGAAACTTCGAGTACTTCTGGAATTTTATTGTTTCCAATACCTGCTTCTGAGTATTTAACTTGTGTGAACAACCAAAATTCTAACTGCGAGATTGAGCTCTTTTCGGTGAGTGGTGTAAAAATTTCCGACTTTAACCTTCAAGGCAACCAAACCTCAACAGTTAACACATCGATCTTGGCTTCGGGCGTGTATTTTTTAGTATCAAGATCAGAAAGTTCAATTGTTAGAACTCCATTCGTAGTTCGGCATTAATCAATTATAAAGCCCAAGGATAACCATTTACTTGAATTTATCCTTGGGCCTTACCTGCAACTAAAAACTGATTATCAGCAGCTTATGCACCATTGAACAAACAACATACAATTGTATTTTATTCAATAATTTCCGTTTTATACTATTGAAAATTCAACGATAATAAGATTGAATACGAATCAATCAACTACAATACTGATTGATTGATAGTCTCGCATTTGATTATCTTAATGTTAACGAGTCATTAAGCGAGTCTATTGAAAATAACGCCACTATGTCTACTTCAAGTACAGTTAACGAAGCCCGATCAACAATCAAAACACTAATAACCAAATAGTTAAATAGAAGCTCCTGTTAATTACTAACACACAGTTGTCAATTAACCGACTCTTAACCTGACCCAAACTAAGAGGTTACACCCGCTTCGTTACTTTACATCGCATTAAAAAAAGAAGTGAAACTTAACCAAACCCTTCATATCAAACAACCAATTATGGAAACAACTACGTTTTCGAATGCTGGTAGTTCAAGCTTGAGAAGATTCTTTACAACGGGTCTTTTGCTTTTACTACTTACTCTTGGGAATAATCTCTGGAGTCAGGTTATCTTTACTAGAGCCTTCACTGGAACTGGCGCCTGTCCAACACAAGACAATGCTGCGCTTTCTGGAACAGGCTGGAGTGCTCCTTCTGTAACTAGAAGCACTGCTGGAGTTACTTGTAACGTCACAAACAACGTAATGAACAACTCGTTTACTGCTACAGGTGCAACAATCGATGCTACCAAATTTGTGGAGTTTACCTTTACTGTTAACTCAGGCTACCAAGCAACGTTGTCATCTGCATCATTTTCATCACAAAGGTCTGGTACTGGTCCTGCAAGCGCTAGAATCGCGCACAACAATTCAGGTAACTTTACAACAGACTTTCAGAATTTCTCGCCACCAACTACAATCGCGGCTACAAACTTTGATTTTACCGATTTTACTGTTACTGGTCCTGCAACTACAACCTTCCGTATTTTTGGATGGGGTAACACAGGTGGTACCTTAAGATTTGATGACTTGTCTTTAGTAGGATCTGTAACATCAACCACTTCACCAGGAATTTCTGTTTCTTCAACTAGCTTAAACAATGTTGTTGTTGTGAATGGCGGAGGAGCTTCACCAGCTGTTACTTTCAATGTTGGTGGAAATAACCTAACTGGCAACCTTATCGTTACACCTCCTGTAAGTATCGAAATGTCGGTTGTTGGTGCTGGCGGTCCTTACACATTTAACAACTCAACACCTATTTCTTTAACTCCTGCTTCTGGAACAGTTGCATCTACGCCTGTTTGGGCTAGAATTGCTGCTGGATCTCCAGCTGGAATTTTTGCGAATAACATTGTAACCTCTACAACTGGGGCTCCAAATGAGAACACCGTTTTTAACGGACAAGTATTTACACCTCCAAGTGTTGTAATTAATCAAGGGTACAATGCAAGTGGTAACAACCCAGCTGGTACTGAGTGGTATGAATTGCTTACGCTTCAGAATGTTGATATGCGTAACTGGATTTTCCGCGATTATTCTGGCGGTGCACCAAATACTGCAGATCAATTGTTGTTCAACAACATCGCTTTTTGGAGCAATATTCCTGCAGGAACTTATATCGTGATCTACCAACCAGGTTTTACTACACCAGTAGAAGATTTGGATCCATCAGACGATGGAGTTATCAGAGTTCAAGCTTGTAACGCTACGTATTTCACACAAACAGCATCTCCTTGCGTGGGCGCAACTGGAAATTCAATGGCAATGAATGCAACGCAAGACGCACTTCAAATTGTGAATGCTTCTGCTACTGTTATCCATTCTATGGAGTGGAATTCAAGTGCAACTGAATATTCAGGTGCTAACATAGTTCGTTACCCGAAGATTTTTTTAAACAACAGTACATTGGCACCTGCAGGTATTGCTGCTACAGCTTCTTCTTGGATGGTTAGTGCAAATGGTGTTGACGATTTCTACAACAATGCGAATGTAGCTGAAAGCGGACTTCAAACTCTTGCAAACTCTACAGAAGGTCTTGCAAATGATGCAACTCAAAGTGCTTGGGTGTGCGGAACAGTTCGTGGCATCACTGAACCAAGTGTAGCGGCATCAGCGCTAAATTGCACGGGTGTTACCAGTAACGACATTACCTTTAACTGGACAAATGGAAATGGGTCTAGAAGATTGATCGTTCAGCGTTCAGGTGCAGCTGCAGTTGCTCCAATCGATGGTACCAACTACACTGTTGGTGGTACAACCGGAGCTGGAAACTCTATCATTTATTCAGGAACAGGTGTTAACACATTGAATATCACTAGCCTTTCTGCTTCAACTTCGTACACATTCGATGTTTATGAAATCAATGGTACTGGGGAGTGTATCAACTATGCACCAGCTGCAAGCGTAACTCAATTAACAGCTGTTGGAACGAGCATTACCCTTGATCCAATTGCTGGAACACCTTTCTGTGTTTCTCCAACTTCATTGTCGGCATCTTTAACTGCTGATTTCACAACATTAGGGACATTTAACGTTGGAAATACATTTACTGTGCAGCTTTCAAGTGCTGCTGGTTCATTTGCTACACCAATCAACATTGGTTCTGGTTCTACAACGGGAATTTTTGCCACCATTCCTGCAGGAACTGCAGCGGGTGCTGGTTACTTAATCAGAGTTGTTAGTTCAGATCCATTCACTGCTTCCACAACACAAGCAATCACAATCAATGCTGCACCAGTAAACGTTTCAGGTCAATCGGCATTGTCAGGTTCTTCTGCTGCAACAATCAACTGGACCAACCCAACTGTAGGTTGTTTCAACGATATCATGATTGTAGCGAAAGCGACTGCATTTACTGCAGCTGTTCCAACTGGAAATACACTTGTTTCGAATTCTAACAACTTCACAGATGTTACTAACGATCTTTTCGATGGTGGTGTTGTAGTTTACAAAGGAAGCACTCCAGGCCAGGTAATTACTGGTTTAACCAATGGAACGGCTTATAACTTCAAAATCTTTACACGTACAGGAAACGATTGGAGCAATGGTGTTGTAGTAACTGCTACACCTGTTTTCACTCTTAATGTTGGAGATATCCAATTTATTGGAATGAATACAGCTGCACCTGATGGGTTCTCATTCGTAACATGGGTAAACATTCCAGCAGGTGCTGTTATCAAGTTCATGGACAATGGATTCTTAGCTGGTGTTTCTGCTACAGCTACAAACAATTGCCGTTGTTCTGAAAATGTAATGACATGGACTGCACCAGTTGGAGGTGTTGCTATCGGAAGAGTTGTTAATATTCTTGATGCAGATGCTACTGCAAATGCTGTTGCAAACATTGGAACATGTGTTGGCGAATTAAATGGTTTGTCGAACAGTGGAGATCAGATTTTTGCATTTACTGGAGCTTCTCCTGCCAATGCAAATCCTACAACTTTCTCAGGAAGCATTATTGCAGCGATTAATTTACACCCAACTTTGAACTTCATTACAACTGGAATTGCAAGTTCGAACACCTCTTACTTACCTACAGAACTTTCTGCAGTGCCAGAATCAAATATTTCATTTACTGGCTCTGCTCTAAATGTGGCTTACACAAGTTCACGTTCAAACCAAACAACTTGGGCAGCTTACAAACCAATTGTAGACGCAAACGCGAACTTTACCACTTCAAGTACAGCTACAAATCCTTTCAGCACAACGAACTTTACCCTTTCATCTGGTTTGCCTGATGTTCAATTGAACGTTAGTGCTACATCTGGAACAGAAGCAGGTTCTACCGTGATTACACTAACAGCAGCAGTTACAGGAACTACAGTAGCTCCTCAAACAGTTGATGTTTCGGTATCAGGAACTGGAATTACAGCAACTGACTATGTATTGAGCAACACAACGATCACAATTCCTGCAGGCGTAAACCCAACAGGAACAGTAACGTTCACAATTTCGAACGACGTTAATGCTGAAGGTATCGAAACTGCAGAAATTTCTATCCTTAACCCATCTGCTGGTTTAGAATTGGGAACTTTCATTTTACGTGAAGTTGCGATTACAGACAACGACGTTCCGAACTTGGTGATTACAGAAATCATGTATGATGGTCCAAGTACAGACAATGAGTGGATCGAATTCCACAACGCTGGAACAACTCCAGTTACAATCAACAACTTGTTCCAATTAACAAGCACAAACAACCCTTGGACTTACACATTTACAGGAACAACAGTAATGCCTGCAGGTGCTTACTTCACAGTTCAAGTTGGAACTAACGGTTCATTCCCATTCACTCCAACATTCGTGGGATTTGCAACTGGTACCGATCGTTTACAAAACACATCATCAACCATCACTTTGAAATTTAACAGCTTGAACGTGGATGTTGTTACTTACGGTAACGGTGCTCCATGGCCTGGTGTACTTGCGAACGGTGGTGGTAGTTCAGTTTCTTTGAACCAAGTATCAGCAGATAACGCACTTGGAGCAAACTGGGGTGCTTGTTACATCGGTGGAACACCAAATGCAGCAAACATCAACTGTAGTTCTACAATTTACTACACTGTTTCTTCTGGTAATGTTACCGATGCAATTTGGTCTACCCTACCAGCTGGTCCAGCAATTTATGCTAACTTCAGCAGCGGAACCGATCTAGTTGTTCAAAACGGACACACTGTATTGATGAACAATGCTTCTGCAGTTCCTGTTAGAAACCTTACCATTAATGGTGCTACTGGTAAAGTATGGAGAAACAGTACAGTTTCAACCAACATGACTTACTTTAGCTTATATGGTAACCTTGTGAATAATGGTAAAATCGGAAATGGAAATACTTTCGATGCGGTTGGTTTGAACATTGAAGGTACAAACTGTACAATCAGCGGAAGCGGTACTTTCAACCTTGGTCGTTTGAGAAAGAACGAAAACGTTAATGCTTCAAGTACAGTAACAATCAATACCAGCACAGCCTTCAACCTTCGTTTCCCAGGAACTACTATCTATAACAATTTCACTGGTGCAACTACATTCAATGTAATCATCCCTGCTGGAAAATTTGTAAATGTATTCGGAGATGGTTCTATCAACGGAGATGTTTCAATCGACGGAGTAGATGGTTTAGGAATTGGCGAACGCGCAGGATTGATTACTGTAAACGGAACACTTCGTGTACTTGGTAAAATTTATGCCCTAACCAATAATACCACAGCTTTGAGTGGTATCCTAATCGGATCAACTGGTTCAGTAAATACACGTGACTTGGATTTAAGAATAGACGGCGCTTCTGATATCGGATTCTCTATGAACGTAACTGCAGGTGGAAAACTTACTGTTAACGGAACCATGAGAAACCTTGCTGGTACGTTCAATTCTAACAACGGACTTATCCTTACTTCTGGCGCTTCATTGCTACACGGTGTTGGAACCCCAGGTTTAGGTGCTGATCCGGGCGCTGACGTTACTGGAAACGTAACTGTCAAACGTATCGGTTCTACTACTGTTGGATCATACAATTTCTGGTCATCACCAGTTTCAGGTTCGAACCTTACTTCAATCGGAAATGGTGGTCTTTACCAAGGAAGTGCATTGAGCACTTATGCTTACGATCCTAACTCTGCAAATGGATTTACAGTAGAAGGTTACCGCGCAGGATGGATGTCACAAACACTCTCAAATGGTATGGCACCAGCTGCAGGTTACATAACAACTGCTGCAGGAACTGCAACATTCGTAGGACCAGTAAACAATGGTAACATCAACCTTCCATTAGTTCAAGGGGCATTCACCCGCTTCAACTTGGTTGGAAATCCTTATCCATGCGCAATTAGTACAGGTTCATTCCTAGCTGCAAACACAACGCAAATTGCTGGTGCTGTTTATTTCTGGGATGATGATGAATCAATTGGAGCTGGTTATTCTGACGCAGATTACATCGTAACTAACGCTCTGGGAACAAGTGGAACTGGTGGAAACGGAAACGCAGCCAACTTCCTTGGAAACATTGCTTCTGGACAAGGTTTCTTCGTAGAAGCACTTCCTGCAGGAACTCAAGTGAACTTCACCAATGCTATGCGTAACAACGACAACGCATTCTTCTTCGATGCTAACAGCATCCAAAAGATGTGGGTAAAGGTGAGCAACAACGAAGGTCTTCAGAACGAAACTTTGATCGCTTTCTTGGATGAAGCTACCGACAATCCTGATCATCAATTTGATGCACACAAACTTCCAGGTAACGAATTTATCAGCATCTACTCAACCAACGAAACTGAAAACTTCGCTATTCAAGCTTGGAAAAACATCACCAACGAACGTGTAATCGGTCTTGGCGTTGAAGCTACAGTAACTGGAATGCATGCAATCGGAATTCCTAGAATCGAGAATATCGATGCTACAACTTTGGTTTACTTAGAAGATACAGAAGCAGGCGCATACCACAACTTGCGCAATGGTGATTACCAATTCCAAGTGAATGAGGCGGTATCAGGAACTGGTCGTTTCTTCTTACACTTCATCAAAGCGGTTGAAGTTGCTGCTACTGCAGAAACATGCAACAGCAACGACGGAAGCATCCAATTGAATGGTACACCAAACATTTGGAGCTACAGCCTTGTAAACGCAAACAATGAAACAATCTCTGAAGGTGCAATCGAAACTGAAACTACTATCAACAGTCTTGATGCAGGAAACTACACATTGCGTTTCCACGCTTTCGACGGTTACACAACTATTCAGAATGTGGAAGTAGTTGCTGGTGCTCCAGTTCAAGTTGAAGTATTAGCAATCACCAATACAACTGTAGGTGAAGTTGCAAGCTTTACTGCAAACTCAGTGAATGCAACCGAAATCACTTGGAACTTTGGCGATGGTTCGGCTGAAACAACTGGTAACGTAGTATCTCATACTTATGATATGCCAGGTCTTTACACCGTAACTGCTTCTGCTACAAACGGTGCATGTGCTGCTGTAAATCAGCAAACTATCGCAATTACAGCGAACACAACCAGCATCAACCAAGTAATCAGCGAAACTGTGAACATCTACCCTAACCCTGCAAACAACTTCTTCACGATCACATTGAACAAAGAAGTGAAAGCAGTAGTAGAAATCACTGATCTTGCTGGTAAACTTATCCGCACTGAAAATATCAATGGTCAAATGCCAAACGTGATCTCTACAAGTGAGCTTTCAAATGGTATCTACTTATTGAACATCAGCAGTAACGATACAACCGAAACCATCAAACTTTCGGTTAACCACTAAACTGAATTAACCTTTTACGAAGCCACCTTGAGCAATCAGGGTGGCTTTTTTATTTATGTATATCAAGGTTAAAATTATCTATAGAAATATTTTTATATGTTTGTACATATATTGTTTGTACATATATTTGCGTCATGAATAGAAAGGAATTTCTCCGAAAAGGAATGCTTGGAGCAGGCGCTGTTGCCAGTATTACTGCATCAACCAAGCTATCGGGCGAATCTGCTCCCAGCGAAGAACATCTTACAGGCTTTAACCACATTCCACCAATAGCACCAGAAAAAATGAGCAACATTGTTATTCACAGAGCTTCTAGCCGCGGCCACGCCAATCACGGCTGGCTCAATAGTTACCATACTTTCAGTTTTTCGCAATACTATAATCCTGAGCGTATGCATTTTGGTGTGCTTAGGGTGTTGAACGACGATATTGTAAGCGGAGGACAAGGCTTCGGCACCCATCCACACGACAACATGGAGATTATTTCGATTCCATTAAAGGGCGACTTGGAGCACAAAGATTCGATGGGCAATGTTCAAGTGATTCGTCAAAATGATATCCAAGCGATGAGCGCAGGTTCGGGAATTACACATTCTGAATACAACCGAAATGCAGATGCGGAAGTTAATTTCCTACAAATCTGGATTTATCCCAATCAGAAAAATGTAAAGCCACGTTACGATCAACTGGCCATCGACCCAACGAAGATGAACAACCGCTTTCAACAAATCCTTTCGCCTTCTAAAGAGGATGATGGCGTTTGGATTCATCAGGATGCTTGGTTTCACATGGGGAACTTTGCCAAAGAGACAAGCACTGAATACACGTTAAAGAAACAAGGAAACGGTATCTACATATTTGTGCTAGAAGGCGAAATTATGGCTGGTGAAACTACTCTTGGAAAAAGAGACGGGATGGGCATGTGGGATACAAATACAATCCAGCTTAAGGCAAATACAGACGCACAAATTTTGGTTATGGAAGTTCCAATGAACCAGTCGTAATAAAACATAAACCCCAATACACTAATATGAGCACTCAAAAATGGGCACTTGACCCAACACACTCAGAAATCCAATTTAAGGTAAAACACCTTATGATTACTACTGTAACAGGAAGCTTCAAAAGTTTCGATGCTTCAGTTGAAACAGATGGTGAAGATTTTTCAACAGCAAAAATCACTTTCAATGCTGATGTTGCATCTATCAGTACTGGAAACGAACAACGTGATGAACATTTGAAGTCTCCAGAATTCTTCGATGCAGCTATTAACCCACATGTAAGTTTTAAATCAACAGAGATGACAAAGTCTGGTGATGATGAATTCTCCCTGAAAGGAAATTTAACCATGCATGGCGTTACACAAGCTGTTGAATTTAAAGTGGAAGAAGGCGGAATTGCTAAAGATCCATGGGGAAATACCAAAGCAGGATTCACCTTAAGTGGAAAGGTGAACCGCAAAGACTTTGGTCTTACTTGGAACGTTGCTACAGAAGCAGGCGGCGTGCTTGTGAGTGAAGAAGTTAAATTATTGGCCGAAATTCAATTCGCGAAACAATAAGTACTTTCAACAAGATTTGATATCTAACGCCCCGTTGAGCAAAAATCTTCGGGGCGTTTTTATTTCTTTGCTTCTGATGTCGAAATTTTCCTCTCACTCTGCAGAAGTTTGGCTTCAACTTATCCGAAATACGATGGTTGAGCATGCCAATTTTATTCTAGCCAAAGGAATGCAGAAATACATGAAGGATCACTATTCATTCTATGGAGTGAATAGTCCGACGCGCAAGCAATTGCTCAAGACATTGTATACTTCTGAAGGGAAGCCTGAACCACAAGTCGTTCGAAGCCTTGCCCTATTGCTTTGGGTTGAAGAGGAAAGAGAAATGCAATATGTTGCTTTAGATCTTTTAGAAAGCATCAAACGAAAATTAGAACCAACTGATCTAGAACTAATAGAGAAACTCATCAAACATAAAAGCTGGTGGGACACGGTTGATTTGTTGGCTAGTCATCTTGCAGGCGCTTGGTTGCTGAAATACCCAAAGAGCAGGGAAAAAATCCTTCAAAGATGGTTCGAATCAGAAAACATGTGGCTTCAAAGAACTGTGTTGATTCACCAACTAAATTACAAGCAACAAACCGACGAATTGTTGTTATTTAGCTACATCGAAAAGCTGAACACTTCGAATGAATTCTTTATTCGAAAAGCCATAGGTTGGGCACTCCGGCAATATGCTAGAACGAATCCTGAATCAGTTCAGATTTTTGTCCAAAAAACTCCGATGAGCCCATTAAGTTTCAGAGAAGCAACTAAGCATCTGTGATCGCGAAAGAAAATGATGAAAAATGACTTTTATTACCTGAATAAAACCACTATACAGAACCACTGTATTGAGTAATTAACAACATAAAACACTGACATTCATTTACATAAAAGAGTAATCCCAAATAGTTTTTTTTTCACTTTCTTTAGATAGTTTTGTATCCGCACCCAAAGCGCAAATGAACAGACTCTTATTACTTCTATTTTTACTTTTTCCAATTGCAGTCTTTTCACAGGTGCCTGGCAACAAACCATCTGTACCTGATACTGTTAAACCGAAAAAAAACAATATACCACTAGATACCAGCGAATTTTGGAGAGACTCCTTGTTTAAAGACGGTGATCCCAAAATTTGGCGAGATGGCGAAGTTCAGCGTCAGCCGAAACCACCAAGAAAACGAAGAAAATTCAAGATCCGCTTCAGCGATCGTGTACAATATTCACTTTTAGGAGATTATCCATTAACTACTTCTGCTGGGGTTCCTACAACACTGGTTCTTCAGAAAAAACTCACCGCTTGGGAAGATTCAATCATCCCGATTAAATACCGCGGCGACACCACCTTGCGTGAACACCGTCGTTCGGTTTTACTTCGTGCAGGAAGAATTTTATTGATCGACGCACCTATCGAAACTTTGGTGATGGCGCTAGGACAAGACTTCTATGGTCATTATGGCAGAATGCGCGAATTTGGTCTTGAAGGTGCTAATTTGAAATTTGGAGCACCAATTCCTTTCTGGCGCCCAATGAACAATTTAGCATACGAACGACCAGTGATTGAACAATTGGGATCTCGACAAGAAATTGCAATGGTTGCTGGTGGAGCACTTGAGTTTAACTCAATGGCATCCAATGAAATTTCTACCCGTTGGATGCAACGTAAATCGTTGTATTATAGAGAGGCGCTTCATTTCCTTCGACTTCAAACAGCTGCAATTACGAGCGTGCTCACAGCAACAAACGATCAATCAAACCGGGTTTCTGCAGTTGATGATTGGTTGTTTTACACAAACCGCACTTATGGTTTTTATTCATCCTATGGCTACTCTGCCAATGATTTGAAAAAAGACTATGCGATTGCAGCTTTAACCAACCCATGGCTCTATACATCAATGTATAGTGTTTTTGGTCAGTTCCTATTTAATGGAAAAGACTCCTTAAACATCCCAGCGATTAAATTGGGATATGGGAAATCATTGATGCCTTGGGTTAGATTCGGATTTTCACCTTTCGGTGGAGAGTGGATTCCTGAGATTTCAGTGACAAAACACCGCCAGGTTTTGAACATTTATGCCCGTATCGGGAACAATGCTTTCAACCAGAACTACGGTGGAGGGATCAAATTGATCAACTTCAGAAGAAGTACCAAACTATCTTTGAACGCTCACCTCACCTATTGGAATCAGAAGTACTTTTACAGAGGTTACGGAAACCAAGTTACCGAGCCAATTGGCTTTGGAGGTGCAGCAACCGTATCAGGGTTCTATAAAGTATCGAAAGCTTGGAACCACTCACTTTCGGTGGTATTTACTGCAGGTTACAAAACCCGCGGTTACATGGAAGGTGAAGTTTGGGATGCTTCGCCGATTCTGCGCGCTGGGATTAGCTTTAATTTGGATAAGGATTACGAACAAGATGACACTGTTCCGGAATACGAATATGTTCCAAACAAGCTGACCAAAAAAGAAAGAAAAAGAGAAAAAGCTAAACTTGCTAAGGCAAGAAAGGCAGCACAAAAAAAATATAAGCGGTAATGAAAGAATTAAACAGACGCTTATTCATGAAGCAGCTCGGTCTGCTTTCGGCTGGAATTGGAGCAGTTTCGGTTTTGTCGTCTTGCTACGACGATCGTCTAGATCCATTAACAGTGCCTGAAAAACCTTTTGAAATTGTTGAGCTGAATTTGAGAGCTCGTCGTTTAGACGAAAATCGCTTCTTCTGGGAAACACTTCTAGGTTTCACTGTTGTTGATTCTCCTAACCCAGGACAGTATACGCTTCAAATAGGCAACGAAGAAGGCAAGAAGACTCGACTTACCTTCCGCCCTAGCAATCTTCCACCAGAATTAGAAGCGACTTTCTTCCCTCAATATCACTTTACGATTTCAATTCCAACGAATCAAATTGAGGCATGTTTGGAATGGATTCTTAATCAGAAAGCGATTAATCCAAACACAAACGAATTAGTATCTATTCCACTTTGGAAAGACTACCTCAACGGCGCTGAAATCGTGAGAAGAAACCTATACAATTCGCAATCGGTTTTCATAAAAGACCCGGCTGGGAATGTAATTGAGTTATTGGCTCGACACGATAAGCCTGAAATTCGAGATGGAGCTTTCAATAAAGATATGTTTATCGGAATTAGCGAAGTGGGCATTGTTACTCGTGACATCAGAAAAACTGCTGCACTGATGAAGGATACTTTTGGTGTTGATGAGGTTCAAGGAAGTTCCAACTCTTTCAAACCTATCGGTGGAGCAACTGGTTTGCTTAAACTCATCGTACCAGGTAAACCTTGGGTTCCAACCGACAATGAATTAGCTGTATCGCACGAAATGGAATTAACCATTAAACACAGCGCCGAACTTGATCCGATATTGCTTCCTCAATCTGGAGTTACAATCAAAACTGTACTATAAAACACGAATCCTGCTCACTGCAGGATTTTTTTTTGAGTTTAAGCAACATGAAAAGCGTTAAATTCATCAAGTAAACAATAAACCATCAATCATGAAAAACAAGCTACTCTCCCTTGGCTTTTGCATAGCTGCAATTTCTGTTTCTGCTGCAACAAAGTTCGAAACCTTGTTCGCCGTTAACAAAGAAGTTGTCTTTCAAAAATTGCCAGCCTCTTGGTTCACTGATGAAATTCAGGCACCAATCAACCCAATTGCTTTTCACCTTAACGAAGTGGAGCAACATCTTCGGAGCAATATCCCTTCATCGATTCCATTTGATTTATACCAAAAAAGATTCGAATTGCTTGATGTATTACATGAATACCATGAAAGTCAGGCATTTCCGATCAATTTGAACTTTAATTTTAGAACGCCGATTTTCATCGATCAATTCAACAATTACTGTGCAGTGGGTTGGTTGATGCACAATTCAGGTGCAGAGAACCTAGCCCGCGAAATTCAATCGAGCCAAAATATGGCGTATTTGAAGAATATTCGTGTTGAAGGATTAGACTCATGGGTAGCGAATTCTGGTTTCACAGCAGAAGAATTGGCTTGGATTCAGCCTGGTTATCCACCTCCAGCAACTGTTTCACCACTGTTGGGAGGAGTTGATGGAACTGTTTACGATATCTATCCAACCAATTTCGGTCAGCTGTATGCAGCAGGCACATTCCAAACTGCCGACGGGGTAACAGTGAACAATATAGCTGAATACCTTCCTGGCTTTGCAGGATACCTTTGGACTAGCATGGGAGAAGGATTCAATGGATCAGTCTTCACCCTCGATATGCTCAACAACGAAATTGTAGCAGGTGGAAACTTTACCGCCTCTGGAACAGTCCCAATGTTTGGTGTTGGACGATATGCAAAAGGTATTTGGGAACCTCTAGGCAATGGGCTAAATGGAACTGTGCAAGATCTGGAATGGTTCAATGGGGCGCTTTATGCAGCAGGACTATTCAACAAACCAGAAGACGGAACTCCGTTTTGCAATTTTGCTCGATGGACTGGCCAGGCTTGGGAAAGTTTGGGAGGATACATCAATGGTCCTGTTTACAAAATCTACAATGATGGAAATCGTCTTTTGTTAGGCGGAAGTTTTTCATCGGTTTCTGGCGTTACAGTAAGCAATGTTGCAGCTTTTGATGGAAATGAATTTTCTGCTGTTGGTAGTGGCCTTACCATGCCAGTTAGAGCGATCGAACGTTTCAACGATGAGATATTAGTTGGAGGTAATCTATTCCACAACAACCAACTATGTGGGATCATGCATCAAGTTGATAATACATGGAACACTTTACTCACAAACATGGAGTTTTCACTCGATTCGTCTAATGTCGTTTATGATTTGGATATCATCAACAATCGATTATCGGTTTCTGGTAACCTGCAATTTTTCCCAGTCAGCGGAAACTATGGTTCGGGCGTGCTAGAGCTTTCCATTTTTAACAACGAAGGATACTTCAATGGATACACAGGTTTAGATTCTACTGTGTACGTACTGGAACCTTTCTTGGATGGAATTTACGCTGGTGGAATCTTCGAATACTCTGGAAACACGGCATTAAACGGAATTGGAATAATCGACGATTTAATTACCTCAACAAAATCAATCGAAAATGTGATTCAAATCAAAGCAATTCCGAATCCATCAAACGGAGCGATGTTCATCCAAGGAATTGAAAGTGAATCAGAAATTAAACTCTTCACCGTCGATGGTCGATTGGTTGATCATTACGCTGCCAACCATGATCACTTCATTAAACCTCAGCCACCAGGAATTTACTTGCTTCAACTCATTCAACAAGGGAAACAAAAAACACTGAAAATCCAGTTTCAATGATTCAATCTTAAGCCTCGGTTCGCCTCCGGGGCTTTTTCAATTATAACGTCTATTAAACAGTTTTCAAAATACACCGTCTGCATCTCATGAAAAAACTGATTCTATTTTTATTTATTCTACGCGGTACATTAATAGCACAACCACTTTACTTTCCTCCTCTCACCGGTAATGAATGGGAAACCATTTCTCCCGACAGTTTAAATTGGTGCCCTGATTCACTTCAGGCGCTCATCGACTATGTAGGCAATAACAACTCAAAAGCCTTTCTCATTTTAAAAGATGGAAAGATTGTTTCTGAGAATTATTACAATGGATTTGTAAGTACCGACAATTGGTATTGGGCATCGGCAGGAAAAACGGTAACAGCCTTTTTAGTTGGGATGGCGCAAGAGGAAGGCCTACTAGATATAAATGAACCATCTTCTACTTACCAAGGTGCAGGTTGGACTGTTTGCACTCCAGAGCAAGAACAAGCAATTACGGTATTGAATCAGTTAAATATGACCAGCGGTTTACTCACCGACGGAGTTGACTTAGATTGTACAATAGATACATGTTTGCAATACTTCACCACACCGGGGTCAAGATGGTACTATCACAATTCGCCTTATACAAGGCTCGATAAGGTAATTGAAGGCGCTTCTGGAGTGCCTTTTAATCAATACTACAGTAGCCGACTGCGTAATCGGATTGGCATGAACGGATTGTATCTACCAAGTGGATCGAACAATGTGAATTTCAGCACACCTAGAAGCATGGCTAGATTTGGGATGTTGCTTTTGAACAAAGGGATTTGGAACAATGATACCTTGATGCAGGATCAAGCATTTTTTGAGGTAATGACCAATACATCTCAAACCTTGAATAAATCTTACGGATATCTAACTTGGCTGAATGGTAAAGAGAGCTTTCAATTACCTGGTATAACATTAAATTTTCCAGGCTTCTTGCTTCCAGATGCTCCTTCCGATTTATTCGCGGCCTTGGGTAAAGATGGACAATATATTTTGGTGATTCCATCAGAAAATATGGTGGTAATTCGAATGGGAGAAGCTCCTGATGGAAGTGCAGGTTTGGTTCCAACAGTGATGGCGAATGAAATTATGAGAAGAATAGGATTAATGGATTGCAACATAACTGTAGTTGATCATCAACCTACAAAACAATACCTAGTAAATACGCAAGAAGGCTTCATCAGTATTGATGGAAATTCGTTTGATACATTGATGCTTTTTGATCTGCAAGGAAGATTGGTTGAAAGTAGTTTTGGCAACACGATCAAAACAAACAACCTTCGACCAGGAATTTACTTACTTTCAGGTTATTCATCTAACAGATCGATCCAACAAAAAGTGTTGATTAGATGAGTCGATTTACCTTGCTTCGAACAAACTTTTGTAGGATTTGTTAATTTTACTTCGCACCTCAATACAAATGAAAAAAATCTTCTTACTAACATTCTGCATTGCTATATTTTCCTCAACCTATTCTCAAATAAGTGGAACGACATTCGGCGTAGTTCGAAATAATTATTTCAGCGATGTGATCGATCCATTAGATTCCACATTCATTTACCAGCAATTAGATTCGACAAGCATTCGCTTAGGAAAAATCGATCATACTACAGGCACCGTTTCCCCATTGGGACCAGAGCAAATGAATGAATTTGTGAACCTGACAGGGGCGGCCTTAAACCCATACGATAGTACTTATATATTTATGGGTGCATCTGATATGCTCACACTTTCTTTAATCAGTGGAGAAGTGTTGAACCGAGTTACTATCTCTAATCCTTTGGCCGATAGTTACTTTGAAAACTTCAGATTTAACAATTCCGATTCTACTCTTTACGGTTTAGCCCGTCGCTTTTACACTGATCCAATCACATCTCAATCCAATGGTGAAGTGTATTTGGCTAAAATCAATACCACAACAGGCGTTATAACTCAAATTTCACCTGAATCCGTTGTTCAAGGATATGCGCTTGCGGGTAGTGCTATAAATCCTTACGAAATGGTTTTTTACTTTTCAACGGGCTCTAATTTGATTGGCTTGGATCTTTACAGTGGAGAAGTTTACAGAAATTTGCCTATTCAAAATTTCGATGGAATTGCCTTCGATAATTTTTCCTACAGCTGTTCCGATACTGCGCTTTACGGACTAATAAGAAAGAATTACTTTTCTACAGAATTTGATACTACACTTGGCTTTCCAATCGAAACACTAGATTCTGCAACTGTTCGACTTGGTAAAATAAATTTAACAACTGGTAGCATAAGTATTATTTCCCCTTCATCAATTGTTTCAGGAGGCTATTCTCTCAATGCAGGTTCAACCATTGACCCATCAACTAATACTTATTACTTTAGTAATGGGTACCAATTAATCGGAGTAAATATTTTCACAGGAACAACAACAACAAACCCACTTCTAAATTATGAGGAGGGAATGTATTTCGATTTAATGCGCAATTTCGGAGACTGCAGAAATGCTTTGCGAATGCGTCAAAATCCAATGACTTCAGTAATAAACAATACGAACGCTTCTTCTTCAATGGAGTTGTTTCCAAATCCAGCAAATGACTTCATTCATCTAAAACTTGACCAAAAAAATCATTTTATCTCCATTATTGATTTAACTGGAAAAAACGTTTTACAAATTCAATCTAACGGAAATACAGAGGTTCAAATCCCCGTGAATCAATTGATTGATGGATTGTATTTGGTTTCAATAGATGCCAATCAGCACGCCAAATTACTAGTAAAACATTAACTTAAACTTTTTGTATTCAAAAGGCATCTGCTCAGGTAGATGCCTTTTTTTGCCTTCATTTGATTTGAATAGGTCGAATTTAAGTTGATCATTTTTCAACTTAACTGCCCCAAGTTGCTATCGTTTAAAAGGCAAAAAAGCCGAGGTTAGGTTTGACTTAAACGAACAAAAACAGTTAGTCATCTAAAAGGCTGTTCAAAATTTAAAAATCCTCGTGAACAACTTGATTGAATAGGATATTAACCAACCTTGTGAATGATTTTCACTTGTAATTTTCAAGTTTTTTTCATTGGGAATAAACCCCACTATCCCCTACCCACTTGGAGCAAAATACAAAATCCAGAACGTCTAGTCGTGCATGAAACGGATAGAAACGGATAGTTATTAAGGATGCGGTTAATAAATCCTTTATGTGCCAATTTCGCCCGATCAAAGAGGATATTAACCAACCTTGTGAATGATTTTCACTTGTAATTTTCAAGTTTTTTTCATTGGGAATAAACCCCACTATCCCCTACCCACTGGGAGCAAAATACAAAATCAAGAACAGCTAGTCGTGTATGAAACGGATAGAAACGGATAGTTATTAACGATGCGGTTAATAACGCTTTATCAAAGCCTATTTTTCTTTGTAGTTGCGACTTCCCTAAATTGACAACTGAAATTTTTCAACTACATCCGTATATTGCACACTTAAAATCATCCAATGAGAAAACTATTGTTGGCACTAATCCTTTTACCTGTGGCCATTTCCGCTCAAAATAACACGAATATTTTACTAAACAACTGGCCTGGAAATTTCGGAGGCCTTCCCCCATTTGATCAAATAAAAATTTCTGATTTCAAATCCGCCCTTGAAAAAGGAATGGAAATTAATTTGGCAGAAATGGACGCTATTGCCAACAATCCAGAAGCGCCAACATTTGAAAATACGATTGTTCAACTAGAAAAAAGCGGATTATTATTAGAACGAGTTCGCACAATCTATGAACTTTGGGGTTCCAACATGAGTTCCACAGAATTTCAGGTGATAGAAACTGAAATGGAACCTAAATTAGCAGGTTTGTCGGATATGATTTTCCAAAACGAAAAACTTTTTAAAAGAATCGAGGCAATTTACAATTCACCTGCTTTGAAATCTAGAAGTACCGAAGATCAGCGTTTGTGCTCGGTTCACTACAAAGCATTTGTTCGTTTCGGAGCTCGCTTAGATGTTTCAGCGAAAAAAAGATTGGCCGAAATCAACCAAGACTTAGCTGCTCGTTTTACTAAATTCAGTCAAAATCTTTTGCACGATGAAGGCGAAATCTACCTTATACTCGACAAGGCTTCTGATTTTGCAGGATTGCCTCAATCGTTTGTTGATGCTGCAGCTTCGGCCGCGAAAGGCCGAAAAATGGAAGGGAAATTTATCATTTCCAACTCAAGATCTTCAGTTGAACCGTTCATCACTTTGGCAGAACGCCGCGACCTCAGAGAAAAAGCATGGAAAATGTTCGTCAATCGAGGCGATAATGGCGGTGATCACGACAACAATGCTATCATCACTGAAATTTTAAAATTACGTGCTGAAAGAGCAAAACTATTAGGTTACCAAACACATGCACATTGGCGTTTAGAAAATACCATGGCGAAAACACCCGAAAAAGCAATTGAACTTATGGAATCTGTTTGGACTCCAGCAATTGCTCGTGCAAAAGAAGAAGTGGCCGACATGCAAAAACTTGCAGACCAAGAAAAAGCTGGAATCACAATCGCGCCTTGGGATT
This sequence comes from Flavobacteriales bacterium, assembly GCA_040403315.1. GTDB lineage: Bacteria > Bacteroidota > Bacteroidia > M30B66 > M30B66 > CAMCXT01. Next base: position 463,762 of record JBBAKX010000002.1, read on the forward strand.
ATCGCTTTTATGCTGAGAAAGTTAGAAAAGCCCGTTACGACCTCGATCAAAACGAAGTGAAACCATACCTCCAACTCGAAAAATTACGTGAAGGTATGTTTTGGGTAGCTGGGGAAATTTTTAATTTTAGCTTTACACCACTATCGAATATTCCGGTATTTCATGAAGATGTTCGCGTTTGGGAAGTAAAAAACAAAACAACAGGCGCCCATGTGGGTTTGTGGTATTTCGATGCTTATGGGAGAAAAGGAAAAAGATCTGGTGCTTGGATGAATGCCTATCGAAACCAAAGCCGTATTGGAGGAAATGAAATCTCGACAATCGTTTCGAACAATTCAAACTTCGTAAAAGGTCAGCCAGGCGAACCAGTACTCATTTCTTGGGATGATGCAAATACTTTGTTCCATGAGTTCGGTCATGCGTTGCACGGATTAAGTTCAAATGTAACTTATCCTTCACTTTCAGGTACATCTGTTGTACGCGACTATGTTGAATTTCCATCACAATTGCTTGAACATTGGTTATCAACTCCAGAAGTCCTTCAAAAGTTTGCACTACATTATAAAACTGGTCAACCAATTCCACAAATCCTAGTCGATAGAATCAATAAGGCATCTACATTTAATGAAGGTTTCGCTACCACGGAATACCTTTCAAGTGCGCTAATTGACATGAAAATTCACCTCTCAACTGCTGCTGATATTGATTCCGATAAATTTGAAAGAGAAACATTAACAGCACTTGGAATGCCTTCAGAAATTGTAATGCGCCATAGAACACCTCAATTCGGACATATTTTTTCAGGTGATGGATATTCTGCTGGTTATTACTCGTATTTATGGTCAGATGTTTTAACAGCAGACGCCTATGAAGCTTTTGAGGAAGGCAAAGGTCCATACGATAAAGAAGTAGCAAAAAGATTAATCGACAATATTTTTTCGGTAGGAAATACAATTGATCCAGAAACAGGATTTAAAAATTTCAGAGGACATCCTGCAGATACAAAAGCTTTGATGCGTAAACGTGGCTTTCCGGAAAAATAATTAAATTTCAATTTATAAAAAAATGATTGAAATTAACTTTCTAGCCGTTCTGCTTTCAGCGTTAATTCCTTTGCTTGTTGGAGTGATTTATTACCATCCCAAAGTATTCGGAACAATATGGATGAAATCAGCAGGTGTTTCGCCTGACGCCCAAAAGAAAGCAAACATGATAATTGTATTCAGTAAGATGATTTTGGTAAGTATTCCATTAGCATTTTTAATGCAATTCCTTGTTATTCATCAATTTCATTTCTTTTCAATGTTAGCTAACGATCCTTCTATAGCAACGCTAGGCTCTCCATTAAATACTTTCTTTACTGAAACGATGTCGAAATATGGAATGGAATTCAGAACGTTTAAACATGGGGTATTCCATGGGGCATTTAGTGGCCTTTTATTGGCATTACCTATAATAACAATTAATTCACTTTTCGAAAATAAAAATTGGAAATACATTCTTGTACATACATTTTATTGGATAATTGTACTTGGATTAATGGGCGGTGTAATTTCTGCTTTCCCATTGTAAGATTAGACGAATGATGAAGAATTTAGGTTTTGATAAATTGTTTCGCAGGGTAGATTATCTCCCTCTTGAAATTTTTAGGTATTTCTTTATCGTTACCCTCATTCTTCAATTTTACAGCTTTTATTCTGCCCATTACATTGAAAGCGGAATCCTAGCGCCTAACTATCTTTTTACATTTCAAGGCTTTTCATTTCTTAGTCGGACGCCAGAAGGACTAATGAAATTGTTATATGCCTTACTATTGATTGCACCTCTGTTGATGCTTGTCAAAAAAATCTTCAGAGTTGCAACCGTAATTTATTTAATTGCATTTAGCTTTTTCTTTCTTATCGAACAAAGCTATTACAACAACCATTTTTACCTCATCATTCTTTACACCGCATTTTGGCTTTTTTATAAGCCCGAGAAATATGATGGTAAGCTAACAATTCCAAGTTGGTTGCTGTTCCTTTTTCAAATTCAACTTTTCATTGCATATTTTTATGGTGGTATCGTTAAGCTAAATGCAGATTGACTTTTTCATCAGGAACCAATTGTCACACTGTTAAAAGTTAATGCTAAAAATCTTCCTTTTGACGGACTTGCCTCAAACAATTTTATAGTCAACTATTTGACTTACGGAGGATTAGCCTTCGATTTATTAATCGGCTTTCTTTTGATCAACAGAAAAACACTTTGGTTAGGAATCTGCTTAAATGTTGTTTTTAATTTAATGAATATCTTCCTATTTAATTTTGGAGAAGGCGGTGATATTGGCATTTTTCCAATCATGATGATCTTCACAAATATTCTGTTTATTCCAGCAGATTTATTGAGGAATTTCTTACAAAAATTTGGTTTTGGAAGCCCTACAATTATCCCTCCGGGGAAAGTTAAAAATCCCACATATACGAACACTTCTACCCGATTCGTTAAACCAATTCTAATAATCTATTTAGCTCTTCAGTTGCTGATTCCTCTTAGATATTGGACAATTGGAAAAGATGTCGATTGGACGGGCCAGGCATCGTTTTTCGCATGGAGAATGAAATCATACACAAAGCAATGTAGTATCCGTTTTTATTATCAATCCAATGCCAATGAACCTAAAAAAGAATATTTTATGGGTAGAACAATCAACACAATGCAAATAAACCAAATGGCACAACATGCCAATATGATCCACCAATTTGTTCAACACATAAAAAAGGATCTGAATAGAAAAGAAGGCATGAATAATCCTATCATCACTGCAAATGTTTTGATCGCTTTTAATGGAAGAAAACCACAAAATTTAATTGATCCTAACTTCAACTTCACTGAAGCAAAGTTTAGCCGCTTTGATAGCCCTAGTTGGGTATTGCCTCTTAACTAGTTGACTTGTATGTTGAAAAGAAAAACATCAGCCAATTCAACAATTGTCTTTCAATCGCGTTTAGCTCTTATCTTTGCTGATAACTAGAGGGCTTTTCCTCCCAAATTTACAGAATGGCTTTACCAAAATTCTCCAATGTTCATGCCGGTTTTCACGCTGAACTCAAAAACAGAATCAACAATTATTTTAGTACTGCAGGTATTGCTCCAACGGGCGACGCTAGACTTTACTTTAAAGCTTTCATCCTCACTGTTGCATTTATCGCGGTATATGTTCACTTGGTTTTCTTCACGCCAAGTGCATGGTTTGCTATTCCAGAATGCCTTATTTTAGGTGGATTAACAGCAGCAATTGGCTTTAATGTCATGCACGATGGTGCGCACGGATCTTTCAGTAAGTACACATGGCTTAACAAAATGGCTGGTTTGTCGCTGAATATTCTAGGTGCAAATGTTTTCATGTGGACAACCAAGCACAATGTTATTCACCACGCCTACACAAATGTGGATGGCATCGACGATGATATTGAAGCACGTCCATTTTTACGTCTTTGCAAAACACAAGAACATCGTGCAATGCACAAATACCAGCACAAATATTATCTACTTGCCTACTCATTGCTTTACATCTATTGGATCTTTTTTACAGATTATAGAAAATATTTTACCGGTAAAATCGGCTCAGTTCCTATCAAAAAGATGAGTTTGAATGAACATATCTCTTTTTGGGGATTCAAAATGCTTCACTTAGTAATATTTGTCGCTATTCCAGTATATATGTTAGGTTGGGCGAGTTGGGTAATTGGTTTTGTTTCTTTAGGAGTTTTTGCGGGAATCATTTTAAGTATAGTGTTTCAACTTGCACACACCATCGAAGAAACTTCTTTCCCAGAGCCAGTTGATGGCAGAATGCCAGATGATTGGGCAGTGCATCAATTAAAAACTACCGCAAATTTCGCCACAGGCAACAAAGTTATTTCTTGGCTAGTTGGTGGACTAAACTACCAAATCGAACACCACCTGTTTCCGAAGATTTCGCATGTGCACTATCCTGAAATCTCGAAAATCATTCGTGATGCTTGTCGTGAATATGGTGTGCAATACATCGAGCACCCTAAAATGCGCGTTGCACTTGTATCCCACGTGAATCACCTTCGCGTTTTAGGTCGACCTTAAACTATGTTACATACCATTCTTGGAGCTGGTGGAGCGATTGGAAATAACCTACTCGATCTACTTATCCAAAATGGAGAACAGGTTCGACTCGTTTCCAGAAAACATCGTCCTTCTGAAAATGCAGAATCAGTCGAAGCAAACGTGCTCGATAAATCCGCACTTTCAGAAGCATTACTAGGTTCTGGTGTAGTTTACTTACTTGTTGGAATCGACTACAACGCAAGTTCTTGGGAATACCACTGGCCTATTATCATGGAAAACGTTATTGCGGTTTGTGCCGAACAGCAAATCCCGTTAATATTTTTCGATAACATTTACATGTATGGTTTAGCGGAAGGTGAAATAACCGAATCCACTCCATTTCAGCCCAATAGTCGAAAAGGGAAGGTTAGAGCAAACATTGCTTCCATGTTACTTGATGCGGTTCATTCTGGTAAAATCAAAGCACTCATTGCTCGAAGTGCAGACTTTTATGGTCCACATAGCGCCCAAGTGAGTTTCTTGCACCAATTGGTTATCGGTCGACACATGCAAGGCAAAAAAGCACAGTGGATGGTGAACCCGAATATGCCACACACTTTCACTTACACTCCAGATGCTGCAAAAGCACTCTATATTCTGGCGAAAGATGAATCTGCATTCGGAAAAACATGGCATTTGCCTTCTTCAATTCCATCTCCTACAGGCGAAGATTTAATTCAGCTTTCAGCTGTAATTTGTAATGCTCCAAGAGGAACTCAAGTAATTTCTAAGATGATGATGCGCGTGCTCGGAATCTTCGTACCTGTGTTAAGAGAATCGATCGAAATGCTTTATCAATACGAAAGACCTTACCACTTCAATAGCCAAGCATTTCAGAAAAAATATGGCTTTAATCCAACGCTATATCAACAAGGCATTCAAGAAACAGTCGATTTTTACAGAAACAATTCCTAGTTGGCCGCTGCCGAAGTAGCAAACTCAAAACCATGCTGCTTCGAGAATTTCTCTTGGCTTCTGCTCAAAGCATCATTCAATTTAGCTTCTTGCTCACCAACTTGAACTACTATCTGGTTTAGTTCATCTACCTCTGCTTCACTTGCCAATTCTCCTTTCAAGAATATATCAAGCATACGCTTATACTCCTTGTGAAAAATGCCGTCGTAAAAAGCAAAAAGCCTTTCAGCATCTGCCTTTAAAACAGAATCCTCTTCAAAAGCACTAAGCTTTTTAATACACAACAAGCTTTCATCACATTGGATAACCAAACTATCAAAGGCTAAACGAATTTCAGAATTTGTGCCCGTATCGTAAAGTTCGTTCAACAAAAGCATCCTTCGAATAATTGAATTTTGCTGTTCAAGAATAAAATCATTGTACTCTACAGCCGAATGAAATTGCCTTTCGCCAGAATGAGCTGGTGGAGAGCAAGCCATCACACAAATACTGATTGTGCCAACAAGGGTCAGTACAAGACTTTTACCGCGCAAATTCATCGCTGTAAAATTAATGAAAAGCTTCAGGCAAGGGCAAAAAAAAGCCCGACTAATCGTCGGGCTAACACAATGGATATTTTAGACTTATCGTAATACGTTGAACTTCTTGATAACAAGACCTGAATTGGTGTTGATGCGCGCATAATACACACCCTTCGACAAATTGTCAAGCTGAACTTGAACAACTTGCTCATCGCCAATAATGTTAATTGATGCGACTTTAGCCCCAAGTGCGTTGTGAATTGTAACTGCTCCGGCAACAAGCAAATCATTGCTGTTAATATTTAAAACACCATCCGTTACTGGGTTAGGATACAATACCAATTCATCAGAAGTTCTTTTGTTTGTTGAAGATGCTGTTGGAATAAGTTCGGCCCTAATAGAACTTTGATCGATCACTGGAATAGAAGAAATCCCATTTGAATCTCCATTGCTAGCTTGAACTTCTGCAGTTGTTTTTAAAACTCTAGCAGCGTGGCCTGCACTTCCACTCCCAGATGCTTGATAAACTCCAGAAATATTGTCGACTGTGATAACTTCACAAACAAACAACTTGATTTTAATATTTTCATCACTGGTATTTTCATTGATGATAGGCTTAATTGAACCACCACGAATGATGATATCCACATCAACTTTACCATCTTTGCAAGATCCAGTTTTGAAAGATTCAACCAAATCGTTAAATACCAATGGATTACTAGGGCTCAGCTGTAACGTTGATGATTGTGGCACATCAATTTGAATCGTTAAGTGAAAGTCACGGTCCACCGGAATAGAACCGTTGTTCTTTAAAATGATAAAAAGATCAGAATTGCTTGTGTAGTTTACTGCTTGAACTGTTGCAGAAAACAGCAGCGACAAAATTGTCACAAGCATAACGGAGAAAGTAGACTTGAACTTCATAAGGCTATCATATTTATCAGTTCTTCAAATATAATCATAATATTATGAGAAAATAAATTACATGTTTCTTAATTTATCGGAACAATCATATACACGTTCTCAAAATAATACGCCTCACTTCTTATGTATGTATTTATAAATCTGTTAATTACGGCATTATTTTAAAATGTTAATTGTCGCTTTATCTCGGAAAACATGCATTTTGATAAGCGATTAATTAATCTATTTTTGCTCCTATCACTGGATCATGCAATCAGGAAAACTCATACTATTACTCAAGACCTTAAACAAAAAAGAGTTTAAGGAATTCCAGCTATTTGTGGGCTCTGAATTCTACAATAAGAACCAGAATCTAACCAAGTTTCTAGAGTCTCTTTCTTTATATCAAGGAGATTTTGAAAGCGACAAATTAGATAAAGAAGTTTTTTTCAAAAAACACTTCAAGGGAGAAGAATTTGAAGAACAAAAATTCAGATACCTGCAAAGTGATCTTACAAAACTGCTTGAGGAATTCATCACTATACAAGAATTTCAGAAAGATACCTTTCAAAAGAAGTTCTTCCTGCTTAAGAGCCTGCACCAGCGAAACCAAGACAAGTTCTTCTTGCAAGAACTCGAGAATATCAAATCACTCAACGATCAATCTACCTTTCGCGACAGTGATTACTACTTCAATTTGCACAGAATTTCAGAATTGTCATATGAATACACATCCGAAAAAAGAAATCGGGCTTTCGACAATTCGCTCCAGGAAGTAATTGATAATCTTGAAATTACTTATCTAGCTAGAGGCTTTCGCTATTATTGTGAGATGATTAACCGACGGAATATCCTTTCGGTGAAATATAATTTGAGCTTTTTCGACGACCTGGTTCAATACCTACGCAACGGAACCTTCGATGATGTTCCTGCGATCCATATCTACAGACTCATCCACATTACTTTAACTGAACCTGAAAATCTAACCAATTACCACGATTTACTCATTGCACTTGATAAATCGGGGAATAAATTCAGTCAGAAGGAAGAGCGTGGAATGTATGTATTTGCTCAGAATTTCTGTATAAAACGAATCAACAGAGGCGAAAAAGGTGCACTTCAAAATATTTTCGATTTATACAAAACTATGGTTTCCAAAAATCTGATTCACGAAGGAAATTATGTTTCGCAACCCGACTTTAAAAACATTGTTACCACAGGCTTACGTCTTGGGCACGATGAATGGGTAGGACAATTCATCGAGGATTTTAGATTCAAACTAAATCCAGAGTTTTCTGAAAATGCCTTCACCTATTCCATGGCATGGGTGCATTTTACCAGAAAAGAATTCGATAAAGCCCTGAAAATGCTTTTGCGTGTTGAATTCAACGACGTGTATTACCATCTCGATTCTAAATCCTTGCTCATGAAGGTGTACTACGAAATGGAAGAATACGATGGATTCTTTTCGCTTGTTGATGCATTCAAAATTTACCTCCGAAGAAACAAGTACATCTCTGAGGTTCAGCGAGAAACCTATCACAATTTCATCCTACTTGTAAATAAATTGATGAAAATTCGACTGGGTAAAAACGACATGAACTGGGCACTTTTCGACGAAATAAACAATACTCGCCCAGCCGCAGATCTCGCTTGGCTCAAGTTGAAATCGGATGAACTTGTTGTAAAATCAAAGTTGAAAACCCGCGAATAATTCCTCCATTCAGGTAAATCTGTGCTTTACATTTGCAACCAATGGTTCGGATCATTCTCCTTTTATTGGTATGCAGTTCAGCTCTTGCGCAAAATCTCATTCCTAACCCAGGGTTTGAGCAAATCTATACACCCAAAAAATCCAAATATTCAGGCAATATTGAAAAGGCAAATCCTTGGTTTCCCGCAGGAATCGGAAGTCCCGACATCATTTTTGCCGGTGAAAATATTAACGGTAAACAAATAGCTGCAGAAGGATCAAATTACACCGGAATCATTCTATACGATGCCGACAACAAAGATTTTCGAGAATACCTCGAAGTGAAATTTATTCAAACTCTTACAGCAGGAAATGAATATTGCCTGCGGTTCAAGGCTTCAGTTGCAGATGAATCATGGGTATTTATAGATGAATTAGGCATTTTACTCAGTACTGATTCGGTTCGATCGAACGACTGGAATGTGCTCGAAATTGCACCAACTTTTAAAACGAGAAAATACGAAACCATTTCAGATACAAGCAATTGGATTAATTTCGAATTCACCTTCGTTGCCAATGGATCCGAACGCTTTCTTACCATCGGAAATTTCCGAAACGATGCCTCCACTTTAATACAATCTGCGCGCAAAGACGTGTGGTTGCGGCTTTCCTATTTGTATCTCGACGACTTCTACCTTGGTACGTGCAAAACAAATCCAGATGTAACGGAACCTTTGGATATTTCTCCCGAAAATCCTCCCGAATTCGAACATTTGAGCATAACAGAAAACGGAAGACCAATTATCCCAAATTTACTCACACCAAATGGAGATGGCTTCAATGACGTGTTCGTTATTGGAAATCTAAAGAGATATTGCGAACTAACAATCTTTAATAAAGCCGGCGATCGGGTGTTTAAATCAAACAATTACATCAACAACTTTACAGGTTCCGACTTGCCCGATGGTAAATATAACTACGAACTACGCTTTCCAGAAGGCAGCATAACGTTTGGCAGTTTTGACTTATACAGAAATAAAAAGAAATAAATCACTACAATTTAAATCACATGGATACATTTCAATGGTTTGGCTCAACGGCGCAGTTGATTCTAAGAATCGTACTCATTCTCGCCATTGCGATTATTATTGAAAGAAGTCTTCGGTTTTTCATCGGGAAATTCATGCGGCGCAGTGCACAGTTGCTCAATGTGGATCAAACCCGATATGTGTTTTTTAAACATGTTACCACAGCCTTCATCTACATCATTGCTATAATTCTGATCATTTATTCAATTCCTCGATTTAGAACCTTGGCAGTTTCATTGTTTGCTGGGGCTGGAATTCTTGCAGCTATCATTGGTTTTGCCTCCCAAGCAGCATTCGCCAACATTATCAGTGGTGTTTTTATGGTGATCAGCAGACCTTTCAAAGTGGGTGATACTATCGAACTTATCGGATTAACCAGTGGCGTTGTTGAAGACATTACACTACGACATACAGTGATTAGAAACTACGAAAACAAAAGAATCGTTGTGCCAAACTCAAAAATGAGCTCCGAAATCATCATCAATTTTAACCTGTATGATGAAATGGTTCGCCGGTATATCGACTTTTCGGTCGACTACAACTCCGACATCGATCAGGTGATGAAAATCATGAAGGAAGAATGCGAAAACCATCCTTTGTGCATCGATGCAAGAACCGAATTGGATAAACTCGAAGGAAGACCTAAGGCAGAAGTAAGACTTATCGGCTTCGGCGAATCAGAACTCAAGGTTCGCGCTTACGCCTGTGCTAAAAATCCTGGCGATGCATTCGAATTACACACGCAGCTTAATGTGATCATAAAAAAACGCTTCGATGCAGAAGGCATCAGCATTCCATTCCCTCAACGAGTGATATCATACCGAAATGAAAAGGAAGCAGATTCTGATTAAACGACTTAAAGGTTTTGCACGTCCTAAATTCGGGCAAAAAGCAGGAATGGCGCCAGCAACGGCTTCCTATGTTGGCGACCCAAGAGATTTCAAGCCTTGGTTCGATGTTATTGATTATAGTGAAACCCATTTCGAAGAAAAATTTCAGCTAGGAATCGAAAATGCTAAAGATATTTTCTCCGATCATTACATCAGATGGATTAACGTAGTTGGATTGCACGATGTAGCCCTCATCGATAAGTTCAGCGAAGAACTCTGCCTTCATGGTTTGGTAAAGGAAGATATTATGCACACCAACCAACGGCCGAAACTCGACGAATACGACGACTATCTTTATTTGGTGGTGAAAATGCTCTCATTCGACAAAGAAGAAAATGCCATCCAGTCGGAACAGTTGAGCATCGTATTGAAAGGAAATACCATTGTAACTTTTATCGAAGACAAAGGAGATATATTCGACGCCTTGCGCGACCGAATCAGAAAAGGAAATGTAAAACTGCGTCGTTCAAGTGCAGATTATTTGCTTTATTCTTTGCTCGATACATTGGTGGACAATTACTTCGTTGTTCTTGAGAAAATAGGTGACAAACTCGAAGATCTTGAAATTCGGATGTTAGATGAAGCAGTGAAGGAAGACCTACAAGAACTTCATAAATCGAAAAGAGACCTCATTTACTTGAGGAAATACATTTGGCCACTTCGTGAAGTGATAAGCCTTCTTAGCAAAGGCGACAGTCTGCATCTTAAAGGAAATACTTCACTTTATCTTCGTGATGTTTACGACCATTGCATCCATGTTATCGACACCTTAGAAACTTTTCGAGAAGTTTCATCAGGCTTGATGGATGTATACTTGAGCAGCATTTCAAATCGAATGAATGCTGTAATGAAAACGCTCACCATAATCTCCACCATCTTCATTCCTTTAACCTTTCTAGTTGGTGTGTATGGAATGAATTTCGAATTCATGCCCGAACTTACCGAAACTTGGGCGTACCCGACAGTTTGGATAGTAATGATTCTAGTTGCTTCGTTGATGTTGATCTGGTTCAGGCGGAAGCGTTGGCTATAAAGCCGGAAATCCCGGCAACTCCTGAATAAAAATAGCCTGATCCGTTTGTATTTCTGCTGCCAAAAGCTGCATCCCATTGGTAATAGCCAAATATGGAACATTCATTACCAAATTGTACCGTGCCGCTTGATCAAAAACTGCTTGATTAAGCTTCAATTCTGGCTTCTTACATTCGATCAACATCCATGGATCCATTGTTCTTGAATAAACAACAATATCAGCGCGTTTCGACAAACCATTCAACCTTAAACTTTTTTCTACTGCCAAAAGATTTGCAGGGTATTGAAAATGGTCTTTCAAATAATATAAAAAATGCTGCCTTACCCACTCTTCAGGTGTTAGAACCACCCACCTTTTACGGAAAGCATCATAAATTTGCGTTCTTTGTTCTACCTTCCTCAAACGTAACTCTGCTGAAGGTAAATTCAAAGGTGGAAAACCGATCAAATCATTAGTCATGAAAAATAAATCAGAAATCGTATCTAATTGGTTACCAAGATATACTGGACTTCCTATAGAAGAATTTGGACGTTATATTCTGTTGACGAATTTCATTAATTATGTTGACAAATTTGCCGAAATTCACAATGTACCCGTAATCGGAAGAGAAAGACCTATGCAAGTTGCTACAGCTAACGGTATCAGCATGATCAATTTCGGAATGGGAAGCGCTAATGCAGCTACAGTAATGGACTTGCTCTCAGCAGTCAAACCTAAAGCAGTGCTCTTTTTAGGAAAATGCGGAGGTTTGAAGAAAAAAAACCAGGTCGGAGATTTGATCCTTCCAATCGCTGCCATCCGTGGTGAAGGAACTTCGAACGATTATCTTCCTGCTGAAGTGCCCGCTTTACCTGCGTTTTCTCTGCAAAAAGCAGTTTCTACAACCATTCGAAACAACAACAAAGATTACTGGACTGGCACTGTTTATACCACCAACCGAAGGGTTTGGGAACATGATAATGAGTTCAAAAAATACCTTCAGAAAATCAGAGCCATGGCAATCGACATGGAAACTGCTACCATTTTTAGCGTGGGCTTTTTTAATAAAATACCAACTGGTGCGCTGCTTTTGGTTTCCGATCAACCGATGGTTCCCCATGGTGTGAAAACAGACCAGTCGGACAGTTCAGTTACCAAAACATACGTTGACGATCACTTAAAAATAGGCATTCAATCGCTTAATGAACTAATAAACAATGGATTAACTGTAAAACACCTTCGGTTTGATTAATAGAATTTACCACAATTGATCATTAAATTGTTAGCAATATCATCTGTCGAGATTGTTTCGTCAAGCGCTACCCTTATTGCTTTTTGGGTTAATTTTGCCGCATGAATTTTACCCGACGACTTTCATTGTTCATTTTCGGAATTCTCCTTGGATCTGCCTTCGTTTATGCAGTTTTAATTCGTGATCGTGATATGCCCGCTTGGCTCCCAGGCGATAGAGTGCTCGAAGAACTCCGTCTGCATCCAGTGCAAGTATCTGCCAAAGGTGCTTGTCAGCTGAAATGCAATAACCTTGAAAACAACGACATCCTTAACCTTCTCAATACAGCTGAAGTGCTGTTTTCGGAAAGTGACGTGCGGGAAAAGGATATCCCGGAATATGTGCTCGAAGGAAAAGGTCTCAAAGGCCAAACCTTGAAAATGAAGTTTAAGTCTGAGCATACTACAACAAACTTCCTAGAACTTATTCAGCCTGCAACTGCCGATACCTGCAACTGCAAGTAATATGGAAGGATGTTATCGCGACAAACTTAAATTGAATATGCTGGTTGATGTTGTTACAAAACGAGATCAAAAAACCGGTAAGCTCACCCGTGGAAGGATACGTTGGATGCTAACTTCCAAAGACTATCATTCTAGGGGAATCAAGGTGATGCTTGACGACCGAATTGTGGGCCGAGTGCAAAGAATTGTTATTGAAGAAGAACTTCCCCTCTTATGATGAAACTGCCAGAAAGTTGGACTTTACCTAACAGAATCCGTGTGATTTTTTTACCTGTGGATAGCGAAGTTGCGCACTGTGGAATCTTCATTAATGCAGGAAGCCGTGATGAGTTATCGCATGAACATGGACTGGCCCATTACATTGAACATTGTGTTTTCAAGGGAACCACACATCGTAAAGCCTACCACATCCTCAGCCGGATGGAAGATGTTGGCGGTGAGCTTAATGCATATACAACCAAGGAAGAAACTTGCCTTTTTGCATCCTTTCTTAATCCGCATTTCGAACGCGCGCTAGAATTGCTATGCGACATTGGCTTTCACAGCATCTTTCCTGAAAAAGAGATAATTAAAGAGAAAACAGTTATCATCGATGAGATCAATTCATACAAGGATAGTCCATCGGATGAAATTTACGATCGATTCGAAGAACAGATTTATCAAAAACATGCTCTTGGCCACGATATTCTTGGAACACCCGCACACTTAAAAAAGTTTTCTCGTGAGGATATTCTGAAATTTATCCAGCGCACTTGGAATACTGATGAAATGGTATTTTCGGTTGTTGGAAAATACTCAGCAGCAAAGCTGAAAAGGCTCACTGAGAAATATTTAGGTAAAATTCCCGAAAACCTTCGCTCCTTCGATCGCCCAACTCCTGGCATTTATATGCCTGAACAACGCGTATTGAAACGAAAAAATCATCAAGCTCACCTTGTGATTGGAGGACCAGCATACGGCGTTAAAGATCCAAAAAGAACTTCGTTGATTTTGCTCAACAATCTTCTTGGTGGCCCAGGAATGAACAGCAGATTAAATCTTTCAATCAGGGAAAAATACGGATTCACATATAACATCGATTCATCGTTTGCTATTTATAGCGATACTGGTCTTTTTAGCGTGTATCTAGGCACCGAAGCTGGAACAGTAGAAAGGTGTCGAGAATTGGTACACAAAGAGCTTAGAAAGCTTCGAGATGCTCCCCTTTCAAGCAATCAACTTTTGAAGGCCAAAAATCAGCTCAAAGGACAAATTGCTATGGCTCAAGAAAGCAATGGATCGGTGATGCTCGGGTTCGCAAAAACCTTCCTTTTGTTTAACCGCGTGGATACATTTGAAGAGATCTGTGCGAAGATTGACAGCCTAACAAGAGAGGATTTGATGGACACTGCGCAAGAAATATTTGACGAAAACAGACTCTCCTCCCTCCTATTCCCCGCTGGGTAAGGATTACAGAAGATTTTACCTTTTTCATTCTTTCCTTTTCAAAATTCCTTAACCTGTGTATTTTAGAGTGCTCAAATAAGGTCTATGCACGTCGCGATTGCCGGAAATATCGGTTCAGGAAAAACTACTCTCACTTCGCTCCTCGCGAAGCATTATAATTGGGTTCCGCACTTTGAAGATGCTGATGATAATCCGTATCTAAATGATTTCTACGAGGACATGCAACGTTGGTCGTTCAACTTGCAGATTTACTTCTTGAATAATCGTTTCAATCAGGTAAACGAGATTCACAAAAGCGGCAAAAAGGTGATTCAAGATAGAACCATCTATGAAGACGCTTACATCTTTGCGCCCAATCTGCATTCGATGGGGCTCATGACCACGCGCGACTTTGAAAACTACTTCACGCTTTTCAACCTCATGTCGAGCTTTATCGCTCCGCCTGATTTATTGATTTACCTCCGAGCTTCTGTACCTACTTTGGTTAGTCAAATCCAAAAGCGCGGTCGCGACTATGAAAACTCAATTCGTCTCGATTATTTGCGCCGACTGAACGAACGTTACGAAGCATGGATTTCTAACTACAGCCACGGCAAGTTATTGATCATCGATGTGGATGAAAACAAATTCTCCGAAAACCCTGAGCATCTCGGAGAAATCATCATGAAAATTGATGCTGAAATCAACGGCTTGTTCTAATAGAACAGGATTTATCCAAGCCCCCCAGCAACCATGGACTTCAGTCCATGGATATTACAGCAGAAAGATCTCCCAGCAACCATGGACTTCAGTCCATGGATAAAAGCAAAAGCCCCGAAACATCTAGATATTTCGGGGCTTTCTATTTCCTTTCTGTTGATTAAACCAGCATCATCACTGGATTTTCCAAATATGATTTTAAGGTTTTAAGGAATTCAGAACCTGCAACCCCGTCCACAATGCGGTGATCGCAGCTTAAGGTTACCTTCATTAGATTTCCTGGCACTACTGCTCCATTCTTCACAACAGGTTTCTGCTGGATGCTTCCAACAGCCAAAATGCATGCATCTGGAGGGTTGATAATGGCAGTAAACTGATCAATATCGAACATACCCAAATTGCTGATTGTAAAAGTATTTCCTTCCCAATCGGCAGGCTGAAGTTTTTTAGTTTTGGCCCTTCCAGCGTAATCTTTCACTTCAGCAGAAATTTGATGTAGGCCTTTCTGATCTGCAAAACGAACCACAGGAACCAACAAACCGTCTTCTACTGAAATTGCAACCCCGATATGAACGTGATGGTTGGTGCGGATTTTATCGCCCAACCAAGAAGAGTTGATCACTGGGTGTTTGCGCAAAGCCATTGCACAAGCTTTAACCACAAAATCATTGTAAGATATCTTCACTTCACCGCTTGCGTTGATAGCTGTTCTAGAAGCAATGGCATTGTCCATGTCGATTTCTATCGTTAAATAGAAATGTGGAGCAGTGAATTTACTTTCAGCCAATCGACGAGCAATCACCTTGCGCATTTGGGTGGTTGCAACCTCTGTAAATTGCTCTGTTCCAGCAGGAACGAAAACAGGTGCAGCTGATGTTTTGGTTGAACTTGAAGCAGGTGTGAAGTTTTCTATGTCGCGTTTTACGATGCGTCCACCGTCGCCCGAACCACTTACTTGACTCAAATCGATGCCTTTATCAGAGGCGATCTTTTTTGCCAACGGAGATGCTTTGGTTCTTGCATCATCAATTGCTGAGGACACTGGAGCCGAGCTAATAACTGGGGCGCTAACGGGCGCTGATGTTGGCTCTGCGTGAGGTGTAATAGACTCAACCACAGGTGCGGTTCCTGCTGAAGCTCCATCAAGCAATGCTTTAAAGTCTTCTCCCTCTTTACCAAGAATAGCGAGCACAGAATCTACCGGAGCTCCTTTGCCTTCTTCAACACCAATATATAATAGAAAGCCGTCTTGAAAAGAATCAAAGTCCATTGTTGCTTTATCGGTTTCGATTTCAGCAAGCAGTTCACCTGATTTAACTTTATCACCAACTTTTTTGTGCCACTTAGATACCACACCTTCAGTCATGGTATCACTCAGTTTGGGCATTTTTACAATTTCAGCCATTTTGAATTTTATGCGGTCTGGTGTGAATTATTCGATAATGTAAGGGTAGTCGTCCTGAACATAAACATCTTTGTAAAGTTCAGAAGCATCTGGATATGGAGATTCTTCAGCAAAACGAACAGATTCTTCAACGATCGCTTTAATTTTTTCGTCGATCGCTTCGATTTCTGCATCATTGATCCACTTATTCTTTTTCAAGGTATCGAGAACCTGCTCAATTGGATCTTGTTTTTTATAATCTTCTACTTCTTCCTTTGTGCGGTATTTACCAGGGTCAGACATCGAATGCCCACGGAAACGGTAGGTTTTAATCTCGAGCAATACTGGACCATCTCCGCCTCTGGCGTGCTTCACAGCCCATTCGGTTGCATCATGAACGTCTTCAACACTCATTCCGTTTACCGCTTTACTAGGCATTTCGTACGAAAGACCAATTTTATATAATTCTTTAACATTGGTTGTACGCTCTACGGATGTACCCATCGCGTAATTGTTATTCTCAATGATAAAGATCACAGGCAATTTCCAAAGCATCGCCATATTGAAAGCTTCGTGAAGCGCTCCTTGACGAACGGCACCATCCCCCATGTAGCAGAGGGTAACACGATCGCTACCGTTGTATTTATCAGCGAATGCAATTCCAGCACCAAGTGGAATTTGACCACCTACAATACCATGACCACCAAAAAAACGATGTTCTGCAGAAAACATGTGCATCGAACCACCTTTACCTTTAGAGCAACCTGTTATTTTGGCCATAAGTTCGGCCATGATTGCATTTGGATGAACACCCTTCGCAATTGGATGAACGTGATCGCGGTAAGCTGAGATCATATTGTCGTCGGGACGAATAACACTGACTGCACCAGCAACTACTGCCTCCTGCCCAATATAGAGGTGACAAAAACCTCTGATTCTTTGTTGAATATAAAGCTGACTGGCTTTTTCTTCGAATCTGCGCCACAGCAACATTTCTTCGTACCACTTCAGGTATTGTTCTTTTGAAAATCGGGCTTTAGCCATTCTTAATCTTTTTTGAAGGTGCGCAAATTTATTACAAAACAGCAAACATCGAAATTGATTGCAATTATTTTAGTGATTAGCGTTTTAAATTATCGGCTTCGAAGGCAACTGGCAGAATATTTATCAAACCGTTAACCGCATGAACCTTGCCCGTTGCTGAAGACATAAGGATACGCATAGGATGTTTCCCAATTCTTTCGTATTCCGACATCACTTGTCTACAAGATCCACATGGGTAAACAGGTTGATCTACCTCGAAATCTTCCGATTTGGCAAAAATAGCAAGTGTAACAATATGTTTTCCAGGATGATTAGCTCCCGCCCAAAACATGGCAGTTCTTTCGGCACACAAGCCCGACGGATAGGCCACATTTTCTTGATTACTACCAGTAACTACTGTTCCATCATTCAGCAATAAGGCCGAACCAACTGAGAATCCAGAATAAGGTGCATAAGCATTTTTAGCAGCTTCAATAGCGGCTTCAATGAGCTTCTGTTCCTCTAAATCCAATTCATGATAATGGTTGTACTCTTCTACTTCTGAGGTAAATTTCAAAACTTGCATCTGGGTAAAGATACAAATGAGCGCCTGAGAAACAAGTTAACGGAAAATGAGGCAGGTTGCAAATGCTAAAACCCCCTCTTCTCTTCCAACATAACCCATTTTTTCGTTGGTGGTTGCTTTAATCGATACCAAGTCGGGCGTAATATCCATCAACGCAGCCATCGTTTCTTGCATTTTCTCGATATGTGGTTTGATTTTGGGCTGTTCCAATATGAGTGTGGAATCTACGTTGCCGATTTTCCAACCTTGCTGGTGCAAAAGATCAGTTACTCTCCGAAGGAGTATCTTAGAATCAATACCCTTAAATTCTGCTGAAGTATCTGGAAAGTGTTTCCCGATATCACCCAAATTGGCGGCACCTAAGATGGCATCACAAATAGCGTGAATCAAAACATCTGCATCAGAATGACCAAAAGGACCTTTCGAATGCTCAATTTGAACACCGCCAAGAATCATCGGTCTACCTTCAACCAATTGGTGTACATCTACACCTTGACCAATCCTAAATGGAATCATTAATCCTTACTCTGATTCTGGAATGCACCAAAGTCGAACTGCAAAGTGAAACGCAAGGTGTTTTCTAATGGATTTCGCTGTTGTGTAGGAATTAGGTATGCCAAGTCAAGTGTAAACACGTTGAATTTTACACCTGCACCCAAGGTGAAATAACGGCGATTTCCTTTGGTTGGGTGCTCGTGGAAATACCCAGTTCTGATGGCGAAAAGGTTGTTGTACATGTACTCGATACCTCCACAAAGATTGATTTCCCGGAATTCTTCTTTAAGAACATTGCGGGTTCCATCTGGATTCAAAACTCCAGGCGCATCAGAAAAAGACTGAAGTAGTCCTGCAACGATTCCCACATTGTTTTCTTTACCTGCGATAACTTCACCATTGTTATTGGCGTCACGAACTGGAGGCGTTGGTACCAATAACTTATTCATATCAAACAAGAAAGTGAAAGCATTGTAATCGTCAACCTTCATTTTCAAGCTGTTGCTAATTCGAAGATTCATCGGAATGAAGTCCCTGTCGGCAGATTTTGTGTAGGAAATTTTTGCTCCAATGTTTGAGAATGATGCACCAAAAGCATATGTTGATTTTTTACCACCAAGCTTAATGTCGTCGTTTACATAGTAAGTCGAAATATCTGCCGCTACAGATGTTCCTGGAAACGATGGCGTACCCTGAACATCAATACCTCCAGTAAGATTTGAGTAAATAAAGCGCAGCGCTAAACCACCACTCCAACGATCGCTGAATCGACGGGCATAGGCAAAGTCTACTGCAAATTCATTTGGATTAAATTGTCCAGTAGTATTTCCAAGGATATCGGTAAAAACAATATTTCCGAGAGAGAAATAACGCAATGAACCACCAATGGTTTGGCGTTTTTTCAATTGCTTGTACCAAGAAATATAGCCTAAATTAATGTCTGGCACCAATTGGCGCAACCAAGGAATGTAAGACAATGAAACACCCGATTTTCCTTCGATGTTTGCCAATTTTGCGGCATTCCAATGGATTGAATTAGCATCTGAAGAAAGTGAACCTCCAGCATCTCCTAATGCCCCAGCGCGCGCATCTGGAGAAATCATAAGCAGCGGCACAGCTGTAGTAATAGTGTTGATAGTTCCGTCAAGTTCATCAACTGTGATCTGACTTTTAGCCTCCTGTGCTACAAGTCCAATGATTGCAGCTACTAATGAAAGTTGTTTCAGACTGTTTATTTTGATCATCATAATTTAATGGAAATCAGGTGGCAAATATAATGTTTCATCATTACCGTAACCTTTACGGCAATTTTTGAAAGGCAGTTTCTTTAAATTATTCTAAAAAATCACATCATAGTTTAGTTCAAGATAACCAACTTCTCAATCTTTTCCGCAGATTTTCCTTCGGGTGTTACAACTTTCAATTTATACAAATAAACGCCACGACCAATTTTATCCCCATAGTCATCTTGTCCATTCCAAACGATTGGATCGGAGCGAAAACCATTGGTGGTAAATTTATCACGTAATGTTTTTACAATCTTACCAGAAATAGTAAAAATCTGAATTTCAACATCAACAGAGATACCTGGCTGATTGTATTCGAAGAAAAACTGGGTATTGGTGCTAAACGGATTTGGATAATTAAGCACATGGTCTAAAGCCAATTCTTCGTTTTTCACCACCACAAAATCGATGCTCGCTGATGTAGAATTGTTCGCTACGTCCCAAACTTTCAACGTTAAGGTGTGTGGACCTTCCTCTAAATCTCTAAATGGGTATCGGATTTTACCTTTTCTAAAATTGTCTAATTCAGATTCATAAAAATCATTCAATATATATGGATTGCTGGTGTTGCCATCCAGAACCGCAGTTATATCATGCCCAATGCCTGTTCCAACAGTATTAATACCAATATCATCTTGAATGAATGCTAACATATCGGGGTTTTCATCTGTGATACCTCCACTAACAAACTGCTCATTGTTCATGTGCAATCTAACCAATGGACCGGTATCGTCGGTAAATGGATTCTCACTAAATCCACCTACTATAATATTTGTAAGCGCTCCGTGTGCATCAATCAAAGAGTTGTTTTTTCTCGCGTAGTAAGAAATTTTACCATAGCCATAAGCCAAGTTAATGTCTTTCGGTACCACGAAGCTGAAGGTAAACTGGCCATTAACTACCGATACTGGACCTTTGAAAATTACATTTTCTTGGGTGGAGAAATTCAATATTGGCGATGCTAGATAGTCATTCCCTAAAGTTGATCGGTTGGATGCTTTGTCATAAATGGTAGGCGTTACAATTCCATTGAAATCTGCTGCAGGGTTTACGCCATCTACAGAAACAAACCCACTGATGGTTATGTATTCAAGGGCAGAAAGTGTATCGGGAAATTGGCTTGTATTTTTTCCGTTCACCACCGAAGTAAATACCTTGTGCTGAGGATAAGCCAATCGAAGTGCAGGGTCACCAAGTAAGGTGAAACTTCTATTGTTAAAAGATGAACCTGTTTTATTTTTTCCGTTTCGAAGCACATCACCAAGGGTTTGAAACTGGCCATTTTGAAGTGTCAGCAAGGTGTCCATCACGTTTTTATTCAAAGCTTGGTTGGATGTAGAAAAGGTTAATCGAACCGTTGTGAACAAAGCGATTCCACCACCTAACGGATTCAGGATTACATGCTCTCCGGCAGAAGTAAAGTCTGGATCATCGAATCTACTGAATTCGCAGGTTGCAGTTAGGAAAATCGGCAGGTTATCGTAGTTCTCCCACTCTAAAATCTCTTCAATTGTAATAATTCTTTCGAGTGCAAGACCTTCTTCTCCACCATGACCAGCATAGTTAATCATGAGTGCCCCTTGCTCAACACGGTTGGCGATTTCGTTGTTTACCTGCGGATAAGTTTGCCCACCGGTGCCTGTTTCCTGAGGATATGCATCGAGATAAATTTTATCAATACTATATTCAGGATGGTTTTGGGCAATAATGTTTGAAACCAATTCGGCTTGTTCAACATGGTCGCCTCCGTCTTCATCATCAGCAATGAAACAGAGTACATTTCTCCAATCGCCCATCGCTTCTTGACTGGATGCATAGTGAATGATTTTATTAACCAACAGTGTAGCTTCTGCATCATTTGAAGCTGGAAGTCGCCCAACGCCAATATCAAGAGATCCCGCGCCTGCAGATTGTATCGATGTACCTTCGGTAGGATCCAATAACGCATAAAAATCGTCGGAAGCATAAGAACCAATAGGATTCAATGATTCATTCGACTCGTAGGTAGGCAACAAAGTGGTTCCTCCTAAATTGATCTGTTTCGGGCGATAGGTTCCGTCTCCAAGTAAAATAAGATGTTTAGGCATCTCATCTGGATTGGTTCCAGCTCGGTTGTAGAACATTTTAACAAAATTTCTGATGCCTGCAATGTCTTGCTTGCCCGAAGAAAATTCGTTGTAGATTTTTTTATCTTCTGCAACTACCACTGAATATCCGTCAAAATCGCGGTGGTGTTGCGCCAATGTATTTGCCTGGTTTAATAAGGCTGCAGACGCAACAATGATTACGTCTGGATTTGCTAATCCATGAAGGTTTTGGTTTGACACAACGCCTGCAGAAATAGGACTTGGAAAAGATGATGCATTGTAATCAACAGCAATAAATTCTCTCAAGGAATCGGCAGTTTGCTTGAATTGTAATGTTGAGCCATTCAAGCTTGTACTTTGAAGCTTAGCATCGTATAGATTAGTTACCTCCCAAATTTTGGTTGAAGCGCTGGCATTTGTAACTAAATATTCAACTACTTGACCAATTCCAACAAGCTGTTGATTTCTAAATCGTGTTGAAGCTCCAGTTAAAGCAAGGTTTCTTTGCACATTAACGTCAAGGTAATCTATCCATCCAATATTGCTGTTGGCTGGTTTGGTTACGTTTACGTTGAAGGATGGATTGTTACCTGTGAAAGTGAAAACGGTTTCATTCTCTCTGGCATAAGTTGATAGATAATCCAAATTCGATAGGCTATTTATGGGCTGGGTATAGGTTTGACCAGCAATGCTAACACTGTAATTGGTTGCAGACAAACCTCTCGCAAGCAGATTACTCACCAATTTGTGTGGGCCTGAAGTAAGATTGGTAAAATTAAATTGGAAAGCATGAGAGTTTACTACCTCCATGCGGTTTCCAACGAATTTACGACCTGAAATAAGAAGATTTTCCTCCTCATTTTCAATAAAATCGTAATCGTTAAAGGTAGTTGCGGTTGCGCTCGCTGATAGATCTGATTCTGCTTGGGTTAACAATCGTTTGCCAGGTCCTAAATCGGCAGTAATAAAATACCAAGAAGTGTCGGCATAAAGATTCTTGGTGTGCTTAAAAACTTCTTTGGTGGAGTCATACTTCCAAGTAACAGGACCTTGCGCGTAGAACAAAATGAAGTCGCTGTCGTCAAAACTTCCATCACTTTCACCAGAAACATACACAGCGTTTTCAGCTAGATCGTCGGGATAATAAACATTGTTTTTTTCAGGAAGCATCGCACCACCGTTGCCATAAACGCGAAGGTTTAGGGGATTGATTGATGCACTCATTCCCATTGCAACAAGCTGTGATTTTCTAATCGAGTAAACGCCACTTGAAGTTACACCTACTTTATACCAATTGCCATTGTTAAGAACCGATTCGGTGGTTGTAGAACGAGGATTGAATTTTGCCGAATTACTTGGTGCAAGGGTAACTTGCAATTCGAAAGAAACCAGCTTTTCTATTGAAGATCCGACTTTTCTGAAGGGTAAAATGCGGTAAGTAAGTTGTGGCTTCTTGCGCTCATATATAATATGTGCTTCTAAACTTGGATTTTGTGGTACATCTACCTTCTGCAACAACACGGCTTCTTCGTTGGTAACAGGTTGAAAAACCGTATTGACTAGCTGAAATTGCTGCACAGTTCCATCAAATTTTGATGGTATCACTTCGGTTAACCAAGGCATATTGATGGGCTCTTCGAGATAAGATGCCCCTTCGAACCAAAGCATTTTGAGCTTATCGTACTTCGAAATTTTAATTTCTTGTGGGTTTCCCCATTTAATCGACTTCTGAATCTTAACTACTTGTGCTTGAAGAGAAACACCTACTGTAGATAAAATTAGAAATTGCAGAAAAAAAACAATCCTTACCATTAGTTGAAATTGGAGGTTAAAGATAAAACGTATTGCGCAATGCCGATGTTTAGAATCGGGTTAAAAACAAACTTTAAAGAAAAAAAGTAAAATTGTTCCTTCGATATACGTTATTTATTATGATTACCGTTATGGAAAGGTGAAAATTATTTTACATTTGCTCACGAGGCAAAAAACGATGATGATCTTACATTATTGTCATCAAAACATTTTTTTCCAAGTGAAACACTGAATTTGTTGGAAGCGTTAAATTGTATTAAATTCGTGTCGATGTTGAAGAGGTTTATACCATTGTTGATACTAATAGCGGTATCAGCATTTGAACTCAGGGCCCAAGATCCTCAGTTCACACAGTTTTATGCAAATCCAATTTATCTCAATCCAGCATTCGCTGGATCTGTGAGATGTTCACGTTTTGTATTAAACTACCGTAACCAATGGCCTGCAATTCCAGGAAATTTCGTCACTTACAGTGCGTCTTGGGATCAGCATTTCGATGGTCTTAGTGGAGGTTTAGGCGTTATTGCTACCAACGATGTTGCCGGTGAAGGCACTTTAATCAGCACATCGGTAAGCGGTATTTACTCTTATCACCTTCCAGTTAATCGATATTTTTCCATTAAAGCTGGTTTCCAAGCAACTTATTCTAATAGAAGGTTGGATTGGACCAAACTTACTTTCGGAGATCAAATCGACACCAGATATGGTTTCATCTACAATACTCAGGAAGTTTTCGGCCCTAATTCAGTGGGTTACGTTGACTTCAGCGCTGGTGTTTTAGGTTATAGCGACAAGTTCTATTTTGGATTTGCTGCTCACCACCTCACGCAACCAGATCAATCGTTTTTGGTGCCAACAAGTCGACTTCCAATGAAGTTAACAGGGCACATGGGTGCTGTAATTCCTTTGGGAAGAAAAACAAGATTTAACGATCCTGCGAAAATTTCACCAAGTATTCTTTACCAACGCCAACAAGACTTCCAGCAACTAAATTTGGGTATGTACTTCCAGAAAAGCCCATTCGTTGCAGGTTTATGGTATAGAAACCGAGATGCATTTATAGCACTTGTTGGAATTCAGCAAGGCTTATTCAAATTCGGTTACAGCTACGATATCACCATTTCCCGTCTAACCAATGCTACTGCAGGGGCACACGAGATTTCACTTGCTATGCAATTGGAGTGTAAACCGAAAAAGAAAAGGTTCAGAACAATAAACTGTCCTTCTTTCTAGTTTTCTTTGCACACAGCTAATTCAATTAAATCCTTACATCCAAATAAATCTAAGATGTTGTCAACAACTAAAAGGTTTATGTCTGCCGGAATCATCGCGTTTTCTCTAGTGTCTTTGCAATCTTGCGAGAAAGATGCATCAAACGCTACCGGTTGGGCCTACAACGATCCGAAAAACGGAGGTTATCTGAATGTTGAATATACTGAACAGGAAACAGGTCCTGGTCTAGTATTAATCGAAGGTGGTACCTTCACCATGGGTAGAACCGAACAAGAAATTCAATACGATTGGGACAATACGCCTCGTCGTATTACAGTTTCTTCTTTCTACATGGACCAAACCGAAATCACCAATCAATTTTACCGCGATTACCTTTACTGGTTGAAGCGTGTTTATGATGTTGATTTTCCGGATGTGGCACTTAAAGCAACTCCAGATACGCTTGTTTGGCGTGACAAATTAGCATTCAACGAGCCTTACGTTGAATACTACCTTCGCCATCCTGCATACAAAAACTATCCAGTTGTTGGTGTGAACTGGCTTCAAGCAAACGACTATTGCTCATGGAGAACGGACCGAGTGAACGAGTTTATCCTTGTTCGTGAAGGCGTTCTAAAGATGGATGCAGTTGGTCAAGTTGCAGATAACCACTTTAACACAGATGCTTACCTTACAGGACAGTATGAAGGTCTTGTTAAAAACGATATCGAAGATCTTGACCCATCAAAAGGTGAAGGCGCTACACGTAAAGTAAAAATGGAAGATGGTATCATCCTTCCTCGTTACCGCCTCCCAACTGAAGCAGAATGGGAATTTGCAGCTTTAGGCCTAATTGGAAACACCGAAGAAGAATTGATTACAGAACGCCGTCTTTACCCTTGGAATGGACACATCATCAGAAATGCTGATGATTCTTTCAAAGGTGAAATGATGGCTAACTTTAAGCGTGGCAGAGGTGACAACATGGGTACTGCTGGTAAATTGAATGATAACGCAGATATCACTGCTGAAGTAAATTCATATTGGCCAAACGATTATGGCTTGTACAACATGGCTGGTAACGTTTGTGAGTGGGTAATGGATGTTTACCGTCCACTTTCTCCAGAAGACGTATCTGACTTCCGTGCATTCCGTGGTAACGTTTACAAAACAGTTGTTAGAAACGACGATGGTACTGTTGCAGACAAAGACTCATTAGGTAAAATCAAATTCCGTAACGTAACTGAAGCAGAATCTGAAGGTCGTCGTAACTACCGCAAAGCAGATAACATCAATATGGGCGATGGCGACCGCGAATCTTCTACCTCATACGGTGGAGGCGGAGACGATGAGCCAACCGAAGCTGGCGCAGATGATAAAATCATGTATGATTTTGGTGCTACTTCGATGATCAATAACAGATCTCGTGTTTATAAAGGTGGTTCTTGGAAAGACCGAGCATACTATCTTTCACCTGGAGCTCGTCGCTACTTAGATGAACGTCTTGCTACAGACTTTATCGGGTTTAGATGCGCAATGACGCGTGTTGGTAGTCCAGTTGGTTTAGGAAAAGGAAAGAAATAAGCAGTTTTAACTGTTTGCAGAAAGCCCGTAAATGATAAATTTACGGGCTTTCTTTTTTCATATGAACATCATTCAGGACATCCTCTACCCTGCCTTTTTACGCCATACAAAAATCTGCACCGATACCCGAAAAATCGAATCTGGTAGCATTTTCTTCGCTTTGAGTGGCCCAAGCTTTAATGGTAACCAATTCGCAGAATTAGCACTTCAAGGAGGTTGCTCTTTGGCAGTTGTAGATCAGCATGAATTTGCCCAAGACGATCGATTTATCTTGGTAGAAGATAGTTTAAAGGCCTTGCAAGATCTTGCACAGCACCATCGCAGACAATTAACATGTAAGGTGATCGGCGTAACTGGAAGTAATGGCAAAACTACCTCCAAGGAGCTGATTTCGAAGGTGCTGAAAAAGAAATTCAAAACCGTGGCCACCATAGGAAATCTCAACAACCATATCGGTGTGCCACTTACATTGTTGAGCATTCCAGTAGATACGGAAATGGCAATTATTGAAATGGGTGCTTCTAAACAGGGCGACATCAAAGAACTTGTTGATATCGCAGAACCTGATTATGGCTATATCACCAATATTGGGAAAGCACATCTTGAAGGAATGGGTGGTTTTGAAGGAGTGGTAAAAACCAAGACCGAGTTGTACGATTTCGTGCGTTCGAGCAAAGGCAAAATCTTTGTGAATACAAACCATCCTGTTTTTGTAGAACGTTCAACAGGTATTGAAGCAATTACTTTTGGCGACGGGCCAATGAATTATGTTCAAGGAAAATTCATCGATTCAGATCCTTACTTGCGTTTCCAATGGGGAAAAGTTGAAGATGGAGATGTTGGTTCCTGCCCAATAACAGAAACTAGTTTGATGGGTTTTTACAATTATGAAAATCTGCTTGCAGCTGCAACTATAGGCCTTTGGTTTGGTGTAGATCGAAATGATATCGATAATGCCTTGAGCGCCTACAATCCGGTGAACAACCGTTCCGAAATGCTCGATACTGGAAAAAATCTACTGATTTTGGATGCATACAATGCCAATCCAACAAGTATGGAAGCTGCATTGAAAAATCTTGCAGGAATGACAAGATCCCACAAAGTGGCGATTTTAGGCAAGATGATGGAACTAGGTCCAACTTGGGCTGAGGAGCACAAAAAAATTACCCAAATAGCTATCGATTCAGATACTGAATCAGTGTTTTTGATTGGTAATTTGTATTCAGATGCTGAAGTTAGCGGAGCAACAAAAATCTTTCAAGACGTAAATGAGGCTGCACTTTATTTCAAAGAAAATCCCTTGAGAGAAAAGTGTATTCTCATCAAGGGATCTAGGTCAAATCAGTTAGAAATCCTAAAGGATCTCTTTTAATTAGAGTCGATTATCCGAGCACTGAACGTGCGATAACAATTTTCTGAACTTCAGATGTTCCTTCGTAAATCTGGGTGATTTTTGCATCACGCATCAATCGTTCTACATGGTATTCTTTCACGAAACCATATCCACCGTGAATTTGAACTGCTTCAATCGTGGTGTCCATTGCAACTTTCGATGCAAAAAGTTTAGCCATGGCTGATGAAGTTCCATAATCCAAATGATTATCCTTTTGCCAAGCAGCTTTCATGATCAACAAACGAGCAGCTTCGATTTCAGTAGCCATATCAGCCAATTTAAACTGGATAGCTTGATGTTGTGAAATCGGTTTCCCAAATGCTTCACGTTGTTTTGAATATGCAAGCGATAATTCGTATGCACCTGAAGCAATTCCAAGTGCCTGAGCAGCGATACCGATTCGTCCACCAGACAGTGTTTTCATGGCGAATTTGAAACCGAAACCATCTTCACCGATTCTATTTGCCTTTGGTATTTTCACATCGTTAAAAAGTAGTGTATGCGTGTCAGAACCGCGAATCCCTAGTTTGTTTTCTTTGGCTCCGACTATAAATCCTTCCATGCCACGCTCAACGATCAATGCGTTGATTCCCTTTGAACCTTTTTCAGGATTGGTTTGAGCAATCACAAGGTAAATTGAAGCGGAACTTCCGTTGGTAATCCAATTTTTAGTCCCATTGAGCAAATAATAATCGCCCATATCGACAGCAGTAGTTCGCTGACTAGTTGCATCAGATCCTGCTTCAGGTTCTGACAAACAAAATGCACCCAGTTTTTCGCCTGTAGCCAAAGGAACGAGGTACTTCAATTTTTGCTCCTCTGAGCCAAAAGTTTCCAATCCCCAGCAAACCAGCGAATTGTTAACAGAAACTGCAACTGAAGCAGAGGCATCTACTTTGGAAAGTTCTTCCATCACCAGCACATATGAAATGGTATCCATTCCACTTCCGCCGTATTTCGGGTCGACCATCATTCCCATAAAACCCAGTTCCCCGAGTGCTTTAATCTGTTCTACAGGAAATTGTTGTTTTTCATCACGTTCAATGACACCTGGTTTCAGCTCATTTTGAGCGAAATCGCGGGCAGCCTTTTGAATCATCAGATGTTCTTCGGATAATTGTATGTGCATGAGTGTTTGTTATTGTGGCGGCTAAATTAACCAATTCATTTTTCTTAACAATGAAGTTTAACACAGGTTCAAAATCTAAAAAAGTAATTCTTGGCGTGATGTCGGGAACATCCTGTGATGGGTTGGATTTGGCGCTTTGCCTCTTCAGTGGAGAGTTTCCGAAGGTTGAGTTCGAAATAATATCAGCGAAGTGCTTCCAATATTCAGCCGAATGGCGCGAAAAGCTCCAAATCAGTATGCATTGTTCGGCGCTTGAATTGGCAAAATTGGAGAATGAATGGAGCAGAAAAGTTGCAAAAGATATCTGCGAATTTATCGGATCGCAAGAAGTCAAGCCAGAATTGATCGGATTTCATGGACATACCATTTTTCATCAGCCGCAGCATGGATTTACTGTTCAAATGGGCAGCGGAGCTACAATTTCTCGTTTAACCGGCATCGATACAATTTGTGATTTCAGACAACAGGATGTTGCACTTGGCGGACAAGGCGCTCCACTCGTTCCAATGGGTGAAAAATGGCTTTTCGAAGAATTCGAAGGATTTATGAATTTAGGAGGCTTCTCGAATGTTACTGAAAGAAAAATGCAACCTGACGGATCGGAAATCATGCAAGCCTTTGATGTTTGCGCATTGAACATCGTGTTGAACCAATTATGCGGGAAAATAGGCTTGGAATATGACGCAGGTGGGAAGGTAGCTGCTCAAGGAAAAATATCGCTTAGCCTAATTGAAGAATTGCAAAAGATTGAATATCATCAAACTGGAAAACAAGGAAGTTTGGGTTTAGAATGGGTAGAAGCGGAATTGTTTCCTGTGATAGATCGCTTTGCAGAAACTGAAAACTTATCGATTGAAGATCAAATAGCAACATACACTGAGTTTTGTGCGATAACATGTGCTCATGCGATGCCTTCTGGTAAGTATCTGCTTTCTGGAGGAGGAACACACAACGCACATTTATTGGAAAGGATGCGAATACACACAAAGTCGATTCTTGAAGTACCTGAACCACTAATAAACGACTTCAAAGAAGCACTGATATTTGCATTCTTGGCAGGACTGCGAGTTGAATGTGTAAACAATACGCTCGCTTCAGTAACTGGAGCGTCACATTCCGGAATCAATGGCGCTTTTTACAAAGCATAAAAAAACCGGGATGATTTCTCCCGGTTAAAGTCTTAATAATATGTAGTTGATTAGAATCCGTCGTCTTCGAAGAATTCATCGTCGTCTGCGTCATCTTCATCGTCGTCGTCGTCGTCGAAGGCAGGATCAGATAGATCTTCATCTAGATCAAAATCATCATCCTCTTCTACTTCTTCGTCTACTTCTTCGATTTCCTCTTCATCAAGATCATCATCGTCGTCGAAATCTTCGTCATCGAGATCTTCAAGATCATCATCACCAGCTACATTGAAAACTGGAAATAGAGAGGGCCGACCGATTTGTTTAGGTCCGGCGAAGGTTAGGAGTGCATCAATGCTGCTCAATTCATTGGCTGAACTAGTTACCATTGGGGATTAGCTGTTTTAGTTATCGTTTTTCCTGGCCTAAAATACAGAAAAACTAATATGCAAATAATCGGTAAAAAAGGAATTCCAACAAGTGTATTAAACTGATTATCAACGACAATTTATTATGAATCGAAAAATGACCTACAAATCACTTCTTAAAAACTCACTTTCTTGTCTTAAAATCATCCCAACGTTGGTTATTTTTTGATGTTCGAACATTCGCTGGCTTCTTTACTTTTGTGCCCAATTGCTAAGCTTAATAACCTCGAAAAATGAAAGACCTTTTACAACGCTACGAATCTCAACAACCACATATTGTAGTTGAATGGAAAGATTCAGAAACTGAGGCCGAAGGTTGGGTTGTGATTAATTCTCTTCGTGGAGGTGCAGCTGGCGGTGGAACCCGAATGCGCAAAGGGCTCGACAAGCGAGAGGTAGAATCTTTGGCAAAAACGATGGAGATTAAGTTCACCGTTTCTGGTCCAGCTATCGGAGGTGCAAAATCAGGAATCAACTTCGATCCAGCAGATCCGAGAAAAGCTGATGTGCTCAAACGTTGGTACAAAGCAGTTATGCCTTTATTGAAGAATTACTATGGAACTGGTGGCGACTTAAATGTGGACGAAATCCACGAAGTGATTCCGATAACTGAAGAGTTCGGACTTTGGCATCCACAAGAAGGCGTTGTTAATGGTCATTACGGCACCACAGATAAAGACAAAGTTCAGCGTGTTGGAAGATTACGCGCGGGAGTTTCAAAAGTGCTAGACAACCCAACGTATTCGCCAGATATAAACAGAAAATTTGTGGTGGCCGACATGATTACAGGATATGGTGTTTCAGAATCGGTAAAGCACTACTATAATTTATATAATGATCAGATTTCTGGGAAACGGGCAATTATTCAAGGCTGGGGAAATGTAGCATCGGCGGCGGCTTATTACCTGAGTCAATTGGGCGTGAAGATCGTAGGAATCATTGATAGAAATGGAGGTTTGATTAATCCTGATGGTTTTTCAGAAGCTGAAATCCATTCGTTGTTTCTCAACAAACAAGGCAATACCTTGGTAGCAGGTGGAATGCTGTCGAAGGAAGAAGTAGAATCGAAAATTTGGGATCTCCCAGCTGAGATTTTTATTCCAGCAGCAGCTTCTCGATTGGTAACAGCCGATCAAGTGATGCGCATGAAAAAAGCCGGTATGCAAGTGATTGCATCAGGAGCGAATGTGCCATTTAGTGATCCTGAAATTTTCTTTGGACCGATCATGGAGCAAGCTGATGCAGAACTTTCGGTGATTCCTGATTTCATTTCAAACTGCGGAATGGCGCGTGTTTTTGCCTATCTGATGGGCGAAGGATCTAAACTCGATGATGCTTCTATCTTCGAAGATTCTTCAGAAATCATTCGAAAAGCCATGGCAGCAGTGCATCCTCATTGTCCTGATCGGAAAAATTTCTCCCGTGAAGCCTTCCGCATTGCTTTGAAAGTATTGGGATAGTTAGATCAATAACACATACTTGCCTCGGTTCGACTTTGTTTGAATCGGGGCAATTTTATGTTCAGTGTTGTCGTTTCGAGTGTTAATAACCACGTGGAAAAACACTGCATTAAGCATCCTGCCTATGGTCTGAATATGGACGTACTTTGAATCACGGAATATTTTAATTGCGTCAACCTTAGAAATAAATCAGAACTTAATATGTTGGGAATTATCCTGCAAGCGGTAGTTGGAGCTGACTCTCTTACTACACCAGTTGCTGAAGCAGCAGCAGAAGCACAAACAAAAGTCGATACACTGAATCTTTGGCAAATGGTTCAACAGGGCGGGTTCCTGATGATTCCAATTGGTTTGCTATCGTTGATCACTATCTTCCTTTTTGTGGAGCGATACATCGTTTTGAAAAGAGCAGGTAAAAATCCTGAAAATCTTCTGAACAATGTTCGCGACCAGATACATAGTGGAAATATCAATTCAGCATTGATGCTATGTAAAAGCAGCAATACTCCTGATGCGCGCATGTTAGAAAAAGGAATTTCCCGCATTGGTTTAAAGGTTGACGAAATCGAAAAAGCCATGGAAGGTGTGGGCAAAAAAGAGCTCAGCAGAATTGAGAAAAACGTTGGTATTTTGGCTGTTATCGCAGGTATTTCACCAATGTTTGGCTTCGTAGGAACCATCACAGGTGTAATTAAGATTTTCTATAATATTTCTCTACAAGACAACATTTCGATTGGTGCGATATCAGGCGGTTTGTATGAAAAAATGATCACATCCGCTGCTGGCCTCGTGGTGGGTATCTTGGCATTTGTACTTTACCACGTATTGAATTATCAAGTGGATCGCATTGCTAAGCGCATGGAAGCGACAGGACTTGACTTTATCGACATGCTTCACGAACCTTCGAAATAATGAACATCCGGCAATCCAGAATTAAACATGGTGCAGAGGTGAACACTCACTCTCTGAACGATATCATGTTCTTCCTGCTGCTCTTTTTCTTGATCGTTTCCACGATGATCAGTCCAAGTGTTGTAAAGCTTAATCTTCCGAGCGCAAAAAAAACGCAAACCGTTGATAAGCAACCGATCAACTTGGAGATTTCGCAAGATATGCGATATTATCTTGCAGGAAAAGAAGTTGAATTCGATAATCTTGAATCGGCAATTCAGGCAGCAATTGTAAACAAAACTGAACCTACAATCGTATTGAGATTAGACAAGGAACTTACCGTCCAACAATTGGTTGATGTGCTAGAAATTGGCAACAAACTGAAAGTGAAGATGATCCTTGCTACCCGACCTCCAAACGGATAAGCTTATGCAAATCAGTCAGAAATCGGATAAATGGTATGCAATGGCAATTACACTTGCCTTTCATGGCTTGTTGTTGCTCTTGTTTCTTTTATATAAGATCATCACCCCTATTCCACCATTCGAAATCATCGAACCCGGCGGCGGTGGCGGATTGGGTGTAGAGCTCAATTTCGGCGATTCGCCTGATGGAATGGGCAATACAAATCCGGAATTGCTGAGCGCTAACAATGTAGGCGGGGCTTCTGCACCCGAAGAAGACAATTTCATTACCGATGAAAGCACCGACAATTTCATAAAGGAAGTTCAGAAGCCTAAAACTAAAAAGCCTCGCAAAGAACTGAAACGTCCTCAAGATGGCCCGCGGATTAGTCAGAAGGTTGAAGAAACAACCGACACCCGCGCTTTATATCCTGGTAAAAAAGGTGGAAGCGAAGGGAAAACAGGCAAACCGGGCAACCAAGGGTCTGAAGAAGGCGATCCTTTCGCACCTGCTTATACAGGTAAGGGCGGAGGAACAGGTCCTGGCAAAGGAACAGGAAAAGGTGGTGGTGAAGGCGATGGAGATGGACCGGGTAAGGGATCAGGAACCGGACCGGGTATTTCTGCGAATTTGTCGAATAGACGAGCAACAAGCCTTCCGAAACCAAGCTACGATTCCGATAAATCTGGAAAAGTTGTAGTCGACATTACTGTGGATGACAAAGGAAATGTGATCAAGGCAACTGCAGGAGGACGAGGAACCACGGTGCAAGATGCGTCTCTATTCCGTCAAGCCGAATCGGCTGCCAAACGTGCGAAATTCAATCCTGATAATACGGCAGCCGGAAAACAAATCGGAACAATCACCTACAATTTCATTAGAAGATAAAGGTGAATTATCGGGAAACCATAGATTTCCTGTATAGCCAACTCCCAATGTTTACGAGGGTTGGAAGCGCTGCTTACAAAACAGGTCTCGGAAATATCGAAGCGCTTTGTGAAACACTTGGCAATCCTGAACGGAAGTTCAAGTCGATACATATTGCAGGTACCAACGGCAAAGGTTCTAGTTCGCATTTGTTGGCATCGGTGCTCATAGAAGCGGGCTACAAAACAGGGCTTTTCACTTCACCACACCTAAAAGATTTCAGGGAGCGCATTCGCATGAATGGCAAGTTGATTTCTCGGCCTGAAGTGATTCGATTTGTTGAAAAATCGCATGTCCAATTCGGAAGTCTAGAGCCCTCATTTTTCGAGATGAATGTTGCCTTGGCGTTCGATTATTTTGCTCGAAAAAACGTTGATATCGCAGTAATTGAGACTGGTCTTGGTGGTCGTCTCGATTCTACTAACGTGATTACTCCAGAACTCAGTTTGATCACCAATATTAGCTTCGATCACGCTGATTTATTAGGTCATACACTAGAACTCATCGCATCAGAAAAGGCAGGAATCATCAAATCGAATGTTCCGGTTGTAATTAGCGAGAAACAATCGGAAACGTTCGAAGTGTTTTATCAGAAAGCTTCAAGCATGCAGTCGTTTATCCGCTACGCGGAAGATGAGATTCGTTGGGAAAATGTTAAAGAGGAATTTCATGATGGCCGACCTTGGTTAATGGCAGAAACATGGTGGGCGAAGGAAAAGCTTAAGATCAAATCACCGCTTGCGGGCAATTATCAGCTGAAAAACCTAGCAGGCGTGCTCACTGCAATTGATGGACTGAAACAGCAAGGTTGGAAGATTTCGAAAAGTGACGTTGAAGCGGGCATTCGAAAAGTTATAGAAAACACAGGTTTACATGGTCGCTGGGAAATGTTGAGCGAGCAACCTCGGGTGTTTTGCGATACTGGCCACAATGAAGCTGGCGTTAGGGAAGTGTTGAAACAGATTGCAAGAACACCTCATCAAAAACTGCACTTGGTTTGGGGCATGGTTAGCGACAAAGACATTTCCAAGGTTTTGAGTTTATTGCCCAATCATGCTACCTTTTACTTCTGCAAAGCTCAGATTCCGCGTGCGCTTGATGCAGATAAACTCAAAGAACTAGCTGCCGAAAAAGGGTTAAAAGGCAATTCTTACGGATCGGTAAAAGCTGCTTTACGCGCTGCCCAAAAAGCTGCCTCTCCTAAAGATTTGGTTGTTGTGGGTGGAAGTACTTTTGTGGTAGCTGAAGTGGTTTAATACTTTCAATAAAGCTAAACTTGTAAATTAAAAGCTAGAGTTTCAATTTACAAGTTTATTGCATAATGTTTATTGCTCAAAAGTTTATCTATGAAGCAAATTCAAAAAATCCAATAATCCAATCACCTCTATATTATTGGGAAGTGGATATCGATCAGCATTCGTATTGACTATCCATTTTTTAGACGCTTGAATGTCGTTACAAGCTTCTGTAAATCCTCGTCCAGGTTTTGGTGCTGAATTTCGTTTTATTTCGATAGCCCAGGTCTCTTTTTCAGGGGTAACTAAAACGAGGTCGATCTCCACCTGTGTAGCAGTTCGGTAGTAATAATATTCCCAACGCTGATTGATGCAGTTAAGAATGTTTTCGATCACAAAACCTTCCCAACTTGCTCCCATCGCAGGGTAAGAAAACAGTGCTTCTAAATTGGAGAGGTTTAACAAACTGTGTAAAATGCCAGTGTCTCGTAAATACACTTTTGGAGCCTTGACTAAGCGCTTTTTTACATTGGCGGCAAAAGGCTGCAACTGCCTGACCATGTAAAAATCGGTCATCGTGTCAAGATAGTGTTTTACTGTTGTGTGACTCAGTTCAAGGCTTCTTCCCAATTCGCTGTAATTTATTTGGTTTCCATGATAGTGAGCCAGCATTTTCCAAAATCGCTTCAAGTGTTGTGGAGCGATTCCAACTCCCATGAGAGGCAAGTCGCGTTCCATGTAAGTGGCTACGAAATCGCCTCGCCATAGTAGGCTTTCGGCATCGGTTTCGGCCAAATAGCTATCTGGAAAACCACCTTTAACCCAATGGTTTTCTAAGTTGTATTGGTCGTTTTGATCAACTGATAATTCAAATGCATCAAAGGGACACATTTCGAGATAGCGAATCCTGCCAGCAAGCGTTTCTGAAGTATTTTGAAGCAACTCCCTAGAAGCAGAACCCAACAAAAGAAACATTCCGGCTTTTTCGCCCATTCGCTTGCGCGCATCAACGATTCCACGAAGAATTCTGAACAACTCTGGCATTCGATGTACTTCGTCGATGATGAGCAATTCACCTTCGAATCGTTTAAGATAAGCTTCTGCATCGCTCAGTTTGTTAAAATCTGCATCAGATTCTAAATCGAGATAGGTTGCTTTCTTTTGTATTTGTTCAGCAACTTGGAGTGCAAGGGTTGTTTTTCCAACCTGACGAGGACCAAGCAAAGCCACAACTGGCATAGTGAGCAGTGCTTTTTCGAGATGTTTTTGAATTCCGCGTAAGACCATTGGCTTAGATTTCCTACTACAAAATTAAACAATAAACTTGTAAATTGAAAGTTAGGGTTTCAATTTACAAGTTTAGATATATATAATCTCTGGAAAGCACATCAATTGTGGCTTTTGCACTTCAATAACAATCAGAGTTTAATCTGCAGTGAGCAGTAAAAAGCACGACCATCTGCAGGGAGAATTCCGGGACCCGGATAGGACTCGCTGCGGCGGGTGAAATACTGCTCGTTGAGCGCATTGTTGACATTGAACTGAATGCTTAACCACTTGTGTGTAAACCCGATTCCAAGATCTACCACTTGATAAGCAGGAATGAGACCTTCTACTGCAGTTGCTGTGAGTACCGCGTTGGTAGCGTCTGAAAAATGCTCTCCAGTATATGCATACAAACCATGAAGATTCCACTTGCGAAATCTTAAATCGGCTCCTGTGCGGAAGATGAATCGTGGAACCATTTCCACATATCGGTTTAGAATGGAATTGTCGGTAGTGTTGATGTAGCGGGCATCCACGAATGCGGTGTTGCAAAAGATGTTCAATGCAGGCTTACGGCCAGTTGAATCGGACTTTAACAATTTCCATTCGAAGAACGATTCTACACCAAGATTTCTGGCGTCAGCAATGTTGCTGCGAAACCTAAAATTGTTGTACAAAGGCGCAACGCCAGATTTGAGTACTTGTCCGATTTTTCCGCGGTAAGCGATATAAAACGCAGTAAACTCATATTGAAATGAAGATCGAATTTTACCTCTAATGCCTATGTCGGCCGTGTAGCCTTCTTCATCTCGAATATTAGGATCAACAATAAAATTAGGATTTACAATTCTCAAATCGGAGAAATTGATGGCTCGATAATTCTGTGAAAAATTCGCATAAACCTCAATCGATTTGGGAGTTTTGTAGCTAAATCCTACACCAGCCAAAATGAAATCACGTTTTCGGAGGAGATCTTCGTTGGTTCGGTTTTCGGTAATAATGTTTCCAGCGGCATCGAAGACATACGATTTATAATATCCTATCGAGGCTGTTTGGATGTATTCGGCACGCAAACCAGGTGTGATCGAAAATCGCTCACTTAATCTAAAAATATGTTCAACAAATATGGCTGCGTTTTTACTTGGAAACTGGTAGTCGGAGTTTTCGGGTTCGCCGGGATTGATGTAATTGAAGTCGGCATCACTTTTATCGGATCCGAAACCTTGTCGAGCCACGGTGTTTCCTTGATAAAGCCTAAATCCTGCAGCAAGAACTTGCATTTGGTCGCCAATTTTGTAGCGGTGAATCAACCGGCTTTCGTTTCCGATATTCTTGAAATTCCCTTCAATAAGCGTTCGGTTTCCACCCAAATCTGCAACATTGATGCGTTCTAAATTGCCTACAGAACTCCGGCTTGCGATCAATCCGAAAGATCTAATATTGAGTTGGGTATTGGGATTAAACCGATAGCTAATCTGCAAGGCGGCTAGATTCCAATCTACTAAAAACCAGTTCCTGCTTCGGAAGCTTTGTCGCGGATCGAGTTGGAATGTTTTATCGGTAAGTCCGCCTGCCTGTTGAGCGAGATATTGCATTTTGGTAACATCGGCCTGTATTTTCCATTTTGGAGTTAGGTCGTAAGTTAAAGACACAAAAGTATTTACTTGTTTAAAGCCCGAGTTGATGCGGTAACCATTGCCTTGCTTGAATTGAAAAAATCCGTAATAATTTAGTTTGCCTTTTGCAACTGTGCCGCCAATCGAATTGAAGGAATTGAAAAAATTCCACGATCCAATCGTTTGTCGACTAGTAAATTCTGCCTTTCGTTGGAAGGGACCTTGTTTAAATCGGAAATTGAGCAAACCTCCAAACTGGGTTCCATATTGGAGGGAAGCTGCACCTCGAACAATTTCGATACTTTCGAGCGCTTCGGTTGGAGGTGTATAATAGGATTCTGGATAACCAAGTGCATCGGCAGAAATATCGTAACCATTTTGGCGCACGTTGAAACTTGCAGTTCGGTTAGGATTGAGTCCGCGGCCACCAATACCAAGTTGAAGACCAGCACCATCACTTTCCCAGATGTTAAGACCCGTTACTTTCGAGTACACTTGCCTGGGATTGTTTGTAGCTAAATTGGCTTGCGATTGGTTGAGCAAAACGACCTCCGATTTCTTACCTTCATAAATGGCAAAATCTTGAACTGCTCTTAATCTTGATAGTCCAAAGCTTTCTTCACGGTCTTGGTTTATTTCGACCGCATTGAGGTTTGCAGACAAATCGTTTAACTGAAAATTGTGTTGAATGGCTTTTCCTTGGAGGGTGAATTTGAAATTGAGAAGTTGTTTCCCAGATGCAAAACATGTAAGTTGGTGGTTTCCTTCGGGAAGATTCTTGAATTCAAAACGCCCATCAACTCCGGTTTGAAGCATTTTCTCGACTGGTCGCAAAATTAGAATTGCACCAGCGATTGGTTTTCCGGTTGAATCGATAACGATGCCGGATATTTCGTTCGATTGGGCAGAAACGGAAACCCCCAAAAGCATAGTCAAAAAACAAAGGAAATAGCGCAGTTGGATCATTCTCTTTCGGATAAAATCCAAGATTTGTGCGCCCATCCATCATTTACTTTCATAAGATCAACCTTTGGATCGATGAGAAGTTTTGCAGGGCGTGCATTTTTTGTAACATATACTTCGGCTCTCACTTCGGGATTAGAAACTCCATTTTGGCTATAATGTTTCCCTAGGAAATGGGCGAATTGTAAAATCATATCAGGCTGATATGCCATTTGCTTTTCTTGGTGGGCGTTAAGGAATTCGCGGTTATAAGCAATTCCTTCGCGACCAGTTTTGGCGTCTCGGATATAAAATGTTGCATCACCAGCTTTTTCGACCAACATTACACGCCATGAAAAACGATAGCCTTCCTCGGTCCAGAATAAATTACCTGTATATAGTAGATGACGCAACGGGAAGATAACTTGGAAGATGATAAATCCAGTGAAGATCGTTTTGAGAAGAAACGGCATACGGTATTGAGAACGCTCCCTTTCCCCGGAGGGAAAAACAATGAAAAGCCCACCCAGAAAAGGAATTTTAGCAATGAGTTGCTGAAAACGGTTGTGCCAATTTTCGGAGAAAAAGATGAGCGTGGCGCCAATCATAACCAACGGAAAAACACCGATTTGAAAAAGTAAACCTGTGAGAATGTGAAAGATGATAACCGTAAAGTAGGCAAATGGACGCGTTCGGTTGTTGAGAAGGAAGAAGACAATGGTGCAGTCGTAAATCATACCAAACCAACTGAAAACATAAGCAGTTTCGGGAAAGGTGAGAAGTTTGCCGATTAATGGAAGATCGTCGTGTGCTGGAAGCCAGATTCTAAGTGGAAGTGCTTGGATGAGCCAATCGTAGTTGATTTTTGCGAGCCCTGCATAGGTGTAAACGATACCCAATTGAAACATAATGAGCCATTTACACCATGCTGGAAGTGTGTTTTTAGCATCGGGTTCGGGGATGAAAATGAGCCATAAACTGAT
The DNA here is from genome assembly GCA_040403315.1 of Flavobacteriales bacterium. Lineage (GTDB taxonomy): Bacteria > Bacteroidota > Bacteroidia > M30B66 > M30B66 > CAMCXT01. Next base: position 504,077 of record JBBAKX010000002.1, read on the forward strand.
GAGGCTCACGAAGTAATAGTGGTTTAGATAATAGGTAAGATCGATGAGCTCGGTGTAGGTGAAAGTGAGGAACAGTATGATCGCCGAAACTCTATATAAACGACCGAGCGCTACGCCAATTGCAGCGAGCATCATGAGCAGATGCAAGAGGTAAAGTCCAACTTCGCTGATTGGTTTTACCCAAGAAAAACCGAAGTATGTAAAATGAAATACGGGATGAATGTAATGGTCATCGATCCAACCGAGGTAAACAAATCGAACTGCCGAAAAAGCCATGAGCAGACCGAATACAATTCTGAAACTCACGAAAGGAATTGCAGAAACTGGCTGTTCAAGTTTTTTAAAGAGATTGCTTAACAATTTAGTTGGAGGTTATTTTAATCGCCGTCGCCGCTTGCATAAGTGATCGCAATTCCCAAGAGAGACGACATTTCGCTTTTGAAATTCTTGGTATTCCTTTGCAATTCGGTGTGGATGTCGATTAGGGCTTGCGGATTGCTTTGGATGCGCGCTTGCATGTCGAGATTTTCTTCTAGACCATTGAATTGGCCCAACAAAACGTCGAGCTGTTGTTCGGTAGAAATAACCAAAGCCTCGCCACCAGTAACTGTTTTGAGATATCCTTTGAAGCTTTTTGTTTCATTGATTCCTCTGTAGATTTTCACAAGAGTAATAAAGTGTTCGCGTGCAAGTTGGAATGACTTGTGGCTGAATCGGGCTTCGAGAAGCACAGGATCTACAGAAACTTGCCCAGGACGCAAACCTAGAGGTAATCCAAACTTAAAATTTTTGAGGGCTTCATAGCTTTTCACAAATTCGTTGTACATCATCGAAACAGAGCTTCCTGCATCAGTTCCTGCATTTTTAACAAATTCGTTTCCGTATGAACCCCATGCTGACTGTACGGTAGAAATTCTGTTTTTCAGGTCGGTGCAAAGTGCTATGAGAAAATTGCTAGTAGTAGGATTTTGAAAGCGGTTGAGTAAAGTTTCGGTTGAATAAAGTGTGTCAAATATCAAGTATTCGATGGCATACAAGCCACGTGCATCGCGGTTGAAATCGTTAAGGTTCCAAGAACCAGAACTGAGAATGTTGTTTATTTTGGAAATGCTGATTGGGAACGTGGCTACTTCTTCTTGCAAAGATTTGTTTAAGCCAGCTTCTTCTGCAGGACCGAAATTGAACATGCACGCCGATTGCCAAGATAAAGCTGCGTCGACCCATGCATTTTGTAATAAAAGAAGCTGATCGGCAGATGGACTGGTTGTGAAATTATTTGCGGATTGTAAAAGTATATTCGACTTCGTTTCGGCATTGTTATAAGCTGGAATAATGAATACATCGCGGTATTCGACGAGCATTTCAGCTCGATTGAAATTGGATTCGTCTGCATCAGGTAAATCCTTTTTACAGGCAACGATTCCAAAAATGACAACAAGAAGTAGCGCTAGAAATTTTATGCTTTTCATTGTTTTGTGTTTATCGTCCTTGATCGGCAACCCAGTTTCTTTTAAAATCTTCAATATCCTGATTACTAAAGCCGTAAATATTCTGAAGATTCAAAATAACGGTTTGTAATTTAGGCACCTGGTTAACGGCATCTGTCACGAATGTGTAAGAAGTTGGAATTTCGTTCGCAGGAGCGTTAAAGAGAACAAGCAAGTCATCGATTTGTGCATCGGTGATGATTTTATTTTGTTGTGGAATTGTTTTCCAACCCCAAATAAATCCAACATTTTCAGAATAGGCATGCAATCCAGAGGCTATGTCGGCATTTGTAGGATTGGTGATGGTGAACTTGGCAATGGCTGCGTGACAATAATTGATTACTGTGGCAGCGCAGGCTTTTTCCCAAGCTTGTTTAAGTTTTGTAATTGATTGGTTGCGTTCTGAATCAAATTCTGAACCTGCTATAATGTAGGCTCTGAGGGCAATTGCAGCATTTTTAAACTGGGCGTAAATACCATTACCATCATTCTTATCGCGGCGTGCAGCATAATTAGCCAACAAAATATCGGGCTGAGCAACATTGCTACTACCTGAATTTGGGAAGCTTGGATTGGCGCCAAAAAGAGCAATGATACGGTCTACATCTGCATAAACCATGTTTGGCCCCATGAAAGTGGTTGCAGAATTATAGAGCACTGATGCATACAGGCCTTTGTCGATCACTTCATCTGGCTCGATGCCGTTCTCATCGAAAACGCGTCCTTCGAAATAGCCGCCTTGTCCTTGAGGAGTTCCTAAAACATAAGTACCACCTGCACTTGCATCTTCAAGAATCTGGAAATACCCAGTAGATCCGGTAAGGGCAGTTTCAAAATAATCTGTAATCACTGTTTGTACAGCAGGAGAGCCTACTTGAAAAAGATCAAGTAATTCTTGACGGGTAACTGAAACGCCTGAAGTTCTAACGGTTTTTGCTTTTGTTCCAATGGCAATCATTCGTGAGCGAAGGTCAATTTGCGTTTGTGCGTTTACTTCGTAATTGTAAGAAGCATATGTGGTTGGTAATGTAATGGTGGTTTTGATTTCCGGATCATCCTTAATGCAGGATGAAAATACAAGGATGGCAAACGACAACAATAGCATTACTTTTTTCATTTGTGTTTCGTGTAGATGAATGATGGGACAAATCTATATCCTAATTTTTATTTAGACAAATTATAAATAAGGTTTTTTATCCTCGGACTGAAGTCCGAGGTTGCGGGGAAAACGTTTTGTGAATGCGATAGCTGGACAGA